>NZ_FNNJ01000058.1 GCF_900106565.1 Lutibacter oricola
TATCACGGAATGATGGATAAGCGAGTGAGTATGCCAGAAACTATAGGTCATGAAATGTCAGGAATTATTGACGCAGTTGGAGAAGGAGTTTCAGACTATGCAATAGGAGATAAAGTAGTAGTTCGTCCGTTAGATGATCGTTTGGTAAAGCCATCAGATAAAGGATTCAATCACATTTGTGAAGAATTAAAATTTATAGGAATCGATAGTCCAGGAGCAATGCAAGAATATTGGAATGTTCCTTCCTTTACGTTACACAAATTAAAAAGCGATACCGATTTAAAATTAGCAGCATTAATAGAGCCATTATCAGTAGCAACGCATGATGTTAGAATGAGTGGTTTGGTAGCTGGAGAAACTGCGGTTGTTTTAGGTGGTGGACCAATAGGTTTATTAGTTGCCATGGTAGCTAAAGAAGTTGGAGCAAATGTAATTGTTTCAGAAGTAAATGAAACGCGTATAGCAAAAGCAAAAGAACTAGGTTTAAATGCTGTAAGTCCAGCAAAAGTAAACTTGGTAGATTATGTTCGAGAACAAACCGAAGGTCGTTTAGCAGATGTTGTATTTGAGGTTGCTGGAGTTCAGCCAACGTTAGATGTAATGACAGAAGTTGCAGGGATTAGAGGACGAATTGTAATGGTTGCTATTCACGGAGAAAAGAAACCAGTTGATTTATTCAAATTTTTCTGGAAAGAGTTGAAGTTAATTGGAGCTCGTGTTTACGAAGAGCAAGATTATGAAAAATCAATCGATTTAATTACAGCAAACGAATTACCATTTGAAGAAATGATTACCGATGTTCAGCCATTAACAAACATTCAAACAGTTTTTGAAAACATTGATCAAAATCCAGATGGAATGAAAGTGTTAATGGATTGTAGTCTTTAATAATTCAATAAAAATATGAAATGTCATTCTGAGCCAAAGCGAAGAATCTCTTCATATAAACAAAACATTCAATAAAAAAACAAAACAATGAGTATTTTAAATAAATTTAGTCTAGAAGGTAAAGTTGCAATTGTAACAGGTTGCAAACG
>NZ_FNNJ01000057.1 GCF_900106565.1 Lutibacter oricola
TTCTGAAGCATAATTTTCTAAATCGGATTTTTCAAGTTCTCCATTCAGATATTGGTCGCATTTAGCGATTAAGTCCGAACGTGATATTTTGATTTCTTGATTCAATTCTGCGTTTTCTTAAATGGTGTACAACGGTTTTTGGTATGTTTTGTGGCGTGTTTTAAGCAACTAATTTAGTAAATATTTACCGACCAAGAAAATCCGAGAGGATTTTCGTAAGTGTGCTAAAACCAAGCTATAAAATATACCAGTTGTTAGCAAAAGTTATTTTATTTCTGATGCTGTAATAGAATTAGATTTGATATTTTTATCATTGAAACTTTCAATTTTTGGTATTATCGAAAATAAACTATTTAGTTTTTCAAAATTATCTTTCTGGATACTTTTATAATTATTTAAAGAACTATTTAAATCACTATTCAATTCTTTTGTTTCTTTAAGAATTAGGTCATATTTAGTTTTTATTTTACTAATGAAATTCTTGTCAAAATGAATTTTCGGATTATAAGTAATACTTATATTATATTTTCTATTAGAACAGAATTCTCCATCAAACCTATTAATTTCAATGTTTTCATAAGTTTTGATTTCGTTTGGCTTTATTTCATCTATATCTTTCAAGATGTTGAAAGTAATTACTTCTCTGCCAAACATAACCGATTCGTAACCATCATCATTTGTTTTACACTTTTTATTTGATGATATTTCTAAAGAGTATGGGAATCTATTCAAACCGCTCTTTTTTAGACTATTTTTAGTATCTAAATGTTTGTAGAAAAAATATTTTTTCGGTGTGACTATATAAACTGAACTATCGGTATTATTCTTTATAGAAATACCTATTGTTAGTTTTGTTTCTTTAGACTTGTAACTTGCATTAGTCAACTCTATTGATACTTCGTTTTGACTAAATGTGTATGTAGTTATAAATAACAATATTAGTATTAATAATCTTTTCTGTTTCATAATTGTTCGTTTCTTATTTTTGCTAACGGTTTAGGATAACCAAAGTTGTGTTTTGGTAATCGCAATTTTTCGATTTATAAAATTAATAAAATAAAAGTTAAGAAACATTCTATTTAGCA
>NZ_FNNJ01000055.1 GCF_900106565.1 Lutibacter oricola
AAAAAAAAACTATGAAAAAAATAATTATCATTCTTTGTCTAATACTCATTTCTTGTAATTTCAATAACAAGAAAGAAACAAAATCTAATAACAATAATTCGACAAAAATAACTGGTACTATTGAAAACCTAAAAGACAGCTTAGTTATTGTGATTTCTAAATTAGATAGTAGAAACTTTTTTGGAAAAAAAATTGATTCTACCATATCATTGAATGGATCTTTTGAGTTTGAAATTGATAACAATGAACCCAGTGAATATATGATTCTTATTCTTGACTACAAGAATAAGATTGGTAAAAGAAATTCTTTTTGGCTTGATAAAAGTGATATTTCGTTAATTGGAAATTATGATAATTTTGAAAACTCCCAAATAAATGGCTCTAGACTGACTGAATTATCTAAAAAATATTTTGGAATAGCTGAAAAATATAACAATCAAATCGAAAATGGTGAAATTGATATGAAAGATTATCAAAAGGGAATAAAAAACGACCAATTAGATTTTCTTTATAAAAACCCCAACAATATAGTTTCATTAACAAACTTCCTTGGATTTACGCAAAATATATCTAAAGATAGCCTTCAATTATTTCATTCTAAACTTAACAAAAAACTTCAAAATTCAAAAAAAGGAATTGCTCTTAAAAATAGTTTTGAAATTGAAAAAATAGAAATTGGAGAATCAATTATAGACATATCCGGTATGGATTTAAATGGAAACCTACACAAGATTTCTGACTATAAAGGAAAAATTATAATTTTAGATTTTTGGGCAAGTTGGTGTCCTCCATGTCATAATCAAAATCAACAAGAATTTCCTAAACTAAAAGAAAAATATAAAGATAATAATTTTGAAATTATAAGTTATTCAATTGATGTCGATAAAAGACAATGGGAAAAATCAAGTAAAACGGACAATATTAATTGGATTAACCTTTCAAATCTACAAGGAATGTCTGACAAATATGTGATAAATTACGGAGTTCAAGTATACCCAACTAGTTTTATAATTAGTAAAGAAGGAAAAGTTTTAAAAAAAATGGAAGGATTTGACTATGGTGTCCTTGAAACAGAACTAGATAAAATATTCGAACCAAAATAGAACAATAAACTGCTTACAACAATTGGTATATTTTATTGTTTGGTTCTAGCACACTTACGAAAATCCT
>NZ_FNNJ01000053.1 GCF_900106565.1 Lutibacter oricola
CAAGCTGTCTATATTTATAACAATTTAAGAACTCATTTCAGTCTCGATTTAAGAAAACCAGCAGAAGTTCATTTAAATCCAACTATTAAATACAAGTCATATCGAAAAAATAAGGTAAATTTACCTGAACTTATGATTTAAGAAAAGACCTAGTTCAAATTATTTTTTGCCTTCTAAACGGCTAAAAAAAATCTTTTGAACGGGTAAATATTAACAAGAAAAAGGTCAACCTATTTCAGTATAATACAAAAACTAACAATTCTTAATATAATATCAATTTTAACAATTTTGATTTCATTTATCTATATGACTATAAATTGGAAAGTTTTATCAGCTGGAGAAGGTTGGGGAGTTATTGGAATTTTGGGATTAATCGGAATTGGTTTTATCGGGTTAATAGCTGATTTTTTGTTAAAAAAAGTTATTGCAAATAAATTTTACTTGAATTTAATAGAATTGCTAATTATCATTATAATATTTTTTTCGATACCAATAGAAATATGAAATATAGCATTCCTGACAAACGAGAATTAACTCTCATAGAAAAGGGTTTTCTTTTATCTTGGTAATAATATAACAATAACATTTTCATAATTGATAAATTCTACGAATAATGACAAAACCATCTGAATATATAATCTATACTTTATTAACTATTGTAGTTTTTATGAGTATGATTTATATTTTATTTGCAACTGAATATTTAATTATAATCTTTGTTCCAATGATAATTTATCTCGGAGTAATTTATTGGATTAAAAAAAATAAAAAGATTACAGAGTTTGTCAAAGATGATTTTAAAAAACTTGGATTTGAAATTATTTCTGAAAGACCTTTAAAACAATCAGAAAGAGAAATTGAAATTGAACCAGCTGTTTTAACTAGTGGAAATACTCCTTTAAGAAAGAATAAGAATCGATTTAATCGAATCTTTTCAGTTAAAGATGACAACAATAGGTTACTTGAATTAAAAGCAGAGATTATTGAGAAAAAAAACGGAAAAATTAAAATTACGATTAAAGATAAAAAAACTATTGCCAACAACGTACAAAATTAATTGCTTGGTTAGAGCCTACTTACGAAAGTCCTCACGGACTTTCTTTGCTCGGGAATTATTTACTAAATTTATAGCTTAAACACGCAACTAAATCTTGTACATGACCGTTGCCTACAATGGCGGATTTCACATCTGAAATCCACATTTTAGTCATTTAAGATAAAAATAGTTAGGCTGACAGAGACACGAGAAAATTAATT
>NZ_FNNJ01000051.1 GCF_900106565.1 Lutibacter oricola
ACATCTAGATTAAAAGCATTTACATTTTCATTCTGGTTGTCTCTGCTACATCCAATAATCATTAAACTAATCATTAAAATAACATACTTTTTCATTCGTTTCATTGTTTTATTTTAAGTTATACAATTTTGTTCAATTACAGGTAACGGTTTTTGGTATGTTTTGTGGCGTGATTTAGCTATAAATTTAGTAAATATTTACTGACCAAGAAAATCCCTTTAGGATTTTCGTAAGTGTGTTTAAACCTAGCTATAAAATATACCAGTTGTTGTAGCAAGTTTTTTATAAACTTCCAATAAATATTCTAATTTAAAGTAATTAATATTCATAAAACTTAATTTATTCAAATCGTATCTGATAATTTCTTTCTCTCCTTTAATTTTGTAATCTATCCAAGTTTCTCTGAATCCCTCTGTCATTGATTTATCAAAATTAAGTTTTAAATATGAAAAATTAGTCCATTTAATCAATCCAGTGTCTTTCAACCAAACTCCTTTATAGTTTATGATTAATAAAGGTTCGTTATTCAGTAATATGTCTAAATATGATTTAATCTTAAATTCTTTATCTCTATACAAATTGTTCAAGATATTCGTATTGTCCTCTGCAAGTTTAATTCTTTTTAATTCTCTAATTAGATTTTTATCTTTTTTTGAACATATTTCATATTTTGTATAAAAATGATTGTCAGGGTATATAAGATTTTTCCTTGTGGCTAATTTTATTAAAATTTCTATATCATCAATTTTCTTATAACTCCATATTTTCCATTTAACCAAAATATAACTCCAAAAAGGGGTATAGATTATCAATGAAATCGAAATAAATAATATCACTGAAATAAAAGGATGAAAATCAAACTCTTTAACAAAATATATGCTTGTTAAAATACCAAGTGACATAAAAATCAAGGCTGAAAATATAACTAAATATAGTCCAGTTTGTGTCGCTTTATAACTATCAATATATTTCATTTCGTAATTTGCTACAACGGTTTAGAGTTTGGTTTCGTTGCGTGATTAAGGTCAAATTTAATTAAAAAACTTCAAACATTAGAATAATCAGAGGCTTTTCGTACGTGGAATTAACCAAGCAATGAAATAAACGCATTGTTAAATTGTGTGCCTTTTTGAGTTGTAATTATTTTTATTAAACTTAAATTAATCTTTTATGTTAATTCGTTACAGTTTCTCCTCCGAGATATTGCTCAAATCAGCGTTTCAACTAGTTTTTTCATTTGGGTTTCTCCTCCGAAGTGTTGCTCAAATCAGCGTTTCAACTAGTTTTTCCGTTTCAGTTTCTCCTCCGAAGTGTTGATCAAATCAACGTTTCAACTGGTTTTTCCTTTTCGATTCTCCTCCGAAGTGTTGCTCAAAATCAACGTTTCAACTGGTTTTCTCATTTTAGTTTCTCCTCCGAAGTGTTGCTCAAAATCAACGTTTCAATGAGATTTTTATCGTTTTAGTTTCTTCTCCGTATTTTTATCATTTATCCAATTAGTTTTTCATCGGCATAAAATTTAACGGTTTTTGGTATGTTTTGTGGCGTGATTAAGCAATAAATTTAGTAAATATTTACCGACCAAGAAAATCCCTTTAGGATTTTCGTAAGTGTGC
>NZ_FNNJ01000049.1 GCF_900106565.1 Lutibacter oricola
ATTGTTATTAGATTTTGTTTCTTTCTTGTTATTGAAATTACAAGAAATGAGTATTAGACAAAGAATGATAATTATTTTTTTCATAGTTTTTTTTTAGGTAATTGCTTACAACTGGAGCTGGTATGAAAAGTGCGTTTAAACAATCCGCCACTTTATCCAACTCGCGTAGCATAAATATAAAGAAAACAAAGTAAAAATTAATAACATAAACAGCATTTTTTATAACAAAGCAGTTGCCTAACGTTTTAGGGGGAATGTGTACTCTGAAAATTACAATTACCAGACCATCTTTTTTATTTTTTTAGCGGTGGCGATTTGCGATAGCAAGGTACAGACGATAGCGGTTTTAGATGGGTTACAGAAAATGCAAAATAAAGAATTAGAAACGATGAAAAATATAAGCCAATTTTATAATACGATTATTTACTTTTTAAAGAGTCTATTTTATTTTCTAAAACAGTATTATATGCCTTTTCTGTTATCTCTTTATTTTCTAGTTTATCTTGTTGTTTTTCTTGAGTATCTTTATTTACTTTTATTTCTTTAAATAAACTTCTCACACTATATACACCACCAAACAATCCGAATATGAATACAGGCCAAAAAGACCATAGTTTCCACGTAGAAGTTATGGATTCGTTATTCAATTTATTATTTCGTAACCAAATATCCGTTAAACCTCCTTCTTTTAAAAATGTAATTATATCATCCTTAACAAAATTAGTATTCAATCTATATTCTCCTTCTTTGTTTTTTAGGTTTATAGCACCATATACATTTAATTTTTCGCAAATAATCTCAGCTTTTTTATTTGACACGGAATTTTTATTAAAAAACCAATATACCGAGTTCTTATATAAAAAGTCGTTGTTTTCAATAGTTAATAAATCTTCTAAAAATAAATCAGCTATTCTAGCATCTCTTTTTGTTAATCTATTCATAGTATATCAATTTTTTTAACACGCGTAGATTGAGAAAAAAATAAAAACTAAGCGCATAATGTTGAGGTAATGAACCCCTTGAACCCTATAATGTTTTGCAACGGTTTAGAGTTTGGTTTCGTTGCGTGATTAAGCTCAAATTTAATTAAAAAACTCTAAACATTAGAATAATCAGAGGCTTTTCGTACGTGGAATTAACCAAGCAATGAAATAAACGCATTGTTAAATTGTGTGCCTTTTTGAGTTGTAATTATTTTTATTAAACTTAAATTAATCTTTTATGTTAATTCGTTACAGTTTCTCCTCCGAGATATTGTTCAAATCAGCGTTTCAACTAGTTTTTTCATTTGGGTTTCTCCTCCGAGATATTGCTCAAATCAGCGTTTCAACTAGTTTTTCCGTTTCAGTTTCTCCTCCGAAGTGTTGCTCAAATCAGCGTTTCAACTAGTTTTTTCATTTCAGTTTCTCCTCCGAAGTGTTGCTCAAATCAACGTTTCAACTAGTTTTTCTGTTTCAGTTTCTCCTCCGAAGTGTTGCTCAAATCAACGTTTCAACTAGTTTTTCCGTTTCAGTTTCTCCTCCGAAGTGTTGCTCAAAATCAACGTTTCAATGAGATTTTTATCGTTTTAGTTTCTTCTCCGTATTTTTATCATTTATCCGACTAGTTTTTCATCGGCATAAAATTTAACGGTTTTTGGTATGTTTTGTTGAGTGATTTAGCTATAAATTTAGTAAATAATTACTGACCAAGAAAATCCGATAGGATTTTCGTAAGTGTGC
>NZ_FNNJ01000047.1 GCF_900106565.1 Lutibacter oricola
TCTAAACCATATTCTTTTAAGAATCCTATGGCTGTAGCTGAATCAAAATCGTATTGGTGCTTCATTGGCTCCATTGGTTTTGGTTCAATAAAGAAGTTTCCTTTAAATCCTTGTGCTCTTGCATAATCTCTTGCCATACCTAAAAAGCGTCCCATATGGTCTAACTCACGTCCCATATCTGTGTTTAGTAAAGACATATAACCTTCTCTACCTCCCCAGAATACGTAGTTTTCACCTCCCATTGCTATGGTTGCATCTAAAGCTAATTTTATTTGTCCTCCTGCACGTGCTACAACATCAAAATCTGGATTTGTTGAAGCTCCATTCATATAGCGTGGGTTTGAAAAACAGTTTGCTGTTCCCCATAATAATTTAACGCCACTTTCAGCTTGTTTTCCTTTTATATACTCTGTAATAGTAGCTAATCTTGCTTCAGATTCTGCAAATGTTGCTCCTTCTTGAATTAAATCATAATCGTGGAAACAGAAATAATCGAATCCCATTTTTGTAATGAATTCAAAACCTGCATCTGCTTTATCTTTTGCTGCCTGAATTGGATCTGATGATTTATCCCATTCAAAACTTTGTGTTCCTGGTCCAAATGGATCTCCTCCTTGACCACATAATGTATGCCAGTATGCAACTGCAAATCTAAAATGCTCACGCATTGTTTTTCCTGCAACAACTTGTTCTGGATTGTAATATTTAAACGCTAATGGATTGTCTGATTCTTTTCCTTCGAATTTAATTTCTCCAATACCTTTGTAGTATTCTTTACTTCCTATAAGTGCCATTTTATTCTAATTTTTTATGTGTTATTTTTTATTTATAAAGTTTTTCTAAATCTTGTTTCCAATCTTGGTAAGCATCCTCATACATTTTCTTGTCTTTTAAAGGATGATACGTCATTACGTGTTCATTATCTGAAAACGCATCGTTTAATGTTTTAAAATCTCCTGTGCTTACTCCTGCTGCTCTTGCTGCCCCAACTGCTCCTGTTGTGTCAATAATATTAATATCAGTTCCAACCAGTGTTGCAATGGTGTTTGAAAATATTTCTGAACGGAATAAATTATCGTTTCCTGCTCTTATGGCTGATAAATCAACGCCATCGTTTTTCAAAATATCAATTCCATACACAAAACTAAAAGCAATACCTTCTAAAGAGGCTCTTAATAAATGTGCTTTGTTATGTTTGTTGAAGTTTAAATTGAAAGTACTTGCTCCTGTGTTTTGGCTATTTAACATACGTTCTGCTCCGTTTCCAAATGGTAATATTCTTAATCCATCTGATCCTACCGGAATAGATTCGGCCAAATTATTCATATCGTTATATGAGTCTGTTGAAGCTGCTACATTCTGCTTCATCCAGCTGTATTGGATTCCTGCTCCATTAATACATAGTAGCTTTCCTATTCTTGGTGCTTCTGTAGTATAATTTACGTGTGCAAAATTGTTTATTCTAGAACTTTCTTTTGTGTTTGTACTATCGGTAATTGCATATACAACGCCTGAAGTTCCTCCTGTTGCAGCAATTTCTCCTGGATGAAATGCATTTAAAGAAAGTGCATTGTTTGGTTGATCTCCTGCTCTATACAAAACTGGGATTCCTTCTGGTAAACCTATTTCTTCTGCTGCTTTTTTACTAACCGTTCCTTGATTTGAAAATGTTGGAACAATAGTTGGAATTACATCGGTTGAAATTCCCATATAATCAAACAACCAATCGGCTAATTTATTTTGTTTGAAATCCCACATAATACCTTCTGAAAGTCCTGAAATTGTAGTAGTTGCTTCTCCTGTTAATTTTAATGCTATAAAATCGCCTGGTAATAATAATTTATCTACTTTTTCAAATATTTCAGGTTCATTTTC
>NZ_FNNJ01000021.1 GCF_900106565.1 Lutibacter oricola
AGCCTACTTACGAAAATCCTATCGGATTTTCTTGGTCAGTAATTATTTACTAAATTTATAGCTTAATCACTCAACAAAACATACCAAAAACCGTTGCCCACAATATGAAAAAGATAATTTTATTTCTATTCTTAATTCTACTAATTTCTTGTAAGAATGATTCTCAAAAGAAAAATATTGATAAAATAGAAAATGAGGAATTTACAAAAGTGAAAATTGAGAAAGTAAATGATTCTAAAAAAAATGAACAAAAGGATGAAGAAATAAATTTGATTAATTTCAATATTGAGTATATAAAATCAAAAACTTCAAAACTTACTGAAAATATCAATGTTGATAGCATTAATATTAAAGAATTAAACAAAATACCAAAAGAATTTCTTAAAAAGTATATATCATCACATAAAATTGATTTCGGTTATCCTGAATATTTACCTGTTGATTATCCCGAATCCTATTCTTTTTATCAATTTAAAGAATTTGAAAATTTCTTTCTATTTACGATAATTCACCAAAATGAGTTTTGTTGTCAAACTTTATATGCGGTTACAACTGAAAAAAATGAAATTTCGATTATAAATATAAGTGTAATAGGATTTGTAGGAGCTGATGGAGGTTGGAAAGGAAAAAGATTTGGAAAATGGTTCAATGAGTTTGGAATTGGGAGTACATTGATTAATTTTTATGATGAGGATTTAGATGAAAACACAAAAAATGTAGAAATAGATTCTACTTGGTCAGAATATGAATTTAGTAAAAATGGAATAATCAAGAATATCGAACATCATCAAGTAAAATACAAAGGAAATAAACAAATTGAATAAATACTGTGGGCAACAACTGGTATATTTTATTGTTTGGTTCTAGCCTACTTACGAAAATCCTATCGGATTTTCTTGGTCAGTAATTATTTACTAAATTTATAGCTAAATCACTCAACAAAACATACCAAAAACCGTTGTAAGCAATTTGACAAAACTATCGAATGAACATCAAAAAGTACATAAGAAAAGAATATAAAGGTTGGATAATTGCCATCTTTCTGTTTTTGATTTTACTCGCTTTTGGAAAATCATTTGAATACATAAAATCAATTGCGGAACTGAATCCGATTTTTAAAATTGGACAAATAATCTTGATTTTGGTATTCGGATTTTCTTTTGTTTTTTATGTAATTTATGTAAGCGGACTTGAACATAATGCGGAACTTGAATTCAGAGAATATGAACCTGAAGATGTGGAAAGATTAAAGCGAAATTTAAATAAGATGTTGACTGTCTTTTCTGTAAGTTCTGTATTATGGATAATCGGAAACTTAATTATCGGAATTGAATATGGAAATGCAGAAAATTTGAAATATTTTATTGCAATAATTTCACTTCCAATAATTTTAAACGGAATTATGATTTATATAAAAAACGGAATAAAAACTGCTTACAACAACGTATAAAATTAATTGCTTGGTACGAGCCTGCTTACGAAAATCCTCGCGGATTTTCTATCTGGTTTGTATTTGCTAAATTCGTTGCTTAACCACGCAACTAATCTTATACAAAACCGTTAGCATAAATATCTGAAATTGAAACAGACAATAATAATATTACTATTTTTAATATCAAGTTCTCTCGAAATGACAGAACAATCACCTGATTTATTGATTTATAATTCGGAGATTATAAATATATATAATTACCCATTAGAAAATCTTGCAGAAATTGATAAAACGATTAATAAAAAGTTAATTGATACTACTTGTTTGTCATCAGATTGTTGGAGACAACATATTGCAACTTGGATAATTGAAAACGATAGTTTGTTTCTTTCCGAATTGAAAGATTGCTGTGAATACAAAGATATATCATTAGATAAAATATTTGATAAAAAGGATATACAAGAGGATAGAGTTTTTGCATATTGGTATACAGATAAAATTAATGCTGGATTTGGGAAAAATATAGGATTTTCAGAAACTGAATGGAGAGATAAATATGAAAATGAGATTTCTGTTAACATTAAAAGTGGAATAATTCAAAAGATCTTGATAACAAAAAATGATTAAATACTTATGCTAACACTGTTTATATTTTATAGCTTGGTTTTAGCACATTTACGAAAATCCTATCGGATTTTCTACGTTAGTGTTTTATTTAGTAAATTAGTAGCTTAAAAACGCTACAAAACATACACAAACCCGTTGTACAATATTAAGACAGAACCTATGAAAGTCTTTGGAAAATGTCAAAATTGCAAAAATGAAATAAGTGTTTCAGTTAATTATGGAACAAGATTGGAAATTGCAATGTATGAGGGAGAAACAAAAAGTAATTATTGTAAAAATTGTAATAAGAAAAATGAATTTCACATTAATGATTTACGAGCAAAAGAATCAAAATTTTCATTGATAATCTCAGGATTAATTTTTCTAATTGGAACTCCTCTGACTATTTATCTACTTTTTGATTATTTGATTATTCCACATAATCCATATATTGCTTTAATAATCGCTGGATTTATTGCTGTTCCTATGACTATTTACGGAATAATAAGAAAACAAGATATGATAAGAGTTCGTGCATTCAATCGGGCATATAAATAATATGAAAGAACCTATAAATATTTACAATTCTGGAAAATTAATAGAATTATCAATGGGTTCTTATGATATTCTAATTATTGGAGGTTGGAGTGTTAGTCTTGGTAAATTTAGTTTCAACCTGAAAAACCTGAAAAATGAGAAAACTATTCAACCGAAAATAACTAAATGGAGGATACAATCATATTTTAAAGGCAAAAGAGCAAAGAAAATATTCTCGATTGACATTATGAATGGAGGAAAACACAAAATTGAATTTAAAAATCAAGATGATTTAGTTTTGAAAAAATCGAATTTGATAATTACACGGATATTTGAAAAACAAATTCCAAACGAAACGATAAAAATTATATTTGAAAGAAAATAAAACATTGTACAACACTGTGTATAATTCATTGCTAAATTTTGTCGTTTTACGACAAAACATCGTAAATTTAAACTTCGGTTTCTTTTACGATAAGTCTTACGACATTATCGCAACGAAATCATAACACAAAACCGTTCTACACCATTTAAAAAAACATCCGTGAAAAAATCAAACATCTTTCTTATTATTGGAATTTTGCTTCTAGTAGTAATTTCACCTGCACTTTTCACACAATTGGAATGGCTTATTTCATTCGACACAGACTCAGGTGCAATTGGAGACACTATTGGAGGAATAACTGCACCATTTATAAATATATTAGGAGCTTTTTTAATCTATATTTCATTTCAAGAGCAAGTTAAAGCAAATCAACAACAGATAGAAAACCAAACTATTGATAGATTCAGAAATGATTATGAAGAAATAAAAAGAGAAAACTATAAAGTCGGATTTAATAAAGAGGAACTTCACAATGAAATTACAGAATTAGTTTTTGAATCGCCAATCGATATGTATGCCAGAGATTTAGAATTGAGAAAAGAGGGAAATATAACGTTTGAATATCAATTCAAATATGTACTTTATTTGATTAAGTATTTTATTGATGAAGTAGAAGAAAGTAATTTGAATACAAAAAATAAAAAGCTGTTTATAAAAAAAATATACCAATTTTATTTTGCCCGAATTGAATATCATCTTGAACAATCTATTGAACACGGAGAAGAATATAAATATGATGCTCTTTTCATACAGCTAGCGGAAAAAATATCTGAATTATTTAAAGAGAAAAGGAATAAGTATAATATTAAGGATTCAGGAAGTTACGAAGAAAAAACGGTGTAGAACACCGTATATAATTTATTGCTGACTTCTCGCCTACTTACGAAAATCCTCGCGGATTTTCTATTCTGTTTTTATTTGTTAACTTAGTTGCTTAACCACGCAACAAACCATATACAAACACGTTGCTTGTAACAGCGGATTTCACTTCTGAAATCCACATTTTAGTCATTTAAGATTAAAATAGTTAGTCTGACAGAGGCGTGAAAAAATTATTAATGAGGGAAAATTCTGATCACTCTTCTACTCTATCAAACAGAAACTAAATTGAGTTATTTGAGAAATAAACAAATGATAAATTGAAACGCAAAAAGCTCATTAAAACAGAACGATTTTAGCACAACTACGAATTTCTAGTTGAAACGTGTAAAATGAGCAAAACGGAGGATTTTGAGCAATGAAATCGGAAAACTAGCTGAGATGTGAGAGAAAACTCGATTTGAAATAAATAGTTAAGATTAATCAAACGAAAAAGATAAATTTGAGAATTAAAAAAATCTATGAATGAAAATTGCTATGTATGATTTTTTAGCACCAAAATGCAAAGCTGCTACAAGCAACATTGCATAACCAAAATTGTTGCTTTCTGCTAAATAGAATGTTTCTTAACTTTTATTTTATTAATTTTATAAACGAAAAATTGCGATAACTTAAAAACAACTTTGGTTATCCTAAACCGTTGTGTGTAATACGATGAAAATCAAAAAAAGATTGATATGAACATTTATTTTCTTATTGCAGGAGTTTTGATTTTTGTACTCTCAACTTTATATCTGATTTACACAATAAAAAGTGCTCAAAAAGATAAAGATTATGATTCAATGATTTATTCATTTGATGTTAATATAGTTTTAGGAACAATTGTATTTATTGTAATTGGATTAATAATGATTTATAGAGAACTCAAATATTTAATTGAATGATGAAAAAGATAATAACAATCATTTTAAATTCCTTGATTTTAATATTTGTTTTCGGCTGTAATTTCAACGATAAAAAATTCGATTCTCAAAAATGGAAATCAATTGAAAATGGATTATATGGAGAGAATAATAGGTTGAAAATGATTAATGATTTGATTGATATTCAGCTTAGTTTTGATGATGAAAATGGAACAAAAAGAGAATCTGTAATTGATTTAATTGGAGAACCTGATTTTATTGACAAATGTGATAGTAAATATGAAACATATATTGTTGAGGAGAAAACAGGATTGATTGACCCAAATGGATTCACATACTTGAAATTAGAATACAATGAAAATTCAATTCTAGTTTTTTGGAAAATTGAAAAAATAAGATTTAAAGAATGATTAGTACTACACACAACACTGGGTATAATTCATTGCTGCTTATGTGCTTTAACCGACAGACATTTTGTAAATTTAACCTGATTTCATTGTCCGAAAATCCTAGCGGATTTTACGCAACGAAATCATAACCCAAACCCGTTGCCAAACATTACAGAAAAAGAACTATGAAAATTAAAGATTTTTTTAAATTGATTATTAAACTTATCGGACTATACCTAACAGTTCAAACTGTATTTAGCTATATACCGACAAATTTGAGTTATGTTATTTCTTCTTTCGAATACGGAGATTTTTTTAAAATGACTTTAATTACCCTAATATATTCTGTAATTGTTGTCTTAATATTTTTATTTGTTCTTTTCAGAGCTGATAGAATTGTAGATTTTTTAAGATTAGATAAAGGATTTGATAATGAAAAAATTGAATTCGGTGATTTTAACAATCAGAACATTATGAAACTTGCTCTAATATTGATTGGTGGAATAATGATTGTAAGTAATCTTTCAGAGTTTCTTAATTTTCTATTTCACGCGTTTAAGACTTCCGCAGAAGTTTCAATGTTTGGAAATGATGGATTAACAGGAGAATATTATTTTAACTGGGTTGTATCTGGATTAAATATATTGATAGGTTATTTACTTATGACTAATTTCAAGTCAATATCAAAATGGTTGATTAAATAAAAAAGATAAAAAACGTTAGGCAACACTTGGTATATTTTATTGCTTGGTTCTAGCACACTTACGAAAATCCTATCGGATTTTCTTGGTCAGTAATTATTTACTAAATTTAATGCTTAAACAACTCAACAAAACATACCACAAACCGTTGGTTAAAATTACGATTACAAAATCTATAATGAGTAAACTCAAAAATTTCATAACGAATTTAAATGATGCAGAATTAGTATCTTTCTATCATTTCAGATTCAAAACGTTTATGAAAAACTCTCAAATGGTTATTTTAAATGAGTTAAAAAGTCGGAATATTAAA
>NZ_FNNJ01000039.1 GCF_900106565.1 Lutibacter oricola
TTCTGAAGCATAATTTTCTAAATCGGATTTTTCAAGTTCTCCATTCAGATATTGGTCGCATTTAGCGATTAAGTCCGAACGTGATATTTTGATTTTTTGATTCAATTCTGCGTTTTCTTAAATGGTGTACAACGGTTTTTGGTATGTTTTGTTGAGTGTTTAAGCACTAAATTTAGTAAATAATTACTGACCAAGAAAATCCGTGAGGATTTTCGTAAGTGTGCTAGAACCAAACAATAAAATATACCAGTTGTTAGCCAAAGTTTTATTCACCATTGTTATCTTCCTCGACTTCTACTTCATCTTTAGCTTTACTTTCATAGAATTGATTAGTTAATTCGGAAGTTAAATATGCATCATCTAGCATTTTTATAAATAACTCCTTTGAAATCTTTGTTTCAAGAATTATTCGGCTGCTATCATCGTTATACTTCATTTTTCTTGCTAAAGCTGGATGTGTTTTAGTAAAGTTAATGATTACGTCATTTGGTACTTGGTTTCTTATTACTGGAGAATTTTTTATTTTCAAAACTTTTCGAGCAAATGTAACATTAGATAGCATTGACGCAATACCTTCAGTTGTACTCAATAAATTTAAATCATCAATAAGTGTAATGCTTTGATTTGCTTCCCGAATTATAACATCGTGAAATCCGTGGCTATGTTCTAAAGTTTTTAATTCCGTAAAAATGAAAGTATTATTTACTTTAACAGCATTAAATTTAGGTGTTAATCGTAAAACCTTGTCCTCGAAACGTTCAAATTGTTCGTTAGATTTCCACAGCATATAGCCTCCACGTCCAAAAACTTCAACGACTGACAATTGCTTAAATATAATTAATTGATTTTGTTCAGTTCCAATTTCTATAATCAATGATTGTATATTTCCTAAATCATCATCTTCAAATGAAAATGTAGGAATATTATCATCTAACTCTGTGTTTAAATAGTCTAGACTTTCAGGTAAGTCTAAATCATATTCAAATACAGTATTTGCTCTGTCATCCGCTTCAGAAACAGTTATAATGGTTTGCTCTTCTACATTAATGATTGATTGAATAATACTATTTATAAATTGATTTTGAATAAAACTAATTTCTTCATTTACAATGTTTAGTTGTTTTACTTCGTTTGTATTTTTCATAACAGCATATACTACTGTCGATAATTGATCATCTTGATCTAAAACCAAATTTAGACCATTAATAAGTTCTTCTCTTGTCATACAATTTTTTGTTTTGCGTAATAAATTCTATTATCTAATTTTATATAATCACACCTTTGATTTAATTCTAATTTATCTCTACTAATTAATATTATATTTTCTCGAACACCACCTTTAAATTGACCATTAATTTTATAAATTCTATAATTTAAAATTGCTAAAGTTGGGTTGGCATAAAACAAATCGGTACGTACATATATCAAACCTATCACAATCAAAAGAATTACAAGTACAATTTGATATCTTAAATTAACGAAGTTAAAACAGACTAAAGGTATAATATATGTCGTTAAAAAGGTTAAATGTTCATATTCAATATTTTCAATGTGAGTTATTGAAAAAGGCATTTGTGTTGCTCCTTTTAAGATATATGAAAAATCTAAATATGAAATTAACCCAATAAATAAGCACAAGATGCAAATCAACGGAATAATATTTGTTGTTATTAATTCATAAAACCCTATGAATTCAGAGTTTTCTGAAAAACAAATAGGAATATTTATTGTAATTATTATTGTTAAAATAAAAAATAACCAAAGAGATAAAAAGAATAGTCCTATTTTTCTGTACATATATTATAATTTTTGTTCGGTTATAATTTTGGCTAACGGTTTAGGATAACAAAAGTTGTGTTTAAGTTATCGCAATTTTTCGTTTTATAAAATTAATAAAATAAAAGTTAAGAAACATTCTATTTAGCAGAAAGCAACAATTTTGGTTATGCAATGTTGCTTGTAGCAGCTTTGCATTTTGGTGCTAAAAAATCATACATAGTAATTTTCATTCATAGATTTTTTTAATTCTCAAATTTATCTTTTTAGTTATATTAATCTTAACTATTTATTTCAAATCGAGTTTTCTCTCACATCTCAGCTAGTTCTCCAATTTCATTGCTCAAAATCCTCCGTTTTGCTCATTTTACACGTTTCAACTAGAAATTCGTAGTTGTGCTAAAATCATTGTGTTTCAATGAGTTTTTGCGTTTCAATTTATCATTTGTTTATTTCTCAAATAATTCAATTTAGTTTCTGTTTGATAGAGTAGAAGAGTTAGTCAGAATTTTTCCTCATTAATAATTTTTTCACGCCTCTGTCAGTCTAACTATTTTAATCTTAAATGACTAAAATGTGGATTTCAGAAGTGAAATCCGCTGTTACAAGCAACGGTTTAGAGTTTAGTTTCGTTGCGTGATTTAGCTCAAAGTTAATTAAAAATCTAAAACATTTGAATAATCAGAGGTTAATCGCACAATTAACTAACCAAGCAATGAAATGAACGCATTGTTAGCCAAAGTATTTAATCTTTAAGAGTTAGTATTTTTATCAGTTTCTCGTTGATATAATAATTTCCAGTTCCTAATTTTTCTTTTTTTAGA
>NZ_FNNJ01000044.1 GCF_900106565.1 Lutibacter oricola
AACTTTAAAAGCTCCGTAGAAATCACGTTCAAGTTTTGTTATAAAAATGTCTCCTTCTTTTGTGTTCATAGGGCTTCTTCAAATGTTTGCCAACGTGTTTGTATATGGATTGTTGCGTGTTTAAGCACCTAATTTAGCAAATAAAAACCGAATAGAAAATCCGCGAGGATTTTCGTAAGTAGGCTAGGACTAGCAATAAATTATATACGGTGTTACCATACGTTTTTTTATTCCGTTTTATTTAATTCAGATGTTTTCACAACAATTGTATTTCCCCAAATATCTCCTAATCGTTGATTTTTATCTGTATTTTTTATTGTTATAATTCCGATTAGTCCAAAAAAGAACATATCGATTGGGTCAAGTAAATGTCTTTTAAAAGATTCTCCAAAAGTCAGTTTTCGGTTTATTCCGTTTTTCGGAATCGCTTTTAGTCCGACTAATGAATTTCCGATTGTTGCTCCGAAACCAATTTCAAGTCCAACAGTCAAAATCAGCCAAAAAATAATTGGTATTAATCCAGGCAAACCATTTAAAGAATATCCACCTTCATCATTCGGTTCTCCAAATGTGAAAATTAAAAAGAAAGTTACTCCGTAAATTATAATATAATCTACTAATCCAGCAACAAATCGATTTCCAATATTCGGTTCAGTTTTTATTTGTATATTTTGCCTTGATTCGTTCATTTAATAATCTGTTGCAATTATAAGATTTGGTTTTTCTCCAACTTCTATTTTTCTATAATTTACAAAAGCTCCACATTCTAAAATTGCATTATACAATTCAGGAACATTTTCTTTTAAGTATTTTCCGTTTTCAATTTGTAAAATGGTCGGTTCATCAGATAGTTCGTCAATGCAGTCAATCCAAGCATCCATATTTTCTCCATAATAATCTGGAAAGTGCATTTCTTTTTTAAATTCAGCGTGAAATGTCTTCCAATTTTTTAATCTTTTTCCTTTAATTATGAATGTTTGCATTTCGTTCTTAAATGTATGGTAACGTGTTTGTACAAGATTTAGTTGCGTGTTTAAGCTATAAACTTAATAAATAATTGCTGAACTAAGAAAGTCCGTGAGGACTTTCGTAAGTAGGCTCTAACCAAGCAATTAATTTTGTACGTTGTTGTGTGCAGTTAATTTTTTTCTTCTAATTATTGTATCATTAAGAATGTCATTTATGATTATCATTTCTCGATTTTTGTATTCTTTATGTTCATAGATAAATTCTTTTACTTTTTTTAATCGATTATTCTCTTTTATGAAAATAGTTTCGGAACTAACATTTTCATTAATATCATAAGTAATATTTTTTAATCTAAAGGGTTCTTTAAATTCATTAATCGATTCAATCAATTTCCCTTTCTGATAAATCATTTTTCTTTTTTGTACGGTATCATTACTAATTATAATATATCCATATTCAGCTTTTTCATTTTTATTATATTTTGTAATATTCATTCCAATTAAAGAATCTATATAAGATGTTATAATTAGAGTTTCTTTTTTCCCTTTAGTGTCATATTTATAGTCATAATCCATAAATATTGTATCATTTGGAGTCTTAGAACTAATATTTATCATTTGAGCTTTTTCAATTATATTTTCATTATTAACATAAGTTTCAAAGATTGATAGTAATTCTCCAAAACCAAACATTTTTTGATAAAGTAAGTCTTCATTATTTCTATAGTAAGTTTGATAAGTAAAATTCCCATTCTTAAATAAATTCCTTTTTAATTTATAAAGGACTTTTCCCTTTTCATCTAGTTTAGTTTTTACAATTGAAAGTGTATCTAAAATATTGTCATTTTCATCAATTGAAAATTCGAATTTTGTTTCACTAA
Source organism: Lutibacter oricola (assembly GCF_900106565.1). GTDB lineage: Bacteria > Bacteroidota > Bacteroidia > Flavobacteriales > Flavobacteriaceae > Lutibacter > Lutibacter oricola. The sequence continues at coordinate 1,850 of NZ_FNNJ01000044.1, forward strand.
AGTTTAGCTTATCGATTTTATCAATAATAGACTTATTATCTATTGAAAGGTTAGACTGGCAAGAGTTAATTACCATTAACAAAGTAAGAAGTAGCAGGATTTTTCTCATAGTTTTTTGTTTTGGTCTAATTGCACACAACGGGTTTTTATAAGATTTGTGCGACTGAGAAATCGGAGATTTTTCGGACGTAGCAAATCGTTTGTTTAATGTTTGTCGGTTTATTATTTAGT
>NZ_FNNJ01000014.1 GCF_900106565.1 Lutibacter oricola
ATGGTATACTCAATGTCTCCTGGTGCTGTGATCTCTGTTACATTTGCTGTTTTAACTGTTGTAAAGAAACCGTCTGTTCCTGGATCTAAATTGATAGGTACTGCAACACTTGAATCTTGAGAAGTTCCAATTTCATTAACATTAACAGTAGCCGTATTATCAATATCACCGTCACCTCCACCATTAGAATCTATATCAGCTTGTAAAACCGTATAAGAACCTTCATAAACCCAGACCTCACTAGATTCAAGAATACTATTATTATTAGAATCCCCACTTTGTAATACTAAACTAACAAGAGGATCAGTAACAGTAACTCCGGTTAAATAACCATCTCCTGTATTTGAAACTGTAACTGTATAAATAATAACATCCCCAGCTTCATCTATAGAACTAACATTAGCACTTTTAACAATCGTTAAACCTGTATTCGGGTTAATATTAACCGTTATTGTAAAATCACTTCCTAAACAACTACCTACAGAAGTTGGTGTCACAGTATAAACAACTGTTTGAACTATACCTGAAGTGTTAATTAAAGTATCTGTTATTGCTGACACTGTAGAAGCTACTAAAGTTTCACCTAAAACATTAGCATTATCTGTAGCATACCAGCTAAAAGTATTTCCTGAAATATTAACATTATTAGCTAATGCATCACTTAATGTATCTCCACTATTAATCGTATATGTATCATTAGAACCAATAGGTAAGGGATTAACCGTCACAACTCTATCTGCTGATGTGGTTCCACATAAGCCTGTTGACGTTGCTGTGATAGTTGCTGTTCCACTAAATCCAGCTGACCAGTTCATAACTCCTGTAGAACCATTTATTGTTCCTGCTCCTGCTGGTGATACCGAATAAACTATTCCTGTACTATTAGTAGCTGTTGCTGTATAAGTTTCATTAACTGCATCTTGACAAACTGTTGTTGCTCCTGCTGTAAATACTGTTGCTGCCGTTGATGGGTTTACTGTTACAACTCTATCTGCTGATGTGGTTCCACATAAGCCTGTTGACGTTGCTGTGATTGTTGCTGTTCCACTAAATCCAGCTGACCAGTTCATAACTCCTGTAGAACCATTTATTGTTCCTGCTCCTGCTGGTGATACCGAATAAACTATTCCTGTACTATTAGTAGCTGTTGCTGTATAAGTTTCATTAACTGCATCTTGACAAACTGTTGTTGCTCCTGCTGTAAATACTGTTGCTACCGTTGATGGGTTTACTGTTACAACTCTATCTGCTGATGTGGTTCCACATAAGCCTGTTGACGTTGCTGTGATTGTTGCTGTTCCACTAAATCCAGCTGACCAGTTCATAACTCCTGTAGAACCATTTATTGTTCCTGCTCCTGCTGGTGATACTGAATAAACTATTCCTGTACTATTAGTAGCTGTTGCTGTATAAGTTTCATTGACTGCATCTTGACAAACAGTTGTTGCTCCTGCTGTAAATACTGTTGCTGCCGTTGATGGGTTTACTGTTACAACTCTATCTGCTGATGTGGTTCCACACAACCCTGTTGATGTTGCTGTGATAGTTGCTGTTCCACTAAATCCAGCTGACCAGTTCATAACTCCTGTAGAAGCATTTATTGTTCCTGCTGCTCCTGGTGATACCGAATAAACTATTCCTGTACTATTAGTAGCTGTTGCTGTATAAGTTTCATTGGCTGCATCTTGACAAACAGTTGTTGCTCCTACTGTAAATACTGTTGCTGCCGTTGATGGGTTTACTGTTACAATTATTTCTACTCGATCACTCTCACAACTATTTGCATTTGTTTGACTAACATAGTATGAAGTTGTCCCTGCAACTGCCGTTGATGGTGTTGGAGCTGTTGAATTTCCTGTTCCACCTGATGAATTAGAATACCATAATAAGTTGGACCCACCTGCTGTTAAAGCCACAGCTGTATCTCCTTCACAATATGTTACCGCATTTACTGTTGGTGCTAATGGTAATGCATTTACAGTAACAGTAATTGAAGATCTATTGCTCTCACAACTATTTGCATTTGTTTGGCTAACATAATAAGTTGTTGTTCCGGTGGTTAAAGTCGAAGGTGTTGGAGCGGTTGTACTTCCTACTCCTCCTGTCGCATTTGTATACCATAATAAATTTGAACCACTGGCCGTTAAAGTTGCTGCTGTTTCATTTAAACAATATGCGACAGAACTATTAACTGTTGGCGCACTAGGTTTATCAACATTAATAGTAACTACTCCTGAATCATTTTTAGAATTCGCAGGACACAAAATTCCTCCCCCTCCATTGTCTCTTACCACATATGTAAAAGTAACATCCGTTAAAGGTGCTGCTCCATTATATGCAAAATTAATTATTCCATTTTCTGCATCTGTAATTGTTGCAGTCCCCATTGCTGGATCTACTGAAATTTGATCTAAAATTAAATCGTCTCCATCCGCATCAGAATCATTACCAAAAACGCTTATATCTATATCTACATTTTGATCTTCACATAGTGTCACTTCATCATTTGTAGCAACTGGAGCATTTGGATTCTCCAAACTTTCAGCCAAATCTGTTGTCATATAATAATGGTTTGTTCCACTAATTGAACTAGGAGTTACAACTGCACTCGCAATCAACCTCTCAATTTGACCTGTTGAAGATTTATACCTATTAGGGTAATGCACCTCAATAATATATAATTCATCTGCTCCAAGAGGCAACCCAAAATGCGCATATTCTGCTAATTGCGTACCATGACCATACGCACCACCAACATCTCTAATACCACTAACAACATTACCCTCACAATCTTTAATAACAACATTTGCTCCAAGAGCAGAACGATCTAAATGACCTGCCAATGTTCCATCCGCTGCTCTATCTTCTGCCACATGTACATATATATGGTTTAATTTAGATGTACCTGAAAGATTATTAATCCATAATTGATTTTGGCCTCCAATATTCATATAAATATCTAAATCTCCATCATCATCCACATCCACCATTGTAGAACCTTCTCCATTTTGATTTTTATTAAACTCTTCCGAATCTAAAGTAAATGAAAAAGCACTTCCAGAATTCACATTTCCAACTGGACTATTTATATTATTTATATATAAATAACTTCTATTATTTCCAGAGAAAAATAAATCAATATCACCATCGTTATCAATATCTCCACCTGTTAAACCATCAACATCTGTATTATTACCAATACTTAATGTACCAATAGGTAACAATGTCCAAACTCCAGGGCCATCATTTCTCCAAATTTTATTACCATCATTATCTGTCCAGACTGCATCTAAATCACCATCATTATCTAAATCCCAAAGCCCATTTGCCCCTTTATTACTATTTTTAGCTTGTGCTAAATCTTCACCATTTATAAAAAAACCTCCTTGATTTAAAAAGAAATCATTTTCATCTCGTTTTCTATTAAATAAATCTACCCAACCATCATCATTAACATCGGCTACAACACTATAATCACCATCGGTAGATTGCTGATTTATACCAAAACTAAAATCTCCTGTTTCACCATGACTAGAACCTGTATTTGCTGGAGTGGTTAAGTGAGTAAATAAATCATTGTGATTTGGATTTACATTAGTATGTGTAGTGTGATCTATTTGATTATTCAACATTATTTCAACACCATAATCATGATTATCAAAAAAGATATCTAAATCTCCATCTCCTTCCAAATCAAAAAAACCAGCTCCTTCAGCATTCACATGGTTTTCAACTTCCCAACATTTTGTTCCTGGGCATTCTGGATTATCCCCATTATTATTATCTATAATATACGCTCCAACTCCTCCGTATCCATCACCAAAAATCCCAGTAGCTGGGTCTTGTAAAAAAACTACCAATCCAGGAAATGATGTATTCACCATGAAATCTGAATAACCATCATTATTTAAATCTCCCCAAACAGCTTGACGTTCTCTCATACGATCGTCCAATTGTGGAGCCAAAGTTTGAGTTACATCCGTAAATGTATTATTCCCATTATTTCTATACAATTTAGACCCTTTAACAAAACCTGTTTCACTAGTACATACTAATAAATCTAAATCTCCATCATTATCAAAATCAGCCCAAGCATGTCCTCCATCCTTACTCCCTTTTGCATTTATACCAAAAGAACTGGCATCTTCAGTAAAAGTAGTTTGCGAAAAAATTGTTAAATTAAAAAACAATAAGCCTATTACCAATAAACTTATTTTCTTTCGAGTTGTAGTATTTCTTAAATCCATCTTAAGTTGAATTATTTTATGTAAAATCAATGCACCTCATAATATGACATAACTGTATATATAAATACAATTACACTTTAGCAATTATTATCCTTTGAGGCTCTAAATATTATCTTATAGTCTTAAACTATATGGGGAAATTTATTTTATCCGTGGGGACAGATGATAAAATTTCTAATACAAATATACTACAAAAGCTTTAAAGCCAAGACGTAAAGACTATTATATTTAATTATTTGCTATAAATATTTTATAAATGGTAACATTTAAATTATAAACGGACCTCAATTTAACTCCCGCCACACATCTACATAGCTAACTGTTTTTCAACTACTTAAAACTCCCTAATCTTTAATAACAGTTGAAAAACCAAATTAACTTACGAAAACGTTATAGTTAAAAAAAAACCAAGCATTTTTCCTTTCTTTAGTTCAAAATGCTATTTTTGCGAATCGACGTAAACAAATATTCTTTACTAAAAATGAAAAAATTTACAAAAAGCACTTACATCAATTGGTATAAAGACATGCTGTTTTGGAGAAAGTTTGAAGACAAACTTGCAGCTCTTTATATTCAACAAAAAGTAAGAGGTTTCCTACATTTATATAATGGTCAGGAAGCAGTATTAGCAGGTGCATTGCACGCAATGAAAGAAAATGACAAGATGATTACTGCTTATCGTAATCACGTACAACCAATTGGTTTAGGTGTTGATCCAAAAAGGATTATGGCTGAATTATTAGGTAAAGACACTGGTACCTCACGTGGATTAGGTGGTTCTATGCATATTTTTTCTCCAGAGCATAATTTTTATGGTGGACATGGTATTGTTGGAGGTCAAATTCCATTAGGTGCTGGATTAGCTTTTGCTGATAAGTATTTTGAAAGAGATGGAGTTACTTTAACTTACTTTGGTGATGGTGCAGCTCGTCAAGGATCTTTACATGAAACTTTTAATATGGCAATTAACTGGAAACTACCTGTAGTATTTATTTGTGAAAACAATGGATATGCAATGGGAACTTCAGTAGAAAGAACTGCAAATCATGATGATATTTGGAAATTAGGTTTAGGGTATGAAATGCCTTGTGGACCTGTTGATGGAATGAATCCTGTTGCTGTTGCTGAAGCTATGCATGAAGCTATTGAAAGAGCTAGACGTGGTGATGGACCTACTCTATTAGATATCAAAACATACAGATATCGTGGACACTCTATGAGTGATGCTCAGCATTATAGAACTAAACAAGAAGTTGAAGAGTACAAAAAAATTGATCCAATTTCACAAGTTTTAGACGTTATAAAGTCTAAAAAATATGCTTCTGAAAAACAAATTAAAGAGTGGGATCAAGAAGTAAAGGATAAAGTTGCAGAATGCCAAAAGTTTGCTGAAGAATCTCCATTCCCAGACAAACAATTGTTGTATGATGTAGTTTACGAACAAGAAGATTATCCATTTTTAAAACATAGATAATGGCAGAAATTATAACAATGCCCCGATTAAGTGATACAATGACAGAAGGAGTTGTAGCAGAATGGTTAAAAAAAGTTGGCGATAAAGTTGAAGAAGGAGATATTCTTGCTCAAATTGAAACTGACAAAGCAACCATGGAATTTGAATCTTTTAACGAAGGTTATTTATTACATATTGGATTACAAGAAGGAGAAACTGCCCCAGTTGATAGCTTACTAGCCATTATTGGTGAAAAAGGTGAAGATATTTCTGCTTTATTAACTGGAAGTGCTACTACAGCACCTGCTGTTACTGAAGAAACTCCTGCCGCACCAGTTGCGGAAGAAGTAACAAATTCAACAGAAAAAAAACCTGAAGAAGAAGCTTTTGTGGTGCCAGATAATATAACTGTTGTGACTATGCCTAGATTAAGTGATACCATGACTGATGGTACAGTTGCTTCTTGGTTAAAGAAAGTTGGTGACTCTGTTTCAGAAGGAGATATTCTTGCTGAAATTGAAACTGACAAAGCCACTATGGAATTTGAATCTTTTAACGAAGGAACATTACTATATATTGGTTTAGAAGAAGGAGGAAATGCTCCTGTAGATTCGTTATTAGCTATTATTGGTGAAGCAGGAACAGATGTTACTGCGGTTGTTGAAGGTTTTAAAGTTGTTTCAGCTCCCAATACAGAAGCTCCAAAAGCTACAACTGCAGAAGAAAAAAAATCTGTAGCTCCAGCTCCTATCGAAACTAAACAAAGTACAACTACTACTGCTACTAAAAAAGTTAGTGCAGTTAATTCTGAAAATGGACGAATTAAAGCCTCTCCGCTAGCTAAAGCACTTGCTGAAGAAAAAGGAATTAACTTAGCTAAGGTAATTGGTACAGGTGAAGGTGGAAGAATTGTAAAAGTAGATATTGAAAATTACAATCCTGTTGTTGAAGTAGATTCTAATCCATCAACTACTGCTGTTGCTGCTCCAGCTGGAGAAGTAAGTCAAACTGAGGTTAAAAATTCTCAAATGCGTAAGGCAATTGTAAAAGCATTAGACCATTCTCAAAACACAGCAGTTAACTTTACTGTTACTATGGATATTGATATGGATAATGCTATTGCATCTAGAAAGTTAATTAACTCTATACCAGATACTAAAGTTTCATTTAATGATTTAGTTGTAAAAGCTACAGCTATGGCATTAAAATCTCACCCACAAGTTAATACAGAGTGGACAAACGAACAAACTATTTATAACAACCATATTTCGGTTGGTGTAGCGGTTGCTATTGAAGATGGTTTAGTTGTACCTGTTATTCCTTTTACAGACACTAAGAGTTTAACTCAAATTGGTGCTGAAGTAAAAGATCTAGCAATAAAGGCTAAAAACAAAAAATTAACTCCAGATGAAATGTCTGGTTCTACTTTTACTGTTTCTAACTTAGGTATGTTTGGTGTAGACCACTTTACGTCTATTATTAATCAACCAAATTCTGCAATTTTATCTGTAGGTGGTATTAAACAAAAGCCTGTTGTTAAAAACGGAGAAATTGTTGTTGGTAATGTAATGACTTTAACATTAGCTTGTGACCACAGAACTATTGATGGTGCTGTTGGTGCTGCTTTTATGAATACTTTAAAACAGTATATTGAAAATCCAGTTACTATGATTGCATAGTTAAGCTGAATAAATAAATTTAAAAACCCATTGTTTTCGCAATGGGTTTTTTTATACCTTTATTAAAAAAATTAGAATGAATCCATATTTCTCTGCAATGAAGAAGCGTGAAAAATCAATTGAAAATCACAAGGCTTCGATTAGAAAAAAAACACAAAAAAATAAGGAGCTTTATTTAGGGCAAAATGGAAAAAATCAAAAAGAAGAATATACTTTCCCTAAAATGAATAATAGTCAGTTTCAAGAATTTAAGTCTAAATTAGAACAAGAAAGAAAATCTGAAAAGACAAAAACTCGAGTGATTATTATAGTTGTTTTTATAATTGCCACTGCTGTTATGATTTACGCGAAAAAATATATTTAATTTACAGTAACTAATTTTTAAGTTTAAACCCTCTTCATTAATTAATCGTAAAAGCTAAGCAATCATAGTAACTCAGTTTTAATCTAACGAGCCTAACAATACGCATAATTAATCTTCTATAGGATTTAGTTATTATCAAATTAGCATTACGTAGTATATTACAAGCTTTTCTAATAAATACAAGGAATATAATATGTTTATACTTTTCAAGTTAGGTTAATAACTAACTTTATACGCGTTTGATTTATTCAATATCTTTATTTTAAGATAATTTTGATTATTACAAAAAGCAAATGGATTTATATCCTTAAATGTGCTAAATTACAATCACTCAATTTATATATAAAGAAGTATTACTATTAATATAACAAACTCTAAGCCATTTAATAAACTCTCTAACTCCTAATCGCGTTAGGGATTGAAGCGGCATCCTTTTTTTTATGAAACAGCGTGAAATAAAAAAAAGATATAGCGTAAAGCCCGACCCGAAGGGAAACACCCAAATTATAGTCAAAAAAAAACCTCCACTAATTGTGAAGGTTTTATAATATTTTTAAAAGTAAAATTACTTTTTGAATTTAGCATATTTGTTTTTGAACTTGTCAATACGTCCAGCAGTATCTATTAACTTAGATTTACCTGTGTAAAAAGGGTGAGAAGTTCTTGAAATCTCTAGTTTTACTAAAGGATATTCAACACCATCTACTTCTAAAGTCTCTTTAGTGTTCACTGTTGAACGAGTTAAAAACACATCTTCATTAGACATATCTTTAAATGCTACCATTCTATAATTCTCTGGATGTATACCGTTTTTCATCTTAACTCGTTTTAATTCTGTTTTTATTTTTGAGACTGCAAATTTAACTATATTTTTGAAACTTCAAACAAATAATTTACTTTATTTACATAAAATTATAAAAAAAGCTATTTCAGTTATGCTAAACAAAACTATTATTAAATTATTTGCTATTGCCTTAGTGTTAAGTTCTTGCAACAGCGAATATAAGTTTATTTTAAATTCTCCCAAAAAAATTCAGTCTAATAAAGCTTTAAAAATTTCGATTTCTGAAAAAGATAACAAAGCCATTGATTCTGTAGTTTTTTCTATTGATAATAAAAAGGTGGTTTCGAATGGAAACTCGGTAGAAATAGACATTAACAATTATAAATTAGGAAAACATACGGTAAGCGCCTTAATTTTTTACACTGATAAAACTGAGAAAATATCGAATCCTATTTATTTTTTAGCTGATGCTGGTCCAGATGTTTATACTGTAAAAATAATTAACACCTACCCTCACGATCAAAAAGCCTATACGCAAGGTTTAGAATACCACAATGGTTTTTTATATGAAGGAACGGGTAGAAACGGAACATCTTACATTAGAAAAGTTGAGTTAAAAACTGGTAAGGTGTTACAACAAGAAGATTTAGATAAAGCTTATTTTGGCGAAGGTATTACCATTTTTAACAATAAAATACACCAATTAACTTGGCAAGCTGGTAAAGGAATTGTTTACGACTTAGATACTTTTAAAAAAGAGAAAGAATTTAAATACGCCAAAAGTATTGAAGGTTGGGGCTTAACACATAACGGAGAAAAACTGATTAAAACTGATGGTACTGAGCGTATATGGTTTTTAAATCCTGAAACGCATAACGAAGAAACTTATATCGAGGCCTACACAAATAAACGTAAAGTTGAAAAACTAAACGAACTTGAGTTTGTTAACGGTTTAATTTACGCAAATGTTTGGCAACAAAATTCAATTTTAATGGTTAACTCTATTAATGGAAAGGTTGAAGGCGTTGCCAATTTAAATGCCTTAAAAATTGAAATTGAAAAAACACAAAAATTAGTGGATCAAGATGAAGTTTTAAACGGAATTGCTTACGATAAAGAAAATAACCGTTTATTTGTTACCGGTAAACATTGGAGTAAGCTTTATGAAATTGAATTGATTAAGAAGTAGTTTTTGGTTGAAATTTTCTATTAGTTACTAAATAAATTTTTACATTTACAAAAACTCAAAAATGCGTAACAACATAACCTTGGTTCTAATTTTGTTTGTTGTTGTTTTTTCTTCTTGCAGAAAAGATTTCGACACGGTTTTAAGTTCTGGTAAACTTGCTTTTTCTAAAGATACCGTATACTTAGACACCGTTTTTACAAATATTGGCTCTAGCACCTACAATTTAAAAGTATATAACAAAAGTAGCAAAGCAATTTCTATACCTACATTAGGTTTAAAAAAAGGAGAAAGTTCTTTTTACCGTTTAAATGTAGATGGCATTGCTGGTAAAACTTTTGAAAACGTAGAAATACGAGCAAAAGATAGCATGTATATTTTTATAGAAACTACTATTGATTACTCGCAAATTACCGATCCCATTTATACGGATGCTATTGTTTTTGATAGTGGCAATAATTTACAAGATGTAAAATTAATTACACTTGTTGAAGATGCTTATTTTTTATACCCTTCTAAAAATGCTGAAGGCGTTATTGAAACTATAAAAACAGGTATAGATGGCGAAGGAAATGACTTGCGTATACAAGGTTTTTATTTAGAAGGAAATACTACTTTTACCAATGAAAAACCTTACGTTATTTATGGCTACTATGCCGTACCAGAAAACAATACACTAACTATTGATGCTGGTGCAAAAATTCATTTTCACTCAAATTCTGGTTTAATTGTAAATAAAAACTCTAGCCTTTTAATTAATGGTAAAATAGATAGCAAAGTTACTTTTGAAGGTGATAGATTAGAACCTTCTTTTAGCGATATTCCAGGGCAATGGGGTGCAATATGGCTACGAGCAGGAAGCAAAAATAATTCAATTAAAAATACTGTTATTAAAAATGCTTCCATAGGTATTATTATGGATTCTATTGGAAGTAACACTACTCCTACTTTAACACTAAAAAATACCGAAATTTACAACAGCTCTAACTATGGTTTACTAGCTAGAGAAACAAACGTTAAAGGCGATAATGTTATAATTAACAATAGCGGGCAAGTATCTTTGGCTTGTATTATTGGTGGTACTTATAACTTTACACACTCTACTTTTACAAATTATTGGAATAACAGTTTACGTGAATACCCAAGCGTATTAATAAACAATTATTATACATACCAAAATGGTGAAACGCAAATTGTACAAACAAGAGATTTAGTAGCTGCTAATTTTACAAATTGTATTATTGATGGAAATAGAGGCATTGAATTTTTAGTTGAAAAAGTTGAAGGCTCACTATTTAATTTCAACTTTAAAAACAATTTAATTAGATTTAACGATTATAATAACTCCTATACAGCTATTGCTGAATATAATTTTGAAGACTCAACACATTATTCGAACAATATTTTAAATGGTGAAGCTGATTTTAAAAACCCAAACAATAACGAATTAATTATTGGTAAAAACAATGAGGGAATTGGAAAAGCTTTACCTGAAGGAACCACAGAAAGCCCAATTGATGTTTTAGGAGTTACTAGAGCTAACCCTGCAGATATTGGAGCGTACGAACACACCATTTTTGAAGAAGAAGATTAATGAAAAATATAATAATTACAGGTACAAGTAGAGGAATTGGGTTTGAATTGGCTCAGTTATTTTCAAAAAACAATTACAATGTTTTGGCATTATCTAGAAATGCTGAACCTATCAACGCTTTAAACTTAAAAAACACAACGAGTTTATCTGTAGATTTATCAGTTGAAAATGATTTAAAAAAGGTTACTGATTTTGTATCAAAAAATTGGAAACAAGTTGATGTTTTAATAAACAATGCTGGTAAATTAATTAGCAAACCTTTTACAAATTTATCTTCAAAAGATTTTTTAGATGTTTATAATGTAAATGTATTTGCTGTTGCCGAATTAACTCGCCTATTAATTCCATTTTTAAAACCAAAAAGTCACGTTGTTACCATAAGCAGTATGGGAGGCGTACAAGGCAGTATGAAGTTTCCTGGCTTAGCAGCTTACAGTTCTGCAAAAGGAGCAGTTATTACATTAACCGAATTATTGGCTGAAGAATATAAAGAACAACAGATTGCATTTAATGTTTTAGCACTTGGAGCCGTACAAACAGAGATGTTGGAAGAAGCATTTCCTGGGTATCAGGCACCAATTTCAGCAAATGAAATGGCTGACTATATTTACAACTTTGCTTTAACTGGAAATAAATTTTATAACGGAAAAATATTAGAAGTTTCTTCAACAACTCCGTAATATGATTCAGCAACTTTCTCCGTTTTTACCTTCAAAATCTATTCATTTAGTTGAAGAAATTTTAACTAATAACCCAATTGAAATAAAAATAGTTAACCAAAGAGCTACTAAACACGGAGATTTTAAAAGAACTTTACAAGGTAGGTATCTAATTACTATAAATAATAGTTTAAATAAATATCAATTTTTACTTACTTTAATTCATGAAATTGCTCATTTTACAACCTATAAAAAATATAGAAATGTAAAACCACATGGCATTGAGTGGAAACGAAATTTTCAGCACTTAATGCTGCCTTTTATTCAACCAGAAATTTACCCTTTAGATATTTTACCACACTTGGCTAATTATTTAAAAAATCCAAAGGCAAGTACAGGTTCTGATGTTAACTTAACACGAGCTCTTTTAAAATACAATGCAAATTCAACAAAAAATTATATTTTTGAAATTGAACAAAACAGCATATTTGTTTACAATAAAAAAACTTATAAAAAAGGAAAAAAACGTAGAACTCGTTTTGAATGTTTAGAATTAAAAAGTAAAAAGCTATATTTATTCAATCAAAATGCTGAAGTTGAACTAATAAAAGAAATCTAATTATTTAGTTATGGAAAATGAAAACAACCCTCAACCTGTTGAAAACTCAACAAACAATACCGCTAATAATAACATTAAAGGTATTTGGGTTGAAACAAAAAAATTCTTTATTGAATTATTAGACATTAGACACGATACCGATAAGAAAGGTACAATACAAGATATTAAAGACAATATATCTATGAAAGGCCATACTGCTTGGGTATTAGTTTTTTCCATTCTAATTGCATCTATTGGTTTAAATGTTAGCTCTACTGCTGTTGTAATTGGAGCCATGCTAATTTCTCCACTAATGGGGCCAATTTTGGGTGTTGGTTTATCTATTGGAATTAATGATATTGATACTTTAAGACGCTCTCTTGTAAACCTTGGTGTAATGGTTGGTTTAAGTTTATTAACCTCAACACTATTTTTTATATTTCCAATTTTTCAAAATGAAACTCCAGAAATTTTAGCCAGAACTGCGCCAGATGTTAGAGATGTTTTTATAGCTATTTCAGGTGGTTTAGCCTTAATTATTGCATTAAGTAGAAGAAGTCAACAAACAAATACTATTGCTGGTGTAGCAATTGCTACTGCGCTTATGCCGCCACTTTGTACTGCTGGTTATGGAATTGCAACTTTAAACTTTGCCTATTTTGGTGGAGCCATGTTTTTATTTACCATTAACACTATTTTTATTGCTTTAGCAACCTTTGTAATTGTAAAATTTTTACGATTTCCAATGCTTAAATATATAAATTCTGCTAAAAGAAAACGTATTGCTAGGTTAGCTTCTTTTGTTGCAATTATTGTTTTTTCAGGTAGTATTTATTTGTTTTTAAACCTTTTCCAAGAAAATCAATTTAAACAGCACGCTCAAAATTTAATTAATGAAATTAAAGATAGTGGCATTAGTATTATTGACGAAGAAGATGATAATATAAATTACGAAGAAAAATCTATTAAGCTAATTGTTTACGGAAATAAGCTATCTAAAGTTGAAATAAATAAATGGAATGAAAAACTTATTGACCATAACTTAGAAGGCACAAAACTTAACTTTTACCAAGGTTTAGACGATAGTGATTTAAGAAATGAAGTTAAAAACCTTTCTGAATTATATACTCAAAACCAAAAAATTATTTCTTCAAGAGATGAAACAGTAAAAGAAAAAGAAGAAAAAATTAAACTTTTAATGGCTCAATTAACTAAATATGAAAAAAATGAAATTCCATTTATTCAAGTAAGTCAAGAAGCTAAAATAAACTACAATGGCCTAGAAAATATTAGCTATGCTAGATTAGTTCAAACAGATTTTAATAAAGTAGATACTCTAACCGTTTTTAACGCTAAATGGTACGATTCAGTTCCAAATACAGCCAATCAGAAAATTTTACTTCAAAAGTGGCTTAAAACGCGTTTAAATTTGGATACTCTACAATTAAATAACAACTAAAAGTCTACAATAAACCCAAATCTTGGAAGTACGTTTCCAGAATTATTTTCAATTTCTTCGAGATTGTATTTTGATGCGTCGGTAGAATTTATAATTTTATTTCCATTAGCATCTACCATAGGTATTAATAACGCTTGAGATTGCGATTCACTTGCATATACATTTTGTATATCTACATAAAAATTAAGCGACATTTTTTTCCAATACCAAGTTTTATCTACTCTAAAATCTAATTGATGGTATGTATTATAACGTTCAGTATTTAAGTTTGAATAATCTAAAATTCCGCTATTAGAAACATCATAATTTACAATTGTAGAAGACGCATCCAAATCGTAAGGTGTATACGGTTGCCCACCAACTAAACGAAACTTACCTCCTATTTCCCAATTTTTATTTAATTTTTTTCCTGCAGTTACCGTAAGTAAATGTTTATTATCCCAAGACGAGGCAATGTATTTATTTGCTGCATTTTGAAATTCACTTTTAACAAACGTATAAGACAATATTCCGTACAAACCATTGTACGATTTTTTTTGCGCCAATAACTCAACACCATAAGCTCTGCCTTTTGAAGTTGAAGTAACTTCCTCATTACCAACAACTCCAAAATCAGCTCCTAAGTTTGCCAAACTTATTTGATCTCTAACAGAAAACGGATAATTTTTATAAGCCTTATAAAATCCTTCAAAAGAAATTTTTGAAGTAGAATTTGGACTCAACTCTAAGCCAGAAACATAATGCGTAGCTGTAATATATTTTAATTCATTATTTTTATTTACCAATTCATTTGCCAAATTTCTATAACCTAAAATGGTATATGAAGGTAACTGATTATAAATACCTGTTGAAGCATTAAAATTCAGTTTATTATTTAGTTTGTATGTTAATGAAATTCGTGGAGAAAACTGATTGAATAAATTCTCCATTTCATTATTATAATCAACACCATCAAACCTAAACCCAGCAGAAATACCTAATTTTGAATTCAAATATTTTTTTGAAACTTGACCAAACACATTGTATTTAAGCATATTTAGTTTTGAAGAAAAATCAACAATAGAAACTCCATTTGAGTTTGCTATTTGCTGAAAAGTATTATTAATGTACTTAGCTGTTTCAAATCCAATTCCAACATTTAATTTGTAATTATTTTTTAGGGTTGAAGTATTTTCGAATCTAAACTTATTTTCAATTTCTTTAGATGAATAATTCAACAACAAATCTGTTAAAGCACCAGTATTATTAAAATATTTCTGAGCCTCATTACTCCATTTGTTTCTACTTAAAACATATTGCTGCGTAGATTTTTCGCTATAATGCTTATACACAAGTCCAACTGTATAATTCCATTGTTCTTGCACAGGAATATTACTTAAAATATATTTATTTCGCTTAAAAGTATCTTCATCTGTAACATCATCATTCACATCTTCATTTAACTTAAAATTATCTATAGCTCCCAATCCAATAATTGAAATTTCATCGGTTGCAGAAATTTGATGTTTTACTTTAAACTGAAAATCATTATAAGTAGGTAAAAATGGCAATTTAATTAGTTTAAATAAAAACTGAAGATAAGATTGACGCATAGAAGCCGTAAAAGTAGTGTTTGAGCCTATTGGACCATTTAACGTTACTCCAGCATCAGAAGTTCCTAAAGTAGCTCTAGTATCCAATTTATTTGGATTTCCATCCTTTTGGGTAAACTCTATAATAGAACTAAGCGCATTTCCTCTATTCGCTGAAAAAGCACTTGTATAAAAATCTACCTTCCTAATTAAGTCGGCATTCATAATACCAACAGGTCCACCTGATGAACCTTGTGTTTGAAAATGATTTATTACCGGCACTTCAATACCGTCTAAATAAAATTTATTTTCTGAAGGCGAACCACCACGAATTATTATATCGTTTCTAAACCCCGGATTAGAAGCAACACCTGGTAACGACTGTAAAACTTTTAAAACATCTCTATTACCTCCTGGATTTTTTTCAATTTCAGCAATTCCCAAAGTTTGTACAGAAAGTGGATTTTCAACAGACTTTTTAAACAACTTACTTTGTATAACCACTTCATCAAGTATTTCATTACTTTGAGAAAGCTCAATTAGTACATAAGGAGATTTTTCATTAGTAACCAAATAATCACTTGTAGTAATTGTATTATAACCAACTAAAGATGCTTGAAGCTTTACATAACCTAGAGGTACTTTCTGAATAGTAAACACACCCAACTCATTACTTGTAACTCCAATAGTTGTTCCTTCAATAATTATAGCCGCAAAAGATATTGGTTCTCTTGTTTGAGCATCGATTACTTTTCCTTTAACAACACCAGTAGACTGAGAAAAAACTATAACTGTTTGTAGTACTATTATTAAAAAAATGAAAAGCTGCTTCTTCATAATAAAACTTATTTTAATACAAATATAATTATTTTGTTTAATTTTTTATGAAATTTATTAGACAATTAGTTTTTACACATAAAAAAAGCCTCAAACAAATTGTTTGAGGCTTGTGGTGAGAGAAGGATTCGAACCTTCGAAGCTTGCGCAGCAGATTTACAGTCTGCCCTCGTTGGCCACTTGAGTATCTCACCATTAGTTAAAAACTAAAAAACTTCTCAAGCTAGAGAAGTTTTAGTGACCTGGCTGGGGCTCGAACCCAGGACCACCTCCTTAAAAGGGAGGTGCTCTACCAACTGAGCTACCAGGTCATTGTTTTTCCTTTTTAGCGGCTGCAAATATATAGGTTAATTTCTAACAAACAAACATTTTTTCTATTTTATTTCACTTAAATATGCTTCTCTAACTTTTTTAAATAAGTTAGAAGAATATACAAAATTTACAACTGCTTCATTTTCAGTTTTAAAAATCTCTTTATTGGATCCTTCCCAAGCTTTTACTCCATCTTTTAAAAAAATAATTTTTTCTCCAATTTCCATAACAGAATTCATATCGTGAGAATTTATTACAGTAATCATGTCGTATTCTTTTGTTATTTCTTGAATTAAATTATCGATTACAATTGCTGTTTGAGGATCTAAACCAGAATTTGGTTCATCGCAAAACAAATATTTCGGATTCATAACAATTGCTCTTGCAATTGCAACACGTTTTTGCATTCCTCCTGAAAGTTCTGCTGGAAACTTTTTATTAGAATTAGGTAAATTAACCCTTTCAAGTACCTCATTTACTCTTTTAAGCATTTCTAATGGCGTACTTCTTGTAAACATTTTTAAAGGAAACATAATATTTTCTTCAACAGTTAAAGAATCATACAATGCTCCACCTTGAAAAACCATTCCTATTTCTTTTCTAAGCTGCCTACGCGACTTTATATCTAATTCGGTATGTTTTCTACCATCAAAACAAATAACACCACTATTAGGCACGTGTAAACCAATTAGGCATTTTAAAAATACTGTTTTACCAGATCCGCTTTGCCCAATTATCATATTGGTCTTTCCTTTTTCAAAAGTTGTTGTAACCCCTTTTAAAACTTCGGCCCCATTAAAACTTTTAATTAAATTTTGTACCTCAATCATTATCCTAAAAGCATTTGAGTTAAGAAATAGTTTAATAAAATAATTACAATACTAGACCAAACTACAGCCTGCGTACTAGCTCTACCAACCTCTAAAGAACCTCCTTTAACATAGTAACCGTGATAAGCTGGCACTGTAGCTATAACAAAAGCAAATACAATTGTTTTTATTACCGCATACTTAATAAAATAAGGGTTAAATTCTAGCTGAATACCATAAATATAGTCTTCACTAAAAAATAAATCGGTTAACAAACCTGCATAATAACCTCCTAAGATTCCTAAAAACATTGCTAGTAAAACAAGTAATGGGTAAAAAGTTAATGCTGCAATTATTTTTGGCAGTACTAAATAGTTTAAAGAATTAATTCCCATAACCTCCAAAGCATCAATTTGCTCAGTTACTCGCATAGTTCCAATGCTTGATGTAATAAATGACCCTACTTTACCAGCCAGAATTATAGACATAAATGTTGGTGCAAATTCTAAAATTAAACCTCGTTTTGTAGCGAAACCAATTAAATATTTTGGTATAAATGGACTATCTACATTTAAAGCCGTTTGTATTGCTACTACTCCACCAACAAAAAATGAAATAAAAGCAATAATACCTATAGATTTTAAACCTAGGTCTTCTATCTCTCTAAACAAAGTTTCTCTAAAAACCGACCATCTTTGAGGCTTTTTAAATACTTGCTTTAGCATAATAAAGTACTTTCCTATATGCTCTAAATAATTCATTAACTATTCTTTTTTCGCTAAAATATTAAAATTAAACTATGTAATTTCTTTTTGTAACATAAATTTAATAGTAGCCCACAAAAAAAATATTAATTTTAAAGTCTTATTTTTTTAAAGTATACTATAAAAATGAAAAAATATATAATTCTTGTTTTAACGTGCTCGTTATTTATTCAATGTATTGCAATAAAATCTAAGTCATCCAATACCACTATTAAAACAAATTCTACTAAGGTTGTTATTAAAAACAAAACTACAAACCCAAAACTAATGATTGGTATTGTTGTAGACCAAATGAGATATGATTACTTGGTAAAATTTCACAACAAATTTGGAGAAGGTGGCTTTAAACGATTAATGAATGGTGGTTATCATTTTAAAAATATACACTTTAACTATATACCAACATATACAGCAGTTGGTCATACTTCTATTTACACAGGAACAACACCAGTAAACCACGGAATTATTTCAAACAATTGGTACGACAAATACGCAAAAAAAGATATTTACTGCGTAGATGACACAAACTATCAATCCGTAGGAGCAAAAAATGGAGGTCAAAAATCTCCTTACAGAATGGTTAACACTACCATTACAGACCAATTGAAATTAGCTCAAAATATGAAAGGTAAAACAATTGGAGTTGCTATTAAGGATAGATCTTCGATTTTACCCGCAGGCCATACAGCAAATGCAGCTTATTGGTATGAAGGAAAAGATGAAGGTAAATTTATTACTAGCTCTTTTTATATGAAATCTTTACCAAAATGGGTAAACGACTTTAACAACAGCGGTAAAGTAAATGACTACTTAAATAAAACTTGGAATACATATTACAATATTTCTACATATACCGAAACATTACCTGACAACAATCCTTATGAAATGATATTCAAAGGAAAAAACACACCAACATTTCCTTATAATTATGCTGAATTAAGAAACCTAAATGGGAATTTTAGTTTAATAAATTATTCGCCTTATGGAAATTCAATTACTACAGATTTTGCAATTGCAGCTATTGAAGGTGAAAATTTAGGAAAAAGTGAATTTACAGATTTTTTAGCTATTAGCTATTCAAGCACAGATTATATTGGCCATAAATTTGGTGTAAACGCAAAAGAAACAGAAGACATTTATATTCGTTTTGACTTAGAATTGAAACGTTTATTAGAATATTTAGACTCTAATGTTGGTATTGATAATTACACCTTATTTTTAACAGCAGATCACGCTGCTGTTCAAGTACCTTCTTACCTTAAAGATTTAAAAATACCTGCAGGATATTTTGATGGCCAAGATTTTAAAAGAGAAGTAAATTCTATTACTCAACAGTTTTTTGGTGCTAATGAATTGATAGAAAACATATCTAATTATCAAATTTTCCTTAATAAGAAAAAAATAAATGATTTAGGTTTAAACCAACACACGGTTTCACAAAAAATTGTAGATGAAATTATAAATTACAAAGATGTTTATAAAGCAGTTACAGCTTACACTCTACAAAATACAAGTTATAATAACGGAATACTTAAAACCTTACAAAATGGTTACAATCAAAAACGATCTGGAGATGTATTAATTATTCCATTTCCATCGGTAGTTTCTTATCCAAAAGCAGGCACAACACACGGATCGGGTTATAGTTACGACACTCACGTACCGCTAATATTTTATGGTAAAGGCATTAAAAAAGGTGAATCTCAAGAGTTTCACCCAATAATTGACATTGCACCAACATTAGCTCGTTTTTTAGATATAGAAAACCCGAATGGAACTACAGGAAAGCCAATTTTAGACATTTTTAAATAAAACATTACCTTAACAAAAAAGAGGTTAAACTTTAAAGTTTAACCTCTTTTATATTTCTATTTTAGAAAATGTTTAGTATCTATAAACTATTGCATTAATACTCATTCCTGCACCTACAGAAGCAAAAATAAAGACATCTCCTTTATTAATTTCGTGATTTTCAATTTCTCCCCTTTTAACTAAATCAAAAAGAGTTGGAACGGTTGCAACAGAACTATTACCCAATTCTCTAATACTCATTGGCATAATATGTTCTGGAACTTTTGATTTAAACAACCTATAAAAACGTTTTACAATTGCTTCATCCATTTTTTCGTTTGCCTGATGAATAAAAATC
Organism: Lutibacter oricola; assembly: GCF_900106565.1. Classification (GTDB taxonomy): domain Bacteria; phylum Bacteroidota; class Bacteroidia; order Flavobacteriales; family Flavobacteriaceae; genus Lutibacter; species Lutibacter oricola. Next base: position 20,466 of record NZ_FNNJ01000014.1, read on the forward strand.
TTTTTCACTTCAGAAATATCTACACCTGATTTATCTAAAGCAACTTTCATTGCTGCTGGCACATTAAATAAACCGTATTCATAAATTTTTCGACCTAACATTTTTATATAACTCGTATCCGATGTATCAGCTTCATTATAAGATTTACCGTAATACAAATAATAACATTCATCTACCGTATCTGTTCTTACTGCGTGACTTAAAATACCTTCTTCAACTTCTTCTTTAGCTTCAATTATTGTAGCTCCCGCACCATCAGAAAAAATCATAGAATCTCTATCAAACTTATCAACTACTCTAGATAAAGTTTCAGCTCCAATAACTAAACATTTTTTTGCCATACCAGACTTAATAAAAGCCTCTGCTTGAATAACGCCTTGCACCCAACCTGGACAACCAAATAAAATATCAAATGCAACACAACTCGGATTTTTAATTCCTAATTTATGTTTTATTCTAGCGGCAATACTAGGCAACATGTCACTTTGAATACTATTAGCTTTAACTTCTCCAAAATTATGAGCTACAATTATATAATCAATCTCTTCTTGATCAATACCAGCATCTTCAATTGCATTTTTTGAAGCAAAATACCCTAAATCTGAAGTTGTCAAATCATCAGTTGCGTACCGCCTCTCCTCAATTCCTGTAATTGCTTTAAATTTTTCAATAATCACCTCATTTTCTTGTTCAAAAGGCGAACCATCTTCATTTAAAAAGTTATGATTTATAAAGTCTGAATTTTTTTTTATGACTGAAGGAATGTAGTTTCCTGTACCTGTAATAACTGATTGTATTTTCATTATTTTCTATTAGAAAACAAAAATAAAATGTATTAATTATTCTGTTCTGAAATTTTAATTTTCATTACGATGGCCACCGACTCTGCACGCGACTTTATTGCGTGTGCATTTTCACCAAAAAAAAGATCATCAACAGAACTCTTAAACCTTGACAACCAAATATTAAAGTGATTTTCAGTTATTGGATTTTTCTTATTCATTTCTAAGTGAGGCTGCATTGCATTTTTACGATACCCACCAGAATAAAATAGGATGTTATCCCAAAAATTTACTAGTACTTGTAAATGCTCCTCTAAAAGATCTGGATTATTAAATTCATTAAAAAAATGCTTAATCTCTGCATCATTCATTAACTTAACATAGAAAGTCTTAACAAGTAGATAAAGATCCTCTCTATTTTCGATATCTTTCTTCATTAAAGAAAAGATTTATCAAAAGCTATAGGCAGCAAATCTAATACTGAATTTGTTTTTATAATTTGTCCTTCTTCACCCATAAAATATACTTCTATTTTATCTCCTTGTTTTAATTCATATTCAGACAAAGTTTGCCTACATGCTCCACAAGGTGCCACAGGCTCTTTTAAAACTTGTGATGATGAACTAGCAGCAATTGCTAATTTTAAAACTTTTTTATTTGGGTATTGAGATGAGGCATTCCAAATTGCAACTCTCTCTGCACACATTCCTGATGGATACGCTGCGTTTTCTTGATTATTTCCAGTAACAACTACATTATCTTCCAAGAGTAACGCACAACCAACTTTAAACTTAGAATATGGTGCGTAAGCTGTTTCCTTAATATTTTGAGCCAAACTCATTATTTGCTGAACGTCTTCAGCTAATTCTTTAGTAGAATTAAATACAGTAATCTCTGTTTTAATTTCAACTTTTTTCATACAAAAAAATTATTGATTAATAATACTCAAACATATCTCCAAAATCAAACGCTAACGAAAAACGCAACGTATTTTCTAATGGATTTCCAATATCCGAAGCATTAAATAAATATGACATGTCTAACCTGGCACTCTTAAACTTAAATCCAGAACCTAATGTAAAATACTTTCTATCTCCTTTTACATCACTCTCATTAAAATAACCAGCTCGTAATGCAAAAGCATCATCGTACATATACTCTGCACCTAAAGCCCAAGTAAATTCTTTCATTTCTTCGCTAAATCCACCTGGCGCATCACCAAAAGATTTAAACATACCACTAAAAAAACCAACATCTTCTTGAATATATTGTGGGTCTTGATCTTCGTCTGCAATATTAATACTTGGTGTTGGCACTAATAACTTATTAAATTCTGCATTAACGGTTACACTATTGTAGTTATCTAAAATAAATTCGAAACCACCACCTAATTTTAAATTAGTTGGGATGTAATTTTCTTGACCATCATCAGAATATGAAACTTTTGGACCAATATTAGAAATATTAAATCCACCTCTCCATACTCCATTAAAGTCTCCATAATTATTTTCTTCAGATTGAAAATAACCCGAAACATCAACAGCAAAAGTATTAACTGGTTGAATTGATGAGTTTGCAGATTCAATTCCTAAATCAGATCTCATATAGCGTAAAGAAACACCCATTGAGTACAACTCACTTAATTTTATAGAGTATGAACCATCTAAAGAAAACTCATTTAACTTTTCTGTTCCTTCAGGAAAACCATTATTATCTGTTAATTGAATTTCACCTAAATTAAAATATTTTAAACTCGCTCCCCAAGCACTTCTATCATCAATTCTATTTACTAAGCTAAATCCACCTAAAAAAACGTCGTCAGTTAACTCTCTTAACCAAGGCGTATAAATTACACCAACCGAAAACTGATGTGAGTTAAATGCCATTTTTGAAGCATTCCAGTGTTGCGAAAATGCATCTGGCGATGTTGCTACTCCAATATCTCCCATCCCTCCTGCTCTTGCATCTGGTGCAATTAACATAAATGGAGTTGCTGTTGTAATTGGATTTGGGGCGTCTTGTGCATTTAATTTTACTACTGACACTAAAACTATTAGGGCTGCTATAATTACTTTTCTCATCAATTATTATTTTAACTTAACAAATATCTTAAATATTACTGAAGAATAACTAATTTTTCAGTTTTTTCTGCTCTTGTATTCGAGTTTAATGATTTTACTTTTAACTTATAAATATAAACTCCTTTTCCTATTCTAGATCCAAAATCATCCAAACCATTCCAACTTATGGATCTAGACAAGTTTCCTTCAGACTGTACAGTTTCATTTATTGTTTTAACCAACTTACCTGACACTGTAAAAATTTGAACTTGTACTTCTAACAATTCATTTGGTTTATTATGATTAAACCAAAATTCGGTATAATTAACAAATGGATTTGGATAATTTAATACATTAGTTAATTCTAAACCTCCATCTCCAACCACAAAAAAAGTTAACGTTGATTCTGTTAAATTATTGTACGTATCCCAAGCTTTTAAAGTTATTGTATGTAAACCTGGTTCTAAATCTCTTAATTGATAATTAACTTTCCCCTCGGTATAATCATTTAATTCTGTTTGATAATACTCATTTAAAATTATTGGATTCGATAAATCTCCATCTAAATAAGCTACAATATCGTGATCTACAGCTGTAATTGAAGTGTTTATTCCGTTTTCGTCCTCAAGAACCGCAATAAATAAAGGAGACTGATTGGTATTTCCTCCTTCAACAAAAGACAAATCGTTCATATACAATTGTACGGTTGGACCAACATTATCTTCTGGTGCATTTTCATTTACTCCTCCAACAACAACATCAAAACTATAACCAGATTTGTCTATTTTTTTATTATCTGCATAAAAACTTAATTTTCCCTTTCCGTAGGCAATTTTTAAATCTTTTGGCGCAACAAACTCAACACTAAAAACTCCATCTTTAACAGTAGCTCTACCTTTAAAAATAGTACTTTCAATCACATCAAAATCCATTTTAATACCAAAGTTACCATTATCTAAAGTTGTTTTTATATTTCCTTTATCAAAAACAGTAATTGCTAATTCTCCATTAAAATCATCAACTAAATTATTTGACACATCTAAAACTTGACCTTCAAATTTTACTTTAGACAAGGCTTTAATTGTATCTAATGACTGAGTTACATCAACATCATTCATTTTAGTTATAGATATATTTGGTTTTGGAACCGCCAATTTCATTGCTGGATCTCCTAGATAGTAAATAAAATAACGCTGACTAGTAGTAAATTTATTTTTAGTAATCATTAAATTTTCAGCAATTGAAAAGCCTTCATTATTAAATTCTAACAGTGGCTTTACCAATTCCAAATTAAATGCTTGCCCCACAGAAATATACACTTCTCTGGTAGTTGTAATTAATGATGAAGCTCCACCTGTTTCATTCCATAACACATATTCACCTGCGGTAGTTTTAGCAGGGTTATCAAATCTAGAAAACTCACAAGTTACAGTAACAAATAATGGCAATTTATTAGTATTGTTCCAACTTTGAATTTCAGAAACCTCTAAAATTCTTTCTGAAGCCCAACCATATACTCCGCCGTGCCCAAAATAATCTACAAGTAAAACTCCTTTTTCCACTTGATTAGAAATTTCTGTATTAACACTTGGATATATTGCTCCACCTGCTGAAATTTCTTGTTGATACGCATCTGCAAAAACCTTTTTTAAATTAAATAAAGGTTTATTTAACGTAATATCATCACCAATACTCTCCATATTAGATTGCAGTACACCCTCACTATCACTATCTAAATCATCTGCTACTAACATAATATTAGTTCTCCAACTTCCAAAGGATTCATTATTACTGTAACCTAAAATTTTATCAATTACTTTTTCTGCCTGATTTACATCTGTAACTGGAATTCTACCAGTTACAACGTCTTGCTTATCAATAGCATTCATCAACCCTTCATTTTCATCCATCATACCATAATAATCGTCTGTAACAAACGAACTTGCCAAATTAAAACTGGCAAAAGATTCATAAACAGGTACTACGTTATTATTTCCCGCAATCCTATCTTTATAATCGTAAGAAGCATCACCTAAAAAGCAAACATATTTTATTTTATTGGTGGTTGAATGGTCATACAAATTTTTAATAAAATCTCTAATTGCTGTTACGTCTGGGTTACCTGATGAAAACTCATTATAAATTTCATGAAGAGGAACAGCTATCGCATTAAGACCTGAGTTTTCTGTATGAAAATCGACCAGCCTTTGAGCCTGACCTAACAAATAGTCTTGTGTAACAACTAAGTAATCAATATTAACTAAATTATGTAAGTTTTGATTTTCTACTCTAGATTCATTTAATTTTTTTGGTTCAAAATAATCATTACTGTTCAAAACCAAATATTCTTGTAAAACACCACCTTCTGCTATAAATTTAAAATTACCCGTTGAAGAAATATTCTCAACCAAACTTGGCGCTAAAGGATTTGTTATGTTCCACAAAAAATCTATATTATTACTATTTGTTATGGAGTACTCATAATTTTCTGAACCTGTTGAGTTAGCAACATCTAAATTCCTAAACATAAATTGAGAACCTGTTGCTATCAAATTTTTCTCCCCCAAAACCTCGATATAATCTAAATATGCTTTTGCTGAAGGATTCCCATTGTTGTTATAATCCAATTCAACTTGAACAATATTGTTGTTATATAAAAAACTTGAACTTTTTAAATTCGCATAGGCTTCAGTTAAACCATTTGCCGCATTAAAGTTTAGCGAAAAAACATTAGCTCCACCAACATTTACATTCATAGAAGATGATAAAGCAGATTCAGCAACCGCTCTTACCCTAACAGTAATATCTTTAGAAGTATTAATATTCTCAAAAGGAATATCAAAAGTTTGTGTATTATCTATATTAAAAGCTTCCCCGAACCACTGACTCCCTGCCGACAACAAATTAACCTCCTCCTTTTCATAAAAAATATAATCATGATATGATGTAATTGATTGAGCAGAATTAGAAACAATTTTTGAAGCATTTTGAATTCTTTTCCCTTCTGAATTACCTACCGTGATAAAATAAACAGATTCCTCACTATAAATATTGTATTCATGTTTATAAAAACTTAAGTCGTTGCCAGTTGTATTCCAAGTATGAGGTCCTCTAGCATAAAAAAGAATATAATCTCCATCATTAAAAACTCCATCATCTTCACCTTCAATATAAATAGAGTTTTCTTGTAAACCATCAGGCCTTTCAACATTGTTAGCATTTGGCAACATTGCTCCTCCATTACCATAAATTTTAATTTGTTTTGGATCTATATTATTTACATCGATACCTAAACTTTGTAAAAAAGATTTATTTATTTTATAAACTCCTGTTTTTTCAATAGCAAACTTATACCATAAACCATTTGATAAAACAGAGTTTTTTATTGTTGTTGTTTTGCTTACTTTACTATTTACACCTACTAAAGATGGTGTATATTGAAGGTCAAAAGAAATTAATCTTTTATATATATTTTTTTCCTTAATAATAGGAACTATAATAAATGATGCAGTAGAAGTTTCTCTTTGTTTTACAAACTTTAATTCAACAAAAGGTTTTAACCCCAAATTAGAAGAAGCATTTCTAATATTTGCTGTCGGGACAAAGCTTTCATAAACAGGGTTTATTATTTTGTAATTTTTTAATCTTAAATTATTACTTATAATCCAATCACTATAATAATAAGGTAGTAAGTTTTCGTTTATTAAATGACCTTTTACAAGACTTGTGCTAATTTCAGTGTCAGCATTCAAACGAAACTGAACATTATCTTGCCATTCCAACTCAAAATGTTTCAGCTCATTTTGTTGAGCCACAATATAATAATTACTTATAAAAATACACACTATAAAAACAATACTTCTATACAATTTCATCTACCTAATAACGTCTATTTTATATTATTATTTTTTTATACAATACAACAATACATATAATAAAGGATAAAAACAATCGTTAATAAGAAACATAATTAAATTTTTTTCTTGCAAAAAAATTAATTTAGTGTAAATTGCGAAACATTAAAACCCTATTTAAGCTTAAAATGGAAATGGAAAAAATATTTAATATTACTAAAATAAGTTTACTTGCCGTTGTAACAATATTTTTTGTTAGTTGTCACGACAGATCTTACAAAAGTAATTCTTCACTAACAGGCTGGAATTCAAAAGACAAAGCGTCTGGAGGATTCTCATCAAACACAAGTTTTAAAGGTCAACAAGCCCCTCCTGGAATGGTTTTAATTGAAGGAGGTACTTTTACTATGGGGCACGTACAAGACGATGTTTTATTTGATTGGAACACTACACCTGTTAAACAACAAGTTCGTTCATTTTATATGGATGAAGCAGAAGTTACTAACTCTGAGTATTTATTTTACTTAGAATGGATGGAAAAAGTTTTTCCTCCTAGCGATGTAAACTATCAAGATATATACGAATCTGCAATACCTGACACTCTAGTTTGGAGAGAAGTTTTAGGTTTTAATGAATTATTAACTGAAAACTACTTGAGACATCCTGCGTATGCAGATTATCCTGTTGTTGGTGTTAGTTGGGTGCAAGCAAATCAATATTGTAATTGGAGAAGCGATCGTGTAAACGAAAAAATATTAATGGATAAAGGTATTCTAAAATCTTTATTCTCTCAAGATTCTCTTGAAGTTCGTGGACAAAATCATTTTAACACAGACACGTATTTAGCAAATCCAAATTTATTATTCCAAGGAGATTCTACTATTTATAAAAAAGGATTACCTACAAAGGTTAAACGTAAAAGAGGTGACCCTAGAACTTCTAGAGATGCATTTTCTGGAAGACACGTAAAAGTTTCTGATGGAATTTTATCTCCTAAATTTAGACTTCCAACCGAAGCAGAATGGGAATATGCAGCTAAAGCTGTTATTGAAAATAGAGAATACAACAACATTAGAGGACGAAAAAAATATGCTTGGGATGGTAAATACACCAGAAACAAATCTAAACGTTTTAAAGGTGACCAACTAGCTAACTTTAAACAAGGAAAAGGAGATTATAGTGGTATACCTGGATGGAGTAATGATGGTGCCGATATAACTATTGCAGTTAAACAATACGACCCAAACGCATTTGGTTTATATGATATGTCTGGTAACGTTGCTGAATGGGTAGCTGATGTTTATAGACCAATTATTGATAATGATGCAAATGACTTCAATTATTTTAGAGGGAATATTTTTACTAAAAAAATGATTGATGCTGAAGGTAAAGTTGTTATTGTTGATGATATTACTGTTGAGTATGACACGTTAGATAACGGTAAATTAGTAGCAAAAGCATTACCAGGAAGTGTTAAATACATACCAATTTCAAGAAGAGATGCTTATATGCGTAACAATTATGAAAAAGCATATAATGTAGATGCACAAGATGGTGATTTAGCCTCTTCAAAATTATTCGACAAAGATGAAGATGAGCTAGATGTTAAGCCGCGTATGTATAACTCACCTATTAAACCTAGAGTTATTGGAGAAAGCGGACTACATATGCAAGAATATGATGAAGAGCATAGAACAACATTGGTAAGTGACAAAACTAGAGTTTACAAAGGTGGATCTTGGAAAGATAGAGAGTATTGGCTAGACCCATCTCAAAGAAGATTTTTACCAGAATATATGGCTACAAACTTTATAGGTTTCCGTTGTGCAACGGATAGATTAGGTCCAATGACTTATAAACGTAGAAAACCTACTACAACAAAAAAAAGATATTAAATTAAAACTCATAAAATAATTTATAACCTCACTAATAATTTAGTGAGGTTTTTTTATATTTAAAAAATGAAAATTAAACAAATTCACAAGCTATTTATTGAGTCAAATCTAGTTGATACTGACACTAGAAATATTAGAAAAGGAAGCTTATTTTTTGCTCTAAAAGGAGATAATTTCAATGGTAATAAATTTGCAGATGACGCTATAAAAAAAGGTGCTAGTTATGCTATTATAGATGAAAAAAAATATGAAAGCCTAAACACTATTTTAGTAAATAATGTTTTAGAAACTTTACAAGAACTTGCTAATTTTCACAGAAAACAATTAAACATACCAATAATTTCCTTAACAGGCAGTAATGGAAAAACCACTACCAAAGAGTTAATAAACTGCGTACTTTCAACAACATATAAAACCTCAGCAACTAAAGGTAATTTAAACAACCATATTGGTGTACCACTTACACTGTTAAGTATGGATTCTTCAACAGAAATTGGAATAGTTGAAATGGGTGCAAATCACTTAAACGAAATTGAGTTTTTAAGTAATATTGCTGAACCAAATATAGGCTATATTACAAACTTTGGAAAAGCTCATTTAGAAGGTTTTGGAGGTGTTGAAGGTGTTATTAAAGGAAAGTCTGAATTATATGATTTCCTTCGTAAAACAGAAGGTAAAGCTATTGTAAATTCTAATGACGACTTGCAAATAAAACAAAGTAAAGGAATTGAAACTATTGAATTTAATTCTAACCAAATTGAACTTCTTGAAGTTAATCCTTTTGTAAAAGTTAAATACAAAAACAAAATAATTCAAAGCAAGTTAATCGGTAGCTATAACTACACAAATATATCTGCTGCTATTGCTTTTGGAAACTATTTTAATGTAGAGCTATCTAACATTAAAAATGCTATTGAAAACTATTTCCCTACAAATAATAGATCGCAAATAATAGAAAAAAATAGCAATCAAATTATTTTGGATGCCTACAATGCAAATCCAAGTAGTATGAAAGTTGCTCTCGAAAACTTAAACACACTCAAAACTTCATCTAAAATAGTATTTTTAGGAGATATGTTTGAACTTGGAGAAACAAGTAAATATGAACACCAAAGCATTGCCAAACTAGCTACATCATTTAATTTTGATAAAGTGTTTTTAATAGGAAAAGCATTTTCTACAACTAATGTAAAAAATGCCTTTGTATATGATAGTTTTGAAAGCTTAAAAAAATCTATTGATATTAATACTATAACCAACACTACAATTCTAATTAAAGGATCTAGAGGTATGGCATTAGAAAGAATATTAACGCTTTTCTAATTTAATTTTTTCTTGATGATATGTTATTAAACCATCTATTGGTCTTCTAACTACGTTTCCTAATTCAACTAAATAGTATCTGGCAACGTCTTCAATAATATCTTTTGCAAAGTATGCAATAGAACCAACAAAATGTACAGGTACTTTTTTTGATTCTTTGTAAGGTAAAATTCTATTTTGAAAGAAATCTTTTACTCCTTTATGAAGTACTTTATTAAAGTATAAAGTTCTATCATTCTTCAACATAAACTCAGCAAAATGCGCTAAATATGTATTCGGATTTTCTTCTTTATAGATATTTCTTTTAATAGTATCTGAATCTAAATTGTATTGCTCTTTAAACATTTTAGCAATAGATTTAGGCATTTTTTTGTAGTAATAATCTCTTAGTAATTTTTTACCAAAATAATTACCACTTGCCTCATCCATTAAAATGTATCCTAAAGAATCTATTCTAACATCAACATCTGTTCCGTCAAAATAGCAACTATTAGATCCTGTACCCAAAATACAAACCATTCCTGGCTCTGTAGTTACAGCATAAGCAGCAGCATACGTATCTTCTTTTACTACAACTTTAGCATTTATAAAAAATGATTCGAATATAGACTTTAAAAGTGCAGTAGGTTTTTCTGTACCACAACCAGCACCGTAAAAATATACTTCAGTTACTTTTTCTTTATAAGTTTTAAACTCTTCGTTTTCGTTAATTCGACTATTCATCAAATCTACTGAAAAAACTGCGGGGTTTAAACCTCCTGTTCTTGTTTTAAGTACAACTTCACCTGAAGAATCAAGTAAAATCCAATCTGCTTTTGTAGAACCTCCGTCTGCTATTAAAATCATATTTTAGGTGTGTTTTAATAAAAATTTAACCTTGAATATACTTTACAAAAGTACAAATTCAAGGTTAAATCTATAATATATTATTGTGTAAATTATTTAATCTCAGCAATTTTAGTTGCTAAATCAACTAATTTAGTTGAGTAACCAAATTCGTTATCGTACCAAGTAACAATTTTAAAGAAGTTATCACTTAATGCAATACTTGCTTCAGCATCAAATACAGAAGTTCTTGGCTCAGATACGAAATCTTGAGAAACAACAGCTTCTTCAGTATAACCTAATACACCAGCCATTTCGTTTTCAGAAGCTTCTTTAAGTGCAGCTTTAATCTCATCCCAAGAAGCAGCTTTTTCAGTTCTTACAGTTAAATCAACAACAGATACATCTTGAGTTGGTACTCTAAATGCCATACCAGTTAATTTTCCGTTTAATTCAGGAATTACTTTACCAACAGCTTTTGCAGCTCCAGTTGAAGATGGAATAATGTTAGCTAAAGCACTTCTACCACCTCTCCAGTCTTTTCTTGAAGGACCATCAACAGTCATTTGAGTTGCAGTTGTAGCATGTACAGTTGTCATTAAACCTTCTAGTAAACCAAATTTATCGTTAATTACTTTAGCAACAGGTGCTAAACAGTTAGTAGTACAAGAAGCGTTAGATACGATTGTATCTTCAGCAGTAATTTTATCACTGTTTACTCCCATAACAAACATTGGTGCATCAGCAGATGGTGCAGAAATAGCAACCTTTTTAGCTCCAGCAGTAATGTGTTTTCCAGCTCCTTCTAAGTTTGTGAAGATACCAGTACAGTCTAAAACTACTTCAGCTCCAACAGCATCCCATTTTAAATCTTCTGGGTTACGTTCTGCAGTAATTCTAATTTCTTTTCCGTTTACAACTAAGTTTCCATTAGCTATTTCAACAGTACCATCAAATCTTCCGTGTACTGAGTCATACTTTAATAAGTAAGCTAAGTGATCTACATCTAGCAAGTCATTAATTCCTACTACTTCTACATTTGGTCTGCTAGCTGCTACTCTAAAAGCAATTCTACCAATACGTCCAAATCCGTTAATTCCAATTTTAATTGTTGACATTTTAATCGTTTTATAATTATAATATTTAAACTGAAGTTATTTCAGCTACTTTAAGTAATTCTCTATTTATATCGTGGTTCATTTTTATGGCTTTGTTTAAACCAACTGTAGTAACTTGATTGTTTGTTACACCTACCATAACTCCAGTAGATCTATCTAATAATGCTTCAACAGCAGCAACACCTAAACGGCTTGCTAAAACTCTATCATAACAACTTGGTGAACCTCCACGTTGCATATGCCCTAATACTGACACTCTAATATCGTAAAAAGGATATTTCTCTTTGATGTAATCTGCAAGTTCAAAAACATTTTTACCTATTTTATCTCCTTCAGAAACCACAACAATACTTGATGATTTTCCTTTTTCTCTACTTGCATCTAAAGATTCTTCTAATTTATCAATTCCTAAATCTTTTTCAGGAATTAAAATTTCTTCAGCTCCAGCTCCAATTCCGGTATTTAATGCTATAAATCCTGCATCACGCCCCATAACTTCAATAAAAAATAATCGGTTATGAGAACTTGCTGTATCTCTAATTTTATCAATTACTTCAACAACTGTATTTAAAGCTGTATCGTAACCAATTGTATTATCTGTTCCGTAAATATCATTATCAATAGTTCCTGGAATACCTACAACTGGAAAATTGAACTCTTCAATAAGTTTCATTGCTCCAGTAAATGTTCCATCTCCACCAATAACAACTAATGCTCCTATTCCAGCATCTTTTAATTGCTTATAAGCTTTTTCTCTTCCTTCCTCAGTTCTAAACTCTTGAGAACGAGCAGATTTTAAAATTGTTCCTCCTTTGTTAATTGTATTACTAACATCACGAGCAGACATATCTTTAAAATCACCTTCAATAAGTCCTTCGTATCCTCTATAAACTCCTATGCAATCTATTCTATAATATGTACATGCTCTAACAACGGCACGTATTGCAGCATTCATACCTGGAGCATCTCCTCCTGATGTTAAAACTGCGATTTTTTTAATTGGTTCTTTCATTCCTAAATTTTATAGTTCAAATTTACTCTTTTTATGCCTTTTTCGCCTACAAATCAGTCTATTATTCACTAAAACGATTTCGCAATTTCGCACAAAAAAAGAGCTCATTTTAGAGCTCTTTTTACATCTGTAATTCTTTTATTTTCAATTTATTAACACAAACAACACATTCCTGTTAACTTTTAAGGTATTTTCATTTAAATTTCAAAAAATATTGTTTTTATAGGCAACTTATAAAGTTCAATAAATAAACACCTTTTTTAATACTAATTTCATCAATTATTAACAAAAAACTATTCCTTTTCTACCTTCAAAATAAAAGATTCTAATGGCTTTATATGAGTAGCTATTATTCCTACCCCATTTTCAACTTTTAGTTCAAGTTTTCGATTAAAATCTAGTTGATTTTGCAAATTATAGCTTCCATCATTCATTTTCCATTCTGAAATTACTTCTGAAGGAATTTTCAACTCAAATTCGCCTAAATTATTTGCATCGAAATTACTTACAATCAGTAATTTCTCATTTTTAGACCAACGAACAAACGAAAATATTTTATCTGAATAGTTTTCAGTTTCAGATCTATTAAAGTGATGTATTTCTTTATAATTACCCATTAACGCATCACTTTTTATGGTAAAGTTTAACAATCGTTTATAAAAATTACGTAATTCTATTTCTTCTGAAGTAGATTTTCCGCCATCAAATTTTCCTTCATTCATCCAACGTTGATGCGCTGGAACACCTATATAATCAAAAATTGAAGTTCGTGTAGGTTTACCAAACCCAGCATCTTCATTTCCTGGTTCACCAACTTCTTGTCCAAAATAAATCATAGTTGGAGAAGTACTAATTGTTGCAGAAACAACCATAGCTGGTTTTCCTTTTTCTGCCGAACCGGCAAAATCTGGGCTTGCAATTCGTTGTTCATCATGATTTTCTAAAAAGTGAAGCATATGATGCTCTATATCTGCTAAATCAGCTTGTATACTTGGTAAATTATCGGTTAAGCCTCTACCTTGCATAATATTTTTAATCGTATCATACAAAGCAACTTTATCATACAGATAATCCATTTTCCCTTTGTGAATATAATCTCTATACAAACTAGGATTGTATACTTCTGCCAATAAAAAAGCATTTGGATTTTCCATTTTTATGGACGAATTCATATAACTCCAAAATTCAACAGGCACCATTTCAGCCATATCATACCTAAAACCATCAACACCTTTTGCTGTCCAATACAGTGCAATATCTTTGAATTTAACCCAAGAATTTGGCACTTGTTTATCTCTCCAAAATTCAAAATGTTTTTTATAGTCTTCATTTTCAAAACCTTGTGGCAATTCATCAAAATCTTTTCTACCATCTGGTGAAACTCCATAGTTTACTTTTATAGTTTCATACCAATCATAAAAACCTGGTTGTGATGCTCTAGAACCGTTCCCTGTCCATTTTGGAGGGGTTTCATTGAACTTCCCATCAACTAAAGGATGTTTCTCTCCTCCTATTGGTTTATATCCATTTTGCCACTCTGGTAATTTAAAATCTTCTCCCGGATTGTAGTAAAAATTATTATTTACGTCGTATTGTTTTGTTTTATCATCATCAGCACCAAAATCAGTTACTCCTTTAGGGTTAGAGTTTCCTTTATAATTACGTGCAACGTGATTTGGAACAATATCTATAATCACTTTCATTCCTATTTTGTGCGTACGCTCAATTAATGCTTCAAACTCTTCTAATCTATTTTCAACATTAACAGCCAAGTCTGGATTTACATTGTAATAATCCTTAACAGCATAAGGAGAACCTGCTCTACCTTTTACAACTTCAGGATCATCGTTCGAAATTCCAAACTTTGTATAATCTCTAATTACATCGTGGTGAGGAACTCCTGTATACCATATATATGTTACACCTAAATCTTTTATTTCTTTTAAAGCTGTCTCAGTAAAATCATTAAATTTTCCAACTCCATTTTCTTCTATTGTACCCCAAGGTTTATTGGTTGTGTTTGTATTTCCAAATAAACGCGTAAAAACTTGGTAAACGACTTCCTTGTTTTTTTTCACTTCTATATTATTTTTTATCTCCTTTTTTTCTTGATTGCAAGCTGCAAAAATAAGAGTTAAAGCTATTATACTTGTAATTATTTTTGTCTTCATATCCTTATTTCTTTATTAAACTAATTGCAAAACCACCGCCTTCAACTAGGTGCAACTTTTCTTTTGAATGTTTATTAATTTCTATTGTTCTAATATTTAAATTGGTTGGATTGGTGTTATAGTGTGCTTTTTTTCCGTCTTCATAAATATTAGCCGTATAGGTAACTCCTTCATCTAAAAAAGAAAAATCAATCTCCAAATCACGAGAATTTTCATCAGTAATTCCACCAACAAACCAGTTTTCAGAAGCTCGCTCTTTACGAGCAATTGTTACATAATCTCCAATTTCACCATTTAAAACTTCAGTTTGTTGCCAATCTACACCAACATCTTTTATAAATTGTAATGCCGGGTTTCCTTCATAATGTTCTACTAAATCCGCAGCCATTTGTACCGGACTGTAAATTACCACATACAAAGCTAATTGCTGTGCAATGGTTGTATTTACTTGATTGTCCTTTTTATATTCATTAAATTTTATATTGAAAATTCCCGGTGTATAATCAATCGGACCAGCCAACATTCTTGTAAATGCCACAATTGGCAAATGCTCTGGCGGATTTCCTCCATCGCTAGACCAAGCGTTAAATTCTTGTCCTCGTAAACCTTCTCTAGAAATTGTATTAGGATACGTTCTACGCAATCCTGTTGCCTTAATTGGTTCGTGCGCATTGATTGCTACTTGATATTTTGCTGCTTTAATTACAGCATTGTTATACTGATTTACCATATACTGACCGTGGTGAAATTCTCCTTTCGGAATAATTTTTCCCACATAACCGGTTTTTACTGCGTGAATTCCTAAACTTTGCATTAACGCATACGCAGTGTCTTGTTGTTTTTCATAGGTTTGAGTAGCTGCAGAAGTTTCGTGATGCATAATTATATCTACTCCTTTTTCTTTTCCATAACGAACAACTTCCTGTAAATCGTAATCTGGATACGGAGTTACAAAATCGAATACTCCTTCTCTATCTTCAAAACCTATCCAATGTTCCCAACCAGTATTCCAACCTTCAACCAAAACACCTCCAATATTATTTTTTGCTGAAAAGTCTATAAATCGCTTTGTATTTTCAGTAGTTGCTCCGTGTTTTCCGTGAGCTTTTCCGGTATCTTTCCATTTTCCGTTTACATCTTCCATTCCATAATCCCACGACGATTTACCTAAATGCATTTCCCACCAAATACCAGTATATTTCATTGGTTTAAACCACGAAACATCACCTAATTTATTTGGCTCGTTTAAATTCAAAATTAATTTTGAAGCAATTAAATCTTTCGCTTCTTCTTCAATTTGAATAGTTCTCCAAGGTGTATTAAAAGGAATTGTTTGCTTCACTTTATAATCGTGATTTTTTGAACCAACCAACACACTTTTCATTTTAAAACCCTCTAGTTCAACTTGTAAAGTCATTCCAGAATAATCTATTAAACTAGCTTCGTGAAAACTTAAATGCAATCCGCTTTCGGTTTTCATTGTTACTGGCGTATTCACCGCATTATTTGGAATTGAAGTTTGTGCTAAATTCTTGTGACCAGATAATTTAAGTGCATCAATTTCACTAAACTTTGTGGTATTATACAAATGCTCATAAATATCCCAATCACCAGGAATCCACCATACTTTATGATCTCCTGTTAAATTAAACTCGGTATTTTCTTCAGAAACTAAAACTTCTTTTAAATTTTCTTGTTCAGGAAATTCATATCTAAATCCAATTCCGTCATCAAATACTCTAAAAACAATGTTTAATTTTCTATTTAATTCTGAAGTTTCTTGTAATTCAATTTTTAACTGGTTGTAATTGTTTTTAACTAAAAGTTGTTCCCCCCAAGGCATTTGCCATTCTTCATTAAATGAAGATGGTGTTACATTCAAAATTTTAAAACCATTGTGAAATGAAGGTAAATTTTCAAATTCAAAACCTAATTGTGAAGGTTTTACCACCTGATTCTTTTTATGAGAAACTGAATAGGTTGGTACACCTTCAGCACTTAACTCAAAATTGATTTGAATGTTTCCATCAGGAGAAACAACTTCAGTTTTATTTTCGGATGCCGAATTACAAGCAACCAAAAAACTAATTAAAACAACTAAAAAACTTTTTAATATTTTCACTTTGTTATGTTTTTATTCTAAACTTTATTTTATACGTCATTCTGAACTTGTTTCAGAATCTCATCATACAAATACCAATCATTATGAGAACCTGAAACAAGTTCAGGTTGACGAAATTGAATTTACATTTTCTCTAATAACACTATTGAAAATGGCGAATCAATCACTACTTTTCCTTTTTTAACTTGAACTTCCTTACCTGAATAAGCATCTTTTAATAATGTTCCTTCAGCAAAGATTTCTCCAACGTTTACTTGTTTTTCGCCTTCATTTAAATCTAAACCTACAATAACTCCGTCGTTAAATTTTTCTGAAGTATAAGTTCTTTGGAAAATATATGGTTCTTGAGATATCATTTTATGAACTCCTGCTCCAACACTTGGATGTTGACTTCTAAAAACTCCTAATTTTTGCCAGTGCGCTAAAATTTCTTGTGTGTTTTTGTTGTTAGCAATCTCATCCCAATTCATTAAAGAACGAAGGTTTGCATCTCCGTTTGCACCTTCAACAATTAATGGTCTAGCAGATTCGTCTCCATAATATATTTGCGCTGTTCCTGGACTTAACAATAATTTATTTGCAGTTTCAAAAGGTTTTTCTCTGTTTGGATCAAAAGGTTGACCATCATCATGAGAACTTAAATAATTCAACACTCCAAATTCTTTTAATTCATTATTCAAAATTGAATCATATCGAGAAAATAATTCCTCATAAGTATTTTGAGCGGCATTCCATTTGAATTCAAAGTTAATTTGACTTGTAAATTTGTTATCAAAATAGTTTACTTTTTTATCTCCAAAATCAAAGAATTTCCCTCCAGAAATTCCATAATTATATACTTCTCCTACTAAATAAAACGGATTATCATCCATTACTTTTTCAGGATTATTTTTCTTGAATTCAGTAAAAGCAGCATCACAAACTGATTTAAAATCAGACCAAACAGTTTCTTCTGTATGCTTAACCGTATCAGCTCTATAACCATCAATTCCAAACTCTGTAATATAATCTGAAAGCCATTTCATTATATAATACTTTGGAGCTCTTGGATAACCTGTTTTAGCAAAAAAGGCATCTAATTCTTTTACTTCCTGTTCATATCTGCCTTCAGCTTTCCATTTTTCAACTAATTCTTTCGGTAACTCAACGTTCTCTGTACTTTCTGTTTTTACATCAGGTAAGTTTTTAACTAAAGTACACGTAATCGTATTTTCATAATTATCATACTTACATTGTGGGCCAGTTCTCACCCAATTATTTGGATAAACAGGATCAATTTCTGTAACCGGACCAGTATGATTGATTACAGCATCTAAAACAATTCTAATTCCATTTTTGTGGGCAACCTCAACCAACTTTTTTAAATCTTCTTTAGTTCCAAAATTAGGATCTAAAGCTGTCCAATCTCTAGTCCAATAACCGTGAAATCCATACGAAAGCCCAGTTCCTTCATCAACAGCTCCGTGAATTTGTTCTAAAATTGGAGTCATCCAAATTGCATTAATTCCTAAATCGGTAAAATAACCTTCTTCCACTTTTTGAATTACACCTTTTAAATCTCCACCTTTAAACCCTCTTAATTTTGCAGCATTATCTTTTCGGTCAAAACTTAAATCGTTTGAAGTATCTCCGTTATTAAAACGGTCGGTTAACATAAAATATATGTTCGCATTTTCCCAAATAAATGGTACTTCTGGTTTTGTAGGTTCCATAGCTTTGGTTGATTTTTCTTTACAACTTGTTAGCGCTAATAAAACGATTAAAAGGAAACTTAATTTTTGCATTGTTTAAAATTTTATTCTGATTGATTTTTCTTCTGAAGTATTCCAAGTAACTGGAATTACAATATTCTTTCCGTGATTTTCCAAATAAAACATTCTTCTCTTTCCGTTAATTTTCACTCTCTTTGGAACTTTATTTACATTATGAATTATTAATTTAATTTCTTTTGTTGAAGTTTGATAGTTTTCACCTGTCTCAGCTTCAAAATCAATCTCAAACCAACGTTTTTCTTGCTCAGCTTCAAACGCCAGAATTTCATACATTCCTTTTTCAAAAGCATCTTTAGTTTCACCATCATCATTATATAAACTATAATCTACTTCATCAATTCCTTCTTCATAATAAAAATGTAAATCGAACTTATCTAAATTGTATGTTGAAGTATTTTGTATTGGCTGAATCATTGGAATAAATGAACCTCCACGAACATACGTTGGAATGTTTTCTTCTTTTAACTGAACTGTTTTTGTTTGTCCACCATCAACTTTTTCTTCAGTATAAAAATTGTACCAATTTGAACCTTTTGGGAAAACTACTTCTTGCTCTTTAATCCCTGCAGAAATTACAGGACTTACCAAAAATGAATCTCCCCACAAATAGGTTTTATCAACTTCATTTAAGCTCTCATCTTCAAAAAATAATGGTCGCATTAATGGTGCTCCCTTTTTACTATTTTCAAAAGCTAAATTGTAATTATAAGACAACAAACTGTAACGTAATTCAATCGCTTCTTTGGCTAATTGTTTTGTTTTTTCTTCTCTAAAAACAGGTTCTGAAGGAACATCTTCCTGCGCGTGCGGACGATAAATTGGTTGAAAAACTCCATATTGTAACCAACGTGTATACAATTCATCATCTAAATTTGGCCCAGCAAATCCACCTAAATCTGAATGCATATATGCTAAACCTTGCATTCCCATTTGTAATGAGATTTCCATTTGTGGTTTTAATCCGCCCCAAGTTCTATTCACATCGCCAGACCACGGAATCATTCCGTAATGTTGTGCGCCAGAATAACCTGCACGCATTAAAATAAACGGACGCTCATTTGGAAACTCTTTTTCGTAACCTTTAGCAATTAATTTTGCCCATTCGCTACCATAAATATTATGTACTTCATCTGCCGTTCCAGTTGCGTGTAATAAGTCTGAAGGATGCACTTCTGGCTCACCTAAATCTCCCCACCAACCTTCAATTCCGTATTCATTTTTTAAATCTTTATAAATATTCCAAAACCATTCATTTCCTTTTGGGCTGAAAATGTCTATAATCGCTGTATTTCCGAAGTAGAAATCGTAGGTATATGGTTTACCTTCTTTTGTTTTTCCTAGAATGTCTTCTTTAACAGCTTCATCCCAACGGTTTGAAGTTGTTAACACAAATGGCTCGGTAATTAAAATGGTTTTAACACCTTTTTCTTTTAAATCGGCTACCATTTTTTTAGGATTAGGAAATGAATCTCTATCGAATTTTAAATTACCCATAGTTCCTTGAACTTCTTTTCCAAACCAATACAAATCTAAAATTATAGCATCTACTGGAATTTCTTCTTTTTGAAACTCATTTATAGTTTCTATAGTTTCTTTTTGAGAATGATAACCAAATCTACTTGAAAAATTACCCAATGCCCAACGTGGAATTAATGGTTGAAAACCTGTTAACGCAACATAATTTTCAACAACTTCTTCCCAATCGTCACCTGCAATAACTTGGTAGGTTTTTCTTCCTGAAATGGTTTCGTAAGTTAGTGTGTTATTCTTTTTGCTATCAAAATCTAAATAGCCAATTGGAGCATTATCAAAGTGAATGGCATACATTTTTGAAGAATACATTACTGGAAGCGTAAAATTCATTAATTCTGAATGTGTTTCGTAACCATAATGTGCTCTATTGTACAACGGCAATCTATTTCCTCTTCTATTCATTCCTAGAGCTCTTGCTCCTCCACCATATAAAACTTCATCTTCTGTAAGGTTAAATTCTATACTTTCAGTTTCTTTAGCAACAATATTTCCTTTTACCAATTCCATTGGATTATGTGGAACTTTGTAATATCCTTTCTTTTCTGAAATCAGGAAATTATCTTCATAGTAATATGAAACTTGAAAAGGCGAATGATTTATTTTTACTGAAATATCTTTCATTTTTATTTCAGTCATTCCTGAAGTTTCAACAATTTCCATTTCAACAGCTTCTGGTTTTAAAACAACTGCGTGAGAATTTGGATTGAAAGTTTCGCCTTTTGGTATAAATGAAGTTTCTATTATTTCATTTCCGTAAGGTTGAAATCTGTAAACTCCATCATTGGTTTTTACTTCAACATAACTTTTAAATTTGGTTACTTTTTCTAATTTTCTATTTGGATTTTGTGCGTAGAAAATTGTTGAGAAAATGAATAGTAATATTGTTAGTTTTAATGATTTCATTAATTTCTTATTTAAACTTTTACTTGTTATGTGAGATTCTTCACTATCGTTCAGAATGACAATTTTTTTATCATTCCTGCGTAGGCAGGAATCTATAATACTCACAACAATGTTAACCTCTATATTAATGGATACCTCTTTTCACAGGTATTATATTTTCTTGTTATATGTGAACCTGAATCAAGTTCAGATTGACGAACTACTGATTACTCCTTCAGTAAAAACTCTGCAGGAATTTGAAAACGCTGATTCCAAGAATTTTCTGAATGATCGTGATCTTCAAACTTTAAATTTCTTGAATTTATCTCATCAAAACCTTTAAACTTCAACACCTCATCTACTCTGTGTTGGTATGGTAAATAAAACTTATCTAAAGTTCTTGTTCCGTAATCAAAATAGATTTTATGCGTTTTTGCTGATGGTAAATTTTCTTCCAAATATTTAAAAAACGTTTCTGGAACTGGATTTCCTTCAAAAGGAGTAATTCCAGGCCAATGAGTTGACAAACAAGCTGCACCACCAAACACATTTGAATATTCGCACAAGGCATACATCGAAATTAAACCTCCCATACTTGAACCTGACACAAAGGTATTTTCAGCATTTGTGTATACCGAAAAATTAGCATCAATTACTGGTTTCACTTCTTCAACAATAAACTTTAAATAATTGTCAGAATCTGGTGATTCAAAATTACTTCCATATTGTTTTTTTCCAACTGCAATAATTGAATCTAAAAACTTTTTAGGTAACGTTTCAAATGGTTTTTGCGGATAATAATTTGGATGACGAATATCTGCATGATTCCAAATTGCTACAACAATGGTTTTTCTAATTTTATTTTCAGCCATTAATTGACTCATTATTTCGTCAATTTTCCACTCTTGTTTGTTCCAAGTAGATTCAGCATCAAACAACATTTGTCCGTCGTGCATATACAAAACAGCATATTTTTCATTTTCTGAATAGCCTTCTGGCAACCAAACATCAACTGTTCTTGGACGAACATATTTAGATTGCAAAGTATCAATTCTTTTTATAGTTCCTGAAGCTAATTTTCCAGTGTATTCTGAAAATTGGATTTTTAAAACTTCATTTTTAGGTTCAACTTTTTTTTCTTGTTTACAAGAAAATGTGATTATTGCTAATAAAAAAAGGATTGTTAGTTTTTTCATTGTTTCCTGTTTTTCTTTATGGATTCATGCTTACGCAGGAATGACAATTATCTAATTTTTGTCATTTTGAAAGTAACGAAGTGAAACAAAGAATCCCAATTAAATTAATAACAAATTTGAGATTTCTCGTCGCTAGTACCTCGCTCTGTCGAAATGACAACTTATAATTTTGTAGTTAAAATAGTAACTCCATTCGCTTTTACTTTCAGTTTTTCTTTCCAAGTAAAAGTTTTATTCGTTAAAATATTTTTAACTTTTTTTCCTTTTAAACCTATCTCTTCAAAACGGTTTAAATCTAATTCGTACTCTTCTTCGTTTTTATTCAAAATGAAAGTTACAATTTCATCTCCTTTAATTCTAAACAATGTATACGTTGCAAAATCTGGAGCAAAATGAACTGTTTTTCCAGAATGAATTGCTTCACTTGTTTTACGATAATTTAGAATTGTTTTTAGAAAATCCTGCATTCCTTTTTGATCTTTTGAAAGACCTTTTCCTGTAAATGCATTAACTTTATCGTTTTTCCAACCACCAGGAAAATCGGAACGAATTAATCCGTGATCTCCAGGTTTTGCAGTGTCTTCCATTAAAATTTCTGTTCCGTAATACAATTGTGGAATTCTTGGAAGCATTAACATATAACTTACTGCCATTTTTG
The DNA here is from genome assembly GCF_900106565.1 of Lutibacter oricola. Lineage (GTDB taxonomy): Bacteria > Bacteroidota > Bacteroidia > Flavobacteriales > Flavobacteriaceae > Lutibacter > Lutibacter oricola. Next base: position 43,669 of record NZ_FNNJ01000014.1, read on the forward strand.
TTTTAGCAATATCTTCTTTAGTTTCAGTAAAAATTCGACTTTTATCGTGATTATCAACAAAAATTAAAATATCCTTTGGATTTGTATAATGAAAATCATTTGCCAAACCTTCGTACATTTTTACCAAACCTGTATCCCATTTTTCTTCTTCGTTTACAGCTTCAATAATGGCTCTTTCCATTGGGAAATCCATTGAAGATTTTAAGTTAGACTTGTAACCATCTTTGTTATTTGCTCCATCTTGCCAATAACCAACCAACAGCGGATTGTAACTCCACTCTTCTCCAACAATTGAAAAATTTGGATATTCTTTCATAATTTCTCCAGCCCAATTACTCATAAAATGTTTGTCTGGATATGGATACGTATCTTGTCTAATTCCACCTAAATCTAAGGTTTCAATCCACCAAATACTATTTTGAATTAAGTACGTTGCCAACAAAGGATTGTTTTGATTTAAATCTGGCATTGAAGACACAAACCAACCTTCATTCATTAATTTTTTATCGCTTTTTGAAGCGTAACTATCTTGATTAGTAGTTCTTCTATGGTTTGTATTTACAAATTTACCTGCTAAATGTTCTTCTTGAAAATTTACCCAATCGTTTGTTGGTAAATCTTTCATCCACCAATGTTCTAACCCAATATGATTTGCTACTTGGTCCATTACCAATTTCATATTACTTTTTTTCAATTCTGAAGACAATTCTTTATAATCTTCTAACGAACCAAAACGAGGATCTACTTGATAAAAATCGGTCATTGCATAACCGTGATATGAGCTTTCTTTCATATCATTTGTTAACACAGGAGTTGGCCAAACAGCAGTAAAACCCATATTTTGAATATAATCTACGTGATTGGTAATTCCTTTAATATCACCACCGTGACGCGCATAATCGTGTTTTCTATCTATACCTTGTTCGTTTAAACCTTCTACAGAATCGTTTGAAGTATCTGCATTTGCAAAACGGTCTGGAGTTATTAAGTAAATTACATCTGAACTATTAAAACCAATTCTATTTTTTGAATCTTTTTTTCTTTCTTTCAACTCATAATCTACACTAAAATTATTTCGCTTACCTTTCTTTTTAAAATCTATTTTAAAAGTTCCGGCTTGTGCTTTTGAAACATCTATAGTTACAAATAAATAATTTTTATTTTGCGTTTTCTTAATTTGCTTTATAGCAATGTTTTTATTTTTTATTGAAGGTGTATGTTGCGATATATTTTCGCCATAAACCATTAGTTCTATTTGGTTATGCTCCATACCAACCCACCAGCTTGGCGGTTCTACTCGTTCAACCTTTTGAGCTTGAATATTAAAAGTACATAGCAATAAGAATATAAAACCTAACTTTTTCATTGAGTTTAATTTAAGTTTTTAAAATGGGAATAAAAGGTATAAAATTTTGGTGGTTGAATTAAATTCAACCACCAAAATTTCTTTATAAAACTACTTCAACACTTGGTGTTAAAATAATTTCTTTATTATCTACAATTAGTTTAATTTCATTTTCAGATTCATTAAAGAATTTACATTCTGTTTGAGATTTGTAAACCTTAATAGTATTTCCTCTGAAATTAATTGTGAATGAATATGATTTCCATTCTTCAGGAATTTGAGGGTTGAACGCTAAAATTCCATCTTGCCAAACACGCATTCCTCCAAAACCTTGCACAACAGCCATCCACGTACCAGCCATACTTGTAATATGACAACCTTCGTGAACCTCGTGATTGTAATCATCTAAATCTAAACGAGAGGTGCGTAAATACATTTCGTACGCTTTTGGCATTCTGTCTATTGAAGCTGCCAAAATTGAATGTACACAAGGAGATAAAGAAGATTCGTGAACTGTTATTGGTTCATAAAAATCGAAATGACGTTCTAATTCTTCCTTTGAAAATCTATCTTCAAACAAATACATACCCTGAAGTGTATCTGCTTGTTTAATATAACAAGAACGCAAAATACGATCCCAAGACCATTTTTGATTAATTGGTCTTTGTGAAGCTTCTAATTTATCAGTTGGGATTAATTCTTTATCCAAAAATCCATCTTGCTGTAAATAAACATTGTGTTCTTCACTATATGGAAAATACATATTATCTGACACTTTTAACCACTCGTATGTTTCTTCTGCAGTTAAATTTGCTTTTTCAATAACACGGTCAAAATCTTCTTTGTAGTCTTCTTTTACTTTATTTAAACATTCAACAGTATACTCAATACACCATTTTGCTAAATAGTTTGTATAGTAATTATTGTTAATGTTATTTTCGTATTCATTTGGTCCTGTTACACCTAAAATTACATACTTGTCTTTTGCTGCTGAATAATTAGCACGTTGGTGCCAAAAACGAGCAATAGCAATCATTACTTCTAAACCAAATTCTGGAATATAAGCAAAATCTTGTGTGTAATTTACGTAGTTATAAATACCATAAATCATAGCTCCATTACGGTGAATTTCTTCAAACGTAATTTCCCATTCGTTATGGCATTCTTCACCATTCATAGTAACCATTGGATACAATGCAGCTCCATTAGTAAATCCTAATTTTTCTGCATTTTCAATAGCTTTATCTAACTGATTGTAACGGTATTTCAATAAGTTTTTTGCAACACTTTGATCTTTTGTTGCCATATAAAATGGAATACAATAAGCTTCCGTATCCCAATAAGTACTTCCTCCATATTTTTCTCCAGTAAACCCTTTTGGACCAATATTTAAACGAGCATCGGTTCCCATATAGGTTTGATTCAATTGAAAAATATTAAAACGGATTCCTTGTTGCGCTTTTACATCACCTTCAATTACAATATCCGCTGTTTTCCAAATTTCGTCCCAAGATTTAATTTGAGATGCTAGCAAAGCATTAAAACCTAAATTAGCAGCTTTTTCAACATTTAAAAATGAAGCTTCTACCAAATCTGCAATTTCATAGTTCATAGAACTCGTGTACGAAGCATATTTATAAATAGTAGCTACATCACCTTCTAAAACTTGTAATTTATAGGTGTGCGTAATTTTTTTCTCTTCTTTTGAAGTTTCTTTAGTTGCCGAAACTTCTTTATTATTAATAGCAAACGAAACTTGCATAGCTGTTGCTACGTGAAATTCAGTTTTTAAGGTTTTTGAAAGAATACACGCATTGTTATCCCCGTCAATTACTTCTAAAATTTCCCAGAAAAATTCATCATAGTTTGTATCTTCATTCATAATTCCTGAATCTACATACGGTGCAAATTCTATTGCTCCTGAAAAGTTAACAGCTTTTACACTGTATTCTATTGCTCCAACTTCGTTAATTTCTACTGAAACAAAACGTTTTGTTGTAACCTCAACTTTTTCTCCAGAAGGAATTTCAGCAGTAAAAGAACGACTTAACCAACCTTCTTTCATATTTAATTCACGCTTAAAATCTGAAATTTTACACGTATTTAAATCGAATGTTGTTCCGTTAATTTTAATATGAATACCAATCCAGTTCGGTGCATTTAACACTTTTGCAAAATACTCAGGATAACCGTTTTTCCACCATCCAACGCGTGTTTTATCTGGGTAATAAATACCTCCAATATAACTTCCTTGAAAAGTTTTTCCTGAATAATCTTCTTCAAAATTGGCACGTTGTCCCATAGAACCGTTACCTATACTAAACAAACTTTCAGATGCCTCTACATTATCAGCATCAAAGCCGTTCTCTATAATAGACCATTCACTAGGTACTATATAATTCTTATTCATTTTTTAGTTTATTAGTTGATTTAAAAATTCAGGAGTAAATCCTGTCATATCACCAAACACAAAATCAGCATGACCCAATACTTCTTTTTCTCCTATACCTACACAAGTCATATTTGCTGCTTTTGCTGCTTCAACTCCTGCTATAGCATCTTCTACTACTACACAGTTTTCAGTTTTCATTTCTAATTTTTTAGCTCCAATTAAAAATACTTCTGGATCTGGTTTTGCTTTACTAACATCGTTTCCATCAACTATTGCTGAAAAACGACTGTATAAACCGACCTTTTCTAAAATTAAAGGAGCATTTTTACTTGCTGAACCTAATGCATAGGTTATTTTATTTGCATCTAAATAGTTCAACAAATCATTTACACCAGGTAATATTTCATCAGAAGTCATTTTATTTACAAAACCTAAGTACTCTGTATTTTTTTGTACTAAGTATTTTTGTTTTTCTTCTTCTGAAATTTCAACCTTACCAATATTTAATAAGATTTCTAATGATTTAACTCTACTAACACCTTTTAATAGTTCATTATGCTCTTCAGTAAATTCGAACCCTAATTGGATTGCTAAATTTCTCCAAGCCAAAAAATGATATTTTGCAGTATCTACAATTACACCATCCAAATCGAATATAAATGCTATTTCTTTTTTCATTTTAATTATCTGTTATTACTTCGTCATCTACATCTTTTACTCTTACTACTAACATTGCTGCAATTAATAATGAAACACCACTAATTACAATAGCAAATATTGGATTTCCACCATAAACATACTTTACAATTGGCCCTCCAATTAGTGCGTTTATAATTTGAGGTAATACAATAAAGAAATTGAATATACCCATATAAACACCCATTTTTCTAGCTGGAATTGAACCTGCTAAAATTGCATATGGCATTGCTAAAATACTCGCCCAAGCAATACCAATTCCAAACATTGAAAGAAATAACCAGTTTTCATTTGGCACAAAATAGATTGAAATTAATCCTAGACCTCCACAAATTAATGAGAAAGCATGTGTCTTTTTTCTACCCAGTTTTTTTGCTATTGCAGGTAAAAAGAAAGCATACACAGCAGAAACAGCATTGTAAACCCCAAATAGAATTCCAACCCAATCACCTGCTTTTTGAAAAGCATCTCCGTGATCATCTAATGATAAACCGTAAATATGATGTGCAATTGCCGGTGTAGAAAACACCCACATTCCAAATAATCCAAACCAAGAGAAAAACTGAACAGAGCTCAATTGTTTCATTGTCAAAGGCATTTTCTTAAAATCAGAAAATATATTTAACAAACTCGATTCTTCCTCTTCCGGCTCTTCATCCTTAGACATTAAAGCTACTTCCTCTGGAGAATATTCTTTTGTTGTAAATACAGTTACTAAAATACTGATAACCAAAACCGAAGCTCCAATTATAAAAGACCATAATAAATTTGTTGGTACTGCTCCAGGCTCAGCTTCATTTACAACTCCAAACCAATTTGTAAGCACATACGGTAACCAAGATCCAATAACCGCACCAATACCTATAAGCACAGTTTGAATACTAAAACCTAATGTACGTTGATCTGATGGTAATAAATCTGCAACTAACGCTCTGAATGGTTCCATTGCTACATTAAACGAAGCATCCATAATCATTAACATACCAGCACCAACCCATAAAGCAGGCATAAATGCTGTAAACATATCTGCATTTGGCATTAAAATTAATCCCAGTGATGCTAACAATGCTCCTGTTAAAAAGTATGGTCTTCTTCTTCCTAGTCTAGTCCAAGTTTTATCGCTATAGTACCCAATTATTGGTTGAACAATTAAACCTGTTAAAGGTGCAACTATCCAAAACCAAGATAATTCGTGTACGTCGGCGCCAAAAATTTGCAATATTCTACTGGCATTGGCATTTTGCAAAGCAAAACCCATTTGAATTCCTAAGAATCCGAAACTCATATTCCAGATATCCCAGAAACTTAGTTTCCGTTTTTCCATAATGTTAATATTAAAATAGTATTACAACAATGCAAAGCTAATTTAGCCTCGATTGTTTATGTGAAGTGTGAAATAATGTAATACTTGTAAAATTGCTTTTACTTTGCAAATATATAAATAAATTATTGAGTTTATAAAATATTTATCATCTTTTTGTTGATTCTCTAATTTTTAAATTGGTTGAAATCACTTCTTTGTGATATTCTTTACCTGCAGTATGTTCTATTCTATTAATTAATAATTCTGCTGATTTTTGTCCCATTAAAAAACCGTGTTGAACTACCGATGTTAAAGGCGGTGAAGTAAATTCAGAAATTAGTCCACTTGTAAATCCAAGAACTGCAATATCATCCGGTATTTTATATCCTTTTTCTTTGGCAATTTTCATTGCAATTGCAGCGTAAATTTCATTCACTGCTAAAATTGCATCAGGCGCTTGCTCCAATTCAAAAACTTTTTCAATCTGCTCGTACAAATCCTCAGCATCATCTAACTTAAACACATAGTCTTCATCTACATCTAAACCTGCATTTTGCATAGCTTTTCGGTAACCAACTTTTCGCAAAGCTCCAACAGTAATAAAATCTTGAGTGGTTAATAAAGCAATTCTTTTCGAACCAATTTCTAATAAATGTTCTGCTGCGCTATAACCTCCTCCAATATCGTCAATAATAACTTTATCGCATTTTAAGGCATCATTAACTCTATCAAACAAAACCAATGGAAAATCTTCTTTTATTAGTTCTTCAAAATGATGATAGTTATCTTTTTTCTGTGTTCCACGTGCAATTGAAACTATTAAACCATCAATAGTTCCATTTGCTAAAACACTAATATTCGCAACCTCTTTTTCAAACGATTCGTTAGATAAACAAACCATTACATTATACCCTTTTTCATTAGCATACACTTCTATTCCGTCTATAACGGTAGAGAAAAAATGATGCACAATTTCTGGTATAATAACACCAATTACTGATGTTTTTTGATTTCTAAGTTGAAGCGCTAAACTATTAGGTTTATAGTTATAATAATCTGCAAAGGCTTTGATTTTATCACGTAATTCTCCACTAATTTCATTACTATTTTTTAAAGCTTTAGAAACAGTTGAAATTGAAACTCCAAATTCTCTTGCTATTTTCTTTAACGTTATTCTTTGCTTCATTTAAAAATTTTGAATTAGTAACTAATCTTACACCTTGTTTTACAAAGATAAAATTAATGTTTACAACAGTCACATACAAACATAATAAAAATAGCTAGTTTAATTTAAAATATAAAAAAATACACCTTAAAAAAATGCTATTTTCACAATTTCGTCCTTCAAAAACGAAAATTTACTCTAACGTTGTAGTAAAAAAGTTATGAACACGAAAACGTTGTAGTGACATTAAAAAAGACCGCTTCAATTGTTAAGTAAATGTTAAGTCCGTAAATTCACATAGTGAAATGTAAAGTAATTGTAATACAAATTTTTAAAACAAACCTTAATTAATAATTAACTTAAAATAGATGAAAAATTTTAGAATTTTTTTGTTTAGTGTCATACTTCTATTTCCTTTAGCAATGTTTGCTCAACAAGCAGTTAAAGGTAAAGTAACAGAAGCTTCCAGCGGCTCGGGCTTACCTGGTGTTGACATTTTAATTAAAGGAACCACTATTGGTACCTCTACAGATTTTGATGGAAACTATATTCTTGAAAATGTTAAAACTGGAGATATTTTAGTTGTTTCTTATATGGGATTCAAAACCCAAGAACTAACAGTAAACTCAACTACTATTAATGTTCAATTAGTAGAAGATACTGAATCTTTAGATGAAGTTGTTGTAATTGGATATGGATCTGTTAAGAAAGAAGATTTAACAGGATCTGCCGATTTAATTACTTCGGATGATTTTAATAAAGGAAACGTAGTTTCTGCTCAACAATTAATAAACGGTAAAGTTGCGGGTGTTTCTGTAACATCTGGTGGTGGAGCTCCTGGTGAGGGACAAAACATTGTTATTAGAGGTTTAGGATCTTTATCTTTAACTAGCTCTCCTTTAATTGTTGTTGACGGTGTTCCATTAAACGATGGTGGTGTTGGAGGTTCAAGAAATGTATTAAACCTTATAAATCCTAATGATATTGAAAGTATGGTGGTATTAAAAGATGCCTCTGCTACTTCAATTTACGGATCTAGAGCTGCCAATGGTGTAATTATGATTACTACTAAAAAGGGTAAAGACACAGAATTTAAATTTAACGTAAATTCTTCAACTACATTATATACTGCAATTGATGAAGTAGATGTAATGAATGCCGATCAGTTTAGTAATTTAATTGAACAAACTGGTGATGCTGATGCGATTGCAAGATTAGGAAATGCTGATACAAATTGGCAAGATCAAATTTATGTTGGAGCTATTGGTACAGACCATTCAATTAGTGCTTTAGGTAATGCTTGGGGTGTTCCAATGAGAGCTTCTGTTGGTCACTCAGACCACGAAGGTACTTTAAAAGGAGATGAATTTAAACGTACAACGGCTTCATTAAACTTATCACCTAGTTTTTTAGACGATCATTTAAAAATTGAATTAAATGCTCGTGGAATGTATACTGAAAACAAATTTGCAAATAGAGATGCAATTGGAAACGCTGCTTCTTTCGACCCAACACAATCTGTATATGACGAAAATTCAATTTTTGCCGGTTATTACGCTTGGACAGGAACAAACGGTTACCAATTAAACTTGGCTCCTACAAACCCTGTTGCTCAATTAGCTTTAAACCAAGATACTGCTGAAGTTAGAAGATTGGTAGGAAATGCAAAAGTTGATTATAAACTTCACTTTTTCCCAGATGTAACTGCAACTGTAAATGTTGGTTTAGATAAATCTAATAGCCACGGTAGAAATATAACTTCAGAGTTTATGCCAACTTCAGATACTAGTTGGAATGGTTCTAGAACTGCATTTACGCAAGAAGCTACAAATAAATTATTTGATGCTTATGTAACTTATAACAAAACATTTAACGAAGACCATTCTCTAAATTTTGTTGTTGGTCATTCATACCAATCATTTGAGTTCGACAACTATAGTTATGATAGTGAAGATGAAGAAGATGGTAATACTTATGAGTTTATTGATAAATCTAAAAATGTATTATTATCATACTTTGGTCGTTTAAATTATGATTATAAAGGAAAATATTTAGCGACTGCTACTTTAAGAGCAGATGCTTCGTCTAAATTAAATCCAGACGATCGTTGGGGATACTTCTCTTCATATGCTTTAGCTTGGAATATTCATAAAGAAGACTTTATGGAAGATGGTATTTTTAACGAATTAAAATTACGTGTTGGTTATGGTGAAGTTGGTAATGTAAATGGATTAGCAGATTACAAATTCTTAACAAGTTATTTAGCTAGTCAATCTACTGCTAATTATCAATTTGGAAATTCTTTCTATCAAACATACAGACCAGAACCTCTTAACGAAGAATTAAAATGGGAAGTTGGTAGAACTTTTAATGTAGGTATAGATTACGGACTTTTAGATAGAAGAATTACAGGTTCTGTAAATGTATATTTGAAAGAAACACAAGATTTAATAGCTTCTTCATTCGTAGATCCTTTTACAAATTTTGGAAACAGAATTGAAAAAAATATTGGAGATATGGAAAATAGAGGTATTGAATTTGTTATAAATACAACACCTGTTAAAACTGATGACTTTGAATGGAATGTAAACTATAACATTTCTTTTAATGATAATGAAGTAACCAAATTACCTTTCGACCAAGCTGTTGGAGGAATTAGTGGTGGAGTTGGTAACAACGTTCAGGTACATACAGAAGGTGAAGCACCATACAGTTTCTTAGTTTACGAACAAGTTTACGATGCTACTGGAAGCCCAATTGAAGGTGTTTTTGTTGATAGAAATGGAGATGATATTATTAATGATAACGATAGATACATTAATAATAATCCTTATGCTGATGTTTTAATGGGATTAAATACCAACTTTAGATATAAAAACTTTGATTTAGCAATTGTAACAAGAGCTAGTTTAGGAAATTACGCTTACGACAACGTTGCTTCAAGCACAAGTTATTTAAGAAGAGCTACAGAAAATAGCATTTTAACTAACCTACATACAGATCAATTTAACTCAGGTTTTGTAAACTCTACAGAAAATAGCCTACTAAGTGATTACTATATTTCTGAAGCTTCGTTCTTCAAAATAGATAATATTACCTTAGGTTATAACCTACCTAATGTTTTTAAAGATACTGCATTAAGAGTTTATGGTTCAATGCAAAATGTTGCTACCATAACAGATTACAAAGGATTAGATCCTGAAATAGATGGTGGTATAGATAATAATTTCTACCCAAGACCAAGATCAATTGTTTTTGGTGTTAATATTGACTTTTAAAAATAAAAGAAATGAAAGATATATTTAATAAAATCATATTTTCTCTTGCTATCTCAATGTTCATTGTATCGTGTCACGACGACTTAGATCAATCACCAATAGATCCAGATAGTTTTACACAAGAGGATGTTTTTGCTGATGCAAGCACAGCAAAAGGAGCATTAGCTAAACTATATGCTAGTTTAGCATTAACCGGACAAGAAGGACCTGCTGGTCAACCTGATATTGCAGATATTGATGAAGGTTTTTCTCAATACTCTAGAATGTTATTTAACTTAAATGAAATTACAACAGATCACGCCGTAGTTGGTTGGGGAGATCCAGGGTTACCAGATTTACACGGTTTATATTGGTCTAGTAGTAATGACTTTACTGAAGCAATGTACTCACGTTTAGCGCAAGTTGTTTCTTTTAGTAATTCATTTATTGCGAATGCTAGTGAATTATCTGAAACTGAAGTGGAAGCGTATATTGCTGAAGCTAGATTTTTAAGAGCTTTTGCATACTATAACTTAATGGATATGTACGCAAATGTACCTTTAACAACTGTAATTTCTACAGAGTTACCAATGCAAAGTAATAGAACCGAAATATTTGCTTTTGTTGAAGCTGAATTATTAGAAATTCAAGATATTTTATTAGCAGGTAATGAGTATGGTAGAGTTGATCAAGTTGCTGCTTGGGCTTTACTTTCTAAATTATACTTAAATGCACAAGTTTGGACAGGAACAGATCGTTTTGCAGACTGTGTTATATTTTCAGACAAAGTAATGAGTTCTTCATATTCAATTAATATGAACGATGCTAATGGAAATGGATCTGCTTACGACGAATTATTCTTAGCAGACAACAATACTAATGGTGCGCAAGATGAATTTATTTATGCTTTAAATTTCGATGGATTACAATCTCAAACTTACGGTGGAACAACTTTCTTAGTTCACGCTGCAATTGGAGGAAATATGGATGCTTCAGAATTTGGAGTTAACGGAGGCTGGGGAGGTCTAAGAACCACTAAAAGTCTTGTTAATAAATTTACTGTTGATACTGATGCTTTAAACGCTTCTTTAGGAACTCAATCTGATTGGGGGCTTGTTGGTAGCGCTACTCCAAACGGCTGGGATGGTCCTGATGCTGAAATGCACGAAACTGGAACAAACCAATACGCAATTTATGTAACTCTTGTGGATGGTGAGTTTAAATTCAGATTTGCTGAAGACTGGGGTAACAACTACGGAGATAATGATGCTGATAATACTATTGAACCTGACGGAAGCAACATTGCTGTTACAGCAGGAACTTATTATATTACTTTAGATCTTGATACTTTAACTTATACTATTGATCTTTATTTAGGAGATAAAAGAGGTATGTTCCACTCTGATGGGCAAAACCTTGAAATAGAATCTATTCCTCCTTTTGAAGATGGATACGCTGTTAAAAAGTTTAAAAATGTAGATTCAAACGGAAACCAAGGAAATGATGCTGGTGGAGATTTTGTTGATACAGATTTACCTTTAATTCGTTTGGCAGAAATTTACTTAAACTATGCTGAAGCTGCTTTAAGAGGCGGTGGTGGTGATTTAGGAACTGCAGTAAATAAAATTAACGAATTAAGAACAAGAGCTTACGGAGACACTTCTGGAAACATTTCAAGTTCAGATTTAACTTTAGATTTTGTATTAGACGAAAGATCAAGAGAATTATATTGGGAAGGTCAAAGACGTACAGATTTAGTACGTTACAATTACTTTACAACTGAATCTTACTTATGGCCATTTAAAGGTGATGAAGTTAATGGTCTTTCTGTTCCAGACTACAGAAATATATTCCCATTACCTATTAATGTTTTATCTACAAATCCTAACCTAACTCAAAACATAGGTTACTAAAAAATTAGAATAAAATGAAAAAATTAATAAACAAAACTGTCATATTACTTAGTTTCCTATTAGTTTTAGGAGCTTGTGATGACAAAGAAATTATAGAACTAAATCCTGATGCTAATACAGAAGTTAGCTTATCAACTAGCGCTGTATTATTAACAGAAGATACTGCAACAGATGAAATACTTACAGTTTCTTGGACAGATCCTAATTTTGGTTTTGATGCAGCTGCATCATATCAAATACTAATGGATTTTGCTGGTGGAGATTTTTCAGCACCGCAAATATCTGCAGTTGGATCTAGTCTTTCAAAAGTATTTACTGTTGAAGAATTAAATGGTAAATTATTATCATTAGGTATTAAACCTACTGAAGAAACAGATGTAGAACTAATAGTTCAAACAACTCTTAGTGATGCGCAAGTTATGCTTTCAGAGCCTATTACTTTAACCGTTACTGCTTACTCATCTCTTTTAGATTTATCTACAGCTTGGGGTGTTGTTGGTAGTGCAACTCCAGGTGCTTGGGGTAATGAAAACATTCCAGATATTCCTTTCTACACAACTTCTACACCAAATGTATTTGTTGCATATGCAAATTTACGTGATGGAGAAATTAAGTTTAGAAAAGATAATTTATGGACAGAGAACTATGGAGACACCGGAATGGATGGAACTTTAGATAACGCAGGAGATAATATTACAGTTTCTGCTGGTTCATATAAAATTACTATTAACCTAGATGCTCTTACTTGGGAAATGGAAGAATATACTTGGGGATTAGTTGGAAGTGCTACACCAAATGGTTGGGATGGACCTGACTTTAAATTAGAATACAATTCTTACCAAGATAATTGGGTTGGAATGGTAACTCTAACTGATGGTGAATTTAAATTTAGATTCAATAATGATTGGGGATTAAATTATGGAGATACTGGTTTTGATGGTTCTTTAGAAACTGGTGGTGACAACATTGCTGTTTCAGCAGGACATTACTTAGTAACTTTCGATTTAAATAACCTAACATATACTTTTGAAGAAACAGATGTTTGGGGACTTGTTGGAGATGCAACACCAAATGCTTGGGATGGACCAGACACTAAGTTTATTCCAGATTTTGGTATTAACGAAGGTTATTACTACATAAATGGTATCGAATTAACTGATGGAGAAATTAAAGTTCGTCAAAATGATGCCTGGGGATTAAATTATGGTGACGATGGAAATGACGGTTCACTAGAAGCTAATGGAGCTAATATTCCTGTAACCGCAGGAACTTATAACATAGAAGTTAACTTTTCTGTTACTCCACCTACAATAGCGGTTTACGCTTGGTAATAAAATTTATATTTTTAATAAAGGCTGCTTATTAAGCAGCCTTTATTTTCTACTACTAAAATACTTCTCAATTATAAAATTATTACAAATGAAAAAAGCAATACTTTTCTTATCAATACTATTTTCATTTAACCATGTATTTTCTCAAGTAACTACAGTACCAACTGTGCCTACTGCAACAAATGAAATTACTATAACTTTAAACACTACTGGTACAGGTTTAGAAAACTATACTGGAGATATTTACGCGCATACAGGTGTAACATATGGTGGTGCTCAATGGCAAAATGTTATAAGTGACTGGGGAGAAAATGACCAACCTAAATTAACTCAAGACACTACAAACTCTAACTTATATACATTAGTAATTACTCCTAATGTTTATGATTTTTATGGAGTAGCAACTACAGAAACTATTACTGAATTATGTTTTGTTTTTAGATCAGAAGATGGTTCACTACAAACAAGTCCTAATATTTTTGTAAAAATTTACGAAGAAGGTTTAAATATAGCCTTTACTTCACCTACCAATTACTCGGTATATAATTTAAATGACAATATTACTATTTCTGCAGAAGCTTCTATTAATGCAGATTTAGAATTATTTGTTGAAGGAACTTCTATTAAAACTTCAGCAAACACAAAAAATATATCTTCTACTTATAATCTTTCCTCAACAGGTAATCATATTTTAAAAGCTACTGCAAATACTTCTTCAGAAAATAAAGAAACTGAAATTTCTGTATACGTTAAAACTTCAACTCAAAATATAACAAAACCAAGTAATGCAAACTACGGCGTAACAATAAACAATGATAATTCAGTTACTTTTTTATTAAAAGCACCTAATAAAAATGATGTATTTTTAATTGGTGATTTTTCTGACTGGCAATTAAATGCAGCCTACCAAATGCATAAAGATGGTGAAGATTTTTGGATTACAATTCCAGGTTTAGATATAGACACAGAATATGCGTATCAATATTTTATAGATTATTCAATTAAAGTTGCCGATCCTTATTCGGAAAAAATATTAGATCCTTGGACAGATCAATATATTAAAGATGGTAACTATCCAAACTTAAAAGAATACCCAACAAACTTAACTGAAGGTTATGTTTCTACTTTTTTAATAAACGAAACTCCATACACTTGGAATGTTGCAGATTTTACAAAACCAGCTCAAGATAATTTAATTATTTACGAACTTCATATTAGAGATTTTACTGAATCTGACTCTTATAACGAAGCTTTAACAAAACTAGATTATTTAGAAAGTTTAGGTATTAATGCTATTGAATTAATGCCTATAAATGAGTTTGAAGGTGCAGATAGTTGGGGTTATAACCCTGCATTATATTTTGCACTTGATAAAGCATACGGAACAAAAAACAATTTCAAAAAATTTGTAGATGAATGTCATTCCAGAGGAATTGCTGTTTTAGCTGATGTTGTTTTTAATCATTCTTACGGACAATCTCCTTTGGCACAAATGTATTGGAATAATGCTGATAACAAACCCGCTGCAGATAATCCTTGGTATAACGAAGACCATAATTTTATTGATAATACCTCAGCTCATTGGGGATCAGATTTTAATCACGAATCTACTTATACGGTAAACTTTTTTAACGATGTTTTATCGTATTGGATAAACGAATATAAAATTGATGGTTTTAGATTCGATTTCACAAAAGGTTTCTCTAACACACAATGGTCTGGTACAGACAATTGGGCAAGTACGTATGATGCTGCAAGAATTTCAATTTTAAAAAATTATGCGGACCACGTTTGGAATGAGGCTCCAACTAACAAACCGTATGTAATTTTTGAACATTTATCTGATAACACAGAAGAAACAGAATTAGCAAATTATGGAATTATGCTATGGGGTAATCTAAACCATAACTACAACCAAAACACTATGGGTTGGACAAGCGACACAGACGTTTCGTGGATGTCATACAAAGAACGAGGATGGAATACTCCAAATGTTGTTGGTTATATGGAAAGTCATGACGAAGAACGTTTAATGTATAAAAACTTAACCTATGGAAATGATTCTAACAACGATTATAATGTTAAAAATTTAAATACAGCTTTAGCAAGACAAGAATTAGCTGGTATGTTCTTTTTCACTATTCCTGGGCCAAAAATGATTTGGCAATTTGGTGAATTAGGTTATGATATTAGTATTGATGAAAATGGTAGAGTTGGTAGAAAACCAATTCATTGGGATTATGAAAACAATGCTAACAGAAAACACATATACAGTACTTGGCAAACTTTAATTGAATTTAAAAAGCAACAACCAGTTTTTAATTCAACCGATTTTACATTAAATGTTGCAAACCTTACAAAAACAATTACTTTAAAACATAGTAGTATGGATGTTGTTTTGGCTGGTAATTTTGATGTTACAGAAAAACCTGTTACAATTCAGTTTACAAAAACAGGAACTTGGTATGAGTATTTTACAGGTGAAGAAAAAACAATTACTTCAACTTCAGAAAGTATAACATTAAACCCTGGTGAATACAAATTATATTCAACAGTAAAACTAGCTGATCCCCGTGGAGGTACTTCAACAGACGATAGCGATAATGATGGTGTTGTAGATACAGAAGATTTATGCCCAAATACAATGGAAGGAGTTACAGTTAATTCAACAGGGTGTAAAATTTTCTCATTAGCTTACAATAACTTTACAATAGAAACTGTTGGTGAAACTTGTGATGGAGAAAATAATGGACAACTATTAATTTCAGCAATAGAACCGCTAAACTATACAGCTATACTAGATGGCACAAATTACACTTTTAGTAATTCTACAACTATTGAAGGTTTAAGCCCTGGCACATATAATTTATGCATAACTGTTGAAGGTGAAACGTATGAGCAATGCTATTCTATTACTATTGAAGCAGCAGCAACTATTTCGGGTAAATCCAGTGTCCAGTCGGGTAGAATGAGTGTTATTATTGATGAAGGAACAGCACCTTATAACGTAACTATAAATGGTGTTTCTATATTTGAAACAAGCTCAAAAACTTTTGATTTTAATATTTTAGAAGGAGATACTATCGAAATTTCTAGTAAAAACGACTGTGAAGGTAAAATTTATGAATCTATAAACCATTCTAATTTAGCTACCGTATATCCCAACCCAAATAAAGGGTTATTTGAAATTGTAATTCCTGAAAGTGACAGCCAAGTTAAAGTAGAAATATTAAATATATATGGCCAACTTATAAAAAAATTAAACACAAAAATTAGCGCTGGAAAGATTAATATTAATATTGAAAACCTACCAAAAAGTTTGTATATTGCAAACGTTTACGCAAATAGTAGATATACTTTTAAAATTATAAAAAATTAAAAATGAGAAAATTTCTTTATTTAGCAGTTATTGCAGTTGGTTTTTGGTCATGTGGTGGATCTAGTGGTGGTGGTGATACTCCTCCAACCCCAGAACCTGAAGAAAACAATGCTCCTTCTAGCCCTAGCTTAACTCAACCAGCAAACAATTTATTATGTATTGATAATAATTTAACGTTCCAATGGGGTGCTGCAACAGATCCAGATGGAGATGCTGTAAAATATTTATTAGAAATTTCTACAAATAATCAATTCTCATCAATTGAGCATAGTTTTTCTAACTTAACAGGTACTTCAAAATCTGTAACTTTAGATAAAGGTGTTGCTTATTACTGGAGAGTTAAAGCAACAGATACTGAAAATGCAAGTAGTGGATATTCTTCTACTTACCAATTTTATACTGAAGGTGTTGGAATAGTAAACCATTTACCTTTTTCTCCAGAATTAATTAGCCCAGTTTTAAATTCAGTAGTTACTACAGCAGCAACTACTAGTTTAGAATGGAATGCTAGTGATGCTGATACTGCTGACACACTTGCTTATGATGTATATTTTGGAACAGATAATCCTCCAGCAACTGTAGTTTCTGCAGATCAAGCAGAAAAAACTTACACTGCTACTATTGCAGGAACAACTACTTACTATTGGAAAGTTGTTGTAAAAGACGATAAAGGTGGAGCTACAATTGGTCAGGTTTGGAAATTTACAACCGATTAAATTTAGTTTTAAACATATATAAAATAAGCCAACTAATTAGTTGGCTTATTTTTTTTTATAAACGTTTTAAATGCTGCCCAGTAAGCTTCGCTCCCATCGGTTGAATCCCATAAAGCTCTCGAACCGTGTATTCCTTCTTTTTCAGATTTAAAATGTGTTAAAACCTCTAAATTTAGTAATGACACTAATTCTTCTAAATCTTTAGTTTCCTTTTTTGACGAAGTAACAAAAACTGGTTTATCAATTCCTTCAATTAACTCTTTTACATTCATATTTTTAAAATACTCTCCAGGACTAAAAGCAGCTATTGCTTTCACTTTTTTTGAAGATTTACCAACAAGTAAAGCTAGCGTTGCAGAATAAGAACTACCAACCAACATAATTGGCTGATTCCCATTTGTTTCGTAAACATAATCTATAGCAGCTTCAATATCTTGTTTAGCATCTAAATAACCTGTTGATAACCCCTTATCTATAGCTTTTAAGACTGTTTCATTCTTTAAACCATTAACTTCTTTTCCTGAACGCTGATCTATAGCTACGCAAGAAAACCCCAAATGGTTTAATTTAATTGCAGTATCTCTATATTCCCCTCTGCTATACCCCGCTTGATGACATAATAAAATAGTAGGTTTCATTTCATTTACCTCATAAAAATCTGCTGAAATTGGCAAACTATCTTTTGAATAAAAAACTTTTTTTACAACAAAAATATTCGGTAACATCTTGTTTTCCAACTCTTTAGAATCGTTTAGAAAATCTTTTTCTTTTTTTTCAGAAGCAAACTTGCAAGAAGTAATTAAAAAACAGAACATTAAAAAGTAAAATAGCCTCATATTTTTTTGGTTTTAAAGCTTGAATTAGCGTAAACCAAAGTTAATAAAATGATTTAAATCAGTTTAATCCTAAATTTTTAACTATACATTTGAAAGAATCACTTATTTTTACATATGCTATGATAAAAAATGAGATAACTTCATCTGATGAATTTATTAAATCTACAATAAAAGCCATTGTTTCTATTGTTGCATTTACATTGCTATATATACTACTTTTTCTATTAGCGATTGGATTAACTATACTTTGTGGTTATGGTGCTATACTAGTTATAGCAATAAAACCAAATTTTATAACTTTAGCTCTTGGTTTCGGTCTGGCAAGTATGGGCTTTATGGTACTATTATTTTTAATTAAATTTTTGTTTAAAACACATAAAACAGACAAATCTCATTTAATAGAAATAACTAAAAATGAAGAACCTAAATTATTTCAATTAATTGATGAATTAACAACTACAATAGATACACAAAAACCCAAAAGAGTTTATTTATCTCCAGATGTAAATGCTTCAGTGTTTTACGATTCAAATTTTTGGAGTATGTTTTTTCCTATTAAAAAAAACTTAGTAATTGGTTTAGGATTAATTAATGCATTAACTGAAGAAGAATTAAAAGCAATTCTATCTCACGAATTTGCACATTTCTCACAAAGCACTATGAAGGTTGGCAGTTATGTTTATAGCGTAAATAATGTTATACACAATCTATTATACGACAATGAATCTTATGAAAATATGATTTCAAAGTGGTCTGAAGCAAGCGGCTATTTTTCTATTTTTATGATATTAGCAGTTAAAATAGTTTCTGGTATCCAATGGATTCTTAGACAAATGTACAGCTATGTAAATACTCGGTATTTAAAGCTATCTAGAGAAATGGAATTTCAAGCTGATGAAATTGCAGCTTATGTAACTGGTTCAACTCCACTTATAAATTCGCTACTAAGAATGGAGCTAATTGATTATTCTTTTAACAATACTATTAGCTTTTATGAACAAAAAATTGAAAGTAATATAAAACCAAAAAACATTTATCACAATCAGTTTGATGTTCTTAACTTTCTCGCTGATCAAGACAGTTTAAAAATTAAGCAAGATTTACCACAAGTTTCTATAGATGATTTAAACAAGTATAATAAATCTAAACTAAACATAGATAATCAATGGGCTTCTCATCCAAGTACTAAAGATAGGGTTGAAAAACTAAAGGCAATAAATGTAAAACCTTCAAATGCAAAAAACTCAAGTGCAAACTCAATTTTAAATAGCCATATTAAAAGACAGCAACAATTAACAGATCATATTTTTAAAGATGTTGAATATTCAAATAACAACTTTAAAGAATACTCACCTTCAGATTTTATAAACGAATATGAGACATATCATATCGACAATTCTTTCGATCCTATATTTAAAGGGTATTATGATATAAAAGACATTGCTAATTTTGAGCTTCACCAATTTTTAAATGATGAATCAATTAACTTTAAAAGTTTATTCTCTTCTGAAATTTTAGAGGATGTTATACAATATGAAGCTAACAAAACGGACATCGATGTTTTAACCAAAATAAAAAACAAAGAATTTAAAATCAAAACTTTTGATTATGATGGAGAAGTATATAACTCCAAACACAGCGCTACAATTATTAATAATTTAAAAAAAGAAACTAAACTTCTAAAAGAAAAAATTCATTCAAATGATATAAACATTTATTTATTTTTCAAAAAAATTGAAAAAGACAATCTTAAAACAGAAAAACTTACAACTCTTTATAAAAATTACTTTGAATATTATAATAAGTTCGAAAACTTAATAACTGTTTATAACGACATTTCAGAAGCATTACATTTTCTACAAAACAACACTAAATTTGAAGCAATAAAAACTAATTTCAAACAAGTTAAGTTAATAGAAAAACGTTTAAAACAACATATAGACTATCTATACACTAATCAATTATTTAAAACAATTATTACTGCTGATATAGATAAAGTTTTAAAAAAATATAAAAACGCCAATTACACCTATTTTGATAATAATAGCTATCTAGAAAATGAATTAGAGATCTTATTTACTGTAATTAATTTTTACCAACATATTATTTCAAAGGGGCAATTTATTGTTAAAAAAGAAATAATTGATTATCAAAAAGAGCTTACAAACTACTTAAGTATTTAACAAAAAAAATCCTACTATTTCTAGTAGGATTTACTTTGGTGGGCAATGAGGGATTCGAACCCCCGACCCCCTCGGTGTAAACGAGGTGCTCTGAACCAACTGAGCTAATTGCCCTAAGCGGATGCAAATATATAACGAGTTTTCTTATTAAACAAAGGTTTTCTTTTAAAAAAGTAAAATTATTTATTTCAGATAAAAAAGACCACAAGTATGTAGGTAGAAGTAATTCTAAAAATAAACTATAAATGCCCTCTTAAAAATAAAAAACCCTCATAAGCTAAACGCTCAGAGGGAAAATTGCTATGAAAAAGATGTAGATCATTAAATCTACAATGCAAATGTAACAAAAGTAACTTAACTAATATATGATATTTATCATATATTTATTTTTACACAAAAAAAATCCTACTATTTCTAGTAGGATTTACTTTGGTGGGCAATGAGGGATTCGAACCCCCGACCCCCTCGGTGTAAACGAGGTGCTCTGAACCAACTGAGCTAATTGCCCTAAGCGGATGCAAATATATAACGAGTTTTCTTATTAAACAAAGGTTTTACAACTAAAAAATAAAGTTTTTCATCATATACACGTTAACTTATATAATATCAACCATATAGAATATTTAAATTACTTCAGCAACTACAAAGGTACTTCCTCCAATAAATATTAAGTCATTTTCTAATGAGTTTTTCTTTGCACTTTCAAAAGCTTCATTAACTGAATTGTAACAATCACCTATTAATTTGAATTTTAAAGATTCTTTTTGAAGAATAGTAGCATCTAATCCTCTTGGAATATTAGGTTTACAAAAATAGTAGGTTCCATTTTTAGGAAAAAGTGGTAGAACACTACCTAAATCTTTATCATTTACAACACCTAACACAATATGCAAATTATTATAAGACTCTTCATTTAATTGTTGCATTATGTATAGAAGCCCTTCTTTATTATGGCCTGTATCACAAATTACTTTTGGGCTTTGTTGTAAAATTTGCCACCTACCTAATAACTGCGTATTTTTAACAACGTTCAATAATCCGTTTTTTAAATTTTCTTTGGAAACATTAAAACCTTTTTCGTTTAATAATTCAATAGTTAAAACTGCTGCTTTCACATTTTTATGCTGATATAGACCTAATAAATCTGTTTTAAAGCTACTTTCTATATTTTTAGAGGCAATGTTAAGCTTGGCTTTTTTCTCTTCTGCAATATCTTTAAATACTGAAATTACTTCATTTTGAAATTCGCTAACTACAATAGGAACATTTTGTTTAATAATACCAGCTTTTTCAAAAGCAATTTCGGGTAAGGTTTCACCTAAAAATTGTGTATGATCTAAGCCAATATTTGTAATTACAGAAACTTCTGGAGTAATAATATTAGTAGAATCTAACCTTCCTCCTAATCCTACTTCAACAATGGCAATATCTACTTGCTGTTTCGCAAAACAATCGAAAGCTAGCCCAACAGTCATTTCAAAAAAAGACAGTTTGTTTTTTTCTAAAAATGCTTTATTATCTGAAATAAAATTAACAACATCACTTTCTAAAATAACGTTACCATTAATTTTAATTCGTTCTCTAAAATCCTTTAAATGTGGAGAAGTGTATAATCCAACTTTATAACCAGCTTCTTGTAAAACAGAGGCCAACATATGACTTGTAGAGCCTTTGCCGTTAGTACCAGCTACGTGAACAGATTTAAACTTTTTTTCAGGAAAATTTAAATGCTTACTTAAAGCTAACGTGTTTGATAAATCTTTTTTGAATGCTGTTTTACCTTGCCTTTGATACATTGGCAATTGCGAAAACATCCAATCTACGGTTTC
The DNA here is from genome assembly GCF_900106565.1 of Lutibacter oricola. Lineage (GTDB taxonomy): Bacteria > Bacteroidota > Bacteroidia > Flavobacteriales > Flavobacteriaceae > Lutibacter > Lutibacter oricola. Next base: position 66,014 of record NZ_FNNJ01000014.1, read on the forward strand.
CGTGTAATTCATTAAAATTTATTGAGATAATGAAAATCTATATTTAATAGTTCCAAATTGTTTTGAAGGCGCCTTAGAATCTGCATTCCATTTTGTTTTTAATGCAGCTAATTTTGCTTGAGATAATAAACATTGTGCTGTATTTGTAGTACCTTTTGCTCCTGGAGAAGCTTTTATTACCTTACCATTTCTATCAACTTCAATTCTAACAACAACCAAACCTTCTTCATCACAATCATATTTTGGTTTTGGTTTGGATAAAGGTTTTCGGTTTCCTAAGTTATAGTTTCCATTTCCTCCACTACCACCATTTCCATAATAACCATCGGCATTTGGATCTCCATTTATTTTACCTTTATCACCATTAATATTATCATTTCCTTGACCACCAGTAGTTGTTCCGTCAGAATTTTTAACACCATTAATTAAATTATCTAAAGCCTTCTTTTTAGCATCTTGTTCCGCTTTTTTCTTTGCAATAGCTTCTAATCGTTCCTTTTCAATACGAGCTTCTTCATCTGCTTTCCTCTTTGCTTCTTGTTTCTTTTTTATTGCAATAGCATCTTCGGTATTTTGAGTTATAACTTCTTCAGTAACATCGTTTGTATTGTCTACCGTTTGTTTTACTTCTTCTACCTCTTCAATTTCCTCCTCAACAACTTTTTCTTGAGTTGTAGTTTTTATTGGTTCTGTTGGTTGAATATCTCCTTTACCAAAATCCGAAGTTCCAAAATTTACAGCAATACCATATTCTTCTGGCGGGTCTAAATAATTCAATCCAAAAAAGAAAACACCAACTAACAACAAGCTCATAATTACACTTGTTATTGCAGCTGATTTTCGTTTGTTTTTTGTATCTAAAATATTTGACATAATTTATTTTGGTCTAACTGCTAATATTACTTTAAATCTATTTCTGTTTGCTATATCCATAACCTTTACAGCTTTTTCAATAGGCACTCCTTGCTCGGCTCTTAAAACAATAGTTGGATTATCTTTACCTGCTAATAAAGCTAACAAATCTCGTTCCAAACTTTTTTCGCTTACTTTTTTATTATCTATATAATAAGCTAATTTTTTAGTAATGCTTATTGAAACAGACTTTCTATTTTCAGTTTTACCGCTTGCTTTAGGCAATAAAATATCTAAAGCACTTGTAGTTACTAAGGTTGAAGTTATCATAAAAAATATAAGCAGCAGAAACACAATATCCGTCATAGACGACATATTGAAATTTGGATTTATTTTATTTCTTCCTCTAATATTCATATTAAATAGGTTCGTTCAAAAGATCTAAAAACTCTACAGATTTGGCTTCCATTTCATATACAACTTTATTAGTACGTACTACTAAATGGTTGTATTGAATGTATGAAATAATACCAACTATTAAACCAGCAACAGTAGTTGTCATTGCCGTATACAAACCATCAGAAAGCATTTTTATATCTATTTGGCCTCCTGCATTTGCTATTTCGTGTATAGCTACAATCATACCTATTACAGTACCTAAAAACCCAATCATAGGTGCTGCACCAGCAATAGTTGCTAATACTGGTACGTTTTTTTCTAATTTATAAATTTCTAATCTACCTGCGTTTTCGATAGCTGTATTAATATCTTCTAAAGGTTTTCCTATTCTTGAAATTCCTTTTTCAACTAAACGAGATGCTGGTGAATTAGTTTGAGTGCATAACATTTTTGCAGCATCTAATTTTCCATGTGATACATTGTCTCTTATCTGATTCATAAAATTACTATCTGTTTTCGAAGCAGCTCTAATAGTAAAAAATCGTTCAAAATAAATATAAAGGGCAACGGTTAATAACACTACTAATAATGCTATAATAATTTGGCCTCCAATACCACCATCCATAATTAACTTATAGATAGATAGTGTTTTTTCTTCTGAAATAGCATCTGCTAAAACTTCAGTTGAATCTTGTAACATACTTAATAACATAGATTTATTTTTATTGTTCTTTAACGAATATTTTTTCTGAAAATTGCTTAGTTATGTTCAATAAAAAAAACCAAGAGTATTCTCTTGGTTTTTTTAAAGTTTTATATTTTTTTAAAAAATTGCTGTTAAACCTAAAAATGCAGCGGCACCAACAATAAAACCAACTGCTGCTAACCAACTTATTTTTTTGAAATACCAGAAAAAATCAATTTTCTCCATTCCCATAGCAACAACTCCAGCTGCAGATCCAATAATTAACATACTTCCCCCTGTTCCTGCAGAAAATGCAATAAAATGCCATAAATGACTATCTACTGGTTCTTGGAACATTCCCATACTTGCAGCAACTAACGGTACATTATCTACAATTGCAGAACCTACACCTAGTAACATAATTACAATATCCGTATTTGGAATAATTGTTTTTAAAGATTCAGCTCCTATAAACAACATTCCTAAAGATTCTAATGCCGCAACTGCCATTAAAATTCCGAAGAAAAATAATACGCTTGGCATTTCAATTTTTGTTAATGATTTATGCACAGGGCTATGGTAACCTGCAGAGTCTTGACCTTCAGTATCTACAGCACTTGAAATACTAAATTGAGATCTACTATAAATTTCAGCAAAAATACCAACAACAGATAATGATAACATCATACCTACATATGGCGGTAAATGTGTTACTGTTTTAAATATTGGAACAAACATAATTGCACCTAAACCTAAATACAACATGGTTGGGCCGTATTTATTTGTTGCACTTTCTTCTTTTACTATAACATTTTTTATTTCCCCTTTAAAAGGCTTCATAAATGATGCTATAAAAGTAGGAACTGCCATACATAATAATGAAGGAACAATTAAATATTCTATTAATTTAGCCGTAGTTACTTTTTTACCAATCCAAAGCATTGTAGTAGTAACATCTCCAATTGGAGACCAAGCTCCTCCAGCATTTGCAGCAATAATAATTAAACCAGCAAACCATAAACGTGTATTCTTATCGTCTATAATTTTTTGCAGAATTGTAATTAGTACAATAGTAGCCGTTAGGTTATCTATAATTGCAGAAAGAATAAAAGCTAAAAAAGCAAAAATCCATAATAATTTTTTCTTGTTTTTTGTTTTAATGTAGTTTTTAAAGGTAGCAAAACCATCAAAATAATCAATAATTTCAACAATGGTCATTGCTCCTAATAAAAAGAATAAAATCTCCGCTGTTTTACCTAAATGATGTAATAATGTTTCTTCTAACAGATGATGTTTCTCATCAGCAGAAAAACTTGAAAATCCTTCAACTAATTTATGCCCTGCTGAATCAAACCAATTTGGGAAGGTTTCTATTCCAAAAGCTACTAACGCCCACAAAATGGCCATCATTGCCAATGCAGGAATTAACTTATCTAATTTTAAACTATGTTCTAATGCTATTGCTAAATACCCTCCAATAAAAATTAGAATAATTAATGTTTCCATGAAATTTATGTTTATTATATATAAAAATTATTTTTTTACTTCTAAAAAGCCAACAAATATACTAAATCTTTAGTGCTTGAATGTTAATATTTTTCCTGATGAATGGTTTTTGGCAGCCCCAGTTACACTACTTAAGCAATTCACCTGATTTTCAACCCTTAACACTCCTAAAAATGCAAAAACTAAAGCTTCTTTATAATCAATTAAAGCCTTATTTGGAATTATTACCGTGCTTTTTGTTAAAGTTTTTAAACGCAACATTAAAAAAATATTAAATGCTCCGCCACCAGTAACCAAAACTTTTTTTGCCTCAGATTTTTTTAAAACCAAATTTATTTGAACTGCAATATGTTCAACAAATGTTCTTAAAATATCTTTAATCTCTAATTTATAAGCATCAATAATTGGAAAAACTTTTTCAGTAACAAACTCGAACCCTAAAGATTTTGGAACTGGCAAACTATAAAACTTCATTTCATTTAAATCCTTAAGTAAATTTTCATTTACAATTCCTTTTTCTGAAATCTCTCCTTTATCATCATAATTAAACCCTAGTTTTTTTACATAATGGTTTAATACAATGTTTGCAGGGCAAATGTCGAAAGCAATTCGTTCTTTATTTTTTTCAAAAGAAATATTAGCAAAACCACCCAAATTTAAACAGTAATCATATGCCGAAAATAATAACCTATCTCCTATGGGAACTAATGGTGCTCCTTGCCCACCAAGCTCCACATCTTGAGTTCTAAAATCGCAAACAACTTTTAATTTAGTTGTATTGCATATTGACTGCCCATCACCAATTTGAAGTGTATACCCTTCATCTGGTTTATGAAAAATTGTGTGACCGTGAGAAGCAATAAAATCAACTTCGGCAATATTATTTTTTGAAATAAATTTATTTATTAATTCTCCTAAATAAGAACCGTATTTAATGTCTAGCAAGTTTAATTCTTCTATAGATTTATAAAACCCATTTCTAAGTGTGTCTTCCCATAATTTAGGGTACCTTATCGTTTCTGAATTAATGATTTCATAAGTATACTTTTCGCCAGTTTTAGAGATTTTAGTATACACTAAATCTACACCATCTAATGATGTTCCAGACATTAAGCCAATTACTTTCCAAATTTTACTCATTGTTACGGTTTTTCTTCGCTTTGCATATTTAATAAAAATAATATAAAAAAAAACCTATATTTGAGAAATATCAATCAATTATTTAAAACTTTTATTAATTATGGATTTTAATTTATCTGAAGAACACATCATGATTCGTGATGCAGCTCGTGATTTCGCTCAGAACGAGCTTTTACCAGGTGTAATTGAACGTGACGAAAACCAAAAATTCCCTACGGAACAAGTAAAAAAAATGGGAGAACTTGGTTTTTTAGGTATGATGGTCGATCCTAAATATGGAGGAAGCGGATTGGACGCTGTCTCATATGTATTGGCAATGGAAGAAATTTCAAAAATAGATGCTTCTGCCTCAGTAGTAATGTCGGTAAACAACTCTTTAGTATGTTGGGGGTTAGAAACTTTTGGTAGTGAAGAACAAAAACAAAAATATTTAGTTCCCTTAGCCAAAGGTGAAATTATTGGAGCTTTTTGTTTAAGTGAACCAGAAGCTGGATCAGATGCTACATCACAAAAAACAACAGCTTTTGAAAAAGATGACCATTATTTATTAAATGGTACTAAAAACTGGATTACTAACGGAAATAATGCAAGTGTGTATTTGGTAATTGCTCAAACCGATATAGACAAAGGCCACAAAGGTATCAATGCATTTATTGTTGAAAAAGGAACTCCAGGGTTTGAAATTGGACCTAAAGAAAATAAACTAGGTATTAGAGGTTCAGACACACACTCTTTAATGTTTACTGATGTTAAAGTACCTAAAGAAAATAGAATTGGCGAAGATGGTTTCGGATTTAAATTTGCTATGAAAACCTTAGCTGGTGGACGTATTGGAATTGCTTCTCAAGCCTTAGGTATTGCTTCTGGAGCGTATGAATTAGCTCTAAAATATTCTAAAGAACGTAAAGCTTTTGGTAAAGAAATTAGCAAACACCAAGCTATTGCTTTTAAATTAGCTGATATGGCTACACAAATTGAAGCTGCTCGTCATTTATGTATGAAAGCTGCTTGGGATAAAGACCAAGGCAAAAACTACGATTTAAGTGGTGCAATGGCAAAATTATATGCTGCCGAAATGGCTATGGATGTTACTGTTGAAGCTGTACAAATACATGGTGGTTATGGTTTTGTAAAAGAATATCACGTAGAACGTTTAATGCGTGATGCTAAAATTACTCAAATTTATGAAGGTACTTCTGAAATTCAAAAAATTGTAATTTCTAGAAGTGTTTTAAGAGATTAAAATATTTAAAAGGGTTTCTATTCTAGAAGCCCTTTTATAGTTTTTTTATAACATACGTTACAATTCCCCAAACAATAAACTCGTTACTATTAGTAACTTTAATTGGTTCGTAACTTTTGTTTTCAGGCATTAGATATAAACAATCTTCTCCCATTTTTATTCTTTTTACGGTAAATTCGCCATCAATCATACAAACAGCAACTTTACCATCTCTAGCCTCAATACTTTTATCTATAACTAATAAATCTCCATCTTCTATATTTGCATCTATCATAGAGTTTCCTCTAACTCGAGCATAAAAAGTAGCATCTTCATTATTAATTAATTCTTTATCTAAACTAATTCTAATTTCTTTAAAATCTTCTGCTGGCGAAGGAAAACCTGCTGCAATATCTTCATTAACAATTGGTCTAATTGTTATATTAGATTTTTCAGGCTTAAAAATTGTAATTTTATCTATTGCTTTTTGTTTCATTTTGTACAATTAATTTCCATTACTTCATCAATAGCTGTTGTAAATCTAGCCGACAAATATTCTTGCTTCATTTTCCACGTTTTATAATCTTGATTTGCTATTTTTAATTTAGGCTTACTATATTTTAAATTTAACTTATCAATTACATTCATAATAACTTTATGTTTGGGATTAACATCATCAAATAATGAAAATTGATGTTGACTTTCTGGTTGAATTCCCATAACAATTACACCTGCTTTTTTATACTTATATCCTTCTTTATAAATACTTTCAAGCCCTTTTATAGCATATTGACATATTGTAATACTCGAATTTGTAGCGTGTGGTAAAGCTATAACTGTACCTTTACTAATTCGTTCATCCACATATTTACTTGTTTTTAAAAATACATATAAAAACCTACTTTCTGAGTTTTGTTTACGTAATTTTTCTGCACAAGCATTTGCAAAAGTAGCAATACGTTCTTTTATAGGTTGGTATGTTTTTAACGCGTATTCAAAGGTTCTAGTTGTTGCTATATTTTTTTTAGTTTGAAATTTTTCAAACCCAATTGTTGGCTCACCCGTTAAATCTTTTTTTAATCGCAAACCTACAACTGAAAACTGTTTTCGAACAAACTCATCTGGAAGCTGGGTAAACTGGTATGCGTTTTCTACTTTATGTTGAATTAGTTTTTTTGAAATTCGCCTGCCAATACCCCAAACATCTTCAACATTAGTCCACTTTAAAGCTTTTTCTTTCTGAGTTTTGGTTAAAATTGTATAAACTCCACCAGTTTTTTTATCATATTTTTTAGCAATCTTATTAGCTACTTTTGCTAGTGATTTTGTAGGTGCAACACCAATACTAACAGAAACTCCAACCCATTTTTCAACCGTACGCTTAATTTCTAAAGCGTATGTATTTAAATCTTCATTTTTAATATGATTTAATTTAAAAAAAGCTTCATCTATTGAATAAACTTCTACACTTGGAGAAAATTTATTTAATACAGACATTACTCTTGAACTTAAATCTCCATACAAAGAGTAATTTGAAGAAAATACCTGAATATTATTTTCTTCAAAAGCAGATTTAAATTTAAAAGCCTCTGCTCCCATTGGCACATATTTTTTAGCTTCTTTACTACGCGCAATTACACAACCATCATTATTAGATAAAACCACAATAGGTTTATCTTTTAAAGATGGATTAAAAACTCGTTCGCACGAAGCATAAAAACTATTACAATCTAAAATTGCGTACATACCTCATTATTTAATTCAAAATTAAATAGAATATTTCACCTAATAAAAAACAATAAGCAATTAATAAATGAATGAATGTTTATTCATATATTTACATAAACTAAAAAAACAAACAAATATGGCTCGTAAAATAGATGAAGATAAGTTAGTTAGAATTAAAAATGCCACTATGAAAACTATAGTTGATTATGGTATTGAAAAAACCACTATTGCTATGATAGCAAAAAACGCAAACGTAAGTGGCGGTTATTTATATAGACTATACAGCGGTAAACAAGCATTAATTGAAGAATTATATTACGATAAAGTTGTTGCACTTAATAATGAACTTGAATTTTTAATTGGTTTAAACCCAACAAGCGCAAGTTCAATAATAGAAGCTTTTATTCAAAATAGAATTGTTTTTGCTTTAAACGAAGCTGAAGCTTCTAAATTTTACTATCAATTACTACACAATAATAATTTTAATGTAAACGATGATTTAAAAAATCGAAACATCGCACTAATAGAAATCATTAAAAATATTGGAGTTAAAACTGGTGAAATTCATAAAAATGTAAGTATACTTCAAATACATTTTCATCTATTTATGTATGTAGTAGATTATATTCACTTCAACCTTAAAAATGCATTTGCTAATGGAACCATAGCAGATAGTGATGTTCAATACCTAACACAAAACATATTAAATATTTTAAAAAAACCGAATTAAAATGAATTCTAGCTTAAAATGGTTTTTTAAACCTTTAATAAATAAAATAGTATTTCTAACGCTACTTATAGCAAACTGTATAAATGCTCAAGAATTAACACTGCAAGATGCGTATAGTTTAATGTTGTCTAAAAATGGAAATTTAAACGCATCGCAACAAGAAGTCAATTCAAAAAAAGAAGAACAAAAAGCTATGAAAGGGTTAAAATACCCATCACTTAGTATTTCGGGTATGTATGCTCACTTAGAAAATGACATTGGTTTCGATTTAAATGAAGAACGTACAATGGTTAGTGGTTTACTTGGCTTACCAGATCCTTCGTTATTGGGTGATTGGAATTTTACAGTTCTTGATCAAAACTTAGGCTTTGCTACTGCAGATATTAGTTGGCCAATTTTTGCTGGTGGAAAAATAAATGCAGCGAATAAAGCTTCAAAAATAAAGTTAGAACTTTCTGAAAATGAACACAGAATTAAAGAAAATGCGCTTACTATTAAATTAATAGATTACTACTTTAAATTAAAGCTAGCCATTGAAGCGAAAAATTTACGAAAAAAAATATATGAGACTATCGAAATTCATAGTAAACACGCAACTAAGTTATTTGAAAACGGAATTATTCCTGAAGTTGAAACTCTAAATGCTAAAGTTGCATTATCCAATGCTAAAAGAGAATTACAAGCTGCTAAAAAAGATGTTTCATTAGCAACAACTGCTATTAAAAATTTAATTGGCGGAAAAAATTTTAATTCTGCTTCAACAAAATTTATTGTTCCTTCAATACAAGTTTCTTTGCAAGAATTTCAGCAAAAAATGATTCAAGAAAATGAACAATTAAAATTCTTAGAAAAAAATCAAGAGCTTGCAAAAATTGGGGTAAAAGTTGAAAATAGTGAATACTTTCCAAAAGTAGCGCTATTTGGAAAACATAGTTTATGGAAAGACAATTTATCTCTTGTAGATATAAATTGGGTAGTTGGTGTTGGCGCAACTTGGAATATATTTAATGGTTTTGAAAGAGAACATAAAATAAAAGCTGCAAAACATAAGGTTATCCGGGTTCAACAATTAGAAAAACAAGCAAAACTAAATTTAAACACATATACCGAAAAATTATACAATCAATTAGAAAAACAATATGAGCAATACAATAGCTTAGCTACTGATGAAGAGCTTGCCGAAAAACTAAAGTATATGCGTACTAGAGCTTTTGAAGAAGGTACAGGAACTTCGCTCGAAGTTATTGATGCCACACTTAAAATGACTCAAATAAAATTATTTAAAATAAAAGCACTGTACCATTACAATTCAACCTATGGCGAATTAATGGTTAGCTTAAATCAAACCGAAAACTTCTTCAACAAAATTTAATATTAATATGAAAAATTCACAAGTAATAAAATCAGCTGTAAGCATAATTATCATTGCTATTTTAGTATTAATAAGTATTTGGTTTATAAGCAAACCTAAAACCGTAATATTACAAGGAAGAATAGAAGCAAAAGAAATCTATTTATCATCCAAATTACCTACTCGGTTAAAAACCATTGAAGTTAAAGAAGGTACAAGTGTAGTAAAAGGGCAATTATTAGCTACTTTAGAAAGCCCAGAAATTGATGCTAAAGAATTACAAGCAATTGCAGCTAAAGATGCAGCCAACGCTCAAAAATCTAAAGCTAAAAATGGTGCTAGAAAAGAAGAAATACAAGCCTACAAGAATCTGTATGAAAAAGCTACTGCAGGAGCCAATGTTATGCAAAAATCGTACGAACGTATAGAGAATTTATTTAAAGACGGAGTAGTTTCAGCTCAAAAAAGAGATGAAATGTTTGCCAAAAAAGAAGCTGCCCTTAACGATAAAAAAGCCGCGTATAATAAATACCAAATAGCTTTAAAAGGAGCAAGAGCAGAAGATATTGAAGCAGCTAGTGCTTTGGTTAGAAGAGCTGAAGGTGCAATTACAGAACTAGAAAGTTATAAAAACGAACGCTATATAAAAAGTCCAATTAATGCAGAAGTATTAAATTTTTTACCTGAAGAAGGAGAGTTAATTGGTGTAGGTTACCCTGTTGCTCATTTGGTAGATTTATCAAACTCTTACGCCATTGTAAATGTTAAGGAAACTAGTTTATATAATTTTAAAAAAGATTCAAAATTTACAGCAACCATTCCAGCATTAAATAATAAAAAAATCACATTTAAAATTTATTATGTTGCTGCTTTGGGAGATTATGCAACCTGGAATGCAACTAAATCTACTGGTGATTTTGATATAAGAACTTTTGAAATTAAAGCAAGTCCAATTCAAGCAGAGCCAGAACTAAGACCCGGAATGAGTTTATTAATTGATTATTCTCAATTTAATAATTAAGAATGAAATCATTTTTACATATTGTAAGGCGAGAATTTAGATTGCTATTTCATAACAAATCTATGTTTATTTTTGCAGTAATATTACCTTTTGTATCAATGGTGTTTTTTCACACTTTACTACACAATGGTGTAGCAAGAGATTTACCAATTGCTGTTATAGATTTAGATAATTCATCCATTTCTAGAAATATTATCAGTCAGCTAGATGCAACTCCAGAAATTAAAGTTTGTTTTAAACCTGCCAACCAATTAGAAGGCGAAAACTTAATAAAAGAACTTAAAGTATATGGCCTTGTAACAATTACAAAAAACTTGGGTAAAAATTTAAAACAAGGTAAACAAGCAATAATCTTAAATCAATTTAATAGCAATTTACTACTACCATCTGGTTTAGAAAATAAAGCGTTTAAACGTGCAATTGGAACAATATCAGCAAGTATAAATATTCAAAAACAACTTAAACAAGGAGTTTATATTAACCAGGCAAAAACAAATTATCAACCAATAACATCAAATAATCACGTACTCTCAAATCCTTATACAAATTATTCGTATTATTTAAACTCAGGGTTTCTCACACTTTTTTTTCAAATATTTGTAATCCTAACTACTATCTATTGCTTTGGAAATGATTTAAAATACAATAAGGGCGAAAAATTGTATAACATTGGTAAGGGAAATTTAATAACAATAATATTTGGTAAAATTACACCATATACTTTATGGTATTTTTTAGTTGGTTTAATTATGTTGTTTACAATGTTTATTTGGGGAGATTTCCCATTAAATGGAAATAAAGCAGCCATTATTTTAAGTATATTTTTATTAATTATATCTTCGCAAGCATACGCCATTTTGTTTATAGCCATAAGCAAAAGTTTTAGAGAGGCACTAACATTTGGATCAGGATTCGCAGCTGTAAGTTTATCTTTTTCAGGTATTACATTTCCAATTTATGGAATGCCTAAAATATTACAATGGGTAAGTCAATTATTTCCATTCACTCATTTTTTCAATTTATTTTTAGATCAAACTCAACGTGGTATTCCCGTATATTTTTCATTCTATTCAATTGCATTTTTGGTAGCTCTAACAATAATTCCTGTTTTTATAGTATTCAAAAAACTAAAATCACTTCTAATTAAAGGCTCCTACCCAAATACAATTTAAGCTATGAAAACAATAATCAGTAAATATCAAAAAACTAAACTCTCTTATAAAAATGCCTTTCTTGCAGAATGGAACGCTATAAAAAATGATAAAGCTGTAATAAGTACTTTCTTTTCAGTTGCCTTTATAATATTAGCGGTTTATACTTATATATATTCTAACGAAATTATTACTGAAGTTCCTATTGCTATAGTTAACCAAGATGGTTCAAAAACAAGTAGAGATTATATAGCTATGCTAAATGCCTCAGATGGTATAAAAACAATAGCTACATACACCAATTTACAAGAAGCAAAAACAGATTACTATTCTAAAAAAATAATGGGAATACTAATCATACCACAAAACTTTGGTAAAGATATTAGAACTTCAACACAAACTACTATCACTTCATTTAGTGATGCGTCAAATATGATTTTCTATAAAAAAGTATTGGTAGATATATCAGTAGCAACAGGTTATTTTAATGCAGGCATAGTTATAAAAAAAACAATGGCTAATGGAATAGCCGTATCTCAGGCAACACAAGAATATAGCCCTATTAAAACAATATCTACAAGCTTATTCAATACGTCATCTGGTTATGCAACATATATGGCACCAATGTTAACTGCATTAATTGTGCAATTAGTATTACTTATGGGAATAGGTATAATTAACGGATCACAAAAAGAAAATAAAACAATAATTAAAACATTTCCCCAAGTTTTAAATAAAGGAGGTACAATAACAACACTCGCAGCAAAATCAACTATATACTTATTAATATTTGCAGTTATTCTTCCCATACAATTTGGATTAATATATACAATCTTTTCAATACCTCTAAGAACAAACTTACCTATCGTTTACCTTTTTGCATTACCATATTTAACATCAGTTATTTTCTTAGGTATAGCAATTAGTTCATTATTTAAAAGGAGAGAAGATTCAATAGTGTTTTTAGTTTTAGTCTCTATACCCTCTTTAATGCTAAGTGGATTATCATTTCCCACAGAAAACTTTTATCCCTTTTATCAAGAATTAGCAAAATTATTACCATCAACTTCAGGTATAAAAGGATTCGTCAAATTAACCCAAATGGAAGCCTCCTTTACACAAGTACTCTCCGAGTGGAACCATCTCTGGCTATTAACACTTATTTATTTTATAATTGCAATAATAACATTAAAATTGAGAGCAATAAACGAACAAACAAAAATTCTAAAAACTCAATAATATTTTGGGCGTGTCGGTAAATAAAAATTTACCGTCGCGTCTTTCGTTAAATCTTTTGCAAAAAAAGCAAAAGGATACCACTTCAAC
>NZ_FNNJ01000006.1 GCF_900106565.1 Lutibacter oricola
TTAGACAATGATGGTGATATAGACAATACCGCTACAGCAGTAGCAACCTTACCAGATGGAACAACAGAGACAGACACATCAAGTGTTGCAGTACCGATCGATTACACAAACGGAGGAGAGCCTTCATACAGTGTAGAGAAGTTAGCTGATGTAAGTAGTGTATCAGCAGCAGGCGATGTAATTAGTTATACAATTACAGTAGTAAACACATCAACATTTGCGGTAAGCGATGTTGTTGTAGATGATCCATTATTAGGAGGAGCGTTATCAAACCCAGCAGGAGATGATAATAATGATGGAGTATTAGATGTAACAGAAACTTGGGTTTACAGTGGAACTTACACAGTAACACAAGAAGACATTGATACTAATGGGAATAATGATGATGGAGATATAGACAATACTGTAACGGTAACAGGAACTACACCAAATGGATCATCAACTCCAGATGTTGAAGATTCAGTAGAAGTTCCAATCGATTACACAAACGGAGGAGAACCTTCATACAGTGTAGAGAAGTTAGCTGATGTAAGTAGTGTATCAGCAGCAGGCGATGTAATTACTTATACAATTACAGTAGTAAACACATCAACATTTGCGGTAAGCGATGTTGTTGTAGATGATCCATTATTAGGAGGAGCGTTATCAAACCCAGCAGGAGATGATAATAATGATGGAGTATTAGATGTAACAGAAACTTGGGTTTACAGTGGAACTTACACAGTAACACAAGAAGACATTGATACTAATGGGAATAATGATGATGGAGATATAGACAATACTGTAACGGTAACAGGAACTACACCAAATGGATCATCAACTCCAGATGTTGAAGATTCAGTAGAAGTTCCAATCGATTACACAAACGGAGGAGAACCTTCATACAGTGTGATTAAAGTTTCTGACGTATCAGTTGTTTCTTATGAAGGTGATATTGTTACATACACTATTACAGTTGAAAATACTTCAACCTTTGGAATTAATAGCCTACAAGTTATAGATGAGTTAGTAGACTTAGTATTAACTGATGGAGATGAAAATTCAAACAATATTTTAGATGTTGATGAAATTTGGACATTTGTTGGAAGTTATGAAGTAACAGCTGAAACTTTATCAGGTTATGGAGTTAATGAATTAGGTGAAGCTGATAATGATGGTGATATTGATAACATAGTAACTGTTATGGGTAATAATCCTGCAGGTACAGCGTTAGATTCAATAAATGATACTGCAATAGTACTTGTTTATTTACCGCCAGTTGCCGTTGATGATTTAGCTGAAACAGACGCAAATACTCCAGTAGATATTGATATTTTAGATAATGATTATGATTTAGATGGAACAATTGATGTATTAAGTGTTGAAATTGTATCTGAGCCAACGAACGGAACCGTAGTTGTGAATGCAGATGGAACTGTAACCTATACTCCTGATTTTGATTTTATAGGTGAAGATCAATTTGATTATCAAGTTTGTGATAATGATGGTTTATGTGATACGGCAACAGTGTATATTGCAGTTATTGGTGTAAAAGCAGCGGAGTTAATTATACCTCAAGGTTTCTCTCCAAATGGAGATGGTAATCACGATGTATTCTTTATAGATGATTTATCAAATTTATATCCGAATTTTCAATTAGTTATTTATAATAGATGGGGTAATGTAGTTTACGATTATAAACATGATGGTAATCCATTATCAGATCCAAGATGGTGGGATGGATATTCAACAGGAAGAATGACAATTAAGGATTCAGAAAAAGCACCTGTAGGAACCTATTATTACACAATATACTTTAACAAGGATGGATTTAAGCCAAGATCAGGTTACGTATATTTAAATAGATAAATTATAAAAATTAATAAGTAACTAGAGACTTAAAAACTCTCTAGTTACTAAAATATTATATTATGAAAAGTATTAAAACCCTTATTAAAATGTTTGTTATAGTTTTTTCTGTAACAACGTTATATGGTCAGCAAGATGCTCAATACACTCAGTATGCATATAATATGCATATTTTGAATCCTGCCTATGCTGGGTCTGAAGGAACATTGAATATTGGACTTTTAGGAAGAACACAATGGGTAAATTTGGAGGGTGCCCCTCAAACATTTACAGCAACTGTAAATGCGCCAATTAGACGAAATGTTGGTATGGGATTTTCAATAATAGCTGATGAAGTTGGACCAGTAAAGGAGCAAAATATTTATGCCGATTTTTCATATAAAATACAATTAAATGAGTATGCTAATCTTGCTTTTGGTATTAAAGGAGGTTTTACCTTTATAAATGCAAATTTACCATTGCTAGATTTAGGGGATGATGTTCCAGATGATGCGTTTCAAGAAAAATTAGATAAGAAAACAGCAAATTTTGGAGCGGGTATTTATTATTATACAGATAGATTTTATGCAGGCTTGTCTTTACCTAATATGTTGAAGAATTTTCATTTTTCAACAACAGATGGAGGGTATAAGTATAGTGCTATAGAAAATTTACATTATTTTTTAACTTCAGGATATATATTTGATGTTTCACATGATTTAAAATTGAAACCATCAATAATGTTAAAAGGTGTAAAAGGAGCTCCATTGTCTGTCGATTTATCTGGTAGTGCTTTAATTAAAGATAAATTAGAGTTAGGTTTATCTTGGAGGTTAGATGATTCGGTAAGTGGAATGTTTAATATTTTAGTATCAGAAAATACAAGAATTGGATATGCATATGATTATACATTATCTAATTTAGGAGATTTTAATTCAGGAACACACGAAGTATTTTTATTATTTAATATAAGTAACTCTAGAGCTGGTTTATCACCAAGGTTCTTTTAATCTACTTATTAATAACAAAGAATTATGAAAAAAATAGTTACATTCATATTTATTGTAAGTTTTAGCATTTTAGGTTTCTCTCAAGAAACTGAAGAAAGGTATACAATTCAAAATTTATCTGTAAACAATAGGTATTCAAATTTTGGTACATCTTTATACGGTGAAAACCAGATGATTTTTGCTATGCCTGCAAAGAGGAATTATATTATTAATAATACTTGGACTACGAATAACCAACCATTTTTAGATTTATATGTGGGTGATATAAAAGAAAGTGGTCAATTAGAAAACATTAAAAAATTCTCAAGTAAATTAAATACAAGATTTCACGAAGCTGATGTAACATTTACAAAAGATAAAAAAACAGTTTATTTTACTAGAAGTAATTATTTTAAAGGAAAATATAAAAAGGATACGTTAGGTATTAATAGACTTAAAATGTTTAAGGCCACCGTTGGAGAAAATGATGAATGGTTAAATATTGAATCTATGCCTTTTAATGATGATAACTATTCATGTGGTCATCCAAGTTTAAGCGAAGATCAATCTACACTTTATTTTGTGTCTGATATGCCTGGAACTTTAGGAAAAACGGATATATTTAAAGTTGCCGTTAATGGAGATGGAACTTATGGACCTCCAGTTAATTTAGGACCAACAATTAATACAGAAGAAAGAGAAATGTTTCCTTATATAGATGGGAATGATGAATTATATTATTCAACAAATGGAAGAGATGATGGGTTAGGAATGCTAG
The DNA here is from genome assembly GCF_900106565.1 of Lutibacter oricola. Taxonomy (GTDB): domain Bacteria; phylum Bacteroidota; class Bacteroidia; order Flavobacteriales; family Flavobacteriaceae; genus Lutibacter; species Lutibacter oricola. The sequence goes on from NZ_FNNJ01000006.1 coordinate 3,595, forward strand.
ATATTTATGTAGCGAGGTTTACTCCAGATGGAATTTTAGAGCCAGTACATTTAGGTAATAATATAAATAGTGAAAGAGATGATTTTGCTTTTATAATAAATAAAGAAAAGAGAGAAGGATATTTCTCATCGAATAGATACAGAGGAAAAGGAGATGATGATATTTATTATTTCAAAGAAGAGATTCCGCTTCCGAAACCAGTTATAGTTTGTAAACAAATTTTTAATATTATAGTTAAAAATAGAAAAACAGGAGAGTTAATTTCAAATGCAGATATTAATATATCTAAAGGAAGTGAAGCTATTATTGAAGGTGATTTTACAGATGAAAAGGGAGCTTATAAATTAGAAGATGTTGATTGTGAAACAGAATATACAATTGAGGCTGGTAAAAGATTCTTTTTATCTGATACTAAGTTGATAAAAACATCTAATAAAAACGAGTTAGAACAAACTATAGAAATGCTGATTTCTCCAGATGAGTTTATTGTAGTTAGGGAAAAAGTAATGATTGACATTAATCCAATTTACTTTGATTACGATAAATTTAATATTAGAAAAGATGCGGCTCGTGAGCTTGATAAAGTTGTAAAGGTAATGAATAAGTATCCTGATTTAATTGTGGAATCAGGTTCACATACAGATTCTAGAGGTCGAGATGCTTATAATAATTATTTATCAGATAAAAGAGCTTTATCTACAGTTGATTATATAATTTCTAAAGGTATTTCACCTGAAAGAATTACAGGAAAAGGATATGGAGAAACACAATTAACTAATAAATGTTCTAACGGTGTACGTTGTACTACAGAAGAACATCAATTAAATAGAAGAACGGAATTTGTAATTGTTAATCCAGAAGTGATTAATTAAAATATTTAAAATCTAAAACTATAAATTATGCAGTTAAAGTTATACTACAGTTGTGGGGACGACGAAAACTTTAACTATATTTGTAGACTTTAGTTTTCTGGTTAAGATATTAGAAAAGTAACATATATACTGCAGTTGTGGGGACGACAAATTTATGTGACTTTAATATAAACTAAGACTTAATAAGAAAAGAAAAGTCTCGAGAACAATGTTCTCGAGACTTTTTAATTTTTGTATATTATTTTTTATAATTTTTACATATAATCTTCAATAGGATTACAAGAACAAATTAAATTTCTATCTCCATAGGCATCATCAACTCTTCTTACAGAAGGCCAAAATTTGTTTTCTTTAATATAGTCTAAAGGAAAAGCAGCCTTACTTCTAGAATATGGTAATTCCCAGTTATCGCTTGTTAACATTTCTTGCGTATGAGGAGCATTTTTTATAACAGAATTTGTGTCTCCAGCTTCCATTTCATCAATTTCAGATTTAATACTAATTAAAGCATTACAAAACGTGTCTAATTCTTCTTTGTTTTCACTTTCTGTTGGTTCTATCATAAGAGTTCCAGCAACTGGGAATGATACTGTAGGAGCGTGAAATCCGTAATCCATTAATCGTTTTGCTATGTCTACAACTTCAACACCTTTTTGTTTAAATTCTCTAAAGTCAACAATCATTTCATGAGCAGCAAAACCGTTTTCACCAGTATATAAAATACTGTAATGTTCTTCTAAGCGACATTTTAAATAATTAGCATTTAGAATAGCATTTATTGTAGAGTTTTTAAGCCCTTCTGAACCAAGCATTTTAATATAACTATATGATATTAACAATACAAGAGCAGAACCCCAAGGAGCAGATGATATAGCTGTAATTCCAGTTTCTTTTCCTCCCGTTGGAATAATTGGGTTTGAAGGTAAAAATGGTGCTAAGTGCTCAACTACACAAATTGGCCCAACACCTGGTCCACCACCACCATGCGGAATGGCAAAAGTTTTATGTAAGTTTAAGTGGCAAACATCAGCCCCAATAGTTGCAGGATTTGTAAGTCCAACTTGAGCATTCATATTTGCACCATCCATATAAACTTGGCCTCCATTAGTGTGAATAATTTCAGTAATTTCTTTAATAGTGCTTTCAAATACTCCGTGCGTAGATGGGTAAGTAACCATTAAAGCAGCTAAGTTATCTTTATGTAACAATGCTTTTTCTCGTAAATCATCTACATCAATATTGCCATCTTCAGTAGATTTTGTTACAACAACTTTCATACCTGCCATAACAGCAGAAGCCGGATTAGTTCCGTGAGCAGAAGCTGGAATTAAGCAAATATTTCTATGACTTTCATTATTAGATTCGTGGTAAGCTTTAATAACCATTAGTCCTGCATATTCACCTTGAGCACCAGAATTTGGTTGTAATGAAGTTGCATAAAATCCAGTTATTTCATTTAAAGCAGCTTCTAATTCTTTAAAAACCATATGGTAACCACCAGCTTGTTCAACAGGTACAAATGGGTGAATATTACCCCAAATAGGCCAGCTTAAAGGAAGCATTTCAGTAGCCGCATTTAATTTCATAGTACAAGACCCAAGAGAAATCATAGAATGATTTAACGATAAATCTTTACGCTCTAATTTTTTTATATAGCGCATCATTTCAGTTTCTGAGTGGTATTTTTCAAAAACTTCATTTGTCATAAATGTTGAAGTACGTTTAATACTTTCATCTAAGCTTTTTTCTTCAATAGTGTTAAAGCTAATAACTGGTCTATTTTCAGCAGTAGCTATAACTTCTATAATATCATTAACATCGTTTAAATTTGTTGTTTCATTTAAAGAGATGTTAATTTGATTGTTTTTAGTGTAAAAGAAGTTTATTTCTTTTTCTTCAGCTAGTTCTTTAACCTTTTCCGTATTCGATACAGAAATAGATAGTGTATCAAAAAACATTTTATTGGTTTGTACAACACCTAACTTTTCAAATCCTTTGTTTAAAGTATTTGTTAAATTATGAATTTTTGAAGCAATAAAAGTCAACCCGTTAGGACCGTGATAAACACCATACATACCAGCCATTACAGCTAATAAAACTTGGGCTGTACAAATATTTGAAGTCGCTTTTTCGCGTTTAATATGTTGTTCTCTAGTTTGTAAAGCCATACGTAAGGCCCTATTTCCATCTTTATCTTGGGTTACCCCAATAATTCTTCCTGGAATATTTCTTTTGTAGCTTTCTTTAGTAGCAAAATATGCAGCGTGTGGTCCACCATATCCCATAGGAATACCAAAACGTTGAGTAGTACCAACAACAACATCAGCTCCCCATTCTCCTGGAGGAGTTAATAAGGTTAAACTTAATAAATCTGCAGCGGCAACAACTCTAGCTTCAACAGATTTTGCTTTTTCAACAAAGTTTGCATAATTGTTTACTTCACCATTTTTAGATGGATATTGTACTATTGCACCGTAAACATTTTCTGAGAATTCGAATTCCAAATGATTTCCAAAAATTAATTCAACCCCTAATGGAATTGCTCTTGTTTTTAAAATATCTATAGTTTGTGGAAGTACATCTTCAGAAACAAAAAATTGTAAAGCATTTGCCTTTTTTTGAGCTCTAGATCGTGTATTTAATAACATAATCATTGCTTCTGCAGCAGCAGTTCCTTCATCTAATAATGAAGCATTTGCCAATTCCATTCCTGTAAGTTCAGTTACCATAGTTTGGTAATTTAATAACGCCTCTAAACGGCCTTGAGCAATTTCTGCTTGGTAAGGAGTATATGCTGTATACCATCCTGGGTTTTCTAAAATGTTACGTTGAATAACACCAGGTAAAATTGTTGGGTGGTACCCTAAACCAATGTAGGTTTTAAATAATTTATTATTTGATGAAATATTTCTTATATGAAGCGTGTATTGAAATTCACTTAAAGCTTCCGGAAGGTCTAAATCATTTTTAAGTAAAATATCATTAGGAATAGTTTTTTTAATAAGGCTTTCTACAGAGTCTACCCCAATAGTTTTAACCATTTCGTTGATCTCGTTTTTACGAGGACCAATATGTCTTAAAGCAAAAGAATTTGTATTCATTAAATACTATAAATTAGTTCGTTATTTTTCAGCTCAAAATTACTTAATTAAGTAGAATTATATTAACCTAGATTTAATAATTTATAATATTTTGTTAACCATGAAATTAAGATATTAACAATTAACTACATTTGTTGAATGCATTTTTTGAAGAAAATTTTTAATTTTTACATTTTAAGTAACATTCATGTAGCCATTTCGGGTTTTTGTATGACTAAAATTTCGTTGCTTAAAATTAATAATTACGAAGATGTAACTCCTTTATTTGTAGCCTTATCAATAATAATTTCATATAATTTTATTAGATTTTATGAAGCTAAAGTTGGTAAAGTAGTGTGGTTTAAAGATTGGTTTGCAGCTTATAAGTATGCTTTTTATTTAATAAATATTTTATCTATTGTTGGTTTAATTACTTTGGTGTTTTTTACTGAATTTAATCTACAATCACTTGTTGTTTTAATTCCTTTTGGAATAATGACTTTCTTTTACGCAATACCAATTCTGAAAATTAAAAATGTTGAAGTTTCGTTTAGAAATTTTCCATTTATAAAAATATTTAGTATTGCTTTTGCTTGGGCAGGCGTTACTGTAATTTTTCCACAGACAGCGTTAGGTTTGGAATTTAAAACAACTAATTATTTAGAGTTTATACAACGTTTTTTTATTTTACTTGCAATTATTTTACCTTTTGATATTAGAGATATAAAATACGATTTAAAAAAGTTAAAAACATTACCTCAAGTGGTTGGGGTACCAAAATCTAAAGTATTAGGAATTGTTTTTATACTATTTTTTGTAGTTTTAGAATTATTAAAAACAGAAAATTATTTTTTTAGTACTTTTATAATTGGAGTAATAACAGGGATGTTTTTGCTTTTTTCAAGTGAAAAAAAATTAAACTATTATGCTAGTTTTTGGGTAGAAGCAATACCAATATATTGGCTTGTAATAATATTGCTAAATGTTTAGTATGGAAGATAATTATAATGAATATTTTGAAGTAAATAAAGAAACTTGGAATAAGAAAGTTGCTATACATTCGGAATCTGAGTTTTATAATAATAAAGAGTTTTTAAAAGGTAAATGTTCTTTAAATGATTTAGAGCTAAAAGAAGTTGGTGATGTAAAAGGAAAAAGTCTATTGCATTTGCAATGTCACTTTGGGCAAGATACATTAAGCTGGGAGAGGTTAGGAGCAAATTGTACGGGAATTGATATTTCAATAGAAGGTGTTAAAAAGGCGCGTGAGTTAAATAAGTTGTTAAATTTAAAAGCAACATTTATAGAAAGTAATTTATATGATGTACCTCAAAATGTAGAAGGACAATTCGATATTGTATTTACATCTTACGGTGTGGTTGGATGGTTGCCAGAGTTAAAAACTTGGGGCGAAATTATTGCAGCTAAATTGAAACCAGGAGGTATTTTTTATATGGCCGAATTTCATCCTATTATTTGGATGTTTGATTATTTGCAAGAACCAGCAAAAATGATATATCCTTATTTAAATGATGGTGCTGTATATGAAGAGTATGAAGGTACGTATGCAGATGATGGAAAAAAAGGTATGGTAAGTAAAGAGTATGGTTGGAACCACGGATTAGGTGAAGTAATATCTGCTTTGTCTAATGCAGGTTTAAAAATTGAATTTTTACATGAATTTAATGAGTCGCCTTACGATTGTTTACCAAATATGGAAGTAAATAAAAATGGAATGTATGAGTTTAAAAAGGATAAAGGAATGTTTCCTTTAGTATATTCTATAAAGGCAACTAAGAAATAAAAAAGGCTTCCAAATTTGGAAGCCTTTTTTTATGTTTTATTTAGATAATAACTTGTCAATTTTTTCTTTTTCTTCTTCAGCTAAAGCTCCGTCTACTAAAATTCTACCACTGTGTTCATCAGTAATAATTTTTTTACGACCAGCAATTTCAACTTGTCTTTGTGGTGGTATAGTAAAGAAAGAACCTCCAGAAGCACCTCTTTGAATAGAAACAACTGCTAAACCATTTTTAACAGAACCTCTAATTCTAGTATAAGCTTTTAATAAGTGGTCATCAATTAATTCACCGTATTCTTTAGATTTTTCAGATAAAAGCTCTTCTTCTTTTACTGTTTCACCCATAATACCTTTTAACTCATCAGATTTATGTTTTAATAAGTCTTCTTGTTTTTTAATAACATCCTTAGTTCCAGAAATAACTTCTTTCTTTTGTTCAATTTTAGCTTTGTACTCGTTAATTCTTTTCTCAGCTAATTGAATTTCTAATTCTTGATATTCAACTTCTTTAGTTAAAGAATTGAATTCTCTATTATTTCTAACGTTTTTTTGTTGCTCTGCATATTTCTTCATTAGAGCTTTAGACTCTTCAATTACCAATTTCTTAGCAGAAATATCATTGTCTAAATTAGTTACATCATCATTTAAATTAGATAGTCTTTTATTTAAACCAACTATTTCATCTTCTAAATCTTCAATTTCTAAAGGTAATTCACCTCTAACACTTTTAATCTCATCTATTCTAGAGTCAATCAATTGTAAGTCGTAAAGAGCTCTTAATTTTTCTTCTACCGTAACTTCTTTCTTTTTAGCCATATTATAAGTAATAAATTGGATTCGTGTTTTTTTGTGACAAAATGATTGCAAAATTATGAAATTTTTTCGTAAGAATGTCAACTAAAAGATTTTTTGTGAATTGTTCGCTTTCATAATGACCAATATCAGCTACAATTATCTTGTTTTCAGCCTTGTAAAACTCGTGGTATTTTATATCTGAAGTTATATAAATATCTGCTCCAGCTGCAATAGCATTATTTATGGCAAAGCTCCCTGAACCACCTAAAACAGCGACTTTTTTTATAGGCTTGCCTAAAAATTGAGAATGCCTTATTCCTTTTGCATTCATTTTAGTTTTTACTAATTTTAAAAAATCAATCTCATTCATTGAGTTATCAAGTTCAGCAATCATTCCCATACCAATTTCTTGGTTAATATTGTCTATTGGGTTAATTTCATAGGCAACTTCTTCGTAAGGGTGTGCATTAAAGAGAGATTTTAGTATTGTTTTTTCTTTATGCTTTTCAAAAATTACACTTATTAAAACTTCTTTTTCTGAATGATTTTCACCTTTAACACCAATAGTTGGGCTCGAATTTTCATTGCCTCTATAAGTTCCTATTCCTTCAGTATTAAAACTACAATTGTCATAATTTCCAATACTACCAGCACCAGCATTAAACAATGCTGTTCTTATTTTTTCTGAAGCATCAATAGGAGCGTAGGTTGTTAGTTTTTTAATGGTGTTTTTCTGCGGAATTAAAATTTGTTTGTTTTTTAAACCTAACATTTCGCAAATTTTAGCATTTACACCAGCAAAGCAATTATCTAAAGCGGTATGCATTGCATAAATTGCTATGTCATTTTTAATAGCTTTTAAAACTACACGTTCTACATAATTAGAACCATTTAATTTTTTTAATCCAGAAAAAATAATTGGATGAAAACTAACAATTAAATTACAGTTTTTCTCAATAGCTTCATCAACAATATTTTCTAAAGTATCTAAAGTAACAAGCACACCAGTTACTTCTGTAGAATAATCTCCAACAAGTAAGCCTACGTTATCAAAACCTTCAGCATAACTAAGCGGAGCAATTTCTTCAATACAATTGGTAATATCTTTAATTTTCATATAAAAAGTATTCTATAACAAATATAATTTTAATGCTAGAAAGTTAAAGTATTTATGGTTAAAAATATTGATTAGTTTCGTAATTTTGCAGTTGATGAAATTGTTACGCAAAATATTATATCCTTTTTCCTTAATTTATGGAAGCATAACAGCTATACGAAACTATTTGTATAACAATAACCATATGCAATCTACCAAGTTTAAAACACCTATTATAGTTGTAGGAAATTTAAGTGTTGGAGGAACTGGTAAAACACCTCAAATAGAATATTTAATACGATTGTTGAAAGATAATTTTAAAGTAGCCGTTTTAAGTAGAGGGTATAAACGAAAAAGTAAGGGCTTTGTGTTGGCTAATGAAACTGTAAATGCAGAAACTATAGGTGACGAACCTTTTCAGTATTATAAAAAATTTGAAACTATAAAAGTAGGAGTAGACGCTAATAGAGTTAACGGAATTAATCAGTTAAAACAATTGCAAAGTTCACCAGAAGTTATTTTGCTAGATGATGCATACCAGCATAGGAAAGTTGATGCTGGATTTAATATTTTGCTAACATCATATAATAATTTATATGTAGATGATGCAATGCTACCAACTGGTAACTTACGCGAAAATATTTCGGGTGCAGAAAGAGCAAAGGTTATTATTGTAACAAAATGTCCGCAAGATTTAGATGAAGAAACACAATTTAAAATTGCTCAAAAATTAAAGCCAACCTTATACCAAACAGTATTTTTTACAACTATAGATTATGCTCAAAGTGTAAAAGGTAATAAAGAAATAAAAATTGATGATTTAAAAAATTACGAAGTATTGTTAGTAACCGGTATTGCAAACCCGGTACCGTTAACTAATTTTTTAAACTCTAAAGGAATTATTTATTCTCATTTAGAATATCCAGATCATTACTTTTTTTCTGAAAAAGATATTGCAGATATAAAAAATAAATTCAATAAGTTAAATTCAAAAAATAAGATAATTTTAACTACAGAAAAGGATTATATGCGTACTTTTGATAAGTTTGACTATTTGCATTATTTGCCAATAAAAACAAAGTTTATTAATCATAAAACAGATTTTGATAATCTCATAAATACATATGTGGAACAAAGTTCAAGAAACAGTTAAGTTTTTACAAAATAAAGGAATAGAAGCACCTGATTATGGTATAATTTTAGGTACAGGTTTAGGTAATTTAGTTGAGAAAATTGATACTGAATTAGTATTGCCTTATGAGGAAATACCAAATTTTCCGGTTTCAACAGTGCAAGGGCATTCAGGTGAATTAATTATAGGTAAAATTGGAACAAAAAAAATAATTGCTATGCGTGGTCGTTTTCATTATTATGAAGGTTGGACTATGGAGCAAACTATTTTTCCTGTTAGAGTAATGAAATATTTAGGAGTTGAAAACTTAATAGTTTCAAATGCTTCTGGAGGTGTTAATGCAGACTTTAAAGTTGGTGATGTTATGATAATTACAGATCATATAAATATGATTCCAGAACATCCATTACGTGGAAAAAACGATGAACGTTTTGGACCTAGATTTGTTGATATGCACGAGCCATATAGCAAGGCTTTAATTTCTAAAATGGAACAAGTTGCAGAGAAATTGGATGTAAAAGTTAAAAAAGGGATTTATTTAGCATTACAAGGACCAACTTTTGAAACTCCTGCGGAATATAAAATGGTGAAACTTATGGGAGCTGATGCCGTTGGTATGTCAACAGTACCAGAAGTTATTGTAGCCAAGCATATGGGAATGACTTGCTTTGGAATATCTGTAATTACCGATTTAGGTGTTGAAGGAATTGTAGAGTCTGTTTCTCATGAAGAAGTACAAAAAGTTGCAAAAATTGCTGAAAAAGTTGTGGGTAGATTAGTAGAAGAGTTTGTGAAAAGCTAATTTGGCATTATTTTAGTATAGTATTATAAAACTTTAGAATGAAAAAAGTATTAATAGTTGGTTTGGTAGCTTTAATATCTGTCGCTTTTGTAAATGCACAGGATAGCGTAAAAAATGCTCATAAGGTAAAATGGGAAGAAAGTTTTACAAAAGCAGAGCGTTTGTCAAAATCTAAAAATAAGCCAATGCTTATTTTTTTTACAGGCTCAGATTGGTGCGGACCTTGCAAAATGTTAATAGAAGATTTTTTTAGTACTGAAAAATTCTCTTCTTATAAAGATAAGTATGTATTGTATGAAGCAGATTATCCTAGAAATAGAGACTTAGTTTCGGCTTCACAGAAGAAAGATAATAGTAAGTTACAGAAAAAATACGGAGTGTCGTCATTTCCTACTATAGTAATAGTAGATTCTAAAGGAAAAGAATTAGATAGGAGAAAAGGATACAATTTTATGAGAGATCCAAGTTATCATTTTGCACTTATTGAAAAGCATATAAAATAAAAGTAGTTAGCTTATATATTAAAAACCTGCAATTAATTGCGGGTTTTTTTATGTGTAAATTCAAACAATTTTGTAGTTGTCGTAATCTTTTCTAGTCATATTTTTTGTTCTCAATAAATCCAAGAGTGAATTCATTTATTTCATTCTCTTCAATTTTATTTAAACAGTTCGAAAGTATTGTAGCTTTTTTGTTTTGTAGTAGAATAAAAAGGTTGTGTTTGCTATATTATTAGTATAATAAAAGAATAGATGCATAAACATAGTATTATTGCTCTAAACATTAATTGAATAGAATGAGATATTTCCATTTTCTTTTATAATTAATTCTTTCAATATTAATTAATTGCTTGTGTTTCGGTAAATCATATTTTTTAAAATCGAATGAATAGATACTATATATAAAGGGTTTTAAAACTAAAAATGTAGTGTTAGAATTATAGATTTTAAGTATAGAATGTTATTAACTATAAGACACAAAAAAGCCCGCATAAAGCGGGCTTTTATATTTGAGTTTAGTAGTAATTATTGGTTAATTACTCTAAAAGTAGTTCTTCTGTTTGCTCTGTGTTCTCTTTCAGTACAAGAAACTCCATCAGAACATCTGTTAGTTAAACGGTTTTCACCATAACCATTACCAGTTAATTTACTAGAGTTGATTCCTTTAGAAATTAAGTAGTTAGTTACTGCTAATGCTCTTCTTTCAGATAAGTCTTGGTTGCTAGTTTTAGAACCTCTAGAATCTGTGTGAGACTCAATTGCTACAGCTACACCAGTTTTTAATACAGGTAATAAACGAGTATCAATAATTCTTTTAGCTTCAGGAGTTAAAGTAGCGCTTCCTAAGTTCCAGTTAATTGGTAATACACTGTTTTGTGTAATAGCACAGTCAACTTCTTTCCAAGTAGTTAAACCACCTTTTTGAACTAAAACTTCTTTAGTTACAGTTTTGTATTGAGCAGGAACTGTTACTTCTTCAGCCCAAGCATCTTTTACTAAAACAACTTTTTTAATTGTAGAGTATTGTGCAGGAATCTCAACAACTTTAGTAGTTGGAGGTGTTACCATTACAGTTTTCTTAACAACTTTAGTTACTTCAGGAATAGTAATTTGTCTTGTAGTTGGTTCTTTAGCTACAACAGTTTTCTTATAAGATTTGTCAAAACCTGGTACATTAGTTTTTACTGTGTGAGCATCAACATTTAATTTTGTTAAAGCAACAGTTACAAACTGAGCAGGAATTGGCTTATAACACCAGTATCTACAATCGTTAGGATCGTCAGACTGACAGTCAGGAGCTTTATCACTCATTTGCCATACAGCTGAAGCTGGTTTAATTTCGATAGTTTGAGAATCAGGGCTAAAAGTAGCAGGTATAGCTTTTAATGCAGATGCATCTTGCTTTGCTGTATAGCTAACAGTTTCTGATCCAAAAGATCCAGGAACAACTTCTAAAGCGTAACTAGCTTCTTTTACAACAACAACAACGTCTCTAGTTTCGTAAACTGCAGGAACAATTTTTAAAGTTTTACTAGCTTCTTGAACTAATACTCTTTCTGTTTCTGTTTTGTACTGAGCTGGACGAGTTACAATTTTTTTGTAAGCAGCTTTTGTTTCGATTGTTACGTCTTCGTTTTTCCATACATCTGGAGTTTTACAACGAACGTAGCATTTACCTGGTTCTGGGTTAGTTGGTAAGTCTTGTGCAATTGCACTAGCTCCAAACATAAGTAATGAAATTGAAAATAATAGTTTTTTCATAATGTTAATTTGATTGTTAAAAATTTATAAAAGTTAATTAAAATACTTTCTTACATACGTTATGACACCGCGTAGGGAGAAAGGTCACAATTTTATTTAAATTATTTTGTACAATACTTATGACACTAATGAGGGAGGATGGTCACAATTTTTTTTGGCAAATATAATATTATTTATGATAAATGATAATATTTGTCATAAAATATTAGATTTTATTGTTGTATAAACTTTTTACAATACCATCTGCAAGGCCTATTTTGGGAACAAAAATCTTTTTTCCGCCACTCCATTTCATTGCGTTTAAATAGATACTTGTCGCAGGTACAATTACATCGGCTCTATCAGGATTTAAACTTAATTCAGATATTCGCTCTTCATAAGTCATCTGTTTTAAAAACTGATAATGTGCTTTCATGTAGATTAAAGATAGTGGTTTTCCAATTGGTTTCCCAGAAAGTTTGTAAATTTTATTAATATTTCCACCAGAACCTATTAAAGAAAGCCTTTTTAAGTTAGCTGTGTTTTCTTTTACCCAACTTTCAATATCGTTCCAAATTACCTTTGCTTCTTTTTTATTGTAGTTTAATAAACGTACTGTTCCTAGCTTAAATGATTTTGAATTTATGATTTTACCTTCTGAAAATACAGTAAATTCAGTACTACCACCACCTACGTCTACATATAAATAAGATTTATCTTTTTCAATAATATCACTTATGTCTGTAGAAAAAATAATGGCGGCTTCTTTTTTACCGTCTATTATATTAATTTTTATTGAAGTTTTTTCTAGTATTTCTTCCGCTACTTCTTGACCGTTCGAAGCTTCTCTCATAGCAGAAGTGGCGCATGCATAATATTTTTTTACACCGTGTACTTCCATTAAAAGCTTAAAAGCTTCCATAGCTTTTAGCATTCGTTCTTTATTTTCTTCTGAAATTTTGCCTTTAATAAAAGAATCTGCACCTAATCTAATAGGAACTCTAACTAAAGCAGATTTTTTAAAGCTTGGGTTTTTTCCTTTTTTATCGGTAATAACATTACATACTAGTAAACGAATTGCATTAGATCCTATATCTATTCCAGCAAGTTTTTCAATATTCAAAATAATTCTTATTTATAATGTTTAGGAAATTCAGTTAAAAAAGTTTCACCAGATTTTATGTTTTTCCAATGATTTGTTTCAAACTTAATAGCAATAACACCACATGTTGGTACATGATTTACATGTTTGCTTCCAAATTTGTTTACGAATGAGCTAATACCGTGGTCATGACTAAAAATAATGGCGGAATCGAAACCATCATCTAGCGCTTTTACAGTTTTTATTAAATAACCATCGCTAAAGCTATATAGCGATTTGCTTATTTTTAAATTAGCAAGTGGATAATTGAACGTGTAACTAAAAATCATTCCTGTATGTAAAGCTCGGTTTGCACAGCTAGAAATAAATACATCTGGACACGATACTTTTTTTTGAAGTACACTAGAAATTAAATATGCATCAGTTATTCCTCTTTTTTTAAGAGGTCTATCTATATCTTTTACGCCTTCATATTCCCAAGATGATTTAGCGTGCCTTACTATATAAAGCGTTTTCATTTAATTCTTATAAAGTTAGTTATTTCAAATATAAAAAAATTACGGAGCTAAACGATCAATTTTCCAATCAAAATCTTCTTGAAGTGTATAAATTAATCTGTCGTGCATTCTATTTGGTCTTCCTTGCCAAAATTCTATAGATTGAGGTTTAACAATATAGCCGCCCCAATGTGGTGGTCTTGGAATTTCTTGGCCCTTATAATTTTCTTCAAAATCTTTTAATTTTTTATCTAAAAAATTTCGTGAAGGTACTATTTCGCTTTGGTCAGATGCCCAAGCTCCAAGTTTACTTCCGTCTGGTCTACTTTCAAAATACCCATCAGATAGGTTTTTAGAAATTTTTTCTGCTTTACCTTTAATAATTACTTGACGTTCTATATTATGCCAAAAAAATGAAAGGCATACATTAGGATTCTTCTCAATTGCTTTACCTTTTTCGCTATTATAATTGGTGTAAAAAATAAAACCTTCCCAAGTATATTTTTTTAGTAAAACAACTCTGTTTTTAGGAAAACCGTCTAATCCTATTGTAGATATTGTCATTGCATTAGTTTCTATATCTCCACCAAATTCTTCAACTTCATAAAACCATTTTTGAAATAATTCTAAAGGATTGTCTGAAACTTCTTTTTTTGAAAGCTCTTTTTTTTCGTAAACCTTTCTATAGTTTCCTAAGTCTTTTTCCATAATGCAAAAATAAAACCTTTATTCTTTTTTTAACTTAATTTGTTGTGATTATTTGCTTGTTTTTTTAATAAAAATAAGCCAGCGAATGTAATTAGGCCATTAACAATTAAAAGTTCGTATCCAAATACATAGCCCTCAAAAATTTCTTTAGAGTAGGCATTTAAAAAGTAAGTAACTACAACCGATATTATGGCAACGAGCCAAACAAATTGATCGTTTATTTTAATTTTTGTAAAAATACCAAAGGCAAATAAACCTAATAAAGGCCCGTATGTGTAGGATGCAACTTGTAATAAACTGCTAATAACATTGTCTTCTAAAACATATTTAAACACAATAATTACAATTACTAGTAGCGCAGATATTGCAATATGTGTTTTTTTACGAATATTTTTTTGTTCGCTTTTGTCTTTATTTTCAATATCTAAAAAATCAATACAAAATGATGTTGTTAAAGAAGTTAGTGCACTGTCTGCGCTAGAATATGCAGCAGCAATTAATCCTAAAATAAAAATAATTCCAATTGAAATTTCTAAACCACCATTTAATGCAATTTCAGGAAACAATAAATCGGTTTTTGCTTTTCCTTCAACTAAAGGTATTTGAATTCCAAATTTATCTGCATATATAAAAAGTAGTGCACCTAAAGTTAGAAATACAAAATTTACAATTATTAGCACAAAACCTAGCGAAATTACATTCCATTGCGCTTCTTTAGTGTTTTTACACGTTAAGTTTTTTTGCATCATATCTTGGTCTAGGCCGGTCATTGCAATGGCAATAAACATGCCTCCAAAAAACGATTTTAAAAAGTACTTTTTATCTAAAAAATCTTCAGAAAAAATAATTTGACTGTAATTACTAAATTCTTCTGAAGAAATTAAATCAGCAACCGACCAGTTTAGTTTATTTAATAGTATTGAAATTGTTGCAAAAACAGCTACTAGCATAAATAGAGTTTGCAAAGTATCTGTCCAAACAATAGTTTTTATTCCTCCTTTAAAAGTATAAATCCAAATAAGTAAAATGGATAGTATTACGGTTAATTCAAAAGGAACATTCCAAGCATCAAAAATAAAATATTGTAATACTGATGCGACTAAAAATAGTCTGAATGAAGCACCCAAAACTCTAGAAACAAAAAAGAAAAATGCACCAGTTTTGTGAGATGTTTCACCAAATCGATGTTTTAAAAACTCATAAATAGAGGTTACTTTTAGATTGTAATAAATAGGTAGTAAAACATAAGCAATTGCTAAGTAGCCAAATAAATAACCAATAACAATTTGCATATAGCTAAATTGCGAGCTTTGTACCCAACCAGGCACAGAAATAAATGTTACACCAGATAGTGAAGCTCCTATCATACCAAAGGCAACTACATACCAAGGAGATTTTTTATTAGCTTTAAAAAAAGACTCATTACTATCGTCTTTTCCTGTAAAATAGGCGATTAGCAACAATACACAAAAATAAATTGCAATAAGTAATAAAATGTAAATTGGTTGCATTTAAAGGTTTTTTTTGTTGAAGTAACAAAGAAACTAAAATTATTGAGAATATCGTTTGCTAATTGTACATTTGCCAAATGAATTTTTCATCCAAATTATTGGAAAATGCAGTAAATGAAGTCTCTCAATTACCTGGTATTGGTAAACGAACGGCACTTCGTTTGGTTCTACATTTATTAAAACAACCAAAATCTCAAACACATCAATTAGCATTGGCTTTGGGCGAGTTGGTTGATGAAATAAAACTTTGCAAAAACTGTCATAATATATCTGATGTTGAATTGTGTGATATTTGCGCTAATACTTCAAGAAACTCAGAAATTATTTGTGTTGTTGAAGATATTAGAGATGTAATGGCAATTGAAGGTACGGCGCAATTTAAAGGTTTATACCACGTTTTAGGTGGTAAAATTTCTCCAATTGAAGGAATTGGGCCTCAAAATTTAACAATTGAAAGCTTGGTTAATAAAGTGAAATTAGGAACTGTTAAAGAAGTAATTTTTGCTTTAAGTTCTACTATTGAGGGCGATACTACCAATTTTTATATTTTTAAACAATTAGAAGCTTATAAAATAAAAACTTCTACAATTGCTAGAGGAATTTCTGTAGGTGATGAGTTAGAATATGCCGATGAGGTTACTCTTGGAAGAAGTATTGTAAATAGAATTCCTTTCGAAAATTCTCTTTAATAAATGGATATATCAGTTGTTATTGTAAATTATAATGTAAAATACTTTTTAGAACAATGTATTTTAAGTGTAATTGCTGCATCAACAAAATTAGATGTTGAAATTATTGTTGTAGATAATACTTCGAGTGATGGTAGTTGCAAAATGTTGCAACAAAAATATCCTGCCATAAAACTTATAGCTAATACAGAGAATGTTGGTTTTTCAAAAGCAAACAATCAAGGTGTTGAAATTGCTAAAGGGAAATATGTTTTAATACTTAATCCGGATACTGTTGTTGCTGAAGATACCTTGGAACATATGTTTAAATTTGCTAAACTTAAAAGTAATTTTGGTATAATTGGAGCAAAATTAATTGATGGTTCAGGAAATTTTTTACCAGAAAGCAAGCGAGGAATACCAACTCCAAGAGTTTCTTTTAATAAATTGTTTGGAGTATCAAAAACTCAAACAGGAAAGTATTATGCTAACCATATTTCTGAAAATGAAACTGGTGTTGTAGATGTGTTAGTTGGAGCTTTTATGTTTATAAAAAAAACAGTTTATAAAGAGGTTGGAGGTTTTGATGAAGACTACTTTATGTATGGAGAAGATATAGATTTAAGTTATAAAACATTAAATAAAGGATATCAAAATTACTATTACCATAATACTCAAGTAATTCATTATAAGGGTGAAAGCACAAAAAAAGATATTAAGTATTTAAAATACTTTTTAGGAGCTATGAAGATTTTTTATCGAAAACACTTTACTTTAAATGTGTTGTATGATACTGTTATGAGTTTAGGAATACAAGTTTGGTATTTATCTAAGTTTTTTAAGTTTAGATTTAATTCGGGTCATAAAGTTTCAGATTATAGTAGATTGTTGTATTTGGGTGAAGACAAGGTTTTATTAAGTAATTTAAAGAAAAATTATAAAACTGTTTCTAATTCTAATTTTGTTGAAGTTGATGAAATTAAAGAATTAATACAGAAAAATGATGTTGAATTGGTGGTTTTTGATAATCAATCAATATCTAATAAACAACTTATTAGTGCAATTGCTAACCTAAAAAATGAGAATGTAGCCTTTAAAATTAGACCTGCTTCAACAAACTTTTTAATAGGTAGTTTTTGCTCAGTTAATAGAGGAGAAGTTGAGGTTTTTGAATAGCTTAATTTTTTTCAATTCTTATTCGAGCATCTACAGCAAATATTTCTTTCGAATTTCCAAATAAAGGATTTAAATCTAACTCAACAATTTCAGGAGCAACTTCTATTAAATTTGAAATTTTTGTAATTATTTCTGCAAATATTTCTTCATTAACTCCTTCTTGACCCCGAACTCCTTGAATAATTTTATACGATTTTAAATTCTGAATCATTTCTGATGCTTCATATTTTGAAACAGGAGCTAAACAAGCTTGGGTGTCTTTTAAAACTTCTATAAATATTCCACCTAAACCAGCTAATACTAAATGCCCAAATTTGTCTTCTTTTTTTGCTCCAATAAATAATTCAGTTCCTTTTTTCATAGGTTGAATTAAAACAGCTTCGGCATTTTCAATATTCATTAAGGTTTCAAAAGATTGTAGTAGCTTTTCTTCTGAACTTATATTTAAAGCAATACCACCAACATCACTTTTATGAACAGGTCCAACAACTTTCATAACAACAGGAAAGTTGAATTTTATTGCAGTTTGAATACATTCGTTTTTTGTTGAGCAAACATTTTCATTAACCATTGGAATTGTTGCAGCCAATAATAGGTTTTTTACTTTTTCTGGGTGTAAATAACCGTTTTCTGAAGTTTCTATAATTTTTCTAATTGAACTTTTATCAATATTGAAATTGATTTTTTCTTCAATTAAAGGCTTTGAAGTAGTGTAAATTTTAGCTAAAGCTTCTCCAAATAAAACTTCGTCTGGAAAATTGATATTTCCATATTTAATAAATTCTTCTATTTCATTTTTAGCATTTATAAATGAAGGTAAAACCGGATAAATTGGTTTTTTACATAGCTGCATTTTATTGTTCAAAACCTTGTAAACTTCGGATACGTTAAATAATCCAGGACTTCCAAAAATAACAACCATTGCATCAATTTTATCAAATTTATTTTCACAATAATCAATAATAATTCCTAGTTGTTCGGCTGTTCCAGTTGCTAAAAAATCAATTGGATTAGAAACCGATGAGCCTGGAAAAAGTTTGGTAAGTAAATCTTCACTTTGTTTGTTATTGATTTCAGGAACATTTAATCCGTTTTTTGAAAGTGCATCAGTTAACATAACAGCAGGTCCGCCAGCGTGTGTTATTATTGCAATATTTTTTCCTTTTAATTCAGGATGCATAAAAATAGATGCAACTGTAATCAATTCGTTTTTACTGTAGCAACGAACAATTCCTGCTTTTTTAAAGAGCGCATCTACGGCAACATCTGAATTTGCTAAAGCGCCAGTGTGTGAACTTGCAGCTCTACTTCCTTCATCTGAACTTCCCGCTTTTATGGCGGCAATTTTGCATCCTTTTTGAATTAGAGATTTTGCGTGTTTTAATAATTTTTGAGGATTGTTAACGCTTTCAATATAAAGTAGTTTTACTTTTGAACTTTTAGAATTAAAGGTTTTATCAAAATGTTGAAGCACTTCTTCAACGCCTATTTGTGCTGAATTTCCAACGGAATAAACACTAGAAAAAGTTAACCCAGTTGACATTGCGGCTTCCATTATAAAAACTGCTGTTGCTCCAGAACCAGAAATAAAATCAACTCCTTTTGAATCTAATTTTGGAATAGGAGTTGTAAAAACACCAGCATAGTTTTGATTGATTAAACCAATATTATTTGGACCTAAAAGTGTTCCGCCAACGTTATTTATTTCTTCAACAATTTGTTGTTCTAATTGTTTTCCTTCTTTACTAGTTTCACTAAAACCAGCAGAGAAAATTATAAACCCTTTTGTATTTTTTTGTTGAGCTAATATTTTAATAGTTTCCAACGTAAACTTTGCACTAATAGCGATAATTGCAACATCTACATTCTGAATTTCTGTAACGTGTTGGTAACATTTTATACCTTGTACTTCTGTTTCCTTTGGATTTACAGCAATTAGCTCACCTTTAAAATTATGTGATATTAAATTATTTAAAACACTACCGCCAGGAGTTTGAATATTGTTTGATGCTCCAATTACAGCAATGTTTTTTGGATTTATAAATTTTGAATGCAGCATTTATTTAAAATTTTAAGAAGCTTTTATTGACGCAATTTCTTTCCCTTTTTCAAAAGCATCTAAATTTTTGTTTACTATTTTTTCGCCTTTTCTTTCAAATAAAGTTTTAATTGCATCTTTCAAACTTTCTTCACTTAATGGAATTAAAGATGAAGCCGCACCTAATAAAACTATGTTTGTTGCTCTTGCATTTCCTAAATCTTTGGCAATTTGCTTCGCATCAATTAATATTGTTTTTGGATGCGATTTAATTTCAGCATATAAATCTTCTAATTCAGGATAATTTGTAATGTTTAAAAAAGGATTAGAATCTGTAATTAAAAAACCATCTTCTTTTAAAAAAGGGAGATAGCGTAGTAATTCCATTGGTTCTACAGAAATAATTACATCTGCTTTTCCTTGAGGAATTAAATCTGAATAAATTTCTTTATCCGAAATTCGAACGTGAGATTGAACTGCTCCACCTCGCTGACTCATTCCGTGGACTTCAGATTGTTTTATGTTTAAATCACTAGTCAATGCAGCAGTGTCAATAATAGCTGCTATGGTTAGTATTCCTTGTCCGCCAACACCTGATAATATTATATTTGATTTCATTGTTTTAGTTTATAAAGTTGAGACTTCGACTTTGTTCAGTCACCACAATAGTTTATTTTTCTTCTAACTTCTAACTTCTAACTTCTAACTTCTAACTTCTAACTTCTAACTTCTAACTTCAGACCGTTTCTTTTTTAATTTCACGAATTCTCGCTTTCATTTCTTTTGGAATTTGAATACAAGGACGTTGAGCTATAACTACTGATATTCCTTTGTAGTTTAATTCCTGTCTAATTGTGTCAATATTTTCTTCCATATTTTTATGTAACGGTGTAATAATTTTTAAATGCTCCTTTTCAACTCCAATTCCTTTACATATTGAAACCAACCTTCCGGAAGCAGATGAATCTTGTGCGCCAGTCATTGCTACTGCTGAATTGTCAGAAATTATAACAGTCATAGGTGTATTTTCAATAACGGCATCTAATAAACCTGTCATTCCAGAATGTGTGAAAGTTGAATCTCCAATAATTGCAATTGATGGGTGAATACCAGCATCTGCTGCACCTTTAGCCATTGTAATTGAAGCGCCCATATCAATTAAGGTATTTATACTTTGGAAAGGAGGAAGGACACCTAATGCGTAACAACCAATATCTCCAAAAACTTGTTGACTGCTCATTTCTTTTCCTAAAACATTAATTGCGTCGAATAAATCACGGTGCGCACATCCTATACATAGCTCAGGTGGACGACCAGTTACTATTTCTGGAATTTCTTCAAATTGTTTTGAAGGAAAACCTAAAGCTTCAGAAATATTATCTGGATTTAATTCGCCAACTCTGTTTAAATGACCCGTTAGTCTACCAATTACTTTTCGTTTTTTAGTATCCTTTAAAAAATCGGCAATAATTTCTTCAATAAAAGGATAACCATCTTCTAAAACTAGAATCTTATCACAATCATTAAACAATTTTTTTATTTTTTCTTTTGGCATTGGATATTGAGAAATTTTCAAAATAGGATATGGGCAACCATCATCTTCAAAGTTCTCCATTAAATAATTATAAGCTATTCCGGCAGCTATAACTCCAATTGTTGTATTTGGTCCGTTAATATATTTGTTAAACTTACTTTGCTCTGAGCTTTCTCTGTTTTCACTTTGAATATCTATTAAGTGCTGATAACGTTTACGTGCGTGAATTGGAATTAATTGAAACTGATGAGGGTCTGTTGGTAAACTAATTTCTTTTTGAGCTTCTCTTTCAAAAGTTGTAATTCCAGCACGAGAATGAGATAGACGAGTAACCATTCTTATCATAATTGGTAAACCCATTTTTTCTGAAAGTTCAAAAGCATATCGTGTAATATTATAAGTTTCTTGTTGCGTAGAAGGTTCCAAAATTGGAATTAATGCAAAACGACCGTAATACCTAGAATCTTGCTCGTTTTGAGAAGAATGCATTGAAGGATCATCAGCAACAACCACAACTAAACCTCCGTTGATTCCTGAAACAGACATATTCATAAATACATCGGCAGCTACATTTAAACCAACGTGTTTCATTACCGTTAAAGAACGTTTTCCTGCGTAAGACATACCAAGAGCAGCTTCCATTGCAGTTTTTTCATTAACAGACCATTTTGAATGTATGTTTAACTCTTTAGCTAATTTTGATTTTTGTATGTATTCTGTTATTTCAGTTGAAGGTGTTCCTGGGTAAGCATATACTCCAGAAATTCCTGAATCGATAGCGGCTTGTGCTAAAGCTTCGTTACCTAAAAAAAGCTGTTTCATAATTTAAGTTTATGCGGTTATTTTAACGTACTTAAAATTACGAAATCGATTTCGGATGTTGTGTGATTTTAATCAGTTTCTGTTTTAGAAACCTGGTTTTTTGTTGAGATATATTTAAGAATATGAGGTGTTTGTTGTTTTATATGTATTGAATTCTTTTAATTTAGTTTGAAAATGAAAAAGTTGAATAGCAGACTTGAAAAATGAATAAAAATAATTATTTATCCCAGCTGTTCTTTTTTCGGATGTTTTTGTACAATTTAATTCCTAACATTAATAAAATTGAAACACCAACAATTCCTACAACACCAAAAATCCAGCCTAAAGAATTTTTTAAAACAACTAAAAATACACAAGCAAAAAGTATAATTGTGGCAACTTCGTTCCATATTCTTAAAGCAAAAGAAGAGTATTTCAAAACACCTTTTTCAATTTGATTATACATTACCTGACAAGACCAATGATAAGCAAATAAAGCTACTACAAAACCAAGTTTAATTTGCATCCAGCCTGCTTGTAACCAAGCAGGGTTTAGAATAAGTAGCCAAATAGCGAAAATTGTAGCTAAAACTGCCGATGGCCAAGTTATAATATACCACAAACGCTTAATCATTAATTTGTACTGAGGTAATAAAATTTTTCTCTCAACTTCCGTTTTTTCTTCAGCTTCTTTGTAGTAAATAAATAATCGAATTATATAAAATAAACCTGCAAACCAGGTTGTTATAAATATAATATGTAATGATTTTATATATAGATATTGCATTTCTCTATTTTGACCAATTCTTAATCCAGTTTGTTAATGTATCTGCCCAATCATCGTTGTCATTTAGACAAGGGATGGTTGTGAATTTTTCACCTCCATTTTCAATAAAATCATCTTTGGCTTCCATTCCAATTTCTTCTAAAGTTTCTAAACAATCTGAAACAAAAGCAGGTGTTACTACAGCTAAGTTTTTAACTCCATCTTTAGCAAAACCTTCAATAGTTTTATCGGTGTATGGTTGTAACCAAGGATCTCTACCTAATCTAGATTGAAAAGAAGTACTATAAGTTCCTTCTTTTAAATTTAAAAATGAAGCAACTTGTTTTGTGGTTTCATAACATTGATGTCTATAGCAAAACTCGTGAGCTGGAGATGGTGTGTTACAACAGCTTCCATCTATTTTACAATGCGATTTTGTAACGTCAGACTTTTTTATGTGTCGTTCAGGAACTCCGTGATATGAAAATAATAAGTGTTCAGGTTTTTCTTTTTCGATAAATGTTTTTATTGAATTGCTTAAAACTGAAATATAATCTTCTTTATTATAAAAAGCAGGAAGATTAGTTAGTTGAACATTAGGAAAATGCTTTTTTACCAGTTTAGCAGCTAGAACTTCTATAGTTTCGGTGGTTGCCATTGCAAACTGTGGATATAGCGGAATAAGAAAAATTTCAGTTACTCCTTGATTTACTAGTTTTTCTATTCCACTTTTTATAGATGGATTTCCATAACGCATTGCTAATTCAACAGGAATATCACTTTTCTCTGCTACTTTTTTATGCAATCTTTCAGAAAGAACAATTAGAGGAGAGCCTTCTGGCCACCATATTTTTTTATATGCTTCAGCAGATTTTTTTGGTCTTGTATTTAATATAATTCCTTTTACAACAAATGCTCTAACAAGATAAGGTGTATCGATTACACGTTTATCCATTAAAAATTCATCTAAATAATTTTTTACGTCTTTTACAGAAGTGCTATTTGGTGAGCCCAAATTAACTAATAATGCTCCTTTCATTAATTTATGATTTTGAAAATTGTTTTGGAGTAATTCCAAACTTTCTCTTAAAGGCTGCAATAAAATGACTTGAACTGCTGTAGCCTAAATGTGTTGATATTTCGTTTACGTTTAATTTATTTTCTTGCAATAATTTTTTTGCAAGTTCCATTTTATAATTTAATAAAAATGTAAAAACAGGTACGCCGTAAAACTCTTTAAAATCCGATTTTAATTTTTTAATGTTCAACCCAACTATTTTAGCTAAATCAGTTAAAGATGGCGGATTGTTCATTTGTTCAATTACTATTTCTTTAGCTAGTTTAATTTTACCAACAACTTCTTCATTAGTAACATAAGGGCAATGATCGCTATTTTCCTCAGTTACATTACTAAAGTAATAGCTTAAAAGCTCATAAATTTTACCTTTAATATAAATTGGTCTTAAAGATTCTGTAATTGTTTCAGAATTTAATTGGTTTAAAATCAATTTTGTTGTGTTGTTTGTTTCTTTAGTTTCAATAATTGGTTGTCCAACTTTAAAATTGCTAAAATTAAAAAGGAAGTTTCCTTCTGAAGAAAATAAAGAATGAAAATGTTCTATTGAAATTAAAACAGCTGTTAATTCCGTTTTTGGCGAGATGTTAAATAGAATGTCCATTTTTTCATCTTTAAAATAAACCATACTAGAATTGTTTTCTAGTAATTCAATAGCGCAATGTTCAAAATTAAAAGCAACTTTACATTTATTCGATTTACAAAAGTATAATTGAATGTAATTAGATTTTAATTTGAACTTATAGTTTTCAATATCAGTTGTTAAGTTATTGAAATGAATAACCTTAAAAGTACTTTTTTCATTAAAAAGTAATTGAGAACTTTTGTCGATGTTTTTATAATTGGTAGTGTTGGATTTCATAAAGTATTTTTATGAATTTACATTTTTATTTGAAACAAAATTACAATAAATATTATTAGATAAGTTCTTTATTTTTATAAAAAAATATGATAATTATCATATTTGTAAAAGCTAGATATAGCTAGAGTTACAGCAATATAAAGGCTTGAGTTGGTTAATTTAGAATTATTCTAAATTAAAAACAATAACTTATCTCGACAGTAAAAGTACTTTTGGCGTTGTTTTTTGATAGTAATATCATGTACTTTTGTCGACACTTATAAGAATTAACTAATTTATGGGATTGGAAAGTTTACCATCTAAATTGTACAATGTAGGTTTGAGCTATAAAAAAGCTGATGTAAAAGTTAGAAGTGCATTTAGTGTATCAACAAAAAATCAAAAGCTGCTTTTAGAAGAAGCAAAAGAAAATGGAATGGATGGTGTTTTCATTCTTTCAACTTGTAATAGAACTGAAATTACAGGTTTTGCAAAACACCCTTTTGAATTAATTAGCTTACTAGTTAAATATTCAAATGGAAATGTAGAAGATTTTATTAACGTATCTAACGTTTATAAAAATAAAGATGCTGTAAGACACTTGTTTAAAATTGGAACAGGATTAGAAAGTCAAATTTTAGGAGATTACGAAATAGTTGGTCAGTTAAAAAACTCATACAAGAACGCAAAAGAATTGGGTACAACCAATGCATACTTAGAGCGTATGATGAATTTAATTCTACAAGCTAGTAAAGAGGTAAAGAATACAACAAAGTTAAGTTCAGGTACAACATCAGTAGCTTATGCTGCAGTACAGTATATTATTAAAAATGTTCCTAATTATTCTGAAAAGAAAATTTTAGTATATGGTTTAGGTGAAATTGGAAAAAACACGTGTAAAAATTTACTTGAGTATACCAATAATAGAAACAGCACTTTAATAAATAGAACTACAGCAAAATCATTAGAGTTTAGAAATGAGCACCCAGAAATGGATGTTGCTGAATTTAGTGAGCTATCTAATGAAATTAATAAGGCAGATATTTTAATAGTTTCAACAGGAGCTAATAGTTTTACAGTAACAAAAGAGCACCTAGATAAAAATAAAGAGTTATTAATTTTAGATTTATCAATGCCCGAAAATGTAGATGCTGAGGTTGGAAATTTAGAAAATGTTAATTTGATTAATGTTGATGAACTTTCTAAAATTACCGATGAAACTATTGAAACTAGAAAAAATGAAATTCCTAAAGTAAATTCAATTATAGATAAATATAAAGCCGAATTTAACGATTGGATTTCGCATAGAAAATATATTCCTGCAGTTAATGCATTAAAAGAATCATTGCAAACAATTCAGAAGGACGAAATTAATTTTCATTCAAAAAAAATTAAAGGGTTTGATGTGGAGCAGGCTGAAGTAATTACTTCGAGAATGATTCAAAAAATAACAACACAATTTGTAAAACATTTGAAAGACGAGCAAACTTCAGCCGATCAAAGTATTAGCGTGGTGAGTAAAATTTTCAATTCAGAAAAAGTCAACAATTAATAATGGATAGAGTTATAAGAATTGGTACGCGCTCTAGCGAATTAGCTATGTGGCAGGCCAATACTGTTGCTAAACAATTAGAACATTTAGAGTGTAAAACAGAAATTGTAAAAATTGATTCTATTGGAGATCAAGTTTTAGACAAGCCTTTGTACGAGTTAGGTATTACAGGTGTTTTTACTAGAAATTTAGATGTAGCATTATTAAATGGTAAAATTGATATTGCAGTGCATTCATTTAAAGATGTGCCTACGCAGTTACCTATGGGAATTGTGCAAGCAGCTGTTTTAAAACGAGGAGATTTTAGCGATTTATTAGTTATAAAAGACGATGTAAATTTCTTTGCAAATGATTTTGCAACTATTGCAACAGGAAGTTTACGTAGAAAAGCGCAATGGTTATACCGTTATCCAAACCATACAATTACTGGTTTAAGAGGTAATGTGCAAACTCGTTTGCAAAAGTTAGAAGATAACGATTGGGACGGTGCTATTTTTGCTACAGCAGGATTAAAACGATTAGGTTTGTTACCTGAAAAACAAAAAGGCTTAAAATTAGATTGGATGATTCCTGCACCAGCGCAAGGAGCCGTTATGGTTGCTGCAATGGGTGATGATACCGAAATGTTGGAATTATTGAAAGAAATAAACCACGAAGAAACAGAGATTTGTGTAGGTGTAGAAAGAGAGTTTTTAAGATTGTTAGAAGGTGGTTGTACTGCGCCAATTGGGGCAATGGCAATGATTATTAAAGAAGATTTTAAATTTAAAGGAGCTTTATTTAGTCCAGATGGTAAAGAGAAATTAGAATATTCTACAGATGTTCCTGCAGATAGAAAAGATAAAATTAAATATATAGCTGAAAAAGCAGCAACTTATATTTTGGATAAAGGAGGTAAAAAGTTAATGCGTCCTGAAATTTCAATAGAAAAAGAAGTTAAACTTTATTCAACAAAAACATTATCTCAAGATCAAGCAAAATTAATAGATGTTAATTTTCAAATTGATATGAGTGATTTTATAACAGTTCGTGACAATAGATTGAAACGAAATGTTGTTAAAAATCCAATAGAAAATGTAGTGTTTACAAGTCAAAATGCTGTAGAATCTTTGCTAAATAATTTTGATAAGTTAGAGTTAGATTTTAAAAATATTTATTGTGTTGGTCGTAGAACAAAACGATTAATAGAAAAAAGAATTGGAAAGGTAGCGCACGTTGAAACTTCAGCAGAAAAACTAGCTAATTATTTAGTAGAAAATGTAGAAGAAAAGAGTGTAACTTTTTTCTGTGGAAATTTAAGAAGAGATGATTTACCAACTATATTAGAAAAAAATAATATTGTAATTAATGAGGTTGAATGTTACAAAACGGCATTAACACCTCGTAAATTAGAAAGTAATTATAAAGGAGTTTTATTCTACAGTCCTTCAGCAATAGATAGTTATTTAAAAAGCAATACTTGTGGCGAAACTGTTGCTTTTTGTATTGGAGATACAACAGCGGCTAAAGCAAATGAATTCTTTAAAAATGTAGAAGTTGCAAAAGTAGCTACTGTAGATAGTGTATTAAAATTAGCAAACAATTATTTTCAAGAATAAAAATTGAAGTATGATTAATAGAACTAGAAGATTACGTAAAACAGAAGGTATTCGTCGTTTAGTTAGAGAAAACAAATTAACGGTAGACGATTTAATTTACCCTTTATTTATTGAAGAAGGTGAAAATATTGAAACTGAAATAGTTTCTATGCCTGGAATTAAGCGTTTTTCTTTAGATAAAATTTCAAAAGAATTAGATGAAGTAGTTGAATTAGATATTCCTGCAGTTTTATTGTTTGGAATTCCAACTTCAAAAGACGATACTGGTTCTGAAACTTGGAATGATAATGGAATTATGCAGCAAGCTGTTCGATTTATCAAAAAAAACTATCCAAGTTTATATGTAATTACAGATGTTTGTTTTTGTGAGTATACAAGTCACGGGCATTGTGGAATTATACATGATAATGATGTTGAAAACGATGCTACATTAGTTAACCTAGCTAAGCAAGTTGTTTCACATGCAAAAGCAGGTGTAGATATGGTTGCACCATCTGGAATGATGGATGGAATGATACAAACAATTAGAGAAGCGTTGGATAATACAGGTTTTCCTAATTTACCAATTATGTCATATGCTGTAAAATATTCTTCGGCATTTTACGGTCCGTTTAGAGATGCCGCAGATTCTGCACCAACATTTGGAGATAGAAGAACATATCAAATGGATCCTTCAAATAGAGATGAAGGAATGCGAGAAGCAACTTTCGATGATCAAGAAGGAGCAGATATTTTAATGGTAAAACCAGCATTATCATATTTAGATATTATTAGAGATTTAAAAAATAATTTTGACCGTCCAATTGCTTGTTATAATGTTAGTGGAGAATATGCAATGATTAAAGCTGCAGCTGAAAAAGGATGGATTGACGGAGAGCGTGTTATGATGGAAAGTTTACTATCTATGAAACGTGCGGGAGCAGATATAATTATAACTTATTTTGCTAAAGAAGTAGCTAAAGTACTGTTGAAAAAGTAGAATATTTAACGATGGTCACTGAGCGGAGTCGAAGTGATTATCCTTTTGAAATTGATTTCGACTCCGCTCAATCACCAAATACTAAAATAAAAATGAAATTAGAAAAATCATTAGAATTATACACCAAAGGAAAAAAACATTTAGTTGGGGCGGTAAATTCACCCGTAAGAGCATTTAAATCTGTTGGTGGAGTTCCAATTTTTATTGATCACGCAAAAGGAAGTAAAATTGTGGATGTAGATGGTAATGAGTATATTGATTTTGTACTTTCATATGGTCCAATGATTTTAGGACATAGAAATAGAGTTGTTGAAAAAACAATTGAAAAATATTTAAAAAAAGGATACACTTTTGGGGCTTCAACAAAAGGTGAAATTATAATGGCTGAACTTGTTTGCGATGCGTTTCCAGGAATGGACAAAGTACGTTTTGTAAATTCTGGTACCGAGGCTGTTTTAAGTGCTATTCGTTTAGCAAGAGCATATACAGGGCATAATAAAATTATTAAATTTTCAGGTTGTTATCATGGGCATTCAGATGCTTTATTGGTTGCAGCAGGTTCGGGGTTGGCAACATTAAGTTTACCTGGTAGTAAAGGTGTGCCAGATGAAGCAGTAAAAAATACTTTAATTGCTGAGTTTAATAATATTAAAAGTGTTGAAAACCATATTAGAAAAGGTGGTGTTGCAGCTGTAATTATTGAGCCTATTGCAGGTAATATGGGAGTAATTAAACCTGACGCTAAATTTATTAAACAGTTAAGAGAATTAACAAAAGATAACGATGTATTGTTAATTGCTGATGAGGTAATGACAGGTTTCCGCTCTCAATTTGGTGGGGCTCAAGAATTATTAGGTTTTGAAGCAGACATAACTTGTTTAGGTAAAGTTGTTGGTGGAGGTTTTCCAGTAGGAGCTTACGGAGCAAGAAATGAAATTATGGAAATGGTAGCGCCATTAGGAGGTATGTACCAGGCAGGAACTTTATCTGGTAATCCAATAGCAATGGCTTGTGGTATTGCAACCTTAAAAGAATTGAAAAAACAAAATCCGTATAAAGATTTTGAAAAAACTGCTGCATTTTTAGAGAGAGAAATGAAATCTGCAGCTAAAGAAAATGGAATTGATTTACAGGTAAATAGATTTGGTTCTATGATAAATCCATTTTTTACAAAAGAAAAAGTTGTAGATTTTAAATCAGCGCAAACTAGTGATACTGAAAAGTTTAAAGTATTCTTTTGGAAAATGATGGAGCATGGAGTGTTTTTACCTCCGTCTCAATTTGAATCTTGGTTTTTAGCTACAGCCATGACAAAAAGAGATATTTATAAAGTAAGATCGGCAATTAAAATAGCAATGAAAGCTGTTGCAGATAAATATAACTAAAAAACAAATGATCAAAAACGATTTATTTTTAAGAGCATTAAAGGGAGAAACCGTAGAGCGACCTCCAGTTTGGATGATGCGTCAGGCAGGAAGATATTTACCTGAATTTATAGCAATTCGTGAGAAGTACGACTTTTTTACACGTTGTAGAACTCCAGAATTAGCATCGGAAATAACAGTGCAACCAATTAGAAGATATGGAATGGATGCAGCTATTTTATTTTCTGATATTTTGGTAATTCCACAAGCAATGAATATTGAGGTTGAAATGAAGCCTGGAGTTGGTCCTTGGTTACCAAACCCAGTTCGTACTCAACAAGATGTAGATAATGTAATTGTACCTGATATTGATGAAACTTTAGGTTACGTAATGGAAGCTATTAAAGCTACCAAAGAACTATTGAATGACGAAATTCCTTTAATTGGTTTTGCAGGTTCTCCTTGGACTATTTTATGCTATTGTGTGCAAGGTCAAGGTTCTAAAAACTTCGATAAAGCAAAAGAATTTTGTTTTACACAACCAGTTGCAGCGCACACATTATTGCAAAAAATAACTGATACAACTATTGCTTATTTAAAGAAAAAAGTAAAAGCAGGTGTTAATGCTGTTCAAGTTTTTGATTCTTGGGGAGGAATGTTATCACCAACTGATTATCAAGAATTTTCTTGGCAATATATCAATCAAATTATTGAAGCGTTGAAAGATGATGCTCCAGTAATTGCTTTTGGCAAAGGTTGTTGGTTTGCATTGGATAAAATGTCAAATTCAAATGCTTCGGCTTTAGGTGTAGATTGGACAGTTTCTCCAAAGGTTGCAAGAGAATTAACAGGAAATAAAATTACGTTACAAGGTAATTTTGATCCAGTTCGTTTATTATCGCCTCCAAAAGTAATTAAGAAAATGGTGCGCCAAATGATTGATGAATTTGGAAAAGATAAATACATTGTAAATTTAGGTCACGGAATTTTACCTCATATTCCATTAGATAATGCGAAAGCATTTATTGATGCAGTTAAGGAGTATAAAAGTTAGATTTTTAGAATTGAGATGGCAGTATTGAGAAGTGTCTCACTACTCATTTCTCACTACTCACTACTAATTATGAAAAATTTAATTCAAAAATATAATATTCCAGGTCCAAGATATACCAGTTATCCAACGGTGCCATTTTGGGATAAAGAAGGAATTGCTCAGCAAGATTGGGAGCGTACAGTAAAAAAATCTTTTGACGAAAGTAATGAAGCTGAAGGTATAAGTTTATACATTCACTTACCTTTTTGTGAGAGTTTATGTACGTTTTGTGCTTGTCATAAAAAAATTACAAAGCGTCACGAAGTTGAACAGCCATATATTGAAACTTTATTAAAAGAGTGGGATTTATATTGTGATTTGTTGGTTGAACGACCAAAAATTAGAGAAATTCATTTAGGTGGTGGAACACCAACATTCTTTTCTTCTGAAAATTTAAAAAAGTTAATTAACGGAATTTTTAAAAGAGCCGATAAGTTTGAAACTTTTGATTTTAGTTACGAAGGTCATCCAAATCACACTTCAAAAGAGCAATTACAAACATTATTTGATTTAGG
The DNA here is from genome assembly GCF_900106565.1 of Lutibacter oricola. GTDB lineage: Bacteria > Bacteroidota > Bacteroidia > Flavobacteriales > Flavobacteriaceae > Lutibacter > Lutibacter oricola. Next base: position 35,231 of record NZ_FNNJ01000006.1, read on the forward strand.
TTCAAGACGTAATAGTTTTGGAATTCAAGATTATGATCCAGTTGTTCAAAAAGCAATTCATAGAGTTCAAAGTTTTGAGCAAGTAAAACGTGTAAACGATTTGTCTAGAGAAATTGGTTATACATCAATTAGTCACGATTTAATTTTTGGATTACCTTTTCAAACCGAAGAAAGCATAAGAAATACTATTAAAAATACCATTGCGTTAAAACCAGATAGAATAGCGTATTACAGTTATGCACACGTGCCTTGGATTAAAGGTGTTGGACAGCGTGGTTTTGATGAAAATGATTTGCCAAAAGATAATGAAAAACGTCATTTATACGAATTAGGAAAACAATTGTTTTTTGATAATGGTTATGTAGAAGTTGGTATGGATCATTTTGCGTTACCAACCGATTCTTTACATAAAGCAATGGAATCTAAAAAGTTGCATAGAAACTTTATGGGGTATACTGCTGGTAAAACAGAACTAATGATTGGTTTAGGTATGTCTTCAATCAGTGATTCTTGGTATGCATTTGCTCAAAATGAAAAAACAGTTGAAGCATATACGGAAAAAGTGAACAATGGAATTATTCCAATATTTAGAGGTCATTTGTTAACTGATACAGATTTAATTATTAGAAAACACATTTTAAATTTAATGTGTAATCTAGAAACTGAATGGAAAATAGGTTTAGATACTAAAGTAAAAGCTGAAATTATTGAGCGATTGCAAGAAATTATTGATGATGGTTTAATTGAAGTTTCTGAAAATAAAATTACAGTTAAAGAAGAAGGAAGAATGTTTGTGAGAAACGTTTGTATGGCCTTTGATCTAAGATTAATTGATAATAAACCAGGTACTAGAGTGTTTTCTATGACAATTTAAATTTTTATAAAACTATATTATTTTAAGCCGAACTTTTGTTCGGTTTTTTTTTGAATTATTGTTTAAACAGATTTTTTAGTGATATTTAGATTTGTTGTTGATTGTGTAAAAAGAGGTTTGTTTTTGGTTTAAATTTAAATTTAATTCATAAATAAACGCAAAACAGGTAGAATAATATAAAATAATATGAAGTTTGTATTTAATTATATATAGCCTGAAATTAAAAAATGGGCTATATTTTTTGTAAGTTTGCAGCTCTAAAATAAATAACATTATGTCAAAATTTGAAGTAAAACTTCCTAAAATGGGTGAAAGTGTTGCAGAAGCAACAATAACAGCTTGGTTAAAAAATGTTGGGGATAGTGTTGAAATGGATGAAGCAGTTGTAGAAATAGCTACAGATAAAGTAGATTCTGAGGTTCCATGTGAAGTTGAAGGGAAAGTTGTTGAAATTTTATTTGAGGTAGATGACGTTGTAAAAGTTGGCGAAACTATTGCAATAATTGAAACGGATGAAGAGGTTGAAGAAGCTACTGTGGCTGCTAATATTGTTGAGGAAGTTGAAGAAGTTGAGGTTTTAGAAAAAGAGGTACAGCAATTAATTGAAGAACCTGTAATAGAGAAAATATCAAGTACCGGTAAATTTTATTCACCTTTGGTTAGAAATATAGCTAAAGAGGAAGGAATTTCAATGGATGAATTAGAAAGCATTGTTGGGACAGGTAAAGATGATAGAGTTACAAAGGATGATATATTAAATTATATTGAAAGTGGAAGAAAGCCTGTTGCTGAAGTGCAAAAGGTAGCTGAAGTTAAAACTCCAATTCAAAAAATACAAAAAGAAACTGTAAAAGTAGCTACGCCAGTCTCGGTAAACGGAGAAGATGAAATTATTGAAATGAGTAGAATGGGTAAATTGGTAGCTCATCATATGGTTCAATCAGTTCAAACATCTGCACATGTTCAATCGTTTATTGAGGTAGATGTAACTAATATTGTTAAATGGAGAAATAGAGTAAAAGATGATTTTTTTGCACGTGAAGGACAAAAAATTACTTTTACACCAATTTTTATGCAAGCTATTGCGCAAGCTATAAAACAGTATCCAATGATTAATATTTCAGTTGATGGTGATAAAATTATTAAACGAAAATCAATAAATCTTGGTATGGCTGCAGCTTTACCTGATGGGAATTTAATTGTTCCGGTAATTAAAAATGCTGATATGTTGAATTTAGTTGGAATGACAAAATCTGTCAATGATTTAGCGGTTAGAGCTAAAAACAACCAATTAAAGCCAGATGAAATTCAGGGAGGAACTTATACAGTAACTAATGTTGGTAGTTTTGGAAGTGTTTTTGGAACTCCAATAATAAATCAGCCTCAAGTTGCAATTTTAGCTTTAGGAGCTGTACGTAAAGTACCAGCAGTTATTGAAACACCAGATGGAGATTTTATAGGTATTCGTCATAAAATGTTTATTTCACATTCTTATGATCATCGTGTAGTTAATGGTGCTTTAGGTGGAATGTTTATTAAAACAGTAAAAGAAATATTAGAAAGTTGGGATGTAAAAGCTAGCCACTAATCAAAAAATAATAGTATAAAAAAAGCTTCACAATTGTGAAGCTTTTTTATTTTAAAAAATTTAGTAATTATAAGTTGTAACAAAACTATATTAAGTGTTACTTATAGTTATAATAATTAAAAATAATGTTATGAAAAGTACATGGTTAGCTACCTATGAGAATGTTGAAATTAAAGTTATGAATTCTTGGTTTCACGGAGAAAAAATGTTGGTAAACGGAGAAGTTCAAGATGAAAGATTTGGAGCTTTTTCTTCAAATTTAACAGGGCATTTAATAGATTCAAAAGGAGAACGTAAAAATATTAAAGCAAATTTAGGAGGTAGTTTTTCTATCCACTGCAATATTTTTGTAGATGATAAAAAAATGGAAGTAAATAAAATATAATAAAAAAGCCTCGAAATTGCGAGGCTTTTTTATTTCTAATGTCCATATTCTGGTTTCTCTCTATTATATTTACAGCAATGATGTAAGTTGTTGTATGCTTCATCAGTAGCTTTTACCTTTTTAGTATCATGGCCAACTGCAGCTATGTTTTTATGAATAGTTAATTCATCTAATTTTCGTTGATCATAAATAACAGAAAGTTGGTGTGTTTCAATACTCCAACTGCAAAATTTTACACCTTTAGTTTTTAGGGTAGCTTTTTCAATTCTGTCTTTACACATTTCGCAAACACCATTTACTTCAAATGAAGTACGTGCATTTTTCTTTTTTTCTTGAGCTTGTGTAGAAATACTAATAAAAAGTATTCCAATAATTAATAATATTTTTTTCATAATTTATGTTTATTCAATGTTAAATCTAATTCCTGTAAAATAATTTGCTCCTAGTATAGGCGAATATACTAAACTTGTGTCAAAATTTGTACCAAAAGGATTATCGGCTCCTAAAATTGGAATTTGTTGTTTTCTATTTGTTAAATTCTCACCACCAATATACCATTCAAATTTAGGTGAAAATACTTTGGTAATTTGAGCATTCATTATGCTGTTACTATTAGAAAACTCACCTTGTTGGTATATGGTGTTATATATACTTGTATCTGGTATTCGTTGTTTACTTTGCCAATTGTAAGTGTAATCAAACTTCCAATTTCCACCTTTTTCATTTTGATGGGTTTGAAACCCAAGATTGGTAAAGAACCTGTTTTTAGCCTGCAAAGGAGCTTGTTTAACACCAGAAATATAATTGTTTTCTATGTTTTGGTATTTGTAGGCTGTTCTAATTGTAAAGTGTGTAAATGGGCTATAATTAATTTCAGCTTGAAAACTAGTAGCATTACTATTTGTGGTGTTATTATAAAATGAAATTTGTGATGGGTTTTCCCAATCTACAACTATTTGTTGGTCAAAATCTGTTTGATAATAGTCAAAAGTAATATCACCTTTTCTATTAAATAAATTAAATTTCTGATTGAATGAAACTCCATAATTCCAAGCAATCTCAGGTTTTAAACCATAAAAATCGCCATTATTAGCTACAATATTAATAGTTCTGTTGGTGCCAAAAAGTTTCTGGTTTTCAGCAAAAATAGAAGTGCTTCGTTTTCCTCTTCCACCAGATAATCTTAGAGTTCCTGTTTCCCAAGGAGTGTATTTAATGTGTAGCCTTGGAGTTATAAAAGTTTCTAATAAATTATGATGGTCTATTCTAATTCCTGCAGATAGACTTAAGTTATCTAAATTGTCATAATTATATTCAAAAAAAACGCCAATTGATTTTTCATTTCTAACATAAGAGTTTGTTAAAACTAATTCATCAAAATCATCATAAGTTGTACTAATACCTGTGCTAATTTTATTTTTTGTGTTTGAAATAATAGAGTTGTAAATAAAGTTAGCGTATAAACTTTGGTGTTTAATATTGTAATCTTTTAATCCGAAATAAGAGTTTTGTTTATGATTGCTATATGACATTTGAAGGCCGAAAGTTTTATAAGGCATATCAGGAAATACATAGCCTATTTTTGCTGAAGTTTCAAAGCGTTCGGTGTCAATTTCGCTTCCCCAATAAGTAGTTGTTTTTTTATGAATATCTGGGTTAAATTCAACTTCACCACTTTGCTTACTATCTGTTAAATAACGAAAGTTAATAAAGCTTACCCAACCTTTTTCTGTATTGGTATATTGCCACCTGTTCATAACATTAACTTGTTTCATTAGAGGAGCATCGATAAAATTATCATTATTGTTGTCTATTTTATTGTCTCTTAAATTCCCATGAATATATAAACCAGTGTTCCATTTGTCTGATACTTTTTGATTTATATGAGTATTTAATTCTAATCTACCGTTAATGGCACCATATGCATTTACAAATAATTTACTATCTGTTAATGGTTTTACCAATTCAGCATTTATTTGTCCTGTAATACTTTCGTAGCCGTTAATTACGCTTCCTGCACCTTTAGTAATTTGAATACTTTCTACCCAAGTTCCTGGAGTAAATGTTAACCCAAAATTTTGAGCTGCTCCTCTAATATTAGGAATGTTTTCTTGTACTATTTGAATATATGGGCTTTGTAAACCTAACATTTTAATTTGTTTGGTTCCAGTTAGAGCATCTGTAAAGTTTACATCAATTGAAGGGTTTGTTTCAAAGCTTTCTGCTAGATTACAACATGCGGCTTTTAATAATTCACCTTTGTTAACATTTATTACATTTTGTAATACGTATGACGATCTATGTGAACTTTGTTTTCGGCTTTTAACAGTAACTGTGTCTAATTCGTTTTCTGCAGTTAAAACAATAGTTAAAGTATTCTGGTTTTGAATAACAGTTTCTTTTGTTTTATAACCAATGTAACTTGCTACAAGAAGATGTGTGCTTTTAATAAGGTTAATTTCAAATTTACCATTTTCATCAGTTGTAGCTCCAATAGATGTGTTTTTCCAATAAACATTTACACCAAAAATAGGCGTGTTATTACTGTCTAGTACGGTTCCTTTAATTTTAGTTTGCGAAAATACTACTAAAGGAAATAGTATTAACATAAGAATTATGTGTTTTTTCATTTTTAGATTCTAAGTAATTGATAATTAGTCAGCCTTTTAGGATGACATTATTTTTAATTAAATAGAATACTAATCAAATAAGAAATGATTGGAATAAAACTTGCCTGTTTTGTGTTATTTTGGGCAGTAATAAGTTTGCGTAAAACTTATTTGAAGTGGTTAGTTTAGTTGCTTTTTTTATAAATGTAGAATAAAATGAAGCTATAAAAATAACTTGGCTTTTTTTAATTTTAACTACTTCGTTTGAGTCAAAATGTAAAGGTTCTTTTTCTGCCGACTCATTTTTACAGCAATCTTCAGCTGAAAAATTCAAGCTATCGGTTTTGGAAGATTTTATAACCACATCACAGCAATCATCTACAGTTTCATAATTTGAAACATCAACTAAATTACCACCACAAAAATGCTTGTATACCGAAAACGACGTTGTAGATAGCATAAGAATTGCTACCATACATACGGCTAATATTTTTCGGATATAAGTGTTCATTTGTTTTGCAAAGTTACAATTTAGAATTAATATAAATAGTTAAAATTAAAATAAATTATTGCTCGTTTACTTTTAATCTTGCCGTTGCAACTACATTTTCTTCAGCAAAAATACCTTCTAAATATTTATAATAACCAACAATAGCTATCATAGCAGCATTATCTGTAGTAAATTGAAATTTAGGAATGTAAGTTGTCCAGCCTAAGGTGTTTTCAAAAGATTTTAAAGTGTTTCTAATTTGAGAATTTGCACTAACACCACCAGCAATTGCTACGTGTTTTATACCTGTTTCTAAGCTTGCTTTTTTAAGTTTGTCGAATAAAATTTCTGTAATTGTTTGTTGAATTGAAGCGCAAATATCGTTTAAGTTTTCTTCAATAAAATTTGGATTTTCTTTTACTTGTTTTTGAATAAAATATAAAATACCAGTTTTTAAACCGCTAAAACTATAGTTTAAATCTTTAACTCTTGGTTTGGTAAATTTATATGCTTTTGGATTTCCAAGTTTAGCATATTTATCAATTAATGGCCCACCAGGATAAGGAAGTCCAAGAATTTTTGCAGATTTATCAAAAGCTTCACCAACAGCATCGTCAATAGTTTCACCAATTACTTCCATAGAAAAATAATCGGTAATTTTTACAATTTGAGTATGGCCGCCACTAATAGTTAAACACATAAAAGGGAAAGGCGGTTTTTCTTGTCCTTCTTCATCAATAAAATGAGCCAAAACGTGTCCTTGCATATGATTTACATCAATTAAAGGAATGTTTAAAGCTAGCGATAAAGACTTAGCAAAAGAAGTACCAACTAATAAAGATCCCATTAAACCAGGTCCTCTAGTAAAAGCTATGGCATTTAAGTCTTTTTTATCGATATTTGCTTGTTCAATTGCTTGTTGTATTACAGGAACAATATTTTGTTGATGCGCACGTGAAGCTAATTCAGGAACAACACCACCATATTTGGCGTGTATTTCTTGATTTGCTACAACATTAGAAAGTATTTTTCCGTTGCATAAAACAGCAGCGCTGGTATCATCGCAAGACGATTCTATACCTAGAATATAAATTGATCTATTTTTAACCATATTTTAAACAAAAAAGGCACGAATATTGCCATAAAAAATGCAAATTTACAGCTTATCAAACGATTAAAAAAAATACTTGTCAGAATTTTGCTTGTTCTAGCACTATTATTAGTGTTGGTAAGTATTTTGTTGTCTATACCGGCAGTGCAAACAAGTTTGGGTAAAAAGGCTACAAATTATTTGCATAATGAGTTTGATGTTGCTATAAATGTTGAAAAAGTTGATTTGGCGTTTTTGGGTCAGGTTCAGCTAAAAAATGTTTTTATAAAAGATCATCACGGAGATTCTTTAATTTATGTAAACAATCTTTCTACGTCAATTTTGAGTTTCAAAAAAATGATGGACTCAAAACTTGAGTTTGGTTCAATTTCTTTAGATAATTTTAAGCTAAATATAAAAACTTATAAAGGTGAAGTTGATGATGGTTTAACCGTTTTTGTAGATAAGTTTGATGACGGAACAGTGTCTGACAAACCTTCTGGTTTTTTAATGACTTCTTCAAAATTAAACCTTGAAAAGGGAGAAGTTTATATAATTGATGAAAATGATGCTGAACCTTTGCCTGTGTTTTTTAAAAAAATAGAAGGTGTAGCAAAAGATTTTAGAATACAAGGCCCAAATGTTAATGTAGCGATTAAAGATATTTCGTTTGTAGAAACTCATAATGTATTTGTAAAAAGCTTAAAAAGTGATTTTACTTACACTAAAAGTTTTATGAAGTTTGAAAACACGAAACTAGAAACAGAAACCTCTAACTTAAAAGCAGATATTGAGTTTAATTATAAACGAGAAGATTTCTCAGATTTCAACAATAAAGTAAATGTTAGTGCAAATGTTACAGAAGCTCATTTATCGTTAACCGATTTGAAGAATTTTTATGATGAAATTGGAACGGAAGATGTGCTACATTTTAAAACACAAATTTCTGGAGTTCTAAACGATTTTACGGCCAAGAATATGGATTTAAAATCTGATCAGAACGCAATAATTAAAGGAGATTTAAATTTTATAAATTCATTTAATAGAGATAATGGATTTGAATTAAAAGGGAAGCTAGCCAATTTAACATCAGATTATAACCACTTAAAAAAATTACTGCCAAATGTTTTGGGTAATACCTTGCCATCATCTTTTAAAATGTTTGGAAGGTTTAATATTATTGGAGATACACATATTACCGAAGAAAAAATAAATGCACAGTTAACATTAAATACCGATTTGGGTACTTCAGTTTCAGACCTAGAATTGTCAAATATTTCTGAGATTGATAAAGCTTCATACAAAGGTCATATAAGAATTGAGGATTTTAAGTTGAATGAGATATTAAAAAATTCTAAATATGGTAATGTATCATTAGAAGCAGATGTAGACGGAAAAGGTTTTACGCTAGAAGAAATGAATACTTCAGTAATAGGAACCATTTTAAGTTATGATTATAATGGGTATACATATAATAATATAGGTGTAAACGGTGTTGTAAAAAATAAACATTTTAATGGAGAGGTTGAAGTAAATGATGACAACCTAAAACTTAATTTTGCTGGTTTGGCCGATTTATCTAACGATGTTTATACATTCGATTTTAATACAGTAGTAGATTATTGCGATTTAAAAACAATAAAAGTATTTCAGCGAGATAGTATTGCCAATGTAAAAGGTGAAATAAATATTAATGTAAAAGGAAATACTTTAGATGATTTAGTTGGTACTGTAAAGTTTAAAAACTCATTATACTCAAATCCAAAAGGAAACTACTTTTTTAAAGATTTTAATGTAACATCAAGTTTTGAGGACAGCATTAGAACAATAACCATTAATTCTTCTGAAATTATTGAAGGAATGGTTCGTGGTAAATTTAAAGTTAATGAATTAGGTAATTTAGTTCAAAACTCAATTGGTAGTATTTATACCAATTACAAACCGAATGAAGTAACAGCAGGACAAGAACTAGATTTTAGTTTTAAAATTTACAATAAAATAGTTGAGATTTTTTATCCGGATGTTAATTTAGGACCAAATACAATTATTCGTGGTAATATTAATTCAGACAATAATTTGTTTAAATTAAATATGAAATCGCCAATAATTGAAGCCTATAAGAATAGTATTGAAAAGCTTAGTTTACAAATAGATAATAAAAACCCGTTATTTAATACGCAGTTGTCTATAGATAAAATAAACTCTGATTATTATGATATTTCTAAGTTTCAGTTGGTAAATGTTACGTTAAATGACACCTTGTATTTTAGAACGGAGTTTAAAAACGGAATTGAGAAAAAAGATAAATATAACTTATCGTTTTTTCACACATTAGATAGTAATAATAAATCGGTGTTTGGATTGCAAAATTCTAATTTTACCTTTAAAGATAAGCGTTGGAGAATTAACCCTAAAAATAACAAGTTAAACAAAGTTATATTTGATAATGTAACTAATACTTATAATATTAGCCCTTTTTTAATAGCTTCAGAAAATCAAAAAATTGAGTTTTCGGGTATTGTTAACGACACAGTTTCAAAAAAACTTAATTTTAAATTTACCAATGTAAAGCTCGAAAATATTACACCAAAAATTGATAGTTTAAGTTTAAAAGGATTAATTAATGGTAAACTAAATTATAGTCAGTTACACAATAAAATTAAGCCAGAAGCAAATCTATCTTTAAATAATTTTCATATAAATAATTCTAAACAGGGAGATTTAAAAATTAATATTGAAGGTGATAATTCAGTAACAAAATATAAGTTAAGCTCTACGTTAGTAAGAGACGATTTTATAACTTTTTCTGCCAAAGGAGATTTAGATTTTACACCCAAAGAGCCTACACTCGATGTAATTGTAGATTTTGAAGAGTTTAAATTAGATGCTTTTAGTCCGTTAGGTGAAGATGTTTTTACAAACATTAGAGGTTTTGTTTATGGTAATGTTAATTTTACTGGTAAAATGAACAATCCAGATATGACAGGAGATTTATTTTTAGATAAAGTAGGTTTATCATTTCCATACATAAATGTAGATTATGCCATGGAAGGAACGAGTATTATTGCATTGGATAAACAAACTTTTACTTTTGAAGATGTAACTTTAAAAGATACAAAACACCAAACAAAGGGTAATTTAACAGGTACATTAAAACATTCGTTTTTTAAAACTTGGAATTTAAATTTAGATTTAAATACTCAAAATTTATTGGTGTTAGATACCGAAGAAGAAGAAAATTCAATTTATTTTGGAACAGGATATTTACAAGGAGCCGCAACGCTTTCTGGTCCAACAGATAAGCTAGTTATAGATGTAACAGGTAAAACCAATAAAGGAACTCATTTTGTAATTCCAATTAGTGATGTTAAAACGGTAGAAGACAATCAACTTATACGTTTTGTAAATAAAAATGCTGATAATATTGAAGAAATAAGAAAGGCTTTTATTTCAGAAAAGTTGAAAGGAATGTCGTTAAATTTTAATCTAGAAGTTACTCCAGATGCTGTTGTAGAAATGGTATTAGACAAAGCCACTGGTAGTTATTTAAAAGGTAGCGGAGACGGAAATTTACAAATAGCTTTAGACACCAAAGATAAATTCGATATGTATGGTGATTTTATTGTAGACAACGGAATATATAACTTTAAATACGGAGGTTTTATAAATAAACCATTTACGGTTAGAAAAGGAGGTAGTATTTCTTGGAGCGGCGATCCGTTTACTGCAATTTTAGACATTGAAGCCGTTTACAGAGTCTCGGCAAATCCAAGAACTTTATTAGAAAATGTAAACACAAATAGAAAAATTCCTATCGATTTAATAACTCGTTTTTCAGGAGAATTATTTAATTCTCAAAGAGCGTTTGATATTGAAATTCCTAATTCTAGTTCTACAGTAGCATCAGAGTTAGAGTTTAAATTAAATGACAATGATGGTAATAGTAAAACATTAAATTTTGTGTCGTTACTAGCTTCAGGATCTTTTTATAATGAAAATGATTTAAGCGTAAACACAAATGGATTGGTGTATGGTACGGCAACGGATATGTTATCTAATGCTTTCGATAATATATTTAATCAAGGAGATAATAAATTTAAGTTAAAGCCTGTTTATACGGTTGGTGAAAAAAATAGTATTGATAACTTAGATACGTATGATCAAATTAGTATTGATGTTGATTACCAGTTAAACGACAGAATATTAATTAACGGTAAAGTTGGAGTTCCAGTAGGTTCTAAAGAACAAACAAGTGTAATTGGAGAAGTAAATGTTGAATTTTTAATGAATGAAGAAGGAACGTTAAGGTCTTCTGTATTTAATAGACAAAATGAAATTCAATATAGTGGAGAAGAAGAAGGGTATACCCAAGGAGTTGGAATTAGTTATCAAATAGATTTTGATAATGGAGGAGAATTATTAGAAAAATTAGGCTTAAAAAAGAAAAAAGTTGTAGATTCAGCAGCAGTAAAAAAAGCAGATACAATTATTAAACAAAATACATTAATTAAATTTAAAAATTAATACATATGAGCAAACCTACATTAGTTATTTTAGCCGCAGGTGTTGGAAGTAGATATGGAGGATTAAAACAATTAGATACATTCTCAGAACAAGGAGATACAATTTTAGATTTCTCTATTTACGATGCAATTCAAGCTGGGTTTGGTAAAGTAGTTTTTATAATTAGAAAAAGTATTGAAAAAGATTTTAAAGGTTTTTTTGCACCTAAATTAGAAGGTAAAATAGACGTGGAATATGTTTTTCAAGAAGTAGATAATATTCCAGAAAAATTTAAAGGACAAGGAAGAGAAAAACCTTGGGGTACTGGTCACGCTTTATTAATGGCAAAAGATGCAGTTAATGAAAACTTTGCAGTTATCAACGCCGATGATTTTTATGGTAGAGAAGCTTTTCAAGGATTGGCAGATGAATTTAAGAAAACAGATAAAAATTCTACTAATTTTAATATGATGGGGTATGTGTTAAAAAACACAATTTCTGAACACGGATTTGTTTCTAGAGGAGAATGTTTTGTAGATGATGAAGCATTGTTAACAGGAATTACAGAACGCACACATATAGAAAAAATAGATGGAGCATTAAAATTTAAAAACGATCAAGAAGAATTAGTGCCAATTTCTGAAGAAACAATAGTTTCAATGAATTGTTTTGGGTTTACACCTAAATACTTCGATATTTCTTCATCAATGTTCGAAGCATTTTTAGAAGAAAATTATAAAGAGCCAAAAGCAGAATTTTTTATTCCTTCAGTAATAAACCACGTAATTACAAATAAAACAGCAAGCCTAAAAGTATTAAAATCTAATGCGCGTTGGTTTGGAGTAACTTATAAAGAGGATAAAGCTTATGTTCAAGCTGAAATTCAAAAATTAAAAGAAGAAGGTGTATACCCTAAGTTTTTGTGGAAGTAAACTAATTTTTTTTGAATAATTGTAAATAATTCAAAATTAGAATTTTAGGGTTGATTTAAAATTAAATTTTAACTTTGCATTTCGAAAAATGAAAAATAAAGTAAAAAAAATAGGAGTAATGACCTCAGGTGGAGATTCACCAGGTATGAATGCTGCAATACGAGCAGTAGTTCGCGCATGTCATTATTACAATGTAGAATGTGTTGGTATCTATCGAGGTTATGAAGGTTTAATAGAAGGTGATTTTATTAAATTAAATGCTCGCTCGGTAAGTAATACAATTAATAGAGGAGGTACCATTTTAAAATCGGCAAGATCTCAAGAGTTTAGAACTAAAGAAGGTAGAGCTAAAGCACATCAAAACCTATTAAATGAAGGTATTGATGCTATGGTATTAATTGGTGGAGACGGAACTTTTACTGGTGGAATGGTTTTTAATGATGAATACAGTTTTCCATGTATTGGTGTTCCAGGAACTATAGATAACGATATTTATGGAACCAACTTTACAATAGGTTATGATACAGCATTAAATACTGTGGTAGATGTAATAGATAAAATTAGAGATACAGCAAGTTCTCATAACCGTTTATTTTTTGTTGAAGTAATGGGGCGAGATGCTGGGTTTATTGCATTAAACGCAGGTGTAGGTGCTGGAGCTGAAGAAATTTTAGTGCCTGAAGAAGATTTAGGGTTAGATAGGTTATTGGAGTCTCTAAAGAGAAGTAAACGCTCCGGTAAATCTTCTAGTATTGTTGTAGTTGCAGAAGGAGATAAAATTGGTAAAAGTGTATTTGAACTTGCCAATTATGTTGAAGAAAATTTACCTGAATACGAAGTAAGAGTTTCTGTATTAGGTCATATGCAACGTGGTGGAGCTCCAAGTTGTTTTGATCGAGTACTTGCAAGCAGATTAGGAGTTAAAGCGGTAGAGTTGTTGTTAGACGGTAAAACTAACTTAATGGTTGGTTTAGTAGACGGTAAGATTGAAACAACCGATTTGGAAAAAGCTGTGAAAGGAAAACACAATATAAATAGAGAGCTATTAAGAGTAAGTGATATAATGTCCATATAATATGAATAGATTTTTTTTAGTATGTTTTCTTATTATTTTAATGGTGTCTTGTAAAACAAAAGTTGTTGAGCCAGACCCAAATGAACTAATAAAAAGAGAACTCGTTAAAAAAATTGATAACTATGTAAATGGAGTAGATAGTTTTGTTTACCATGTAAATGCTAGTTCAAAAGATTTTGATAGTATAAGTGTAGACGAATTAAAAAACTTCAAAAAGAAAAAGAGAATTACAAAAAACGTTTCTGAAAAGAATACCACCTTTTATAGACAAAAAATAGTAAAAGTTAAGCACAAAGATTATCTAGAAAATAATTTTGTGAAGCTTAAAGCCTTTTATTTTGATGAGGATGAATTGGTTTGTATTAAAATATACGAACTATTTCCTTCAGAAGAAATTAGTAGTAAAGCCAAAGTTTATAAGAGAGTTTTGTATTTTAAAAAAAACGAACTTCTTTTAGATTCTTCAAATAAAGATGAAAAGTACGAAACAAATGAATTGTTAAATTTTGGAGTTGCTCAACTCGAAGAAGAATACCAATCTAAATTAAATGATTAGAGTAGGAATTAATGGATTTGGAAGAATTGGAAGAATTGCTTTTAGATCTATAATTAATAGGAATAATGTTGAAATTGTTGCTGTTAATGATTTAATGTCTGTTGAATATATTGCCTATGCGCTTAAGTATGATTCTGTGCATGGTAAGTTTAATGGAACTGTAACAATAGAAAATAATACTTTAATTGTTAATGGTAAACGTATTAGAGTAACTTCAGAATCAAAACCAGAAAATATTGCATGGAATAAAGTTAATGTAGATTATGTTATTGAATCTACAGGATATTTTACAGATAAAAATTTAGCATCATTGCATTTAAAAGCTGGCGCTAAAAAAGTAGTAATTTCTGCACCTTCTAAAAATGCGCCAATGTTTGTAATGGGAGTTAATAACCATAAACTTACAAAAGAAGATTTGGTGTTTTCAAATGCATCTTGCACTACTAATTGTTTAGCTCCAATATTAAATACCTTACACAACAAATTTAATATTGAAGAAGCTATGGTTACAACAGTACATTGTGTTACATCTAGCCAAAATACTGTAGATGGTCCTAAAGATAGTTGGCGAAGAGGTAGAGCTGCATTAAGTAATATGATTCCAACAACATCCTCAGCATCTTTAGCATTAACTAAAATAATACCAGCTTTAAAAAATAAGGTGTTAACTATGGCTGTTAGAGTTCCTGTGCCAGATGTATCTTTGGTTGATATTACGGTGAAGTTTAATAACCCAACATCATTTTTAAACTTGAAAGAAGTTATTAAAAAAGCTTCAGAAAATGAATTAAAAGGAATTTTAGGGTATACTAATGACGAGGTTGTGTCTCAAGATTTTGTTTCTGAACCAAGAATTTCTGTTTTCGATGCTTCAGCTAGTATGGAGTTAAATAATCAGTTTTTTAAGATTATTTGTTGGTACGATAATGAGTTTGGTTATGCTACTAAACTGGTAGATTTAATTGAATATTCAAATACTATTAAATAGATTTTTAATATCTTTATTTTATGGAAATTGCAATAATAGCACACGATGGAAAAAAGACTGAGATGGTTCAGTTTTTAATGGATTTTAAAGCTATAATCTTAGCTAAAGAAATTAAATTAATATCAACAGGAACAACAGGTAAACACGCTGAAAAAGCTGGTTTAACTGTGAAAAAATACTTGTCTGGACCATACGGAGGTGATGCTCAAATAGCGAGTAGAGTTGCTGAAGGAAAAACAGATATGGTTTTCTTTTTTAGAGATCCTTTAGGTATGCATCCGCACGAACCAGATATTGCAATGTTAATGCGTTTATGCGATGTGCACGATGTTCCTTTGGCTACAAATCCTGCAAGTGCAGAGTTGTTAATAAAAGCACTTTAGTTAATTACTTAATAGCAATTACAGATATTTCTACATTTACAAACTTAGGAAGGTTTGCAACTTCTACAGTTTCTCTTGCTGGAGCTGTTTCTGCGTTAAAATAACTACCATAAACTTCATTTATTTCAGAAAAAGTATTCATATCTGAAATAAAAATTGATGATTTTATTACGTTTTCAAAAGTCATTTCAGCTTCTGCTAAAACAGCCTTTAAATTTTCCATAACTTGAGTTGTTTCTTCTTTTATAGAGTTTAAAACTAATTCTCCTGTGGCAGGATTTATTGCTATTTGACCAGAAGTGTAAAGCGTATTACCTGTTAAAATTGCTTGGTTGTAAGGCCCTATTGGAGCCGGAGCATTACTAGTGTTTATTATTTTTTTCATAATCTAGAAGTTTTAAAATAATGTTTTATCAGGAGCTTTATTTTTATCATACTTTAAATCGCTAAGCATAGAAGATTTTACACCAACAAAGAAATAGTATGTTTGTCGCGTTCCAAAAGGAACCCAGTTAAAGTTTAATTTCCAGCTATCTAAATCTCTAGAAAAACGAAGTTGAGTATAACTAAAACCTTGGTTTTTCATATCGTAACCAGATGAAAATCCAACGGCCCATTTAGGTGTTAAATCTATATCTCCAGAAAACATTAATGAATGTGATGAAATTTCGTTTTGCCTAGCACTATTTGAATAATTTAGAGCGTATGCCAATTTTAAAGTCCAAGGCATATTTGCAAGATATAATTTGGCTTCTTTTTCTTCTCCTTCTTCTTCGTTACCTCCAAGTTGATTTGAGTTTCTTAAATTTTCACCAAAAATACCATCAGAGTTATTGGCATCTCTATTTCTATCAGCAGCACTGTTTCCTTTCTTGTTATCTTTAGATGAAAGAGAATAGTTCATAGTTAAACCTGCGTTTGTAATTCTAAATAAACTACCGCCATTGTTTATATTAAAGGTGTTTATACGTTTACCTGTAACATCTATAGCATATGGGTCTAATGTTGCACGGGCGTTTAATGATAATTTATTGTCAAATAACTTTGTTCCGGCAGTCATATTAACAGGGCTCCATTTTAAAGAGTCAGCTGCCATATTGTAGCTGGTTGAAAAGTTTAAATTGTTTAGTAAAATAATTTTTTTTGCTTCAGTCTCGGTTGAATCTTTTGAACGTAATTTGGCTTCAACATTGTTATTTAAAGCAATACTTAAACTGTTTGAAAGCCCACTTCCAGGTGTTCCATAAAGTCCACCTTCAAAAGGAGAGTATGTAGCAATATCTGTTGGATCTTCACTTTGTTGAAATTCTTCATTATAATTTGAAGCAAAATCTGGGCGGTAAGAATAAGATAAACTTGGTCTAACCGTATGCCTAATAGCTTCAATTTTTCCTTTTTTAAATTTAAACATACCATATAAGGTAGTAGATAATGAAACAGAAGAGCTATACTCTCTAAAAGAATTAAAACCACTTACAGTATCTTTGACAACAGCATTTTCAACATCATCAAATTCTTTTGTAAGTCTATCAAATTGCCAAACTTCATTATATGAAACACTTGGAGATATAGTAAAATATTTAAGCGCTTTCATATTGGTGTTTAATGATGCTGTGTGTTTTACACCGGCTCTGGCTTGATCAAACATTTCTTTTTTGAAAAAAGAATCATCATCTGTAGTTATTCTATTTTCTGCTTTCATAGAATAATTTAATCCAATTTTTTGAATTGCATTCTTTTTTGTGCCTCCTTTACCTGCCAATGGATAAAGCCTATCCATATTTAATTGAAAATTAGGCAATGTCATATTAATAGTTTCTGTATTTGTGTTTTGCGAGTGTGTAACAGCCATATTTATATTAAATGGTGTACCCACAAATTTTTTGTAATAAGAAACAGAAGAACTTAAAGTATTGTTTAAAAACGAGTTTGTATTGTATTCGTTATTAGATTGTTTATAGTATTTACTACTACCCATATTCACAGAAGCAGAAAATCTAGAGTTTGGGCTTGCTTTACTATCTTGACTGTGACTCCATCTAAGGTTATAGTTTGCGGTTTTACCATAATCGTCAAGACCTTTTAAACTGCTAATTAAATTTTCGTACCTAAACGTAAAGTTACCAGAATACCTATAGCGTTTTTTATAGCTAGATTCGGCTCTTAAACCCCAGCTACCATTTGTGTATATGTCACCTAAAACGGCTAAATCTAAATTATCGTTAACAACAAAATAGTAACCTCCATTTTGTAAAAAATAACCTTGCGTATTGTTTTCACCCCAAGTAGGCATTAAAAAACCTGAAGTTCTTCCTTTTGTTAAAGGTACATATGCAAAAGGTAAAATAACAGGTGTTGGAACATCAGCTAATACCAATTGACTACTACCAGCAACTAATTTACTGTCTTTTATAAACTTTGCTTTTTTAATTTTTATATAATAATCTGGATTTTCTTTTTGAGATGAGGTTATTTTAATGTTCTCAATAAAAATAATTGAGTCGTTATATTTTTTACTGTTTTCACCTAAAATAATTAAACCTTCTTGTTCGGTTTTTAAATTCCAAATTTTAGCTTTTTCACTTTTGAAGTTAAACATTAATGAATCTTGAACAGACTCTTGTGAGCCTTGTGTAAAAACAGGGTGTTGTGCATACTCACCAATACTATCTTTTATTCCTTTGGCAAGTATAATATTAGTATTGTTATTAATTTCAATATAACCAGCCTGAAGGTTAATGTCTCCGTAATTAACCTTGGCATTTTTATACAGTATAATTTTATTGTTTTTAATGTCTTGCCTAATTAAACTATCTGCACTGTGTTCAATAATGTTTTCTAAAACTTCTTTAGGCTTTATTGTGTCAACCTTTTTAATTAGTAAAGAATCTTTATTAAAAACTAGAGAGTCTTTAAGAACAGTTGGTGTAACTGTATCTTTTACCTTTGCAGGAATTTTTTTACTGGGTATAGTTTTTAATTCTTGCGAATACAAAAATGTATTACTGATAAAAACAGCAATTAAAAATAATATTGAATATTTAGTATTCGTTTTAATAATATAGATTTTATAAAATACGTATTAAAATTGGGTTGAAAGCATAAGTTTTTTTAATTTAGCTTATAAATATTTCAACCAAAATTTACCATAACTTAATATATGGCCTAATAATTGTTTTAGCATATATTAGTTGCCAAAAATAATTAAAATAATTGATGAACTCACAACTCTTTCTAAAATTAAAATAACAACGAAATTCCTTAGTGTTTTCGTATTTTTTATTGCATTTCTTTTTGGAAATGAAGGCATTTTTGCTCAAAAAAAAGAATATGTAGTTGTTTTAGATGCAGGTCACGGAGGAAAAGACCCTGGAAAAGTTGGTTATAAAAAAATGAAAGAGAAGGATATTGCTTTAAATATTGTTCTTCAAGTTGGAAAATTATTAGAAAAAGAAAAAAATATTAAAGTTGTTTATACTAGAAAAACAGACGTTTTTATAGATTTATGGGAGCGTGGTAGAATAGCTAACAAGGCTGATGCAGATTTATTTGTATCCATACATTGTAATGCGCATACATCTAGTGCTTATGGAGCCGAAACTTGGGTTTTAGGTACACACGCAAATAAACGAAATTTTGAAGTTGCAAAAGCGGAGAACTCTGTAATTTTATTAGAAGATAATTATAAAACAAATTATAAAGGATTCGATCCAAACTCGCCAGAATCTATTATTGGTTTAACCTTAATGCAAGAAGAGTATTTAGACCAAAGTATTCAATTAGCAAGTATTATACAGGATGATTTAACCTATTCGTTAAAAAGAAAAAACAGAGGTGTAAAACAAGCAGGTTTTGTGGTTTTACATCAAACATATATGCCAAGTATATTAATTGAAACTGGTTTTATAACTAACAAAAGCGAAGCTTCTTTTTTAAATTCGGCAAGTGGAAAGCAAAAGTTTTCAGCGTCTATTTTTAAAGGGATTAAAAAATACATTAATCAGTTAAATATAAATACGGTTGCAAACTCAGAAATAAAAGAAGTAAAAACTAAAACAGTTACTTCAAGTACTTCAACAAGCGTTAAAATAGATAAATCTGTAGTTTTTAAAGTACAAATAGCCTCTGGAGGAAGAAAGTTAGCAACAAAAGCATATAATTTTAAAGGCTTAAAAAATATTGAAAGAGTTAAAGTATCTAAACTTTATAAGTATTATTTAGGTTCAACTTCAAGCTATTCAGAAATAAAAAAACTTCACCAATTGGCAAAGTCAAAAGGCTATAACTCTTCGTTTATTGTTGCTTTTAAAAATGGTAAAAAAGTGCCAGTAACAAGCGTGGTTAAAAAATCGTAGTATTAAACTTTACTACTCACAAAAATAATTAGTATTATTGCTATTCAAAAACACTTTATTTTGAAAATAACAAGAGAATTAAAAACAGGAATATTTGCTGTTGTAGTTATAGGCTTATTTATTTGGGGCTATAACTTTTTAAAAGGACTTAATATGTTTGACGGCCCTTTAAAAACCTATAAAACCGAATATGCGAATGTGCAAGGTTTAAATACTGCTAGTGTAGTAACTATTAACGGAGTAGAGGTAGGTAAAGTTGTAAATATAGAATTTGATAAAGCGCCAGAAAGAAGAGGGCATTTAATTGTTGAATTTAGTGTTGAAAATGATTTTGAATTCTCTAAAAAAAGTATTGCAAAAATTTATAGTGCTAGTTTGATGGGGGGTAAATCGCTTGCTATTGTGCCATCTTATGAAGGTGAAATGGCAGAACCAGGAGATTATTTGTCGGGAGAAATAGAATCAGATATTTTTTCTTCAGTAACCGAAAAATTAAACCCTTTACAAGCTAAAGTAGAAAATGTAATTGTTAGTGCAGATTCTTTAATGGTTGGACTGAATGATATAATTGATGCAAAAAGTAGAAAAAGTATTAAAGAAAGCATTGCTCAATTAAATTCAGTAGTTTCAAACTTTAAACAAGTTTCTCAATCTGTAAATACGTTAGTTAAAAATAATGAAGAAAAGTTAGGGAAAACTTTAAATAATGCTGAGGTAATGACTAAAAACTTAGCAAAGCTTTCAGATACATTATCTAACGCCAATATTGGTTCTATGGTTAAAAATTTAGAAACTACGGTTACAAGTATTAATGCTATTTTAACTAATGTAGAGCAAGGTAAAGGCTCTTTAGGTAAATTAATGAAAGACGACGGGATGTACACAAACTTAACAAACGCTTCTAAAGAGTTAGAAGAATTGTTAAATGAAATGAAATTGCACCCAAAACGTTTTGTACATTTTTCATTATTTGGTAAAAAGGATAAAGGTTATAAGCCTGAAGTAGAAAAAAAACAATAGTGCTATGAGTTATATTGATAATATATTATTTGCTGTTCTTTTATTTGTTGGAATCGGTTTTTTTGTAAAAAATGTTAGAAAACTAACAAGAAACATAAAACTAGGAAAAGATATTGATAGATCTGATAATCCGAGTGCTCGTTGGAAAAATATGGCTATGATTGCTTTAGGACAATCTAAAATGGTTAAACGTCCAATTGCAGGAGTGTTACATATAATTGTATACATTGGATTTATAATTATTAATATAGAAGTTATTGAAATTATAATTGATGGATTGTTTGGAACGCATAGAGTACTTTCGTTTTTAGGAGGTTTTTATAGTGTTTTAATTGGCTCATTCGAAATATTGGCATTTTTAGTTTTAGCATCAGTAATTGTATTTTGGATACGAAGAATGATTGTTAGAATTCCACGTTTTTGGAATAAAGAAATGAAAGGTTTTCCTAAAAATGATGCACTTTACATTTTATATTTTGAAATGGTTTTAATGTCGTTATTTTTAATAATGAATGCTGCAGATGTACCTTTTCAACAAGCAGATGCAGGTAATCCAATAAGTCAGTTTTTAGTACCAATTTTCGAAAATTTTAATGCTTCAACATTATTTTATATTGAAAGAAGCGCTTGGTGGATTCATATAGCAGGAATTTTAGTGTTCTTAAATTATTTATACTATTCAAAACACTTACACATATTATTAGCTTTTCCAAACACTTATTTTGCTAATTTAAACCCAAAGGGGCAATTAACAAATTTGGAATCTGTAACTAAAGAGGTTAAGTTAATGATGGACCCAACAGCAGATCCATTTGCAGCACAACCAGAAGGGGCAGAAAATGAAGTTCCAGAAAAGTTTGGAGCCAGTGATGTTGCCGATTTAAACTGGGTGCAGTTAATGAATGCTTATACTTGTACAGAGTGTGGGAGATGTACATCGGCTTGTCCAGCAAACCTTACTGGAAAAGAATTATCGCCTAGAGCTATTATGATGAAAACTCGTGATAGATTAGAAGAAGTAGGTAAAAATATAGATGCTAATAAAGGAGAGTTTAAAGACGATGGTAAGCAATTACTAAACGATTATATAACTCCAGAAGAATTATGGGCTTGTACAAGTTGTAATGCTTGTGTGGAAGAATGTCCGGTAAATATTGATCCGTTATCAATTATTGTTGATATGCGTCGTTACCTTGTAATGGAACAATCTGCAGCACCACAAGAGTTGAATAGTATGATGTCTAACATAGAAAATAACGGTGCACCTTGGCAATACAGTCAAATGGACAGGTTAAATTGGAAAGACGAAGAATAAAAGAAATCATTGAAGTTTTTAGATAAGGAAAACACGAATAAAAAATTACAATTATGAATGTACCTATTATGGCCGATTTAATGGCACAAGGCAAGCAACCAGAGATATTGTTTTGGGTTGGATCAGCGGGAAGTTTTGATGATAGAGCAAAAAAAATTACTAGAGCTTTTGTAAAAATTTTGAATCATGCAAATGTAGACTTTGCTGTTTTAGGTACAGAAGAAAGTTGTACTGGAGATGTAGCAAAGCGAGCTGGGAATGAATTCTTATTTCAAATGCAAGCTATGATGAATATAGAAGTGCTTAATGCTTACGAAGTAAAAACAATAGTTACTTGCGATCCTCATTCATTCAATACATTCAAAAATGAATACCCACAATTAGGTGGAAATTATAAGGTATTACACCATACACAATTTATAAATCAATTAATTTCTGAAGGGAAACTAGATATTACTTCAGATAAATATAAAAATGAAAATCTAACATTTCATGACCCTTGTTATTTAGGTAGAGCAAACTCTGAGTATGAATCGCCAAGAAGTATTATTAAAAGACTTGGCGTTAATTATACCGAGATGAAACGAAATAAAGCTACTGCTTTGTGTTGTGGTGCAGGTGGTGCACAAATGTTTAAAGAGCCAGAAAAAGGGGATAAAGATGTAAATGTGTTAAGAACTGAAGATGCTTTACAAACAAACCCTAAAATTATTGCTACAGCCTGCCCATATTGTAATACAATGATGACTGATGGTGTAAAAGCTAAGGAAAAAGAAAATGATATTATAGTGTTAGATATAGCAGAGTTAATTGCAAATGCTAAAAGCTTATAGAGCTATGAAAATTAAGTTACTTGTATTTATTTCGATTATTGCTTTTAGTTTTTCTGGCTGGTCGCAAAATAAAGTTTTAGACGAAGCAGCTGAGAAAACCTGTGAATATATGCAATCAGACGAAATTAAAAACCTTTCAGCAAAAGAAAAAACTCAAAAGCTAGGGATTTTTATGATTAAATTTTATTCAGAAAATGAAAAGAAATTTAAAAAATCAGGTATTGTATTAGATTTGGAAAAAGGTGAAGCAGGTGGAAGAGAATTTGGTAAAAAGTTGGGTTTAAGTATGGTTAAGTTTTGCCCAGATGTTTTAATGGCTTTAGCAGGTGATAAAAAGGAAAAAACAAAAAACGAGAAAAAAAATAATACATCTGTAGTTGAAGGGCAAATTGTTAAATTGGAAGGAAAAGAGTTTGCTACGCTAGTTATTAGAGACTTTGACGATAAAATTCAAAAATTTGTTTGGTTAAAAAACTTTAAAGGTTCAGATAAGTTAATTCAATCTGAAATTATAGAATTTATTAATGTAAGAGTAAGATACCAAAATATAGAATGTTATTCTCCTTTACTTAAAGACTACATTATTAGAAAGGAAATTGTAGAAATTGAATACATTTAAGTTTGTTTAATGATTAAACACTACATAAGCGCAGCGCGATTAAGAACCTTACCTTTATCTGTCTCAGGTATAATTGTTGGAAGTTTTATCGCTGCATCTCAAGGTTACTTTAATTGGTTAATTTGTTTATTAGCTATATTAACTACTATTGGATTTCAAATTATTTCAAATTTTGCAAACGATTATGGAGATGGTGTAAAAGGTACAGATAACGAAAATCGTATTGGTCCAGAAAGGGCAATTCAAAGTGGAGCTATTTCACCACAACAAATGTTAAATGCTATTAAAATTTCTGTAGCTATTACTTTTATTATTGCTATTGCTTTAATCTACGTGTCGTTTGGTAAAGATGACTTTTTTAACCTTTTTATTTTTTTTATTTTAGGAATAATGAGCATAGTAGCGGCTATTAAATATACAATGGGTTCTAAAGCTTACGGTTATTATGGCTTAGGAGATATTTTTGTGTTTTTATTTTTTGGCTTGTTAAGTGTTTGTGGTAGTTACTTTTTATATGCTAAAGAATTATCATTCTCAATTTTTTTACCAGCTGTTTCAGTTGGTTTATTAAGTGCAGGTGTTTTAAACTTGAATAATATGCGAGATAGAGAGTCGGATATTTTAGCAAATAAAAATACATTAGTTGTTAAAATAGGAGCTGAATTTGCAAAATACTATCATTATTATTTATTAGTAGCTTCATTTTTATTTGCATTTCTTTATACAATAATTAACTACACATCGATTTTTAATTTTTTATTTTTATTAGCTTACGTTCCAATAGCTAAACACTTTGTAGTGGTTTATTCTAACAAAAAAGCAAAACTGTTAGATCCAGAATTAAAGAAATTAGCTTTAAGTACTTTTTTATTCGCTTTACTATTTGGTTTGGGATTAATTTTATAATATTGCCAAACGTTATAAGAGATTAATGAAAAATCAATTTTTAGCAATATTTTTTTACTTTATGTATTTGTTGGCTATGGTTAAACCTATAGTGCCAATAATGGAGTATTATGCTAATTACGATTATATAGCAAGTGTTTTATGTGAGAATAGAGATAAGCCTTTTTTAGATTGTAACGGTAAATGTTATTTACAAAAGCAATTAGATAAAAATGATTTCAAAAACTCTCACGATCACAATTCTACAATACCTTCAATTAGTTTAGAGGATTACCCAGTTAGCCCTGTAGATTTCTTTAAGTATACCATATTTAATTTTGTCGAAGTTCCCACTTCAAATTATGTATATGTTAATTATGCATCGCAAAACGTTTACAACTCTTTATTAAAGCCGCCTCAGGTTATTATTTAATATACAGCACACTACATTAACTTTAAAAATTGCATACAGCTTATTACTAGCTTGTTATGCACAATAGTATATATAATAAATAATAATGAGAAAAGTATTACTAACTATTTCAGTACTATTTTTTGCTGCATTTTCTTATGCTCAAACAACTGAAATAACTGGAGAAATAATTAATAAAATTAACCAAAAACCGGTTGGTTACGCTACTATAAAAATATTAAAAAGAGGTACGTATACGGTATCGGACGACGAAGGAAAGTTTGCTATAACGGGAAAAGGTAATGTTGAAGTTGAGGTTTCGCATATAGGTTATAAAACACAACTTGTGAAACTTCAACAAAACATTATAATTAAAATGGAACCAGCTCAAATTGAGCTAAATGAAATTTTAGTGAAGTCAAACCCATTAGAAGACATTTCACAATCTGTTGTTATTACAGATGCTACCAAAAGAATAAGCCAACCGCGTAGTGTTGGACATTTATTTAAAGAAGTACAAGGTTTTGGTATAGTTAAAAGAGGAGCTTATGCATCGGAGCCTGTTTTTAGATCTTTTAAATACGAACAATTAAATGTTCAATACGATGGAGGTTTTAAAATTTTAAATGCGTGTCCTAATAGAATGGATCCAATTACAACACATGTAATTCCAGAAGAAATTGAAAAAATTGAAATTGTAAAAGGGCCTTTTACAGTTCGTTTTGGTCAAAATTTTGGAGGAATTGTTAACCTAGTGGCAAAAAATCCAGCAAAAACTAAAAAAGGTTTGCACGGAAGTGTAGAAGGAGGATACGAATCTAATGGAGGAAATTTGGTTACAGGAGCTTCTGTTCAATATGTAGAAGATAAATACGACCTTCACTTTAATGGGTCTTATAGAGAGTTTGGAGATTATGAAGATGGAGATGGAAATGAAGTGCCATCGTCATTTAGAACTACAGATTACTCTGTAAAATTAGGTTATAATCCAACAGTTAGTCAACGTTTACAATTAACTTGGAGGCAATCATTTGGTCGAGATATTGATCACGCAGGTTTACCAATGGATTCTCCGTTTGACGATAGTTATTTAGCAGGTTTGGATTATAAATGGGAAAATATTTCTGAAAAAATTGATAATTTTTCTGCAAAGGTTTTTTATTCATATGTAGATCATTTAATGACTAATGGTGGGCGTCCAAACTTTGGAATGTTAGATGCACAATCTCCAGTTGAAGTTGCTACTTATGGAGGTAAAGCCGAAATTGTTTTTACGCCTTCTAAAAATTCAAGAATTTTTGCTGGTGTAGATGCTAATGTTATTGAAAGAGATGGTAGCAGAACACGTATTGTTAAAATGATGAATGGTATGATGTTACCAATGCCAATGACTAAAGTTGATAAAATTTGGCAAGATTCAGAATTAGATGATTATGGTGTTTTTGTTGAGGGTAAGTTTAAGTTAAATAAAAAGTTAACCTTAACAAGTGGTGTAAGAGCAGATATTATTTCAGCAGTAATTAACGATCCTGAAGCTGATTTTTTAGCGTTATACGGAGGAAACATAGCAAATGCTTCAGAAGTAAATATTAGCGGAAACGTAGCTTTAAAATATCAAAAAAATGGGTTGCAAGCACAAATAGCTTTAGGTAGAGGTGTAAGAACTGCAAGTATGGCTGAGCGATTTATCAATCATTTTTCGGTTGGAGTTGATCCTTACGAGTATGTTGGAAACCCAAATTTGGATCCAGAAATTAATAACCAAATAGAACTTTCTTTTAGTAAAAGATTTAGCACTATTGAAATTGGAGCTACTGTATTTTATTCTTTGTTAGAAGATTATATTGTACCTGTTGTAAATAATTCTATACCAAGAAAATTTATGACAACAACACCTCCAACAGTTTCAAAACAATTTATAAATATCGACGAGGCTTCACAAACGGGAATTGAATTCAATTTTAATTATCAAGCTTCAGATAAATTGTTATTCACTTCTGAAGTTTCTTATACACAAGGTGAAAATACAGATTTAAATGAACCTTTAGCACAAATTCCACCTTTTATGGCTAATCTTGGCGCAAAATTCGAAAATAAGAATTATTGGTTAGCATTAAACGCTCGTTTAGTAGCTAGTCAAGGTAGAGTTTCAACATCGTTTATGGAGAGCGAAACACCAGGTTTTGGAATTGTAGATTTTAGAGCAGGATTTGAGCCTTTTAAAAATGTTTCTATAGGTGCGGCAGTATTAAATGTTTTGGATAAAACATATTACGAGCATTTAAATTATTCATTTAAAAATTCTAGTTTACTATCGGGTAAAATATATGAACCTGGTAGAAACTTTACAACATATATAAAGTATAATTTTTAATTGTTAGTTATACTTTATACGTTTGTTTGTAACCACGGAAATTAATTTTTTCGTGGTTTTTTTATGAAATAATTTCTGTAAATTGCAGTAAAGCAACTAATATTTTTTTTGACTTATGAAAATAACTTACCTAGGACACGCAACCTTAAGTATCGAAACTAAAGATAAAACCATTCTTGTAGATCCGTTTATTACAGGAAATGAATTGGCAAAAGACATTGATATTGATAAATTATACGCCGATTATATTTTAATAACACACGCGCATCAAGATCATATTTTAGATGTTGAAGCAATAGCGAAAAGAACTGGAGCTAGAATTGTTTCTAATTTTGAAATTGTAAATTATTTTGGCGAAAAAGGAATAGATGGACACCCAATGAATCACGGAGGTAAATGGAAATTTGATTTTGGAACTGTACATTATACAAACGCCATACACACAAGTTCTTTTCCTGATGGAAGTTATGGAGGACAACCAGGTGGATTTGTTATAGAAACCAGTCATCATAGAATTTATATAGCAGGAGATACAGCTTTAACTTATGATATGAAATTGATTCCAGAAATAATTGGAGAATTAGATTTAGCCGTGTTACCAATTGGAGATAATTTTACAATGGGAGTAAATGAAGCTATAAAAGCAAGTACATTTTTAAATTGTAATAAAATATTAGGGTATCATTTCGATACTTTTGGATATATAGAAATTGATAAAGCAGAAGCTATAAATAAATTCGCGAAGTCTAAAAAAGAATTGGTAATCTTACCAATTGGAAATAATTTAAAAATATAAATTAAAACTACTACTAACTAAAAACTAAATTTATGATTATTGCACTTTATGTATTATTAATTCTAGTATTATTAATAGTAATACTGGCTATTATTGCACCAAAAAGTTACGATGTTTCTCGTAGCATTTCAATAAACAAACCATTGCCAGAAGTATTTCAATATTTGAGACTAATAAAAAATCAAGATAATTGGTCTCCTTGGGCAGAGAAAGATCCAAATATGAAAAAAACATTTACTGGAACCGATGGAGAAATTGGTTTTGTGTCAGCTTGGGTTGGAAATAAAGATGTTGGAGAAGGAGAGCAAGAACTAATTGGAATAGTTGAAAATGAGGTTGTAAAATCGCAGTTAAGATTTTTTAAACCTTGGAAATCTCAGTCGGATGCGTATTTAAAAGTTGAAGAAGATGGAGACAGAACAAAAGTAATTTGGGGCTTTTCTGGAAACAATAAATTTCCAATAAGTATTATGATGCTTTTTATGAATATGGATAAAGCTGTTGGAAAAGATTTTGAGTTTGGGTTAAATAAATTAAAAACAATTCTAGAACTTTAGGTTTTAAATTTTATAACTATGAAGAGCAAAAGAGTTTATATTATGCTGTCTATAGTTATAATATTATTACTCATTCCTTTAATAGCTATGCGGTTTACAAGTGAAGTGAATTGGACATTGTCCGATTTTGTTGTAGCAGGTACTCTATTACTGGGAACAGGTTTTTTGTTTGAAGTAATAATAAGGATTGTAAAAGGTAGGCTTATTAAGATAAGTTTAATATTAACTCTTCTAATATTATTTTTTCTAATATGGATTCAACTTGCTGTGGAAATTTTTTAAAATAGATACTATAACTAACTAAAAACAAAAATATGAAAGCAAACTTAGGATGCTGGTTCGAAATTCCAGTATCAGATATGAACAGGGCGGTAAAATTTTACGAAACAGTATTTAATATAAAAATGCATATAGAGGATTTTTGTGGAACTCAAATGGGACATTTTCCTTTTGCAAAAGACAAAGAAGCTGCAGGCGCTGCAGGAGCGTTAATTTACAATCCAAAATATTATACACCAGGTACAAATGGTGTAATGTTGTATTTATCATCTCAAGTAGATGATGTAAGTGTAGAGTTAAGTAGAGTAGAAGCTGCTGGCGGAAAACCAATTGTTGAGAAAATGCAAATAACAGAAGAAATTGGCTATATGGCTGCTTTTATTGATACCGAAGGTAATAGAATTGCCTTACATTCAAAAAACTAAAATTTTTAAGTGATTGGCAGAGTAGAAATCAAATATTAAAAATGTGAAAAGCTATTAAGATAAAATTAATGGCTTTTTTAATTATTATTTTAATTAAAAATTTAATAAGTTGTACATTTCGGCTTTAAATATAAAATGAAAGCTACCTATAAAAAATACACACTCAATTTTAAACAAGCTAGTGGAACTTCGCGAGGAATTCTAAAAACCAAAGACACCTATTTTTTAATCTTAAAAAATGAGAAGAAAATAGGTTATGGAGAATGTGGCGTTTTTAAAGGTTTAAGTGTTGATGATAGACCAGATTATGAAGGAAAACTACAATGGCTTTGCAACAATATTCATTTAGATAAAGAAGAATTATTAAATACATTAATAGAGTTTCCTTCTATCCAATTTGGGTTGGAGCAAGCTTTGTTAAGTGTTAAGAGTAAAACCCCTTTTGAATTATTTCCTTCAAAGTTTACAACTTCAAAAGAAGCAATTAATATAAATGGTTTAATTTGGATGGGAACTGAAGCTTTTATGAAACAACAAATTTCAGATAAGTTAGCAGCTGGTTTTTCAACCATAAAAATGAAAATTGGAGCTATTGATTTTGATACGGAGTTAGCTTTATTACAAAGTATTCGAAAACAGTTTTCTTCAAAAGAAATAGAGTTACGTGTTGATGCAAATGGAGCATTTCAACCAAATGAAGCTTTAGAAAAATTAAAACAACTTTCAGAATTCGAAATTCATTCAATAGAACAACCTATAAAACAAGGTCAAATAGAAGAAATGGCGGAGCTTTGTTTAAAAACTCCTTTACCAATTGCGTTAGATGAGGAATTAATTGGTGTTTTTAATGTAACAAAAAAGCAAGAATTACTACAAACAATAAATCCACAATACATTATTTTAAAACCTAGTTTGGTTGGTGGTTTTAAAGGGAGTGAACAATGGATTGGTTTTGCAGATAAACTAAATATTGGTTGGTGGATAACATCTGCATTAGAAAGTAATATTGGTTTAAACGCAATTGCACAATGGACTTATATTTTAGGTAATAAAATGCCTCAAGGTTTGGGTACGGGAAGTTTATTTACAAACAATATTGAAAGTCCGTTAGAGGTTAAAAAAGGACATTTATGTTACAATACTAATTTAGATTGGAAAGTTAATTTATGAAATTTATACAGCAAGCATACAAAGGAGAAAACGAGTGGTGGACTTATATTGTAGTTTTACTACTATTTTTATTTGGTTGGCAATTTATTGGTGTAATTCCTTTAATTGTTACTGCTATTTTACATTCTAGTGATGTTGCAGAGTTTCAAAATGCAGCAGTAGATAGTTTTGCAAAAATGGGTATAAACTCTAACTTGTATTTGGTATTGGTAATATTTACCTTTTTTGGTGGTTTAGTAGCTTTATTTTTCGGGATAATTAAAATTCATAAGCGAAGTATATTAACTGTTTTAACTAGTAGAGAAAAGTTAGATTGGAATAGAATATTTTTTGCATTTTTTGTTTGGGCAAGCATAGGAATTATAGTAATTGGTGTAGATTATTATTTAGCTCCAGAAAATTTTATATGGAATTTTAAACTGGTTCCGTTTACAATTCTTTGTTTAATTTCATTTTTATTGTTACCTATTCAAACAACTATGGAAGAAGTATTGTTTAGGGGGTATTTAATGCAAGGTTTTGGAACTTGGTTTAAAAAAGGTTTTATAGCTTTAATTATTACTTCGGTTATTTTTGGTTTACTTCACGGTGCTAATCCAGAGGTTCAAAAATTAGGTTGGATATCTATGGTGTATTATATTGGCACAGGCTTGTTGCTTGGTATTTTTGCAATTATGGATGAAGGTATGGAACTTTCGTTAGGGTTTCATGCAGCAAATAATATAATAGCAGCAGTATTAGTAACAACAAATTGGACCGTTTTTCAAACAGATGCATTGTTAATTGATACTTCAGAACCATCGGCAGGAATAGAAATGTTTTTGCCTGTTTTAGTATTGTTTCCAATAGTATTGTATGTGTTTTCTAAAAAATATGGATGGAAAAATTGGGAAGACAAGATGTTTGCTACAATTAGAAAACCTATTGAATTAAACGAAGACGAATTTATAGCGTAGTTTTTTTCTGAAAGTTATTGAACGGAGTCGAAATTACAATAGGATACTGAAAATATGATAAAGAACCAATTTCATAAGAGTTTTAATCTAAATGAAAAATCATTTACAGAAGTAGAAGAGTTAATTAATTTTTCTAAAACTATTTCTGTTGAAGTGCATTCGTTTTTAATAGATTGGTTTGATACTAAGTTGTTTGTTGAAGTAAAAACTTCTGGTTCAACAGGAACTCCAAAAATTATAAAACTTCAAAAGGAATTTATGATAAATAGTGCTTTGGCAACAGGTAGCTATTTTAATTTAAATGAAAAAACAACTGCTTTACTATGTATGTCTGCAAATTATATAGCAGGGAAAATGATGTTGGTTAGAGCCTTAACTTTAGGTTGGCACCTAGATGTTGTTGAAGCAAATTCAAATCCGCTAAAAGATTTAGATAAAACGTATGATTTTTCGGCAATGGTTCCGTTGCAATTAAATAATTCTTTAAATGAAATACATAAAGTAAAAAGGCTAATTGTTGGAGGTGGAGTAGTTTCTAATGAATTACTACAGAAAATTAAAAATATTAAAACTGAAATATTTGCAACGTATGGTATGACAGAAACCATTACGCATATAGCAGTTAAAAGGTTAAATTATCATTCTGAGGGAAACGAAGAATCTCATTATACAACACTAACAAATATTTCAATTTCAAAAGATAAAAGAGGTTGCTTAATTATAAACGCTCCAAAGGTTTCTTCTGAAGAAATAATAACAAACGACCTGGTTGAATTAATTTCAGAAAAAGAATTTAAATGGTTAGGCCGTTATGATTCTGTAATTAATTCTGGTGGAATAAAATTAATTCCAGAGCAAATTGAAGAAAAATTATCTAGTATAATTAACAATCGTTTTTTTGTTGCTGGTATACAAGATGCTGTTTTAGGAGAAAAACTAGTTTTAATTGTAGAAGGCAATATAGATAACGGCACTCTGAACCAAGTAAAGAATCTCAATTCACTTTCAAAATTCGAAATTCCAAAAGAAATATTCTTTACCTCAAAGTTTGTAGAAACTCCAACAAAAAAGATAAATAGATTAAAAACTTTAAGTCTATTAAATAAAGACTAAACCAAAAATAGGTTTTACTAGCTGAAACTTACCTGTTACTCAATTTCATTATTTAAATGTTTTATAACAAGATACTTTTAAGTATTAATTATTAAAACATTCAACTATGAAAACTTATTTACCACTATTATTATCGTTATTTATTGCATTTCAAATAAATGCTCAAAAGAAAACTATAACAGGAGTTGTTACTGATGAAACTCAGCCATTACCTGGAGTATCAATTCTTATAAAAGGAACCTCTGAAGGTGTTGTAACCAATTTTGATGGGCAATACTCCA
This sequence comes from Lutibacter oricola, assembly GCF_900106565.1. Lineage (GTDB taxonomy): Bacteria > Bacteroidota > Bacteroidia > Flavobacteriales > Flavobacteriaceae > Lutibacter > Lutibacter oricola. The sequence continues at coordinate 68,094 of NZ_FNNJ01000006.1, forward strand.
TAGAAGCTTCAAAAGGTGATACACTTGTTTATTCATTTGTAGGAATGAATACTGTTGAGTTAAAAGTTGAAGATAAATTAGTTATAAATGTAAAGATGATTGCGAATGCAGCTTGTTTGGATGAAGTGGTTGTTGTTGGTTATGGAACTTCAAGAAAAAAAAGCATTACTGGGGCGGTTAGTAGTGTTGTAATTAGAGGGGCTTCTTCAATAAAAAAAGAAAGTTATAATGGTATTAAAGCAGGCACATTAACTGCAGGTGAAATAAATGATATTAATAAATGGCAAGAATGGAACTCTTTATCCAAAAGAAAATATGAGAATAAATGGGGATTTTATTTAAATAAAAAATTAACAGTTGTTTTAAAAGATGAAAATAAAAATGTACTAAACAATGTTAAGGTGTATTTGTATACAAATGAAAATGAAAAGGTGGCAGAGGTTAAAACAGATATAAATGGTGAAGCTTTATTTTTTTACGGAGTAAACTTAAAAAAGAAAGCTAAAAATTACATTGTAAAAGTGCCTTTTGATAATAAGGTTTATGGCAAAATTTTGAACAATGGTACCAAAAAAATTAATTTAAGATTACCTACAAAATCTAAAGTTAAAAACGCTGTAGATATTATGTTTACAATTGATGCTACTGGCTCAATGGGAGATGAAATTTCATATTTAAAAACTGAGCTTACAAATATTATAGATAGAGTTGGTGAAAGTGAAATGGAGAAAAGATTAGGGTTGGTTTTTTATAGAGATGAAGGTGATGATTATGTGATTAGAGATTTTGATTTTACAACTAATTTAACTGAGGTTCAAGAAAATTTAATGAAACAAAGTGCTGCTGGTGGTGGTGATTTTGAAGAGGCCGTTGAAAAAGCATTAGAGGTTTCTATTGCTAAACAATGGAGTGAAGATGCAAAATCTAGAATGTTATTTTTATTATTAGATGCTCCGCCACATTTTACGGAAAAAAATGTAGAGATAATTAAAAGTCAGATTAATAAAGCTATTAAAAAGGGAATTAAAATAATACCAATTGTGGCAAGTGATTCCGATAAAGATTTAGAGTTTTTAATGCGATTTTTTAGCATTTCAACAAATGGAACTTGTGTGTTTTTAACTGATGATAGTGGTGTTGGAAATTCACATTTAGAACCATCTACAGATTCTTACAAAGTAGAAAAGTTAAACGATTTAATTGTTAGGCTGATAAATAAATACACAAATGCTTAAAAATAAGGCAGTAATTTAATTACTGCCTTTTTTTTATCTATTAATATCTAAAAATATTTTTTCATCAAATAGCTTTAGAAACCTATCTTTTGAAATTGCATAAGGTTTTGAAGTGTAATTTTTAGCCTTATCGATTTTATAAATTTTACTTTGCCTAGAAATTTCATAATCATTTGCAATTAAAAATATAGAATCTTGGGTTATATTGGCAATTTTAACGGTAGAGTAATTGCTTTGATCTTTAAATTGAATTACATCGCCAACTTGCGGATTTTGTTTGTAATTTATAACATCTTTGTCGTGTTGTTTACCAGAGTAAACTGCAAATAAAATTAAAGCCGCAATAATAAAACCACCGCTCCAAAACCAAATCGGTGTTTTTGCGTTTCCTTTTGTGTTTTGGCAAGCAAGTTTTAATTGCTCATTCATTTGTTTAGGCTCCAATGTTGCTTTGCAATGGTTACATTCAGAAAGTACTTTTTTACCCATTGGAAAAATAGGAATCCAATAAATGTAGGCATATTTACCAAAAACAGATATAGTATGTTGTGTTTGTTGCTTACAGTGGTCGCAATTAATTCCACTGGCTTGTTCAGAGTGTAGGTGTTTACCTTTACTTCCGTAAAAAATCATAGTTGTTTATTTAAATAAACAGTGAAGATACTAAAAATATTTACTAAATATTTTAATAAGAACAAGTGATTTTATAACTATTAATCCAGTAAAAAACCAGATGGGTGTTTTTGTAGTTTCTTTTAATTCAAAATATGCCAGCTTAATATTCGCTGGCATATTTTGTAAAGTATATTGTTGTTTACATTTATTGCATTCTGAAGTTCCAGATTTTCCTCCAGATAAAAAAGGAATACTAAATAAATGCTTATAGGTTCCAATAATTGAAACTTTAGTTGCGTTTTTTTTATTGCATTTAGGGCAGGTTAAATCTTGTGAATGCTCACTTTTTAATATTGTTGATTTTTTTCCTGCTAAAAACATAATTAAACTTGCATTGAGTGGTATACGTTTTGAACATCATCATCTTCTTCTAAACGCTCTAACAATTTATCTACATCAGCTTGTTGTTCTTCACTTAAAGTATTTGTAGTTGTTGGAATACGTTCAAAACCTGAAGAAAGAATTTCTAAGCTGTTTTCTTCTAAATATTTTTGAATTGCTCCAAACTGCTCAAACGGAGCATAAATTAGAATACCATCTTCATCTTCAAAAACCTCTTCAACTTCAAAGTCAATTAATTCTAGTTCAAACTCTTCAAGATCTATTTTTAAATCTTCGGTTTTAACTCTAAAGTTACAAGTATGGTCAAACATAAAAACTACCGACCCAGACGTTCCCATATTACCATCACATTTGCTAAAAGCAGCTCTTACATTAGCAACAGTACGGTTGTTATTATCTGTAGCAGTTTCTACAACTACAGCAATACCGTGTGGTGCATAACCTTCAAACAAAACTTCTTTATAGTTAGCTGTGTCTTTATCGCTTGCTTTTTTTATGGCACGTTCAACATTATCTTTAGGCATATTTGCAGCCTTTGCATTTTGAATTACAGCCCTTAAACGTGAGTTAGTTTCCGGATTTGATCCTCCTTCTTTAACTGCCATAACAATATCTTTACCAATACGTGTAAAGGTTTTTGCCATTGCCGACCAACGTTTCATTTTTCTAGCTTTTCTAAATTCAAATGCTCTTCCCATAATTAAATTTTAATTTGTGTTGCAAATGTAAAAATTACAATGTGTTTTTACAACTTAGATTACTTATTAAATATATGAGATTGAATTGTTGTTAAAGATTTAAGTAAAAAAATAATCATTTGTACTCTATTTTTAACAATTAGTGCTTCAAAAATACTAATTGTACACTGTTATAACTTGTATATTTGATTGGTAACAAAAAACCAAAACAATGTTTAAAAAATCTTTTCTTTCAATAATAATATTTGTAATTAGTTTTTCTGAATTAATAGCTCAAGAAGCTATAGATGTACTTGTTTTTTCAAAAACATCAGGTTATAGACATAAATCTATAGAAACAGGACAAGAAGCTTTTAAAAAATGGGGAGAAAAAGAGAAATGGAATGTTTCTTTTTCTGAAGAAACTTCATATTTAAACAATTCAAATTTAAAAAATATTGAAGTTTTAGTTTTTTTAAATACAACATTAGAGGTGTTGGATACAGACTCTAGAATTGCTTTAAAAAAATACATAAACAATGGAGGTGGATTTGTGGGGGTACATTCAGCAACAGATACGGAGTATAATTGGCCTTGGTATCATCAAATGGTTGGAGCTCAATTTATCAGTCATCCAAAAACGCAAGTTGCAACAATGGATGTTAATCATACGTGTAATCATCCATCAATTAAGCATTTTGAAGAAACTTTTACAGTAAAAGATGAATGGTATAATTTTAAAGATGAGGTTCTGCCAAGAGTAAATGTGTTGTTAACACTAGACGAAAGTACTTATGAAGGTAAACGAATGCATAAAAACCATCCTATTGCTTGGTATCAATATTATGAAGGAGGTAGAATTTTTTATACAGGAATGGGACATACAAAAGAAATTTATTTTAATCCTGCATATAAAAAGCATTTGGTTGAAGGTATTAATTGGACAGCCAAACGTACCAATGTAGAGTTTGAAAAAGGTTGGAGTAATTTACTTGACCCAGAATTATCAAAGTGGAATAAATTTATGGGAGTTCCTCACGAAACTGTAGATATAAAATGGGAAGGGAAAAGTACAGATGGAAGAACAGGTAAGCCTTTAGGGCTAAATAACGATCCAAAAAATGTTTTTTCAACAATACAAGATAATGGTGAAACGTTGTTATATATTACAGGTGAAGTTTATGGAGGCTTAACAACTAAAGAAGAATACAGTAACTACCATTTTAAGGCACAATTTAAATGGGGCGAAAAAAAATGGGAGCCTCGATTAAACGCTAAAAGAGATAACGGAATATTATACCATTGTAACGGTCCACATGGTGCATTTTGGAATGTTTGGATGAGTAGTTTAGAGTGTCAAATACAAGAAGGAGATTGTGGTGATTTTATAGCTTTAAATAATGTATATGGTGATGTGCCTGTAGATAAATTAATAAATAAAAACGGAAAACCATATTTTGTGTATAATCCAAAAGGTAAATTAACACCTTTAAAATGGGGAGCTGGATTTGAAAGTGGACAAGCTTCAAAAAATAAATTGTATGAAAAACCAAATGGAGAATGGAATACCATTGAGGTGATTTGTGTTGGTAGAACAAGTTTACACGTTGTAAACGGGCATGTAGTAAATGTTATTAAAAATGCAAGGTATGATGTTGGAGGAAAAACAATTCCAATTGAAAGCGGTAAAATTCAAATTCAGTCTGAAGCAGCCGAAACATATTATAAAAATATTATGATTAAGCCGATATCAAAGTTTCCAAAAAAATATAGAAAGCAAGCTAAATTATAAGTTGTAAAAAACATAAAAAAGGGCAATTGAAGTTATTCAATTGCCCTTTTTATTTAAATATGTTTGTTTTAAACTTGTATAACACCTAAGTTAAAAGGTTTTTCAATAGGAGCGTGGTTAGCAGCTTCAATACCCATACTAATCCATTTTCTAGTGTCTAAAGGATTTATAACTCCGTCTGTCCATAACCTTGCAGCTGCATAATATGGCGAAGTTTGAGCATCATATTTTGCTTGGATAGTTGCCAAAATTTCCTGTTCTTTTTCTTTAGAAATGTTTTCACCTTGTTTTTTAAGTGAAGCTTTTTCAATTTGAAGTAAAACTTTAGCAGCTTGGGCACCTCCCATAACAGCAAGTCTAGCCGAAGGCCAAGCAACAATTAATTTAGGGTCGTAGGCTTTACCACACATTGCATAATTACCAGCACCGTAAGAATTACCAATTATTATAGTAAATTTAGGTACTACAGAATTACTTACTGCATTTACCATTTTAGCACCATCTTTAATAATGCCACCGTGTTCACTTTTACTACCAACCATAAAGCCAGTAACGTCTTGTAAAAATACTAAAGGAATTTTTTTCTGGTTGCAGTTTGCAATAAATCGGGTTGCTTTATCTGCACTATCCGAATAAATTACTCCGCCAAATTGCATTTCTTTTTTAGCGTTTTTTACAACTTTACGTTGGTTGGCAACAATTCCAACGGCCCAGCCATCAATTCTTGCGTAAGCACAAACAATAGTTTTACCATAATCTTTTTTGTATTCTTCAAATTCAGAATTATCAACAACGCGTTTAATAATATCTCTAATTTCGTACTGATCGGTTCTAGTTCTTGGTAAAATTCCAAAAATATCATCTTCATTTTCTTTCGGCTTTATTGATTCGGAACGATTGAATCCAGCTTTATCAAAATCACCAATTTTATCTACAATATTTCTAATTTTGTTTAAAGCATCTTCATCATCACTTGCTTTGTAATCTGTAACGCCACTAATTTCACAATGTGTAGTTGCTCCGCCAAGCGTTTCATTATCAATACTTTCACCAATAGCAGCTTTTACAAGATAACTACCGGCTAAAAATATACTAGAAGTTTTATCAACAATCATAGCCTCATCACTCATAATAGGTAAATAAGCTCCACCCGCAACACAACTTCCCATAACTGCAGATATTTGAGTAATTCCCATACTACTCATAATGGCATTATTTCTAAAAATTCTTCCAAAATGTTCTTTATCTGGAAAAATTTCATCTTGCATAGGTAAGTAAACTCCGGCACTATCAACTAAATAAATAATAGGAATTTTATTCTCTATAGAAATTTCTTGGGCACGTAAATTCTTTTTTCCTGTAATAGGAAACCAAGCTCCGGCTTTTACCGTGGCATCATTAGCAACAACAATACATTGCTTTTTATTAATGTAACCCATTTTTACAACAACTCCACCAGAAGGGCAGCCACCGTGCTCTTTATACATTTCTTCTCCAGCAAATGCACCAATTTCAATAGAATTACTATTTTTATCTAATAAATAATCAATTCGTTCTCGAGCGGTAAGTTTACCTTTTGCTTTATGTTTTTCAATTCTAGCTTCACCACCGCCTTTATAAACTTTTAAAAGCTTTCTTTTTAATGCTGCTAATTCTAGTTTATTATGATCTTCGTTTTTGTTGAAGTTGATATCCATTTTACCTTTTAAATTTAAAGAAGCTAAAATACAAAATGAATGTTAAACTATGTTAAAATAACTACCCTGAATAAATATACCTAGGTAAATAAAATTAATTAATATATATTTGCATCAACTAAAAACTAAAAAAGTGAAATCGTAGATTCACGAATACAAAAAATCAAATTCAAACAATTATGAGTAAAACAAACAAAATTATTTATTGGGTGGCAACAGGATTACTAAGTGCATTATTATTAATGTCTGCTGGTATGTATGTGTTTAATAATGAAATGGTACAGGGGTTGTTTACAAGTTTTGGGTATCCAACTTACATTATTTATCCCTTAGCAGCACTTAAGGCTGCAGCCGTTGTGGTTTTATTAACTCAAAAACAATCTAATATTAAAGAATGGGCATATTCAGCATTGTTTTTTGAATTTATTCTAGCAGCTTTTGCACATATTATGATTAATGATGGAGAACAAGGGGCTGCAATTATTGCAATTGTATTATTAGTTGTTTCTTATTTATTTGGAAAAAAAGTGTTTACACCAAAAAATATATAGGTATGAAAAATATTATAACATTAGGAGCTAGTACAAGTAAAAAATCTATTAATAAAGAGCTAGCAGAGTATACAGGAAGTTTATTGGGTAATGTAAACTTAATTAAAGTTGATTTAAATAATTTTGAAATGCCTATCTATTCAGTAGATATTGAAGCTGAAAATGGCATGCCAAATGGTGCAAAAAAATTAAATGAATTGGTAGAAAGTGCTGATGGTTTTATTATTTCTTTTGCCGAACATAACGGAGCTTATTCTGCCGCATTTAAAAATGCTTTTGATTGGCTGTCTAGAATAAACGGTAAGGTTTGGAGAGAAAAACCAATGTTGTTATTAGCAACTTCACCCGGAGCTAGAGGTGGGCAAACGGTTTTAGATATTGCCTTAGGAAGATTCCCTTATATGGGTGGAAATATAATAGGTAGTTTATCTGTGCCTTCATTTTTCGATAATTTTAAAGGTGGAGAACTAGTTAATAGTGAATTAAAAAATGAACTATTAAAGCTGATTGAAGATTTTAATAAATCAATATAATTATGGCTGAATTTTCCGAAGAAATAAAATCTAAATTTCCTAATGAGCGAGTAAAAGCTATGTTAAACATAAAGTTTACTGCAAATTATTTAGATAATATTGGGAGTTCGTTTTTAAAACCATTTAATATTTCCGAGCAACAGTATAATATTTTAAGAATATTAAGAGGAGCTAAAAAAGCAATTACTGTTAAAACCATAAAAGAAAGAATGGTTCAAAAATCGCCAAATTCAACGCGGTTAATGGATAAATTATGTGATAAAGGGCTAATTGATCGTATGCGTTGCGAAAATGATAGAAGAGTAGTTTATGTAGAAATTAATGATAAAGGCTTAGCATTATTGAATAAAATTAATATCGAAGAAATGGATACTGGAATTAGTACTATTTCAAATGAAGATGCTAAATTGTTGAATGATTTATTAGATAAATTTAGAGAAAATGATTTTAAAAGTTCATAAAGCAAGTGATAGAGGGAATGCCGATTTTGGATGGTTGAAAGCAAATTTTTCTTTCAGTTTTGGAAATTATTTCAATGCTGAAAGAATTAACTTTGGAGCACTTAGAGTTTTAAACGATGACTATATTAAAGGTGGTATGGGTTTTGGAACACATCCTCATAACAATATGGAAATTGTAACAATACCTCTTAAAGGTTCTTTAAAGCATAAAGATTCTATGTCTAACAAATGGATTCCTTTAGAGGTAGGTGAGGTTCAAGTTATGTCTGCAGGTAGTGGTATTCAGCATTCTGAAATGAACAATAATGCAGAAGAGGAATTGAACTTATTCCAAATATGGATTTTACCTAATCAAGAAAATTTAGAACCAAGATATGATCAAAAAGCGTTTTCGGTTTCAAATAGAGCTAACAAACTTCAAAAATTGGTTTCTTGGATAAAAGATTCTGATGATGATTCTTTAAAAATACACCAAGATGCTAGAATATCAAGAATAGATTTGTCTAAAAAAAATAACTACAATTACGTGTTAAAAAATAAAAATTACGGTGTTTATTTAATGCTTATTGAAGGTGAAATTTTAGTAAATAATGTTGTTCTAAATAAAAGAGATGCTCTTGAAATTGAACAAGCAAAACAATTTGAAATTGAAGCTATTAAACATTCAGAAATACTTTTTATAGAAGTACCAATGTAATTTTACGAATAGTCATTTTGAATTTGTTTTACCATATTCTCAATGGCTTTGTTTTCAGCTTGCTTTTCTAATTCGGTAGCCTCACAAAATCTAACTTCACAATCTTTTATTGGACAGCGCTCACAAGTAACACCAACTTCTTTAGAAATAATTGAGTTATCTGTTAAAAAATTTATTTTACTATTTAATAAAGGCGATAATAGTAAACCAATACTAATACTTCTATTGTAACCTTCTTTAAAAGGATCTTTAGTTCCGCTACTTATAACTATGTATTTTAAATGATTGTCTGGATAGTTCGAAATTTGAATATCCGTGGTTATTTTAGATTTTTCTAAAAAGTTTAATAGTGCAACAGATACCCATCTTCTGCAGTAATGCTCGTGAATTTCATTTGCTGTTGGTGGTTGTTGCTGTGTTATGTGTAATTCCTTAGAGAGTTTGTACCGATTTTCTTGATCTTTGTTTGTAAATCTTAAGAAAAATAAATTTTTAAAATGAAAAACTTTAGGTAAAATATTAGTTAGCCTGGTGTAAAATGTTTCTGGTGAATCCGTATACTTCAAAATCATATCGTTAAATTTTGAAGAACTCCATTTGGGTTCATCAAAAAATAACTTTAAATCTTCAACAATATTTTTTCTAGGAATAATTAAAGCACCGGCAAAATAAGAAGCCATAAAATTGTTTAGTACCTGATCAAACCTTTGAAATTTAATCCACGGAAAAGTATATAGTCTATCTGTTAGATTTAAATAGTTATAAGCTATCTCTTTACCATAAATAAATGTTTTTTGAGATTCTCCAATGGTTTTACTAAGTAAAAGAGTTTTAGATTTTGGAATAAATACAGATCGAATATCACTTAAATTACTATATTTATTTAATCCTTTTTTTAGAATTGTATAGCCAAATTCTTCAATTAAAATTTCTTCTAAATCATCACATTTAATTTTTTCTTGAAGATTAATTTGATATGCTTTTGCAAATTTTTCTACGCTATCTTCTATGTCTTCAAAATAATTATTGTGTGCTTCTTGATAAGATCTAAGTGCAGCTAAAAAGAAACTTTCTCTAGAAAGATTATAGTTTTGTGCAATTTCAATTAATGTACTTATAAAGGCATTTACTTTTGCTGGAGCATTAGAAATTATATCTATTAGATCAGATTCTTGGATGCCAAATAACTCTAAAGGAACTTCTTTTAAAATTTTAGATTGTAAAATTTCGCCTAATGGAGCAAGATTTTTATCTAATTTTAAAGAAACTAAATTATCATACGGTACTTCTAAAACATTTGCAAGAATAGCTATTTTATCTGTTTTTGGATATTTTTTTCCTTTTTCAATTTCATTAAGGTAAGATTTTGAAATGTTTGAAAGCTTCGAAAGCCCAAATAGAGAAAGGTTTTTCTCCATACGGATTTGCCTTAATTTTAATCCGAAAATTAATCTAATATATTCTTCTTCAATGTTCATAAAACAAAGATAATGTATTTAGCGAAATAATAAAAATAATTAAAAAATGTATATTTAGCGAACGTTCGCTTGTTTTGTAAAATATTTTTTATATGTTTGTCTTATAAAAATAATAATCATGGAAAATTTTAATGAAACAACAATTCAAAAAATTTCTTTCGCAAAAGATGTAAAGAATTATTACAATGAGATTTTAACTAATGAGGCTTTAGACTTTTTAGTGCAACTTCATGAAAAGTTTAATAGTGAAAGATTGGCATTATTAAAACAAAGAGTCATTCAGCAAGAATATTTTGATAAAGGTAATTTTCCAACATTTCCTGAAGAAACAGAAAGTGTAAGAGAAGGAGATTGGACTGCGGCTCCATTGCCAAAAGATTTATTGGATAGGCGAGTAGAAATTACTGGACCTGTTGATAGAAAAATGGTTATTAATGCACTTAATTCTGGAGCCAAAGTTTTTATGGCAGATTTAGAAGATAGTAATTCTCCAAGTTGGGATAACTGTTTAGAGGGACAGAAAAATTTAAAAGATGCTGTAAGAAAAACTATTTCTTTTACCAATGCTACTGGAAAAAAGTATATACTAAATGAAGAAATTGCAACTTTATTGGTTAGACCACGAGGCTTACATTTAGCTGAAAAAAACTTGATGGTAGATGGGCAAGAAATGTCAGCTTCTCTTGTAGATTTTGGATTGTACTTTTTTCATAATGCTAAAAAACTAGTAAAAATGAAAACTGGGCCATATTTCTATTTGCCAAAGTTAGAACATTATAAGGAGGCAAGATGGTGGAATGAGGTTTTCATTTTTGCTCAAGAGTATATGAATATAGATCAATGTACTATAAAGGCAACCGTTTTAATAGAAACAATTACCGCAAGTTTTCAAATAGATGAAATTATATACGAGTTAAGAAACCATATGGCAGGTTTAAATTGTGGTCGTTGGGATTATATTTTCTCCTATATCAAAAAATTTAGAAATCACTCTGGGTTTATGGTTCCAAATAGAGATCAGGTAACTATGGCATCTCCATTTATGGAGGCTTATTCGCTAAGAGTTATTCAACGATGTCATAAAAGAAATGTACATGCAATTGGTGGTATGGCAGCACAAATTCCTGTAAAAAATAATGAGGAATCAAATAATATTGCATTTGAAAAGGTGCGTGTAGATAAAGAACGTGAAGCTAAAAATGGACATGACGGTACTTGGGTTGCGCATCCTGGATTGGTGCCAATTGCTATGGAAATATTTGATAAGTATATGCCAAATGCAAATCAAATTGATGTAAAAAGAAACGATCTACATATAACCGAAGAGCAATTAGTAGAACAGCCTCAAGGAACTATTACTGAAAGTGGTATTCGAAAAAATATTAATGTTGGAATTTTATATATAGAATCTTGGTTATCTGGTAACGGCGCAGCCGCTTTATATAATTTAATGGAAGATGCAGCTACTGCAGAAATATCAAGAACCCAATTATGGCAATGGTTGCATAATGAAATTACATTAGAAGATGGTCGAAAATTTACTACTGAATTGTATGTTGAATTTTTAGAAAGTGAAATTCAAATAATTAGAAACTTAATTGGAAATGAAAGGTATGAAAATGGAAAATTTAAACTTACCATCCAATTGTTTGATGCCCTAGTGTTGTCAGAAAAATTTGAAGAATTTTTAACCTTAGAAGCTTATAAATACATTTAAAAAAAACCACCCTGAAACCGCAAAATTAGAGGGTGATTTATATAAATAACTATAATTAATTAAATACAAAACAAAATTATGAAAAATTTAGCACAAAGCAATTATAATTCAGCTTTACAAACAATAAGAGAGCTAAAAGCTAAGTACGGAAATGGTTGGAACACAATAAACCCTCAAGTTGCAGCGAGAATGGTAACTCAAAATCGTTTTAAAACAGGTTTGGAAATTGCTAAATATACAGCAGCTATTATGAGAAAAGATATGGCTGAATATGATGCAGACAATTCAAATTACACGCAATCATTAGGGTGTTGGCATGGTTTTGTTGCACAACAAAAAATGATCGCAGTTAAAAAGCATCATAAAACAACAAATAAAAGATATTTATATTTATCTGGCTGGATGGTAGCTGCATTACGTTCAGAATTTGGTCCATTGCCAGATCAATCAATGCACGAAAAAACAGCAGTTCCAAGTCTAATAGCAGAGATTTATGATTTTTTGCGTCAAGCAGATGCCATTGAGCTAAATGATTTATTTAGAAGACTTGAAAACGGAGAAGATGTGCAACATGAAATAGATAATTTTGAAACACACGTTGTACCTATTATTGCAGATATTGATGCTGGTTTTGGGAATGAAGAGGCTACTTATTTACTAACTAAGAAAATGATTGAAGCTGGTGCTTGTGCAATTCAAATTGAAAACCAAGTTTCTGATGCCAAGCAATGTGGTCATCAAGATGGAAAAGTTACGGTACCACATGAAGATTTTATTGCTAAACTAAACGCTATTAGATATGCATTTTTAGAATTAGGAGTAGATGATGGAATTATTGTTGCAAGAACAGATTCTGAAGGTGCTGGTTTAACTCAAAAATTACCTGTAAGTCAAGAGCCAGGCGATTTAGCATCACAATATTTAGCTTTTGTAGATGGTGAGGAAATTGATGTTAACGATGCTAAGGAAGATGATGTTTTATTAAAAAGAGATGGGAAATTGATTCGCCCTATTAGATTGCCAAATGGATTGTATAAATTTAAAGATGGCTCAAATATAGATAGAGTTGTATTAGATTGTATTACAAGTTTACAAAATGGAGCAGATTTATTATGGATAGAAACTCCAACTCCAAATGTTAAACAAATAGCCCATATGGTTAATAGAATTAAAGAAGTTGAGCCAAAAGCTAAATTGGTTTACAATAATTCTCCATCGTTTAATTGGACATTAAATTTCCGTAATCAAGTATTTGATGAAATGCTTTCAGAAGGTGAAAATATGACTGGTTATGATAGAAATAATTTAATGGATGCGCATTATGATGGTTCGGAATTATGTTATAGAGCAGATGAAAAAATTAAAACATTTCAATTAGATGGAGCAAGAGAAGCAGGTATATTTCATCACTTAATTACATTACCAACTTATCATACAACAGCACTTCATATGAATGATTTAACAGAAGGGTATTTTGGAAACGAAGGTATGTTGGCTTATGTAAAAGGTATTCAAAGGCAAGAAATTCGTAAAGGTGTTTCTTGTGTAAAACATCAAAGAATGGCAGGTTCAAATTTAGGAGATGATCATAAAACATTTTTTGCAGGAGAAAAAGCCTTAAAAGCGGAGGGAGAAAAGAATACATCTAATCAATTTAACGCTATATTTAAAAACAACAAAGTTGAAGAAAAATTAAATAAGGTTAGTTAAACAATTTTAAAACTTAAGTTGTGCAATTTTAAAAATGTTTTTTAATGTTGCTTTTGAAGTAAGCACCCTTATCTGAGGGTGCTTTTTTGTGTTGTTAACTATAATTTTACGATATTTGTGAGCTGCTATGGAAAATTTCAACCATTAGAATTTAAAAAAATAGATAAAATGAATAAAAATACAGTATTGGCTTGGGCTACAGCAATTATGATAATAGTTGGTTTGGCACTTATAGCTCTTGGAGCGTTTAGATATGATGATGTTGCTGGATGGGGATTTGCCTCTGTTGGTATAGGCTTTTTTGCCATTGCCTGGGTATTTAATGCCTTAAAAGGTAGAGTATAGTTAATGTTAGGTGTAATTTCACTTCTTTAAGTAGAAGTAATAAATTAAAAATAAAAGATGTCAGACGATAAGAAAGTAATTTTTTCAATGTCAGGGGTAAGTAAATCTTACCAAGGAGCGAATAAACAGGTTCTAAAAAATATTTATTTAAGCTTTTTTTACGGAGCTAAAATTGGAATTTTAGGTTTAAACGGATCGGGTAAATCTACATTATTAAAAATAATTGCTGGTTTAGAAAAAAACTATCAAGGAGATGTAGTGTTTGCACCAGGTTACTCAGTTGGATATTTATCGCAAGAGCCTAAGTTAGATGATGATAAAACAGTAATTGATATTGTTAAAGAAGGTGTTGCAGAAACCATGGCAATATTAGACGAGTACAACAAAATAAACGATATGTTTGGTTTGGAAGAAGTGTATTCTGATGCTGACAAAATGGATAAGTTAATGGCTCAGCAAGCAGAACTTCAAGATAAAATTGACGCTTCTAACGCTTGGGAAATTGATACAAAATTAGAAATTGCAATGGATGCTTTACGTACTCCAGAAGGCGATACGCCAATTAAAAACTTATCTGGTGGTGAACGTAGAAGAGTTGCTTTATGTAGGTTGCTATTACAAGAGCCAGATGTGTTATTGTTAGATGAGCCAACCAACCATTTAGATGCAGAATCTGTACATTGGTTAGAGCATCATTTACAACAATATAAAGGAACTGTAATTGCGGTAACGCACGATAGATATTTCTTGGATAATGTTGCAGGTTGGATTTTAGAATTAGATAGAGGTGAAGGTATTCCTTGGAAAGGAAATTATTCTACTTGGTTAGATCAAAAGTCTAAGAGATTGGCACAAGAATCTAAAACTGCATCTAAGCGTCAAAAAACGTTAGAGCGAGAGTTAGATTGGGTTCGTCAAGGAGTTAAAGGTCGTCAAACAAAACAAAAAGCTCGTTTAAAGAACTATGATAAATTAATGAGTCAAGATCAAAAACAACTAGACGAAAAATTAGAAATTTATATTCCTAATGGTCCTCGTTTAGGTACTAATGTAATTGAGGCTTCGGGTGTTTCTAAAGCTTATGGAGATAAATTATTATATGAAAACTTAGAGTTTAATTTACCTCAGGCAGGTATAGTTGGTATTATTGGGCCAAATGGTGCTGGTAAAACCACTATTTTTAGAATGATAATGGGTGAAGAAACTCCGGATAAAGGAGAGTTTAAGGTAGGTGAAACTGCAAAAATTTCATATGTAGATCAAAGTCATTCAAATATTGATCCTGAAAAAACAATTTGGCAAAACTTTTCTGATGAACAAGAATTAATTATGATGGGCGGTAAGCAAGTTAATTCGAGAGCTTATTTAAGTCGTTTTAATTTCTCAGGAAGTGAACAAAATAAAAAAGTAAACACACTTTCTGGTGGTGAGCGCAATAGGTTACATTTAGCTATGACGTTGCGTGAAGAAGGAAACGTATTGTTATTAGATGAGCCAACAAATGATTTAGATGTAAATACGCTAAGAGCACTAGAAGAAGGTTTAGAAAACTTTGCGGGTTGTGCTGTAGTAATTAGTCACGATAGATGGTTTTTAGATAGAATTTGTACTCACATATTAGCTTTTGAAGGAGATAGTCAAATTTATTTCTTTGAAGGTTCATTCTCAGATTATGAAGAAAACAAGAAAAAACGATTAGGTGGAGATTTAATGCCAAAACGAATTAAGTATAAAAAATTAATTAGATAATTAAAAAAAATCCCAACTATTGTAGTTGGGATTTTTTTTTGAACAAATATTGGTAGGAATTAATTCATAGTGAAAAGTATAAACCATTTGCCATCTACTTTTAGAAGCTTACTGGTTTCAGAGTTAGATTTGCCATTATCATATTCAATAGTGTGTTTAACAGTTGCGCTATTTCCATCTTCCGAGATTTCTTCACTATCTATAGTTATACCCTTATAACCACCTTTTTTTTCTATTTCTTTTGATGCCATACCTAACAGACCTTCAATTTTTTTTGCTTCATCTTCCGATAGTTTTTCACCATTTTTTTTAACATAAAGTTTGGCTACAGCTTCGTAATTTTTCTTTTTAATAAGTTCGTACGATTTTTTTACAACATCACTAGGTGAAGATCCAGAAGAGCAAGACATAAAACAAAAAGTAGTGAAAACTAGAACTAGCGATAAAATTTTAAAATTTTTCATAATTTAAATATTAATGTTTGAGTTTATTTTTTTGAAAGGTAATTTTGTAAATTCTGAAGGGAATATAACGGAGTGTTTTCCGAAGAGATAATTAAATTCTTTAGTTTGTACGTTTAAATTTATACCACAATTTTTATAAGCTTTTACAATAAGTTCTGTGCAATACAATTTTTTATCAGTTAATAAATTGTACTCATTATCAAACTCATATTTTTCGTTGTAAAAACGTTTTACTTCATTACAAAAATTATCTATTATTCTTTGCTGAAAAGGACTGCGGTAAATACTTATTTTCGAAGCGTTTTTTGTGGAAGAAAACTCAGAAAGTAATTCTTTTTTAATCACCTGAAGTTTATGTGGCACTGCGTGTATTACGTAGGGAATATTATTTTCAAAAATTAAAATACCAATATGGCTAAATTCAGCATTATTATCAGCTAAATGAACAGCGTAACTTTCTGTAGATTTTCCGCAGCGTAGAATTAAATCCCCATTTTTTAGCAATTTAATGTTTGTTGAGTTTTGGTTGGTTAAATGTGTAAAATAGTAACCGTATACAACAAATAAAAGTGCTAATAGAGTGCAAGCTGTTAATAAAATTCTCTTGACCATTATTTAATAATTTATGGTACTATTAAAATTAAGAATTTATTAAGTTGAAGATATTACCAAATCGTAAAAAGAATAATTAAATCGTAAATTATATCCACCGGCAGTCAATAAAGTCTGTAAGCATATGAAATAATAAACCAATTGCTATTACTCTTGTCTTTTTTGGTATTAGAAGTGCTATATAAATTATAATGGCGTAATAGGAGTGTAGAGGGTGAAATCCAATACTGCATCTATTAGGGTCAAAAAGAGGTGTAGCTAATAAATGGTCTAAATCTACCAACATGGTGGCAATAAAAATAAGCCAAACTTTTATCCAATTATTTCTAAAAAATAGATATGCAATTAAACCTGGAACCAAAAAGTGCATTCCATAATGCGTAAAAAAACGAACAAACTCCATTGTTAAAAATTTAGTTGTTGGTTTTCTAAATAGTTTAATGCGTTCGGACCTTCCATAAAAATTAAATCTAACATACTTAAGTTAGGAATAAACCCGTGATTTTGTTCAAAAACTTGAATATAACGTTTAAAGTTAAACACTTGTTTCGTTTTTGCAATTGCTAAGTTTCTGTAATCTTCTTTAGCTTCAACTTCAAAATCGATAGTTTTAGTAAACGGAATGTTCAACTGTAGAGCATCTAGAATAAAACAATGAGTTTCTATATTAAGGTCGATTAAAAAATCAATTTTTTTGGTGAATATTGGCAATAAATCATCAATATAATATTCAAAAAAAGGAGAAGAGCTATAGGCAGTTTCTAATGTTTTTAAATGTTGTTTATTCCAATCGTCTTTGTAATCAATTTTTACATCTTTGGTTTTTTGCTTAACACCTTTTGAATGTTGAATTGGTACGTTAAGTAAGTGTTTTCCATTTGCTGTGTATATGTAGCAGCGATTTCTATAAGTTTGTTTTTGAAAATTATCTTCAAATTCAAACTTAATAGTATTTGCTTTAGCAATTGCAACATATTGGCTAATTGGCGAAAAGTATGTAGGTTGAAATAACATGAATTATTTCTATTCTTCAGAATTTTTTCTTTTTCTAAAGCTGCTATATCCAAACCAAAGTGCTAAAAACCCTAAGAAATAGTATAAGTATGAAACCGGTTTACCATCTCCATGAACAGTTGTAAAAACACGATCCCAACGAATTTTATTTTGAATTCCTTCGGCATTACTATCCCAGCTCATCCAAATAAATACAGGTTTACCCACTACGTGGTCAAAAGGAACATATCCCCAATAACGAGCATCTTCAGAGTTGTGACGGTTATCTCCCATCATCCAATAATAATTTTGTTTAAAAGTGTATGTTGTAGCAAGTTTTCCGTTAACATAAATATCATTTCCATCAACAGTTAAATCGTTACTTTCATACTCTTCAATTATTCTTTTATAAAAAGGTAAAGACTCTAAGTTTAAATCAACTGTTTTTCCGGCTTCAGGAATATAAATAGGACCATAATTATCTATTGTCCAACCGTGTTTTTGATTGTTCGGAAAAATAGATGAATCAATATTTCCTTTAGGCGTTAACTGTTTAGTTACGCTTTGAACTGAAGGTAAGTTTCTTAATTTTTTAGCATTTGCATCTGTTAAATTAAGCATATAATAATCGCCTTGGTAGCTACCTTCGGTAACATTATATCTTTTAAAAGTTGCTGGGCTAAGTTGAGCACCATTTTTAATAACTACTTTATGAAAGTACTGTGGCTTAGCTCTATCTGGTAAAACAGTTTGTTTACCGTTAATAAAAATATAACCATCTCTAATTTCTAAAGAATCTCCAGGAATACCAACACAACGTTTTACGTAGTTAGATTTTTTATCGATTGGTTTATCAACGTGAACATTAGATTTGTCAAAAAAGAATCTAACCGTATCAACTGGCCAACTAAAAACAACAATTTCGTTTCTTTTAATATCTTGAATTCCAGGCAATCTAAAATAAGGTAATTGTGGTGCTTTTAAATAAGATCTTAAACCAGTTTTTGGCAACGAATCGTGTACCATTGGAGCTGCAACAGTTGTCATAGGTGTTCTTGCTCCGTAATGGAACTTACTTACAAAAAGAAAATCTCCAATTAGTAACGATTTTTCTAAAGATGAAGTTGGAATAGTGTATGGTTGCATAAAATACGTATGCACCAAAGTAGCAGCAACAATTGCAAATACAATTGAACTAACCCATTCTCCAAGTTCTGTTCTAGATTTTAAGCTTCTGTCTTTAATATATTCTACATCTTCAATATAGTTTAAATAAAAGTTATAAAAACCTAAAGATAATACAGCTAAAAATGAATGAACTGTAGAATATTTACCAAAACTTCTAACGGTTTCAACCCAAATAACAGGGAACATTAACAGGTTAATAATTGGTATAAACAATAGGATAACCCACCAAGTAGGGCGCTTAATAATTTTCATTAAAACGATTGCATTGTATATCGGTACTAATGCTTCCCAAGCTTTTCTACCAGCTTTAACGTATAATTTCCAAGTACCTAAAAAATGAATTACTTGAATAATTAAAAAGAATATTAACCAACCTGTCATTGTCATAATTAAAATATTTTATTGAAGACCTAATACGTCTTTCATCGTATAAATTCCTGTTTTGTCTACTAACCATTCTGAAGCAATTACGGCTCCTAACGCAAAACCTTGTCTGTTGTGTGCTGTATGTTTAATATCAATAGTATCAACTTCAGATGCGTATTCTACAGAATGTGTTCCAGGTACATCTGGAATTCTTTTAGCAACTATAGGTACTTCATTAGCATTATTTGTTACATCTAATGCCCAATTATTTTTTGAAGTATGTTTTATAATTCCTTCAGCCAAAGTAATTGCTGTACCACTCGGTGCATCTAATTTTTTTGTATGATGAATTTCTTCCATTGAAATGTTGTATTCGCTAAGATTTTTCATCATTTTAGCTAATTGCTCATTCAATTCAAAAAATATATTTACGCCTAAACTAAAATTTGAAGCATAAATAAAACCACCGTTGTTTTTGTTACAAATATCAACAGCTTCATCAAACTTATCTAACCAACCAGTTGTACCACAAATTACAGGCACATTATTTTTAAAACAGTTTGTTATATTGTTAAAAGCTACAGATGGAATGCTAAAATCTATAGCTACATCTGCCTTAGTAATATCATAATCTTTAGTGTTTTCATCTACCTTTAAAACAATTTGATGACCTCGCTTTATAGCAATTTTTTCAATTGTTTGCCCCATTCTTCCGTACCCTAAAAGTGCTATTTTCATTTTTTAAAATTTAAAACTTAACGAAGCTCCAACAATAGCATTATTCGAGTTAAAATCTTGAATAATTGTTGGTTCAATAGATAAGTTATTGTCTACATTATGTTGTATAAGGTGAGCGTTAGTACTAGCTTCAAGTATTTGTAATACATACAAAGCAACAGTAACTAACAGCGATAAATCTCTATCTTTTTTATATCCTTTTTGAGCAGTAACAAGCGCATCATCTGATAATAAAATATGATCACCTAAGCCATCAAATTCATCTGGTTTACCATTTAATCTAAGTTTATAAGCAGTTCTGGCTCTGTCGTAATTTTTATTATTTGCTGAATAAAAATAAATACCAGTACCTAAGGCACCATAAACAAAAGGAATTTTCCAATATTTTTTATTGTATGCTTGACCTAGACCAGGTAAAATTGCAGAGTAAAAAGCAGCTTTTGATGGCGATAGTACGTCAAAATCGTATTTTGGCACAATAGAGTCTTGAACTTTAATATTCACGTTTTTAGTTTGCGAATATGAGTTACATAAACCTATTGAAAAAAATAATAAAGAAAATATGAATATATGTTTTTTCAATCTATTCAAGTAGTTTTTTAATTCTGTTAAAATCTTCTTCAGAATGAAAAGGAATCATAATTTTTCCTTTGTCATTACCTGATAGTTTAACGTCTATTTTATGTCCAAAGTATTCGCTAAAAGTTTTTAACCCTTTATTTACAAATTTTGGAACTTCAACAGTTTTAGCAACCGTTTTAGGTTTAACTTCAACATCACCACCATCTTTAAGCGCTTTAACTAATTGCTCAGTTTGGCGTACAGATAGTTTTTGTTGAATTATTTTTTCGTAAATATCTAATTGATCATCTGTATTATCTACGTTAATTAAGGCTCTACCGTGTCCCATAGATAAAAAACCATCACGCATACCTGTTTGAATAATTGGGTCAAGTTTTAGTAAGCGTAAATAGTTTGTAATAGTAGAACGTTTTTTACCAACGCGTTGGCTCATTTGTTCTTGCGTTAAATCTATTTCATCAATTAAACGTTGGTATGATAATGCAACTTCAATTGGATCTAAATCTTTTCGCTGTATATTTTCTACCAATGCCATTTCTAGCATTTCTTGGTCGTTGGCAAGTCTAATATAAGCAGGAACTGTAGTGTTTCCAATTAATTTAGAAGCTCTAAATCTTCGTTCTCCAGAAACTAGTTGAAATTTATCACCTAGTTTTCTAACAGTAATTGGTTGAATAACACCTAGTTCTTTAATAGAAGTTGCTAATTCTCGTAAGGCTTCTTCATTAAAATAACTTCTTGGTTGAAAAGGGTTAACATCAATTTTATCAATATCAATTTCAACAATGTTTCCAACTAGTTTATCAGCGTTTTTATCTTCAACAGAGTTTATTTCTGGTGAGTTTTCTTTTAATAAGGCAGATAAACCTCTTCCTAAAGCTTGCTTTTTTGTTGCTTTTGCCATTTTTATTATTTATTCTTTTTTAGAATTTCGTTGGCTAAGTTAATATAATTTACGGCACCACGACTTGTGGCATCATAAGCTATAATACTTTCACCAAAACTTGGAGCTTCACTTAATCTAACATTTCGCTGTATTATGGTATCAAAAACCATATCTTGAAAATGTTTTTTAACTTCTTCTACAACTTGGTTAGATAAACGTAAACGAGAATCGTACATAGTTAAAAGTAGGCCTTCTATATCTAAATTTGGGTTGTGTATTTTTTGAACACTTTTAATGGTGTTCAATAATTTTCCTAGACCTTCTAATGCAAAATATTCGCATTGAATTGGTATTGCAACAGAGTCTGCCGCTACCAAAGCATTTAAAGTAATTAAACCTAATGAAGGAGCACAGTCAATTAAAATATAATCGTAATCATCTTTAATTTCTTCTAGAGCTTGCTTCAACATATACTCTCTATTGTCTTTATCTACTAATTCAATTTCGATAGCAACCAAATCTATATGAGCAGGAATTAAAGATACGTTTGGCGAGTTTGTAGCCACAACTGCATCTTTTGCAGAAATAGCATGTTCTAACAATTGATATGTACCGTATTCAACCTCTTCAACAATAACTCCTAAACCTGAAGAAGCATTTGCTTGAGGATCGGCATCAATCAATAATACTTTTTTCTCTAGTACACCTAATGCTGCTGCTAAATTAACAGTTGTAGTTGTTTTACCAACACCACCTTTTTGATTGGCTATTGCAATTATTTTGCCCATAAAAATTATAAGAATTATTTTAAGATGTAAAAATACAATTATTTATGGTTTATAAAAGAAGATATTGTTAACAAAGCCCTAAAAAATAAAAGAGGTTGAAAATCAACCTCTTTTATAGTATTTGTTATTTTTTTACTGGTATGTTTTCTAAAATTACCAACAAAAATTTCCAAAATTTTTGCGATGATTTTATATTTGCTCTTTCGTCTGGAGAGTGAGCTCCTTGTATAGTTGGTCCAAAAGAAATCATATCCATTTCTGGGTAATTTGTTCCTAAAATACCACATTCTAAGCCTGCGTGACAAGCAACTACATCTGGTTTACTGTTAAATAAATCTTCGTAAGTTTTGCTCATTACTTTTAAAATTGGAGAATCTATATTTGGTTTCCAACCAGGATAAGAACCAGATTGTTTAACGCTATATCCACCCAACTCAAAAGTAGAAGTTAACGAATTTGCTAAATCTGTTTTAGAAGTTTCAACAGATGAACGTGTTAAACAAGCAATTTCAATATTTTCGTCTTTTACAATAACTCTTGCAATGTTGTTAGATGTTTCTACTAAGTTTTCCATATCTGGGCTCATAGTATAAACTCCGTTATGTAAAGAGTAAATAATATTTAAAAGTGTAGACTGGCTAATTGTTGTCATTACTTTTAAATTTTCATCTATTTTGTTAAATGAAATATCTAAGTTAGTTTCCTTAGTTTTAAACTCGTTTTTAATATGTTTAACTACTTTGTTAAACTTTTTTTCGAATGCTTTTTTATTAGAATTGTAAACAACAATTTTTGCAAAACTTTCTCTTGGAATAGCATTTCTTAATCCACCACCTTTAATTTCTGAAATACGAATAAACTCACGAGTTTCATACATTAAACGGTTCATTATTTTGTTGGCATTTCCTAAACCTTTGTCAATGTCCATACCAGAGTGTCCACCACTTAATCCTTTTACAGAAATAGTATAAGATTCACTATTTGTTGGTGAATTTACTTCGTTATAAGTATTGTCTGCAGTAATATCAATACCACCTGCGCAACCTATATCAATTTCGTCATCTTCTTCGGTATCTAAATTTAATAAAATTTCACCATCTAAATAACCGGCTTGTAAGCCCATTGCTCCGGTCATTCCAGTTTCTTCATCTATAGTAAATAAAGCTTCAATAGCTGGGTGTTTAATTTCTTTTGAAGCTAAAACAGCCATAATTGCAGCAACTCCTAAACCATTATCGGCACCTAAAGTTGTACCATCAGCTTTTACCCATTCACCATCAATAATCATTTTAATACCTTCTGTATCAAAATCAAAAGTAGTATCGGCGTTTTTTTGATGAACCATATCTAAATGCGATTGCATTACAACGGTTTTTCTATTTTCTAAACCTTGAGTAGCAGGTTTTTTAATAATTACGTTTCCAACAGGATCTACAACAGTTTCTAGGTTTAAATTGTTTCCAAAATCAACCATAAATTGTATTACCTTTTCTTCTTTTTTTGAACCACGAGGAACCGCATTTAAGTCTGCGAAATTGTTCCAAAGTTCTTTTGGTTCAAGGTTTCTTATTTCGTTACTCATAATAATTGTATTTTTAATAATTGGTGTTTTTATGAAATTTCAATAACAGTTTCCTGCATTGGTTTTCTTACTTTTTTAAGTCCGTTCATAACATCATCTTCGGCTCTATATCCAACAGGTAACATTAAAACAGATTGTAAATTTTTATCAGCTAAGTTAAGTAATTCATCAACTTTATTAGGTACAAAACCTTCCATTGGGCAATTGTCAATTTTTTCAACAGCACAAACAGTCATTAAATTACCTAAAGCAATGTAAGTTTGGTATTTAGCAGAAAGTTGTCTGTCTTCTAAACTCATATTTTTGTACATGTCAACTAATTGATTTCTAAATGTACTTACAACTTCTTCGCTAGTTCCTCTAGTTTTAATTTCAAGATCAAAATAGTTGTTCACTTCCTTTTCTGAAGTATCTTTTTCAATACATAAAACTAATAAGTGAGAACAATCAGCTACTTGACGTTGAAAATAAGAATGCTCAACAAATTTTTCTTGAAGTTCCTTATTTTCAATAATTATTAATTTAATTGGCTGTAAACCAAATGAAGTTGCAGTTAAATTGAAAGCCTTTTTTAAAGTTTCAATTTGTTGCTTTGTAAGTTTTTTTGAAGGATCGAATTTTTTTGTCGCATACCTCCATTCTAAACTACTTATAATATCCATTTTTAAAAGTTTATTTATACAAAACTAATTTAAAAAAGTTGAAAATAGCATATGTTTAGTTTCCAATTTTTACAATTAAAAGTTAATTTTTATATTTAGAGAGAATAAAAATGCTATGAAAGAAAATTTACTACACTTTGTGTGGAAACTTAAAATGTTTACCACTAAAAAAAAAATATTGTCTACAAAAGGCGATTTAATTGAAATTATTTCGGCAGGTACAGAGAATTTAAATTCAGGGCCAGATTTTTTTAACAGTAAAATAAAAATAGCAAATCAACTTTGGGTTGGTAATGTTGAAATTCATGTAAAATCGTCTAATTGGTACGAACATAATCATCAAGAAGATGAGCGTTACAATTCAATTATTTTACATGTTGTTTGGGAACACGATGTTGAGGTTTTTAGAAATACTAATGAAAATATTGTAACATTAGAACTTAAAAACTTTATTTCTCCAGTTGTATTAGCTCAGTATAATAAGTTGTTTTTGCAACCTAAAAAATGGATTAATTGCGAAAATGAAATTGAAAATATAGATAGTTTTGTTTTAAATCATTTTTTTGAACAATTATACTTTGAGCGTTTAGAGCAAAAATCTAGTTTAATTAGCCAAAAATTAAAAAACTCAAATTATAATTGGGAAACTGTATTTTTTAGTTTTTTGTCTAAAGCTTTTGGTTTAAAAGTAAATGGAGATTCATTTTATAATTTTTCGAACTCATTCGATTTTTCACTAGTGCGCAAAACAGGATCAAATTTATTTCAGTTAGAAGCCTTATTTTTTGGACAAGCAGGTTTATTGGAGAATGAATATGAAAGTACTTATTATAATTCACTTAAAAGTGAATATAACTATTTAAAAAGCAAATTTAAAACTACTTCAATAAATAAAAATGAAATTCAATTTTTTAGGTTACGCCCCAATAACTTTCCAACAATACGATTATCTCAGTTGGCAACTTTGTATCATAAACATCAAAATTTGTTTTCTAAAATTATAGAAATAAATTCATTAGATGGTTTTTATAAGTTGTTTGAAGTTACTACAACGGAGTACTGGGAAACACATTATACGTTTGAAACTACTTCAAAAAAAAATGTAAAAAAAATAACTAAGGCATTTGTAGATTTGTTATTAATAAATGTAATAATACCTTTTAAGTTTTTGTATTTGCAACAGCAAGGTAAAACGGATTATGCAGAAATAATGAAACTTATTGAAGCTATAAAACCAGAAAAGAATAGTATTATTTCAAACTTTGACTCCTTAAAAATTAAATCGACAAACGCTTTTGAAACCCAAGCATTGTTGCAGCTTAAAAATGAATATTGTAGTAAGTTAAAATGTTTAAACTGTGCTGTTGGTAAAACTTTATTGACTAGTTAATTGTTTGGGTACCATTTTCTAATTCTAACTTCAATATTTTGGTTTTCGGTATTTACCAACTCTTTAAATTTATTAACATCGCTAAAATTACCTTTACCTCTGTAATGGTATGGGTATACAATTTTTGGTTGAAATTCTAAAACAGCCTCTGCAGCTTGATTGATATCCATTGTGTATGGTAAATTCATACAAACAAAAGCAACATCAATATCTACAAGAGTTCTCATTTCAACAATATCTTCGGTATCTCCAGAAATGTAAATTCGCTTATCATCAATATTTAAAACATAGCCATTACCTCTGCCTTTTGGATGTTTAGAAGTTGCTTCTTCAGGTAAATTATACATTGGTATAGCTTGTACAAACATATCTAAACGATGCACACCTTGTCCGTTGTTTAGAATTGTAGTTTTTGAAAGGTATTTTTCTGGAAGTTGCATTGATACTTCTAACGGTACTATAAAAATAGCGTTAGAAGTGTCAATAGCTTCTATAGTTTTTAAGTCTAAATGATCTGGGTGAATATCTGTAATTAGTATTACATCGGGTTTTGTTTCATTTTTATAGAAATCAAAGCCTCCATGTGGATCTACATAAATTGTTTTATTATTATAAGTTAACACAAAACTACTATGTGTAATAGGTTTAATCTCAATTTGCCCATTTGCAGTTTTTAAAACGTCTTTGTTTGCAGTTTGAGCAAAACTTATTTGTGTTGCAATAAATAATAATGCAAATTGTGTAAAAATATATTTCATGTTAAAATTTTCTATAGTTATTATAGTTAATAACCAATAGCGTGCCAATTTTTAGAATTTGAGTTTTAATACTAATTGTTTTCAAAATAATTTTTAACCCAAGCTACTATTTGCTTGTCCGAAATTTGACCAGAATCGTGTATTCCAACAATTTTTTGTCCAAGTAATATATTTTGATCTAGTTCTCTTTTTAATTCCGTTTTCATTTTAGAAGGGCCAAATATTACCAATGCATCACATTTATGAATATATTTAAACAAGCCTCTAATAAAATTATGAGTTTGAAGTTTGCGTCTATTTTGTCTATTTTTTTCGTAGGTTAAATATTGACTACCAAAACGTCCAAACTTTTTAGTTTCACCAGCAATTCTCATTTTTAATTGAATATGAGAATCAATTTTTTTCATTGAGTGTCCTTCTTCAGTTAGTTTTATTAAGACTGCGTGTTTTGTGTCTATCCAAATTCCTAGATTTTGTTTCATAGTAGAAGTTTTATATTGTTAAGTGTTTTGTAGTAAATTTTCTACATAAAGTTACAAAAAAAATAAATTGAATATTGCATAAAAATAAAAAATGCTATAACAATTAAGTTATAGCATTTTTGGTATTGATTGAATTATCTATTAAAAGCAATATTTGTTTTCGGCAATTAGCTTTTCGGCAATAACTTTTCTTAACGCAATAGGGTTAGGGTTGTTTACATATTTTGTAAAACGTTTTAATCCCATAAGCATCATTCGTTGCTCATCTCCTTCAGCAAAATATAAAATGGCTTCTTTACCAAAACTATTTGTTGTTTCAATAGCATTGAATAAATTTAATTTAGCCATTGCAATTTGGCATTCAGCTTCTTTTTTTGAAGTAGATTTTACTAATTTTTCAGCTTTAAGTATTGCAGATTCAGCCATGTAAATCTCAATCATAATTTCAGCAGCAGCTAAAATTAATTGTTGATGTTTATCTAGATCCATTCCAAAAGTTTGAACCGCTTTACCAGCAACCATTAAAAATGCCTTTTTTAATTTGTCTAGCATTACTTTTTCTTCTGATAGTACTTCAGAAAAATCTGGAGTGTCAAAAGATGGTATTCCCATTAAGCTACTTCCAACTTCCATTGCAGGTGTCATAACATCAATTTGGCCTTTCATTGCTTTTTTAAGCAACATTCCAACAGTTAGTAATCTATTTATTTCATTGGTTCCTTCGTAAATTCTTGTAATACGAGCATCTCTCCAAGCACTTTCCATAGGAGTGTCTTTAGAGAATCCCATTCCTCCAAAAATTTGAATTCCTTCGTCTGATACAAATTGAGATACTTCAGAAGCATATACCTTTATAATAGCACATTCAATTGCATACTCTTGAAAAGCAGCTAATTCTGCTTCTTGATGCGATTTTCCTTCAGCTAAAAGGCCATCCACCATATTTTGAATGTCTTTAGCAGCTCTATAACAAGCAGCGTCTATTGTAAAAGTTTTAGTACACATATCTGCATACTTTTTTTGAATAGCTCCAAAGTTAGAAATGGCAGTTTTAAATTGCTTACGCTCGTTACCATATTGAACTGAATTAGTAATAATACGTCTACTAGCATCTAAACAAGCAGCACCTAATTTAATACGTCCAACATTTAAAGAGTTCATGGCAATTTTAAAACCTTTAGCTCTTTCAGAAAGCATATTTTCAACAGGAATTAACGTGTTTTCAAAAAATACTTGTCGAGTAGAAGATGAGGTAATACCTAATTTATGTTCCTCTTCACCTAAAGTAACACCATTCGGATTTTCTTTGTCATAATCTAAAATAAATGCTGTAATTTTTTTATCATCTTCTATACGAGCAAAAACTATAAAAACTTCAGCAAAACCTGCGTTTGAAATCCACATTTTTTGACCGTTAATTTTATAATGTTTTCCGTCTTCTGTTAATTCAGCAGTAGTTTTTCCTGAGTTGGCATCACTACCAGCTCCAGGCTCAGTTAAACAATAAGCTCCAAATTTTTCGCCTGAAGTTAACCAAGGTAAATATTTGTTTTTTTGATCTTCAGTACCATATAAGAAAATTGGCATTGTTCCAATTCCTGTATGTGCACCAAAAGCAGTTCCAAGCGATCCGGTAGCAGATGAAATATAATCTGTTACCAACATTGTTGAAACAAACCCCATTCCAATTCCTCCATATTTTTCAGGAATTGAAACACCTAAAAATCCCATTTCTCCAGCTTTACGCATTACTTCTTCAGTTAGTGCATAATCTTTTCCTTCGAAACGTTCTTTATGAGGCCAAACTTCACGGTCTATAAATTCTACAACCGCTTCTTTCATCATATTTTGTTCTTCATTAAATTCTTCAGATATAAATATATCTTCAGCTTTAATTTCTTTTATTAGGAATTCTCCTCCTTTAATATTTGCCATTTTTATTTTTTAGATTTGAGAAAATAGATTAAAGAATAAAGACAAAGTTTTAGTTTGTTTTTAAAACATTTTGAAAACCCATAGTCATTTTTTGAAATTCTTCAATTTTACTTTCTAATGTTGTTAATATTGGTTTAGTTATATACTTTCTGTGGTGAGCCACTAGTAATTGTGTTCCTAGTTCAAATGAAGAACCAAGAGAGATATCTAAGAAATGAGAAAAAGATTTATTTGTTCTTGCAGAACCTTCAGCAATATTGCTTGGTATTGAAATAGAACATCTACTTAATTGAGAACTTAAATCGTACATTTCGTGTTTAGGAAAGTCAAGTAAAACATCAGAGATGTCATTTGAAATTTCTAATCCTAATTGCCAAATTTTTAGGTTCTTATAATTATGTCTAGTTCTATTATTCATTAATCTCTGAAAATCTCTTTTCTCTTTTCTTTTTTCTGAATTCTATTTTAATAATTCATAAACACCTGCTGCACCTTGTCCTGCACCAACACACATAGTAACAATACCATATTTGTTTTTTCTTCGGCGCATTTCATTTAATAATTGTACAGTTAGTTTTGCTCCTGTACATCCAAGAGGATGACCTAATGCAATAGCTCCACCATTTACATTTACAATGTCTGGGTTTAGATCTAACTCTCTCATTACGGCTAATGATTGCGATGCAAAAGCTTCATTTAATTCAAATAAATCAATGTCGCTTAATTTCATATTAGCTTGTTGTAATACTTTTGGAACAGCTTTTACAGGACCAATTCCCATAATTCTAGGTTCAACACCTACTGCAGCAAATGAAACCATACGAGCAATTGGTTCAAGGTTTAATTCTTTAACCATTTCTTCGCTCATAACTAATAAAAAGGCTGCTCCATCACTCATTTGAGATGAGTTACCAGCAGTAACACTTCCTCCTTGAGCAAATACAGGTCTTAGCTTAGCTAGCGCTTCTAATGAAGTTCCTTTTCTAGGACCTTCATCTGAAGTTACCGTATAATTTTTAGTTTGTTTTTTACTGTTTTCATCTAAAAAGATGCTTTCCACAGTAATAGGAGCTATATCTTCGTCGAATTTGTTTTCTGCTTGAGCTTTTAAAGCTTTCATATGCGAATTAAATGCAAAAGCATCTTGGTCTTCACGAGAAACTTTAAATTGTTCAGCAACGGCTTCAGCAGTTAAACCCATTCCCCAATAATAATCTTCATTACCTTCTTTGGCCGATTTATAATTTGGAACTGGACGATAACCTCCCATTGGAATATAACTCATACTTTCTACACCACCGGCAATAATACAATCTGCCATTCCAGATTGAATTTTAGCAACTGCTATACTTACGGTTTCTAATCCCGATGCACAATATCTGTTTACAGTCATACCTGGAACGTCTTCAATTTTTAATCCCATTAATGAAATTAAACGACCTACATTTAAACCTTGTTCCGCTTCAGGCATTGCGTTTCCTACAATTACATCGTCAATACGTTTTTTATCTAATTGTGGTATATCTTTTAATAAATGTTCAATAGTTTCTGCAGCAAGTTCGTCAGGTCTTTTAAACCTAAATACTCCTTTTGGAGCCTTTCCAACTGCTGTTCTATATCCTTGTACTATATATGCTGTTTTCATTTTATTTAGCTATTAGATTTGAGTATTGAGATTTGAGATATTATTAAGTCTCTTTTGAAATGAATAATTCATTTTTTGAACTTCAATAATTAAAGATAAAACAGGTTGAATTTTTTCCTTTTGAATTAAATTTAATTCTACTGTTAAAGTTAATTGGGTATGAAGTTCATAAGATGAACCATTTGCTATACTCAAAAAATGTTTAAATTCTTTATTTGAATTTCTTCCAGCACCTTCTGCAATATTTGAAGGTATTGAGATAGAACTTCGTTTAATTTGAGAAATTAAACCGTATTTTTCATCAGAAGGAAGATCAGATACAACTTTGTAAACTAATTTTGTTAGTTGCATTGATTTTTGCCAAATTTTTAAGTCTTCAACTTTATGCATAACTTCTAATTACTCAATACTGAATTCTCAATTCTCATTACTAATTACGTAACGGTTTACCAGTTTTTAACATATGCTCAATACGTTCTAATGTTTTACGCTCTGCACATAAACTCATAAAAGCTTCACGCTCTAGATCTAATAAATATTGCTCTGAAACAAAAGTAGGTTCAGACAAATCTCCACCTGCCATTACATAACCTAATTTATTAGCTATTTTTTGATCGTGTTCTGAAGCATATTTTCCATTCACCAAACTATCAGTTCCAACTAAGAACATACCTAAAGCTTGTTGGCCATAAACTTGAACTTTTTTATTTGCAGGTTGTGTATAACCATCTTCTAATAGTTGAATTGCATGGCGTTTTGCC
This sequence comes from Lutibacter oricola, assembly GCF_900106565.1. Taxonomy (GTDB): domain Bacteria; phylum Bacteroidota; class Bacteroidia; order Flavobacteriales; family Flavobacteriaceae; genus Lutibacter; species Lutibacter oricola. The sequence goes on from NZ_FNNJ01000006.1 coordinate 99,585, forward strand.
GTAGCAATTTGACGATCTTTATTAACTACAACTAAATCTTTATGTTTTTTGAAAAAACCTAAATCATAAGCTTCGTGAGCAGATGTGGCAACTTTAGCCATTGCAACATTTATAAAGTAATCACGAAGTTTATTTAATTTTACATCATCTTTTAAAACTCCTTCAGAAGCTCTAATAGCCATTTCTTTTGAACCAGCTCCACCAGGAATTATTCCAACTCCAAATTCAACCAATCCAATATAAGTTTCTGCAGCAGCAATTACTTTATCGGCGTGTAAACTTAATTCACAACCACCACCAAAAGTGTAACCGTGTGGCGCAACAATTGTTGGGCAAGAAGAATAGCGTAATCGCATTACGGTATCTTGGAAATATTTTACAGAGAAATTTAACTCGTCATATTCTTGTTCAACAGCCATCATAAATACCATTGCTAAATTGGCACCAACAGTAAAATGCTCTGCTTGGTTTCCTAAAATTACAGCTTCGTATTCAGTTTCGGCTAAATCAATACCTTTATTTATTGCTTGTAAAACTTCGCCTCCGAGTGTATTCATTTTAGATTGGAATTCTACATTTAAAACTCCGTCTCCTAAATGTTGAATAGATGCTCCTGAATTAGACCAAATAGTTTTTGCTTCTCTAATATTATCTAGAATTATAAAGCTATCTTGGCCTGGTATTTTAACTTGTTCTTTTGAAGGAACATCATAAAAATACTTAGCGCCATCGCAAACAGTGTAGAATTTTTTATTTCCAGCAGCCACCATTTCAGTAACCCAAGAAGCAACAGGAATGTTTTCAGCTTGCATTAATTCAATACCTTTTTCAACTCCAATAGCATCCCAAATTTCAAAAGGTCCGTGTTGCCATCCAAAACCAGCTTTCATAGCATCATCTAAACGGTACAATTCATCAGAAATTTCTGGGATTCTATTTTGAACATAGCCAAACATTGCGGCAAAATTCTTTCTGTAGAACTCTCCAGCTTTATCTTTACCTTTTACAAGTATTTTAAAACGGTCAATAACTTTATCAACAGATTTAGTTAATTCTAAGGTTGCGAATTTTGCTTTTTTACTAGGGCTATATTCTAGCGTGTCTAGATTTAATGAGTGAATTGATTTTTTACCACCTTCAACAACTTTTTTGTAAAAACCTTGTTTGGTTTTACTTCCAAGCCATTTGTTTTCCATCATTGTATCAATAAAATCAGGCAGTTTAAATAGCTCGTGGGCTTCGTCTTCAGGGCAGTTTTTATATATTCCGTTTGCTACGTGTACTAATGTGTCTAAACCAACAACATCTACTGTTCTAAATGTTGCAGATTTTGGGCGTCCAATAACCGGACCAGTTAATTTATCTACTTCTTCAACAGTTAAACCTAATTCTTTAACTTGGTGAAAAAGACTCATAATTCCAAAAATTCCTATTCTGTTACCAATAAAAGCAGGGGTGTCTTTTGCTAGTACCGAAGTTTTTCCTAAGAATTTTTCACCATAATTCATTAAAAAGTCTGTGACTTCTTGTTTACAATTTGGTCCTGGAACTACTTCAAATAATTTTAAATAACGAGGAGGATTAAAGAAATGTGTAACAGCAAAATGTTGTTGAAAATCTTCGCTTCTTCCTTCATTCATAAATTGAATAGGAATACCAGAAGTGTTTGAAGTAATTAAAGTACCCGGTTTACGGTGTTTTTCAATTTTTTCAAAAACCTGTTGTTTAATGTCTAGACGTTCAACAACAACTTCCATAATCCAATCCACATCTTTTATTTTGTGAATGTCGTCTTCTAGATTTCCTGTTGAAATTCTTTTAGCAAACTTTTGGTTGTAAATAGGTGATGGCTTTGATTTTAACGATTTTGTTAGACTATCGTTAACCATTCTATTTCTAACCACTTTATCCTTAAGTGTTAGTCCTTTTGCTTTCTCTTTATCGTTCAGTTCAAACGGAACAATATCGAGTAACAAAACTTCTACACCTATGTTTGCAAAATGACACGCAATACCTGATCCCATAATACCGGAACCAATTACTGCAACTTTTTTAATTGGTCGTTTCATTGTGTAATTTTTAGTTAGATGTTTATTTGTTAAATATTTTTTTATTGTTAATTAAGGTGTTTATGGTTTGTGTTACTTCAAAAAAATGTTTAATTTTTTCTTCTGAAATATGTTTACGAACAGTTTGGTTAAATTGTATAACGTGTTCTTTAGAAATTTTACGTTTCTCTAATCCGTAAGGAGTTAATTTTATTAAAACGCCTCTTCCATCTTCTGGGTTTCGCTCTCTGTAAATAGCACCTTTTTCTTCCATACTTTTTAAAATTCTAGAAAGACTTGTAGGTTCCATTCCCATCTGTGGACCTAATGAAGTAGAAGGAGTTCCATTTTCTTTGTCTATATTTAACAACACAAATGCCATGGCCATTGTACTTTCGTATTTGCCGGCTTGTTCATTGTACATTTTAGCAACTGTTTGCCAAGTTGCTCTAAGTGTGTGATCTATAGTTAATTCTTTTTGCATTTTCCAAATATATAAAAAAATGTTATGCACGCATAATAAAATTAAAAAAAATCAAAATATGAATCCCTTATGTTTGGAAAACTTAAAAAAAATAGATAAGTTTAAGAAACTAATTATAAAGCAAAAACATTATGACAAAAAGGGAGTTGATAGGAAAAATTATTATTCAGGAAAATATTGATACAGTTGATGCTAACAAAATTGATAAGACTTTTGTAATTAATGTGCCTGATCCTTACAAGTCTTATTATACTAGATTTACAGATGTTGAAAAACCAACATCAATAATATTTGTAACTAAGCAACCAAACTCCTTTGAAAAAATTCTTCGTGTAACTCAAAAAATTAATAAAGAACATAATTTAGATATTACAGGAGCTAAATGCGAAGTTAAAATAGGATCTAGAAAACTTTCGGGTGTACGTGTAAAAGGTATTAATAGGTATACCGAAATTATAGCAATTCAAGAACATTATAAAAATGAAGGTTTTGAATTTGCAAAAAGTGAAAAGTTTAAAGACACAGATTCTATAATTAGAATTAATCGTTTTTTTAATATTGAAGAATTAGATGAAGGTATTTATAAATCTCATCTAGAAGATAATACTTATTATGTACAAGTGCCAAAGTTTATGAATTGGGACGATTTTAGAAAATATACGTTTGATATTAAAAATAATATAACAGATAGAAATTACGATATTGCCAAAGGTATTTTGTACGATAAAGGTGGTATTATTGAAATGCTACGTATTGTAAAACCTAAAGCTACTGTCGAGTTTTTGAAAACAATTCAACAGAAATACATAGATAAACTTCAATAAAATTTAGAATAGATTAACAAATTTTTAATAAAATAAGGCTACTTTCGTTTGTTGATAAAAAAAGGCCACATGGAAAATGTATTAAAAGTTGAAAATGTAAGTAAAACCTATGGGAAATTTACAGCATTAAACAACGTTTCTATTTCTGTTCCAAAAGGAAGTGTATTTGGGCTACTAGGTCCAAATGGAGCAGGAAAAACTTCATTAATTAGAATTATAAATCAGATTACTTTACCCGATTCTGGTAAAATTTATTTAGACAAGGAAGAGTTAAAGCCAGAACACGTGCATCAAATAGGTTATTTGCCAGAAGAGCGTGGTTTATATAAAAGTATGAAGGTTGGTGAGCAAGCTTTGTATCTAGCTCAGTTAAAGGGAATGTCTAAAAGCGATGCTAAGAAAAAATTAGATTATTGGTTTGAGAAATTTAATATTTCTAGTTGGTGGGATAAAAAAATTCAAGAACTTTCTAAAGGTATGGCGCAAAAAGTGCAATTTATTGTTACTGTTATGCATCAACCAAAATTATTAATTTTTGATGAACCGTTTAGTGGTTTCGATCCAATTAATGCCAATTTAATTAAAGATGAAATTCTAAAATTAAGAGATGAAGGTGCAAGTATTATTTTTTCTACACATAGAATGGAATCTGTTGAAGAAATGTGCGAACATATTGCTTTAATTAATAAATCTAATAAAATATTAGATGGAAAATTAAGTGATATTAAATCTCAGTTTAAAGAAAATAAATTTGAGGTAGGACTTCAATGCGAAAATAAAATTGAACTTTTTAATGAAATTAAAGAAAAATTTGAGGTTGAAAAAACTGATGCAGAAAGCGATATAGACTTAAGAATGTTAGTAACATTGAGCGCAAATGACACTTCAACAAATTTGATTAAATTTTTAAACAGTAAAGCCCAAATAAATCATTTTACTGAAATAATTCCGAATGCTAACGATATATTTTTAAAAGCTGTTGCCAATAATGAATAAATTAAAATTAATTATAAAACGAGAGTTTTTAGCAAAAGTTAAAAATAAGTCATTTATTATAATGACAATTTTAAGCCCTTTATTAATGGTTGGTTTAATCATGCTAATTGTATTTTTAAATCAAAAAAATAGCGAAGAAATTAGAACAGTTGCTTATGTAGACGAAAGTGGAATGTTGGCTTCTGTTTTTGAAAATTCAGAGCATACTAAATATTTAAATATTACTGAACTTGGTTTGGAAGAAGCCAAAAATAAAACAAACGAGTTTTATTATGGTTTAATTTATATTCCCAAAGCTGAAAATTTAAACAACCTTTCAGAAGGAATTTCTTTTTATTCAGCCGATTCTCCAAGTTTAGGGTTGTTAAGTAGTATTGAAGGTAGACTAGAAAAGAAAATTCAAAATTTAAAGTTAGAAGAATTAAATTTCGATTTAGAAAAGTTGAAAACTACAGAAACTAGAGTAGATTTTAATACAGAAAATTTTACAGGAGAAAAATCTTCTAAAATTGGGAGCGTTTTAAAAATGGCTGCAGGTGGTGGTTTTGGTTATCTAATTTTTATGTTTATAATTATTTATGGTACATCAGTAATGCGAAGTGTTATTGAAGAAAAAACAAGTAGAATAATAGAGGTTATAATTTCTTCGGTTAAACCATTTCAATTAATGTTAGGTAAAATATTTGGTAACGCTTTAGCTGGTGTTTTACAGTTTATTATCTGGATGATTTCGGCAGGAGCATTATTAACTGTAGTTACTTTAATTTTTGGCCCAGAAGCTACAGATATGTCGGGAGCACAAGGAGTTGGAATGACTTCTGAAATGGTTGGGCAAGTGCAGCAAACAGCAAGTAATGATTTACAATTAGTGTTACTTGAAATGAAAAATTTACCAATTATGACTATGTTTTTTTCATTTATAATTTACTTTATTGGTGGTTACTTAATATATAGCTCAATATATGCAGCAATTGGTGCAGCTGTAGATAGCGAAACAGACACGCAACAATTTATGATGCCTGTGCTAATGCCTTTAATGATTGCTATTTATGTTGGTTTTTCAGTAATAGAAAATCCTCACGGGCCAATTGCAGTTGGTTTTTCAATATTTCCATTAACATCTCCAATAGTTATGTTAATGCGTATTCCGTTTGGTGTACCTTGGTGGCAATTATTAATTTCAATAGTATTATTAGTTGTAACTTTTATTGGAATTGTATGGTTTGCAGCAAAAATTTATAGAGTTGGTATTTTAATGTATGGTAAAAAACCTACTTATAAAGAATTGTATAAATGGTTAAAATATTAGCAGTTGGAAACAATTAAAAGCATATTAAATTTCTCTTTTAGCTTTAGTGATAAGGTTCATATTTCGGTAAAAACAATACTTGTTTTAATAGTTACTATTATAATAACCAATATTATTTTGAAATTAATTAGGCGTTTAGTAAATAAACGTTTAGCCGAAGAAGATAAAGGTAAATTTAGTAGTGTTTTTTCTTTTTTAAAGTATTTTGTTTATATTTTAGTTTTTATAATTACTCTTCAATCGTCTGGTATTGAGGTAAGTGTATTGCTTGCTGGTTCAGCTGCTTTGTTAGTTGGTCTTGGTTTAGGGCTTCAAACATTATTTCAAGATATAATTTCAGGAATTTTTATTTTTATAGATAAAGCACTTCGTGTAAATGATATAATTGAAATTGATGGTAAAGTTGGCAGAGTTTTTGAAATAAAACTGAGAACAACAAGAGCGGTAACTGTTGATGATAGAGTATTAGTAATTCCAAATCATAAGTTTTTAACGCATAGTTTATATAATTGGACTCAAAATGGAAAAAAAACAACTGAGTCTATAGATATTGGGGTAGCTTATGGCTCTGATGTTGAAAAAGTAAAAGAAATATTGATTGAAGTAGCAAAAAATCATCCGCAGGTTTTAAAATTTAAAAAACCAGATGTATTGTTTATGGATTTTGGTGATAGTGCACTAATATTTAGATTACTTTTTACAGTAAATAATAGCTTTTTACAATTAAAAATAAAAAGTGATTTGCGTTTCGAAATAGACAAAAAATTTAGAGAAAACAATATTACAATACCATTTCCGCAGAGAGATGTACATATGTATAAAAAAATAGAGTAAAGGTTTATTAGTAAATGAAGAATGTTTTTGAAAACTAATAACCAACAACTAAAAATTAACAACTAGCAATGAGTAAAATATTAATTATTGAAGATGAGGCTGCAATTCGCAGAGTATTAAAAAAAATAATTTCAGAAGAAAATGATGCATACCAAGTAGAAGAAGCTGAAGATGGTTTGGTGGGTATTGAAATGATTTCTAAAACAGATTTTGATTTGGTTTTATGCGATATTAAAATGCCAAAAATGGATGGTGTTGAGGTGTTAGAAAAAGTTAAAAAAATAAAGCCTGAAATTCCAATGGTAATGATTTCTGGCCATGGAGATTTAGATACGGCTGTAAACACAATGCGTTTGGGTGCTTTTGACTATATTTCTAAACCTCCAGATTTAAATAGGCTTTTAAATACCGTTAGAATTGCTTTGGATAGAACCGCTTTAGTTGTAGAAAACAAAGCCTTAAAGAAAAAAGTAAGTAAGAAATACGAAATGATTGGTGATAGTGAAGGCATTTCTCATATTAAAAATATGATTGAGAAAGTTGCGCCAACAGATGCTCGTGTTTTAATTACAGGGCCAAATGGTACTGGTAAAGAGTTAGTTGCACACTGGTTACACGAAAAAAGCGAAAGAGTAAAAGCACCAATGGTTGAGGTTAATTGCGCTGCTATTCCTTCGGAATTAATTGAAAGTGAGTTGTTTGGGCACGTAAAAGGTTCTTTTACTGGAGCAAATAAAGACAGGGCAGGTAAATTTGAAGCAGCTAATAAGGGAACTATTTTTTTAGATGAAATAGGAGATATGAGTCTTTCTGCTCAAGCAAAAGTTTTAAGGGCATTACAAGAAAATAGAATTTCTAGAGTTGGAAGCGATAAGGATATTAAGGTAGATGTAAGAGTAGTAGCGGCAACAAATAAAGATTTAAAAAAAGGAAATTGCCGAAGGAAGATTTAGAGAGGATTTATACCATAGGTTAGCCGTTATTTTAATTAAAGTTCCGGCATTAAATGAAAGAAGAGATGATATTCCGTTATTAATTAACTTTTTTGCAAGTCAAATAGCTAAAGAGCAAGGTACAGCTGAAAAAACATTTTCAGAAAAGGCTATTAAATTGTTGCAAGAATACGATTGGACAGGTAATATACGTGAATTAAGAAATGTTGTAGAGCGTTTAATTATCTTAGGAGAGCAAGAAGTATCGGAAAACGATATAAAACTATTTGCAAGTAAATAATATTGAATAATATTAAAAAAGACCTCTCATTCGAGGGGCTTTTTTGTTTAAATAAAAAAAGAAATGAAAAATTATAAAGTAACATCACAAATAAAGTTGAGCGATATAAGTACAAAAGAGGTTTTTGATGATGCAGAAAAAAAGCTTAAAAAAGTAAGAAAAAAATTAGCTAAAATTCAAGATACCATGTATGCCGAAGGTAAATACGCAGCATTAATTTGTTTGCAAGGAATGGATACTGCAGGTAAGGATAGTTTAATTCGTGAGGTTTTTAAAGAAGTAAATGCGCGTGGTGTTGTTGTACATAGTTTTAAAGTGCCAACAGAATTAGAAAAAAGTCATAATTATTTATGGAGGCATTATATTGCGTTACCTGCAAAAGGAAAGTTGGGTGTTTTTAATAGAACTCATTATGAAAACGTATTGGTAACACGCGTACATCCTGAATATGTTTTTGGAGAGAATATTCCTTCAGTAAAAAGTTTAGACGATTTAAATGATGATTTTTACCATAAGAGAATGGAAGAAATTAATGCTTTTGAAAAACAAATTGAAGCCAACGGAACTATAATTTTAAAATTCTTTTTAAACCTTTCTAAAGAAGAACAAAAAAATAGGTTATTGAGAAGATTGCGTTTAAAAGAAAAGAATTGGAAATTTTCACCAGGAGATTTAAAAGAGCGCAAACTATGGGATAAGTATCAGTTTTGTTATGAAGATCTACTAAATAAAACATCTACAGATTATGCACCTTGGTATATTATACCTGCAGATGATAAACCTACAGCTCGTTTAATTGTAGCTAAAACTATTTTAAAAACTTTAGAGCAGTTTAATTTTGAAGAACCAGAGTTGCCAAAAAAATATCAGGTAGAAATAGAAAACTATAAATCTCAGCTTGAAAACGAGGCTTAAAACACATATTTCAAGTAATAAACTATTGTTAAAAAGTTTTAAAAAAGCTATGGTTTATTGCTAAAATGGTAAATTACAAATTGTATATTTACCTTATAATAAATACATAAATTCGATGGAATTAAAATTAGAAAAACCAATTATATTTTTTGATCTAGAAACAACAGGAATCAATATTGCGAAAGATCGAATTGTAGAAATTTCAATATTAAAAGTTTCACCAGATGGAACAGAAGAAACTAAAACCTGGTTGGTAAATCCAGAAATGGAAATACCAAAAGAAGCATCAGATATACACGGTATAACAAATGAAAAAGTTGTAACCGAAAAAACATTTAATGAGTTAGCTCCAGAAGTTAGTAAAATAATTGAAGGATGTGATTTAGCTGGTTTTAACTCAAATAGATTTGATATTCCTTTACTTGCTGAAGAAATGTTAAGAGCAGAAGTAGAGTTTAATATGATTGATAGAGTAGCGGTAGATGTTCAAGTAATTTTTCATAAAAAAGAAGAACGTACTTTAAGTGCTGGTTATAAGTTTTATTGCGATAAAAATTTAGACAATGCGCACTCTGCCGAGGCTGATACTAAAGCAACTTACGAGATTTTAAAAGCTCAATTAGATAAATACGAAGATTTAGAAAATAACATTGAGTTTTTAAACAAATTTTCTACGCATAATAGAAGAGCAGATTTTGCTGGTTTTATTCAGTATGATGAAGATGATAACGAAATTTTCACCTTCGGAAAATATAAAGGACAACAAGTAAAAGAAATTTTAAAGAAAGATAAAGGTTATTTTTCTTGGATACAAAACGCAGATTTTCCATTGTACACAAAACAAGTTTTAAAAGAAATTAGAGAAAAAGTATTTCCTCCAAAAACTGAAAGTACATTGGCAGATTTACAAAGTAAATTCAACCAAAAACTTTAAATATGTTAGTTAATTTTGATAGCCTAGACGATACTTCTAGAGTTTGGATATACCAATCTTCTAAAAGTTTTTCAAATGAAGAGATTGAGATAATTAATTCGAAAACAGAAGATTTTATAGAAAATTGGACACGACACGGAGATGACTTAAAAGCATCTTATAGAGTTGTTTACAATCAATTTATAGTTTTAGCTGTAGACGAAAAATTTAATGATGTTTCTGGCTGTTCAATAGATGCTTCAGTAAATTTAATTAAACAATTAGAAAAAGAATTTAATACCAATTTAACTGATAAACTAAACATTTCATTTAAAGTAGGAGAAGCTATTAATATTGTTAAACTTGCTGATTTTCAGAAATATGCAAAAGATGGTAAAATAACTTCAAACACAATTGTATTTAATAATTTGGTGAACACCAAAGCCGATTTTGATAAAAATTGGGAGGTAACAGCTGATAAAAGTTGGCATAAGAGATTTTTGGTACAATAATTTCATTACAAAGTTAAGCACACTTAATTAAATGATAAAAAAAATACTATTCATAGTTATACTAATAAACTGTGCATTATCTAATGCGCAAAGTGTTAATCCATTACAAACTAAAGATTCTTTAGCACAAGTAAAATGGGTTGATACCTTGATGAAACATATGACCGTTGAAGAAAAAATTGGTCAATTATTTATGGTTGCTGCTTATTCTAATAAAGATGCTGCACATAAACAGTTTATAACAAACTTGGTAGAAAAATATCATATTGGTGCACTTATCTTTTTTCAAGACAATCCAGTAAAACAAGCTGAATTAACTAATTATTATCAATCAATTTCTAAAGTTCCAATGTTAATTGGTATTGATGGCGAATGGGGTTTAAATATGCGTTTGAAAAACACATATCGTTATCCTTGGAATATGACACTAGGAGCAATTAGAGACGATAAATTAATTGAACAATTTGGAAAAAGTGTAGGAGAGCATTGTAACCGTTTAGGTATTCATATGAATTTTGCACCGGTTGTAGATGTAAATACAAACCCAGATAATCCAATAATTGGTAACCGTTCTTTTGGTGAAAACCATATAAATGTGGCAGATAAATCGGTTGCATTTACAAAAGGTTTACAAAGTACAAATGTGTTGGCAAGTGCAAAGCATTTTCCAGGTCACGGAGATACTGCAACGGACTCGCACCATACATTGCCAGTAGTAGATTTTACTGAAAAACGAATAGATTCTATTGAATTATATCCATATAAAAAGAATTTTGAAGCAGGTTTGGCAGGTGTTATGGTTGCGCATTTAAGCGTGCCTAGTTTAGAACCTTCAGCTGATTTGCCTTCATCTTTATCAAAAAAAATAGTAACCGGTTTACTAAAAGAAAAATTAGGTTTTAAAGGCTTAATAATAACAGATGCTATGAATATGAAAGCATCTGCTAATTTTGCTTCTTCACAAGAAATTAATTTAGCGGCTATTTTAGCAGGTAATGATTTGTTAGACGTACCTTTAAATATACCTGAAACTGTTACTAGGTTTAAAGAAGCTATAGAAATTGGAGAGTTAACGGAAGAACGTTTGGATGAATCTGTTAGAAAAATATTGCAAACAAAATATTGGGCTGGTTTAAATAACTATAAACCAATTGAATTAGCAAATTTAAAAAGCGATTTAAACAAAGTAGAAAACGAATTATTGCATAGAAAATTGGTTGAAAACTCTATAACATTAGTTAAAAATGATGAGTTAGTATTTCCGATTCAAAATTTAGATAAAAAGAAAATTGCGTATGTAAAATTAGGTGATGATTCTGGTTCTCATTTTGTTAAAATGTTGAAAAACTATACTAGAGTTGATGTTGTTTCAGATAAAAATTTAGATAAGCTTGTTGAAAAACTAAAGAAATATAATTTAGTAATTGTTGGTTATCATAAATCTAATGTAAATCCTTGGAAAAGCTATAAGTTTAAAAACGAAGAGTTAGTTTGGTTGCAAGAAATTGCTAGAACAAACACCGTAATTTTAGATGCATTTGCTAGCCCGTATAGTTTATTGCAGTTAAAAACATTTCAAAATATAGAAGGTTTACTAATGTCTTACCAGAACAGTAAATTATCTCAAGAAATTTCTGCTCAAATGATTTTTGGAGCACTAGAAACAAAAGGCAAATTACCCGTAGCAATTAAAAATGTATTTTCTGAAGGACACGGTTTAATGTCAACTTCATTAAAAAGATTAGGGTATGCTATTCCTGAAGAAGTTGGTTTAAGTAGCGAAAAATTGAAGCGAGTAGATAGCTTGGCAAAGGTTGTAGTAAAAAAGAAAATGGCTCCTGGTTTACAAGTGCTAATCGCAAGAAAAGGAAAGGTAGTTTACAATAAAAGTTTTGGATATTTTACTGATGAAAAAAAGCAAAAAGTAGACAACTCAAAACTGTATGATGTAGCTTCTATGACAAAAATTTTAGCTTCGTTACCATTAATTATGGAGCTCGAAGAACAAAAAGAGCTAACGTTAGAAACTACTTTAGGAGAATTAATGCCAAAAGTAAAGAATTCAAATAAAGATACATTAACTGTAAAAGAGGTTTTATCGCATTATGGCCGTTTAAAAGCTTGGATTCCTTTTTATTTTAAAACCTTAGATAGTGTTACTAAAAAACCTTCTGATAAATATTATAGAGAAAAATGGTCTAAAGATTTCAGCTTAAAAGTTGCTAATAAATTATATTTAAGAACTGATTATAAAGACTCTATTATAGATAGAATTATAACTGCAGATCAACGTTCTAAAGTAGGTTATAAGTATAGCGATTTATCGTATTATTTATTTAAAGATTATATAGAAAATCACTATAAGAAAGATATGAATGTGCTAACTCAAGAGCATTTCTATAAATCTTTAGGTGCAGATAGAACAAGTTATTTGCCTTTAAAAAAGTATTATAAAAGTAGTATTGTACCTACAGAAAAAGATGATTATTACCGTAATCAATTAGTGCAAGGTTATGTGCACGATATGGGTGCAGGTATGCAAGGCGGAATAGGTGGTCACGCTGGTTTATTTACCAATGCTAATGATGTGGCTAAAATAATGCAAATGTACTTGCAAAAAGGCTATTATGGTGGTAAAAACTACTTTAAATCAAGTACAATAGATAAGTTTAACCATAGATATTATGCTTTTGATAAAGTACGAAAAGGTGTTGGGTTTGATAAACCTCAATTAAAAGAGAAAGAAAAGGCTACTTGCGGTTGCGTGTCTGATAAAAGTTTTGGGCATAGTGGTTTTACAGGTACTTATACTTGGGCAGATCCAGAATCGGAAATTGTGTATGTGTTTTTATCTAATCGGGTTTTTCCAACTATGGATAATACAGGATTGGTAAAATATAATGTTCGTACAGATATTCAACAGTTTATTCAAGATGCTCTAATCGAGTAGGCTTCATTGTTTTTGCTGAAATAAACCCTAACAAAATTGTAATTGCTAAATAAATTAAGGCAATTTTACCATTAAAAAAATAGCCGATAATTCCTGTTTGAATTAAATAAAAGATAGGAAATAATGTTGCTATTAAAGCAAATCTAAATGTATTGGTAAAAATAACTTCTTTAATTCCACCTTTTAATTTTTTCCATATTAATAACGGAATAATACTATTCAATTTTGCTAACCAATGAAAAGGTGCAAACCAATTGATTTCAGTTATTTTCTTTTTTGGTTTAAGCTTCTTTTTTTTAAGCTTTTTAAGTAACTTATTTGCTTTTTTAGGCTCTAAATAATTTACACCAACATTTTCTAATTGTAGTATTGTTTCTTTGTAATTATCTTCGCATTCAATGTGAAGTGTTAATTCTTTCATTGAATTTGAAACCACTTTTAAAATTTCAGAAAAAGACATGTCTGGATTTTCAGTATCAAAGTATTTATTGGTTTCAATTGGTTTTCCGTAGTGTAAATGACAACTGGCAGGGTAACCCAATCTAGTATCGTAATTTAGGCCAACAGGTATAATTTGTATGTTTAATTCAGGTTGTTCTTTAAGTGTAGCTAATAATATTCTAGCAAACCCTTTTTTTAATGGAATTATTCTTCTTTCTAAGTGGTGTTCTCCTTCAGCAAAAATTTCAACAGCTCCATTGTTTTTTAGAATAGTTACACATTTTTTAAAAACATCAAAGTTTTTGGTCATATTACGCAATCCATCACGTAATCTATATGCAGGTAACATGTTTAAAGAGCTTAATATTTTAGCAACTGTTTTGTTTCTGAATGCACCAGCACGAGATAAAAAATGAGTTTTTCTATTGTTATAAGCAGGAATTAGAAGTGCGTCGATTAAAGCATTTTGATGATTGCCAATAAATAATACTGCACCTTTTTTGGGAATGTTTTCTTTGCCAAAAACTTTCACTTTTTTCATTGTAAAAAACAACGCTGTTTTTACATAATACTTCATAAAGTAATACCAAATATGTCTAATCATATCTTAACTTTTTTTTGCCCAGAAACTTGCTAAAGCTAGTCCTGAAAATATATCCCAAATAGCCCAAAAGGCAACTAATAAAGCCATTCCACCCAATCCATCAAAAAAACTAAACACCAATAAAAGTCCTAACCCAGCATTTTGAATTCCTGTTTCTATGGCTAATGTTTTTTGTTCTCGATAACCTAGTTTTACAATTTTAGCTGAAAAATAACCAGTTAAAATAGCGAGAACATTATGTGCTATAACTAAAATTAACACGTAATGTATATAGTTTATAAAAATTGTAAGATTGTTGTAAAAAGCAACAATTATAAAAATTATAAATATTCCTAGAGAAAAAGGTTTTAGAACTTTAGCAGTTTTTTGTGCTAAAGCAGGCCTCTTTTGTCTAAGCCACATTCCTAAAATTAAAGGAACTCCTAAAATAAGTGTTACTAGTTTTACTAATTTATAAGGGTCTAATTCAACTCTATTTAAAATTTCTGCAGTTGGCTCATATAAATTTCCATAAAATTGAAGGTTAAAAGGTGTCATAACCAAACATACAATAGTTGCAAAAGCTGTTAAGCTAACGGATAAGGCCGCATTACCTTTAGCCATTTGCGTCATAAAGTTAGAAATGTTACCTCCTGGACAAGCAGCAACCAACATCATACCTAAAGCAATACTAGGCATTGGGTTTATTATTTTAATAAATATAAAGGTTACAAACGGTAAAAGAATAAATTGTGCAGTAATACCAGTAATTAATATTTTCGGATTTTTAAACAGGCGTTTAAAATCATCTATGGTAATTCCTAAGGCAACTCCAAACATTATTATTGCAAGAATTACATTAACAATCCAAAGGCCATCTTCACCAAAATTTATTTTTAGGTTATCTAAGTTTTCTGTCATACTAGTTTTTAAAAGCGTATTCAATAATGTTACTACCCATTTTTAATGCTTTTTCTCTAGTTTCATAGCTGTTATTATGTACTTCTTCATCTTCCCAACCATCGCTTAAATCACTTTCATAATCGTAATAACAAACTAAGCGACCTTTATAGAATAAACCAAAACCTTGCGCAGGTTTTTTATCGTGTTCGTGAATTTTTGGTAGGCCATTGTTAAATTTAAAATGTTGATTGTATATAGGGTGATTTATTGGTATTTCTTGAAAGTTTTCATTGGGAAAAACACGTTTCATTTCTCGTCTAATAAATTTATCTAAACCATAATTGTCTGAAATATGTAAAAAACCACCAGCAGTTAAATAGTTTTTAAGGTTTTCAATATCATCTTCAGAAAAAAGAATATTTCCGTGCCCAGTTAAAAACACAATAGGGTAATTAAATAAATCTAAGCTTCCAACTTCAACCGTTTCTGGATTTTTTTTAATTGAAGTATGTATAGTTTCATTACAAAATTCAATAAGATTAGGAACTGCAGTTGGGTTTGCATACCAATCTCCACCGCCATTATATTTTAATATACCTACTTGTTGAGCTTGTATAACAACCACATTTGTAACTATAAAAAATAGGGTAATAACTATATTTTTAATTGCTTGGAGTTTTATCATTTAATTTTATTGGTTTACAAAAGAAACACTGTGTGTAGCTACAATTCCTGCTGTTTCTGTTCGCAATCGGCTTTCTCCCAAAGATACAGGAATAAATTTATGTTCCAAACTTTGCTTAATTTCTTTGGTAGAGAAGTCTCCTTCAGGTCCAATTAAAATGGTAGTTTTCTGTGCAGCTTTCAATTCGTTTTTTAATAGCTTTTTATCAGATTCTTCGCAATGAGCAATTAATAGATTACCTTCAAAAGATTGATTTATGAATTCTGAATACTTAATAGGTTGGTTTAATTTTGGAAAATGAAATTTCAACGATTGTTTTGCTGCTGAATGTATTATTTTTTCCATTCTTTCAAGTTTTAAAACCTTTCTTTCGGAATGGTCGCAAATAATTGGTGTAATTTCATCAATACCAATTTCTGTGGCTTTTTCTAAAAACCACTCGTATCTATCGTTTAATTTAGTAGGTGCAATGGCAATGTGTAAATAATAATTCCAAGGTTTTGTTTTGGAATCAATATTAATAATTTTAACCAAACATTTTTTATCGTTAGCTATTAATACTTCCGAAGTAAATAAATTTCCTAAACCATTAGTTATAAAAATTTTATCACCTTCAGTTTTTCTTAAAACACGTACAATATGTCGGCTTTCTGTTTTGTCGAAGGTAAATTCTTTAGTATCTTTTTGTATTTCAGAATTGTAAAATAATTGCATTTATATATCTTTTCTATACGTACAACGTTTTTTGTGGTTTACAGGTTCAAAGTTTTTCCAAACAGCAGCAATTTTAGTATTTGTTGCAAGTTCTGGAGTTCTTATACAATTTACAATTCCTCTTTTTTCAAAAGATATTTGGTATTCTAAAAATATAAGTGCGTGTATTCCTTTACCTTGATATTTAGGGTGAACACCGATTAAATAGAAAATTACATCTTTACTTTCCTTTTTAGCTTTTAATAAATGAAAAAGACCAAATGGTAAAAGTTTTCCTTTTGCTTTTTGCAAAGCTCTAGAAAATGAAGGCATTGTAATGGCAAAAGCTACCATATTGTCATCTTTATCAACCACAAATTTTATGTATTCTGGATTGATAAATGAAATGTATTTCTTTTTAAAATATGCTATTTCAATTTGAGAAATTGGCACAAACGATGGTAATTCGGCATACGTAATATTAAACAACTCAAACATTTTGTCTACATAAGGCATAATGTTTTTAGTTTTGGTAAAGTTTAATGACCTTAGTTGGTAACGTTTTTTTAAAATTGTGCTAATACGTTTTAAAGGTACTGGATCTACATTTTTAAAAGGAAATTTATTTTCTAAATATTCCTTTTCTACAGTAAAACCTAAATGCTCAAAATGGTTTTTATAATATGGATGATTGTACCAAGTAATCATAGTGCCAATATGTTCAAAACCATCAGTTAGTACACCAACTTTATCTAGGTTAGAAAATCCAACAGGACCTTCCATAAATTCTAACTTATTAGCAAGTCCAATTTCTTTTACTTTTTCTAAAAGCAATTTAGAAACTTCAAAATCATCAATAAAATCGAACCAACCAAAACGCATTTTTTTTAGTTGCTGTTCATTAATTTCGGTATCATTAATAATAGCGGCAACACGGCCAACAATTTCGTTGTTTTTAACAGCTACAAAAAAGCGTGCAGTAGCGTGTTTAAAAACTGGGTTTTTATCTTTGTTAAACGATTCTAATTCATCGTTTATAATAGGAGGTACCCAATAATTATTGTTTTTATATAATTTAAAAGGAAACTTAACAAAAGCTTTCATTTCCTTTTTTGAAATCATTTCTTTAATTGTAATCATAAACTAAATGTATTCTCTACTAGTGTTTCTTTTTAAACATTCTTTTAAAGAATGATCCTCTTTTTTTACGTTTTCTCTTTTTTGAATAAAGAGGGTTTTTTACGGAACTCTTTCTAATTACTTCGTCAGAATGCCTATCTAATCTCCAAGAAGCTCCAATGGCAGAATATGTAAAAGAATAATCTGCAAAAAAGTTTGTTCTAACTGAAGCGTCTAATTGTAAATTTTTGTTGTATAAATAAGCCAAACCTAAGCCATTATTAATTTTTGGTTTATGTTCTTTTTGATAACGGGTTTGGTTTTCTACAAAAATAGACCATTTACTACTCATAGCATAAGTAGCCGTAATAATATATTTGTAATAATTATTTTTTGAAGTAATATTATCTGCAATTAAGTTGGTAATTACAACAAGTCTATCTGTTAAATCATTTTGAAGTAAAATAGCACCTTTAAAACTTATACCATCAGGATCGTCAAAATCTTTACCTAAAAAATTAGTGTTAACGCCAGCATAAACACCAACACTTGGAATTAAACGTTTTTTATCGTAAGCCATTTTACGTTTCCAGCTTCTAATTTCTTTAGATTTATCCGTATATTTTTGTTGATATATTAAGTATTTAGCACCAATAGTTAATTCGCTTATACCATAAATATTATAATTGTTTCCAAAAGGGTTTTTTACTTCATCATTCTGATAGGCAATTTTGGCGTTTAATTCTAAGTTTTCAAAAAACTTTCCATATCTAAAAAATAGCTCACCACCTATACTTTTAGGTCTAGCTAAAAGTGAAGGGTTATCGCTATCTCTGTAAAATAAACCTGTTTCAAATTGATATACATCTGTACCAACACTGTACGGACTTTCTGAAAAACCAGGTCTTTTTGAGTTGATAATTTCGGTGTATTGCGCAAATGTAATTTGGTAGCAACTAAGTAGCAATACCAATAATAAAACTCTTCTCATAGTATAATATAATAGATTGTCAAATATAAGATTTTAAATAATTAAACGTTTTAGTTAATCGCAAATTGTTATTTTTGAAAATTATTAAAATTATTAGACAATGGGATTGTTAAGAACGATAGCTATTCTTGTTATAATTTATTACGCTTTTAAGTTTTTTAGTAGATATATTGCTCCTATATTCTTAAAAAAAGTAATTTCTAAAGCTGAAAAAAAGTTTAGAGAGCAACAGAATATGCATAATGAAAATGAAACTACAGGTAATGTAGGTGAAACAGTGATAGCAAAAAAAGCGCCTTCAACTAAAGAAAGTAATAAAAGTGTTGGAGATTACGTAGATTACGAAGAAATAAACGATTAATTTTTATGAAAGAGTCTTTAAAGAAGTTTGCTCCAATTATTGTAGCTGTGCTTGCATTTGTAATTATATCTGTAGGTTATTTTTCGCCTGTATTAGAGGGTAAGAAAATATTTCAGAACGATATAAAACACTTTATTGGTATGGCCAAAGAAGTAAACGACTTTAGAGCTGAAAATGATGAGGCTGAACCATATTGGACAAATGGTGCTTTTGGTGGAATGCCAACCTATAATTTAAGTGCAAAATACTCGCACGATTATATAAAAAAACTAGATAAAATCTTACGTTTTTTACCAAGACCAGCAGATTATTTATTCTTGTATTTGTTAAGTTTTTTTGTTTTACTATTAGTACTTAAAGTAGATGTACGGTTGGCGTTTTTGGGAGCAGTAGCTTTTGGTTTCTCTACCTATTTTATAATTATTTTAGGAGTTGGACATAATGCTAAAGCGCACGCTATAGCATATATGCCTTTAGTTTTGGCTGGTATATTGCTGGTTTTTAGAGGAAAGTACTTGTGGGGTTTTGTATTGACTGCAATTGCAATGGCTTTGGAAATTACAGCAAGTCATCCGCAAATGACCTATTATTTATTAATAGCAACCATAGTTTTAGGAATTACCTTTTTTATTGAAGCTATTAAAAAGAAGGAATTACCTGCGTTTTTTAAGCAAATAGCCATTTTGGTAGTAGCCGTAGTATTAGCGGTAGGTACTAATGCAACGGGCTTGTTAGCAACTAAAGAATATGCAAAATATAGTACTAGAGGAAAAAGTGAATTAACTATAAATGTAGATGGTTCAACTAAAAAGGCCTCAAACGGATTGTCTAAGGAGTATATTACACAGTATAGTTATGGAAAATTAGAAACATTTAATTTGTTTATTCCTCGATTTATGGGTGGTGGTAACTCAGAAAATGTTGGCCTAGATTCTAATATTTATAAATTTTTAAAGAAAAATGTAGATGCCAGACAAGCAAAACAATTTGCAGAGCACGCCCCTTTGTATTGGGGAAAACAACCTATAGTTGAAGCGCCAGCATATATTGGAGCTGCGCTAATGTTTTTCTTTGTTTTAGGTGTGTTTTTATTAAAAGGAAAATATAGAAATTGGTTGTTAGCTACTTTTATAGTTTCAATTATATTAAGTTGGGGTAAAAATTTAAGTTTTGTTACCAACTTTTTTATCGATTATGTGCCTTTATATAATAAGTTTAGAGCTGTTTCGTCTATACAGGTTATTGCAGAATTAGTAGTGCCCTTATTAGGTGTTTTAGCTTTAAAAGAATGGTTTTCATCTAAAATTCCTTCCGAAGAAAAATTAAAAGCACTTAAAATTTCACTTCTAGTAACAGGTGGTTTTGCTTTAATATTTACACTTTTTGGAAGTAGTTTATTTGCTTTTGAAGGGTTAAGAGATGATAATTATGATCAAATGTTACCTGGTTTTTTACAAGCAATATTGTTAGATAGAGAAGCTGTATTTTTTAAAGATAGCTTAAGAACACTAATTTTTGTTGTAATATCTGCCGCTGTATTGTGGTTGTTTTTAAAAGAAAAATTGTCAAAAAATATAGCTATTGTTTGTTTAATCTCAGTAGTATTAATCGACTTAATTTCGGTTGATAGACGTTATGTAAATAATAATGATTTTTTAAGTGCTCGTAAAATTGATAAGCCTTTTGTTGCTTCAGAAGTAGATAAACAAATTTTACAAGACAAGAGTATTTACCGTGTGGCTAATTTTTCTTTAGATCCTATGAATGATGGAAGTACATCTTATTTTCATAAATCTATAGGAGGATATCACGCAGCAAAAATGGGTAGATATCAAGAGTTGTATGATTATCAAATAGCTAAAAATAATGTTGAGGTACTTAATATGTTGAATACAAAATATTTTAAGTTTACTAACGAACAACAAAAGGAATTAGCGCAACAAAATACAAATGCAAATGGAAATGCTTGGTTTGTAAAAAAATTAAAGCTTGTTAATAGTGCAAATGAAGAAATGGTAGCTTTAGATAGTTTAAAAACAAAAAACGAAGCTGTTATAGATAGAAGTAAATTGCAAAATGAATTAACTACAAGTTATAAAGTAGATTCTACAAGTGTTATAAAATTAACTAGTTATAAAACAAATGAACTGGTTTACAAATCAACTTCAAAAGAAAATGGCTTTGCTGTTTTTTCTGAAATTTATTATAAAGATGGTTGGAATGCTTATGTAGATGGAGTTTTAAAACCTCACTACCGTGTAAATTATGTATTGCGAGGGTTAGAAGTATCTAAAGGTAGTCATACTATCGAGTTTAAGTTTGAGCCTACCATTATAAAAACTGGAAATACAATTACGCTATTGTCGTATTTATTTTTAATTTTTATACCTGCAGGTTGGTACTTTGTTGAAAAAAAGGCAAAAAAGATCAGTTAAAAAAAACACTGATTAAGTAAACAGTATCATTTATATAGAAATAGTGTCTGTTTATAGTTTTAACGATTTTGGTATACAAAATGTTCGTAAATTTGTGGCTATTGCAAGAGACATTTTGAGGGAAATATCTTGGAAAAGAAAAAAAGGTGTGCTAGTTAGTACATCTTTTTGTTGTTTATATACATTTTCGTTGTTTACATTTCATATCTTTATCCGTTAAAATATTTCAACAGTTAAGATGAGAATAGGAATGATTTTGGATAAAACTTTTCCGCCAGATCCAAGGGTGGAAAATGAAGCAATTTCATTAATTAAAAATGGTTTTGAAGTTTTTTTATTTTGTTTGTCATATGGCAATCAAAAAGAAATTGAAAATTATAAGGGTATTAATGTAATTCGTTATAAATCAAATAAATTAATATATAAGTTATCTGCTTTAGTTTATACTTTCCCGTTTTATAATTGGATTTTACAAAAAAAAATAGCTCACTTTTTAAATAGCCATAAAATTGATGTTGTGCATATACACGATATTCAAATAGCTGAAGCAACTTTTGGAGCAAATAAAAAAACAAAGCTGCCAGTTGTTTTAGATATGCACGATAATATGCCTGAAATTATTAAGTTTTATCCTCATCTTCAAAAATTTCCGGGCAAGCAATTGATTTCACCTAAAAAATGGAAGCAAAAAGAAGAACAATTTATTCAAAAAGCAGATAAAGTTATAACAGTATCTCAAGAGTTTGTGAATGAAGTTATCGAGAGAACTGGGGTTGAAAAAAATAAAATGGTGTTAGTGCCAAATACCATACATAAATCTTTTTTTGAAAAAGCAATTATTAATAATAAGTTGGTAGAAAAGTATAAAAACAACAAAGTAATATTATATGTTGGAGATACTGGTTTGCGTAGAGGCTTATTAACAGCAATTGATGCCATAGCTTTGTTAAAAGATAAAATACCGAATATTAAATTAGTAATTGTAGGTAAAAACTCACAAGATATTGTTTTAAAAAGCAGAGTTAAAGAATTAGAAATAAATAATTTTGTAGATTTTGAAGGTTGGCAAAACGTAGCCTTATTTCCATCGTATATAAAAGCAAGTACCGTTTGTATTTCACCATTAATTAGAAATGTACAGCATGATGTTGCTTATGCAAATAAGTTATTTCAATATATGGGATTTTCTAAACCTGTTTTGGTAAGTAATGCAACTGCTCAAAAAAATTTAATTGAAAAAGTAATTGCAGGTTTGGTTCATATTGAACAAGATTCTGAAGATTTTGCTAAAAAAATAACACAACTATTTTCTAATGAAGAGTTATGCAATAAGCTAGGTAAAAATGGTAAAAAGTTTGTTGAAGAAGAGTTTTATTGGGAAAAAACTTCAGAAAAATTAATTGAATTATATAAGCAGTTAGATTTATGAAGAAAGCACTTATAATAACATATTATTGGCCACCAGCAGGAGGCTCTGGAGTACAACGTTGGTTAAAATTTGTAAAATATTTTAGAAATTTTAATGTTGAACCAATTGTTTATACTGTAGCTAATGCAAATTACCCTATTGAAGATAATTCGTTACAAAACGATATACCGAAAGGTGTTGAGCTTTTAAAGCAACCAATTTGGGAGCCAAACAATTTATTGTCTTTCTTCGGAAAAAAGAAAACTGAAAGTGCGGGGTTTTTAAATCCGAATCCTACATTTTTTGGTAAAGTATTGCAATATGTTAGAGCAAATTATTTTATACCTGATGCCCGTAAATTTTGGGTAAAACCATCGGTTAAATACCTTCAACAATATATTTCTAAAAACAGTATTGATGTTGTAATTACAACTGGTCCGCCACATAGTGTACATTTAATTGGCTTAAAATTAAAACAGCTGCTCAATGTAAAGTGGATTGCAGATTTTAGAGACCCTTGGACTGAGATTGATTATTTTCATCAATTACCACTTTCAAAAAAAGCAATAGAAAAACACCATAAATTAGAACAGGAAGTGTTAAAAAATGCGGATAAAGTTTTGGTTGTTGGTGATACTATGAAAGCTAGTTACGATAGGTTTAGCAAAAATGTAGTAACTATTACAAATGGGTTTGATGGCGAACTTAATTCAAAAGGAATAAAGCTAGATGAAAAGTTTACGCTAACGCATATTGGTTTAATGAATGCCGATAGAAATCCAAAAATGCTTTGGAGTGTATTGGCTCAAATTGTTAAAGAAAATAAAGCATTTGCTAAAGATTTTGAGTTGAAATTAATTGGGAAGGTTGATGGAACTATTATTGAAAATATTTCAAATAATAAACTTGAGAAGAATGTTCAGTTAATAAATTATGTTTCGCATACTGAGGTAGTTGAATTTCAAAAAAAATCTCAAGTTTTATTACTGTTGGTTAATAATGTTCCAAGTGCAAAAGGAATTATAACTGGTAAAATATTTGAGTATTTGATGGCTAAACGTCCAATTTTGGCAATTGCACCTAAAAATGGTGATTTAGCTGAAATATTAAATAGTACAAATGCAGGTACAGTTGTTGGTTTTAATGATAGTATTGCATTAAAAAATACTATATTAGAGTTGTATAAAGCTTATAAAAATGAGAGTTTAATAGTTAATTCAACAAATATAGACCAATATCACAGAAAAGAATTGACAAAAAAAGTAGCTGAAATTATTTATAATATTACTGAATGAAACACATAAAAAAAATAGTTACCATTTTAGGTGCAAGACCTCAATTTGTAAAAGCTGCTGTTTTAAGTAGAGTGATTTCTAAATATAAAGAAATTGAAGAAGTTATTGTGCACACAGGTCAGCACTACGATGCTAATATGAGTGCTGTTTTTTTTGAAGAAATGAATATTCCTTCGCCAAAATATAATTTGGCAATTAATGGTTTAAGTCACGGTGCAATGACAGGGCAAATGTTAACTGAAATAGAAAAGGTGCTGCAAAATGAAAAACCAGATGTTGTAGTTGTTTACGGAGATACTAACTCAACGTTAGCAGGAGCTTTGGCCGCCAAGAAAATGCATATAAAAGTTGTGCATATTGAAGCCGGTTTACGATCATTTAATATGAAAATGCCAGAGGAAATAAATCGTATTTTAACTGATAGAATATCTGATTTGTTAGTTTGCCCAACGGATACTGCAATAGATAATTTGCAAAACGAAGGTTTTATTAATATGCCTATTAAAATTGTAAAAAGTGGCGATATTATGAAAGATGCGGTTGAGTTTTATAGTAAAACTTCAGCAGAGAAATCTTCAATAATTTCTAAACTAAAACTTCAAAAAAATAAATTTGTATTGGCAACTATTCATAGGCAAGAAAATACAGATGATATAGCTAAATTAAAATCTATTTTTGAAGCACTTCAAGAAATAAATAAAAGCAAGCAAGTAGTTTTACCATTGCACCCTAGAACAAAAGCTATTTTAGAAAAAAACAATTTATTTTATAACCTTACTTTTATAGATCCTGTTGGGTATTTTGATATGTTAGAGTTACTTAAAAATTGTAATCTGGTTGTAACGGATAGTGGAGGTTTACAAAAAGAAGCATTTTTTAATAAAAAACACTGTATTATTGCGCGTGAAGAAACGGAATGGGTAGAGCTTGTTACAAATAAATTTGCGAAAATTGTTGGTAGTAACGAGAATAAAATTATTGCTGCTTTTAAAGAGTTTCAGGCAAGTACAATTAGTTTTGATATGGAATTGTACGGTAATACAGTTGGAGAAAATATTTATAAAGAAATTAAAAATATAATTTAATGGGTATTGTTTTAAAACAATCTTTTTTAAATACCGTAATTCTTTTTTTAGGTTTTGCTATTGGAGGAGTTAATGTAATGTTTTTATACACTCATTTTTTACACGAAGATTATTTTGGTTTAATTACTTTTTTACTTTCAACAGCAAATATATTATTACCGTTATTGGTTTTTGGAATGCACCATACGGTGGTTAAATACTTTTCGTCGTATACGTCTAAACAAGAGCAAGATACTTTTTTAATGTCTTCAGTGTTATTGCCATTGTTAATTATTATTCCTGCTGCTTTTTTAGGTATGTTTTTTTATGAAACTATAGCTAATTTAATTTCAACAAAAAACATTTTAATAAAAAATTATACGTGGCTTATATTTTTTGTAGCCATTTTTATGGGGTATTTTGAAGTGTTTTACGCTTGGACAAAAGTGAGATTTAAATCTGTGTTTGGCGGTTTTATAAAAGAAGTTTTTGCACGTTTATGCACATCAATATTATTGTTTGCGGTTTATTTTAATTGGATTAATAGCGAGCAATTTATTTATGGCGTTGTTATAGTTTATGCACTAAGAGTTATAATTATGAAACTTTATGCGTTTTATATTTATATGCCTACAATTTCATTTAAGTTACCAAGTAATGTTAAGGAGTTGGTATCTTTTTCGTTATACATTATTATTGCTGGGTCTGCTGCAAGTGTATTATTAGAGATCGATAAATTTATGATTCCGCAGGTAGAAAAAATAGCTGAAGTTGCTTATTATTCGGTAGGGATATATATTGCAAGTGTAGTAGCTATACCAACTAGAGCAATGCAGCAAATTACTAGTCCTATTACGGCAAAAGATATGAATGAGAACAATATTGTTGAAGTTGAAAAACTATACAAGCAAACTTCTATAAATCTATTAGTAATAGGTGGATTGTTCTTTTTGCTAATAAATTTAAATATTTCAGACTTATATGAAATAATTAACAAGCCGCAGTTTACAAAAGGAATTTGGATTGTTTTAATTATATCGGTTGCTAAATTAATGGAGTTAGCTATGGGTACAGCAAATTCTATTTTAGTAAATTCTAAATATTATAAAATATTTTTTTACCTGTCATTAGCAATGGCTTTAACTGTAATTTTGTTAAACCATTGGTTAATAAAAGCGGTGGGTATTAACGGGGCAGCTTTGGCAACTTTAATTGTTGTTGTTGTGTATGGTTTTATAAAAATAGTATATATAAATTATAAATTTAAAATATCTCCTTTTAAGCCAGAAACGGTTAAATTATTATTAATTTTAACTGTTGTATTTTTTAGTTTTTATTTTTTGAATATTAATTTAAATCCGTTTTTTACAATTATTATTAAAAGTATACTAATAAGTGTTATATATCTTTTTTTAGTGAAGAGTTTAAATATATCTAAAGACTTAAACGAATTATTTTTTAATTTTATTAAAAACAAAAAAAGTTAAAACCATAATTAGACTTTGTTATTTTAATAATTGTTTTTTATAAAGAATATAAAACTGTAATGTATGTTACAATATAGCGTCTTAAAATTTGAGGAAAATCAATTACTTTCGTTTAAATTTTAATTATGGAATATTTACAGCACGTTTTTTATGGAGTTATAATGGCGTACATAGGTTTAATTGCGCCAGGTATGTTAAACATGACGGCTTTAAAAATTAGATTAAATACAGGTAAATATGAAAGCGTTAAATTTGTAGCAGGAGCTTCAACTGTTGTTTTTATTCAGGCGGGTATTGCATTGTTTTTTGCTGAATTTTTTGTCAATAATCCAGCTGTTATTAAGAATTTGAAAATAGCAGGTATTGTTGTGTTTTTTATATTATCGGCAGTGTTTTTTTTACAAGCTAGAAAAAAAGTAAATTCAAAAAATACAACTAAAGGTAATTATTATCTAAGAGGCGTATTTATGTCTTCAATTAATTTATTAGCAATTCCATTTTACCTAGGTGTAAGTGTTTTATTAGCTTCAGAAGATAAAATAATTATAGCGCAGCCATATATCGTATTTTTTGTGTTTGGCGCTTCATTAGGTTCGTTTTTATTGTTTTATACCTATATAGCTTTTGCTAGTTATATTGAAAAAAGAATATCTTTTATTACCCAAAACATAAATTATATTTTAGGTAGTTTATTTTTTATTCTAGGTTTGGTAACTTTTTATAAAACCCTATTTTAATTTATTATTATATTTACGAACTCAAAATTATTTATTGAATGATAGGCGCTATTGAAAACAATTTAAAAAGGGGAATTAGTTTGTTAGAAAACATTTCTGATGAAGAGTATAGCAATACAAGCATTGCTCCTTATTATTCTAGTATTGGTGGGCATATGCGTCATATATTAGATGTTTTCGACTGTATTTTTGAAGGTTTAGATTCAAAAAGTGTTAATTTAGTAAATAGGAAAAGAAATCAACTTGCTGAAAACTATACAAAAGACGGTATTTTATATTTTGATAGAATTATAAAGTCTTTAAATGAAATAGATGTTACCATGCTTGATTGTATAGTTGAAGTAAAAGATGATTTAGGTATGGGAATTATTTCTGCGAACTACACCTTAGGTGCTGCTCTTATTCAGGCGCACAGCCATGCAATTCATCATTTTGCAAGTATTGGGTACGTTGTAACTCAACTAGGAATTGAATTGCCAGATGAAGATTTTGGTTTTAATCCAACTACACCAAAATTAACTACTTAAAAAAGCTATTTGCTTTTAAATGTGACCTTTAGAAAAAGTGTGTGTCCAATTATTGTAAGCGTGTAGATTATTTTGCTTATCGATTGTTTTGGACTGTTCAACGATAAATATAAGTTTTTAATCTAAAATTAGTTTTGGTTTTTTTAAATTGTAATAGATTTGTCCAAAATAACCAGTAATGTTTAACCGAGTTTTAATTGAATCATTAAAAAAATGAAAAAAGTATTAGTTTTATTTTTATTATTCTCGACCACTATTTTTTCGCAAGTTAAAATTGGTGATAACCCTTCTATAATTGATTTAAATTCAATTTTGGAATTAGAGAGTACGAATAAAGCTTTTGTTTTAACAAGGTTAACAACTAATCAAATGAATGCAATAACTCCTTTAAAAGGAGCTATTATATATAATGTAGATGAGAATTGCTTGTTTTTATTTAATGATGTTGAGTGGAAAAGTATGTGTAATTCATATGAAGGCGTAAATGTTACAACTTCAAATAATGCACCTACCAATAATGTAACGGGAGATTTTTGGATTAATAATGAGAACGGAATTCCACAAGTTAACTTATGGAATGGAAGTGAGTGGGTTTTAGTGAGTCAAAATAATTACAGTGGAACAGGAGTTCCAAACAATGCGACAGTTTTAAACCCAAATCAAGGTAACATTTATTTCGATCAAACTTCTGGAGATGTTTATTTATATAATGGAGTAAATTGGGAGTTAGTTAGTAGTATTTCTGCTAATAATGGTCTAACTAAGGTTGGTAATACTATTCAGTTAGGTGGAGACCTTATAAAACCTACAGAAATAACTACAACAGCTACAAATACACTTGCTTTACAAGGCTTAGAAAATGAGGTAGATGTAAATGAAGTTGAACTTGTTGTTGTGGATAAAGCGACAGGTGTATTGAAAAAAATTGAACCTTCTAATTTATTAAGAGAAGAAGAAATTGTAATTATAGCCAACGATGGACAAAGTCAGTTTTCTCCGCCGTATCCAATAACAAATCCCAAGCACATTGATGTGTATAGAAATGGAGTTCGAATAGATTTTACAACTATTAACGCTACTACTATAGAAGTAGAATCAGAAGCTGTTTGCTATAAAAATGACAAAATAAGAATAGTACAATTTTATTAAAAGAGAAATATTAAAAGAAAAACAAATAGAATAACCCAAAATTTAAAAACAGAAAAAATGAAAAAAAGAACATTTAAAACAAGTTTAAAATTAGCTTTAGTAGCTATATTTATGATGTCAGTTGGAGCAGTTAGTGCACAACAAACTGACGGAGCAACTGGTATTGCTAAAATAGAAGATGCTGGAAAATCTAAAGTGCTTAATGGTACAATTAGAGTTATAGACAACAAAGGGACTAAGAAATTTTTACAAGTTCAAAATGGTTTAACTTTACTTACTAATGAAGCTCCAGACGGAGGTATTGTTTCTACATGGCAATTAGGTGGTACTTTAACAGATGATACAGAAATAAAAGCTGATGGTAAAGAGTTCAAGATTACATTAGAAAACGGAGGTACATTTATAGTAGATGGTATAGAGGAAACTGAAGAAGTTGCTGCAACTACTATTGGAACAAGTGGTTACACTGTTTTAGTTAGAAATGAAGCAACTGGTGAGGTAGAAAAAATGTTAGTTTCAGATTTAGTAGAAGGTGGTCATATGGAGGTAGAGGCTACAGCAGATACTACAGTACCTGCAATTTCTGATGCAACTATTCCAGCAGAATACCAAAAAGTTTCAGTTTATAGAAATGGAGCAAAATTAAGAGCTAATGTAGATTATACTGTTGCTGCAGGTGCGGTAACTTTGGTACCTCAAGCTGGAGCTCCAAATGATTGGGCTATTTATAATGGTGATATTTTTGAAGTACAATGGGTAAAATAAAAGCTATCCAAAATAATTGATTCTTGTTTTAAAATATAAAAAGAGTTGGTTAAAGTATTAGCCAACTCTTTATAACAAGGATTAAAATAAATGAGTGTTTTGAATTAAAAATTTAGATTAATAATAAAAAGATATGTTTTACAAGAGATTGATAAGGGTTTTGTTGTTTACACTTTGTGTAACATATGTGCAAATTGGTTTTGCGCAAAAGGTTACCGTTATTAATCAAAAAGGAACAAAAATAGATGTTGTAAATAATACTGTTACAACTTCAACTACAGCACCATCAAACCCAAATACCGATGATATTTGGTTTGATACAACAAACAATTTAACTAAAGTGTTTAATGGTACAGGTTGGGATGAATTAGGAGGAGTTAATACAAAATTTGAAGTTGTTGGTACAAATTTAGAAATTACCGATTCAAATGGAACTTTATCTATCCCAATATCTTCAATTAATACCGATGCTCAAACAATCGCTTTATCAGACGATATCATTACGTTATCAAATGGAACAGGAGCAGATACTACTGTAGATTTATCAGGTTATATAAGTTCAGACAATCAAAACTTAACAGGGGCAACTCTAACAGGAACTTCATTAGAGATTGAAATAGAAGATGGAGATCCAGTAACAGTAGATTTAGGAGCCTTGGTAAACGATACAGATTTTGATATTACTAATGAAATACAAGATTTATCATTATCAGGAAATGATTTAACAATCACAAATAATACAGGAGCAACCACCATAGATTTATCACCTTATTTAGATAATACCGATGCTCAAACAATCGCTTTATCAGGCGATACCATTACGTTATCAAATGGAACAGGAGCAGATACTACCGTAGATTTATCAGGTTATATAAGTTCAGACAATCAAAACTTAACAAGGGCAACTCTAACAGGAACTTCATTAGAGATTGAAATAGAAGATGGAAATCCAGTAACAGTAGATTTAGGAGCCTTGGTAAACGATACAGATTTTGATATTACTAATGAAATACAAGATTTATCATTATCAGGAAATGATTTAACAATTACAAACAATACAGGAGCAACCACCATAGATTTATCACCTTATTTAGATAATACCGATGCTCAAACAATCGCTTTATCAGGCGATACCATTACGTTATCAAATGGAACAGGAGCAGATACTACCGTAGATTTATCAGGTTATATAAGTTCAGACAATCAAAACTTAACAGGGGCAACTCTAACAGGAACTTCATTAGAAATTGAAATAGAAGATGGAAATCCAGTAACAGTTGAATTAGGAGCCTTGGTAAACGATGCAGATTTTGATATTACTAATGAGCTTTCCAATTTAAGTCTGGACCCAGTTACAAATATACTTACTTTAACTAATCCAGCTACAAGTGGTAATGAAGTTGATCTAAGTAATATTTCAACAGACGATCAAGAGATTAACTTTTTTGCATTTAATGGTTCAACTTTTGAATTACAAGTGGGTATAGAATCAGGAGGAGCACCAAAAATGGTAAATCTTTCTGCTTTATATGCAGATGGTACTGAAACAGAGATTAATGCAGGTACTAACATTCAAATTTTAGGAGATGGATCTTCTACATTACCATATGTTATAAATAATACTTTTACAGAAGTTGATGGAAGTATTACGAATGAAATTAATACAGCATTTAGTGTAGTAGATGTTTCAGGAACCGATTATTTAAGAATAACTGATTCTAATGGAAATTTAGATGTTCCTCTTTCCGATTTGGAGCATACTGGAACTACTGGTTCACTTTTCTTTGCAGGAATTGATGGAAAGCCAACAGAGGATAATGTAGAATTATTTTTTGATAATACAAATAATAGGTTAGGTATAGGAACTAATAGTCCTACAAATAAATTAGAAGTTTCTGGAGCTACAGGAACTCAAGGGGTACTTAATTCAAATGGAACAGTAAATGAACCTTCTTATAGATTTAAGAATGATACAAATACTGGTTTTTATAGACCTGCAGCAGATGAGATTGGTTTAACAGTTGGGGGTATTGAAGCTTTAAATATTGATGAAACGTCTAATAGTACAACAGTAACAATTAAAGAAACATTAAAATTAGATGGTGATGTTTTAGACTCTAATGGAGATGCCGGTACAGCTGGGCAAGTGTTATCTTCTACTGTTAGTGGAACAGACTGGGTTGATGCTCCTGCAGCACCATCACTTACAATAGAAAAAGAAACAATTGGTTATGTGTTTGCTGCAGCTCAAATTCAAGGAAATGGTACTAATTTATTTAAAATTGGTTGTAGCGTTTCTCGTACTGCTGTAGGAAGATATACAGTAACTTTTGATAATGCGCATCCAAATGGTGCGGCCTATGATATTTCTTTCGGAGCTCAAGTAGAAAAT
The DNA here is from genome assembly GCF_900106565.1 of Lutibacter oricola. Lineage (GTDB taxonomy): Bacteria > Bacteroidota > Bacteroidia > Flavobacteriales > Flavobacteriaceae > Lutibacter > Lutibacter oricola. Next base: position 131,638 of record NZ_FNNJ01000006.1, read on the forward strand.
GCAAATAATAGAAGAGACTCAAGAATAGTTTCTGTGGAAACAGGTTCGCAAACAGCTAATGGGTTTAATGTGCTTGTGCTTACAGGAGATAATGGTACCACAGCAGATGTTTTTGTAGATGAAGTTTGGTATTTTAACACTTCAGCAACAAAAGAAGTGGTTGTTGACGTAAAACTTAATTAAAAATTATGAAGTTTAAAATAATTGTTTTTGTAGTATTATGTTTGTTTTCAATTAGTTTACATGCTCAATTGGATGAATTTTCTGTAATGGGAATTCCATCAGGGACAACTTCAGAAATAAATGCAGTTACACCTTTAGAAGCTGGTGCTATAGTTTATAATTCAGAAACAAAAAAAATAATGCTATTTGATGGAACTAGTTGGGTTAATAACGAAAATACAGATGGTGATAGCTGGTCTTTGAAAGGAAATAGCATAACAAATGGTTATTTTATAGGTTCAACAAATAACGAAGATTTGGTATTAAAAGCCAATAATATTGAATCAGGACGTATTAGTGTTTATCAATTATCTACGGCATTGGGTTATAATGCAAAGGCAGCTTATCAAGGTACTACTATTGGAAGAGAAGCGGTTGTTGGAGGTAATGCAGGAGTAGCTATTGGATTTAAAACTCAAGCGAATAATCAAAATTCAACAGTGGTAGGTTCTGGCGCTCAAGGAAATGCAAATAATACAACTGTTTATGGATACAGAGCTGTAATTAATACTTCAGCTCAAAATTCTACAGCAATAGGTGCAAATGCAAGTGTGAGTGCTAATGGTCAAAATTCTAATGCCATTGGTTACAATGCAAAAGTTAATGCGTCTGGGTATGTTACAAATGCAACAGCAATTGGAACGAACGCAGAAGCTACAAAATCTAATACATTAATTTTAGGTAACAACGCTAATATAGGTATTGGAACTAGCGATCCAACTGAAAAATTACAAGTTAATGGCTCAGTAAAAATAGTTGATGGTACTGAAGGAGATGGAAAAGTATTAACATCTGACTCTAATGGAAAGGCTTCTTGGAAAAGTAATACAACAGTATATGTTGGTCAATTCATTATTTCTGCAACAGGAAATAAAATTATTACAGGATTACCTTTTAAGCCTTCTTCAATAACTTTTGTTGCTCATGCAAATGTAGAGACTTTAGATATGGATACTGATAACGCTGCAGGAGATAATAATAAAGGTTTAGCCAATTCATTTGGAACTATGAATGGTTTTGCAAGAGATGATGACGGAACCATAACACAACAAGTTATATACATAGGAGGAAGTGGAAATTCAATTAATGATATATCTAGATACGCTTCAAGTAGTAGATGTATTGGATTAAGATATAGTGACCAAAATGGTAATGCTTTAGGTAGAACTTTAGGTAGTTTAACATCCTTCAATACAAATGGATTTACAATAAATGTTACAAATAAATCAGACAACATAGTTGTTTTATATACAGCTTATAAATAAAATTAAATGAAAATCAGGATATTTTTATTGTTTTTAATATGCCAGACTGCTTTTGGTCAATCGGCATTTTTTAACAATGGAAATGTTCAAATACATGAAGGTGGCTCTATTGGTTTTCATACAGATTTAATAAATAATGGGGTTTTTAATAAAAATTTAGGGCTAGCAGGTTTTTATAATAAAGGAAACTTTTTAGTAGTTTCTGGTACTAATAAATCTATTTTTTATAATGTTGAAGTAGATGTTGAAGATAATTTGTATTTAGAAACTTCATTAGGTATTACAAATAATTTGTCTTTTTTTTCTGGGCATATTGTTACACCCCGTAATTCTACTAATATTAATTTAGAGTTTATAAATTATGGAGTATATGCAGGTGAGGGAGATTTAACACATGTAGATGGATATACAAAAATAATTAACGAAGGAGAGTTTGTTTTTCCTATTGGTCATAATGATGTTTTAAGACCAATGATTCTTCCAAATCAGGTTAAAAATACATTTTATTCAGGTGCTTATTTTAATGAAGATCCTAATAATCCAAGTACATTTTCTCAATCTTTTGATACAACAGAAAAGCAATTTGTTTTAGACAAAGTTAGTGAAGTGGAGTTTTGGGATTTAGATGGAGATACAGAAACATCAATAATTTTAACTTGGAATATAGATAGTAATATAGAAGCTTTGGCTGAAGATCTTGAACCTTTAACTGTAGTTGGTTGGAGTAAGGATCTTAAAAAATGGATTGATCTAGGACAAGAGAACATAGAAGGAGATTTAGAAGAAGGAGAAATAGAGTCAAAACCATTTGTTCCAAATGATTATGAAGTTATAACTATTGGTAGTGATGTTTTTAGTGTTGGATCTGAATACACCGAAAATTCTGAAAACCATAACTTTGGAATATCTCCAAATGGAGATGGAATTAACGATACTTTTGTTATTGAAGGTATTGAGCTAAGACCAAACAATGTATTGTACATCTATAATAGGTGGGGAGCACTTGTATATAGTAAAAAGAGTTACGATAATACCTGGGGCGGATTTTCAGAACATGATTTAACAATTAAAAGAAGTAAAGGTTTACCAGAAGGAACTTACTTTTACATTTTAAAATTTATGGATGAAAATGTAAATTGGCAAGGCTGGATTTACTTAAGACGATAAGCTGTGCTTTTTTATAAAAGAAGTATACTTTTTAAGCTGTTTTAAACTACCTAAAAAATCAGAAACAGAATCAAACATTATCCCTTTTTTATTATTAGCAATTGCTGTTTTGTACATTATTTTCCAATGCTTTCTAAATCCTTTTAAAGCATTGAAATAAGTGTTTTTAGAAGCATCATAAATATGCGTAGGTTCAGCAATAATACCATTAATTTCTAATACTTTGAATTCATTTTGTTTTATAATGTTTTCAAAAGAGTTAAATTTTAAATCTAATCTTCCATAATAAAAGCCAGGAATTTGTTTCATAAACGCATCAATACTATCTTCCAATTCTTTTGAAATTAAATGATTACCGTTTAAAAATTGAGTTCCCTTAGCGTGATTACCTATGACTGTTAAAAGAACTTCTTCGTTGTTATATGGTGTTTTTTGAAGTTTTTCTTTGTGAATTTCTCTAAGCAAATCTATATAATGTTGCGCCCTATCATCGTTTAAAATTAGATTTTCTAAAGTTGTTTTACCATCACCATGAACTGTAAGAAATTTTTTTAAAGTTATAGAACTAATTTTTCCGTTTTCTTCAGTTGGAATTCTATGATAAAAAATTCCACATTCATTTTTGTAATCAATAAAATCTTGAAGAATTAAATCAATGCAATTATTTTTTGCTAAGTACTCTTCTAAATCTTTAGTAGAGTGAATTTGTTTTACAAGTAGGCCTCTAAAGCCAATATCTGGTTTAATAATAAGTGGAAATTCTAAATTGTTTTCCAAAATTTGGTTTAAAACCCATTTAAAGGTTTCATTTTTTTGAATAAAAATGGTTTTAGGTATAAACTTTTTTGGAATTAATTCTAACGTTTTGTATTTAGATTCACTTCCGTTTCCAGAATGAGAAATACAAGGGTTTGTTGCAGAGAAAAACACTAAGCTTTTCGCTTTAATAGCAAGGTAAATTGCATAAGGTAAATTTGGAATGTAAAACATATACCAAGGCCAATATTCCCAATTTGTTAGTTTTGTTAAATTAATTTTAGCCATTAATCTTTATTAAAAAAAGCATTTAAAATAATTCTAATTCCCATAAAGCCTAAAACTATTGCTCCTGCAGAAACAAGAATTCCGGCAATTAACCATAAATAATTATTGTTTGCTTTAAGAGCTTTAAATCCAATAGTAATTAATACCGGACCAAGAATTAACAACGGGAATGCTGCTAATTCATATTTTAAACCTCTAGTTAATTCGTCTCTATCCGTTGCCATTGGTATAGTTATTAATTGCATTTCTAACGTTTTTGTATGTTGAAAGCAGTTCGGTTGCTTTTTCTTTGGAAACTGAAAGTTCTTCCATTAACATTTTTACACCTCTCTCAACAAGTTTATTGTTAGATAGTTGCATGTCAACCATTTTATTTCCTTTAATTTTTCCAAGCTGAATCATTACGCTAGTAGATATCATATTTAATGCTAGCTTTTGTGCAGTACCAGCTTTCATTCTAGAACTACCTGTAACAAATTCTGGTCCAACAATAATTTCAATTGGATGTATAGAAACATTACTTAAAGGGCTATTTTGGTTACACGTAATACACGCAGTCAATATTTTATTTTTATTACATTCCTCTAAGGCACTTATTACGTAAGGAGTTGTTCCTGAAGCAGCAATTCCAATTACCGTATCATTTTTTGAAATATCATACTCTTTTAGATCTAGCCAACCTTGTGTTGTTGAATCTTCAGCAAATTCAACTGCTTTTCTAATGGCAGAATCTCCACCTGCAATTATACCAATAACCAAATTATGATCAACACCAAAAGTTGGTGGACATTCAGATGCATCAACAATTCCTAATCTACCGCTTGTACCAGCACCAATATAAAATAAGCGTCCGCCTATTTTCATTCTGCTAACAATGTTTTCTACAAGTTTTTCAATGTTGTTAATTTCTTTTTCAATTGCTAATGGAACAGTTTTGTCTTCATTATTAATGTTGGTTAATAATTCTTTGACGCTCATTTTTTCTAAATAATTGTATTTAGAAGCCTGTTCTGTAATTTTTATAAAACTCATTTTTCAAAAATACTAAATTGAAGTAAATATTTAATAAAATAAGTGACTTGTTATGTAACAATGTGTCATATGTATATAAACAAAAATAAAATTAAAATGGAAAACATATCGAAGTCATTAAGTTCTTTTTTTAGTTCAATTTTTAACGGAGTTGGAGAATGGGGATTAAGTTTAATAGGAGCTTTAGTTTCTTTAATAATTGGGCTGTGGATTATTAGAATGATAATGAAAGCAATTTCTAAAGGATTTGATAAATCTAAAGTAGATGAAACATTAAAGCCTTTTTTAATTACTTTAATTGGTTTTGGATTAAAAGCGTTGTTATTTATTACAATAGCTCAAATAGTTGGTGTTCCAATGACATCTTTTGCAGTATTACTTGGAGGTGTAGGTATTGCTATTGGAGCTGCATTTAATGGTTCTTTAGGTCATTTGGCTTCGGGAATTATGTTGTTAGTGTTTAGACCTTTTAAAGTGGGTGATTTAATTGAAGTAAATGGCGAATTAGGGTTTGTAAAAGAGATTTCTGTTTTTGTTACAGTTTTAGAAACATTTCAGAATAAAACAGCTATAATTCCAAATGGTACGGTAACAGCAAATAAAATTGTGAATTACACTTCTAAAGGAACTTTAAGAGTTGATATGCCATTTGCAATTAGATATGGAACTGATATTGCTAAAGCAAAAGAAATAGTGTTAGATATTTTAAAAGAAGATATAAACGTATTGCAAGACCCACAGCCAAGAGTGGCAGTAAATAATTTAGGTGAAAACGCAGTAGAACTTTTAGCATTACCTTATTCTGGAGTAGAAGAGTATTGGGATGTTTATTGGGATACTCGTCAAAAAATTGTAGAAGCGTTAGGTAATTCAGGTTATGAAGCGCCGTTCCCACAACGTGTTGTTACAATGGAAAAATAGAGTGGAAGAGAGGATTAGTAAGATAAAAAGCGAGCATTAAATGCTCGCTTTTTTGTTTTTTAGGTGTAAAAAACGGTTCTAATTTAATACATTTTCAGCTGGTATTGAAGCTATAATTTGGTTAAAGGTATTACTCGGTCTCATTTTTTCATTAGCCAATTTATCGTTAGGCATATAGTAACCTTGTAAATCAATTTCATTTCCTTGAGCTCCGTTTAACTCAAGTAATATTTTAGGTTTAGTAGCTAGTAATTCTTTATATATTTTATTAAAAAGTAATTTTAGGTCAGCATCTTTACTTTGGTTAGCCAAAGCTTCTGCCCAGTAAAGTGTTAAATAAAAATGACTTCCTCTATTATCTAATTCAAAAACTTTTCTTGAAGGAGATTTTTTATTTTCTAAAAACTTATCTGTTGCAGCATCTAGAGCATCTGCTAAAACTAAAGCTTTTGAATTGTTGTAGCTTTCGCCTAAATGTTCTAACGAAACTGCTAAGGCTAAAAATTCACCTAAAGAATCCCAACGTAAATGACCTTCTTTTACAAATTGTTGAACGTGTTTAGGAGCAGATCCTCCAGCACCAGTTTCGAACAATCCACCACCATTCATTAATGGTACTATAGATAACATTTTAGCACTTGTACCAACTTCTAAAATTGGAAATAAATCTGTTAAAAAGTCACGAAGTACATTTCCAGTAACCGAAATAGTATCTAAACCATCTTTAATTCTGAATAAAGTAAATAGCGTTGCTTCGTATGGAGATAATATTTGAATATCTAATCCTGTTGTATCGTGATTTGGTAAATAAGCATTTATTTTTTTAATTAATTCAGCATCGTGAGCTCTATTTTTATCTAGCCAAAATATTGCAGGCGTATTAGTAGCTCTAGCTCTTTTTACAGCTAATTTAATCCAATCTTGTACTGGAGCATCTTTCACTTGGCACATTCTCCAAATATCACCTTCTTCAACATTATGTTCTAATAATGTATTACCTTCAGTATCAATAACTTTTACAACACCAGTTCCTTTAATTTCAAAAGTTTTATCGTGCGATCCGTATTCTTCAGCTTTTTGAGCCATTAAACCAACATTAGGAACAGTTCCCATTGTTGTAGGGTCAAAAGCACCATTCTTTTTACAAAAATCTATTGTTGCTTCGTAAATACTTGCGTAGCTACTATCTGGTATAATTGCTTTTGTGTCTTGTTGGTTTCCTTGAGCATTCCACATTTGGCCAGAAGTACGAATCATTGCAGGCATAGAAGCATCAATAATAACATCACTAGGTACGTGTAAGTTAGTAATTCCTTTATCTGAATTTACCATTGCTAAATCAGGTCCATTCTCATAACAAGCTAAAATATCTTCTTCAATTTCAGCTTTTTTATCAGCAGGTAATGCTTGTATTTTAGAAATTAAATCTCCAAAACCATTATTTTCTTCAACTCCAATTTCTTCAATTATAGCACTGTGTTTTTCAAAAACAGGTTTAAAAAATACTTTTACAGCATGGCCAAAAATAATAGGGTCAGAAACCTTCATCATTGTAGCTTTCATATGTAAAGAAAATAAGACACCCTTATCTTTAGCGTCTTTAACTTGCTCCTCTAGAAAAGTAACCAAGGCTTTTTTACTCATTACAGAAGAATCTATAATTTCATTTTCTAATAACGGAGTGCTTTCTTTTAAAATAGTTTTTGAACCAGAAGCATCTGTAAATTCAATTTTTACATCAGTAGCTTTCGTAATTGTCAATGATTTTTCGTTAGATCTAAAATCGTTTTCACCCATTGTTGAAACATGTGTTTTAGAATCTGAAGACCAAGCACCCATTGAATGCGGATTGTTTTTGGCAAAATTCTTAACAGCTTTTGGAGCTCTACGATCTGAATTTCCTTCGCGTAAAACTGGATTTACAGCAGAACCTTTTACTGAATTGTATTTTTTCTGAATATCTTTTTCTTTAGCCGTTTCAGCATCTTCCGGGTAATTAGGAATGGCAAAGCCTAAAGCTTGTAATTCTTTAATTGCAGCTTTTAGTTGTGGAACTGAAGCTGAAATATTTGGTAGTTTTATAATGTTTGCTTCAGGTTTTTTAGCTAATTTACCTAATTCAGCTAAAGCATCTTCTACTTTTTGATCGTCATTTAAAAACTCTGGAAAAACAGCTAATATTCTACTTGCAAGTGATATGTCTTTAGTTTCAATATCTATATTAGCAGGAGAAGTAAAAGCTTTAACTATAGGTAAAAAAGAGTAAGTTGCTAGTGCAGGGGCTTCATCTGTTTTAGTGTATATAATTTTTGGTGTAGTACTCATATGTTTTTAATGTTTTTAGCTGTAACTACTAATACATAGTAATTATAGTGTTTCTGTTAATTTTACTTTTGAAGATGTGCAAATGTAATAAATAATACGGTTAAATTAGCTCCGAAAACGTTATAAATAGGTGGGTCAAATTATAATTAATGTAAAAATAGATAGTTAAAATTAAGAGAATGATAAAGGTGAATAAAAACAAAAGCCATCATATTGATTTCTCAGTATCATGGCTTTTTGCTGAAACATTTTTAATAAGTTTATTTTAAACTTTTAATTTTACAATCCTCTCTCAAGGTTTGCAAACCAAAACTCTACAAACTTGCTGGTTCTTACGAATCAACTTCTTACTTGTAAAATGTTTCTTTTAAAACAGCTGTCCTAAAACTTTGTTGTTTCTATTTTCATAAAAACTTGTTTTAAAGTACTATTTTAAAAATGTTTTTAAAATCTTAGTTTCATATATTCATGCTAAATACTTTGATCCTTTACTATTACTAGTTTAGATTTTAAAAACTATGTTCAAGAACATTAGAATATAACTTTTAATATTGTTAGTTGTAACCTGATGAAATTCACATTTTATCTTATTAAAGCTAACATGTATCTCTGTTAATTCTTATGTAAATTAAGTGGATAAAAAATTAAAAAACAAATTTATAACTATTTTAATATCAACAAGATGTGAACCGTGGTTGTTAACAATTGTTAATAACAAAAAACCCGCTTTGAAACATCAAAGCGGGTTTTAAATAAGTTTGTAAAAGCTTATTAAGAACGTCTACGTTCTTTAATTCTTGCTTTTTTACCTGTTAAACCTCTAAAGTAATAGATACGTGCTCTACGTACTTTACCTTGTTTGTTAACTTCAATTTTTTGAATTGCTGGTAAATTTACAGGGAAAATACGCTCTACACCAACTGTTCCAGACATTTTTCTAATTGTAAATGTTTCAGAAGTTCCAGTTCCTCTTTTTTGAATAACTGTTCCTCTAAAGAACTGTGTACGAGTTTTGTCACCCTCTTTAATTTCGTAATAAACGGTAATAGTATCTCCTGCTTGAAATTGAGGAAATTCATTTTTAGTTACAAATTCGTCTTGTATAAATTTTACTAAATTTTCCATTTTTTTAGTTTTAATGGTTTTCAATGGTCAACATTCACGATTCTCGTCAGAGGTTGATTTTGAGTTTGCAAATTTAGTTAAAATATTTAATCTTCCAACAGGTCTGGTCTAATTTTTTTTGTTCTTTCTAGCGCTTGGTCATTTCTCCATTCTTCTATTTTAGGAAAATTACCTGATAAAAGTATCTCTGGCACCTTAAGTTCTTTATAATCAGATGGTCTTGTGTATACAGGAGGTGATAGTAAATCGTCTTGAAAAGAGTCTGTTAAAGCAGATGTTTCATCTCCTAAAACGCCGGGAATTAATCGAATTATTGAATCGCATAAAACAGCAGCGCCTAATTCTCCACCACTTAATACGTAATCGCCGATAGATATTTCTTTAGTAATAAATAAATCACGTACTCGTTGGTCTACACCTTTGTAATGGCCACAAAGAATAATCATATTTTCTTTTAAAGATAAAGTGTTGGCCGTTTGTTGGTTAAGTGTTGCGGCATCTGGAGTCATATAAATTATTTCATCATAATCTCTTTCAGCTTTCAGTTTAGAAATGCATTTGTCTATAGGTTCTACCATTAAAACCATTCCTGCACCGCCACCAAATTGATAATCATCAATTTTTCCGTAATCGTTTAAGGCATATGTTCTTAAATCGTGAAAATGAACTTCAACTAGTTTTTTGTCAATAGCACGTTTAATTATTGAAAATTCAAACGGACTTTTAATTAATTCTGGTGAAACGGTAATTATATCAATTCGCATAGTGCAAAGTTATTTTTTTAGTTGAAATTTTAAAGCATTATTTTAAAATACTAATTCTAACTTTTTTCTTTTTTAGTCTGGTGTTGTTTACCTTAGTAATTAAATGATGTATGTTAGAACAGGAAACAGCAACATACGCACAATCTTGTTTTAATTCTATAATACCAAGTTCGTTTTTGTTAATATTACCTTGTTTAAAAAATAAACCAGCAATATCTCCTTTTGAAATTTTGTCTTTTCTTCCTCCAGAAATATATAGTGTTTGCCAATTGCTTTTAGCTGCTTTTTTGTTTGAAGTAATTTTTAGTTCTTCATTACCATCAATAAAATCTGGTAACTCTTCGTTTTTCCATTTTAAAATATAGGCAGTTCCATTGCTATGCATTCTTGCTGTACGACCATTTCTATGGGTAAATTCATCAAGGCGTTGAGGTAATTCATAATGAATAATAAAATCCATTTCTGGAACGTCAATTCCTCGTGCAGCTAAATCTGTTGCAACTAAAATTTTATGAGTTCCATTTCTAAATTTTATCAATGCTCTTTCTCGGTCTATTTGTTCTAAATCGCCAGAAAAACAACCGTGATTTATTTTTTGATCGTATAAAAAGTCGCTTACAAACTCTATACTTGCTTTTAAATTACAAAATATAATTCCACTAGCATTACCAATGTGTCCAAGTAATTGTTTTAATGAGTCTAGCTTATCTTCTTTGTTAGTAACAATTGTTTTTAGTGCTAGTTTTGAAGTTTTTTGACTTAAATAATTTATTCTTTTAGGATTTTTAAGATTCATAAAAGGAGGGATTTTAACTTTTTGTGTGGCAGATGTTAAAATCTTTTTATTTATTGAAGGTAATGAGTTTATTATAAATTTCATTTCATCTTCAAAACCAACTTCTAAAGATTTGTCGAATTCATCTAAAACTAATGTTTTAATATCTTTTATGTCTATGGTTTCTCTTTCAATATGGTCGTAAACCCTACCTGGCGTTCCAACTAAAATAGCAGGTGGATGTTTTAATTCGAATCGATCCTTGGAGCCTGACCTTCCACCGTAAACAGCATTTGCTTTGTAACCGCTACCCATCTCGCGGATAACTTGCTCAATTTGTATGGCTAACTCTCTTGAAGGAACAATAATTAATGCTTGAATATTTTTTATGTTTGGGTTTAATCCATTGATTAAAGGTAGTAGAAAAGCTAATGTTTTTCCTGTTCCGGTTGGTGATAGTAAAATAGTTTCGGCACTAGAAGTAACTGTTTTAAAAGTTTCTTCTTGCATTGGGTTAAGTTTTTTTATACCTAATTTGCATAAAATATCTTGTTGGTTTTTAAAGTTTTTTGCCATTTGGCAAATGTACTTGTTTTTTTGTTAGAACCTTGCAAAGGTTTAGAGTAGTAAATTAAAAAACAAAAACCAGTAACCAGTAACTAGCAACCAAGCACTAAATACTACTTTTTAACATTCTATCTTCACCAAATATATCCTTTTTAATTTGTACGTTTTTAAATCCTTTTTGACTAATAAGTTCTGCAGTTTCTTTACCTAAATACTGATTTATTTCAAAATAAAGATTGCCGTTTTTAGTAAGATGATTTTTAGCCAAATCTCCAATCTTATTATAAAATATTAACGGATTATCATCTTCTACAAATAAAGCTAAATGAGGTTCGTTGTCTAAAACATTTTTCTCCATATGCTGTTTCTCAGCTTCTCTAACATATGGTGGGTTGCTAACAATTACATCAAAATTACCTGGTAATTCTTCTGAGTTTAAAATATCAGTTTCAATAAACTTAACTGAGGCATTGTTTAAAATAGCATTTTCTGTAGCAGTTTTTAGTGCTTCTGCAGAAACATCTATAGCGTAAACTTTTGCGTTTGGTAAATTTTTGGCTAAAGAAATAGCAATACAACCGCTACCAGTACCAATATCTAGAATTTTAATTTCGCCGGAATTTTTGTGGTCATCTATTATAGATTGCACTAATTCTGCAGTTTCTGGTCTTGGAATAAGAACGTTGCTGTTAGTTTTGAAAACTAAATCGAAAAACTCAGTTTCCCCTAATATATATTGTATAGGTGTAGATTTACTTAATTTTATTAACGCATTGTTTAAAAAAGTAACATCGTTTTCTAAAATATCAAATTCAGGTTGCAAGGCAACATCAATTCTGGTTAAACCAAGTTTATATTCAATAATTAGATTAAAAAATGATTGTATTTCGGTTTGTGGGTATAATCCTTTTAAATCAGTAAAAAACTGATTTTTAAATTCTTTTATTAGCATTGTAAATCTTTAAGCATCCATAAATTACACGAAAAATGACCTGTGTCACCCATTGGAGCATTTAAACTGTTAAAACCAACTTTACGGTATAGCTTTCTAGCATCTTCCATATAAGGCAACGTTTCTAAGTAACATTTTTCGAAGCCAAAATCTTTGGCTTTCTGTAGGCAAATATCCATCATTTTACTACCTAAACCAATTCCGCGAGCTTCATTTTTAAAATACATTTTTTGAAGTTCGCAAATATTGCCTTCAAAATTGTCTAATTGCTTAATTCCAGCACCGCCATAAATTTCACCGTTTCTTTCAATTACAAAATAAGTTGCAGCGTCACAATTATAAGCTTCAAACAATGTGTCTAAAATTTTGTCGGCATATGCGGTACCTACTTTTGGAACTCCAAATTCTATTAAAACTTCTCGAATAGCTGTCGCAATTTTTGGATTATCTTTTTGCTGAATTTCTCTAATGGTAAAATCTGAAAGAGTCATTTTAAAATATTATTTTTGCGTAGTGAATATACACGAAAAATATATAAAACGTTGCATTGAACTTGCTAAAAATGGTTTAGGTACTACATATCCAAATCCTATGGTTGGTAGTGTAATTGTTGTAGATAACACAATAATTGGAGAAGGCTGGCATAAAAAAGCAGGAGAACCACATGCGGAGGTAAATGCAATAAATTCAGTTAAAGATAAATTGCTTCTGAAGCAGGCAACTATTTATGTGAGTTTAGAGCCTTGTTCTCATTTTGGTAAAACACCACCTTGTGCAAATTTAATTGTTGATAACGGAATTAAAAATGTAGTTATTGGTATTGTAGATTCTAACAGTAAAGTGAGTGGAAGAGGAGTAGCGCATTTGAAAAATAATGGTTGTAATGTTGAAGTTGGAGTTTTAGAAAAGGAGTGTTACGATTTGAATAAACGATTTTTTACATTTCATAATAAAAAGAGACCGTTTATAATATTAAAATGGGCTGAAACTAAAGATGGGTTTATTGATAAAATTAGAGATGAGAATTCTGAAAACACTCCAAATTGGATTTCAAATGAATTTTCTCAGCAGTATGTTCATAAAATGCGAGCTGAAGAGCAGGCAATTTTAGTTGGAACAAATACAGCTTTAAATGACAATCCGAGTTTAACGGTTAGAAGTTGGAGTGGAGAAAACCCAGTTAGAATTGTTTTAGATAGAACGTTAAAAATACCAACAAGTTATAACTTGTTAAATGATGGGATAAAAACTATTGTTTTTTCTGAGATAAAAGACATTGAAAATACTAATGATACTGTAATTTTTGAAAGAATCGATTTTAAAAATAATGTGCCGGAGCAAATTTGTAATGTTTTGTATACACATGAAATTCAATCTGTAATTATCGAAGGAGGTAAGCTAACTTTACAAAGTTTTATTGATGCTAATTTATGGGATGAAGCATATGTTTTTACTGGAAATGTTTTGTTTAATAAAGGTTTAAATGCTCCAGTAATTAAAAAAAGTTCTTCAGAAATAAAAAATATAGAAAACGATTTATTGACAATTTATACGAATAGTTAACTTCTATTTTTCTTAAACATTTCAATTTTAGTTTCTCCATCCGATTTTTTTAAAGCTCTAAACATTCCTGAAGAATTAAAATCCCAATAAACATCACCATATTTATCTATTAGAATCATTCCGCCTTCACCGCCTAAAGGTTCAATTTGGTTGAATATCACATGATGTAAAGCTTCAGGAGGAGTTTGGTTTCCATATTGAATTAAACTTGAAACTTCGTGCGAGGCTACTGTTCTAATAAAATACTCTCCAGTTCCAGTAGCTGAAATGCCACAAGTTGTATTATTAGCATAGGTTCCTGCTCCAATAACAGGTACATCGCCAATTCTTCCATATTTTTTATTGGTCATTCCTCCAGTTGAAGTTCCAGCTGTAATGTTTCCTTCCATGTCAATTGCAACTGCTCCAACTGTTCCATATTTATGATCTTGTAAATCAAATTCTTTATTTAAAGCAGTGTGATCTATTTGGTTTTTCTCTTTTCCTTGAACTCGTTTTAACTGATTAATTCTTTTTTCATCATAAAAGTAAGTGCTGTCAACTAATTCAATTCCATATTTTTCAGCTAAAATAACAGCTCCTTTACCAGAAAGCATAACATGTTTAGAGCTATCCATAACAATTCTTGCTGCCAAAATTGGATTTTTAATGTAATTTACACCTGCAATTGCTCCAGAATTCAGTGTTTTTCCATTCATTATGGCAGCGTCCATTTCTTGATTTCCTTCACTGTTATATACAGAACCTTTCCCTGCATTAAATAATGGAGAGTCTTCCATTATAGTTATAGCTGCTTGGATTGCATCTTGAGAGTTTCCACCCTTTTCAAGAATAGTATAACCTGCATTTAAAGCTTCTTCAAGTTTTTGTTCATATACTTTTTGTCTTTTTTCTGAAATATTATCGCGTGTAATTCCTCCTCCGGCTCCACCATGAATTACGATTGCAAAAGAATTAGGTTCTTTAACTTTTTTAGTTTTTTTTTGAGTGTCACAACTGTAAAATAAGGTTGATATAGCGATAATTAATATTGAAAGTCTCATGGTAGATAGAATTTTAATCAAATATATTCATTTTGTACCACAGTTAACATTCTTATATTTGCAAATATAAATCCTATATTATTTCTATAAAAGACACATATAATACTATTGAAATTGCTAAGGGCGAAGTACTTTTTAAAGAAAAAGGTAGTAAGTTTTTTAGTTTTGTTGTTCCTGTTTTTAGTGAAGAAGAGGTGAAGGCACAGTTGGAGATTATTAAGAAAAAGCATCATTCGGCAAGACATTGGTGTTATGCGTATCAATTAGGAGTTGAAATTAAGCGATACCGTGTAAACGATGATGGAGAACCGGGCAATACTGCAGGTCAACCAATATATGGACAGATTTTAGCGAAAGATATTACCAATATTTTAGTTGTAGTAGTACGTTATTTTGGAGGAACAAAATTAGGTGTTGGAGGTTTAATAAGTGCGTATAGAAATTCAGCAAAAATGGTATTGGATGAAGCAAAAATTGTAGAAAAAACAATTGATGTTCAATTTGAACTAATTTTCGAGTATGCACATATGAATAAAGTGATGCGAATTGTGAAAGAGAATAACCTTCAAATTTCGCATCAAAAAATGGAATTAAATTGTGAGTTTACAATTCCTGTAAGAAAGAAAAATTCAGAAAGAATTAAAAAGCTTTTTACCGATTTAAGATGTCTTAAAATTACGGAAGTTGACTAGAGTGTTTTTCTATTTTTTTTAATAAGTATTCGGGTATTCTAGTAGGTCTATTTGTTTTCATATTTACAAACACTAAAGTTATGTTTGCTTCTGTAACTAAAGTGTCATTTATATAGATCTCGTATTCAAATTCTAATCGAGCTGTTGGCTTTTTAGATAATTTAGTTTTTAAGGTAAGTAAATCGTCATATTTTGCTGGTTTTAAGTAATTTGTATTTAGACTAATTACAGGTAACATAATACCATCCTCTTCCATTTGTTTGTATGATACTCCTCTTTCTCTTAACCATTCTATGCGGCCCATTTCGAAGTATTGAGCGTAATTACCGTGATGTGCGTAACCCATTTGATCGGTTTCGCTATATCTTATTCTAAATTGTATTGTACTTGTTGACATTTTTTTATTTTTAAGCTAGCTTATTTACGTAAAAAAAAATTAATAATCAATAGTTATTTTATTTTTTTATGATAAAAAATATTCACATTTTTGTACCATCAAAAAGGTTGATTAGATAGTGCCCTCTATATCTGTAAAAATTTATTAAAATTCTACGAAAATACTAATGAGTAAAACTGCATCTTCGGTTTGGAATGAATGTTTGTCTTTTATTAAAGATAACATTAAGCAACAAGCATATAAAACATGGTTTGAACCAATAAAACCAGTTAAATTAGCAGGAGAAGCTTTAACTATTCAGGTGCCTAGTAAATTCTTTTACGAGTGGTTAGAAGAGCATTATATTAAGTTATTGAGAGTTGCATTAGTAAAACAGCTAGGTGAAGATGCCAAGTTGGTGTATGATGTTAGAATGGAAAATAACTATAGCAGTAGCAACCCACATACAGTTAAAATTCCAAGCTCAAATAGAAATCCAATAAACCCGCAAGGTGTAACTGTACCTATGGATATTAATAAGCGTGAGCTTAAAAACCCGTTTATTATACCTGGTATTCAAAAGGTTAAAATTGAATCTCAATTAAACCCAAATTACAATTTTGCAAGTTTTGTTGAAGGAGATTCTAATAGGTTAGGTAGATCGGCTGGTATGGCTGTAGCTAATAAGCCAGGAGGAACTTCTTTTAATCCATTATTAATTTATGGTGGAGTTGGATTGGGTAAAACGCATATTGCACACGCAATTGGTGTTGAAATTAAAGATAAATATCCTGATAAAACTGTATTATATATTTCATCAGAAAAATTTACACAACAATACATAGATTCTGTAAAAGGAAATACTAGAAATGATTTTATTCATTTTTATCAAATGATTGATGTGTTAATAATTGATGATGTTCAATTTTTATCTGGAAAAACTGGAACACAAGATGTTTTCTTTCATATTTTTAACCATTTACATCAAAATGGGAAACAGGTAATTTTAACATCAGATAAAGCACCTGTTGATATGCAGGATATTGAACAACGTTTACTTTCTCGTTTTAAATGGGGATTGTCTGCAGAACTTCAAGCTCCAGATTATGAAACTCGTGTATCTATATTAAAAAATAAATTATATCGTGATGGTGTTGAAATGCCAGATGAAATAATTGAATATATAGCAAAACATATCAAATCTAATGTTAGAGAGTTAGAAGGTGTTTTAATTTCTATGATAGCGCAAGCTTCATTCAATAGAAAAGAATTTACACTGTCTTTAACAAAACAAATTGTTGATAAGTTTGTTAAAAATACAAAACGTGAAGTTTCTATAGACTACATTCAAAAAGTAGTATCTAGTTACTTTGAGTTAGATGTTGCAACTTTGCAATCTAAAACACGTAAACGCCATATTGTTCAAGCGCGTCAATTAGCAATGTATTTTGCAAAAAGAATGACAAAAGCTTCATTGGCGAGTATTGGATCTCAAATTGGAAAAAGAGATCACGCTACAGTTCTACATGCTTGTAAAACGGTTGATAATTTAACCGAAACTGATAAGCAATTTAGAAAATATGTAGACGATATTACAAAGAAACTTACTTTCTAAAAATAAATAATGACTAAAATATTAATGGTTTGCTTAGGTAACATTTGCCGCTCACCATTAGCAGAAGGAATACTAAAATCTAAAGTTTTTAATTTTAAAACTAAGGTTGATTCTGCTGGTACGGGAGCTTATCATGTTGGAAATAAGCCAGATGCTAGATCTATAGCCGTAGCAAGA
The DNA here is from genome assembly GCF_900106565.1 of Lutibacter oricola. Lineage (GTDB taxonomy): Bacteria > Bacteroidota > Bacteroidia > Flavobacteriales > Flavobacteriaceae > Lutibacter > Lutibacter oricola. Next base: position 149,263 of record NZ_FNNJ01000006.1, read on the forward strand.
ACAAATGGATTGGATATAAGTGATCAAAAAGCAAGAAAATTTGTAGTTTCAGATTTTGATGAGTTTGATATAATCTATGTTATGGATAATTCAAATTATAGAAATATTGTTAAATTAGCTAGAAACGAAGAGGATGTTGCTAAGGTAAAACTAATTTTGAATGAAGTTTTTCCTGGTGAAGATTTAGATGTTCCTGATCCTTATTATGGAGGTGATTTCGGTTTTAAAAATGTATATAATATGTTAGATGAAGCTTGCGAAATAATAGCCAAAAAAATAAACCCAAATGGATAGCGATAAAGGAGTTTTATATTTAATACCAACTACTTTAGGTGATAATGAGCCTTTAGAGGTATTGCCGTATTCAGTAAAAAAGGTTATTGAAGAATTAACTTATTTTATTGTTGAAAATGAAAAAACTGCTCGTAAGTTTATAAAACGAATTACTCCTAAAAAATCTCAACCATCATTGCAGTTGTTTAAATTAGATAAATATGCAGATGAAATGGAGGTTAGAACCTATTTAGATGAATGCTCTAAAGGAGTTTCTATTGGGTTGCTTTCTGAAGCTGGTGTACCTGCTATTGCAGATCCAGGTGCAGAAATTGTAAAAATGGCTCACGAAAAAGGAATTCGTGTTGTGCCGTTGGTTGGGCCTTCATCAATTATTTTAGCAATGATGGCATCAGGCTTTAATGGTCAAAACTTTAGTTTTAATGGTTATTTACCTATTGAAACTTCTGAAAGAAAAAAGGCTATAAAGCAATTAGAGCGTTTGTCTAAGGAGAAAAATCAATCTCAAATATTTATAGAGACGCCTTATAGAAACGAAAAAATGCTAGCAGATTTAAAAAGTACGCTTACTCCAGGAGCTAAGCTGTGTGTTGCTTGTGATATAACGTTGCCAACAGAGTATATAAGAACACTCGAAATTAAAGATTGGAAACATACAAAGGTTGATTTACATAAGCGACCTGTAATATTTATAATTCATAAAGAATAAAAAAAAGCCTTAACAATTGTTAAGGCTTTTTTTTATTCTTTGTTTTTGATTTATACAGTAGGTTTTCTGTTGGCTTCTATAAAAGAAGTATCGTAACCAGAGAATTTTTTAATATAATGCTTAATAGAAGACCCGTAAGCGTCTTTAAATGCGTTAACGCCATTACTACGCAAATATTTTTTTACGTTACCTGCGCCCGCTAAATGAGCTGCAGCTAAAATTCCTGACTCTGTAATTGTAATTCCGTTTATTTTTTTACCTACACTTCTCGAAATATCTTTTCTCAAAATCCATTTATTTAAAGAGCAAAGTGCCATAAAAGCATCCTCTTGTAATTCTGGAGTTTTTAAAAAGTGAGTTGTGTTGTAAATTCTAAAACGTTCTAATGTTGTTTTTCCGAATTGATATTTTCCAAGATATCCATAAGTATTAACAACATGATATTTTCCTTGCGATTCTTTAAACGCCAAAGCTTCTTTAAAACCATTAAACGAAGTTCCTAAAAACGGAATTCTGTAGTCTTGAAGGTAACTTTCTTCTTCTGTAAGTACGGTGCTAATCTCATTAGTTCCGTACATATTAGTTGAGTTTGAATTTGTGCTATTGTTTTTTGTAAAACCAAGAGCAATAAAAACTAAAACAACCAATATTGAAAATTGGGTTATTTTTTTCATAATTTAAAGGCTTTAATTCCTTGTAAATTTCAGCGGGCAAAATTACACCTTATTCCGACATGAACAACTAAAAGTATGAAATATTTTATTGATTAACAATATTTTAGCTTTTTTAAGATTGTTTTAAGAATTATTCAATAAAGAAATCTCTATTGCTAAAAATTAACAAAAAAATACTGGTGCGGTCAATGTTTTTAACTTGTGAGCTACCTGTTAACACCTTGTTTATTTAGCCAATTTTGATACTTGGCGGCGTTTCGGTTGTGTTGCGAAAGGGTTTTCGCAAATTCATGCTGTCCAATATTGGTAATACTGGCACACATGTAGTAATAATTATGATTTGCTGGATTTAGAATCGCATCTATAGATGAGATGTCTGGCATCGCAATTGGTCCCGGTGGAAGACCAGCATTTTTATATGTGTTGTAAGGCGATTCAATTTTTAAATCATTTAGTAAAACACGTTTTATAACCTTATGTTGCCCTTGCTTTTGTTTTAAAGCAAATATAATAGTCGGGTCGGCTTGTAAAGGCCATTTATCTTGTAAGCGGTTTAAATATAAACGTGCAACTTTAGGGCGTTCATTAACAGTTGCGGTCTCTTTTTGAACAATAGAAGCTAGTGTAATAACTTCAAACTTAGATAAATTTAGCTTTTTAGCTTTAGCTAGTCTATTTGAATTCCAAAATCGGTTATATTGAGAAAGCATTTTTTTTCTGAAGGTTGTAGCAGACGTATTCCAATAAAACTCATAGGTGTTCGGAATATACATAGCCAATGCATTTTTAGATTCAAAACCATTTTGCTTTAAAAAAGTAGGATCTTTAATTGCTTTTAATATTGAAATTGAATCAGCTTCAATTTGTTCAGCAATTCTACCAGCTAGTTTTTCAAAAGTATCTTGGTTGTTAAAAGATAGTTTAATAGTAGTTTGTTTACCACTTCTTAATAAATTAACCAAATCGTTATTATTCATTCCATTTGTAATATGAAATTTACCAGCTTTTATAGTATTTGGATAATTCTTTTTGTTAGCAACCCAGTTAAAAGGTTTTACACGTTTTAAAAAAGGGCGAACTAATTCTGATACTTGGTCAAAGTTACTGTCTGTTGGAATATATACATAACCTTCTTTAGTAGTGTTTGATTTGTAAATTTTAGCGTAAAAGTTATAAGCTAAAATTCCAGCTATAATAAGTAGTAAACTTGTAATTAAAAGAATAAGTTTTTTAATATTCATTGGAGTTATTTTATAAGCTGATATAATAATTCATTTTTGAAGGTTGAATTTGAAAAAATCCAATCTTTTTTTTCTCCAACCTTAGCAAAGTTGAATTTTTCGAACAAAGCAATACTCTTTTTGTTTGTTGAAGCTATGTTAGCGTAAATTTGATGTACGTTTAAATAAGTAAAAGCATAATCAATTACCAATTCTAAAGATTTTGAGCCATAGTTTTGTTGTTGATATTCGGGTAAAATTAAAATTCCAATACCAACTCTAAAATGTTGAGGGTTAAAATCAAATAAATCAATAAGACCAACAGGTGTATTATTAGCATTACAAATTACAAAACGATACTGTTTTGTTTCGTAAATATCGAGATGTGCATTCTCAATATAATTTTTTAAAATGTATTTTGAAAATGGTAGTTGCGTACTGCTAACCTCCCAAAAAAGCTCATTGTTTTCTGTCGAAAATAAAAAATCTAAATCCGTTGGTTCTAGCGCTCTTAAGCTAATATTTTTACCTTGTAATATTGCCATTAAACAGTTATTGTACCTTCAAACACAAATGTTGCAGGTCCTTTTAAAAATACGTTGGTATATTTATTATCATCTTCATCGAATGAAACTTCTAAGTTTCCACCTAAAACTTCAACTTTTAAATGGGTACTTGTTGTTTTATTGGTGCTGTTCGCAGCAATAGCAACAGCAGTAACACCTGTTCCGCAAGCTAAAGTTTCATCTTCAACACCTCTTTCAAAAGTTCTAACTTTAAATGAGTTTTCTGAAACTTGTTCCGCAAAATTTACATTAGTACCTTCTTCAAAATATGGGGCACCAAATCTAATTTTAGAACCAACAGTTTTTACATCTATTTCTGAAATATTATTGCTAAATTCTACGTGATGAGGAGAGCCGGTATTTAAAAAGCTATATTTTTTATTTGAATCTACAGTATCAATATCAATCATTTTTAAACTTACAATACCATTTTCAATTGTTGCGTAATGTTCTCCATCTACAGCAATAAAAGTTGTTTTGTTTTTAATAACACCTAATTGATTGGCAAAAGCAACAAGACATCTTCCTCCATTACCACACATACTACCTTCATTACCGTCTGCATTGTAATAAACCATTTTAAAATCGTAATCTGTGGCAGGTTCTAACAGAATTAATCCATCGGCACCTATACCAAACCTTCTATCGCATAGATTGTTAATTAACGCTGTGTTTTCTTTTGGAAATGTTAATGATCTGTTGTCAATCATTACAAAGTCATTTCCAGTTCCTTGATATTTATAAAATTGTAAATCCATTTCTGCAAATGTAATAAAAATTGAAGTTGTTTTTTAAGTTAGAATGCCTTCCAAAGTGAAAATTGTTAAAAAAAGTTAAAACAGAGTTAACGTAGCGTTAAACCAATTTTTTGAATATACTAAAATGGTAAATTTGGGTGTTAGTTAATAAAAAATAATATTAAAAATGAAAAAAATAATAAGCATAGTTTTATTTTCGGCACTTGGAGGTGCAATAGCTTTAGGAGCTTACAAGTTGTTTTTTGAAAAACCACAGGTTGTAGTTGAAAAGGTTGTTGAAGCGAAACCAACAACAATGCAAACTAACTTTGGGAATAGTATGGTTGCAGGTATGGAAAATACCGACTTTACTGTAGCAGCCGAAAAAACATTAAATTCTGTAGTACACGTAAAAAATACTTCAGTAAAAACGTATACAGATCCAATGGCTCAATTTTTTTATGGGCAAGGAAACGGAACTAAACAATATTCGCAAGTAGGTACAGGTAGTGGTGTTGTAATTTCGAAAGATGGTTACATTATTACAAATAACCATGTAATTAAAAACGCTACAGAAATTGAAGTGACTTTAAATAATAAAAAAGTATATAAAGCAGAGTTAATAGGAACAGATTCTACAAACGATATTGCATTGTTAAAAGTGGAAGCAGATGATTTACCGTATGTAACTTTTGGTGATTCTAATTCTATAAAAGTAGGAGAGTGGGTATTGGCAGTTGGAAACCCTTATAATTTAACTTCAACAGTTACCGCAGGTATTGTAAGTGCTAAAGGAAGAGATTTAGATGGTAATAGTAGTATAGATTCTTTTATTCAAACAGATGCAGCAGTAAATCCTGGTAATAGTGGTGGAGCTTTGGTAAATACAAGAGGAGAGTTAATTGGTATTAATACAGCAATATCATCAAAAACAGGTTCTTTTGTTGGGTATTCTTTTGCGGTACCTTCTAATATAGCTCAAAAAGTTATTGAAGATATTATGGAGTTTGGTAGTGTACAAAAAGCTGTTTTAGGTGTAAAAGGTGGAGAGCTAAATGGTAATGTATCTAAAAAGCTAGATGTAGATTTAACTGAAGGTTTTTATATTGCTGAAGTTATTGAAGGTTCTGGAGCAGATAAAGCAGGATTAGAATCTGACGATATTATTATAAAAGTTAATAATGTAAAAATTTCTACATATGCAGATTTAACTGGGTTTTTAGGTTCTAAAAGACCAAATGATGTGGTTGCTGTAACTTATTTAAGAGAAGGAAAGCAATATACAGCAAATGTAACTTTACTTAAAAATGAAGTTAGTAATGTTTCATCTTTAGGGTTAGAACTTAAAAACTTAGATAAGTCTACATTAAAAAAGTTGAAAATAGAAAATGGAGTTAAAATTAGCGATATAACTAATAAAGAATTGTTGTATTATGGTGTTGAAAAGGGTTTTATAATTACAGCAATTAACGGAAAAAAAGTTGTTAATGTAGACGATGTTACTTCAATGATCTCTAATAAGAGTAAAGGTGAGGTGTTAAGAATTGAAATGTTAAATCTCGATGGGGAACTCGAGAGATATATATTTAGATAAATAAAAGTTAATTAATTAAAAGCTCTTTCATTTTTGAAAGGGCTTTTTTTTGATAAAAACACTTGCGAAAACGTTTGAAATAGGTATGTTTGTAAAAAATAAACTACACCTAAAAAAATGTCTTACAACAAAATTTACGAAAAAGAGCTCTCAAGTCAGGCTGATAAGCGGAGGGCAACAGTTGAATTTATTAGATTAATAAGTGATCTGTGGTATGACAATACAATAGAATTAATTCTATTTAGAAACCAATTAATTGATAAAAATGTAAGTGAAATTTTAAACTTAGTAGAGTATGCAAGTGAATTTGTAGAAAAACCAATTTCAATTTTTGATGCAGTAGAAATTGCTCGTGAAATTAAAAGTCAAAAAATTCCACCTTCAAAAATTGATATTGGAAAAATGGTTTATGAATATTATTTAGATGGTAATAATTATAATTTTACCGATTTTGTTCATAATTGTTTAAAAGGAGCCAAAAATAATAATGATATAGAACCTCGAGATGTTGTTTTATATGGTTTTGGTAGAATTGGAAGATTGTTGGCTCGTGAGTTAATGATTAGAACGGGGCAGGGAAATTTAATGCGTTTAAGAGCTATAGTTACTCGAGGAGAAATTACAAAAGAAGTTTTAGAAAAAAGAGCTTCACTTTTAAGAAGTGATTCGGTACATGGAGATTTTCATGGTACAGTTAGTACAGATATCGAGAAAAAGGCTTTATTAATTAATGGTACAACGGTTCATGTTATTTCAGCAAATAAACCAGAGGAAATTGATTATACAAACTATGGAATTTCAAACGCTATTGTAATTGATAATACAGGAGCTTTTAAAGATAAGGAGGCTTTAAGTCGTCATTTAAAATCTAATGGAGTTTCAAAAGTACTGTTAACAGCACCAGGTAAAGGAATTCCAAATATTGTATATGGTGTAAACCATAAAGAATTCGATCCAACTAAGGTCGATATTTTTTCAGCAGCTTCTTGTACAACCAATGCAATTACACCAATTTTAAAAGTTATTGAAGACAGTTTTGGTGTTGTAAACGGACATTTAGAAACAATACATGCATATACAAACGACCAGAATTTAGTAGATAATATGCATAAAAAATATAGAAGAGGAAGAGCAGCAGCTTTAAATATGGTTATTACAGAAACCGGTGCAGGTAAGGCGGTTACAAAAGCATTGCCAACATTCGAAGGTAAATTAACATCGAATGCAATTCGAGTTCCAGTACCAAATGGATCTTTAGCTATTTTAAATCTAAATTTAGAAAATGCAGCAAGCAAAGAAACCATTAATACTGTTATGAAAAAGTATGCTTTAGAAGGAAATTTGGTTGAACAAATAAAATATTCCGTATGTAACGAGTTAGTTTCGTCAGATATTGTTGGTACTTCAGCTCCATCAATTTTTGATAGTAAAGCAACTATTTCAAATTCAAAAGGCTCTAATGTAGTGCTCTATGTTTGGTATGATAATGAATACGGTTATAGCCATCAAGTAATTAGATTGGCAAGATATATTACTCAGGTAAGAAGATTTACCTACTACTAAAAAAAGGAAAGAGTCGGAGGCAAAAGTTTTCGGCTCTTTTTAATTACAATAATCAAATTATCATTATTTTTAGCCAATATTTTACATTTATGGCTACTACTATTGAACAGCAAATTATTGAGTTGCGTACCGAGTTAAGAACACATAATTATAATTATTATGTGCTTGATAATGCAACCATTTCTGATTACGATTTTGACTTGAAATTAAAAGAGTTAGAGAAGTTAGAAATAGAAAATCCTCAGTTTTTTGATGCCAATTCCCCAACGCAAAGAGTAGGTGGTGAGGTTACAAAAAATTTCAATACTGTTACTCATAAAAATAGAATGTACTCGTTAGATAACTCTTATTCTAAAGAAGATTTAGAAGACTGGGAAAAGCGAATTCAAAAAATAGTAGGAGTAGAAAAATTAGAATACACTTGCGAGCTAAAGTATGATGGTGCTTCTATTAATTTAACTTATGAAAATGGTGTTTTACAAAGTGCTGTAACTAGAGGTGACGGATTTCAAGGAGATGAAGTTACTGCAAATATTAAAACCATAAAATCAATACCTTTAGTTTTAAAAAACAAAGAATTAGAGAATTTTGAAATTAGGGGTGAAATTATTTTGCCTTTAGATGGATTTAATAAAATGAACGAAGAACGCATTGAAGCCGGTGAAGATGCGTATAGAAATCCAAGAAACACTGCGAGCGGAAGTTTAAAATTGCAAGATAGTGCCGAAGTAGCAAAACGACCTTTAGATTGTTTATTATATCATATTGTAGAGCCTTCAAATAAATTTAAAACACATTTTAATACATTAGAAAAAGCTAGAGATTTAGGTTTTAAAGTGCCAAAAGCAATTGAACAATGTAAATCTATAGATGAAGTTTTTACTTTTATTAAACATTGGGATGTTGAGCGTCATAATTTACCTTATGAAACAGATGGTATTGTTGTAAAAGTAAATTCTCTGGCATATCAAGATGAATTAGGTTTTACATCAAAGGCTCCACGTTGGGCAATAGCTTATAAGTTTAAGGCAGAACAAGAAGCAACCATTTTAAATGAAATAACCTATCAAGTTGGTAGAACTGGAGCAATAACGCCAGTGGCAAATTTAGAACCTGTGCAATTAGCGGGTACAACTGTAAAAAGAGCCTCGTTGCATAATGCAGATCAGATTGAAAAGTTAGATATAAGAGTTGGAGATACTGTTTATGTTGAAAAAGGAGGTGAAATTATTCCTAAAATTGTTGGTGTAAATTTAGAAGAAAGACCTTCAAATTCTGAACCAACAATTTATTGCACTCATTGCCCGGAATGCGGTACCAAATTAGTTAGAAAAGAAGGTGATGCTAAGCATTATTGTCCAAATGAGTATGGTTGTCCTACACAGATTACGGCAAGAATTCAACATTTTATTAGTAGAAAGGCTATGAATATAGACGGATTAGGAGCAGAGTCTGTAGAGTTACTTTTTAAAGAGGGTTTAATTCAAAATTATGCAGATTTATACGAGTTAAATGTTGATCAAATTGTTCCTTTAGAACGTATGGCAGAAAAATCTGCTAAAAATATGGTTGAAGGAATTGAAAAATCTAAAGAAATTCCATTTGAAAAAGTTTTATTTGCTTTAGGTATTAGATTTGTTGGAGAAACTGTTGCTAAGAAGTTAGCAAAACATTTTAAAAGTATAACTAATTTGATGAATGCGACTGAAGAAGAGTTAATAGCTGTAGATGAAATTGGAGATAGAATTGCTGAGAGTGTTGTTGAGTTTTCTCAAAACCTTATTAATATTCAGTTAGTTGATCGATTAGCTAGTTATGGTGTACAGTTAGAAATTTCTGAAGATGAATTAGCAAATAATTCAACAATTTTAACTGGTAAAATATTTGTTGTTTCTGGTGTGTTTACCATTTTTAATAGAAACGAATTAAAAAAATCTATTGAAGATAATGGAGGTAAAGTAGCAAGTTCTATATCTAAAAAAACAACTTTTGTAATTGCAGGAGATAATATGGGGCCAAGTAAAAGAACTAAAGCAGAAACTTTAGATGTAGAAATAATAACTGAGAGTGATTATTTGAAATTAATTGAGAATTAAGCGCTTTTCAAGGAAAGGAAAAAAAACATATAGCGAAATAGATTTTTGCTTTCGTAGAAGTGACAGTTAAGTCTAAATATTATCAATAATAATTCGGTTTCTTCTAATTTGAATTTTCCCTTCGTTTTCTAATTGTTTTAACAATCTAGAAACTACAACTCTAGATGTGTTAATGTCATCAGCTATTTCTTGATGCGTAATAATTAAGGTGTTACTTTGCATTATTTTAACCTTGTCAGTTAAGTATTTAAGTAGTCTGTCATCTAGTTTCATAAATGCCAAACTATCAATAGATTCTACCATTTCTATTAAACGCATATGGTAACTATCAATAATAAAATGCCTCCAAGTTTCGTATTTAATAAGCCATTCATCTACCTTTTCAACAGGTATAAATACACCTTCAGTATCTTTTTCGGTTAAACCTCTAAACATACTTTTGCTTCTATTAATACAGTTTATAAAAGAAATTGCACAAGTGTCTCCTCTTTCTAAAAAATAAAGAGCAATTTCATCGCCGTTTTTATCTTCTCTAATAATTTTAACAGCTCCACTTAAAATTAAGGGAATATGTGTCATGCTATCACCAATATCTAGTAATAATTGACCACTTTTAATATTTCGAATAAAACTATTATTAACAATATCTTCAATTAGTTCCTCTTCAAATATTTGAGCGTAATAATCGTTTAACTTCTCTCTAATTAAATCTTTTCCTGAATTCATATATAAACTGTTACAACTTACTGTAGATAACAAATTTAAAAAAATAAAAAAACTCCTAAGTAACATTAGGAGTTTTTTATCTAGAATATTTCTATATAAGTTTAAAATCTAACTTGTACTTGTGCTAATAAAGCATCGTGATCTGAATTGTTGTCAACTTCTTTAATTTGGTAGTTAACTTGTAATCTAACTTTTTTATGGAAGAAATAATTTACACCAACAGTAAACATTTCTTGATAACCAGAAATAGGTGATACTTTAAGATCTGTATCCGCATCAAAATATTCATACTTTAAAACAGGTTGTAATTTGTCGGATACCTTGTAGGCTGCCATTACATAGGCTCCTTGTCTTTTATCGCCTAAAATTACAGGTGTTGCTCCGCAGCCACCATCTGCACCTAAATTATAGGCGCCTTCATCATAAATATACTCACCTTGTACGCTTAATTTTTTATAAGAAATTAAGGCATCAAATCCGTAAGAAGTTCTATCATCATCTTCATTAGTTGGGTATCCATATCTAAAACTAGCTCCAACATTTAAAAAATTTAATAGCTGGTAAGTTGCTCTACCTATAACATCTTTCTTTTTGTTGGTATCTTTAGTTCCAAGTCCGGTACCGTTCATTAATGCTAATGAGTATCTAAATTTAGTTTTACTGCTACCTCCTAATAACATTAATCCATAATCACGTTGAGGAGCTACTAATTGATCTGCTACAATGGAACGATCGATAGTGGTTAAAGAATGGCATGCTGTTGCAACGTCTCTACTAAAAGGTTGTTTAAAAGAACCCATAGATATTTTAGCCCATTCGTGTTTATCCCAAGTTATAAATGCATCTAATAAATAAGGATTACCATCCGAAGAAACAAAATCACTAGCCTCTAAACTAGCATAATAAGAGAAAGATCTATTTATTCGTCCTCTTACTCCAAAACGAGCTCTTTTAAAGTGAAATGAACTTGTTGTTTCTGGTTGTAAAAATTCAGAAGAATATTGTCCTTGAATATAACCAAAAAATGTTATGCTGCTAGTTGTAGGAACTCCAGATTTGGTTCCAGTTGGGGCTATATCATCTTCACAACCTTGTGCAAAAGAGAAGTTTACTGCAAGTAATACTACTACGATTAATAAAATTTTTGTTTTCATATTATAATATATTTTGAAAGTGTTTTCAACATAAATAATTGCTATTTTACATTGTTGTTCAACTATTTTTTTTGAAAAGACTTGTGTTTTTTAATTAATTTGAATAACTATTATTTAGTCTGCATAAGGTAATCCGGCAACATATTTACTACCCCAATGGTTAGAAACTCCAGCCCAGAAAGAATTGTCATAATACAATCCATTCATTCCAAAGGTTAAACTATATGCATCATAACCTAATACATTTAGGCAGGCAGTTATAACTGCTGAAGTTTGCCCAGTATAACAGTAGGTAACTATTTTTTTACTTGGATCTAAATGAATCGTGTTTTCTCCAAAAGTTATAGGATTAATTCTATAAGCACCTTTTATATGTCCAAATCCAGTGTAATGCGCGTCAGAAAAGAAGTTATTAATATAGTAACTTTCTGGGCTTGTTAAAACATCAGTATTTACAACAGTTTTAAATCCATCGGCAACAGCTTGCTCAACACGTTGTTTTAATAAAGTGGAGCCGCTTGTAGAAGTTAATGCTATAAAAGGAGTTTCAGTAAAAGTAGGAGTTGTTGGTGCAGCACTTGTTGTCCAATTAGAATCTCCTTGAGCAGGATTCGATCCAATTTTTCCATTCCAAGGTGAAGCTGTTGCATCATTCCAACCACTCATTCCCCATTTTAAAGCTTGTGTATTTGTATAGCCATACATACGCATTAAAGCTGTAGCATAACAAGCAGTTTGTCCAGTATAGCAAATTACCAATGCTGGTTTTCCTGCAGTTTTCGCATTTGCACCTTCTGTTAATATATCTCCAAATGCAATATTTTTAGCGCCTTCAATATGGTTTGCACCAAAAGCATCAGCTTTTCTAATATCAATAATATAATATTTATCTAAAAAAGTATTTAAATCAGCTAGAGCAGGAGCAGGAACAACAAACTTTGCTCCATCTTCATTTGTAATAATTTTATTAATATCCATTCCATTTGCAACAACGTAATCTCTTAGGATAGTAAACCTAGGTGTTTCTTCTACTTCTTCACCTTGATCACACGATGTTAAGAACAATGCAGGGACAAATAACAGTCCAATTAATAATAATGATAGTTTTTTCATGATTTGTTTGTTTATGTTTGTTTTTTGCCTAAAAGGCGAATTTTACTCGACTACAGGAAAATTTTTAATTTCTTTTGTTGAAAATCCATTCCAGTGGTTTTCCAACATTATTTTATTCATGTAGCCATTAGAACCATACGCTAGGTTATAAATGTCGTAACCTAAAATATGTAAGTATGCAACAGCGTAAGCCGCATCTAGACCAGTATTACAGTTTATTAAAACCTTTGAATTAGTTGGTAACGTAGCTAAATTTGTTGTAGTTGCTAAAGATTTATTAGGCTCATATAGTATGGCACCTTTTAAATGACCTGCATTGTATGTGTCTTTACTCATATAATTAATTATATGATAGTCTGAAGAGTTTTCAATAGCAATAGGAGCCTTAACAACAAACTCTTTATAAGGTTTTAGAAATGCAGCTTTAACTCGTTCTTTTAAAATTTCTGTAGCAACTGTTTTTCCTGTGTTTATAGTAGGATATGTTGTTTTTTCTGGTATCGGATTTTCAGTTGTTTCTAAATTATCTAGCAAGTTTTCTTTAGTGTTTTTCACCCAGCTGTTTGCTGCGAAATCTTCGTGCCAAGAACTCATTCCCCATTTTAAACTGTAAACATTATTGTAACCTAATAATCTTAATAAACTTGTGTAGTATGCAGCAGATTGACCAGAATAGCAAACAATGGTAATTTTAGTGTAATCTTCTGGTTTAATTTTAGATTCAAAATAATCTAAAATATCTACAGCTTTTATATTTACAGCTTTTTTAATATGTCCATACTCAAACCAGCTTTCACTTCGTATATCTAGAACTAAATTGGTTTTGTTTTTTAGCTCTTCTTTTAGTTGGGTAGCATCAATTAAAGCAGGTGATAATGTGCTATTAATAAAGTTTCCATTTTCTTCTAAATGTTTCACTAATAATTCAAATTCAGAAGGAGGATTTGTAGTTTCTGATTCATTGTTTTTAAAACTGCTAAATATTGTCAATATGACAAAAAATAGCACAGAATAGACGCTTAATTTTCTCATGTTATTATTTTTTATAGTGTTAAATTGTTTATTTGGTATTATAAAGATAATTACGAAAACGTTTTCGTTTTATGATTTATATCACACTTTTGTAATATAGAATGTGTTTACTGTGACACTTAAGTTACATATATAGATATATGATTTTCAGGTGTTTGTGAGGAGTGTGAACAGCTTTAGTTTAAAGTCTTTAAGAATTCTGGTTGAAGACTAGTTTTAAGGCTGTTTTCTAGATTTTTAGGCATAAAAAAAGAGGCTGAATTCAGCCTCTTTTTATCAATTTAATTAAACTAACAACCGCCTTCAACAGGCATTTTCTTTTTCTTCTTTTTAGGGATAACTACCTTTTTTACAGGAGCTTTTACAACTGGTTTTGGTTTAGGCTTTGCTTTCATTAATTCATTCACCTTTTTTGCTGAAGTCTCAATAAATTTATTGATGTTTTCTCCTTTCTTTTCAATTTCAGCAGGAGTTGTAATCAATTTATCTTGATTAAGTGAATTATTAACAGCTAATATTTTTACATTGTTAAAACCTAATTGTTGTAAAACCATTAACGGAGCAATAGCTTCAGAAGGAGTATTGCCATAAAGTGCTACATTTTTACCTTCTTCTTTAAGTGTTTCAAATACATTTTTATTATCTTCTAATAAAATATCTGAAGCATCTATATTAATGGCATTTTCTATATGTCCTTTTTCAAATTCAAACTTATTTCTAATATCAATTAGAATAGTTTCAGAATTCAATTCACTTTTTTGAATAAAATTATTCAATGCTGTTTGTTCTAATGCTTGTTGCGTATTAACTGTATATAAATGTTTTGGCTTTTTATACGTTAACAAAGCTATGATTACAACTAAAATAGTGATAACAGCTGCTATAGATATTCGTTTTGTTTTTTCTAATTCTTTCATCTGTTTAAACTTTTTAATTAGCAACCACCTTCAACAGGCATTTTCTTTTTCTTCTTTTTAGGAACAACAACTTTTGGAGTTGTAGTAGTTTTTTTAGGTGCAACGTATGCCTTTTTTGAATCAGGTTTTTTAACTTGATCTACGTACATAACACCAAAATACATACTTGCCGCTTTTCTGAAAGAATATAAATTGTATTCTGTTTGTGGCATATTTTCAGAAGGTTTTTTTGGATTAATTATAGTATTAAACCATTCATTTATTCCACCTTTTAAAACGTGGAGATTTTTATAGTCTAATCTGTTACATAAAATCCAAGCTTGATCTGCTTTAAAACTATCGTTTGAAAATAAAATTACATCATATTCAGCTTGATCTAAATAACCTTCAAAATCTTCATTAAGTAATTGATCTAAAGGAATATTTACTGAATTTGGTAATGTATTTTCATTAAAACTAGCTTCATCTCTAACATCAATTAATAAAATTGAAGGATCGTTACTAATAATTCTATCAGCTAGCTCATCAGTAGAAATATAACGTTCAGGGCTTATGGCATTGCTAAGTAAAAGTTCTGGTGCAATACCTTCTTGTTTTTCAAATTTTGGTAATAAAACCAAACCTCCTGCAAGTACTATAATAAGTGCCGACAGAAATAAATAGCGAGGTGTAATTAATTTGTTTGTAGACATAATAATTCGGTTTTATTAATAAAATACTTTTTTAACACGCCTTCTAATAATATCGGTTACAAAGAAAGCGAGTACCGCAACAACAGTTAATCCAAAAATAAACCAGTACGGGTTTGCTCCAAAGTAATCAACTACTGTGATGTTTCCAAGATATGATCCTTCGTATAAAGGTTGAAATATAGAATAAGCTTCAGCAAAAATGAAAACTCCAATCATAATTCCAACGATATAAACAATGGCATCAATTTTTCCTATGGCAACAGCTGTTAGGGCAGTTCCTGGACAAAATCCAGCTGAAATAAATCCAACACCCATAATAGCTCCACCTATAATACCACCCCATAAATATGTTGGTTGAACATAAAGTTCACCTAAATTTACATATCCAAGGTAGTCCATATAATACAATCCAATGGCAGCAGTTACAGCTGCAGTAAAAAAGACTTTAAGTACGGCAAAGTCGTAACCGTAGAATACACCTGCAAGTTTTCTTGATGAAGAAAAACCTGACGATTCTAAAACAAATCCGAAAGCAATACCAATTAAAATGGCAATAATATTATTCCATTCATAAGGTATTATTTCGTTAGGAATTAATGGTCCCATAATATTTTTTTTTAATTAATTAAATCCAGTTTTTTCTAAAGAAATAAGCAGCCAAATAACCAGTTCCAAAAATGGCAATGGTAGAAATAAATCCACCTACAGATAGTACTGACATACCACTTAAAGCAGCTCCACTTGTACAACCTCTACCTAATTGAGCTCCTATTCCAAATAAAATACCTCCACCAAGTGCAAAGTATAATCTTCTTCTTTTTGTAATTTTTGGCGAATGTTGAACTTTCCAGCCAATTCTTCCAGATAGTCCACCAGAAATAAGTCCACCAATTAAAATTCCTAAAACTTCAAAAACTAACCAATTATTTAAAGGTGATTTATCTTCACTAATAAACTTACTGTAATACGCATTGTTTTCAGCGTGTGTTGGTGCAACTACATCAACAGCCGCAACTACAGTGCTTTTCATTGCTCCACTAGCACCTAATCCTCTTCCTGTCATATAGAAAGTGAAAAGTACTATTAATCCTAAAAGGAAGCCACCAAAATATGGGTTCCAATATATATGTCTGTTTTGTTCAGTAACTTTCATACTTAAATTTTTTAATAAAGGTAACGTGTAATTTGACCAGCTTCAACCATTACAAAACGGAAGATGAGTCCTCCTAATAAAATGAGTAAAGCAGGAATAGCAACTGGAATTTTAAAACCTCTTAATTCTAAAAATTCTAAAATGGCAGGAACTATTAAACCTAGAATTACAACAAATCCAAAAAACATCATTGTAAATTCTCCTCCAATTAATAATTGCATAGCTTCTAATTGTACTTCAGAACCAGCATACATTCCCATTAGCATATGTACAATTAAACCTAGTTCTAAAATTACCAAGCCTAAATCTATTTTGCTAAAGAAGTGACGTTCCTTAGCGGTATTTGCTAATAATATAATTGTTGCAGCACCAGTAGATAAACCAGAAGTTAAAAATAGAGGTCCTAAAATGGCATTATTCCATAATGGTCTTGCATTAAAAGCCGAAAGTAAAATACCTGTATAAACTCCTAAAACAATTGATAATGGTAATAAAGCATATGCCATTAACATTCTATTTTTTTGAAGGAATTTTTCAAAAGTGTTTAAAAATTCAAACTTCATTTTAAATTTTGGAAACAATTCTGTGTAATAACTTAGTACCCATAAAAATGATAATGGAGTGATTATTAATAATACCCAAGCTCCCCAACTCATAGGAGATTCAATTCTTACAGTTGTGTATAATCTCCAAAAATAAATTTTATGAGTTAAATCGTAAAATAAAGCTATTAACCCTAAAGTTAGAGCCAATGGAGATACTATTGATGCAAATTTTACTGCTGCAGGATATTCTTTATCCTTTTTTAAAACAGTAATTAATGCTGCAAAAAACAGTAAACCTGCTGCCAATCCTCCTAAAAATAAGTACACCGAAATTGGCCAGTGCCATACTTCTAATGAGGGATCTATGTTCGGAATATTTCTTCCGCTTACAAATAATTCTTCTTGCATAATTCAAAGATTAAATTAGATAATAAACTTTAGGTTTTGTTCCAGCTTCTGGAGCTAAAGTTTTCCATTTTCTGTTTTTCAACAATTTAGAAACTTCACTATTTGGGTTGTCTAAATCTCCAAAATACATACATTTTGTAGGGCAGACTGATACACAAGCAGGAAGTTGTCCTTTTTCTAATCTGTGGTGACAGAACGTACATTTATCAACATAACCTTCAGGATGTTGAAAACGTGCATCGTACGGGCAAGATTCTATACAAGCTCCACAACCAATACATTCATCACCTGTAACTAATACAATTCCATTGTCTAATTGATGACTCGCGCCTGTTGGACAACAACGTACACAAGGTGCATTTTCACAATGATTGCATCGTTCAGATTTTAGTTCTAATTCAATATTTGGATATGCACCGCTTACAGTTTCAGTAATCCAATCTCTACAGTACCCAATTGGTACATTGTTCTCTGTTTGACAAGCAACTACGCAGTCGCTACATCCAACACACTTTAGTGTGTCTATAACCATTGCATATCTCATATCTCTACAGTTTTATGTGGGTTTTCAGTTAAAATCTCAACAAAGTTTCCTCTCATACCTGTTCCACCCATAATTGGGTCAACCATAGTTTTAGAAATCATTTGTGTGTCATTAATTCCTTTTCCAAAGGCACGAGTTAATTTTTTGTTGTCGTGACCAAATCCGTGAACCATATAAACAGAATCCCAACGAACTCTTTCTGTAACTCTAACTTTTATTCCGAAAGTTGATGTGATTTTATCTTGATTACGCAACCAAACTTCTTGCCCGGTTTTTAAACCAAGAATACGAGCAACTTTTGGGTTTACCCATAAATTGTTTTCACTTTTTAAATCATTTAAATTTGGGTTGTTTGCTGTACGGCTAAACGTATGCATAGGAGCACGTCCATAATTTAATCTGTAGAATCCTTGAGGTGCTTCAGGGTGTTTTGTGTATTTTGGTAAAGGATCGAAGCCTAAGTTTTTCAATTCTTTAGAATACAATTCAACTTTACCACTTTCAGTAGCAAATTCGTGATCTTTTCCTTCTTCAATATATAATGAGCCAGATTTTCTAGGGAAGTGTTTTACTCCAATTTTGTTCATTTCTTCTAACGAAGTTCCTAGCTGTTTTAATTGCCATTCAATTACTTCTTTATAATCATTATAATTGAAATATTCACCTAAACCTAAACGCTCACCAATTTGTTTGGCAACCCACCAACCAGGTTTAGAATCGTATTTAGGTTTTACTGCAGGAACTCGAACCGCAATAGAAGGTTCTCTATTTGTTGCTGAACGAATACCATCGTAACGTTCTAAATAGGTACATTCAGGTAAAACAACATCGGCATAACCAGTAACATCCATTGGCATTGTATCCAAAACTACCATAAACTCTAATTCGTCCATAGCTTTTTCAAGCAATGCTTTTTCAGGAATAGATTTGGTAATATTTGTTCCAGCAACCATCATTGCTTTTACAGGATATTTATTGTCTTTACTAGGAATTGCAGCTCTAATTATTTCAGTTGTAATTCCCATTTGCGCCATAGGGTATTTTTCTCCAATATCTCTCCAATCCCATTTTGGGTGTGGATATTTAGGTGAAGGATATTTAGGTACTTTAATACTTTCTTTAAAATAGAAGCCACCTCTACGTCCCCAAGAACCTAATAAACCATTTAAAATAGCCATAGCTCTTGCACGTTGTGTATCATCTCCATACCAAGAAACGTGACGACCAGGATGTACAATTACAGCTGGCGCTGCGTGTGCCATTTCACGTGCCGTTTCTCTAATTACTTCTGGTTTAATTGTAGTAATTCCATACGCCCATTCTGGAGTAAAGTTTAAAACGTGATCTTTTAACTCTTTAAATCCAGTAGTGTATTTTTCTACATATTCTTTATCGTAAATGCCTTCTTCAATAATTACATTCATCCAAGCCAACATTAATGCAATATCTGTAGCAGGTTTAATCGGTAACCAATGTTTAGATTTACTTGCTGCTGTTGAAAAACGAGGATCAACTGTAATAATAGTTGCTCCGTTATCAATAGCATCAGACATTTCCTGAACTTGTGAATTGTGCATGTTTTCACCAATATGTGAACCGATAAGTACTAAACATTTAGTATCTCTAATATCAGTTGGTTCTGGTGATCCTACCCAAGATCCGTAAGTTAAAGCAAAACCAGCTTCACGTGCTCCTCTACATTGTGCATAAGCAGGCTCTGCAATAGTGTCTGATCCATATGCTTTAAACAAATGTTCCAAGTGTTTACCTGGAGAACCGTGTTTTAATAATGCCAAAGATTCAGCACCGTATTTTTCTTTAATGTTTTTGAATTTTGAAGCAATTAAGTCTAAAGCTTCGTCCCAACTAGCCTCTTTGAAAGTTTCTTCGCCGTTAACGTTTGTTCTAATTAACGGAGTTTTCAAACGGTCTTCATCGGAATACATACCAACACCACCAGTTCCACGAGGACATAGTCTTCCGTAACAATGTGGGTCAGTTTCATTTCCTATTATTTTTTGGATATTTCCATCTTCATCACTATAAGTCCAAGCAGCACATTTCCAAAAGCACACTTCGCAATAGGTTGGAGTTCTTTTCAGTTTTTTAGTTACATTCTGTTTTACTAGTTCATTTAAATAAGAACTTGAACCGAACATGCTAAAAGCCGATGTTGCAGTTGCAACACCTCCTAAACCCAAGGCAGAAATTTTAATAAACTTTCTTCTTGAAGTTGTCATATGTTAAATTGTTTTAGTCTTTGTAAAGATATTTATAGCTCGAATTTTAGAGTATGATAAAAGTCATAGAAAAGTATTAGCTATGGTAACAATAGTTACAGTAAATAATTAATAATCAAATAATTGTAAGTAACAAGTGTTACGTAAGTAGCTAGATGATGTGTATTGTTTTAATTGTCAGTAAATTATATTTTATAGTTGCTGAAGGTGTAAATTTTAATTGTTGTAATTTTGTTAGAGAAACTAATTTATGAAGAAAAAGTACTTTCTAATATTAATGCTCTTAGTTTTTGCAGCTAGCTTAATTGGGGTTAAAATTTATAATGAATCATCTCAAGATTATTATAAGTTGAATTCTGAAGAAAAGGTAAGTGTAGTAACAGGAAAAAAAGAATCTTGTTTAGAGTGTCACCAAAATACAAAAGGTTATTCTAGTTATCATAATCCAGATTTAATTGGTTGTGCAAGTTGTCATTTAGGAAATACTTCAGCATTAGAAAAAGAAAAATCTCATAAAGGAATGGTTTTAATTCCCGGAAATTTAAGCGATGCTAAAGAGACTTGTGGAAAATGTCATCCAAACGAATTGCGCAAAATTGAAAATTCGTTAATGGCTACCAATAGTGGTTTGGTGGCAGTTGATAAATATATTTTTGGTGAGGCAGATTCTCCAAATTATCAATATCATATTCAGCAAATAAAAAATTCGCCTTCCAATAAGCATTTACGAGATTTATGCGCTAATTGTCATTTAGGAGCCGAGAAAAAAGAGTTTGGTGCAATTACACAGTTAAGTAGAGGTGGAGGTTGTAATGCGTGCCATTTAAATTATTCCGAAGAAGCAAAAAAGGATTTAGATTCATATATAGCTTCAAATAAAAAAGAATTACCTAAAGCACATCCTTCAACAGATATTTTTGTGCAAAATGAACATTGTTTTGGTTGTCATAGTCGTTCAAGTAGAATTTCAACAAATTATGAAGGTTGGCAAGAAACCTTGTTAGATGAAGAAGAATTGACTTCAAAAGAAGGGTTTAGAGTTTTAGATGATAAGCGTGTTTATAAATATATTGAAGAAGATGTGCACCATACTAAAGGCTTGTTGTGTATAGATTGCCATAGTACGCACGAAGTAATGGGTGATGGTAAAAAATACATACACGAAGAAGATGCGGTTTCTTTACAATGTAGCGATTGTCATTTTAAAGAAAAACCAAGAACAATGCCTTACGATTCTTTAGATAGAGAAAGTTTGTTGGTTTTTTTACATAGAGATTATAAACACAATGATAAAGAGATAATTGCAGTTGAAAAGGATGGACATCCACTGGTGAATACTTATGTAGATTCTGTTGGAAATGCTTTTTTAATTGGTAAAAAAGATAAAAAGTTGCATCTATTAAAATCACAAAGTGATGTTTGTTCGAGAGATAATGTGCATAAAAATGTAAGTTGCTCAACTTGCCATTCATCCTGGACATCGCGTTGTATTGGTTGCCATAATGAGTATGATGAAAACGAACCTAGAGCATTTGATTTGTTAGATAGAAAGTATGGTAAAGGGCAATGGAAAGAGTTTATTGCTGAATTTTCGTCATCTAAACCCGCTATGGGAGTTAGAGAAAATAAGAAAGGAAAACATATTGAACCTGCTGTACCTGGAATGATTTTAACTATTGATAAAGGTAGTTATTCAGGAAAAAAAATAGGAGAAGATGTTTCGTTTCATAGGTTGTACGCTCCAAATTCACCGCATACTACAACTTCAAAAGTTAGAGATTGTAAAAGTTGTCATTCGAATTCGGCAACTTTAGGGTATGGAAATGGAGAATTAAATTATATAGTTGAAAATGGAGTAGGTAAGTGGCAATTTGTTGCCGAGTATGCAATAAATAAAAATGATAATTTACCTGAAGATGCTTGGATTCCTTTTTTAGGTGAAACTCCAAAAGGAGTTGTAAATTCAACAAGAACAGATTTTAGACCTTTTTCAATAAAAGAGCAGCAGCAACTGTTAACTGTTGGAGCTTGTTTGCAATGTCATAAAGAAGATTCTAAAGTAATGCAGCAAAGTTTAATTAATGGTTTAAAGCCTCTTTTACAAAAGTTAGATAAGCAATGTGTTTTGCCTGTGTGGGAGTTAGAATAGTTTGCCAATAATTGGAAGTTGTTGTCTTTCTATCCAAATTACTACTCCGCTTAAAATAAAGGTTCCTAAAGCCATATAAAACAATGTACCTCCATCATTATTAATTTCTATGCCTAATTGAGTTAAGTGCATTATAATTGCTCCAAAAATAATTCCAAAAGTTAATGTGGCTCCTGCCCAAATAGTTTTAGGAATTAGAATTAAAACAGCTGCAATTAATTCAATAATTCCAATGCCAATTCTTCCAAAAGGTTCTAAGCCTACTTTTGAAAAAATATAAACGCTATCTGGATGTGCCGTAAATTTAAATCGTAATGTTTGAATTAAAATTACAGCAATAATAATTCGTAAAAGAAGGTAAAGCTTTTTATTCATCGTCTAAGGTTTTAAATTTAGACGATGAATTTTTATGAGTTTACAAATAAGTTTATTTTATTTCGAAAAAACTTGATTGTGTTGTTCTTGAACTCTAATAAAAGTTGTTCTTTTAGTTAGTTCTTTTAATTTGCTAGCACCAACATAAGTACACGTAGATCTTAAACCTCCTAAAAAATCTTGAACTGTATTTTCAACAGCTCCTCTAAAAGGAATTTGTACTGTTTTTCCTTCGGAAGCTCTATAGTTTGCAACACCACCAACGTGTTTGTTCATTGCAGTTTCGGAGCTCATTCCGTAGAATTGCTTGAATTTTTCACCATCAATTTCAATAGTTTCTCCGCCACTTTCAGTATGTCCAGCAAGCATTCCGCCAAGCATAACAAAATCTGCTCCACCACCAAAAGCTTTGGCAATATCTCCTGGTATTTTACAACCACCATCAGAAACAATTTGTCCGCCTAATCCGTGTGCAGCATCCGCACATTCTATAATTGCCGAAAGTTGTGGGTAACCAACACCAGTTTTTACACGAGTTGTACAAACAGATCCTGGTCCAATTCCAACTTTTACAATATCTGCACCAGCAAGAATTAATTCTTCAACCATTTCTCCAGTAACCACATTACCAGCCATTATTACTTTGTTTGGATATTGTTCACGCATGTGTTTTACAAAACCTACAAAATGCTCAGAATAACCATTGGCAACATCAATACAAATAAATTTTAAATGTGGGTTTTGTTCAAAAATAGTAGCTACTTTTTCTTTGTCGGCAGTACTTGTACCTGTGCTTACGGCTATATAATCTATAATTTCGGTTGAAGCACTGTCTACAAAAGTTTTCCATTCTTCAATGGTATAATGTTTATGTACTGCGGTAAAAATTCTATGTTTAGCTAATTCTTTAGCCATTTCAAAAGTTCCAACAGTATCCATATTGGCAGCCATAATTGGCACACCTTTCCATTTGTAGTTGCTGTGTAGAAAAGTAAATTTTCTATCTAAAGATACTTGTGCTCTAGAGCTTAAAGTTGATCTTTTTGGGCGAATCATTACATCTTTAAACCCTAATTTTAATCCCGTTTCAATTCTCATTCTATCTATTTTATTCTCTTAAACTATTATACTTTTTCCTTTGCTTGTTATATTTTTATCACTGTCGAAATGAAAATCAACTCGACCAACATTTAAACCGTAACAGCCTACTTGATTAACCAAAACATTTTCGCCTGCGCTATTTTTAGTAACAGTTGGTTTAGGTAAAAACGTATGTGTATGTCCTCCAATAATTAAGTCTATGTTTTTAGTTTTAGAAGCTAGTGTTAAATCATCAATTTTAGAATGTTTTTCTGTATAGTGATATCCTAAATGCGATAAACAAATAATTAGATCACATTGTTCATCTTCTTTTAAAATTCTACTCATATCTTGAGCAATTTCAACAGGATTTAAATATTTAGTTTCCTTATATAATTTATTATCTACAAGTCCTTTTAATTCAATTCCAATTCCAAAAACTCCAATTTTAATATCGCTTTTATTGAAGATTTTATAAGGTTTTACATGTGTGTCTAGAACGGTATTTTTAAAATTGTAATTAGATGATACAAAATCGAACTTTGCATTAGGTAGTTGCGCGTATAAACCATCTATACCATTATCAAAATCGTGGTTTCCAATAGTTGCAGCATCATATTTAAGCATACTCATTAGCTTAAATTCAATTTCGCCACCGTAGTAATTAAAATAAGGTGTTCCTTGAAAAATATCACCGGCATCTAATAATAAAGTGTTTGGATTTTCTTTTCTAATATTTTCAACTAAAGTTGCTCTACGTGCTACGCCTCCCATATTTGGGTAGTTGTGGTGGTTTATATCAAACGGCTCAATATGGCTATGCGTGTCGTTTGTATGTAAAATGGTAATTTGTTTAGATGTTTTTTTAGCAAACGATTCTAACCCAAGTCCTCCAACAGTTAATAAAGCAGCAGCAGCTGATGATTTTTGAATAAAATTTCTTCTTTTCATAATATCTTATTTCATTATAAATCTACCATCAAGTTTTACCTTAACTGTATCCGTTTCTTTTAAATAATCTATAATTGCGTTTCTAACTTTGTAATCTAGTTTGTGTAATTTAATAGGGTTTTTAAAGAAAACCATATTGTCTCCACCATTTTGTAAATAATCAGATGTTAAAACAAAGTATGTTTTGGTTTTATCTATTTTTTTATTGTTTATGGTAAAAGTGTAACCACTTTTTGTGGCAACCAATTTAACTTGTTTAGATAATGGGTGTGCTGTATTGGCTTTTATAAGAAAATTGCACAGTTCAACTATTTTTTCTGAAGATAATTCTGCAACAACCAAAGTGTTTTCAAAAGGCATTAAATTAAATGCGTTTTCAGTTTTAATATTACCTTTAGTAATTCCAGCTCTTATACCTCCAAAATTGAACAAAGCAAAGTCAATATTTTTACCTGTTCTAGATTTAAAAACCGGATTTGCTCTTTCGTAACATAAATCAGCCATTAAATTTCCTAAGCTACTTTCGTTTAATGCATCTGTTCTAACCAAATCAACAGGAGTATAACTTAAAACGCTACTCATTTCGCTTTCAACCTTTTTTTTGAAAGGAGCAATGTAGTCTTCGATTTCTTTAACTGATTCAGTTTCTTTTGTAATAGGTAAAAGTTTACCTTCAATTTTAACTAATTTATTGGGTTCATTTTTACAACTAAAAAGTAGTGAAATTGCAAAAAATGATAGAATAAAATTTTTCATTGTTGAAATGCTAATGATTTTAACTAATTTTGTGAATTCAAGGGTAAATATAGATGATTTTTACAGGATTCAAACGAAAAACTAATCAAATATTTTTTAACAAGAAACTTACCGAGTTTGTTAATGAAACTAAGGAAGAATCTTCAAAAAAAATAAACAATATTATTGTAATTATTGACGCTATTAATGATGAAGAAAGTATTGTAAAGGAACTATCATCTTTGTTGAAGGTAGATAAAAGTAATATTACAACGGTAATTGCTGTAAATAAGAAGAATAAGAAAGCGCCTATAGAGAATTCATTTAGCGGTGCAGATTTTGGTTGGAGAGGAAAAGTAAAATCTGATTATTTGAAAAACATTTTAACAAAAAAATACGATTTGTTAATTAATTACAGTAAAGTTGATAATTTATATGTCAACTTGTTAATATTGCAGTGTAAATCGGTGTTTAACGCTGGTTTTACACATTTAAATAATGAATTATATCAGTTGTTGGTTGATTGTGAACCAGATGATTATACTGTTTTTAATTCTGAATTGAAAAAATACTTAACGATTTTAAAGAAATTATAATGCAAGAATTATTAGGAACCGGAGTAGCTTTAGTAACACCATTTAATAGTGATAATACTGTAGATGTTGAAGGTTTGAAGCGTTTGGTAAAATACCAAATAAACAATGGTGTAAATTATTTAGTTGTTTTAGGAACAACTGCCGAGGCAGCAACTTTAACTCTTGAAGAAAGAGAGTTAGTTAAGGCAACAATAATTAAGGCTAATAATGGTAAGCTACCTTTAGTGTTAGGTATTGGGGGTAATAATACTGTAAATGTTGTTGAAGAAATTAAGCAAACAGATTTAAGCGATTTTGATGCAATTTTATCAGTTGCACCATATTATAATAAGCCTAGTCAAGAAGGGTTGTATCAACATTTTAAAGCGGTTGCCTTAAGTACTAAAAAGCCAATAGTTTTATATAATGTGCCAAGTAGAACAGGTGTAAATATAGCTCCAGATACAATTATTAGATTGGCTAACGATTTTGAAAACGTAGTTGCTGTTAAAGAAGCAGCAGGAGATATAGTGCAGGCAATGAGCTTAATTCAGAACAAACCAAAAGATTTTATGGTAATTTCTGGAGACGATATGATTGCTTTACCAATGACATTGGCTGGAGGTTCTGGAGTTATTTCAGTAATAGGGCAAGGTTTACCAAAAGATTTTTCTCAATTAATTCAATTAGGTATAGAAGGTAAAAATACCGAAGCATTTGCTTTACATTACAAATTAGCTAATAGTATAGATCTTATTTTTGAAGAAGGAAATCCGGTAGGTATAAAAGCAATGTTACAGAAGCTAGAAATTTGTTCGGCAAATGTACGTTTACCTTTAGTTGAAGCCACACCTCAATTACAAGAAAAAATTAATAGTTTTATTGATAATTATTAGTAATTTTACTTTTTAAATCAAGTGAAATTTTAAATAAAGAATTATGTTATCAGAAAGTATGCAAGCGGCTTTAAATAAGCAAATTAGAATTGAAGCTGAATCTTCTCAAATATATTTAGCAATGGCTTCTTATTCAGAAGATAAAGGGTTAGAAGGAGTTTCTCAATTTATGTATGATGCTTCAGATGAAGAACGCCAGCACATGTTAAAAATGTTTAAGTACGTAAATGAACGTGGAGGACATGCAAAAGTTTCTGAACTAAGTCAACCAGCTTTAGAGTTTGGTTCAATAAAAGAAATGTTTGAAACACTATTTAATCACGAAGTGTTTGTTTCTAAAAGCATAAATGAATTGGTACATATAGCATTAGAAGAAAAAGATTATGCTACTCATAACTTTTTACAATGGTATGTTGCAGAACAAATTGAAGAAGAAGCACAAGCGAGAACTATTCTTGATAAAATAAACCTAATTGGAGACGATAAAGGTGGCTTATATTTATTTGATAATGATGTTAAACAACTTACTGTTGTAAGCTCTGTTATGCCAGGCGCATAATTAACAAACAATTAAGAGCTTTAAGCAATATTTATTTCCTGAGAAAGTTAAATTTGTGGACTATTAATAAAACATTTTAATAATCCATAATTAATAACTAATTTTGCCAAATGCAAAAAAATAAAATTTACATTTTAATTATTTGTGTCGCTGCTACATTTATGTCTTGTGGCGAATACCAAAAAGTATTAAACAAAGGTGCTGTAGGTGACCAATATAAAATGGCTACTGAAATGTATGAGAACCAAAAGTTCAATAAAGCAATTCAGTTATTTGAAAAAGTAACGCCATCATATAGAGGAAAACCTCAAATGGAACGTATTCAATATATGATTGCGCAAGCCCATTACAATACCAAACAATATAGCTTAGCAGCTTATTATTTCGATAAGTTTGCAAAAAACTATCCTAAAAGTTCTAAGTTAGAGGAAGCAGCATATTTATCTGCACACAGCTATTATTTAGCTTCTCCAGTATTTAGTTTAGATCAAAAAGATACAAATGAAGCTATTAATGCTTTACAAAACTTTATTTATAAATATCCAGATTCTAAAAGATTGACAGATGCTAATAAATATATTAAAGAATTAAACCATAAATTAGAGAAAAAATCTTTCGAAATTGCCAAACAATATTACTTAACAGAAGATTATATTGCTTCAATTGTAGCTTTTGATAATTTATTAGCAGACCATTTAGGTACTAGTTATAAAGAAGAAGCGTTATATACTAAGTTTTTAGCATCATACAAATTAGGTATGAAAAGTATATATAGAAAGAAAGAAGAAAGAATAAAAAATGCACTTAAATTTCAAGAGCGTTTTAAAAAGAATTTTTCTGAATCTAAATATTTAAAAGAAACAGAAAAACTGGTAAAAGAATTGAACAAGGAATTAAATGCGGTAGTTGCGCTAAAAACTGAAATATAATGGATTATAAAAATACGAAAGCTGCGAGTAGCACTATTACTTACAATAGAGATAAAATTGAAGCTCCTACAGAAAATTTGTACGAAGCAATTACAATTTTAGCTAAAAGAGCTCAGCAAATTAATGGAGATTTAAAATCTGAATTAATTGATAAGCTAGAAGAATTTGCTACTTATACAGATAGTTTAGACGAGGTTTTCGAAAATAAAGAACAAATTGAAGTTTCTAAATTTTACGAAAAATTACCAAAACCAACTGCAATAGCTGTTGAAGAATGGTTAGAAGGTAAAATTTATCATAGAAACCCAGAAGATAAAGAATAATAAATGTCTATTTTAAGCGGTAAAAAAATTCTTTTAGGCGTTACCGCCGGTATTGCTGCTTATAAAACAGCACATTTAGTACGACTATTTATAAAAGCAGGTGCACAAGTTAAAGTTGTAATGACACCTGCTTCTAAAGAGTTCGTAACTCCACTTACACTATCAACATTATCAAATAACCCAGTATATTCTTCTTTTTTTGAAAAAGGTGAAGAAGATACTGAAGAATGGAACAGCCACGTAGAACTAGGTTTATGGGCTGATTATATGTTGGTAGCACCTGCAACAGCAAATACATTGGCTAAAATGGCTAGTGGTGTTTGTGATAACTTGTTAATGGCAGTATATTTATCGGCAAAATGTAAGGTGTATTTTGCACCTGCAATGGATTTGGATATGTATAAACATCCAACCACAACAGAAAGCGTAGAGAAATTACAAACATTTGGCAACGTTTTTATTCCACCATCTAGTGGTTTTTTAGCGAGTGGTTTAATTGGTGAAGGTAGAATGGAAGAGCCAGAAAATATTGTTTCATTTATTGAAAACGATATTATTAAAGGTATGCCATTGTATAATAAACAAGTTGTAATTACAGCTGGTCCAACTTACGAAGCAATTGACCCTGTCCGTTTTATTGGAAATCATTCTTCAGGGAAAATGGGATTTGAATTAGCTAAAACAGCAGCTAGTTTAGGAGCAAACGTTAAATTAATAACTGGCCCATCTAACGAGCAAGTATCATCTAACTTAATTGAGAGAATTAATGTTGTTAGTGCTGAAGAAATGTATAACGAAGTTCATGGAAATTATGAGCAATCAACAATTGCAATTTTATCTGCTGCAGTTGCAGATTACAGACCAAAAGAAATTTCTGAACAAAAAATAAAAAAATCAACAGATGTAATGTCTATTGATTTGGTAAAAACAAAAGACATATTAGCATCGTTAGGAAAAGCCAAAAAAGACCAGTTTCTAGTTGGTTTTGCTTTAGAAACTAATAATGAATTAGAAAACGCAACGGCTAAATTAACTAAGAAAAACTTAGATTTAATTGTGTTAAATTCTCTGCAAGATAAAGGAGCAGGATTTAAAAAGCCAACAAATAAAGTAACTATAATTGATAAATTCGAAAATATTTCAGAATTTAGTCTAAAATCTAAAGCTGAGGTAGCTGAAGATATATTTAATGAAATTTTGAAACGAATTTATGCGTAAACTACTTTTTATATTTGCTTTGTTATTGGTCGCTTTTCAAGTAAAAGCACAAGAATTAAATTGTACAATTTCAGTAAATTCAGATAAAATTCCTGGTTCAAATAAGCAGGTTTTTAAAACGTTAGAAACTTCGTTAAACGAGTTTATAAATCAAAAGCGTTGGACAAATTTAAATTATAAACCTCAAGAACGTATTGGGTGTAATTTAACCTTAACATTACTAGAACGTGATGGTGATACTTTTAAAGGTCATATTCAAATTCAATCTTCTAGACCAGTATTTAATTCAACATATTTAACACCGGTTTTTAACTTTAAGGATAGTAATTTTACTTTTAATTATACTGAATACGCGCCTTTGTTATACAATGCAACAGCTTTTGAATCGAATTTAGTTTCTGTAATATCATTCTATGTGTATACTGTTTTAGGTATGGATGCAGATACGTTTACCCTAAATGGAGGAACAAGTTATTACACACAAGCACAAGATATTGTTGTACAAGCACAACAAAGTGGTTATTTAGGGTGGAATCAAAATGATGGAACAAATACAAGGTTTACTTTGATTGATAATTTACTATCACCAACATATAGTTTGTTTAGATCTACCATGTATAATTACCATATAAAAGGTTTAGATTACTTAATAAAAGATAAAAAATCTGGTAAAAACGAAATTGCTAAATCAATTTTAGATTTAAAATCTATTTACGATAATCGTCCAAATGCTTTTTTATTACGTGTATTTATGGATTCTAAAGCAGATGAAATTGTACAAACATTTTCTGATGGACCATATATGGATGTATTTAAATTAAAAGAAGACTTGTTAAAAATGTCTCCATTAAATTCATCAAAATGGAATAGCATTAAATAATTTTTTAAGATTATAACCAACAAATGCTTACAAACCTTTCTATAAAAAATTACGCGTTAATTGAAAATCTATCAGTTAGTTTTAGGGATAACTTGTCTATAATTACTGGAGAAACAGGTGCAGGTAAATCTATTTTACTTGGCGCGTTAGGTTTGGTGTTAGGAAAAAGAGCAGATTCTTCAACCTTAAAAAATCCTGAAGTTAAATGTATAATTGAAGCTGAATTTTCAATTTCTAAATATAATTTAGAACCTTATTTTAGAGATAATGATCTAGATTTTGAAGGAGAAACAATTATTAGAAGAGAAATTTTACCTAGTGGTAAATCAAGAGCTTTTATAAATGATACGCCAACAACACTTTCTGTATTACAAGGTTTAAGTGAAAAAATTATTGATGTTCATTCTCAGCATCAAACAATGCAACTTTCTACAAGTAGTTTTCAGTTTAAAGTATTAGATGCATTAGCAAAAACTGCAGCAAAAATAGAATCATACAAAAGAGGTTTAAAGTTATTTAATAAGTTAAACAAGGAGCTTACCGATTTAAAAAGTAATCAGCAAGCTGCAAAAGAACAATACGAGTATAATTTGCATTTGTTTAAAGAGTTAGATGAAGCTAAAATAGTTGTAGATGAACAAGAAAGTATTGAACAAAAGTTAGATAAATTAAATAATATTGAAGAAATAAAAACAAACCTTTTAGAAATTCAAGAAGTATCTTTTGCTGAAGAAATAGGTTTGCAATCTTTATTAAATTCAATAACATCAAAATTAGCCAACATATCTTCATATTCTAAAGAGTATCAAGAGCTTTATGAAAGATTAAATAGTGTAAAAATTGAATTTGATGATGTAGCTAATGAAGTTGAATTAGCTAATGAAAATATTCAATTGGATGCTGGTGAAATTGAAAAGTTAAACGATAGATTACAGCTAATATATAATTTACAAAAAAAGCATACAGTTGGTTCTAATAAAGAACTAATTGAAGTTTATAATAATTTATCTTTAAAAGTGGAGGCTGTTGAAAACTCTTCAGGTCAATTAACTGCTAAAGAAAATGAAGTAAATGAAGTTGCAGCAAAAATTGATGTTTTAGCACAAAAAATAAGTAACGATAGATTAAAAGCAATTCCAAAGTTGGTTAAAAAGTTAGAAAATTTACTTGCAACTTTAGGTATGGAAAATACAAGGTTTAAGTTTAACTTAAAACATACAAAACAGTATTTTCAAAATGGAAAGGATGAGTTGGAGTTATTAATTTCGGCAAATAAAGGAGCCAATTTTGGTGAATTAAAAAAGGTTGCTTCTGGTGGAGAATTATCTAGGATAATGTTATCTGTTAAAGCAATATTATCGGAGTATTTAAGTTTACCAACTATTATTTTTGATGAGATTGATACAGGAGTTTCTGGAGACGTTTCGCAAAAAATGGCTGATATTATGAAACTAATGTGCGATAACATGCAGGTAATTACAATTACTCATTTACCACAAATAGCATCCAAAGGACAACAACATTATAAAGTTTATAAAGAAGATATAAATAATAATATAGTAACAAAACTTAAGCAATTATCAGATAATGAGCGAGTTAATGAGATTGCGGAAATGTTAGGAGGGAAAAATATAACTTCTACAGCAATTGAACACGCAAAAGAGCTATTAAATTAAGAATTTACTATATTTGCCACTGAAATAAAATAAAGAAGAATTAATATGTACAACCTACTAAAAGGGAAAAAGGGAATTATTTTTGGAGCATTAGATGCTAATTCTATAGCTTGGAAAGTTGCTGAAAGAGCGCATGAAGAAGGTGCAACTTTTGTATTAACAAATGCACCTGTTGCTATGAGATTAGGAACAATATCTGAATTGGCTGAAAAAACGGGTTCTCAAGTTGTACCTGCAGATGCAACTTCAATGATGGATCTTGAAAATCTTATTGATAAATCGATGGAGATTCTAGGAGGAAAAATTGATTTTGTATTACATTCAATAGGAATGTCGGTTAACGTAAGAAGAGGAAACCACTATACAAATCAAGACTATAATTTTACAAAAACAGGTTTTGATGTGTCAGCATTATCATTTCATAGAGTAATGAGTATGTTGTATAAAAAAGATGCAATGAATGAATGGGGAAGTGTAGTTGCTTTATCATATATGGCAGCTCAACGTGTATTCCCAGATTATAATGATATGGCTGATAATAAAGCATATTTAGAATCTATTGCTCGTAGTTTTGGTTATTTCTTCGGAAGAGATAAAAATGTAAGAGTAAATACTATATCTCAATCACCAACACCAACAACTGCTGGTAGTGGAGTTAAAGGGTTTGATGGTTTTATTGCGTATGCAGAAAAAATGTCTCCACTTGGTAATGCTACAGCATTAGAATGTGCTGATTATACAATTTCATTATTCTCAGATTTAACAAAAAAAGTAACTCTTCAAAATTTATTTCATGATGGTGGATTCTCAAATATGGGAGTAAGTACTGCAATTATGAGTGATTTTATGGAAAGAGAATTTCCAGAAGAAGAAAAAGGTGAGTAACACACACACTTTTAATAAAATATAAAAAAGCAGCAATTTAAAATTGCTGCTTTTTTTTTGTCTTTTTTTTAATGAAGTGGTTAATCTTTACGTGTCTTTTTTTTGAAGTATGAGTATTATCAGTATTTACGTGGTTTAATTCCTTTAATTTTAAGAAATCAAATATCTAAATAGTAAAAATATTTTATGAGACCACTTAAAATTGTTGTACTTGCAAAGCAAGTACCGGACACACGTCATGTGGGTCCTGATGCCATGAAACCAGATGGTACAGTAAATAGAGGTAAATTGGCAACTGTTTTTAACCCGGACGATTTACATGCGCTAGAACTGGCATTAAACATAAAAGATCGAATTCCAGGAACAGAAGTAACTATATTAACAATGGGGCCACAAAAAGCTGCAGATATTGTTCGTGAAGGTTATTATCGTGGAGTTGACAATGGTATTATGATCTCCGATCGAAGATTTGGAGGTGCAGATACTCTTGCAACTAGTTACACCATAGTTCAAGGAATTAAAAAAATATCTGATTATGATTTAATTGTTGGAGGAAGACAAGCCATTGATGGAGATACAGCTCAAGTAGGACCACAATGTGCAGATAAGTTAAACATTCCTCAAGTAACTTATGTTGAAGAAATTTTAGAAATCGAAGAAGATAAAATTATTGCTAGACGAAGATTGTCTAAAGGAATTGAAACAGTAGCTGCTCCATATCCTTGTTTAATGACCGTACATGGCTCTTCTCCAAAATGCAGATCTAGAATTGCAAAAAATGTAATGAAATATAAATATGCAAGAACTAAATCAGAGCTAAGATCTGCCGATGAGGTGTTACTTAATCTACATAAAAAACGCCCTTATTTAACAATTCCAGAATGGAGTGTTGAAGATATTGAGGCTGATGCTTCAAAAATTGGATTGGCAGGCTCGCCAACTAAAGTTAAAAGCGTTTCAAGTATTGTGTTAACTGCAAATGAATCTAAAATTTTAACAGATTCGGATAGTGACATTGAAGGAATGATTAAAGAATTAATTGAACATCACACCATTGGGTAGTTGATATAACTTAAAATTAGTAAAAATGAAAAGTGTTTTTGTTTATTGCGAAGTAGAAAATAAAAAAGTCGCAGAAATTAGTCAAGAGTTATTATCAGCAGGAAAACGATTAGCTCAAAAATTAGGTTGTCCATTAGAAGCAATGGTTTTTGGAAATAGTTTAAAAGGAATTGAAAGTCAAATTTCACCTTATGGAGTTGATAAATTATTTGTTGCAGATGATGCAAGATTAGAACCTTACACAACATTACCTCACGCAGCTTTGGCTTATAAAGTGTTAAAACAGCAAGATCCTCAAATTGTTTTGTTCGGCGCAACCTCAATAGGAAGAGATTTAGCACCTAGATTAGCTTCAAAATTAAATTGTGGTTTAACAGCAGATGCTACAATATTAGATATTGGAGATCATTTTGTTAAAAAAGAAAAGAAAGAATATACAGATTTGTTGTATGCAATTCGTCCTGCTTTTGGAGGAAGCATTATGGCAAATATTATAAACTGGGATATGCACCCTCAAATGGCAACGGTTAGAGAAGGTGTAATGAAAAAAGAGATTATTGATGAGAATTATAGCACAGAGGTTATTACTGTTGAAGTAAATGGTGTTGTAAAAGATGAAGACTTTGTTGTGGAAGTAATTGACCGTCATATTGAAGAATCTGGTGTAAACTTAAAAGAATCACCTATTATTGTGGCTGGTGGATACGGAGTTGGTTCAAAAGAAAACTTTGACTTACTAAAAAATCTCGCTAATATTTTAGGAGGTGAAGTTGGAGGTTCTAGAGCAGCAGTAGATGCAGGCTTTATTGATCATAACCGTCAAATTGGACAAACCGGAACTACGGTTAGACCTAAATTATATATTGCTGCAGGTATTTCAGGTGCAATCCAACATACTGCTGGTATGCAGGATGCCTCTATGATTATTTCAATAAATAATGATCCTGAAGCGCCAATAAATGATATTGCAGATTATGTAATTACGGGTGATTTAGGAGTTGTTCTTCCTAAAATGATTAAATATTATAAGGAGAACGCAAAATAGTTAAACAATAAAATAAATAGAAGTTTTGAAATAGAATGTAATCGTTATGCTGAATTTGTTTTAGCATCTCATTAAAAAAATAACGAATGGCGCATTTTTAGAATTTCTATAAATAATATAAAATAGAAAAAAATGGATAATTTTTTCAAAGATACACCGGATTTTAAGTTTCACCTTAAAGATCCAATTGTAAAAAAAGTTGTACAATTAAAAGAAGATAATTTTGAGCAATCTGAAAAGTTTGATTATGCTCCTTTGAATCATGAAGATGCAATAGATTCATATGAGAAAGTACTAGAAATAGTAGGAGATATTTGCGCAAATACAATAGCTAATAATGCAGAATCTATAGATATTGAAGGTCCACATATTGAAAATAACGAAGTAATTTATGCTAAAGGAACTACTGAAGATTATAAAGCATTGTATGATGCTGGTCTTGTTGGTATGGCATTACCTCGAGAATATGGTGGTTTAAATTTTCCTTTATTGCCATATGTAATGGCTGCGGAAATGGTAGCACGTGCTGATGCTGGGTTTGCAAATATTTGGGGACTTCAAGATTGTGCCGAAACTATTTACGAGTTTGGTTCAGAAGAACAAAAAGAAAAGTTTTTACCTAGATTTAATAGAGATGGAGCAACAGCAGCAATGGTTTTAACAGAACCAGATGCAGGATCGGATTTACAAGCAGTAAAACTAAAAGCTGTTTTTGATGAAGAAAAAAATACTTGGGTTTTAAATGGCGTTAAGCGTTTTATTACTAATGGTGATGCTGATATTTCGTTAGTGTTAGCTCGTTCTGAAGAAGGAACTAGTGATGCTCGTGGATTATCTATGTTTATTTACGATAGAAATGATCACGCAGTTGAAGTTCGACATTTAGAAAAAAAACTAGGAATTAAAGGTTCTCCAACTTGTGAATTAGTGTTTAAAGATGCTCCTGCTGAATTAGTAGGGAAAGAGCGTTTTGGTTTAATTAAATACGTAATGTCTTTAATGAACTCTGCGCGTTTAGGTGTTGGTGCGCAATCTGTAGGTATTGCAGACGCTGCTTATAGAGAAGCTTTAAAATACGCTGAAGAAAGAGCGCAGTTTGGGAAAGAAATTGTGAATTTTCCAGCGGTTTACGAAATGTTAACCAATATGAAAGTTAAAGTAGATGCACTTCGTTCTTTATTATATGAAACTACACGTTTTGTAGATCTTTTAAAAGCTTATGAGGAAGTTATGAAAGATAGAAAGCTAGAGAAAGAAGAACGTATGGAAATGAAACACTATGCTAAACTTTCTAACGTGTTTACACCTCTTATTAAATTAACTGCAAGTGAGGCTTGTAATAAAATTGCTTACGATTCTTTGCAAATTCACGGAGGTACTGGTTTTATGAAAGATTTTCCGATAGAACGTATTTATAGAGATGCTAGAATTACTTCAATTTACGAAGGAACATCTCAATTACAAGCAGTAGCTGCAATTAAAGGTGTAACTACTGGAGTTTTCTTCGATCAAATTAAAGAGTATGATGCGTTAGTATCAGATAAAAACTGTGAAGTAAGAACAAAACTTCATAAAATGGCAGAAAAATATCAAACTATTGTAAAAAGAGTTGTAGATCAAGATAGTGCTGAATTGATAGACTTTCATTCAACTAGGCTAGTAGAAATGGCCGGTAATATTATTATGGGGTATTTATTAGTATTGAATAGTCAAAAAGATGAGAAATTTGTGAAGACTGCAAGGTTGTTTGTAAATTTAGTACGATCTGAAAACAAAGAGAGATTTGATTATATGAGAGGGTTTAGTTTAGAAAATTTAGAGATGTACAAAGATGTAGATTTAGAGGTTTTACAGAACTAATTCTATTAAAATAATTATAAAAATTGTCATTTTAAGTGAGGCGAAAAATCTTTTTTTAGATGCTGAATTTCATTTAGAATGACAATTTTTTAGTTTAAATTTGCTTCAAATCAAAAAATAGTGAAGTTACTTTTTTCAATAATAATTCCAGTTTACAATAGACCTCAAGAAATTGACGAATTATTGCAAAGTTTAACAACCCAAACTTATACTAAAAAGTTTGAAGTTATTATTGTTGAAGATGGATCAGAAAATATTTCAAAAGAAATTGTTGAGAGTTACCAAGAGAAACTTCAATTAAAATATTTTTTAAAAAATAATACTGGAGCAGGAGCAAGTCGAAATTATGGAATGCAAAAGGCCTCTGGAAATTACTTTATAATTTTTGATTCAGATTGTATAATTCCGCCTAACTATTTAAATGAAGTAGAAAAAGCTTTAATTAATAATTATACAGATGCTTATGGAGGTGCAGATGCTGCGCACGAATCTTTTACAATTATTCAAAAAGCAATAAATTATAGTATGACTTCCTTTTTTACAACCGGTGGAATTCGAGGAAGTAAAAAAGCAGTAGATAAATTTCAACCAAGAAGTTTTAATTTGGGAATTTCAAAAAAGGCTTTTGAAGCAACTGAAGGTTTTTCTAAAATGAAAATAGGAGAGGATATTGACTTAACTTTTAGAATTTGGGAGCATAAATTTGATACTCAATTTATTGAAGGTGCTTTTGTGTACCATAAACGAAGATCTACTTTTAAGCAGTTTTTTAAACAAACTTTTGCCTTTGGAAAAGGAAGGCCATTTTTGAATGCAAAATTTCCTGGAACTGCCAAAATTACCTATTGGTTTCCTTCAGTTTTTTTAATAGGTTTATTATTTTCAATAGTAGCTTTTATTACAGGTATTAATTTATTTATTGGTTTGGTAGGGTTATATTTTGCCGTAATTTTTATTGATTCATTATTAAAAAATAAAAGTATTCTAGTTGCTGCGGCAAGTATTGTTACAACGCTAATTCAGTTTTGTGGTTACGGTTCTGGTTTTATAATCGGTTACTTAAAACCTAGAAGTTAAGTTTTGAGCAAAAAAAAAGGTTGATTGCTCAACCTTTCTTTAATTATGTTTTTTGTTGATTACTCAACTTTGTCTTTTTCTATACTAATTGTAAGCTCATCCTTATCTTTATCAAGTTCCATAGTTATGGTGTCGCCTTCTTTTAATTTAGAGTTTACAATTTCTTCAGCCAATGCATCTTCAATATATTTTTGAATTGCACGTTTTAAAGGTCTAGCTCCATATTGCTTATCAAAACCTTTATTGGCAATGTAATCTTTAGCTTCATCACTTAAGTTTAAGTTGTAACCTAAATCTTCAATACGAGAAACTAATTTTTTCAATTCAATATCAATAATTGAATGAATATCTTCACGCTCTAATGCATTAAACACAATTACATCATCAATTCTATTTAAAAATTCTGGAGCAAACGATTTTTTTAAGGCATTTTCAATTACACTTTTAGCATTTGCATCTGCTTGTGCTTTTTTAGATGAAGTACCAAAACCAACACCAGAACCAAAATCTTTTAATTGACGTGATCCAATATTAGATGTCATAATAATAATTGTATTTCTAAAATCTATTTTACGACCTAAACTATCTGTAATATGCCCATCATCTAAAACTTGAAGTAACATATTAAAAACATCTGGATGCGCTTTTTCAATTTCATCTAGTAAAACTACTGCGTAAGGTTTACGTCTAATTTTTTCAGTTAGCTGCCCACCTTCTTCATAGCCAACGTATCCTGGAGGTGCACCAACTAAACGAGAAATGGCAAATTTCTCCATATATTCACTCATATCAATTCTAACTAAAGAATCTTCATTGTCAAATAATTCGGTAGCTAAAACTTTGGCTAACTGTGTTTTTCCAACTCCAGTTTGCCCTAAAAATATAAATGAACCAATTGGCTTATTTGGATCTTTAAGTCCAACACGGTTACGCTGAATAGCTTTAACAACCTTTTTAACAGCTTCATCTTGACCAATAACTTTACCTTTAATTAATTCAGGTAAATCGTGTAATCTATTCGTTTCTGCTTCTGCAACTCTGTTAACAGGAATTCCTGTCATCATAGAAACTACTTCGGCAACATTATCTTCAGTTACAATTTCTCTATTTAATTTTGAAGCTTCTTCCCATTTAGTTTGTTCGGTTTGTAATTGACCTTCAACTCTTTTTTCATCATCACGTAAACGAGCGGCTTCTTCATATTTTTGACCATTTACAGCAGCTGTTTTATTAGTTTTAATTTGTTCTAATTCAGCTTCTAAATGTAAAACCTCTTTTGGAACCACAATATTTGTTATATGTATTCTAGAACCAGCTTCATCTAAAGCATCAATAGCTTTGTCTGGTAAAAAACGATCTGTCATATAACGGTTTGTTAATTTTACACAAGCTTCAATAGCTTCATTAGTAAAATCTACATTATGGTGTTCTTCATATTTTTCTTTTATATTATGAAGTATTTGTATTGTTTCTTCAACAGATGTTGGTTCTACAATTACCTTTTGAAAACGACGCTCTAAAGCTCCATCCTTTTCAATATTTGTTCTGTACTCGTCTAAAGTTGTGGCACCAATACATTGAATTTCTCCACGAGCCAATGCAGGCTTTAACATATTTGAAGCATCTAAAGATCCAGTTGCTCCACCAGCACCAACAATGGTATGAATTTCATCAATGAATAAAATAATATCTTCATTTTTCTCTAATTCATTCATTAGAGCTTTCATTCTTTCTTCAAACTGACCACGGTATTTAGTACCTGCAACTAAACTAGCAAGGTCTAATGATATTATACGCTTGTCAAATAAAATTCTAGAAACCTTACGTTGAACAATTCTTAAAGCTAAACCTTCGGCAATGGCAGATTTACCAACTCCTGGCTCACCAATAAGCATTGGATTGTTTTTCTTTCTTCTACTTAATATTTGAGAAACTCGTTCAATTTCTTTTTTACGTCCAACAACAGGGTCTAATTTGTCTTCTTCAGCCATACGAGTTAAGTCTCTACCAAAATTATCTAGAACAGGAGTTTTAGATTTTTGTTGTGGAGATTTTCCACTTTTTGGTTGCTCAAAAGGATTAGATTTTGGAGCTTCAAAATCGTCATCAGAAGGAGTGTCAGCTCTTGGAGTATCAATTTCTTCATCAGTAAATAACTGTTTAAATACAGTTTTTACATCTTCATAGTTTGCTTCGAAGTTATTTAAAAGCTTTGTGGTTGGATCATTTTCGTTTCTAAGAATGCAAAGTAACAAGTGAGCAGTATTTACAGAATCGTTTTGATACAGTTTAGCCTCTAAAAAAGTTGTCTTTAAAGCTTTTTCTGCTTGCTTTGTTAAATGCAGACTTTTTTTACCGTTAGAAAGTAACGCAGAAGGATTGCTAGGACTAAGTCCTTCAATCTTTTTTCTTAAATGATCTAGGTTAATATCTAATGAATTTAATATTTCTATTGCTTTGCCGTCTCCTTTTCGTAAAACTCCTAGCATAAGATGTTCTGTACCTATAAAATCGTGTCCCAATCTTATAGCTTCTTCCTTACTGTATGCTATTACATCTTTAACTTTTGGTGAAAAATTATCGTCCATAACTATGTGTTTATATGGTAAAATTAACTGATTTTTTTTGTTTTTTAGTACAAAAATAAAGCCACTTTAAAATATTTTGAAATTTTGTCAGTTTTAATTCTTTAAAAACAGTTGTAAATCAGCGGTTTAATAAGCTTGCTTTTCAACTAGATATTGTTAATAAGTAATATAAAAACAACGTAATTAATAATTTGTAAAAATTCGAAAAGTTGTATATTGCTTTGTTAAAATTTGACATAAAAAAATTAAAAAAAAATATATGGCAGACGGAGAAAAACTGATACCAATTAACATAGAAGATGAAATGAAATCAGCTTACATTGATTATTCAATGTCAGTGATTGTTTCAAGAGCATTACCAGATGTTCGCGATGGTTTAAAACCGGTACACAGAAGGGTTTTATACGGAATGCACGAATTAGGAATAAAAGCAACAGGGTCTTATAAAAAGTCAGCCAGAGTTGTTGGGGAAGTATTAGGTAAGTATCACCCGCACGGAGATACATCTGTATACGACTCAATGGTACGTATGGCACAAGACTGGAGTGTAAGATATATGATGGTAGATGGTCAAGGTAACTTTGGTTCTGTAGATGGTGACAGCCCGGCAGCAATGCGTTATACTGAGGTGCGTATGCAAAAAATATCAGAAGAAATGTTATCTGATATTGAAAAAGATACTGTAGATCACAAATTAAACTTTGATGATACTTTAAATGAACCAACAGTATTACCAACTCGTATACCAAACTTATTGGTAAACGGAGCTTCTGGTATTGCAGTTGGTATGGCTACAAATATGGCACCGCATAACTTAACTGAGGTTATTAACGGTACTGTAGCTTATATTGAAAATAGAGATATTGAAATATCTGAACTAATGCAGCACATTAAAGCTCCTGATTTTCCAACTGGTGGGATTATCTATGGTTATGAAGGTGTAAAAGATGCATTTGAAACAGGTAGAGGTAGAATAGTAATGCGTGCTAAAGCCACTATTGAAGAGGTAAAAGGACGTGAGTGTATTATTGTTACTGAAATTCCTTATCAAGTTAATAAAGCAGAAATGATTAAAAAAACTGCTGAATTAGTTAATGATAAAAAATTAGAAGGTATTGCAAACATTCGTGATGAATCGGATAGAAATGGTATGCGTGTAGTGTACGTTTTAAAACGTGATGCAATTCCAAACATTGTTTTAAATAAATTATTTAAATATACAGCTTTACAAACTTCTTTTAGTGTAAATAATATTGCATTAGTAAACGGAAGACCAGAGCAATTAAACTTAAAGCAATTAATTCATTATTTTGTAGAGCATAGACACGAAGTTGTTGTTAGACGTACACAATATGAATTAAAGAAAGCGGAAGCAAGAGCACATATTTTAGAAGGTTTAATTATTGCGAGTGATAATATTGATGAAGTAATCAAAATTATTAGAGCATCTTCTAATGCAGACGAAGCAAGAGAAAGTTTAATTGAGCGTTTTGGATTAACAGAAATTCAAGCAAAAGCTATTGTTGAAATGCGTCTACGTCAATTAACAGGACTAGAGCAAGATAAACTAAGAGCTGAGTATGACGAAATAATTAAACAAATTGCAGATTTAAAAGATATTTTAGATAACGAAGAACGTCGTTACCAAATTATTACTGATGAATTAGTTGCTATTAGAGATAAATATGGTGATGATCGTAGATCTGTAATTGAGTATGCTGGTGGAGACTTATCTATTGAAGATATGATTCCTAATTCAGAAGTTGTAGTAACAATTTCACACGCAGGTTACGTTAAGCGTACAAACTTAGACGAATATAAAGTTCAGAATAGAGGTGGTAGAGGACAAAAAGGAGTTGCTACTAGAAATGAAGATTTCTTAGAGCACTTGTTTGTTGCTACAAATCATCAATACATGTTATTCTTTACTCAAAAAGGAAAAGTATTCTGGATGCGTGTTTATGAAATACCAGAAGGTGGTAAAAACACAAAAGGTAGAGCAATACAGAACTTAATAAATATTGAGCAAGACGATAAAGTAAAAGCATTCTTAGTTACCGAAGACCTAAAAAATGAAGAGTATGTAAATAATCATTATGTGATTATGGCAACTAAAAGAGGTCAAGTTAAAAAAACATCTTTAGAGCAATATTCTAGACCAAGAACAAATGGTATTAATGCTATTACTATTAAAGAAGGTGATGAGTTATTAGAGGCTAAATTAACTACTGGTAACAGTCAAGTTATGATGGCGTTAAGATCTGGTAAGTCTATTCGTTTTGAAGAAAGTAAAACTAGACCAATGGGTAGAAATGCTTCAGGGGTAAGAGGTATTACTTTACAAAATCCACAAGATGAGGTTATTGGAATGATAGCTGTAAACGACCAAGAAAGCAATGTGTTAGTTGTTTCAGAAAATGGTTACGGTAAACGTTCAAGTTTAGAAGACTATAGAATTACAAATCGTGGTGGTAAAGGTGTAAAAACAATAAATGTTACTGATAAAACAGGTGGTTTAGTTGCAATTAAAAATGTAACTGACGAAAATGATTTAATGATTATTAACAAATCGGGGATTACTATTCGATTAGCTGTTGCGGATCTACGTGTTATGGGTAGAGCTACACAAGGAGTTAAGTTAATAAATATTAAGAATAACGATTCAATTGCATCTGTTGCAAAAGTAATGCATGAAGAAGAAGAGGAGATAGAAGTTAATGCTTCAGAAACGGAGAATGGCACGGATATTGAATCTAGTACAGAAGAAAATAACAATCAAGAATAAATCAATCTAAAATGAGAAAACAAATATTAGTATTGTCAGCTATAGTAATGAGTATGACAGTATTTGGACAGAAAAACGAGCTTAAAACAGCAGAAAAAGCAATTAAAGCTAATAATGTTGAAGCAGCTCTTGCAGCAATTGGTCAAGCGGAAGGTTTGATTGAAAATGCAGATCAAAAAACAAAAGCAAAATTTTATTATTTAAAAGGTAAAGCTTTATACAATAATGGAAAAGTAAAAAATATTGGTAAAACTGCTGCTGCTTTAAAAAAATTAATTTCATTTGAAAAGCAAACTAACAAGCCAAAATACTCTAAAGAGTTTAAAGAAATTCAGGGAAAACTAGTACAAAGATTTTCAACTAAAGCTAATGATAGTTATAAAAAAGCTGTTGAAACAAAGAGCCCAGATGATTATAAAGCTGCTGCAAAAGGATTTCATAACATATATGTTTTAAGTCCAAGAGATACATCTTATTTAGACAATGCTGCATTACTTTATAGTATGGCTAAAGACAATAAGAATGCTATTAAATTGTATGAGCAATTGTTAAAAAAAGGTTATACAGGAATTACAACTGTTTATACTGCAGTTAGTAAAGCTGATGGTAAAAAGGTAACTTATGCAGATAAGTCTAGTAGAGATACTCAAGTAAAATTGAAGTTGGCTTCAAACCCAGGAAAAGA
This sequence comes from Lutibacter oricola, assembly GCF_900106565.1. Taxonomy (GTDB): domain Bacteria; phylum Bacteroidota; class Bacteroidia; order Flavobacteriales; family Flavobacteriaceae; genus Lutibacter; species Lutibacter oricola. Next base: position 193,573 of record NZ_FNNJ01000006.1, read on the forward strand.
GGTTAAAGAATCTAGAAAAGCAATGATTTATAAAAACTTAGCTTCTAGTTATTCTGCAGATGGTAACGCTGAAAAAGCTAAAGAAATTTTAGCTAAAGGTAGAGAAGAGTTTCCTAATGATTATATTTTGTTAATTGAGCAAGCTAACTTAGCTTTTAAAGCTGGTAATAATGCTAAATTTAAAGAGTTGTTAGAAATGGCAATTGAATTAAACCCAACAGAACCTTCTTTATACTATAATGTTGGTGTTATGAGTTTAAATCAAAAAGATGTTGAAGGGGCAATTGCAAACTTTAAAAAGGCAATTGAATTAAAGCCAGATTATGCAGATGCTTATAACAATGTTGGTGCTGCAATTTTAGAGAAAGCTGAGCCAATTATTGAAGAAATGAATAAAAGCTTAAATGACTTTGATAAGTATGATAAGTTGCAAAAAGAGCAATTTGAAGTTTATAAAGAAGCTGTACCATATTACGAAAGTGCATACAAGTATGACAAAAGTAATATCGCAATAGTTCAAACATTAATGGGGTTATATGAAAACCTTGATATGGGAGATAAATTAAATGAAATAAAAGCTGTTTACGAAGAAATGAAGCAGTAATAAATATTTACTAATATAAAAAAAAGCTCACTATTTAATAGTGAGCTTTTTTTATATTATTTTTTTAATAACTCGAAGTTTGTGAGTGTGTTTTTGATTATCTACATTAAAAATTCCGCTATGGTCAATTCTATCAATTCTAACCTTTCCGTGAGCGTGAATTATATAGTTGTCTTTCATAACAATACCAACATGAATAATATCTCCTTCAGCATTGTCGAAAAATGCTAAATCTCCAGGTTCACTTTCTTCAATAAAGCTTAAAACTTCACCTTGGGTTGCTTGTTGTGAGGCATCGCGTAACAATTTGTAGCCACAAAGTTTATAAACCATTTGAGTAAAACCAGAGCAGTCTATACCAAAAGGTGTTTTACCACCCCATAAATAAGGTGCGTTTAAAAATTTATAAGCCATTTCAACAATACTTTCTTTAGGTAGTTTAGCTCCTAAAACTTCACCTTCGTATTTGTAAGATGTATTGTTAATTTCTAATCCTTTTTCGTTGTAAAATGGTAGATTAGAACCAATAACTATAGTAGAAAAGTTATGTTTCTCATCTGTAGCAAAATCAATTAATTCAGCAGATAAATGAGGTTTTATTGTTTTAAGTTCAAAATATTTTTCTTCAGTAATTTCTTCAAACTGTTTATTGTCTATCCAGCCTTCGTAATTATCAAATGTTAATCGGATTTTACTCCATTTTTTTTGCTTATTCAATATTTTAAATTGCTCTCCAAAAAGCACTTGTGTAACCATTTCGCTGGCATCACTTGCTTCAATCCTTAATGGGACAATACTTAAATTGCAAATTCCGTATAACATAAATCTGGTTATATTCTTTCAATTACTATTGCACTTGCGCCACCACCACCATTACAAATACCTGCGGCTCCTATTTTAGCATTATTTTGTTCTAAAATACTAGTTAATGCAATAACTATTCTTGCGCCAGACATACCTAATGGATGTCCTAAAGAAACAGCACCACCATTTACATTTACTTTATTATTGTCTAAACCTAGTAGTTTAATATTTGCTAAACCAACAATTGAAAAGGCTTCATTTAGTTCAAAATAATCAACATCTTTAATATCGATTTTTGCTTTATCAAGAGCTTTAGGTAATGCTTTTGCTGGAGCAGTTGTAAACCATTTTGGTTCTTGAGCTGCATCTGCATAACTAACAATTTTAGCTAAAGGTTTTAAGTTTAATTCTTTAGCTTTATTTGAACTCATAAGTACTAACGCAGCAGCACCATCATTTAATGTTGAAGCATTTGCAGCTGTTACTGTTCCTGTTTTACTAAAAACTGGTCTTAGTGTAGGTATTTTATCTAGTTTAACATTTTTATATTCTTCATCTTCAGAAAAAATAATTGGATCTCCTTTTCTTTGAGGAATTTCAACAGGAACTATTTCGTTAGAAAAGTTTCCTTTTTTCCAAGCTTCTGCAGAACGAGAATATGACTGTATAGCATAATTATCTTGATCTTCTCTAGTAAAATTGTGTTCTTCGGCACATAAATCACCACAAGTACCCATATGTTGCTGGTCGTAAACATCTGTTAAGCCGTCAAGTAATAACCCATCTTTAACATTAAGGTTTCCTAGTTTTGTTGCTTTTCTTCCTGGAATATAATGAGGTATAGAGCTCATATTTTCCATTCCACCAGCAACAACAATATCAGCATCTCCCAATTTAATTGCTTGCGCTGCTAACATAATCGATTTCATTCCAGAAGCACAAACTTTATTAATTAAAGTACAAGGTACAGAGTCTGGAATTCCTGCAAAAATAGCGGCTTGTTTGGCTGGTGCTTGACCTAAACCTGCAGAAATTACATTACCTAAAAAAACTTCATCAACCTTATTAGGCGATAAATTAATTTTATCTAAAGCTCCTTTTATAGCTACAGCACCTAATTTTGGTGCTGGTATATTGGATAGGCTTCCAAGAAAACTTCCAATTGGAGTTCTTGCTACTGATACTATAACAACGTCTTTCATTTATAAATCAATTATTTTAAATGCGAATTTAAACATTTTTAAGTGAATTGTAGTTTTTATATGAGAGTTTAAAATATGTAATAAATGTAGCGTTGTTTGTTTTTAGTTTTCGTAAATTGTATTACGTATTTAAAACCAGGTAGTTATGAGTTTGAAAAGTGTAAGGGAAAAGCATCATATAGCTATAATTGGTGGAGCCGTTTCTGGTTCTGTTGCTGCTAATATTTTAGCAAATAATGGCTTTAGAGTTGTGGTTTTTGAAATGAATAATTTGCCTTATGGTAAAATTGAAGATGGTTTACCAAATTGGCATGTAAAATTGAGAAATAGACAAATAGAAAAGATAGATAAAAACTTAAATCATCCTAGTATTATTTATTTGCCAAATACTAAAATAGGAAAAGATATTTCTTTTTTAGAATTAATTAACAATTGGTCATTTTCAGGTGTTATTATTGCAAATGGAGCTTGGAATGATAGACAGTTTCCAATTCCTCAGATTGGAAAGTTTATTAATAAAGAATTGGTGTATCAGAATGACTTTATTTATTGGTTTAACCATAAACACGAACCTAATTATAATGGTAATAATTACTTTATTAAAAATAATGCTGTTGTTCTAGGAGGTGGATTAGCATCTTTAGATGTTATTAAAATTGTAATGATAGAGTTAGTGAGAAAGCAGTTATGGTTTAAAAAAGGTATTAAAGTAGATATGTTTACTCTAGAACATAAAGGTGTTAGATTTATATTAGAAACTTATAAAACGAGTTTAAAAGAGTTAGAAATTGAAAAAGCGAAGTTAGTTTACCGAAAAACAGCAAAAGATATGCCTTTGAAAACGGCAGTAGATAATTCTATTGAGAGTATTGAAGCTGCAAGGTTGGTTTCAGAAAAATTATTAAATAAGTATAAGAACAAATATATGTTCGAATTTATTCCTTTAAGCGTTCCTGTTAGCTTTGTTGAAAAAAATAATAAGTTAACTGGATTGATTTTGCAAAAAAGAAAGATTGATAATGGTAAAATTATTTTATTTGAAGGAGATCAATATAAAATAAATACAAGTTTTGTTATTTCATCAATAGGAAGTTTGCCAGAAAAAATTGAAGGTTTGCCATATGATAATACTTCATTAAAAATAGCAGAAGGAAGTAATTGCCTAGTAGATGGCTTTGACAATGTATTTGCAATAGGAAATGCGGTAACAGGGCGTGGTAATATTCAAGAATCGAGTAGACATAGTAAAAAAAGTGCTTTCGATATTATAGATGCGCAAGCTTCAAATGATAAGTTAGAGAAATGGTTAACTTCAATAAATATTGAAATAGAAGACAATGTAAATGAGCAATTACCACGAATTATAAATGGTTTAAAAGTAAAAGAGATAAAACCCAAAAAGCAAATTAATGATTTGTATGAAAAGGTAAATTTAATACATAAAAAGCAAAAATTTACGAGTTATTTAAATTGGGTATTTAAAAAAACTCCAATTAGATTAGAGGAAACCTTAAAAAAATAATAGAAGCTATTTAATGTAGGTAGATAATAATTGTTATTTTTGATTGGTAAATACCTTTTTAGTGAAGAAAACGATAAACAAATTACTTGTAAACCACTCCTTAATATATAAGATTTTCTTATATCTACTTGCAATATTTCTTGTAGTCTATATGTTTCCGAAAGGAGGTCATTTTAAATATGAATTTCAAAAAGGAAAACCATGGCAATATGAAAATTATTATGCTCCGTTCGATTTTGCAATTCAAAAAACTAAGGTAGAAATAGAGGCTGAAAAGAAAAAACTTCGAGAAAACTCAAAGTTATATTTAGAATATGATGAAGGTATAGCTATAGCTGTTAAAGATAATATTCAAAAAAGAGTTAATAAAGTTTTAAATGCTTCAGATTTAGACGCTTCAGAAAAAGAAAATATTTTAACTGTTGTTGATGGAATTGTTGCAGATGTATATGAATACGGACTTTTTAATGTAGTAAACTATCATAAAATTGATAAAGATATAGTTACTCTAAAAAGAGGTAATATGGTTCAAGATATTCAACCATATAAACTATTTAAAACTGACAATAATTTAAAATATATAAATTCTAAAATTGGAGTTCAGCCTTTAACAGAAGTCGAAAATACGCTTTTAAATATTTTATTTGAAGAGTTAAAGCCAAATGTAGAGTTAAATGAAGAACTTACCTTAAAAGCGTTAGAGGAAAGTTTAAGTGCTATTTCGTTAACCAAAGGTTTGGTTGCAGAAAAAGAGCGAATAATTTTTAAAGGAGATATAGTTGAAGGAGAGAAGCTAGCTGTTTTAGAATCGATAAAAAACGAATTCGAATCTCAAGTTTGGAGTAAATCTAATTATAATTGGATTGTTTTTGGTTACATACTTTTAGTAGCTTTAGCTTTTTTAATGCTATTACTGTTTCTTAGAAAGTATAGAGTAGAAATTTTTGAAAATAATAATAAAGTTACTTTTATCTTTTTTAATATTTTATTAGTTGTATTTCTAACTACACTTATTGTAAAGTTTAATGCAGAATTTGTTTACGCAGTTCCAATTGTAATACTTCCACTAGTTTTAAAAGCTTTTTTTGATGCTCGTTTAGGAATGTTTACACATGTTTTAACAGTGTTGCTTTTAGGATTTATTGTACCCAATAGTTTTGAATTTTTATTTTTACAAATTATTGCTGGAATTGTAACTATTTTAACAATATCTGAACTTTATAAGAGAGCAAACCTATTTATATCTGTATTGCAAATTACCATTGTGTATTTTGTGGTTTATTTCGCTTTTTCAATTATTCAAGAAGGAAACGCCTCCAATTTAGACTGGGCTAAATTTGGATATTTTGCTTTAAATGGAGCTGCAACATTGTTTGTAATTCCTTTAATTTATGTTTTTGAAATTCTTTTTAGTTTAGTTTCAGATGAATCTTTAAAAGAGCTATCGAATACAAATTCTAAACTTTTACGTGAATTAGCAGAAAAAGCCCCAGGAACATTTCAACATTCGTTACAAGTGGCAAATTTGGCTGAAGCTTGTGCAAACGAAGTACATGCAAATTCAATGTTAGTTAGAACAGGAGCTCTTTACCATGATATTGGTAAAATGGCAAATCCAATGTTTTTTACAGAAAACCAATCAACTAGTGTAAATCCACATGATGAGCTTACGCCGAGAGATAGTGGGCAAATAATTATTAATCATATAATTGATGGTGTAGAGTTAGCAAAAAAGAATAGACTGCCAGATAGAATTATTGATTTTATTAGAACGCACCACGGAACATCATTAGTTTATTATTTTTATAAAAAGGAAGAGGAAATTGAAGGGAGAGCTGTAGATAAGAAATATTTTCAATACCCTGGTCCAATACCTTTTTCAAAAGAAACTGCAATATTAATGATGTGTGACTCTGTAGAGGCAGCATCTAAGAGTTTAAAAGAACCATCTGCACAAGTAATTGATGGTTTGGTAGAAAAGGTTGTAAACTCTCAAATGGAGAATGGTCAATTTATGAATGCAGATATTACTTTTAAAGAACTTCAAACCATTAAAAAGGTGTTAAAGAAGAAGTTAAAGAATATTTATCACTTAAGAATTGAATATCCAGAATAGCTAAATAAAAAAAAGATAAAAAAAAGATCGAAAATTGTTGTGTAAAAGCAAATGGAGTCATACATTTGCAACCGCAAAAATAAGTTCAAGGACATATTTTAGGAGAGGTGCCAGAGTGGTAATGGAGCAGATTGCTAATCTGTCAACGCGTAAGTGTTGCCAGGGTTCGAATCCCTGTCTCTCCGCAAATTAAAAGATAGCCAATTCGGGGTGTAGCGTAGCCCGGTTATCGCGCCACGTTTGGGACGTGGAGGCCGCAGGTTCGAATCCTGCCACCCCGACAAAGCAAAATGGTCGCGTAGCTCAGCTGGATAGAGCATCTGCCTTCTAAGCAGACGGTCACAGGTTCGAATCCTGTCGCGATCACTTTTAAAGTGTTCAAAACGCTGCAAAACCTTGTAAACCTTATGTTTTACAAGGTTTTTTGTTTTTTAGACCATCATATTATTTAATATTAATTTATATATTGTGGTAGCAAAAAGGTAAACAGATTAAAAAAATGAATTTTGTTTACCAATTTAGGAGCTTAGCCCTTATAAATTAAGGATTTTAATATATTTATAGTATTAATATTAGCTAGTAAAAAAAACGTTTATAATCTATTAAATTATATAAAAAGGTAAACGTTTTTGATATTTGAAACACTAACTATAGTTGATTTGACTTTCGTCTTAATTAAAGTTTAACTTAAAAAGACGTCAACTATGAAGACTTCAGTATCCTTTTCTGTCCTAATATGGGCCAATGTAGCACGTGCCAAAAATAATGAGGCACCACTTTATGCTCGAATTACGGTAAACAAAAAACGAGTAAGTATTGGATTAAAAAGAAAAGTAAATCTCACTGTGTGGGACTCAAAAAAAGCAATGGTTACAAACCGTGACCAAAATGCAAGATTAACTAATAAATACATTGATCAAGTAAAAGCTCAATTATTCCAAGCTTTTCAAGAATTGAAAGGTGAAGGTAAAATGATAACTTCTGTTGCTATTAAGGAACGATATTTAGGTACTGACCAAGAATATCAATCTTTAGAAGATTTAATAGATTATCACAATACTACATTAAAGGATAAACTTCATAAAGATACAATGAGACATTATAAGTCAAGTCAAAGTTATTTAAGGAAGTTTATCAAGAAGAAATTTAAAACGAGCGATATTTATTTAAAAGATTTAAATTATTCATTTATTATTGGTTTTGAGAGTTTTCTACGTGCATATCAACCAACAGACCATCAACGGAGAATTGGAAATAATACAGTAATGAAGCATATTCAACGCCTACGTAAAATGGTAACAATGGCTTTTCATATGGAATGGATAATTAGAGATCCATTTGTAAAATTTAAATCTACATATATAAAGAGTGAAAGAACTTTTTTAACTGAAGAAGAATTAAAAAGTATTGAAGAATTAGATTCAGAAATAGAAAGAATAAACTTGGTAAAGGATTTATTTATTTTTAGTTGTTATACAGGAATCTCATATTCCGATATTGTTAAGTTAACTACTGATAATGTATTAATTGGTATGGATGGAGGTAATTGGATTGTTACCAAACGTCAGAAAACAGGAACACCGGTAAAAATTCCAATTTTAGAACCTGCTCAAAATCTAATTCTTAAATATAAAGATAATTTAAGAGCAGGGGTTACCGGAACACTATTTCCAACATTATCTAATCAGAAAATCAACACTTACTTAAAAGAAATAGCAGATTTGTGTGGTATAAAAAAGAATTTAACATTCCATATGGCTCGACATACATTTGCAACAACAATTACACTAACAAATGGAGTACCAATAGAGACCGTTTCAAAATTATTAGGACATACTAAGTTGGCTACTACTCAAATTTATGCAAGAGTAATAGAACAGAAAGTAAGCGATGATATGAATGTGTTGAAAACACTATTAAGTAATAAATCAAAGCAAAATTTAGAAGAGAATAAGAGTAAATCAAGCAGTTAACTATTATTTGGGTTTTTTTATTATTTTTAGGCAACTAAAAAAATTGAAAAACCCATTATGAAGAGAATTAACCCTACCTTTAATAGGTATAAGAAATCTATTGCTCTAATTGAAAAATCAAACTTAAACAGCTTAACAAATTTAAAACAAGGAATTAAACTCTCAAGAGAGTGTTTAAATGAGTTTAGCGATCTTGTAAGGCCAAAAAACTTTTCTTCAAAAAAGGATGAAATTACATTCTTTAAATATCAAAAACCTTATGTAGAAGGAAGACTTCAGTATTTTAAAAAATTACATAATTATCTACTTGAGAAACCAGTTTCTGGAATTTCAAAACAACAGAAGTTTATAAATATTGAACTTAACAAATTAGATAGTAAAAAATGTAAACAGCTTGAATTTGTGAAATACTATAGACTAGAAGAAAATAAATTAGATCATCTTTACTTTTTAAGAGGGGTTGATCAGTTGGAATTATTTGTCGACACATCTCATCATTTTAAAGACCCATTATTTACTACTAGCCGAGACTTATTAGTTTCAAAAATTATTGCTCATGATTTATTAATCAACTTTTATAATAATGAGCTGGAGTATCTTAAAAATAAAAAAATCAGGACAATTATTGAAGAGGTAAAACCTGAAATATTTAATGACTTAGAGTGGACTGGAACAAAAACTGAGTTAATAGAATTAATTATTGCCTTAAATGAATCTGGCTGCTTTAGAAATGGAAATGCAGATTTAAATAGAATTGTAAAAGTATGTGAAGAACTCTTTAATTTAGATTTAGGTAACATACGTAAAACATTTGACCAAATAAAATCTAGAAAAAAGGATTCAACAAAATTCTTAGATAAGTTAACTCTATCTCTATCTAATAAATTAGCTTTAGAAGTATAATATTTGATAGTATTTGTTGCTATTAAAGTTTTACTCCACTTTTTTAAAAGTTTTTAGTATTTCAAAAAAATGCTTTTATACTACTTTTTTCAAAAACAGAATACTAAAAGTGTGTTTTTATTGTTTTTAATGAAAATACACTTTTATTAGATTTTGAAATTCAGGTGTTTACGAGTTTTGTTTTTAGTATTTCTGAACAATACTAAAAGCTAAAAAAACACCCTTTTTTTTAAAAAAATAACCAGTATTTTAAAGAGAAAAAAAAGTCCAAAATACTAAAAAAACATACTATTTTACAGATCTTAAAACGTTATTGCTTTAGATATCAGTTACATGAAATTTAAGAAATGTTAATTTTTTTAGTATTCTTAGTATTTACTAAAAAAAATCAAGTAAACAATTCAGCTTTGTAGCACGAAAGTCAAATCGCTATAAAAATTTATTAATCTAAAAAAGCTGAAACAATGCCAACAGAAATTATTACAACAGATGATTTAAGAGAATTCAAAATTGAATTGTTGCAAGACATTAAAAGTTTACTTCAAAAAACGACAGCTGCACCACAAAAAAAATATTTAAAATCAAACGAGTTGATGGAGCTGTTAAAAGTAAGTCCGGGAACACTTCAAACATTACGAATCAATGGAACACTACCATACACAAAAATTGGAGGAATCATTTTATATGATGCAGATGAAATTGATAAAGTAATAAAAGAAAATAGCATTCATAACAAATTCTAAACGTGCGTCATTCCGCACTTGATGCGTAATCTCATCATACAAACATATGAATTACATAAAACACCTTAACGGTATCTTTAATCAATTTTCAAAAGATACACGTTTAAACCCAACACATATAAGCCTATATGTTGCTTTGTTTCAATTTTGGAATTACAACCGCTTTCCAAATGAATTTTATATTAATCGAGAAGAAGTAATGAAGTTTTCTAAAATTGGTTCTAACACAACATATCATCGTTGTATTAAAGAGTTAAGTCATTGGAAATATATTCTTTATAAGCCTTCTCACAATCCATTTAAAGGCAGTAAAGTGAAGTTGTTTAATTTCAGCACAAGTGATAAGCAAGCCTTGTATTTAGACTCTACCATAAATGGACAAGCAGTGGTATCTAATATAAACATTAATAAACATAATATAAACTTTATTAAACTAGAGGCAATTGCAAAAGAAAAATTGATTTTAGATTTTTTCAAAAAAGAAAATTATCCTGAATTGGAAGCAAAAAAATTTTTCAATCATTACCAGGGAATTGGATGGAAAGTTGGAGGAAAAGCAAAAATGGTTGATTGGCAAGCTACGGCCAGGAGTTGGATGCTAAAAGCTGAAGAAATGAATTTGTCTAAAAAAATAAACTCAAACAATTTACTACTAGACCAAAATCAAGACAACCTCCACACCAACCAAAATAAAAAGTACAATGAACCACTTTAGTTCGTCATTCCGAACTTGTTTCAGAATCTCATCAATAAGAAAATTCTAACTATGAAAACTTGACCTATTTAAATTTCTATAGTAATTCAAAATTGTGAAGCGTTTGAGTAAGCCAAAGAGCGTAGCGGTCTGGTGGCGAAAGCGAAACATTTGTAGAATTCAAAGAAATTAAAATCAGTCTTGATTTTTTGTCTTGGTTTATCCTGAGCGAAGTCGAAGGGTTTTGCATCAAGGCAAAATGAAAAGGATTAAAAAATATTTGAAAATCATCTTTAAAACACTACGATCAAAAGCCAAAAGCTATGAGCTCAACACCACACATAAAAATCGAAGGAAACTCAAAATTCCAAATAGGAGAAATAAGAAACAATACCGTTCACTACGAATTCGAAAAAATAAAAACCTACCTCAACATAAAAGGCCATTTATTATTTGGTAAAAACTTTAAAATCTACAAAGAAGACGAACCACTATTATTAAAACTTTGCTGCTACTTCATTCAAGACCATTTGAGCTGCGCTCAATTTGGTATAGACACAAACAAAGGTTTATTATTAACCGGACCAGTAGGCTGTGGTAAAACTTCATTGATGAAATTATTGGTACATTTAGCTCCGCACAAAACTAATTTTGAATTAATACCAACCAGGAGTATTGTTTTTAATTTTAATGCAAAAGGTTATGATGTTTTAGAAAAATACAACCAAACTCAAAACTATTGCTTTGATGATTTAGGCGTAGAACCAACCGGAAGTCATTATGCAAAAGAATGCAATGTATTGGGTGAAATTCTATTATCACGATATGAGCTTTTTTGCAATCCAGAACCAAAAAGAAAAATCTTTACCCATATTACGACAAACCTCAACGCAAAAGAATTAGAAAGACGGTATGGTAACAGAGTACGAAGTAGGTTAAGGCAAATGTTTAATTTAATTAGTTTTGATGAAAGCTCGATAGATAAAAGGAAATAATCCAAATAGTGATGATCTTCAATTGATTAATTAAAAACAAGAAGAAGTTGATTGTAATTGAAAATACTTCTCTTTAATGATAATAACCCTCTTTTGAGTGAAAATAAAATAAATACATATGAAAATATCTTAAATAATTGAATCTTAAAGTTTTGTTAAAATTTAACAGAAATTACTTATATTTATATGCAAAAAATGAAAAAGATTCTGTTATTCCTACTTGTAACCATTTCTTTCGTAGCTCATTGTCAACAGGCTAAGATTGATAGTTTAAAAATATGTTTAAACGAAGAAAAAAATACCGAACTTGAAAAGTTAAATTTATTAAAGAAATTAACTGAACTTATTCATTCAAATTCTAAATACAAGGAAAATTTTATTTATCTAAAAGAGTTTAAAAATTTATCTAATAAATATAATAATGATACTCTAATTTCAAAATCTAACATATATATATCTGAATATTATATTCTCAAAGAAGATCATAAAACTGCTGAAAATATTGTAAAAAAAACTCTTAAAAAGCAAGATAGTATTAAATACCCTGATAATCATTACCATTTATTAAATCAGTTAGCAAGAATAACTCACGCTCAAGGTAATTTTTTAGGAGCTAAGGATATTTATGAAAAAGCAATTTCTAAATATGAAAAAAATCCAACTACGTTAATAATCTATTTCTTATATAATAACCTTTCGGAAACATACCGTCAGTTAGGTAAAAAAAAACTATCTGAAGAAGCAGTTTTAAAATCTATCGAATATGCAGAGAAATTTGATGAAATAAATTTGGTGATAAGTTCAAATACTCAATTAGGTTGGCATTTAATGGAATTGAAAGAATATGAAAAAGCAGACAAGTATTTTTTATCATCTTTTAATTTAAATAAGATTCATAATTATGAAAATTTAGGTTATTCATATAGAAATCTAGCATTAAATTATTCAAGATGGGGAAAATATGGGAAAGCCATTACTCATAATGAAATAGCGTTGAAATTCCTCCAAGAAATAGGAGATAAGAGATTTTCTTTTGATGTAATGAATAGTTTAGCTGTTACATATAATAGAATGGGAAATGGTAGAAAAGGTGTTGACTATGGTAAAAAAACTTTAGACTTAGCCCTTGAACTTAATCATCCTATTGCTATAAGGGTTTCAAAACATACTTTAGCTGTGGCTTATAAAGAAAATAAAGATTACAGAGAGTCATTAGAATTATTTAATGAAATAGCTAAGGATACTGTGGTTAGTAGTTATAGTAATAATATTGACTTTAGAGTTTCTTTACTGTCAAATTTATCAGACATATACTTAGCTCAAAAGAATTATAAAAAATCATTAATTACGTTTAAACGTTTTACAGTGTTGAAAGATTCAATGGAAGCTAAACAAAAAGAGAATAGGATAACTGAGTTTGAAACCAAATACCAGACCCAAAAGAAAGAAAAAGAAAACGTTCAACTTAAAGCAGATAATGCAGAACAAGCATTATTAACACAAAAAGCCAATACAAGAAACTTGTTATTAGCTATTGGTTTATTATCAGTAATATGTATAGCATTCTTTATATGGAAACGTTATAAATCTGAAGCAAAAGCAAAACAAACCATAAGTAGTCAAAAAAATGTAATAGAAGAATTACAAAAAGAATTGCATCATCGTGTAAAAAACAATCTTAATATTATTGATGCATTTGTTGATGAAATAAAAGATGATTACCAAGATTCTGCCTTAGAAGATAAACTAGAAGAGCTTCAAAACCGAATAGCAAGTATTAATGAAGTTCATTCACAACTGTACCAAAGTACAGATGTTACCAATGTTAACCTAAAAAAATATATTGAAAGTTTGGCTAATAATGTAGCTTCTACTTATAGCAATAAAAATATATCAGTAAAGCAACAAATAAATGAAGATTTAAAATTACAGGCAGATAAATCTTCAGTACTAGGTTTAATTGTTAATGAATTTTTAACCAATTCTTATAAATATGCTTTCGAAAATGAAGGGGAAATTAAAGTGAATATGAATGAAACCGAAGATAGCTATATTTTAAAATTAGCTGATAACGGTAAAGGACTTCCAGATGATTTTGATATAAACACTATAGGTTCTTATGGATTGAGAATTATGAAACTCCTCTCAAGACAATTAAAAGGAACCTTTGAATTAAAAAATAAGAATGGAGTAAGGCTTAATATACAATTCCCAAAAGCATAAAAATTATGAAAGCACATATACTTATAGTAGAAGATGAGGCTATACTTTACGAAAAACTAAGAAAAAAATTAGTTAAAGAAAATTATTCGGTTTCAGATTATACACCTAGTGTAAAAGAAGCCATTGCAAGTATTAACCATAAAAGACCTGATATTGTATTGTTAGATATTAATTTACAAGGTGAACTCACAGGCTTAGATTTAGGTAAAATGCTATCTGAAGAATATAAAATTCCATTTATTTATGTTACTGAAAGAGAAGATAATGAAACTTTTTACGAAGGTTTACACACCAACCACGAAGATTTTGTAGTAAAAGTAAACAGAAAAATAGATGTTGAGGGGTTGATTAGAAAAATACAAACTGTTTTACATCGTAATAAGGCAAAAGCTAACAAACCAATTAAAGATGCTTTACTTGTTTATGTAGATTATATCTATAATTTAACAGATTTAGGAAATGTAGATGTTTCTCAAATCCCATTAAAATTTGAAGATGTAGCGGTAATAACTCGAAATACCACAGAAAGAGACGAAGATCAATCAAAACAAAAAGGAAAAGAAATATATAAAAAAGTAGATACAAATTATGCTCTTGTTGTTACTTGGGATGATCAAAAATTCTATATTAGGGGTAACTTGGCTTCCATATTAAACACCTTACCTCATTATTTTGTTAGAATTAGCGAACACTCCATTGTTAATATTAAGGATGGAATTTTAAATGGTAGAATTAATGGGAAACGATTAAAAATTAGAGATAAAGTTTATCAAATTTCAGAACGATATAAGCCAGAACTTGAAAAACGATTTGAATCATTATATCAGGAATATAAATAAAACGTAATTTTTAGTGTTTTGATAAAGTTGAAACGTATTTAGAAGACTTCACGATTAAATATGAAATTGCAACAAGTGAATTTTCATTAATAAAACAGTGATTTTCATTTTGGTTTTTTCATTAATTCCATTGGTGGTTATTTTGGCTTTATTAATTCAAAAAAAATAATTTACAATGAAAAAATTCATTCTACTTTTTACATTAGTTCTATTGTTTGTGTCATGTGGTTCAACCAAACAAATTGCCCCTTCAAAGTATAATCCAAAATTTAGTTACACTCCAGATCAAAGAACCCAAATCTCCGATAATAGTTTAACTGTAGCTGTAATCGACCCTGTCTTTTCAGATGGTGAAGATAACAATCTAGTAGAACCGTATGCATCCTTTGTTAGAAATATGGCTGATGACTTTGAAGAAACGTTAAATGCTAATGGCTTTAAAATAAAAGGGCCTTACAAGACTAGAGATGAAATGGTGTATGGCGATAAGTTAAATACTGATTTTGCTATAGAGCTTGAAGTAGAAATTTTAACTGAGCAAGGTGATTTTGGTAAAAAATCAGCAGATTTTGCAACGCAGATGATGTGTAAAACATGTTTTAAATTAGGTGGTACATTTTACCATAAAGGTAGAATTATATTAACTGCAACAGATCCAATGGATGGAGAAAAATTTTGGAAAAAAACTGTCGATTTAGATAGAGTTCCTGTATCAACAAATGGTAATTTAACATTTAATGGTTCAAAAGGAAAGGTTTCAGATGAAGTAATTTTTAGTGATACTGGAATATATAATCCTGTTGCTAAAGTTTTAGAAGCATATTATGCAGAAACTTTGAGCAACCTATCAAGACAAATTGATCCGAGAGAAATGGAGCAGATTTCAAAACAAATAAAAGCCAAACGTAAAAGAGTAGGTCAATAAAAATAATAAAATATTTGAGAAACTATTAATCAATTTAATTTTTATAAAACTCCAACAATTTTGTTGGAGTTTTTTTCTTATTTTAATAAATAATTCAGCCATCATTTATTGTGTTGTTTTTTCAGAGTAGTATAGGTTTTTTTTATAACTCTTGTTTCGATATAATTAAACAAAGTAGCGTTAATTCTATTAAGAAAATCTTAACGCGCAAGAAATAGAAAAACGGTATGGGAATAGAGTAAGAAGTAGGTTGAGACAAATTTTTAACTTAATTAGTTTTGATGAAAACTCAAAAGACAAAAGACAGTGAATTTAATTCGACCTCATAAAACTGAAGTAAGAATTCAAATTTTGCAAACGTCTGAGTAAGCCAAAGAATGAAATGGTCTGGCGGTGAAAGTTTCAAAATGTAGAATTCAATGAAGTTTTAAGAAGTCTAGATTTTTGGTTACTTTTCATCAATGGAAAAGTAATAAATAATCAACTTAATTCAAGAATTATAAAACCCTACTCATAGTAGTTTAAAAAAAATGGATAAACCAAAGTCCAAGTAGATCAATTTCAACAAAAACTCAAAAGACAAAAGACAGTGAATTAAATTCGACCTCATAAAACTGAAGTAAGAATTCAAATTTTGCAAACGTCTGAGTAAGCCAAAGAATGAAATGGTCTGGTGGTGAAAGTTTCAAAATGTAGAATTCAATGAAGTTTTAAGAAGTCTAGATTTTTGGTTACTTTTCATCAATGGAAAAGTAATAAATAATCAACTTAATTCAAGAATTATAAAACCCTACTCATAGTAGTTTAAAAAAAATGGATACAACCAAAGTCCAAGTAGATCAATTTCAACAAAAAAATCAAAAGATAAAAGAAAATAATTGGTGTTCAATATTTAACACTGTTCATTGTAACTGAACACGAATATTTAATGAACGCAACTGTAAAATTGGATAGGTTGGATATGGTTGTTGATTGTATGAAATATCTTCAAAAGCACTTAAAAGACTGTGTTTTGTAGAGATATCATACATAGTTACATAGATAAAGAAAGTTTTTCATAATAAAAAAACCCACCTTTTTCAGGTGGGGAAAATTGCTATGAAATAAGCTTGTACAAATTATCCTATGAATAATAATTAATAAAAGCTTATTCAAGCTACACCAATAAAAAAATAAAATGAGCGTAGCTTAAAAAGATTAGGTCTATGAAAACCTAACAATTCAAATATAGTAATTATACCTATTAGCTATACTCTTTTTTACAACTTTAACAATGCGTGCATAGAACTTATTAAATGATATTATAAAATTAAATATGCCATTACATTTCTTAGTGTTTAATTTTAAATGATATTCATATTTATAATTGCTTACAACTAGTTTTCTTATTTTTTTTAAAATTCAGTTACTACACTACGGATTCCCGTAATAAAATCGAATGCTATTTACTTTAATTTGTTTAATATGGAATGTTTAAAAAATGAACCTTTTAAATCTCAAGAAACAATCAATAATAATCTATCTAAAAAAGTAAGTTTATCATAAAACACCTCATAAATTTTAAGTACTTTTAACCTCGTTTGGTATTTTTGAATTATTTAAAAATGTCTAGATAAATATTTTTTTAAACATAAAATTTGTGTTGCTTTTGTTTACTTTAGTGAGAAATTTGCTAAAAGAATATTCATTACAAAATACAAGGGCTAAAAGCCTAACCTACAACTATAATGAAAAGAAATTTAATAAAATTATCCAAGCTTGAATCCTTTTTAATGAAAGCTGCCGATATCTTAAGAGGAAAAATTGACCCATCAGAATACAAAGAGTACATATTTGGAATGCTTTTTTTGAAAAGAATGTCCGATGTTTTTGACCAAAAAAAGGAAGCATTACGTAAAAATGATTTTGCGCATTTACCTCAAGAAACAATAGATGAATTACTTGAAGACCCTGATACATATGGTGAATACTTTTTTGTTCCGCCACGTGCAAGGTGGAATGAAGGCTTTATTGATGAAAATGAGAACCCTCAGCCACCAATAAAACACTTACAATCAAACATTGGTGAAATGTTGAACAAGGCCTTAGATGCCATTGAAGAAGCAAATAGTGAAACCTTAGCAGGTGTTTTTAAAGGGCGTATCAACTTCAACCGTGAAGTAGATAACAAACAAATCGTTAAGAACAAGGATTTAAAGGATATGATTAATCATTTCAATGATTTCCCAGCCTTAATCAATGAAAACTTTGAATTCCCAGATTTATTAGGTGCTGCCTATGAGTACTTATTAAAATATTTCGCTGATGAAGGTGGTAAAAAAGGAGGTCAATTTTACACACCAAATCAAGTAGTACGGTTACTAGTACAATTACTAAAACCTGAAGTTGGAAATTCAATTTACGATCCAACTGCTGGTTCTGGAGGTATGTTAATTCAAGCTCACAATTATATTGAAGAACACGGTCAAGATGCAAATAACTTAGAGTTATTCGGTCAGGAATTGGAACCTTCAGTGGTAGCTATTTGTAAAATGAATATCATTTTACATAACATCAGAAAATACAAAATTGAATTTGGAGATACCTTATTAGAGCCTTTAAACGTAAAAGGTGGCCAAATTATTCAATTTGATAGAGTAATTGCAAATCCTCCATTTTCGCAAAATTACAACAGAGCCGATATGCAATACACATCGCGCTTTCCGTATGGTTTTACGCCCGAGTCGGGCAAAAAAGCCGATTTAATGTTTGTACAACATATGCTGGCTTCTTGCAAAAAAGATGGAAAAGTGGTGGTAGTAATGCCACACGGTGTATTGTTTAGAGGTGGTGCAGAGGGTGAAATTCGCGAAGCAATGTTACAACCAAATAATAGTGTAATTGAAGGCGTTATTGGCTTACCACCTCAATTATTTTATGGTACTGGTATTCCTGCTTGTATATTAATTTTAAATAAAAACAAACCTGAAGAATTTAAGGACAAAGTATTTTTTATAAATGCAGATAAAGAATATGCAGAAGGTAAAAAACAAAATAATTTAAGACCAGAAGATGTTGAAAAAATAGACTATGTATTCAATAATAAAATTGAAGAACCTAAATACAGCCGTTTAGTTGATATTAGTGAAATTGAAAAAAATGATTACACACTTAATATCAGACGTTATGTAGATAACACTCCTGAGCCAGAACCTGAAGATGTAAAAGCGCATTTAATAGGCGGTGTTCCAACCAATGAAATTGAAGCCATTCAAAACACTCAATGTCAAAAATTTAATTTTCAAGGAAACCAACTTTTTAAAGATAAGAATGAGAGATATAAGGATTTTAATTTTGAAGAAAAAACTGACATTAAATCTGTAATAGATACTGATACTAACGTTGAACAAACCCTCAAAAAATTAAGTGATCATTTAACTGATTGGTGGCAATTAGCAAAAAAGGATTTTTCAAGATTAGCACCAGTAGAAGAACCACAAGTTCACGTGCATTGTATGCCAGAAGATGTTGAAGCAACCATTGAAAAAATTAATGAAGATAATGGGTTCATACCGCAAGAGTCATTACCTAATGTAAGAGAAGGTTTACTGGCAACCATCAAAGAAAAATTCATTCCTATTGGCGTATTAGACAAGTTTCAAGTTGCGGGTGTTTTTGTAAACTGGTGGGACAATATAAAGTACGACCTTAAAACCATTATGCAAAATGGATGGGATCCTGGTTTAATTCCTGATGAATATTTAATTGCTGAATATTTTACAACCGAAGAACAAGAAATTCAACAACTGGAAATTCAACAAGCTGAAAAAGAAGGTGCGCTAGGTGAAGCTGCTGAAGAAGCTATTAATGTATTAGAATATGAGTTAGATGAAGAGAAAGAAGAAAAAATAACAACTACGCTAGCTAAAAAAGAATTAAAAACAACCATTAGTTATTTAATTGACGAAAAGAAAACACCAAAAAAAGCCATTCCTTTTCAAGAAATGGAAACAACTATAAAAGAGTTAGAAAGTGAAATTAAAGCATTAAAAGCAACTTTAAAACAAAAACAAGAGGAGTTAAATTTAAAACTAATTTTAAAGCGTTATGGTGCCGATGATGAAAAAGCAACAACAAATGCCTTGCTTAAATTTTCAAATAAAGAATTAGATACCTTAAATACAGCTATTGAAACAGCTATTGCTATTTTTAAAACTGAACTATCAAAAACCGATAGTTATGACAATATTAAAAAAGCGGTAAATGTTCTAGAAAAACAGCTTAAGAAAGATAAAAACAATCCTGAACAATTACAAGCGGTACTAAAAGCGAAAACTGCTTTTAAAGCAATTACAAAAAAGTACAATGCAACTTTAAAAAATATTGAAATATTAAACACCAAACTAAATAGCCTAGATGATGTACTTATAAGCATTGGAGGCACTATAACACCTGAAGAATCTCAAAAATTAATACTAAAAAAACATTTAGATACCATTAACAACCAATTGCAACGTTACCTGAATGCTGAAAAAAGAATGTTAGTAGGCGAATATGAAAACCTTTGGGATAAATATGCTGTGTCTGCTGAAAGTATTGAAAACAGTAGAAAAGATACAATGACCGACTTAAATGAGTTTTTAACCGCTTTAAACTATTTTGATTAAGATGGAAGTGGTTAAAAAAGAGATCCCGGGAGGTTGGGAAAAAGATTTTGGTTACAATTATTTTAATGTTCAAGGTGGATATGCGTTTAAATCTAATGATTACCAAAATGAAGGGGTTTTATTGGTGAGAATTGGAAATGTTGGAAATGGTGATTTTGTTTATAAAGATGTTATTTATGTTCCTAATAGATTTTTAAAATCTCATTCTAATTTCCTTCTAAATTCAGGAGACGTTTTAATGGGATTAACAGGTGATTTAGGTAAAATATGTATTCTTGAAAATGGAGATTTTCCATTTATCTTAAATCAAAGAGTTGGTAAGTTTAATTGTAAAAAGATTAATAATAAATATTTACAGTATCTTTTATCATCACAAGTTGTTCAAAATAATTTAGACTCATTATTTGCTGGTGGTGCTCAAAAAAATATTAGTCCCGTACAAATAGAAAAATTAGAATATATACTCCCAAAATCCAAAACCGAACAACAAAAAATTGCTGAAGTACTTTCTAAAGTGGACAGGGCAATTGAAGAAACCAAACAAATAATTGCCAAATACCAACGCATTAAAACAGGCTTAATGCAAGATTTATTAACCAAAGGTATTGATGAAAACGGTAACATTCGCAGTGAAGAAACCCACCAATTTAAAGACAGCCCTTTAGGGCGTATTCCTGTGGAATGGGAGTGCATTCAATTGGAGTATTGTAAAAGGAAAAATACAACTATTACATATGGTATTGTTCAAACCTACGAGCATATTGAAGATGGAATACCCGTCTTAAGAACTATAGATTTAAATAAAGATGGAATAAATAGCGTTGATAAACTATTGAGAACTAAAAAATCAATTTCTGATAAATTTAAAAGAACAATATTAGAAGAAAATGATATTGTTTGTAATGTTAGAGCATCTGTAGGTGATTTTAATTTAGTGGGTAAAGAATATATTGGATGTAATACTACTAGAGGTGTTGCACGTATCGTGCCTAAATCTGAAATAAACAATAGTTTTTTAACGTGGTTTCTAAAATCTTATACAAATGAGAAACAAATGGAACTATTAATAAAAGGTACTACTTTCATTGATATTAATATTGGTGATTTAAGAAAAATTTGGGTTCTCCTACCAAATTTAATTTCAGAGCAAAATGACATTTCAGATAAATTAGATAAAATTTCATCTATTATTTATGATACTGACATAGAACTCAAAAAACTCCAAAAAATAAAAACAGGTTTAATGCAAGATTTATTATCAGGTAAAAAACGTGTAACCAACCTACTTTAAAATAAAAACCAATGCTATGGCAATATTAAGTAACGATTCCAAACACCGAGGCAGTTTAGGTGAGAAATTTAAAATAAACGAACTAAAAACAGTTGAAACCCCTTTAATGGAACAACTAAAAGGTTTAGGTTGGGATAAAAACGGCAATGAGGTAATTGTATTACAAATGCAACAAGTACCTGAGCAAAGTTTTCGTACTTCATTTTCAGAAGTGATATTACAACCAAAATTAAGAGCATCCTTAAAAAAAATAAATCCTTTTCTTACAGATGGTCAAATGGATGAAGTAGTTCGTAAAATAACTACTTTTTCTAAAAATAGTTTATTAGAAAACAACCAACACGTACTTAATTTATTATTGAACAACACCACTGTAGATAGCAACAAAGAAACCGGAGAACCAAGCCCTACGGTTCGCTTTATAGATTTTGAAAACCCTGAAAACAATATTTTTACAGCAATTTCACAATTCAAAGTAAAAATACCAGGGACAGATCATCACATCATTCCAGATGTAACACTGTTTTTAAATGGTTTGCCAATTGTAGTTATTGAAGCCAAATCTCCATTGGTAAAAGAGCCTATCCCTGAGGCCATAGACCAACTAATGCGATATTCAGAACAACGTGGTGAGCGTGGAGAAGGAAATCAGGAATTATTTTATTACAATCAATTCATCCTTACTACATCGCGTATTGAAGCAAAATTTGGAACCATTACCACGCATACACCTAAATATTTTTATCGTTGGACAGATCCATACCCATATACTTTAAATGATCTAGAACACGGAGCATCTTCACCAAGCGATCAACATCGAATTGTTGCGGGTATGTTAAGCATTCGTAATTTATTAGACATTATTAGAACTTTTACCATTTTTTCAATTGATGATAAAGGGAAGAAAATAAAAATTGTTGGGCGCTACCAACAATTTAGAGCTGTAAAATTAGCCACCAACCGAATGATGGAAGGAAAGAATCCTTTAGAACGTGGTGGTATAATTTGGCACACACAAGGTTCTGGAAAATCATTAACTATGATGTTTATGGTTCGTGAAATGAAATTACATCCAGAACTAATGCCTTGGAAAGTCATTTTTGTAACCGACAGAACGCAATTAGAAGAGCAATTAGCTGAAACAGGACAAGGTATTGGGTTTACCATTAAAATGGCAAAATATATCAATCCAAAATCAAATCCCGATGGAGATAGTTTAAAAGAATTATTAGCCAATGACAATTCAGATTTGGTAATGGCAATGATTCATAAATTCCAAGAAAATGGAGAATTATCTGGCATAGACATATTTCCTGAATTAAATAAGAGTCCTAATGTATTAATAATGACCGATGAAGCACATCGTTCTCAATATTCTGTTTTAGCAGCCAATTTAGACCGTGCAATGCCAAATGCAACCTCTATAGGTTTTACAGGAACACCAACAGACAAAACAGAGAAAAAATACAAAGATTACATTGATAAATACACAATGCGTGAAGCTATTGATGATGGTGTTACATTAGAAATTGTATACCAAGGCTTCACCAACAACGCTGAAATTGAGGACAAAGATGGAATGGACAAGCGTTTTGAAGATGTGTTCAGCGAATACAATTTAACCGAGCGATTAAAAATACTGGGGTATGGTACACGCGATGCTTATTTAGAAGCAATACCAACCATATTAGAGAAAGCTAAAAGTATGGTTTCACATTATGTAGAACATATTTTCTCTAATAAATTCAAAGCACAAATTGTATCCGTTTCTCGTGAAGGAGCAGTTCGCTATAAAGCTGCTATTGATGAAGCTTTAAAAGAAAAAATTGCAGAACTTACTTTGAACAACCCAATGGGAATAGACATTGAAGTACTAAAAACGTTGGAAACTGCTGTGGTAATTTCAGGTACTCACAACAGTTTACCACATTTAAAAGCATATTCTAATAAAACCTACCATAAAAATAGTATCAAACGTTTTAAATTACCGTTTGGAAAGACAGATGAAGAAGATACTTCCTTAAATGGAAATGTAGGGATTATCATAGTAAACAATATGCTACTTACAGGTTTTGACGCACCAATTGAGCAGGTAATGTACTTAGACAAAGTAATTGTAGAACACAATTTATTACAAGCCATTGCGCGTGTTAACCGTATTGGTCCTGAAGGTAAAGAAAAAGGGTTTGTAGTTGATTATGTTGGAGTTGGACACCACTTAAAAAGAGCTTTAGATAACTATTCTAAAAAAGAAGCCGAAGATATTATTTCTTGTATTTCTACGGATGAACAAGAATTAAATGAATTAAAAGATACTCATAGAAAAGTATGGGACTTTTTGAAAAAATACGGTTTAACAGATTTAGAAGATATTGATGCTTTTTATGACCTGTTTTATGATGAGGACATCCGTTTTGAATATATAAACCTTTATAAATTATTAACCTCTGCTTTTAACAATGTACTTCCTAGAAAAGAAGCACTGGATTATTTAAAAGATTGGAAATCATTCACTCAAATAAACACCCTTATAAATGCACATTTTAGAGATGATAAATTTAGTATGAAGGGAATACCTCCAAAGCTAAGAGGAATCGCTGATGAGTTCTTAAAATCACAGGGAATAGAAGAAATAGTTGCTCCTATTTCAATTATGGCCGATGATTTTCAAAAAAATGTAAAAACAAAAACAAGAGAAAAAACAAAAGCTGCTGCAGTAGAACACGCAGTACGTCATTTCATTGATATCAATATTGACGATGATCCAGAACTATTTGCCTCTTTCTCCGAAGCCTTAGAAGAAATACTAAAAAACTTCAAAGGTAATTGGAAGAAAATTTATGAAGAATTAGAGAAGCTACGTCAAAAAATAAAAAACAGAGAAAAGGAAGAAACTTATGGATTAGACCGTAAAAAACAAATGCCTTTTTTCAGAATTTTTAAAGCTGATTTGTTTGACAACAGAAAACTTTCAGAAGATGAAATAGCTATTAACGTAAATTTAACCCAACACATATTTCAACTGGTAAGTACCGAATTAAAGTTAACAGGTTTTTGGGAAAGCCCACCAGCACAAAAAAAATTACACGCTGAAATTATAAAGTTATTTATGTCAGTGGAATTCAGTAAAATACCGGGTATAATCATTAAAAGAAAAGAACTGGCTAGTAGGGTAATGGAAGCTTCAAAAACACATCACTATAGAATTATAGCAGATTAATGGAGTTTGAATATCAAATAAAATATAGCAATCGCAGTACACTAAATATCACAGTTGAACGTGATAGAACTATCATTGTGAGAGCTCCAAAAGGTTTATCTGAAGAAAAGATAAAAGCAATAATTCTATCCAAAAAGCAATGGTTAAAGGAAAAGATAAACCACGCACAAAAGTATCCACTGGTCTATTCTCCTAAAGAATTTGTGTCTGGAGAAACTTTAATGTACTTAGGTCGAAATTATCAATTATTGGTACTTGAAGAAGATTTTGAAGGTGTAAGGTTCAATAGAAGATTTGAAATTTCAAAGTCCAATCAAAAAAATGCCAACGAATTATTCAAAAAATGGCACATAGAAAAATCAGAAGAAAAAATTAAGCCTTTAGCAAAAAAGTACAGTCAAAATTTAGGAGTTAAGTACAACGAATGTAAAGTTTCAGAAATGAAATACCGCTGGGCATCCTGTACCCCAAAAAACAATATTATATTCAATTGGCGCATCATCAAGGCTCCTATGTATGTGTTGGAATATTTAGTAGTACACGAATTAGTACATTTTATAGAGCACAACCACACACCGGAGTTCTGGAATATTGTTTCAATTCAAGTCCCAGATTACGAAAAAGCAAAAAACTGGCTCAAAATAAACGGCCACCAACTAGAAGTAGATTTTTAAACTTAAAAATGAAAAAGATATGAAAAAAGTATATTACTTAAATATATTATTAATAATAATAGTTTTATTTTCTAATAGTGTTAAAGCTCAAATACAAGGAATAGATGGTTCTTCAGCATATGATTGGAGAGATGATCCTTACGAGAAAGAGAAGTTAAAAATAGAAAAATTTAATCGAGCAGTAAGTGATATAAATATGTCATCTTGGGGTTATACTGATTATTTTGAAGAAGAATATAGTTCTTTCATAGAAGAAGGTAGTTATTACTCAAATAAAACAGGACTTGGAGGTGCCTCAACATATTTAGTTCTTAACTTTCAAGGCAATCAATATATATTCAAAAATGTGCCTTATAAGGTGTGGAAAGGTTTAAAAGAAGCATCTTCTAAAGGTGAATTTTATAATATTTACATACGAGGGAGGTATAGTCTTTAAGTGCACCGGAGTTTAATTTCTTGTTTTTTTAATGGGTTTCTGTTTTTTATGTTGAGATGTTAAATTCCTAAAGAAGGGTTTGATATCTAAAATCTATAGTGGTAGTTGAATGTAGTGACAAAAAAGTATATTTTTAAAGAATTCAGAAAAAGTATAACAACAATTCAAAACATTAGAAATTGGGTAGCTCACAATAAAGATTTAACACATAAATCTAATCCAGAGAAGAGTCAAATATTCTCGTAAAAGGGATAATGCAAAACATGATGTTTAGAGATACCAGTATTTATAAGAAATACGCGGATGACGATAATTTCAGAAATAGGTATCAAGAGTTTATTTTTGATTTGCTATGGCGAAAATCTAAAAATGAATTAAGAAAATAAATATAGAAAATTATTAAAAAAATCTAAAAGGAATAAGTAGGAGTAATCCAGATTAAAAAAAATAGAAAAACTAAATATGCTAGAAAAAGAGATACAAATAACAGAAAATGCATTGTTAGAACCAAAATTGGTTTCTAATATTAAAGGCGATTTTTTTATACCAGCCTACCAACGTGGGTATCGTTGGGAACCAGAACACGTAGAAATGTTATTAAATGATATTTGGGAAAACAAGGAGAAAAACTATTGTTTACAACCCATCGTAGTTAAAAAATTAGCAGAAGAAAAGTTTGAGCTAATAGATGGGCAACAGAGATCAACTACCTTGTTTCTTATTTATAAATATATGAAACAAATTTTACCTCATTTAGAGATTAATTTTTCATTAAGCTATGAAACCAGACCTAAAAGTGAAGAGTTTTTAAAAAATTTAAATGAAGGATTGGCAGAGGATAATATAGATTTCTTTTATATAAGTAACGCATATAAAGCTATAGAAGAATGGTTTAAAGATGATAGAACAGGAACAGTTACTCGTAAGGCTTCAAAATTCTCAATATTTTTTGATGAAAACGTAAAGGTTATTTGGTACGAAGTAAATACAAACGAAAATGCAACTAATTTATTTACACGTTTAAATATTGGTAAAATACCATTAACCAATGCAGAATTGGTAAAGGCTCAGTTTCTATCTAAATCTGGTGACGGAATTAACCACGAAAAACAATTAGAAATTGCAACCAGTTGGGATACCATAGAAAATGAATTGCGTAACAACGATTTTTGGGCATTTTTAACCAACAAATCTGCTAATGAGTATCCAACTAGAATAGAGTTGTTATTCGATTTAATGTCGGAAAAGAAAAGTGATTCTCGGGATAAATTTCATACATTTTATCATTTCTCAAATGAAATTAAAGAACATTCTGCTTTAGGTGTTTGGAAAGATATTTTAAAGTATTATTTAGTTTTAAAAGAATGGTATCAAAAAAGAGAACTATATCATAAGGTTGGTTATTTAGTGGCAATAGGTAAAAGCCTGCAGACTATTATTCAAGAATCTAAAGAATTGACAAAAACACAGTTTAAAGAAAGTTTAGATAGTCAAATAAAAGAAGAGCTTGATTTATCAGTTGATCAGGTTTTTGAGTTAAGTTATGATAACAAGAATGATTATTATAAAATAGATAAAATCCTCTTGTTATTTAATGTAGAAACGGTGCGTTTACTTCAAAATTCAACGGAGATGTACTCATTTGAAAATTATAAAAGTAACAATTGGAGTTTAGAGCATATTCACGCACAACAATCTGAAGGTTTAAATAAAAAAGAAGATCAGCAGGAATGGTTAACCTTGCATAAAAAGTCTTTAAATAGTGTACAATTTTCAGAAGAAATACAGCAGAAAGTTAACGAGTTGGTTTTAAAAATAGATGAAAATTATAACGCACTTACAAAAGAAATTTTTGATGGTTTATTTGTCGAAGTTTTTGAATTGCTTTCTGATAATTCAGATAGAAGTTATGTAGACTCTATGTCTAATATGGCCTTGTTAAGTGTTGCTAACAATGCAGCATTAAACAATGCTACGTTTGATGTAAAAAGAAACAGAATTTTAGAAATGGACAAAAATGGAGAGTACATTCCAATTTGTACACGTAGAGTGTTTCTTAAATATTACACCAATTCTTTAGACCACCAACTTCATTTTTGGGGAGAAGAAGATCGAAAAGCATATATAAATGCAATGATAGGTGAAGAAGGAGTAATTACAAAGTATTTAAAACCAAATGCAATAATTGAATAAGCTATGAACTCAATACCAACAACTTTTAGTAATATTTTTGATAAAGAATTAAACGAAGAAAAAGTAATAAGCAAAATTGAAGTTCCTATTATTCAGCGAGATTATGCACAAGGAAGAACATCAAAAGCAGTTAGTCGAATTAGAAACGGATTTATAAATGCAATTCATATTGCTTTAACAGGTACAGAGAAAGACGCTATAAAATTAGATTTTGTATATGGAAATATAGAGGATGAAAAATTAATTCCTTTAGATGGTCAACAAAGGTTAACTACATTGTTTTTAGTGCACTGGTACATCGCTAAAAATGAAAATGTAGCAACAGAGGAACAAGAATTCTTAAAGAATTTTACATATAAAACAAGGTTTAGTTCGCAACACTTTTGTGATAGTTTGGTGAATTGTGAACCTGATTATTCTTGTGAAAGTTTGTCAGCTTGGATTATAGATCAAAACTGGTTTATGTATTCTTGGGAACAAGACCCAACAATTTCAGGGATGTTAGTGATGTTAGATGAAATTCATTCAAAATTCAAAAAGGAATCAAATCTTTGGCAAAAACTAACGCATAAAGAAATTAAACCTGTAAGTTTTTATTTCCTTGCTCTGGAAGATATGGGTTTATCAGATAGTTTATATGTGAAAATGAACTCACGAGGGAAACCATTGACTCCTTTTGAGCACTTTAAAGCTGATTTTGAAAAAGTGATAAAAGAGGTATCAATTGATTTGTATGATGAGTTTATTAAAAAGGTTGATATCAATTGGGTTGATATGCTCTGGAAATACAGAGGAGATGATGATCTAATTGAT
Source organism: Lutibacter oricola (assembly GCF_900106565.1). Lineage (GTDB taxonomy): Bacteria > Bacteroidota > Bacteroidia > Flavobacteriales > Flavobacteriaceae > Lutibacter > Lutibacter oricola. The sequence goes on from NZ_FNNJ01000006.1 coordinate 222,389, forward strand.
GATGAGTTTATGAGGTATTATCGTTTTGTAACAGAAATTATATGCTACACACAAAAAATAGACATGGTTGAAAACGATTTTGATTTAGCAAATAAAGTATATGGTGTAGAAAATGAAAATGCGAAAACAAATTTAAAAATCTTGTTTAGATCATTTGATTGTTGGTCGGAAATGGCAAACATAGAAGAGTTTTTTAATACTATTTTTTCTGGGGTAGATTATGAAGAAAATAAGGTGAGAAACTATTCTGATACAACAGATTTGTTTTTGTTGTGTTGTAACAACTATGGTAAAACCTCTGGGAAAAGAAGAGCTTTTACATTAAACAATACAATACTACTGTATGCAGTTCTTCAATATTTATTGAACAAAGATGAAATTTCAGAAAGTGAGTTTACAGAAAGGATTCGAATAGTTAGAAACTTAGTGTTAAATTCTCCTGATGAAATACGTGAAACTAGAATGGACGCACTATTAAGTGATACGTTTAATATTATAGTAAATGGTGAAGTTCAAACAAAAAGTGGAGGTTTTAGTGGGGTTCAAAAAAACGAAGAAATTAACAAAATTGAGTGGAGAAAGAATAATATTGAATTAGTAGAAGATTTAAATCAATTAGAAGATCATAATTTATTACAAGGTAATATTGCTATTATTGGTTTGGAAGACGTTAATTTATTTAAAAACCGAGCTCAAAATTTTATTGGTTTATTTAATAATGAGATTGAATATTTAAAAATAAGTAATGCCTTATTAGCTTTAGGAGATTATTCTCAAAATATTACATGGAGATGTTTGTTTGGTAATAAAACAGATTCTTCTTGGGAAGAATTATTTAAAGTATCTCAAAAGAAGTGGTTCTTTGAGCGAACTCAAAAAGTAGTATTAGAATTACTGGATGCTATTAAAGGAAACTTTAATACTTATTTAGAAAATGTAGTAACCTCTTTTTTAAGTAATGAAGAAGTTGAAAAAGATTGGAGATATTATTTCTTAAAATATCCTGCAATGCGATCTGGTAATAGTGGAGTTTTTTGGTGGAGACAAGACGGTGAAAGAATAAAAGAAAACCAATATGAAATATTTATGATGAATACAGCATTGTCTCTAAACGGAAGGCATTGGGATCCATTTTTATACGCATTAAGTATTGACGAGGATTTAAAAGGTGCTGTTTCATTAGAAGAGTATGGTGCGCCACTTGTTTTTAAAAATGAATATATAAAATGTATGAATGATGGGTTCTATTTTTACGATTTTGAAAATAATGAAACTAGAAAAATTGAAATTCCTCAAGAAGAAGAGGTAGATAAACTAGACAGAATTGAATTGTTAAAGAATATTATCAAACTAGAATATTAAAGGAGATGTAATTAATCTGCCTATTATAATTTAATAGTTGCTTTACAACCCTAATAATAAGCTTTAAAATAAATGTTAGAAGAATTTACTGAGTTAATACCACAAGAACTAAAAGATAAATCGGGTTCTGTTTTTTACTCAGGAAAGAATGCTTTTAAAGGAAATAAAGATTTATACATATTAGGAATTAATCCAGGAGGTTCTGAGATTTTACAAGAAAATGAAACGGTTGCTTGGCACACAAAAAAAGTATTAGAAATAGACAATGCTAATTGGTCCGAATATAAAGATGAAATTTGGAAAGGAACTAAGCCTGGAAACACAGGTCTGCAACCAAGAGTACTTCATTTATTAAATCAATTAAATGTATCACCCTATGAGGTGCCTGCGAGCAATGTTTGTTTTGTTCGTTCTCCTCGGGAAAAAAATATTTCAAAATTTCTAAATACATATGCTGAATTGTGTTGGCCTTTTCATCAAAAAATAATTGATGAGTTAAACGTGAAAGTAGTTTTATGTTTTGGTCAATCGGCTGGAGATATTGTTAGAAAAAAATTAGGTGCTAGTGAAAAAATTGATGAGTTTATTGAAACCAATAGAAGAAATTGGAAAACTAGAGTGTTTAAAAATAAAAAAGGACAAATTGTAATTTCAGCTACACATCCTAGTCGTGCTGATTGGACCAACCCAGATTCAGACCCATCACCTTTAGTAAAAAAGTATTTGCGTTAAAATGAAAAAACTAAAAGACGTTATAGAGAAAGTAGGTGAATATTCTGAAAAATATAGAGCAGAAAGCCTTGAAAAATTTGAAATTAGTGGAGTGTATGATTTGTTTCCGGAAAGCATAGGTAGTAATGGGTGGCCAAGTGAATGGCCAAATAATGGAAAATATGGTGTATACCTAATAATGGATAAAGATGAAAATGTAATTTATATCGGAGAATCTAAGAATATAGGTAAAAGGCTTAGTAACTATTTTCAATATTCTAAAGACAACTCTTGTAAAATTATGCATAAGTGGAGTGTAATGCCTAAATATGTATGTACAATAGCTATTAATTCTAAAACTTGGTTTGAGCGTTTAGCTTTAGAAGAGTTTTTAATTTACTATGCGCAACCTGTAGATAATAAAAAAGGGAAATAAACATATTTTAAAAAAGTAAAAGTTGAATAAAATTAATTTAGAAGAAAATTATAAGGAAAAAGTACTTAGCATTTGGGAAAAACATAAGAATATTCCTGAGTTAAATGAAGGAGGTTTTGAATATAGAAAATCTCCAATTTTACCAAAATATATTTTGAAAAAATCAATCTTGTTTATAGGGATTAACCCTTCTTTTACACAAAAAAGTAGTATAGAAGAGAAAAATCAACAAATTGAATTTTATGATGTATTTGAAAATAATGAAAAAGACATTACTTATTTTGAGAAATTTAAAGATGTAGCTGGGTATTGTGATAATTCCAAGTGGACACACTTAGATTTGTTTTTTTTAAGAGAAACTAACCAGAAAATAATAGAAAAATTGTCATATAAATCTATTGAGTTTCTACAAGATCAACTAGATATAACATTTGAAATTATTGAAAAATCTGAACCGTTAATAATAATTGTAGCTAATTCTTTAGCTTCAGAATTTTTTGGAAAAAAGAAAAGTAAACATCATAAGTTTGACAAAATTTGGAAAGGTTTTAATCTTGACTTTAATAAGGATTTTAACTCTAAAATTGGGACTTATGAAATTAATATTGGCGGAAACAAAGTTCCAATATTATTTAGCGGTATGCTTTCTGGTCAAAGAGCTTTAGATATTGGATCTTTGGAACGATTAAAATGGCAAGTCAAGGCGATACTTAAAAAAGATAGCAAGCAATAAAGGCTAATTGAAATATAGATGGTTTGAATTTACAGAATGAAATAAAGGGCTATTTACTGCGGATAGACTGGCAAAGTAAGTAGTGATGGAATTAACTTAAAAATAAACTTAGAATGGAATTAATAAAAAGTATGAAGAAATTGCCTGAGCCAAAGAAAACATATTTAGAAATACTAGAGATACACGATAAAGAAGTTCCTATAGCTAATTAATTGGCATTCTTTTTTAGGGATAAGGAATCTCATGGTTTAGGAGATGTATTCATTAAAGCATTATTAAAAACTAAATTTTATGAATTAGATGTGAAAAAATATCCTTCTTCGAAGGATTCATTGGTTTCACAAGAAAATACCTCTGAAGAATAAAAACGAATTTTAAATTCAATAGCTAACGTAAAAGTCAAAACAGAAGTTAAAACGAGTAAAGATACTGATGAAAATAAAAGAATTGATATTCTAATTGATACTGCTAAATTTATCATATGTATTGAATTTAAGATCAATCATAAATTAAACAATCCTTTAGAAGTATATAAAAAGCATATTGTTGAAACTTATAAAGATTCTCAGAAACAAATTTTTTATATTGTATTAACACCTTCAAAAAAAGAAGCAGAGGTTCCAGATGTTAAAACTTATTTGGAGAAAAATAAAGCATTTAAGCAAGTAATCCTTAGCCATTTTATAAAAAATGTTAAAGACGAATTACCTCCGAATTTTGAAGATAATGATAGTTTTAAATACTATATTGATTTTATTCAAACCATACAGAATAGAGAGGTTAGATATAAAAGAGGTGTATTACTTAAGAGACTGAATAAATGCTTTTCAATTGGGGGAATAAAAGCTGAATATTATACAAATAATAAAGGAGGTTTTATTCAAATAGAAAAAAATAAAGACACTTTTAAAATAAGAATAGAAAACAAAAAGTTTCAAATTGAAAAATGGAGTCATAAAACAGAGAAAAAAATTATATCATATTTTGATTTGGATACTGATTTAGAGAAAATTAAAAGGAATGTTTTATCATTAAAAAATTGGAGGTAGATAATAAAACATTTAATCAAAGCTGAAATTAAACATGTTTAATGATAATTAAGAATCTTTAAATAATATTATATAAAACTATCTAATATGAAAATATTGCTATATTTGCACTATTCATTAATTAAATTAACCTTATTGGTAATATTTAAAATTTAAGAAATGAATAAAAATAAATTAAAATCAAGCTTATTAAATTTAGAAAATAGTAGTTTTTCTGAAGTAATATCTTTCATAAAAAGATCAAGTTGTTATTTATATTCAAGAAGTAACAAAAATTCTGAATTGTTTTGGCAATCTAATTTACCTGTAAAATGGTTTAATGATTTAATAAAAGAACCATTTTTAGATGATTTCTTGTTTGGCTATTTTTCAAAAGAAGAAAATGTAAATGAGCAATTTTTAAGTCTTCTAATAAATTCAAATAAAAAATCCACACTAATAAAGGTTATAAAACTCACAGAATCTTTTGCCCAATGCAATCATTGGAATAGTTTTACTGTTTTTAAAAGAGATTTTAAGCTAAAACAGTTTTATGGTGAATTAAAATATATAAAAGATTATCGTCAATATTGGAATTCAGAATTAGCCAAATATATTGTGATTATTGAAAGTATGGATTACGAGGATATTTGTATCCAAATGATTTCTTATTATGAACAATTTAAACGCTATTCAGAAAAAACAAAAGATAATAGGAGTCTAATTCTTAGTTATGAAGCTCAATTAATTTCAATATTAAATACAATTCTAAATTTAAAAAAAGAATTTGTTATAGATAGTAAGCTCGATATAGCTAATAAATATAATTCAAAAGAATTTAGTTGTAACGCAAAAGAACAGATGCCAGAAATTCGTCCTGCAGAATCTCATCAAAATTCATTTTTAATCCCTAGAGAAAAAATAAATGAACAGAAGGCAAAATTTAGAAGTGTTGTTGATTTTTTATTAGCAAAGGCTAGTAGTGAATATAAAATTAAAAATTATTTTACAGGGCTTGCTAATTTTGAATATATTGATGGTTTAGATTCAGAGTTATCTGCGAATTCAAAATTTGATTTGTATAGAAAAACATTGGAAAAAGGTACGTATGATGAAGTTTATTTTAATAATAGAATAATTGAAAATACAGATGAATTAAAAGAGATAAAAAAATCACCTAATTTATGGGTGAAACAATTTAAGCTTTCCATTGCTTCTTCAATAGAATATTTTAAGTTTTTGAAAATTCCTCTAATAATAGATGATAAGCATAGTAATTCTAAAATTGATATAGAAAAAGTTTTACTCTTATTAAATACCTTTTCAAATTTCATGATACCACAAGGTCGATTGATTATATATGATAATGACGGTTCCTTTAAAGGCTCTTTAAAGCGTGTAATACCAGAAAATTTTAAGAGATTATTTGATTCAGATTATATTGTTAGCTATGAAGAAACAGAATTAATTAGTAAATGTAAAGAGTATTTCAATTGGACAGAGGAAGAAATTATTATTATACTTAATTTCCTTACAACAGACTTAAGTTCTAGTAGGAGGTTTAATATTGATTTTACTACACGTCCAATGATTAAAATTGGAAAACAATATATTTGGCTTTCAAGTTTCTTAAGAGACTGTAGATGGGAAGTACTTTTGCATAAAAAAATAGTTACTGATAATAATAGAAATTTAATATTGCAACCTGCAAATACAGAAAAATTTATAGCTGATTTATTCAGGGAAGTAAATTTTGATTCAATTGCTAGTTATTGTTATGAACATAAAAATTTAAAGGGGGAAATTGATGTTTTAGCATTTAAAGAAAACACATTATTTTTATTTGAGTTAAAATCAACATATGTTGAAGAAGATATAATGAAAACTTCAAAATATGAAACATTGAAGTTTAATTCAAAGGCATCAGATCAACTGCATAAAGCTAAAGATTATATTCGAAGTAATTTTGAAGAAATAAAAGCAATTGAAGAACTTAATGTTAATTGTAAAAAGGAGGATTTAAAAATTGTCACACTTATCATTTCTAATATTTATCAATCTGATAATTTGATTTTTAATAACGAACACCTAAAAATTAGTCTTTTTGAATTATTAATAATACTTAAAAATGACCTTTACAATATGCTTGTTCCAAAAATTGGTAAAGCTCTTTTTGATAGTGAAATGAAAATTCCTATTGATTGGATACTTAATATGTTAAATAAATCAAATCCTAATTACACTAAGAATTCTTGCGGTATTAATGAAAAAGATTGCAATTTATGGAAAGACAAGAATAACTGCATGCCTAATGATATCTTAACAGCTATAAAAGATAATAAAGTGTGGAAACATCAAGATTTAAACAAAACATTTAAGACTGGAAACATTGAATTAACAAAATTTAATGAAGATCATAAATACCTAGTTTAGAAATAACTCAACTCTTGTGTAAGCTATTAGCTAACATTAAAACACAAGAAAATGAGGAATTTAGTAGAAAAAGGTATAATCCCTGCTGTGAATTTTCACCTTTGGAAAGCATGTAATTATAAATGTAAATTTTGTTTTGGGACATTTAATGACGTTAAAAAGAATAATTTAGAATATGAAGAAGCAAAACGAACTGTTCAAAACCTGGCAGGATTTGGTTTTGAAAAAATAACTTTTTCAGGAGGTGAGCCAACTTTATGTAAATATTTACCTAAACTATTAAAAATAGCAAAAAATGCAGGTATGACTACTTCTATTGTAACTAACGGAAGTATGCTAAATTATGATTGGTTGAATGAAAATAAAGATTATTTGGATTGGATAGCAATAAGTATTGATAGTATTAATATAGAAACGAATATTAGATCTGGTAGATTTAATAAAAATAACAGTTTTACTGAAGAAATATATATTGAATTAATTCAATTAATAAAAGAGATTGGTTTTAAATTGAAAATAAATACAGTCGTTTCTAATTTTAATAAAAATGAAGATTTTAATGAATTTATAAATTGGGTAAAACCAGAAAGGTGGAAAATATTTCAAGCATTACCTATAGAGGTTCAGAATGATAAATACAAAGATGATTTTATGGTGAATCAATTTGAGTTCAATAATTATTTAAAAAGGCATAAAAGCTCAAGTTATATAAAAGAAAGTAATTATGATATGAAAGGTTCATATATAATGGTAGATCCAATTGGAAGATTTTTTGAAAATTCAAAAGGTATTCATAAGTACAGTTCAAAAATAAATTCAGTAGGTGTGGAAAGAGCTTTATCAGAAATAAACTATTGCTTCAAAAAATTTATAAATAGAGAAGGATTATATGATTGGGAGTAATTTATTTTTGTTTAATGATAAGAGAGTTCAATTGTTTGATAAATTTAATAACATTAAATTTATCAAACAAAAAGTTATAAATAACTAAATTATCTTTATAGTTGAATTAATAAGATTGTAGTTAATTTTATGAATAAAAAAGATGGAAAATATTTTGAGCATTTAGTAGAGCTCATTGAAAGGTCTATTGATCCTGATGCTAAGATTGAACAAGATGTTCAAATGCCAATTTTGAATTCAATAAATGGTTATACTACACAATGTGATATAGTTATTACTAAAGGAAAAAAGCCCAGAGAAACAATAACTATAATTGAAGTTCAAGATAGAAATAGTAAAATAAAGCCAAATGATTATCGAGGCTGGATTCAGAAACTTGATGAAATTGGGGCACAACATTTAATATGTGTTTCAAGACAAAATTTCCCAGCAAGTATTATTGAAAAAGTTTCAATGTCTGGAAATAAAGTTAGTTTAATTAAATTATCTGAATTAGATATAGACAATATTCCAATTGATTTTTTTGGATTTAAATCTAGATACGTTGATTTTCAAATTTTAAAAGTTGTATTTAAAAAAACAATTACAAATAAGCATCAAATTAGTGCAACAAAGGTCAAGGAATATTTACTTTCAAAAGAAGCTCATCCTGACAATAAAATATTTACCTATGACAAAACAAACCTCATTAGTTTATACGAATTAGTTAAAGAATATAACAAAACAAATGAAAATGGCGAATCAGGAAGAAGTCTTTTTCAATCAAATTTTGATTCAGAAAAATGCCTATATCTAACTTACAAAAAAGAATTTATACAGGTTGGACTAGAAGTTGAATATGATTGGAAAATCATAAAGGAGAATTTACCCGTATCATTAATGTCATATGAACAAAATGAATATGGAACATTAGCTTGGGTTTTAAAAACTGTTTATAAATTAGAAAAAGACACCGTAATTTTAAAGATACCTGTTACTAAAAAGGGGAAAAAATACATTATGAAAAACATTGAAATTAGTACCATTGGTAATCCTGCTTTTAGTCTAGAAATGAATATTATAAAGAATTCTTAAAATATTCAACTAACTACAACGTCGTATAAACCAATAAATTTACAATACTAAAAAAAAATCTCACCTCTCCAGCATTATTCCATTCCGTTAGCACTCCATTCCATAAAGCTTTCAATTTCGCACAGTAAGAGCTTGAAAAAAGCACTTACTTTTAGCCTTTGCGCTTTTTTAAATCCGTTTCCATAAAAATAAGCACAACAAAACAGAATAATTCGCAGGTAATAAGGTGTTCGCAATACGCTCCATTTTGTTTCATAAAATATAATTACAAGGGTATTTAGAAATTAAGTAAAATTAGAATTCCTCACCTTGTAAGGGGAGGTGCCAAAGGCGGAGGGGTTAAATACTCCCTTGTACTTACCATAACTAGCACTAATTCGTCCACAGTCCTCATTTAGCACTAGTTACTTATTTTACTTCACACATTCCACGCATTACTCACGCATAGCTATCTTTTGCCCTTAAAATCCTTATAGGTTTTGCTACGCAAGTCTTTTAATTAAGGGCAAACCGCTATTACACTATTTTCGCTCGCCTGCTGCTCACTTCGGGCTAAAAAAAAAAGGGTGTCACAGTTTTTGATTGCAACCATTTTGCATATAATTTAATCGCTTCTTTCAGTCACTCTTAAAACATATTGCAAACGCACACAAGAGCAAAAGTATTCCGTTATGTTTTAGTTTTAAAAAGTAGTTGTTATAAAGTAGAACTCACAAAAAAGGAACACAATAAAACCCTTAAAACTTTACGAGTATACAAAATTGAAAAACCTTTTTAGAAAGAATAGTTTATTAAAAGCTTCGAAACAAGGAACGTAGTGACGCGAAGTTTTAATAACGGTTCTACGCAGTAGAAATTCCTACTAAAAAGTGTCCTTTTTTGATTCGTTTTTTAGACAAGTAAAAAATGAATAATAGGAAATAAATACCACTACATAAATTGCCCTTGCCTTTCCCTCAGCATCAAAAACACCGCCACCCTTTGCGTGTACCACGTAGTCGTTGCACGTACTTATGCCGATGGCAACGTACTTTTGCCCCAACACCCTCCGTTCAGCTCGCGGCGGCTCGCGTAAATGCTTCGCGATTACCTGCTAATATCAACTTTTAAAAAACATATTTCGAACTTCATTATTTGAAATCATTTTAGTAGTTACTTTATTTTACTAATAGAATACTTTGTAGCTTCACGTTGTAAATCAGCCATTGTTTTAACCTTGTTTTTTAATAACCAAGCATCAATTTCATCTTTTTTAAATACCAATCGTTTCCCTTTTTTATAATGCGGTATTTCCCGATTATGTGTTTTCTTGTAAACAAAGCTTTTAGTTAAGTCGTAATGATTACACAGTTGATTTAAACTCATAACTTCTAAATCTAATACAGCATTTGATATTAGCAGTCTGTTTTCAATTGAGGAAATTCGAGTTTCAATAGCAGTTAGTTTTTCTATAATAATTTCAAAAGGATTTTCCATAATAGTATAATTTAGGTTCAAAGTAAAAAATAAAAAACATAGCAAATATCGGTTGTTTTCATCTCCAGCCGCTTTAAGCCTTTCAAGGTCAAGCCCTACGGGTTTTGAAAAAAATATTTTACAAACTTCTCCCTTTTAAAGGGGAGGTGCCAAAGGCGGAGGGGTAAAACTAGAAACCTATTATAAATACTACTAAAATATTTTTTACAAAAAACCTTGACAGTCATATCCACACAACCTAGCTGTGGCTATCTTTTTTCTTTTGTTTTCTGAAAAATTATGTGCGCGAAGCGCATAATTTTAAATGGAGAACTATGTCAACTTATGAAATCAAGACACACCAGGAAGGAAGAACCTACAACAAACCGCACTTTTTTATTTTAAACAAAGGTTTAAATAGTGGTAGGCCAATGGACCAACCTTGCCCAAACTGTTTTGTAATTACAACAGTTTCGGAAGAAACCCGAGAGTCTTTGTATTACCTATGTTTATCACTTAAAACAGGTCAATTCTTTGGCTACTATTTAAAAGGTAGTGTTATTCCTTTTATCTGTATTTCAGATGCAAAAACGGTAATAAATACAGCCTTACAAAATTACGAGCTGCAGCAATGGGAATTAAAAGTTGAGAAGCTTAAAAAAATCACAGCCTTTGAACAAAATCTAAAATTACAATTGAAAGCAATTTCAAAATTAAAAATTGCTTTGTTGAGGTCCTAAGAAATAAATCTCCCCCTTTTCAAGGGGGACAAAGGGGGTGGAAATCGTCATTCTCAGCTTGACTGGGAATCTCACCATTTAAAACTAAAAACTATGAAACTAATAATAGCAGGAACCAGAACCTTCAACGACTACGAAAAATTATGCACTGAATGCGACAACCTCCTCCAGGATCAAAACATTATTGAAATTGTATCTGGAGCTTATTACAAAGGTGCCGATAAATTAGGAGAGCTATACGCAAAACAGAGAGGATATAAAATAACTAGATTTCCTGCTGATTGGAATAAATTTGGAAAAGCTGCAGGTCCAAAGCGAAATGAACAAATGGCTAATTATGCTGACGCATTAATTGTCTTTTGGAATGGGAAAAGTAGAGGCACTAAGAATATGATTGAATTAGCGGGGCAATTGGGTTTACATTTAAAAATCAACTTTTTTTAATTATCGTTATATATTAAGTTACAACACCTTATTGATTAACGTAGACCTTAAAAGCTTATCAACAGTTACATCTAATATACAACTAGTTAAATTAAGAAGTACTATTACCAAATAATTGCAAGTGGAATCATATTGATTTTATTAAAATAGATTAAACGTTGGTTTATTCTTTGCTTTAACCTAGTAACTAGTGAAGTTAGTTTGTATAGAACAAGTTAGCGGTAAATTATGAAAAAAATTAACATTTCAATAGGAAACATACAAATATCACTGAAAAATAAAGGATTTTCATTATAAATTGCTCATTAACTTAATAAACCGGAATATTATATATTTTAAAACATAAGTTACTATTCAATTATGAAAAAAACGCTATTCACAATCATCGGAGCAATTTTAGGATTACCTTTAAGTTACTATTTTCAACCAGAAATGGTTAGGGCAAAAATTGGTGGAATTTCAGGGTATGTTAGACATTTTGATGAGATTTTAGAAGCAGAAGATTTAATAGGAAATGTAATAATTAGTGTTGTTGTTTTCGCGTTAATTGGGTTCATAATTGGTTATTTTATGGATAAAACAAGTGAAAATCAAGTAGCAAAAGATACAAATCAAGTAGCAGTTCCAAAAGTAAATTATGAAAAAACAGGAAAAAGCATTGGCAAAGTATTGGTTTCATTTTTTGGAGTTTTATTACTTAATATTAATAAAATTAAAAAATGGATTAAATCTAACCCAAAGTTAATAGGAATCATAGGTGTTTTAGTGATGTTGTTCTCTGTGTTTTATTACATCTTCATTAAAAATCACCCAACCAAAGATGGCAAGGAAATGGCCTCTAAAATGTGTGAGTGTTATAAGACTTATAACAAAGAAATTATTTCTGCGTATACTGATTTTTCAAATAATTTTGATAAATCTAAATATAAGCAAAGAAAGGAAGCACGTAATGACTTTCAAAATATTTCATCTCCAATAAACAAAAAAAAATATAATTGTATTGAAAATATCAACAAAGAATACCAATTAATTGAAAGAAAATACAATAACGATTACAAAGGTCGGAATAAACTTGAATTATCATATAATCAGAACCAGAATAATTGTTCAACAAATACTAATGTGAAAGAAAGTAAACTATATAATGAAATAAACAGTAAAATAGAAACAATAAAAGACCCTGAACCAAATAAGGATAAAATTAGAGGAGATTTGATTGGAAATAAGATTCCTGGCTGGAGCTTTGATTACCTATCTGAATTCAAAAAATTCAAAATATTAAATTCCATAAAAAATAGTAATAGAATTGAATATGATATTGAAATGGAATTGTATGGAGAGAACTCAAAATCTACTCACGAATGCGAAATAAAAGTTATTTATAATTTGGGCAATAATGGTTGGTATTTTAATAACGTAAAAATGAAATATATAACTTTTACAAATACATACTATCCAGATAAATGGTCTAAAACGGTACCACTGAAAAATTGCAAATGGAATGCTGAAAATAAATATAAAATGGGCTGGAAAACACGTAATTCAAATTATGCAAACATAACAGAAACAGGTCCAAATTTAGGTGCTAAAACTTTGCCGAATTCTAATACATATTATATAAAATCATTAGAAAATAAGGTGATTAAAGTTAAATTTACTTATAGACCAAACTAAATTATTTTAATATACATTGGGAATAATCCGAAAAGCCAATCTAATTCAGAAGTAGGAATTAAATAAATATTTATATTTATGAAAAAAGTATTATTTACTATCGTTGGTGGAGTTTTAGGATTGCCATTAAGTTATTATTTTCAACCAGAAATGGTTAGGGCAAAAATTGGTGGAATTTCTGGCTATGTAAAACATTTTGATGAAATTTTAGAGGCAAAAGATTTAATAGGGAATGTAATTATTGGTGTTGTTGTTTTTGCTATTATTGGTTTTGTAATCGGTTATTTTATGGATAAAAATGCGAGTCCGAAAACTGATTAAAATATTTTCAGTTTGTTTATTTGTGATATTGATTATTCTATTTCTTCATAAAAAAGAACGTATTATAATAAACGAAACTGACATAAATAAATTTGAACATTTAGACATAATAGTAACAAGTGGTCAGTCTTTTCAAAGTAAAGTATTAAACCTTATAAACTTTTCTTTTGAGAGTTATACTCACGTTGGTATAATATGTAAAGAAAATAATAATGTTTTTGTTTTACACTCAACAACTGACGGAACAAAAGATAACGGAATACGTTATGATAATTTACAAAGTTTTATAGAATTAAGTAATGTGAATTATTATAAAATATTGAGAAGTGAAAATATTGCTAAATCTGTTTCGTCAATTAATAAAAGTATCGATAAATATAAAACACTAAAAATTGCCTTTGATTATGATTTTGATAATCTTAATAAAGAACAAGTTTATTGCTCTGAATTAGTTTATGACATATATAAAAGTAATGGAATTATAACATCTAAATTAGACTTGAAAAAACCAATTCATCCGAAAATATTCACAAAACTAAAGGAGTTGACAACTATAAAAGAAAGAAAATCTACCGATAACAATGCATATGAAAAAAGCCTGGCTAAATAAAAATTAGCTAGGCTTTTTTATTTATTAGAAAATAATCGCTTTAAAAAATATGAAACAAAAAAACTAACCACTGCGCCAATAACAGCCATAACAATGGTAAAAATAACATCGTTTATGCTAATATTTAAAACAGTGGATAGCAAAGTCCCACCAATAACCCCAGACTTTATTTGAATATTGTTTTCCAATTCGATTGCTAAATTTAAGAGTTAGTCAATTTTAGAATCTAGATCTTTGTCTTTCTTTTTATCAGAAACAACAGCTTGGCTTACAGCCGTAGCAACTGTTCCGGCAACAGTCATATACGTTGCAACAGTAATTACAGCTGCAGGTAATGAAATTGGAGCAGCAATTATAACACCACCAGCGGTGGCCAATGCAATTCCAATGTTTCTTAATTTTCTAAAAAATGGAGGAGTCGGTTTTTTATAACGTTCTTTAAGTTTCATAAGTTATGATTTAATGGTTAAGATTACTTTTTCTTTTCGCTCAAATGCTTGGTAGCATAGCGATACAATTTTTTGAAATAATAGTTTTGAAGTAGTTCCTTTTCCAATACCAGATAAATAGGTAACCGGAGCAATACAACC
>NZ_FNNJ01000015.1 GCF_900106565.1 Lutibacter oricola
ATAGCAGCAACGAATCAGGCAAGTGAACCAAACAGCAATGGACTGTTCACAGTAAGCCTAAGCAATGCCGTAAGTACCGATACAGAAGTGACCTTCACAGTTACAGGAACAGCAACAGAAGGAACAGATTATGCAACCATTGGAACCACCGTTACCATTCCAGCCAATACAACAACAGCAACGATCTCAGTCACGGTGATTGATGATAACTTAGTTGAAACAGCAGGAGAGACAGTGGTTGTAACCTTAACAGGAACAAACACAGCGGTAACCTTAGACACGACCGTAGCAACAGTTACCATTAGTGATGAAGATGGTGTTACTATAAATATTAATGATGTGGTAATTTCTGAAGGAGATGTAGGTATTACTAAGTTAGAATTTACTGTTTCATTAACAAATGAATCAAATGTTATAACTACTATCGATTACCAAACATATGATGGGACAGCACAATTGGCTGATAATGATTATGTAGCAATTCCAGTTGAAACATTAACGTTCTTACCAGGTGAAATTAGTAAAACAGTTGAAGTTGATATTACAACAGACAATAAAGAAGAATTGGATGAAGTATTTACTATTACATTGAGTAATTTGAATTCAAATGGAAATAATCTTGTTATTGGAAAAGCAATTGGTATAGGTACAATAATTAATGATGATTACTCTCCAATTATAGTGGATGTAGTTGTATCAGGAATTGAAGATAATGATGTTGACTTTACATTAGGTGATTTTATTACTTCATTTGATGATGAAGATGGAGATTCATTAGAGAGTATTATTATTGTAAGCTTGCCAGATAATGGAGTGTTGTATTTGAATGAAATAGAAGTTTTAATTGGAGATGTAATTATTGCTTCAGAAATTAACAGCTTAACATTTACTCCAAATTTAAATTGGAATGGAACTGTAACTTTTGATTATAACTCATCAGACGGTGTTAATATTGCAGATAGTAATGAGCAAGTTATTATTACAATTACAGAGGTAAATGACTTACCAATTGCCAATGATGATATTATTTCAACAGAACAAGATGTTGCAATTGTGGGTGCAAGTGTAGCAAATAATGATAACCCAAGTGATGATGGAGGAAATATTTGGAGCTTAGTTGGAGATAATGGAGGGGCATTAAATGGAACTGTAATAATGAATGCGGAAGGTGTTTATACATATGAGCCAGATGAATATTTCTATGGAACTGATAGTTTTGTTTATGTGATAACTGATGCGGATGGAGATTCTTCAAATGCAGTTGTGACAATAACAGTTAATCTTAAATCTGAACCTTCTTTAGAGTTAATTAAAACTGCATCAATAGGTGGTGAAGAAGTTGGAGATATTATAACTTATACATTTACAGTATTTAATACAGGAAATGTAAATCTTAGTAATGTAGTTATAAGTGACCCGTTAATTTCTGATTCACCAATTGCGGTAGTTGGATTGTTAGAACCATATGATAATGCAACGGTAGATGCTTATTACACAATTACTCAGGAAGATATAGATAATGGTAGTGTGTCTAATACAGCAACTGTTATTTGTGATGATGTACTTGGTAATAAAGTTTCAGATGTTTCTGATAATGGAGATGCAGTTGATGGAGATGATAACCCAACAATTACAGAGTTAGAACAGAAACCTAGTATAGCTATTATTAAAACAGCAATTTTTAACGATGATAACTCTGATGGGTACGCACAAGCTGGGGAAACAATTACATATAGTTTCACAATTAGAAACATAGGTAATGTAGCACTATCTAATATTACAGTAGTAGATCCATTGCCAGGTGTAACGGTATATGGAAATTCAATAACGTTAGAAGCAGGAGAAGTTGATGATAGTACGTTTACTGCTACTTATTCAATAACACAAGATGATATTAATAATGGAAGTGTAACAAACCAAGCATCAGTTAGCGGTTCAAGTATTAAAGGAATTGTAGTAAGTGATTCATCTGATGATAAAGATGAATATGGAGATAATCCAACAGTGTTAACAATTTCAGGATGTGTAATAGAAGTATTTAATGCGGTATCTCCTAATGATGATGGAGAGAATGACGTATTCTATATTAGAGGTATAGAATGTTACTCAGACAATAGAGTTGAGATTTATAATAGATGGGGTGGTTTAGTATTTGAACGAGACCATTATAATAATACCGATAGAGCATTTAAAGGAATTTCTGAAGGTAGATTAACCATACATAAATCAAGAGAATTACCAGATGGAGCTTACTATTATATTTTGAAATATAAAGGTGTTGGTGGTAAAATGTTTAAGAAAGCAGGTTACTTGTATATAAATAGAAGATAGATAGTTTAATTTATTACCTAAGGGATAAAACCCTTAGGTATACTAAATAAAAATATATGAAAAATAAAATATTAGTCTTAAGTCTTATGCTTTTAGCGGGTTTAAGTTTTGCTCAACAAGATGCGCAATTCACTCAATATATGTATAATACTAATAGTGTAAACCCTGCGTATGCAGGCACAAAAGCAGGTACAAGTCTTTTTCTTTTAAATCGAGCTCAATGGGTTGGTTTAGATGGGGCTCCGGTTACTACAAATGCTTCCATTCATGCACCATTAAATAAGAGTAATGTTGGGTTAGGTTTATCAATTATTAATGATAAAATTGGTCCTTCAGATGAAAGTTCTGTAGCTATAGATTTTTCATATACAATTCTTATGTCTGAAAATTATAAGCTTTCATTTGGGTTAAAAGCAAGTGGAAATTTACTTAATATAGATTTTAATAAGTTGAATATTTACCATCAAGGTGATTTTAGTTTTGAAACAAATATTAATAATAAGTTTTCGCCAAATGTAGGAGTAGGGTTTTATTTATTTTCAGATAAATCATACATAGGTTTATCGGCACCAAATTTATTTAAAACAAAACATTTTGATAAGTATGCAAATGTTGGCGCTAACAGTATTATAGCCCAAGAACGTGTTAATTATTATTTAATAGCGGGTCATGTTTTTGATTTAAATTCTAACGTAAAATTTAAACCAGCACTGTTAACTAAAGCGGTACAAGGAGCTCCTTTACAAATAGATGTGTCGGGAAATTTTTTATTTAACGAAAAATTTACTGCAGGATTAGCTTATAGATGGGATATAGCTGTAAGTGCAATGGTGGGTTTTCAAGTAAGTGATTCATTTTTTATTGGATATGGGTACGATATGGAAACAACTAGGTTGGCTAGTTATAATTCTGGTACTCATGAAATATTTTTGAAATATGACTTTTTCAATAGGTTTGGAAAAATTGTTTCACCAAGATTTTTTTAATAGTTAAAAAAAGGAATACTAAAAAATAGACCTCTAAGTTTTTAAAACAAATAGAATGAAAAAAATAGTTACAATAAGTTTTATTATCATTTTTTCACTAGGTTTTTCTCAAGAAAAATATGAAGTTGGAAACTTATTATTTGATAAAATGGAGTATAAAGAAGCGGCTAAAATATTTGAATCTCAATTTGAAAACGGAGACAAATCAATGGTTGTGCTAGAAAAAATTGGAGATGCATATTACTTTAGTACGGAAATGAATTTAGCAAACAAATGGTATGGTAAATTAATTTCAACTTATGGTAAAGCAGTTTCGCCTAAATATTTTTATAGATACGCTCAATCGTATATTGGAATTGGTAAGGTTAACCAAGGTAAAAAATGGATGATGAAATTTTCAAAAAAAGATTATAAAGCTAATTTAGATTCAGTTGGAGTGGTACAAGAGTATTCAGAGTATTCACTTAAAAATATTTCAATAAATACAATGTATTCTGAGTTTGGACCGACCTATTATAATGATAAATTAATATTTTCTTCAGCAAAAGATTCTAATTATTTTAAAGCTTCTAGCAACGTAAAACAACTTCCCTTTTTAAATTTCTATATTGGAAATTTAGGCCCAGATAAAACGGATGTTATTTCTAGTAAAGAATTTTCAACAAAAATTAATTCTAAATTGAATGAAGCAACTTTATGTTTTTCAAAAGACTTAAAGAAAGTATATTATACAGGAAATAGTATTACAGGAAACAAAAATAGTAATGTAGATAAGAAACTTAAAATTTATAGTGCAACTGCTAAGCAGAATAATAATGGTGAAATTGAATGGAAATCTATTAAAGAGTTACCATTTAATAATGATAATTATTCGGTTGGACACCCAGCAATCAGTCCAGATGGAAAAAAAATATATTTTGTATCGGATATGCCAGGAACAATAGGAGGTGCTGATATTTTTGTGGTAGATATTTTACCTAATGACAACTATTCAAAGCCTAAAAATTTAGGTCCAACAATAAACACTTTTGGAAAGGAAATGTTTCCGTTTGTTACTGAAAATAAATTGTATTTTTCATCAAATAGTCATAATGGTCTTGGAGGTTTAGATGTTTTTGAAAGTGAATACTTAAATTCAACATTTAATTCGCCAAAAAATTTAGGAGAGCCTTTAAACAGTAGTTTTGATGACTTTAGTTTTATTATAAAAGAAGATTTAAGTACAGGTTTTGTGTGTTCTAATAGAACTTCAGGTAAAGGAGATGACGATATTTATTTTTTCGAAAGAACAAAAGCTGGTATTTGTAAACAGTTTATTTCTGGATATATTTCTAATAATATTACAGGAGAACGTATTACTAACGCTAAAATTAGTTTGTTTTCAAAAAAAGGAGATAAACTGAAGGAAGTTGTATCTGATGCAAATGGGAATTATAAATTTCAGCAAGAATTTGTTTGTAATAATAATTATTTATTGAAGGTTGAGAGAATTGGATATAAAAACGGTGAGAAACTTTTTTCAATAAATAAAAGTCTTAGTGAAATTATTGTACCCATTGGATTAGATAGGATTCATGAATTAATAGTTGAAGAAAATGGATTGCTAAAAATTAAGATAGGTGCTATTTATTTTGACCTTAATAAATGGGATATACGCCAAGATGCTGCATTAGAGTTTGATAAAATTGTTTCATTAATGAATGAATATCCTAAAATGATAATTGATATTGAATCTCATACAGATTCTAGAGGTCAAGATAAGTTAAATTTAATTTTGTCACGTAAGAGAGCTAAAGCAGCAAAAGATTATATTATTTTTAAAGGAATAGATGCAAGTAGAATTAGAAATGCAGAAGGTTTTGGAGAAACTCAATTAATGAATAAATGTCAAAATGGTAAGCGTTGTTCGGAATCTATGCATCAATTGAATAGAAGATCGGAGTTTATTATACTTAAAATATAAGAGTATTTTACTTTCGAAAAGTAGAGTAACTGAATAAAATAAAAAAACCAACTTAAATAAGTTGGTTTTTTCTTCTTGTGACCTCGGGAGGATTCAAACCTCCAACCTCTTGAGCCGTAATCAAGTGCACTATTCAGTTATGCTACGAGGCCGTTTTAACGGGTGCAAATATAATATAAAAATATTACTTACAAACTATTTTTTGTAACAAAATATTTCCATCCAATAATTGCAAGTTGCCATTTTTTAGCTTTTGCCATATCAAGCCTTTGTTTAGTAAAGCTGGGTAAAAGAATTTTATTAAGCTTAGAAATAAATTTAAATACATTTTTTTTCATTTAGCTAATGTACAGTATAAAAAAAGGTCTTACAAAATGTAAGGCCTTTTTTAGCTTTAATAGTTATTGTTTACTAATCATTTTCTTTGCAATTTCCGCTCCTATTAAAGACTCTAATAAATTACTTTTATTGTTGTTTCCTCCACTTTCAATATAAGTTGTAGGTAATTGTAGCATTTTTAATTCGCTAGCTACGCCTACAGCTACTTTATAGTCCCATTCAGCTCTTTCTTGAGGTGTAAGACCGGCAGATACTAATTTAGAGTTTTCGTAAGATTGTGCGTCTGCAGCAACTTTTTTACTTTTAGCTTTGTATTGCTCAACCTCATATTGTTTTTTTTCTTTTATTAAGTTGAATTCTGCAACTTTTGCTTCAGTTTCAGCAGAAATAGTTTGTTGTATTTGTTCTTTTTCTAAACGAGCTCTTTCTTGTGCTTTATCAGCTTCACCTTTAGCTTTTTCTTTTTGAGCTCTGTAAAATTCGCGTTCAGCTTGTTGCTTTTCAAGTTGAGTTTGTGCAACTTCTTCTTTTTGTAATTGTAATCGTTTATCAAAAGTAGGTTCCCAGTCAATGTCATTAACAACTGCTTGCACTACAGTTAAGCCGTAAGATCCTAATGAATTTCCGTTTACTCTAATAGGCTCACCTAAATTGTCTCTTTTTATAGTGAATCTTTTTTGACGAGACTCTTTGTTAGTTACAGTTCTTATAACAGTACTGTCTCCAATAATGTCTGATTGCTCATCTTCCTTTAATTCTTCTAGAACATACATTCCGTTTTCTAATTGATCTTGAAAAAACCTGTCGAAATCAGCAGCTTGTCCAGATATGTAATCTTGAGCAGCCATTAATTTACATGTGTTTTTTATAGATTGGTCAATATTTGGAATAATACGAGATCTAATTAAGTTTTTTTCAGTTTTGTTTCTATCGGCTACCGATAAAAATTGATCGCTATCGGTTGTGTTTATACTTATTACAATAGAGGTTGCAATTCGACCTTTTACAGCATCGTTAAATTCCCATTGTCTTGCTGCATTTACATAAGCGTATTTGCTTTGGTCTCCTAAATTTCCTTCACCATCCGCCATTACATATTTAATTGGCATTTCAAATTGAATAGGAATTAAACGTCCCCACATTTTAGTATGTATACCTTGGTTAAATATTGCTTTTTGACCACCCCAAGGGTATTGTACTGCATACGCAGTACCAGGTTCAGCATAAAAGAACATTCCAGATATTACGCTTAAAACAGAGCCTAAGGCTATAATTTGTAGGCTACGTTTTATAGTGAACCAATTTAAAGGTTGAAAATTTTTGAAAATAGGTTTTAAAATTAAAGTTAAAAGACCTGTTAATAATAATAGAATTCCAATTGTTGTTAGCATAGTTTATAGTTTTAGTTGTTAAATAAAAAAGTTAATAATGGTTAATACTAGTTCAGTTACTAGCATAAAAAATGTGATCATACTAATAGAATTTATGGTTAATAAATAGCTTGTGAATTAATTCTTAAATGAAGATATGACTATTATATACCTAGCTACAAATATTTTGAATTGTATTTATCAGTTTAACTTTCAATTGATAACTAAATAATAAAATTGCTTTATTGGTGAAAATTAATTACTAGGATATAGTTTTAGTACTAAACTAAAATATAATTATAAGTAAATATATGTAATAAGGTAATGGAGGTTTTGTTTCAAGTATTGATAAGTAAAGGTAATTTTCTAATTGATTATAACTAAAAAAGGGGTTTTGATTTGTTTTGAAGAAATTAAAATGAGAAAACTAATGTAAAATATGTAACTCAGTTTTGTTTACTGAGTATTGTTTTTTTAAAACCAGTTGTGGATTTGGGGTGTAGTTTAAAGGAAGTAGTTCGGATATGCGTCTGTAACCAAAATCTCCTGAAAAATTTAATGCTTTAGGTGGGTAGAAATTTCCAGAATTGTCTATTGAAAATTCGGTTATTCCATTTTGAAGGTGAAATGTTAATTTAGACTGTTTGTCTTTATTGTAGAGTACACTTAAAGTTTTTGTTTTAACTTCTATTTTCGAAGACGATTTTAATACTTTAACCTTAAAGTGTTTGTAAGGGTTTACAGGCCATCTGTTTTTATATATAACAAAGTTGTTTTCATTTAATTTAGATTCTTTTAAAGAGCGCATAAAGTGCATTATGGATCCACGATAGGTTCTTTCTCTATTAGCTATAATTCTTTTTTTACTTTTTTTATTTAATTCAGAAAAAAAACTGTACCCTTCGGTATAAACCCTTTTTACAATGCTATAATCGTTTTCATTTTTTTCGAATTTTATTTCAAAATCTGTTAATGAATAGTTGTTTTTATAACCAAGATATCGATTTTTAATAATAATTGGTTTGTTACAATAAGCATTAAGAGTTTGAGATGCAGAGTTATAAATAAGCTGAATGTCTTTTTCGTTTGCAATAGTACAATAGAGGGAAGGTTTGTTCCTCCCAAAAAACTCTTCTTTAAAAATTCTAAGCTTCTTTTGTCTACTCCAAATATCTAATCCTAGAAAAACCTCTTTAAGTTGATTTGATGCTTCTTCTAAGTATATTTTAGAAATAGTTTTAAAATCTTTTGGTTGGATTATAATTGTTTTGAAACCTGTGTAACTTATAATTACAGGGGTGTTTGTAATATTATTAATGTTTAATTCAAAAAAACCATTAAAATCACTAATCTCACCAATTGTTGTTCCGTTTAAATATACTGAAGCTCCAGGTAAAACTTCATTAGTTTTTTTAATATATATAGTTCCTGTAATTATTTGGCTAAATATAATGGTGTTTGTTAAAAAGCAAATAATTATAAGTAAGCTCTTTTTCATTTTTTAATAATTTGCTATTTCAAATAGTTGATTTCTACGAATTTATTTTACATCAATAAATTTAAGGTTTTAAAACAGTTTTTATACTAAAAAGATAATTAATTAGGGTTGAATTATAGTTTTAGACTTTTGTTTTCAACTTATTAAATCTGTTATATTTGCAGAAAATAATTTTTATGAATATTTTATTTGTAGTTCTTGGGTTGGTGTTGTTGATTTTGGGTGGTAATTGGTTGTTAAAAGCAGCTGTAGGCTTCTCGTTACGTTTGCAAATTCCAAAAATTGTAATTGGTATGACGGTTGTTTCGTTTGCTACTTCAGCTCCAGAATTAATTGTTAGCGTAAAATCTGCATTAAATGGTCATGCAGATATAGCTTTGGGTAATGTTATAGGTTCTAACATTGCAAATTTAGGGTTGGTTTTGGCAATAACTATATTACTTTCAACAATAAGTGTAGAAAAAAGTTTTTATAAAACAGATTGGCCTGTTATGATGATTGCTTCATTAATGTTATATGGATTTATAGCATTTGACGGAGTTTTAGTTGGTTATGAAGGTGTTATATTACTATCCTTTTTAATTATATTTTTAATTTATTTATTAAGGTTTCAAAAACCTGCCGTTGTTGATGAAATGCCAGAAGATGATGAAATGCTTCCGTTATATAAAAATGTACTTTTTTTAGTGCTTGGTGGAGTAGGATTGTGGGGAGGTTCAGAATTGTTAATTGATGGGGCTGTTGGAATGGCAAAAAGTTTTAATATTAGCGAGCGAGTAATAGGTATTACAATCGTTTCTATAGGTACTAGTGTTCCTGAATTGGCAGCTTCTATAATTGCTGTTATGAAAAAAGAAAAAGCAATATCGTTAGGTAATCTTATAGGTTCTAATGTGTTTAATATTTTAGCAGTTTTAGGAATTACATCAATAATTACACCTGTAAAGGTTACAGATCCAGGTTTGTTATCGAATGATATTTATTGGATGTTGTTTATTTCTTTTTTAATATTACCATTAAATTTTATACCTGTTAAAATGAAATTTACTTGGAAAGAAGGTTTAATATTAATTTCATTATACATTACATTTATAGTTTCAATGTTTTTAAAATAAATATAAAGTATAAAACAAAAAAAACACTGCTTATTAGCAGTGTTTTTTTTGTTTTATAATGTAAGAATTATTTAATCGGTTTAACCGTTTTAATAATTCTTGCAGCAACTTTGTATGGATCTGCATTTGAAGAAGGACGACGATCTTCTAACCATCCTTTATATCCTTTTTCTACAGCAATAATTGGAATACGAATTGATGCTCCTCTATCTGAAACTCCCCAAGAGAAATCTGTAATAGCAGCAGTTTCGTGTTTACCAGTTAAACGTTGTTCGTTAAACTCACCATAAACTTCAATATGTTCTTTTGTTACTGGGCGGAAAGCTTCACAAATTTCAGCATACTTTTCTTTTGAACCACAAGTTCTTAAAATTGTATTTGAAAAGTTTGCGTGCATACCTGAACCATTCCAGTCAGTATCACCTAATGGTTTTGGGTGGTACTCAATGTACATTCCTCTACCTTCAGTTAAACGATCTAATAAATATCTAGCAACCCAAATTTCATCTCCTGCTTTTTTTGCTCCTTTAGCAAATAATTGAAATTCCCATTGTCCAGAAGCAACCTCTTGGTTAATACCTTCAAAGTTTAATCCTGCATCAATACATAAATCAGCATGTTCTTCAACTAAATCACGACCGTGTGTGTGTAAACCACCAACAGAACAGTAGTACATTCCTTGTGGAGCTGGGTAACCACCTCTAGGGAATCCTAATGGTAATTCAGTTTCAGTACTCATAATAAAGTATTCTTGTTCAAATCCAAACCAGAAATCGTTATCATCATCTTCAATAGTAGCACGTGCATTAGACTCGTGTGGAGTACCATCAGCATTCATTACTTCAGTCATTACTAACCATCCGTTGATACGTTGAGGATCTGGATAAATAGCAACCGGCTTTAAAATACAATCAGATGATCCACCTGAAGCTTGTTGTGTAGAAGAACCATCAAAAGACCAAAGTCCTAATTCTTCAACTGTTCCTTGAAAGTTTTCATGTTCTTCAACTTTGGTTTTACTTCTCATGTTTTGAGTTGGATAGTATCCGTCTAACCAAATGTATTCTAATTTAATTTTTGCCATAATGTAATTATTTAATATATAAAAATGATTCACCAAAAATAGTAAAACTGAGTTTATGACAAAAAAAATAGGGGGTAAAAAATGTTAAATATGATAATTTTTACAGATACCCTATTTTTTTAAGGGGTATTTATTAAAAAATTAAATATAAATAAGTAAAAATGAAAAATAATTATTTAAAAAAATGCGTATCTTCGTATTTGAAATAAATAATACATATATATATGTCTAAATTCCGTTTTAACGCTATTCAAACAGCTCAAAAGAGAAAACCTTTAGAAATTGAAGATTTTGGAAAACGTTCTGATTTTTTCGGTAAAAATGTTTTTAATGATAGAGCTATGATGCAATACCTATCTAAAGAAGCTTATTTAGGTGTTCGATCGGCTATTGATGGTGGGAAAAAAATTGACCGTAAAATTGCAAATCAAATTGCGGCTTCAATGAAGGAATGGGCAATATCTAAAAATGTAACACATTATACGCATTGGTTTCAGCCATTAACAGGAGCAACTGCAGAAAAACATGATGCTTTTTTCGAAACAATTGGTCAAGGTATGGCTATTGAGCGTTTTGAAGGTTCTCAGTTAGTTCAGCAAGAGCCAGATGCATCGAGTTTTCCAAGTGGAGGAATTAGAAATACTTTTGAAGCAAGAGGGTATACTGCATGGGATCCAACATCTCCAGCGTTTATTTTTGGTACCACATTATGTATACCAACAATTTTTGTGGCTTATACAGGTGAAGCTTTAGATTATAAAACACCTTTATTAAGAGCGTTAAATGCGGTTGATACTGCTGCCACATCAGTTTGTAAATATTTTGATAAAAATGTAAAAAAGGTTCAATCTTCATTAGGTTGGGAACAAGAATTCTTTTTAATAGATAAAGCTTTGGCTATGAGTAGGCCAGATATTATTTTATCTGGTAGAACTTTGTTGGGGCATTCGCCAGCTAAAGGACAGCAATTAGACGACCATTATTTTGGATCAATTCCTAGTAGAGCAATAAATTTTATGCGCGAATTGGAAAATGAATGTATGCTTGTTGGAATCCCTGTTAAAACTAGACATAATGAAGTTGCTCCAAATCAGTTTGAAATTGCTCCTATATATGAAGAATGTAATTTAGCTGTAGACCATAACTCTTTATTAATGGATATTATGGGTAGAGTTGCTTCGAAACATAATTTTAAAGTCCTTTTTCATGAAAAACCTTTTTCAGGAGTAAATGGTTCAGGTAAACATAATAACTGGTCTTTAACAACAGATAGTGGTGTTAATTTATTGGGGCCAGGTAAAACACCAATGAGTAATTTACAGTTTTTAACATTCTTTATTAATACAATTAAGGCTGTTTTAAATTATGAAGAATTGCTAAGAGCGTCTATAGCTTCGGCAAGTAATGAGTATAGGTTAGGAGCAAATGAAGCACCACCTGCAATAATGTCTATATTTATAGGAGAGCAATTAACAAAAGTTCTTTTAGATTTAGAAAGTGTTACCGATGGTAAATTATCACCAGAAGAAAAAACAGACTTAAAATTAAATGTTGTAGGTAAAATTCCAGATGTATTATTAGATAATACAGATAGAAATAGAACATCTCCATTTGCGTTTACAGGAAACAAGTTTGAATTTAGAGCAGTAGGTTCTTCAGCAAACTGTGCAAATCCAATGACGGTTTTAAATACTATTGTTGCCAAACAGTTAAATGAATTTAAGATTGAAGTAGATGCTTTAATAGAAAGTAAAGGGCTGAAAAAAGATGAAGCCATTTTTAATATTTTAAGAGAATATATAAAATCATCTAAAAATGTTTTGTTTGAAGGTAATGGTTATGGTATAGATTGGGAGAAAGAGGCAAAGAAGAGAAAACTAAGCAATAATAAAACAACACCGGAAGCATTAAAAGTTAAAACTTCAAAAAAAACAATTGATTTATTTTCTGAATTAAATGTTTTAAGTAAAGTTGAAGTAGAAGCAAGATATGATATAGAGCTAGAAGAATATACAAAACATATTCAAATAGAATCCCGAGTATTGGGTGATGTAGCTGGTAATCACGTAGTGCCAACTGCTGTTCGTTATCAAAATATGTTAATTGAAAACGTAAAAGGATTAAAAGATATTTTTGGAAAAGATTTTGAAGAGCATGCAAGAGAGCAAATGAGGTTAATTAAAAAAATATCGAGTCATATAGAGTCTATTCATTCAAAAGTCGATGCAATGATTTCCGAGCGTAAAAAGGCAAATAAACTAAAAGATAAGGAAAAGAAAGCAACAGCTTATTGTAATAAAGTAAAACCTTATTTAGAAGAAATTAGATATCATTGCGACAAATTAGAAATTATGGTTGATGATGAACTTTGGCCATTAACAAAATATAGAGAACTATTATTTACTCGATAAGTTTACTAGACTAAATCTTTAAATTTTAATACTGTTTATTAGTAATTTGTTACGATTTATTTAAAAAACACGATGATATTTTGCAATTTAGAAATATAATACTACTTTAGTACTACGAAATTTCGGATAAAAAATATTCGATAATTTTTTAGATTTCCCACTAATTCACAAATAAAATACCCCACGGTATAAACCTCAAGTTTTTCGTATTACCCCTTATTGTAAATTTATACAACTTTTTTAAGCATCATTTTCTGTGCTTAAAAGTAGTTCATACTCCCCTATAAATTTATCAAATAAATTATTTAATTTTTATTTACTAATGTTTAAAATTTTTATTATGAAAAAATTATTAAGTTTCGCTGGATTTTTAATGTGTTCAGCACTAATTTTCGCACAAGGTAATTTAAGTGATGTAAACTCTATAGGAGTTTCTAACTTAGCAGTTGTTAATCAGGTTGGGTATATGAACAACTCTGATATAGATCAAAATGGATCGATGAATTTATTAGGTGGAGTTGGAAATGAAGCATATGTTAATCAATATATTTCTATGAATGGATCTATAATTGATCAACAAGGTGAGTACAATGAAGCTAATGTAACACAAATGGGATGGAGCAATAATGCAGAAGTTTCTCAAGGTGTAGGTTTTGCTGAAAACAATTTCACATCTACTTATCAATCAGGTTCTGGAAACTATTCTAATCAATTACAACGTTGGGATAATAACACAGGTATGATTGAACAATATGGAAATAGTAACACTGTTTATCAGGATCAAAGAACTTTAAAAAACAATAAAATGGGTAATACAGCCTATGCGTTACAAGTTGGAGATTATAATTATGCAGCTCAAACTCAAAGAGGTCGTAGTAATGTAGCTGACTCTTACCAGTATGGATTCGGTAATATGGTAGACCAATTACAAGAAGGTAGAAGAAACTATGCTTATGCTTTCCAAGATGGTGACTCTAATACATCATACCAAGTACAAGATGGTAAAGATAATGAGTCTTATACAAATCAATATGGTTTTTGGGCAATGGGTAATATGAGTGAAGCTAGTCAGTATGGTAATGATAATTTACAAGTAACTTGGCAACAAGACTGGTATAACAATGCTTATACTATGCAAAGAGGTGACGATAACGAATCTTACACTTACCAGGTTGGAGATAATAACCTTTCTAGAACTTACCAATATGGTGAAGGTAATATAGCTAGTACATACCAAAGTAGTCCTTGGTTTGCAGTAGGTAATACAAGCATAACTTTCCAAATGGGTATGGGTAATGAATCTTATACTGAACAAATGGGAGACGAAAATCAAAGTGGAACTATTCAAGTTGGTGATGACAACGGTTCAGAAACATATCAGGATGGTATGGCTAATTTAAGTGGAACTTTGCAATTAGGAGCTGAAAATACTGCTTTAACTATGCAAGATGGTTATATGAATATGTCTGGAATTGCTCAGTTTGGAGTTGGTAACGATGCTACAACTATGCAGTATGGAGACTATAATATGAGTGGAGTTATTCAAATAGGTAGAGATAATACTGCATTAACTATGCAAGATGGTTCTGGAAACTTAGCTTTAACTAGCCAATTTGGAAGCAGCCATAATAGTGTTGTTAATCAAGTAGGAAATGGTAATATGTCATTTGTTGGTCAAACAGGTGGATCTCCATTTTAATCTATAACATAAATTTTATTATTAAAAAAGAGGGATATTTATCCCTCTTTTTGCTTAAATTTGAAATATTATGAAAAAAAAGAGCTTTAAATCGATATTATATCTAGTCCTTTTTGGTTTAATTACATTTCAATTAAATGCTCAAATTTCTGATGATAATACCTACATTATTAATAAGTATTTTCAAAATACAACTTCTGAAATTAATAATACATCGTTATTAAATACAAACAAGTCTGTTGCAACTAGTTCTAAAACTGTTAATTCTGATTTGAATATTTTACAGTATGGTAATTTTAATTATGTAAATATAAAAGCTTCAGGTAACAAATTAAATTCGAGTCAAGTTGGAAATAATAATAGTTATGAGTTTTTAACTTATTATGGACGTAATGATTTAAATATAGATGTGCAGCAAATTGGCAATAGCAATTCGGTACAGGTATATGGAGAAAATTCTCTAATAAATAATATGAGTATTGTTCAAAAATCTAATTTTAAGACTATAACAATAATTAATCATTAGTTTCAATTTGAATATAAGTATTAGAAATATTGTTTTTTTAATGTTTTTAATGTCTACTTTTTTAGTTAACTCTCAGAATGTAGAAGCTAAATTGGTGACAAAAACAGTAGATAATTTTGTTGATATAAAAGGGATTGCTACAAATTTAGAAGCCACATATAATGATGAACTTAATTATTTGCTTTTTTCATTGAAAAAAGGAATTACGGGTAATTACTCTCGAAATAGTCAGGAAGGCAAGTTTTCATTAAATCCTAATGAAGAAAAAGAATTATCATCTTTAAGTTTAAACATTCAAAAAGGTGAAGAATGTAAAGTTTATTTATTTGTTAGAAAAAATAAAGAACTTATTTCTAAAGATTCAACTATTATTTATTCAGCAGAAAAACTTGAAGAAAAAGCCTATGTTGAA
The DNA here is from genome assembly GCF_900106565.1 of Lutibacter oricola. Taxonomy (GTDB): domain Bacteria; phylum Bacteroidota; class Bacteroidia; order Flavobacteriales; family Flavobacteriaceae; genus Lutibacter; species Lutibacter oricola. The sequence goes on from NZ_FNNJ01000015.1 coordinate 15,735, forward strand.
GAAAGTGAGATAGAAATTAAAGGTTTGGTTATTGAAGATGTTAAAACAAAACCAGGTAAAGATTTTTACGATTATTTTTATCAAAAATATTTAACTTCAGGAGCGCAATATCCGTTTATTGTAAATATAACAGAAAAGCCAAGTATTGGTACTAGTAGTAAAATTACTATAACAGTAGATGATCGAGTAATTTTTGAATTTATGTCTAGACCAAGTGATGAATATATAGAAATGGCTGCTACACAGGCCTTATCAAGAATACGAGGTTATTCAACACAAAGGAAGTTGTTATATAAAAATAAGAAGATTTAAATTAAATTTAATATATTTAACTATGAAAAATGTAAAAATACTACTGTTTTTTGCATTATTAAGTGTCCCCTTTTTAATGCAGTCTCAACAATTAGTTTATAAGCCAATCAATCCATTTTTTGGAGGTGATACCTTTAATTATCAACAATTATTAGCTTCAGCCGAAGCACAAAATAAATTTACAGAAGACAATGATTTAGGTTTTGAAGAGCAAACCGAATTAGAACAATTTACCGAAACATTAAATAGGCAATTATTAAATTCATTATCTCAAGATTTATTTCAGCAAGAATTTGGAGATGATGCCTTAACGGTCGGAACTTATGTTTTTGGTAGTTTAGTAGTTGATATAACACCTACAGTTGGTGGGCTAGCCATTAACGTTTTAGATACTACTACGGGTGATCAAACTCAAATAATAATCCCAGATAATTAAATAAACTATGAACAAGATAAAAATTAGTGCAATTATTTCACTTTTATTTTTGTTTTCAAGTTGTGCAGCATATTTTAACCAACCATTGCAAGTTTCTAAGGCTAGGTTAGGAGAAAATACTTCACAAAACAAAATATTAAAAGATATTTTACCAGTTACTCCAACAATTGTTGGTGTCTATAAATTTAGAGATCAAACAGGGCAGTATAAGTTGGTAGAAAACGGTTCTAGCTGGAGTACTGCAATTACTCAAGGTGGAACTTCAATCTTATTAAAATCATTAGAAGATTCTAAATGGTTTACCGCTATTGAAAGAGAGAATGTTAGTAATTTACTAAACGAAAGGCAGATAATTAGATCTACACGTCAGGAGTATAGTAAAGGAAATAAAAAGAAAGAGCAAATTAGTTCTATTCCGCCATTATTATTTGCGGGTGTGTTATTAGAAGGTGGTGTTGTTTCTTACGATTCAAATATAATTACCGGAGGTTCAGGAGCAAGATATTTTGGTGCTGGAGGTTCTGTAGAGTATAGAGAAGATAGAATAACTGTTTATTTAAGAGCTGTATCTACTTCAAACGGGCAAATTTTAAAAACAGTTTACACTTCAAAAACAATTCTGTCGCAAGGTATTTCAGCAAATTTATTTAGATATGTAAATTTAAAAAGATTACTAGAGGTAGAAACTGGAGTTACAAGAAATGAACCTGCTCAATTAGCTGTGAAAGAAGCAATAGATAAAGCTGTTGAAACTTTAATTGTTGAAGGTGTTATTGATGGTTTATGGAAACCACAAGGAGGAGAACCTGTAGTTCAGGCATTGAAAGAAAGATATGAAAAGGAGAAAGAAGATGCTAATAGTAGAGTTTTATATGATAGAAAATTAGAAGATAGAAGAGGTAAAACTGCGGTAAGTGTTACTGCAGGAACTTCACATATATCTGGAGATTATTCAAATCCAAAGGGTAAATTAGGTACAAGTTTGGCTTATAAGTTTTATTTTAACAAACCTAATTTAAATTTAAACCTTGGACTTGGTTACTTTCAATTAGAAAATGAAGGTGCGTTTAAAGATGACTTTGTTTCATTTGATATTAATTTAGAGTATGATGTTTTACCATACGATAATTTTACACCTTTTCTATATGCAGGTTTAGGTACAATTTCAAATACAAATTTAGATAATCCGGAATTTAAAGTTCAATATGGACTTGGTGTTGAATATTTAGCAACAAATAATATTGGAATAAAACTTTTTGGTGAACAGAATGTTTTAATGACTGATGATTTTGACGGATTGATTAGAGGTAAACGAGATGACTTTTATTGGAAAGTTGGTTTAGGGCTTAATTTTTACATTGGTAAGCCATATAATAAAGTTAAATCAGTATTATTTGAATAATTAAAAAAATAGAAATGAAAAATATATTTAAATATTTAGTTTTAATAGTACTTACTTTAACACTTGGTTGCAGCGAAGACACTGTAGATTTAGTAGGTTTGGGTACTGTAACGGGTAGAGTAGTTGAAGCAGATAGTTTCAATCCTATTGAAAATTCAAAAGTAACTTTAAGTCCAACTAATAATGCTGTGTTTACAGATGCTGATGGATACTTTATTATAGAAGATGTTGAAGTAGGAGAATATTCTGTTAGTGCAGATAAAGAGGGGTATTTAACAAATTATCAAGCGGCAACTGTTTCAGATGGTTTAGAAGTAAATGTTATTTTCGAAATGGATGATGAAACAGCACTTAATAGGCCGCCATTAACACCAACTTTATTAACACCAACAAATGGTATTGAAGATCAAGAGTTATCGGTTGAATTAATTTGGCAATCATCAGATCCAAATGATGATGCGATTACTTATAGATTAGAAATTAAGAACGATTATAATAATGATGTAATTAAAGTTGAAAGTTTAACTGATACCACATACGTTGTTTCAGATTTAAAATATGGTAAAAAATATTTTTGGCAAGTTGCTGCAACAGACAATATTAATGATGAAGTTTTAAGTGCTGTTAGTACTTTTAAGACTAAAGTTGATCCAGAAAACAGGTATTTTTATACAAAGAAAGATGAAAATGGAAATAATGTAATTTATTCTGTAAATTATAACGATGGAGATGTAGAAAATGAAGTAATGTTAACTTCAAATGATTTAAATAGTTGGAGGCCAAGAAAAAACCAGGCAGCAGGAATGATTGCCTTTTTAAGAACTTATAATAACGAAACACATATTTTTACAATGAATCAAGATGGTTCAAGTGCCACACAGGTTACTTCTGCCGTTCCAGTTAATGGATTCGATTTAAATGAAATAGATTATTCTTGGTCATCTAATGGAGACCGTTTAATTTATGCTAATTACGATAAGCTTTATGTAATAAATAAAGATGGTAGTGGATTAAGTATGCTTTACCAAACAACAGATGGCAGTTTTATTACAGAATGTGATTGGAGTAATGATGAAAGTATGATAGCTTTAAAAACAAATGATATTTCGGGCTACAACGTTTCAATCTTCACAATTAATATGTCGGGCGTAGTTCAAACAACAATTTTATCGGGTGTTAATGGAGCTGCCGGAGGACTAAATATTTCTGTAGATAATAAATTGCTATTGTATACATATGATGTTTCAGAGTATGAAAACTCAAATTATAGACAACTTGATAGTCATATTTTCTTATATAAATTTGAAGATGCATCAGTTTTAGACCTTTCTGAAGGAAAAAATGACGGTACAAACGACTTAGATCCTAGGTTTTCACCAAACGAAGCAGATGTAATATATGTAAACACATCTAACGATGGAGTTTCTCAAAAAGACGTTTATGTAATGTCTACTGAAATAGATAATGAAAGGGAGTTATATTTTTCAAATGTATTTATGCCAGATTGGGAATAATATTAAAATAAAATAAAATTTAAGGCCGAATGATTTTTCATTCGGCTTTTTTATGTTTCTCTATGTGAAAAAGATAAATTACTTTTGCACAACAACACAAACAAGTACCAAATGAGTTCAGAAATTAGTAAAAGATACAGTCAAAGAGGTGTATCTGCTTCAAAAGAAGACGTACACAATGCAATAAAAAATGTAGATAAAGGATTATTTCCTAAAGCATTTTGTAAAATTGTACCAGATTATTTGACTGGCGACGAAGATTATTGTTTAATTATGCACGCAGATGGTGCTGGAACAAAATCATCATTAGCTTATATGTATTGGAAAGAAACTGGAGATGTTTCTGTTTGGAAAGGTATTGCTCAAGATGCTTTAATAATGAATATTGATGATTTATTATGTATTGGCGCAACAGATAATATTATGCTTTCTTCAACAATTGGTAGAAATAAAAATTTAATACCTGGTGAAGTTATTTCAGCAATTATTAATGGTACAGAAGAGTTATTAGAAGATTTAAAAACATTTGGTGTTGAAATTCATTCAACAGGTGGAGAAACTGCTGATGTTGGTGATATTGTACGTACTATAATTGTAGACTCTACGGTTACTGCACGTATGAAACGTAGTGATGTAATTGACAATGCAAATATTAAGCCTGGCGATGTTATTGTAGGTCTAGAATCGTTTGGACAAGCTACTTACGAAAAAGATTATAATGGAGGTATGGGATCAAATGGATTAACATCTGCGAGACACGATGTTTTTAATAAATACTTAGCTGAAAAATTCCCAGAAAGCTTTGATGCTGCTGTGCCTGAAGATTTAGTGTATTCAGGAAATGTAAAACTTACAGATAGTGTTGAAGACTCACCAATTGATGCAGGTAAATTAGTGTTATCACCAACAAGAACTTACGCGCCAATTATAAAAAAAATATTAGAAAAGTACAATTCAGAAACTATTCACGGAATGGTACATTGTAGTGGTGGAGCACAGACTAAAATTCTTCATTTTATAGATAATTTGCATATTGTAAAAGACAATATGTTTCCAATTCCTCCTTTATTTAAATTAATACAAGAGCAAAGTAAAACAGATTGGAAAGAAATGTACCAAGTGTTTAACTGTGGTCATAGAATGGAAATTTATGTTGCTCCAGAAGTTGCGAAAGATATTATTAAAATTTCTGAAAGTTTTAATGTAAACGCTAAAATTATTGGTAAAGTAGAAGCTTCAGAAACAAAGAAATTAACAATAAAGAGTGAATTTGGTGTTTTCGAATATTAGATAAATTCAAATAATAATTGCATATTTCATTTTGTGTGAATTTTAAATTTAACCACAGAATTGAGTATAAACAGTGGTGTCAAGAAATTATTGTAAATTTGCAATCCAATAAAAAATTAAATGTTAGATAAGTTACAAATAATAAAACAACGTTTTGATGAGGTTTCAGATTTAATTATCCAACCAGATATTATTTCTGATCAAAAGCGTTATATAAAAATAAATAAAGAATATAAAGATTTAAGTGCTGTAATGAAAGTTAAAGAGCAATACGAATCTTTATTAGAAAATATTGCAGAAGCTAAGGAGATTATTTCTGATGGATCTGACCCTGAAATGACAGAAATGGCAAAAATGGAATTGGATGAAGCAAGTGCCCAAATTCCTGAACTTGAAGAAAAAATAAAGTTCATGTTAATTCCTAAAGATCCAGAAGATGCTAAAAACGTAATTGTTGAAATTAGAGCTGGTACAGGTGGAGATGAAGCAAGTATTTTTGCAGGAGATTTATATCGTATGTACACAAAGTATTGTTCAGATAGAGGTTGGAAAACTGAAGTTGAAGATATAAGCGAAGGAACATCGGGTGGATTTAAAGAAATTATTTTTAGTGTTACTGGACCAGATGTTTATGGAGATTTAAAATTTGAATCTGGTGTGCACCGTGTACAACGTGTTCCGCAAACAGAAACACAAGGTCGTGTTCATACATCAGCAGCTACTGTTATGGTTTTACCAGAAGCAGAAGAATTTGATGTAGAATTAAAAACTAGCGATATTAGGGTAGATTATTATTGTTCTTCAGGTCCTGGAGGTCAATCTGTAAATACAACATATTCAGCTGTTCGTTTAACACACGTTCCTACAGGTTTAGTTGCGCAATGTCAAGATCAAAAATCGCAACATAAGAATAAAGATAAAGCTATGAAGGTTTTACGTTCTCGTTTGTATGAGCAAGAACTAGAGAAAAAATTAGCTGCAGATTCAGAAAAAAGAAACTCATTAGTTGCTAGTGGAGACCGTTCAGCAAAAATTAGAACATATAACTATCCACAAGGACGTGTTACTGAACATAGAATTGGATTAACTCTGTATGATTTATCCAATGTAATAAATGGAGATATTCATAAAATTGTAGAAGAATTAAAACTAGCTGAAAATACTGAAAAGTTAAAAGAGCTAGGTGAAATGCTTTAAGCAAATAAAACATAAAAGTAAAAAAGCAAGAATTAGATTTCTTGCTTTTTTTTTAGGGTATTTTTTATCAACTTGAACTTGTTTCAGGTTCCCATACTTATTTGCAACAAGTAATATTAAATATAGAGTAGTGGTTTATTTATTTTTTCAATATTTTTTGTTTATAAATCAGCAGCTTTAAAGTAAAACTTTCAATGTATATTTGCGGCTAAAATTAGAACTAATGATTACAGTTAATGATGTTGCAGTACAATTTGGAGGAACTACTTTGTTTGAAAAAATTTCATTTGCAATAAATGAAAACGATAAAATTGCCTTAATGGGTAAAAATGGAGCAGGTAAATCTACTTTGTTGAAGATTATTGCTGGAGTTAAAAAACCTTCTTCAGGGAATATATCTGCTCCAAAAGAAGCAAAAATAGCGTATTTACCACAACACTTATTAGCTCATGATAATGCTACTGTTTTAGAAGAAACTTCAAAAGCTTTTTCTGAAATATTTAAAATGAAGGCAGAAATTGATGAAATTAATGAAGCTTTAACAGTTAGAACAGATTATGAAAGTGACGAATACATGAAGTTAATTGAGCGTGTGTCTGAACTTAGTGAAAAGTTTTATGCTGTTGAAGAAATTAATTATGAAGCTGAGGTTGAAAAGGTACTAAAAGGTTTAGGTTTTAGTAGAGAAGATTTAAGTAGGCAAACATCAGAATTTTCTGGAGGTTGGCGTATGAGAATTGAATTAGCCAAAATTTTATTACAAAAGCCAGATTTAATTTTATTAGATGAGCCAACAAACCATATAGATATAGAAAGTGTACAATGGCTTGAAGATTTTTTGTTGAATTCAGCAAAAGCAGTTATTGTAATTTCACACGATAGAGCGTTTGTAGATAATATTACCAATAGAACTATAGAAGTTACTATGGGTAGAATTTACGATTATAAAGCAAATTATTCTCATTATTTGGAATTGAGAAAGGATAGAAGGGTACATCAACAAAAAGCATATGATGAGCAGCAAAAAATGATTGCTGAAAACACCGAGTTTATTGAACGTTTTAAAGGAACGTACTCTAAAACAAATCAAGTGCAGTCTCGTGTTAGAATGTTAGAAAAATTAAAATTAGTTGAGGTTGACGAGATTGATACTTCAGCATTAAAATTAAAATTCCCACCATCACCAAGAAGTGGTCAATATCCTGTTGTAGTTAATGAATTGTCTAAAAGTTATGGAGATCACGTTGTTTTTGAAAATGCCAACTTGGTAATTGAAAGAGGAGAGAAGGTTGCTTTTTTAGGGAAAAATGGAGAAGGAAAATCTACAATGATAAAAGCGATAATGAAAGAAATTTCATTTGAAGGTAAGCTAGAAGTTGGTCATAACGTAAAGGTTGGATATTTTGCGCAAAATCAAGCATCATTATTAGATGAAGAGTTAACAGTATTTGAAACTATTGATCAAATAGCAGTTGGAGACATTAGAACGCAAATAAAGAATTTATTGGGAGCTTTTATGTTTAGTGGAGACGATACAACTAAAAAAGTAAAAGTATTGTCTGGAGGAGAAAAAACACGTCTAGCTATGATTAAATTGTTGTTAGAACCAGTAAATGTTTTAATATTAGATGAGCCAACAAATCATTTAGATATGCGAACTAAAGATATTATTAAAGATGCGTTAAAAGATTTTGACGGAACTTTAATTCTAGTTTCTCACGACCGTGACTTTTTAGATGGTTTGGCAGAAAAAGTTTTTGAATTCGGAAACAAGCGTGTAAAAGAACATTTTGAAACTATTTCTAGTTTTATGGAATTAAAGAAGTTAGAAAATTTAAGAGAAATAGAAAAGAAATAATTTTTTTAGTACATATTTAAAATAAAAAAACCCAATCAAAAGATTGGGTTTTTATATATAAGCAAGAAATTAAAATTTATTTTACTTGATCTACAACTGCCTTAAAAGCTTCTGGGTTGTTCATAGCTAAATCAGCTAAAACCTTACGGTTTAATTCGATATTATTAGCTTTAACTTTCCCCATAAACTGTGAGTAAGACATTCCATACATACGAGCTCCAGCGTTAATACGTTGAATCCATAAAGCACGGAAAGTTCTCTTTTTGTTTTTACGGTCTCTGTAAGAATATGACATTCCTTTTTCAACCGCATTCTTTGCTACTGTGTAAACGTTTTTTCTACGTCCAAAGTAACCTTTTGCTTGCTTCAATATCTTTTTTCTTTTAGCTCTTGAAGCAACTGAATTTACTGATCTTGGCATAATTTCAAATTGTTTTTTGTAGTAGGCGGTAATAATTACATTACACTTGTATTTGCTCTACTCCAAGGTTAATAATTAAATTCCCTTTAACTTTATTATTTTAAAGTTAATTGTTGTAAAATGTTAGCTGTATCTGATTTATGTACTAAACCATCATGAGTTAACTTTAATTTACGTTTTTTGCTCTTTTTAGTCAAAATATGACTTTTAAAAGCATGCTTTCTTTTAATTTTTCCAGAACCAGTAAGCTTAAAACGCTTCTTAGCACTAGATTTTGTTTTCATTTTCGGCATTTCTGTCTATTTTTATCTTGCTTAATATTGTGTTTCAACTACAAAATTATAGTTGAAGTATTATTTCTTTTTTGGAGCAATGTACATAATCATACGTTTACCCTCTAATTTAGGCATTTGTTCAACTTTACCATATTCTTCAAGTTCAGTTGCTAACCTTAATAATAAGATATGTCCTTGATCTTTATATATAATTGAACGACCTTTAAAAAATACAAATGCTTTTAATTTAGCTCCATCTTGTAAAAACTTAATGGCATGCTTCTTTTTAAATTCAAAGTCATGTTCATCTGTATTAGGTCCAAACCTAATTTCTTTAACAACAACCTTTGTAGCTTTTGATTTTTGAGCCTTTTCTCTCTTCTTTTGTTCATAAAGGAATTTTTTATAATCAATTACTTTACAAACTGGAGGAACTGCTTTTGGCGATATTTCTACCAAATCTAGTTCTTGTTCTCGGGCAATTGATTTTGCTTTAGAAAGCGAGTAAACGCCTACTTCAACATTATCACCTACTAAACGAACTTCATCAACATGAACTATTTTTTCATTAATTCTGTGTTGATCTTCTTTAACGACTCTCCAAGGTCTTCTCGGTTTATTTCTTCTAATTGCTATGGCTCAAAAATTTAAATTAAACTTAAAATTGTTTTATTGTACTATTTATTTCTTTCTGAATAAATGAAACGAATTCATCTATTTTAAATGTTCCTATGTCTCCTTCTCCTTGTTTTCTTACAGAAATCGTACCATCTTTTTCTTCTTGTTCTCCAACAATCAACATAAATGGTATTTTACTAACTTCAGCATCTCTAATCTTTCTACCAGTTTTCTCACTTCTGTCATCTATAAGTGCGCGAATTTCGTCATTTTCTAGCAAATCTAAAACTTTTTCTGCATATTTTTGATATTTCTCACTGATTGGCAACAAGATAACTTGCTCAGGAGTTAACCAAAGTGGGAATTTTCCTCCCGTATGCTCTAGTAAAACAGCAATAAATCGTTCCATAGATCCAAACGGAGCTCTATGTATCATTACCGGTCTGTGTAATTGATTGTCGCTACCTTTATAGTTAAGGTCAAAACGTTCAGGTAAGTTGTAGTCTACTTGAATTGTTCCAAGTTGCCAGCTTCTACCCAAAGCATCTTTTACCATAAAGTCTAATTTTGGGCCATAAAATGCAGCTTCACCTTCTTCAATTACAAAATCTAGACCTTTATCTTTTGCAGCATTAATAATTGCTTGTTCAGCTTTTTCCCAATTTTCAGTTTTACCAATATATTTATCTAGGTTTTCCATATCTCTAATAGAAACCTGTGCTGTAAAATCTTCAAACCCTAGCGATCCAAATACATATAGTACTAAATCAATTACATTTTTAAACTCTTCGTCTAATTGTTCAGGAGTACAAAAAATATGAGCATCATCTTGGGTAAAACCTCTAACACGTGTTAAACCATGTAATTCACCACTTTGTTCATATCTATAAACAGTTCCAAATTCAGAAAAACGTTTTGGTAAATCTTTATAAGAATAAGGTTTATGATTGTAAATCTCACAGTGATGAGGGCAGTTCATAGGTTTTAACAAAAACTCTTCACCTTCTTTTGGTGTGTTAATTGGCTGAAAACTATCTTCACCATACTTTGCATAATGCCCAGAAGTAACATACAACTCTTTCTGACCAATATGTGGTGTCATAACCATTTCGTAACCAGCTTTCTTTTGAGCTTTTTCTAAAAACTTCTCTAATCTGTTGCGAAGAGCAGCTCCTTTAGGTAACCATAAAGGCAAACCTTGTCCTACTTTCGCAGAAAAAGCAAACAATTCTAATTCTTTACCTAATTTTCGGTGATCACGTTTTTTAGCTTCTTCAAGCATTTCTAAATATTCCGTAAGCATTTTTTGCTTTGGAAAAGAAACTCCATATATACGAGTAAGCTGATTGTTCTTTTCATCACCTCTCCAATAAGCACCGGCAGCACTCATTACTTTAATGGCTTTAATAATTCCTGTATGAGGTATGTGCCCTCCACGACATAAATCAGTAAAATCTGAGTGGTCGCAAAAAGTAATATCTCCATCAGTTAAATTTTCAATTAACTCTACTTTATATTGGTTTTCTTCTGCTGAATATTTTGCTAAAGCATCTGCTTTGCTAACTTCACGCATAGAAAAAACATGCTTTCCTCTAGCTAATTCTAAAAATTTCTTTTCAATAGCAGGAAAATCTTTTTCTGAAATTACATCATCACCTAAATCAACGTCATAATAAAAACCATTATCAATTGCAGGCCCAATAGTAAGTTTTACTTTAGGATAAAAAGAAGTAATTGCTTGTGCTAGTACGTGAGCAGATGAATGCCAAAAAGCTTTCTTACCATCTGCATCATTAAATGTAAATAAAGTTAAACTACCGTTTTCAGTTAATGGCGTGGTGGTTTCAACAGTGTTTTCATTAAACTTTGCTGAAATAACGTTTCTTGCTAAACCTTCACTTATGCTTTTAGCAACGTCCATTGGAGTAATTCCGCTAGAATACTCCTTAACCGAACCATCTGGTAATGTAATTTGAATCATACTTTTTTTATTAAGTGTGCAAAGGTATTAGAAAAGTATCACTTCCGCAATAAGATTTTCTTAGATTATTCATTTAAATTAAAAGATCTAAGTAATAAACAACTACACCTTATATATGTATATGCAATTTATTTAATGGAATAGCGAAATGAGGTAGCAAGCTTGCTGGGGAGATAGAAAGATTTTTTAATTCATTAAATGAATGTAGTTCAAGTGTTTACTTTGAAGATTTAAAATAGTTTTAAAAACAATTAAAAAAAGACTTGTAGGTTCGATAAAAGGTATTACATTTGCCACCGCTAACAAGGAAACGAATGTTGTTTGTTTAGTGAAAAGATCATAAGAATAGTGTTAGAAAATAAACTTTAAAAAACATCGAATTAATTTTGGTGAGAATAAAAAAAGGTTTTACATTTGCACCCGCTTA
>NZ_FNNJ01000012.1 GCF_900106565.1 Lutibacter oricola
CGACTCCGCTCAATGACCTAAAAAAATGAAGAGGGTCCTATGAAATTTTCAGTAGAAAATACATCCGAAAAAAAAGAAACAGGCGGTGGTGTTTGAGCGCAGCGAGTTCAGCGCATGTCTTTTTTAAGGAGCTGTATTTTAATGAAAATATCATCAGACTAGATTTTTGGTTCTTTTCATCAATGGAAAAGAACAAAAGTATACTTCTTAGTAAAACTTAAAATAGATTCCTACCTGTGCAGGAATGACATACTTGTATTGTTGAAACGTGAGATTCTTCGCTTCCGCTAAGCTGCTCTCAGAATGACAAGTAGAAATTCACATCTCACTTCTCACTTCTCACATCTCACATCTCACATCTCGCTTCTCACTTCTCACCTCTCACTTCTCACTTCTCACTTCTCGCTTCTCACTTCTCACTCCACACTTCTAACTTAACCTAGAATAACAAGTAGTGGCCATTATTTAGACTTTAATTAGTAATACCTGAAAATCGGTCAACAACTATATACTTCCTTTAGGAGCTTTATCTTTGTGTTTAAAACGTTTATGTGTCCAAAAATAGTAAGCTGGATTACTTTTAACTTGTTTTTCAACTTTATCTAAAAAAATGTCGGTAAGTTCATAATCTTTAAAATCTCTTGGGTTTTCAGTAATTACCTCAAAAGTAGTTTCGTAATATCCTCTTTTTATTTTTTTTGAATTCATAAAAACTAAATTCATATCATACTTTTTGGTAAGCATTTCTGCTCCAGTATGGATGGGAACCTTCACTCCGAAAAAATCAGCCCAATAATGAGTCTTTTTTAATTGTGGAGATTGATCGCTAAGTAAACCATACATGGCTTGTATGTTGTTAGTATCATTATGTTCAATTTCTCTAATAATTTTTGAAGTTTGTTTTAGTGTTACACCAAACTTACTTCTAGATTTTAATATGGAGTTATTTAGATAGGGGTTTCCAATCTTAGTGTAAGCAGCATACCCCTTATAGGTTACTTGATTATTTAAACACATAATCCATTCCCAGTTAGCATAGTGAGCACCAACTAAAATGGTGCTTTTTCCGTTTTTATACAACTTATGAAACACTTCAAGGTTTGGAAATTGATAATGTTTGCACATTTCTTTTTCTGAAATGGTAAAAGATTTTATCATTTCCATAAAAATGTCTATAAAATGGTGGTAGAATTGTTTTCTAATAATAAGAAGTTCTTTTTCTTCTTTTTCTGGAAAAACCATTTTTAAATTATCTAATACAACTTTTTTTCTGTATCCAACAACATAATAAAGTATGGTGTAAAGGAAATCTGAAAAAAGATAAAGCAACTTAAAAGGTAAAATTGAAATTAACCAAATAAGTGGGTATACTAAAATGTAAACAAGTAAATTCATAAATATGCTGCAAATATCGATTAATTTTTTAAAATCAATGTCATCAAAATTTTATACATTCGTTTTAATAAATAATTAGAGTTATGAATATAGATAAAGTACTATTAATATTAATAGGAGTTAACGTATTGTTTTCGATAAAGGGATTTAACGATCGCTTGTTTTTTGATAAATATAAATTTCAAATAGGAGCTATAAACAGAGGCGAAAAGTTACGTATGTTAACCTCAGGTTTTTTACATGCAGATTATATTCATTTAGGGTTAAATATGTATGTGTTATATATTTTTGCTCCCATTATTATAGGTTCATTAGGAATTGTTAAATTTTTAATTATTTACTTCGGAAGTTTATTTGCAGGAAGTGTTTTAACACTAAGCTATCATAAAAATGAATTATATTATAGTGCAGTTGGAGCTTCAGGAGCTGTAGCAGGTGTTATTTACGGAGCAATTTTATTGCATCCTTCTATGACTTTATATATGTTTCCACTACCAATTCCAATTCCTGGCTATATATTTGGATTGGGATATTTACTGTATTCAATTTATGGTATGAAAAAGCAATTAGGCAATGTAGGTCACGCAGCACATATAGGAGGGGCAATTGGTGGTTATGCTTTAATGTTATTGGTAAACCCAGCAGTTTTTACGCAGCATATGAATACAGTTTTGTTATTAGGAATTCCAATAGTGTTATTACTACTGTTTGGACATAAATTAAAATAAAAGCAATAAAAAAAGCCTAACTTTAGTTAGGCTTTTTTTTTGAGCGAGAGACCGGGCTCGAACCGGCGACAGTCAGCTTGGAAGGCTGAAGCTCTACCAACTGAGCTACTCTCGCAATACGTTGGTGATAATTATTTCAAATAAAAACCAAACAAAACGTTTGGTTTTTATTTTTTTGAGCGAGAGACCGGGCTCGAACCGGCGACAGTCAGCTTGGAAGGCTGAAGCTCTACCAACTGAGCTACTCTCGCAATACTTGCGCAAATATACACCACTTTTACATTATAGCAAACGTTTTTTAATAAAATTATATTTTTTTTAGATAATGAAAACCTAGCTTTTCAAAACCTTCGTTTTCATAAAAAGCATGAGATTTTAAATTGCTTATATAAGTGTTTAATTCAATACTTTCATAACCAATACTTTGAGCGTAATTGTATATCCATTCAAACAGTATTTTACCAATACCTTTACTTCTATATGGCTTAGAAATTATTACGTGATCTGGTTCTAAAGTTTTTCCGCAGTAATGTCTAGTTAAGTGCCACAAACCACAAATACCAATTAAATCTTGTTTAAAATAGACGCCTAAACATTCGTAATGTTGCTTAGACATAGAAATTAATCTATCTTTTAAAATTTCAGAATCAGTAAATTCGTTTAGTTCTTTTAATAGCGGTAGTGCATCTAAAATATGTTCAGCAGTAATTATTTTTATTTCTAGGTTTTTCATTAAGTAAGGATATTTGCAAATAGTATAGCAATAGTATGAAAATAAATTAATATTTAATAGGGATAGCACTAAGTAGAACGGTTTTTGGTATGCTTTGTAGCTATTTTTAAGCAATTAATTTAGCAACTGGCTTTTAATCAGTTCGTTTAATCTTAATTGGATTTTGTCTAGAATCAAATACATCATTAATTTCAATTCTGTTTTCGTTTTTATTAATCCAATAAATTATTTTATAATTCTTATAAACTAAATATCAGAATTCATTAGGTCTATCAATGAGTAACTCCTCAATCTGACCAATTTCAGGTTGTTTTTTTAGTTTAAATGTTTCTTTTGCAATTCCAATAGTCAAATTCTTTGCAACTTTTATACTTGCATTTTCTTTGTAGTATTCAAAAATGTATTGAAGCTCTTTTTTAGAAAAATCAGTCCAATAAATTTTTAGTTCCATTTATCAATCTCCGAAATTAATTCATTTATCTCTGTTAATTTTCCTTGTTTAGAGTCTTCCAAAGATTTGTCAATTCGTTGATTAAATTTTTTCATAGTCATTGGCTGAATATCATCAATTTCAAACACAGTTTTTTCCTTTCTCAAAATGGTTTCAAGACGAGAAATGGTTTTCTCATTTTGTATTTTAAGAATTTCTTGAATAAATGATAATTTTCGAGCTTCCAAATTCATATTAATAAACTTTTAATCAAAGATACAAAATTTTCAATTTAGTTATTGTATTTCTTATGATAACGAATTTCATCGCTTGTTGCCAACGGTTATTATAACATGTGTTTTAAATAGTTATATTTGTTTACAAGTAATTTAAATAGCAATACTAAATGTACAGAAAAAGAAGTTTAAAATTTTTAGTGCTAAGTTTAGGAGTTATAACCTTTATGTTTACACTAACCGTTACAGCGCAACAAAAGAAAATTGAAGTAAAAGGAACTATTTTTGATGAAACAAATATAACATTACCATATGTTGCAGTTAGTATTATTGAAAAAAGTATAGGAACTTCAAGTACGGAAGATGGTGAGTTTTCGATTCAAATTACTAAAAATGAACTTCAAGATAGTTTAACGGTATCTTCATTGGGTTTTAACCCTTACAAAATAAAAGTTCAAGATTATTTAAATCAATCAGAGCAAAAAATTGTTTTAAAGCAAAGTGTGGTAAAAATGACAGAGGTTGTTATTTTAAAGCCTGCTGAAATTGTTCAAAATGCTATAAAAAAGTTAAAAGAAAACACATTAAGTACATCGCATAAATTAGAAATTTTGTACAGGCGTGCAGCAACTGAAGGAGGAAAATCTAAATTTTTTGTAGAAAATTATATAAAAATAAGAGATAGAGGTCCTGCTTATGGTTTAGGTACTGTTGAAATTGCTG
Organism: Lutibacter oricola; assembly: GCF_900106565.1. Taxonomy (GTDB): domain Bacteria; phylum Bacteroidota; class Bacteroidia; order Flavobacteriales; family Flavobacteriaceae; genus Lutibacter; species Lutibacter oricola. The sequence goes on from NZ_FNNJ01000012.1 coordinate 4,246, forward strand.
AAGCCAGAAAATCTGCAGATTATAGAATATGGAAACGAACACAATGGACACACTCTATTAATTATATGGCTAGTGGTAATCCGTTAAGACCATCGGATAAAAAACCAAACCTAAAAAAATACAAATGGAAAAAAATAGGAGATAGTTCTTACGATGGTGAAGATGTTGTAATTGTTAAAGGAACACCAGAAAAAGGATGGGGATTTATAACCTTTTATATTGGTTTAGATAATTATGGTATTTATAGAATAGAATCTGGTAAATCATTATATGTATATAAAAAACATAAAAGTGGAAAACTACATTTAAATTACCATTCTAAAGAGTGGGGGTTTGGTAGAAGTATGATTCCAAAACAATATTGGAACACCGAAGCAGAAAAAATGACCTATCGTTTAGAGGCTTTTGTATTAAATGTAGAAACAGATAAAAAGAAAATAAAAGTTAGAAATTACGGAGGTCAAACAGATATGGGTTCTATAGATTTAGAATATCATGAAGATTTCTGGAAAAATTTAAGCATGCCACCAGACACAAAGTTTTTTAAGAGAATAAAATCAGAATTAGAGGGTTGGTATGGTGTTCCGTTAGAGCGTCAATTCGAGCTAGTTAATAAATAGATTGGTTGTTACTAGCATCTAAAAAAGTATAGTAAATGATTGAAGTTAGAAATATTTCAGCTAAAGAAACATATGCTATTCGTAAAGAAGTATTGCGAAAAGGAGTACCAAAACCTGTTAAGTTTGAAGGAGACGAAGCTAAAGACACCTTTCATTTGGGAGCTTTTGAAAACGAGCAATTAATAGCTGTTTCTAGTTATATGAAAGTAGCAAACCATAATTTTAAAGGAGAACAATATCAATTACGTGGTATGGCTACATTGCCACATTGCCAAGGTAAAGGAGCAGGCAAAAAAATGTTAACCAAGGCTATTAAACAGTGTAGAACCTTAAAAATAGACTGTTTATGGTGTAATGCTAGAATTATTGCGGTAAATTTTTATAAAAAACAAGGTTTTAAAACAGTTGGTACTACTTTTGATATTGAGTATATAGGTCCGCATTATGTAATGTACCAATATTTAGTATGAAAAAAATTTATATAATTCTAATCATCGTTTGTAGTGTAGCACAAAGCTATTCTCAAAAAGAATATAGTAAAGCAGCTTTAATGGGTATGGGTGGTTTGCCATTGGTTGGTAATACACATAAACTTCAGCAAGAAACAAAAACTGCATTTACTGCCATGCAGTTAGCGGCCAAAAAAGATGGAATTCAGTTAGAAATTGTTTCAGCATATAGAAGTTTTAACCGTCAGCAATATATTTGGAATCGAAAATATAAAAAGTATGCAGCAAGTGGATTATCACACGATAAAACGGTTGAAAAAATAATTGAATATTCTACACTGCCTGGAACCTCTCGCCATCATTGGGGAACAGATATTGATATTATAGATGGTTCAAAAAAAAGACCAGCTAGTTTATTGCTCGAAAAAAATTATGAAAACAATGGTGTGTATAGTAAGCTGAAACAATGGATGGATGCGAACGCGAATTTTTATGGCTTTTATTTAGTGTATACAAACTTACCCAATCGAAAAGGTTTTAAATATGAGCCTTGGCATTATAGCTATTTGCCATTAGCTAAGCCTATGTTGCAGCAGTTTTTAAAGTTAGATTTGGCTTCGGTATATAAGTCAAGTACACTGAAAGGAGGCACTAAATTATCTGAAAAATTTCTTTCAAATTACAAAATACATCAGGTCTTAGACATTAATCCATTACTTAAATAGTAGAAAATTTCACTAATTAATAAATAAATCTTATTTTTGAAGTTAATTTGTTAGAAATCAACAAGCAAAACTGTTGTTTTTTTGAAACCCCACAAAAAGAATGCATGAAGGTTAAGTTTATTTTACTATTTTTTTTTACCATAACTGTAGGCTGGTCTCAAGTAGAAGAATTATCTAAAGAAGAGTTAAAATTACAATACTTAAACGAACCAACAGACAGTATTAAAGCTTTATTAGGCTTTTATTTAGGAGGACATTATATAGATGAACCTAATGATTCTGCCACTTATTATTATTACAAATCATATAAATTAATAGAGCATACCAATAACGATTTATTAAAAGGTAGTATACTTCACAATTTAGGCTATAAGTTTGAGGTTAATAATAACAATAAAAAAGCGCTTGAATATTATATCGAAGCCTCTCATTTTTACCAAAAAACAGCAGATACTTTAAGTTTAGCTCAAATTAATAACAATATTGGTTATGGGTATATGCATTTGTATGATGAAGATAAAGCAATTGGTTATTATTTAGAATCTATGGCTTTATATAAAAGTTTAGGTAATTTAGATGGCATAGCTGTAAACCTAACTGATATTGCTAGTTTGTATTACGATTATGAAAACTACGAATTTGCCATAAAAAAATATACAGAAGCTTTAGAAATTTATAAAGAGTTAAATGATGAAGCAGGAATTTCTGGAGCATATACAAATTTAGGAAACGCAGTATCTGACAATGGAGATTGTTTAAAAGGATTGGAATATTTTAGAAAATCTATTGAAATTCAACAAAAAATAAATGATGTAGAAGGACTAGCAATTAATTTTAACAATATAGGAGATTGTTATATTCAATTAAAACAGTATAAAAAGGCGATAAGCTATTTTGAAAAAGCGTTGGTTCTAGTGCAAGAAATAAATGATGAAGATTTAAAATCAATAATTTATTTAAATATTGCCGATGCTGAAGTGCATTCAAAAAACTATAAAAAGGCTATTAAAAATGCAATTACCAGTTTAACTATTTCAGAAAAAATAGGAAATGTAGATTATTCATTAGAAAATTGTAAAACATTAGCCAAATCGTACCAGAGTATTGGAAATAAAGATTTGGCATTAAAATACCTAAATAGGTATAGAGTGTTAAATGATAGTTTGTTGGCAAAAGATAAGTTAAAAAAAGTAAAATTGTTTAATGCCTATCATCAAATTGAAGCATCAGAATATCAAATAAAAAGTTTAGAAGATAAAAACAAAATTACGGAGGTTAAATATGCTACCGAAAAAAAAATAATTAATTTTTTAGTTGGTTCTATGACCGTGTTTGCCATTTTATTATTTATAGTAATTACCCAGCAAACATCTAAGAAAAAGGCCTATAATTTACTGTCGTTTAAAAATTATCAAATTGAAAAAATGAATTATGAAATTCAAGAACAACGCGATAATTTAGTGCAGTTAAATATAGATAAAGATCGTTTTTTCTCTATAATAGCACACGATTTAAAAAACCCATTTAGTTCTATTATTGGTTTTACAGAGTTAATGATTGAAAACATTGGGGAGTATGATTACGAAAAACAGTTAAAATTTTTAAAAATAATTAAAGGCTCTTCAACAAGGGCATCTAACTTATTAAATAACTTATTAATTTGGGCAAATTCACAATCGGGTAAATTAGCTTACGAACCTAAAAAAATAGAATTATTCGATTTGGCAAGCGAGGTTATTACGTTGTTAGAAATACAGGCTATTAATAAAGATATTAATATTTTAAACCTTATAGAATATGGCACTACTGTAACTGCAGATAGCAATATGTTAGATACCATTATTAGAAATTTATTATCTAATGCCATTAAATTTACCAATAATTTTGGTGTTATTGAAATAACTGCTAAAAAGAAGAAAAAGTTTATTCATATTTCTGTAAAAGACAATGGAGCAGGAATGAGTAAAGAAGTGGTGAAAAATTTATTTTTAATAGATAAAAAGAAAACAGTTATTGGAAGTGCTTCAACAGAACAGGGAAGTGGGTTAGGCTTAATTTTATGTAAAGAATTTGTTGAAAAACACGGAGGAGAAATAGGAGTTGAAAGCAAGTTAGGAAAAGGAAGTACCTTTACATTTACCATACCTAGAACATAAATTACTATATGAATACAAAAGCAAATACATTAGGACCTATTTTAATTATAGCAGGACTATTTTTTATATTTGGATTTGTAACTTGGATTAACGGAGCGTTAATTCCTTTTATGAAAACCATCAATCAGTTAACAGATCAGCAATCTTTTTATGTGGCATCAGCATCTTATGTTTCATTTTTTTTAATGGCGCTACCAGCATCCTATTTATTAGGAAAAATAGGATATAGAAAAGGCATGTCTGTAGGGTTGTTTGTAATGGCTATTGGTGCTTTGGTATTTATTCCTGCAGCTAATGCACGTACCTATTGGTTATTTTTATTGGGTATTTTTATACAAGGTACTGGAATGACTATTTTACAAACAGCCTCGAATCCATATATTACTATTTTAGGCCCTATAGAAAGTGGAGCAAAACGTATTGCAATTATGGGAATTGCTAATAAAGTAGCAGGAGCACTAGGTTCGTTAATTTTTGGAGCGCTATTATTAGCAGGTATTGATAAAGTTAATGATCAAATTGCAGAAGTTTCACTATCCGAAAAGGAGGCTTTATTAAATACCATGGCAAATAGCGTAATAACACCTTATTTAGTAATGGCAGCAGTATTATTTATATTGGGTGTTTTAATACGTAAGGCACCATTACCTCATGTAGAGGCTTCACCTATAGAAGAGGCTACTAAAAATGAAAAAGAGATAACGGGTAAAACCAACATTTTTCAATTTCCACACTTATGGTTGGGTGTATTAACCTTATTTGTTTATGTAGGGGCAGAAGTTATTGCAGGAGATTCTATAATAGCCTATGGTATTTCAACTGGTTTTTCTGCGGAAGAAGCCAAATATTTTACAACATACACGTTGTTAGCAATGGTTGTAACGTATGCGTTAGGCGTAGTGTTAATACCAAAAATTATAAGTCAAGGTACTGCCTTAAAAGTAAGTGCTGTATTGGGTATTGTATTTAGTGTATGTATTATTTTAACAACTGGGTTTACATCCGTGTTATTTGTTGCAGCTTTAGGTATTGCAAATGCTTTGGTTTGGCCAGCAGTTTGGCCTTTAACTTTACAAGGTTTGGGCAAGTTTACCAAAACAGCATCAGCATTGTTAATTATGGCCATTGCTGGAGGGGCATTAATTCCACCATTGTATGGGTATTTGGTAGATAGTTCTAAGGCTACTTTAATTGCTTCAGGTATAGAAGAAACAACGGCATTGGCTGTTGCTAGTAATTCTAGCTATTGGATTTTAATTCCTTGTTATTGCATTATATTGTATTTCGCTGTTTGGGGGCATAAGCAGAAGGGGTAGTTGTTGGTTGCTGGTTGTTGGTCATTTCGACTCCGCTCAATGACCTAAAAAAAAGAAAAGCGTCCTATGAAATTTTCAGTAGAAAATACATCCGAAGAAAAAGAAACAGGCGGTGGTGTTTGAGCGCAGCGAGTTCAGCGCATGTCTTTTTTAAGGAATAGTATTTTAAAGAAAATATCATCAGACTAGATTTTTGGTTCTTTTCATCAATGGAAAAGAACAAAAGTAAACTAATTAGTAAAATTTATAGTGGATTCCTGCCTGTGCCGGAATGAAAGTACTAGTATTGTTGTAACGTGAGATTCTTCGCTTTCGCTGCGCTGCATATAGAATGACAAGTAGAGACTATCATTTCGACTCCGCTCAATGACCTAAAAAAGAGAAGAGCGTCCTATGAAATTTTCAGTAGAAAATACATCCGAAGAAAAAGAAACAGGCGGTGGTGTTTGGTGTTTGGTGTTTGGTTATTGGTTATTGGTTGCTGGTCATTTCGACTCCGCTCAATGACCTAAAAAAATGAAGAGGGTCCTATGAAATTTTCAGTAGAAAATACATCCGAAGAAAAAGAAACAGGCGGTGGTGTTTGAGCGCAGCGAGTTCAGCGCATGTCTTTTTTAAGGAATAGTATTTTAAAGAAAATATCATCAGACTAGATTTTTGGTTCTTTTCATCAATGGAAAAGAACAAAGTATACTTATTAGTAAAACTCATAATGGATTCCTGCCTGCGTAGGAATGACAGTAGCACTATTGTTGAAACGTGAGATTCTTCAGTTCCGCTACGCTGCTCTCAGAATGACAAGTTGAGACGTTTATTTCGACTCTGCTCAATGGAAAAGAACAAAAGCAAACTAATTAGTAAAACTCATAATGGATTCCTGCCTACGCAGGAATGACAGTAATAGACTACCTCGTTTGTTATCTCAACTGCAGTGGAGAGATCTTGCACCACCAATTACCACTATTTAAAACAATTCTAAATTACTTTAAAACTAATAAAAGGGTAAAAACCCCCTAAACAAAAACGAAAATATAAGTAAATTGCAAATAAATACCTAAATTGCTAATTACTGGTATTTTGTACCCTCAAAGTAAGAAAAGAAAAACAGTGGCAAAGCCTTGTTAACAGGTTAAGCAATATGTAATACTTAATTAAGTAACATATTGTTTTGTACTGTACTTTTTTTTGAGTTCTAACCAGAATTCAATATTTCATATTTTAGGGTTTAAAAAAGTAATAAGTAGTTGTTGTAAGTGTCTTGTTTGCAGTAAGATAAACAGTTCGACACCTATATTTTTAAATATAGAAAGATGTTACCTTTAAGGTTTTAAATTTATTAAGAAAAGAAAGAAAAAGAAATAGATGAAAAATAGTACTGTATTAGTAACAGGAGGCGCAGGGTTTATAGGCTCTAACCTTTGTGAAGAATTAATTGCATTAGATAATAAAGTTGTTTGTTTAGATAATTTTGCCACTGGTAAAATGGAAAACATAAACCATTTAATGGAGCATCCAAATTTTACTTTAATTGGTGGAGACATTCGAAACACTGAAGACTGTAACAAAGCGTGTACAGGCGTAGATTATGTACTGCATCAAGCAGCATTGGGTTCTGTACCCAGGTCTATTAAAGACCCTATTACTACTAATGATGTAAACATATCAGGTTTTCTAAATATGCTATCGGCAGCAAGAGATGCAAAGGTTAAACGATTTGTTTATGCGGCAAGTTCTTCTACTTACGGAGATTCTAAAGGTTTGCCTAAAGTAGAAGATGTTATTGGAAAACCATTATCTCCATATGCAATTACAAAATATGTTAACGAGTTGTATGCAGATATTTTTAAAAAAACATACAATTTAGATACTGTGGGTTTGCGATATTTTAATGTGTTTGGAAGAAAGCAAGATCCAAATGGAGCTTATGCAGCTGTAATACCAAAATTTGTAATTCAATTTATGAATTATGAATCGCCAGTAATTAATGGAGATGGAGAGTATTCAAGAGATTTTACTTATATAGATAATGTTATTCAAATGAATTTATTGGCGCTAAGTACTACAAATACAGCAGCGTTAAATAATGTATACAATACAGCTTTTGGTGAAAGAACTACTTTAAACCAATTGATTGTAGCCTTACAAAATGAATTAGGAAAATTCGATCCAAAAATTAAAGAGGTAAACATAAAATACGGTCCTAATAGAGCAGGAGATATTCCACATTCATTGGCGTCTATAGATAAAGCAAAAAGTTTGTTGGGGTATCAACCAAAGTATTCTATAGAAGCTGGCTTAAAAGAAGCAGTGAAATGGTATTGGGAGAATTTGAAAAAGTAAGAAGTGAATAGTGAGCACTGTAATTGAAAGGCTTGAAAACAATAAAGTACGTTCTGTAAATTTAAGATTGACACATTGAGCTTGTCGATATGTATTTAGATAAGGTAAAATTACGTCACCTTCAGCTTGACTAGAGGTCTTTAGATTGAAAATGACGACAAAGAAAAAACTGTCAGTTCGAGTGGTTTTTTTTGAAATAAAATGTGTAGAGAACAGAGTTAGAAGAAAATAGTAAATTATCAAATAAACAGGAATGAAAAAAGAAATTAAAATAGGAATTATAGGTTTAGGCTACGTAGGTTTGCCTTTAGCACGTTTGTTTGCTACTAAGTTTCCAACCGTAGGATTTGATATCAATACAGAGCGTGTTGCTGAATTAATGCAAGGTACAGATAGCACATTAGAAATTGATAATAAAACTTTACAAAGTGTTTTAGTTGAAACGCCTACCCATAAAAACGGTCTTTTTTGCAGTACCAATATACAAGATATTGCAGCTTGTAACTACTATATAGTAACTGTACCAACACCTGTAGATAAAAATAACAAGCCCGATTTAACACCCTTGGTAAAAGCGAGTGAAACCGTGGCCAAAGTATTAAAAAAAGGAGATGTGGTAGTGTATGAATCTACTGTATACCCAGGAGCAACAGAAGAAGTGTGTATACCAGTATTGGAAAAAGCTTCAGGGCTGGTTTTTAATACAGATTTCTTTGCCGGTTACTCACCAGAACGTATCAACCCCGGAGACAAGGAGCATACGGTTGAAAAAATATTAAAAGTTACTGCAGGTTCTACACCGCAAATAGGAAAAGAAATAGATGCCTTGTACAATGCCGTAATTACTGCAGGTACACATTTAGCACCTTGTATAAAAGTAGCAGAAGCAGCCAAAGTAATTGAAAACTCACAACGCGATATTAATATTGCGTTTGTAAACGAGTTGGCAAAAATATTTAATTTGTTAAACATAGATACGCATGCTGTATTAGAAGCTGCAGGTACTAAATGGAATTTCTTACCATTTAAACCAGGTTTGGTTGGGGGGCATTGTATAGGTGTAGATCCTTATTACTTGGCGCAAAAAGCACAAGAAGTTGGGTATCATCCTGAAATTATTTTAGCAGGCCGACGAATGAACGATTCTATGGGGAGCTATGTAGCTTCTGAAGTAGTAAAACTAATGATACAAAAAGATATTAAGGTAAAAGGCGCAAACATTCTAGTATTGGGTATTACGTTTAAAGAAAACTGCCCTGATGTACGTAATACCAAAGCGGTAGATGTTATACAAGAGTTAAAACAATATGGTACTAACGTAACTATTTACGACCCTTGGGCAAATCCTGCTGAAGTAATGCACGAATACGGATTAGAAACAAGTAACGAACAACCAACAACTAAGCACGATACCATTGTACTAACCGTAGCCCATAACCAATTTTTAACCTTAGAGTTAAATACATTGTTAGTTAAAAATGGTATAATTTACGATGTGAAAGGGGTTTTATTAGAATCCGATAGAAGTTTATAATAATATAACAGTAGCTTTAATTTTAAATTAAATTGAACAATTCAAAAACAAATAATACAGTACAAGTTTTTTGGGTAGCAATGGGAAGTATGAGTTCAATTGCTTTGTCAATTTTAAGTGCAGCTATTTTATCTAGATATTTTGATAAAAACGATTATGGAACATATAAGCAGATAGTATATGTTTATACTACTTTGTTGATTGTGTTTTCTGCAGGGTTACCACGTGTTTTTTCCTTTTTTTTACCAAGGTATAGTATAGAAGAAGGGAAGGCTATCGTTAGAAAAGTAAATAAAGTTTTGTTTTTAGCAGGACTAATTTTTTCTATTTTTTTGTTCTTTTTTTCAAGTGTTATTGCTGATGTTTTGAAGAATCCAGATTTGTCTTATGGATTGAAAATTTTTTCACCGATTCCATTATTTTTATTACCTACTTTAGGTGTTGAAGGAATATTTTCAACATATAAACGAACAATTTATATTGCTATTTATAATACTTTATCAAGATTATTAATGCTTCTTTTTATTGTAGGACCAGTAGTTATATTTAAAGGGAATTATATTTCTGCAATTTATGGATGGTTAATCGTTTCAATAATAACATTTGTAATGGCCTATTTTTTTAAAAGGATTCCTTTTAAAAAAATTAAAAAAGTAAATACATCTCTTAGATATAAAGAAATTTTTGCTTATAGTATTCCTCTAGTAACGGCAAGTATATGGGGGATTGCAATAAAAGGAGCTGATCAATTCTATATTAGCAGATATTTTGGTAGGGAAGTTTTTGCTGAGTTTTCAAATGGGTTTATAGAGTTACCTTTTGTGTCTATGATAACCGGAAGTACTTCGGTAGTTTTGATGCCTATGTTTTCAAAAGTTTTTTATGAAAATAAAGGTGTTGATAAATTAGTAGGTACTTGGCAAAATGTTTTGAATAAATCATCAAAATTAATTTTTCCTTTAGTTATATTTTTTATTGTTTTTGCTAATGAAATAATGGTAGTTTTATATTCAGAACGCTATGAACAATCAAGTATTTACTTTAGAATAAATATGTTTTTAAATTTTTTCAATATAATAATTTTTGCTCCTTTATTTTTAGCAATGGGAAAAACAAAGTTATACGCAATAGTTCATATGGTATTAGCTATTATTATTTGGAGTTTTGATTACATATTAATTCAAATATTTTATTCACCAATTGCAATTGCTTTAAATTCAACAATATTAAATATTGTTAAAATTATCTTTTTTGTTTATTTATCTTCAGATTTATTAAAAGTTAAATTTTTAGATTTATTTCCATTAAAAAGTTTTGGTGTAATTTTGATGCATGGAATAATTATGGTAACAATTGTTAAAGCTTTTCAAGTTTATTTGTCAGTGAACTTGCCATTGTTTTTACAAATGATTGTTTGTTCTTTGTTATACGCTATATTCCTATTAATTACAAGTAAATTTTTCAAATTAGATTATATAAGTATTATAAAACCACTTATTCAACGAATAAAAAAATAAAATATGCATATTACATTAATAGCAGGGGCAAGACCCAACTTTATTAAGATTGCACCTATCATACATGCAATACATAAAGCAAAAGAACTAGGAGAAAACATAGATTGTAGACTTGTACACACAGGTCAACATTATGATAAAAAAATGAGTGCTACTTTTTTTGAAGAATTAAATATTCCTCATCCAAATACAAATCTTGGATGTGGTGGTGGTTCGCAAGCAGAACAAACAGCCTCTATATTAATAGCTTTTGAAAAAGAATTGATTGCTAATCCTACAGATTTAGTATTAGTTGTTGGTGACGTAACTTCTACGATGGCATGTGCAATTGTAGCAAAAAAGTTAAATACAAAAGTAACTCATGTTGAAGCGGGTATACGTTCGTTTGACTTAACAATGCCTGAAGAAATAAACAGAATGGTTACGGATAGTATTACTGATTATTTCTTTACAACTTCAACGAATGCTAATGAAAACCTAGTTAAAAGCGGTGTTAATGAGAAAAATGTGTATTTTGTAGGGAATGTAATGATCGATACATTATTAGCTAACAAACCTAATTTCAAGAAGCCTTTATTCTTTGATGAATTACAATTAAAAGAAAAAGAATACTTTGTTTTGACAATGCATAGACCAGCAAATGTAGATGAAATTGAAAAATTTAGACAAATGATGTTTGAAATTGTCAACAACGTACATCAACTACCTGTATTATTTCCAATCCATCCTAGAACTGCTAAAATAATTAAAGAATTAAATTTAAACGCATCAAACTTAATTATAGTAGACCCTCTAGGGTATTTAGAATTTAATTATTTGGTACAACATTCAAAAGCTGTAATAACAGATTCTGGAGGCATAACAGAGGAGACAACAGTGATGGGGATACCTTGCTTAACATTGAGAGATAATACAGAAAGACCTGAAACAATAACTTTAGGTACAAATGAATTAATAGGTACAAATCCTAAAAAAATAAAACCTGGTTTAGATAAATTATTTGCAGGAAAATGGAAAAAAGGTGGGATACCTGAATTATGGGATGGTAAAACAGCTGAAAGAATTATTGATGAGATATTAATTTTGTTTAAATAGGTAGAGTATATATTAATTGTTTTTTTATAAAAGATGTTATACAAAACAGCTCAAAATAGGTTTGGTTTATATGTCCTTCTAGCTTTGCTATTTTTTCTATGGCCTTTTTTTGGGTTATGTATTGCTTTATTAACTGTACAAATAAAAGATTTTAAATATTATGTAGTACCTTTTTTCTTTTTGTTAGGGTATTCTATAACCTTCAAATTAACAGAAGCAGATTCATACTCTTATGGAGTTCAGTTTTTGGAAATAAGAGAATTATCCTTTATAGATTTTTTTAAAAGCAGCTATTTGAAAGGGGAAACCACAGATTTATATAAAACATTTTTATATGCTATTTTAAGTTGTTTTACCAAAAGTCCTAAATTTTTATTTGGAGTTGTAGCTCTTGTTTATGGATATTTATTTATAAAATGTGTAGAGTTTTTTATAGGGAATACTAAAAAAGAGTTTATACATTACTATATGCTTTTAGTATTCACTTTGGTAATACCTTTTGTAAATTTAAATGGTTTTAGATTTTGGACAGCATCATTTTATTTTGTGTATGCATTATTTCTTTTTTCAAAGAAAAAGGATTCAAAATATCTTTTATTAGTAGCTTCAACAGTTTTTATTCATTTTAGTTTTGTTTTGCCAGTAATATTTATATTAGTATTTTACTTTGTAGGTAAAAAACCTAAGATTTATTTAGTGTTCTTTATTATCACTTTATTAATAAATAACTTTATATCAGTATTTATTGATATTGGTTCTTCTTTTCTTTCAAATATTTTTTTAGATAAATTAAATAATTACACAATTTCTAATTATGCTAGTAGTGTAATAGAAGGTAAGGGTGAAGTATCTAAAGTTTTTTTAATTTTAAATAATTATCAAATATGGTATATGTTTATAACGGTATTTATAACGAGGTTAAATTTTTTAAGATATGAGTTTAATGAGGAAATAAATAATTTATTCTGTATTTTAATTTTAATGTTTAGCTTTATAAATATATTTGGAGATTTGCCATCAATGCACAGGTTTAATAGTATTGTAATGTTATTAACATTAAACTACATGATGAGAGTTTTTACACTAAATAGAACAACTTTAATGAAAAATCTAAATTATTTGGCTTTACCAACTATTTTAGTAAGTACCTACCAAGCATTTGACTTAAGTGTTGACTTATTTAGTTCAGAAATAGTAACGGGTACATTATTTTCAATATTAACAGAAAAAAGTTATTTAATATATTAATTTATGAAAATATTAATAGTTTCAGGGTATTTTAAACCAAATATAACACCGAGAGCTTTTAGAACAACTGAATTAGCGGTTGAATTAGCAAGGCAAGGAAATGATGTGACTATTTACTTACCTTGGGTTGATTATGACTATTCTTGTTTTGAAATGGAATTTGGGGTTAAAATTTTATTTTTTGGAAAATCTGATGTGGAAAAAAGGCTTTTTTCAAGTTCTAAAATAGCAGGTAAGTTTTATAGGTTAATGAATATTTTATTTCAATACCCTAAGATTAAATATATACCACAAATTTATAAAACTTTACAAAACGAAAAAGGATATGACCTTTTAATATCTATAGGTGCGCCATATAGTATTCATTGGGGGGTTGATAAATTAATTCGAAGGAATGAGTTTTTAGCAAAAAAATGGATTGCAGACTGTGGAGATCCATTTATGGGGAGTAAAGTTGAAATTTTCCCTAATCCATTTTGGTTTAAATTTTTAGAAAAATCATTTTGTAAAAGAGCTAATTATATTACCGTTCCTATTGAAAAAGCTATAAACAGTTATTATCCTGAGTTTAGAAGTAAAATAAAAGTAATACCGCAAGGCTTTAATTTTTCAAAAAACGAATATAATAAAGTTAAAGAGAATCCTGTTCCGACTTTTGCTTATGCAGGTATGTTTTATAAAGGAAATAGAGATCCTAGGCCTTTTTTAGATTTATTATTAACAATAGATTTAGATTTTTTATTTGTTTTATATACACCAAAATGGGAAGCTCTATATCCATACATAGAAAAGTTTAAAGGGAAAATTGAGATTAGAGAGTTAGTTCCTAGGGATGAGCTATTATCTGTATTAAGTCAGATGGATTTTTTAGTTAATTTTGAGAACGGTACAGCTTCACAATCACCCAGCAAACTAATTGATTATACAATTGCATCAAGACCAATTCTTTCAGTTTCACAAAAGCCAGATATCACAATTTTAAATTCTTTTTTAACTGGTGACTATAGTAATCAATTTATTTTTGAAAATATAGACAATTACAATATAAAAAATGTATCAAAACAATTTATTAGATTGAAATAAAAAGCTATGAAAAGATATTTTGTTACATTTTCTAATTTAAATTTTGATATAGCGAGAAAGAGAATAACTAAGGAAGCTGAAGAGTTAGATTTTTTTGAAAATTGCTTTTCATTTGGAGAAGAAATATTAAGTGATGAATTAAAGGAATGTGGTTTGTTAAAAGCTGAACGAGGTTTTGGATATTGGTCTTGGAAGCCAGATGTTATTTTAAAAGCTTTTGAAACAATGGAGGAAAATGATATGTTAGCATATGTAGATGCAGGTTGTTACCTGTATAAAGATAAAGAATGGGACTATTTATTTAGTAAATTAGAAAATCATGATATGGTTTTGTTTAATATACCTAATAAAGTGATTAATTGGACAAAAAAATCGGTTCTTGATTTTTTTGAAGTTTTCAAAAATGGGAATTTAAATAGAAAATATTTAGTTGCAGGGGGTATTTTATTTTTAAAAAAAAATAAAGAAAGTATTAACTTTTTAAAAAAATGGAAAAATATAATGGTTAATTATCCTGAATTATTATATGATGTGAGAGAAGAAGAATTTAATGAACAAATAAAATCTTTTAGAGAGCATAGACATGATCAATCATTACTAACTCAATTGGCTTATAGAGAAACTACAATGAAAATTGCTTATGAATGGGAAAATTTCGAATCTAAATCCTGGTTGGGTCAAGCAATATTTGCGGCAAGATCTAATCATTCGAGTCAATTAAAAGTAACTCAAAATATATTCAAATATACAGTTAGACACTTTATTTTATATCCGTTTATGAGTTTAATGTTGAATAATAAAAAAAACAAAAACCTATGATAGTGGTTCGGGTTATTGGCGGCGTGGGAAATCAGTTATTTCAATACTTATTTGGACAATATTTAGAGAGTAAATATAAACAACCAGTTTTTTATGATGTTATTGCTTTTGAAACGGTAAATAAAGAACGTTCATTAGAGTTGCAATTGTTATTTCCTAATATGAGAATATACAATGGAAATAGGTTTAAATTTTCACGTAATTTTAAATTAAAAGCAAAATTATCTGTTTTTTTATTTAAATTAAATAAAAAAAACCATTATATAACAGATGATTCTTTTAATAAACTTGATGATATAAAACCTAATGATATTTATTATTTTAATGGTTATTGGCAAAATAAAGATGTTTTTTCTAAAAGAAAATTAATACTAGGTAACAATTTAAAATTAAAAGAAATTGTTCCTCTACAATTAAAAGATATTGTAAGGGAAATAAAAAAGAGTAATTCTGTAAGTGTTCATGTTAGAAGAGGAGACTATTTTGTACCCAAAAACATTAAAACTTATGGGGTTTGCACAAAGGGTTATTATCAAAAAGCTTTTTTTGAGATAAAAAAAAATTATCCAAAAAACCTAAAGTATTTTGTTTTTACAGATGATATTGATTGGGTTAAGAATAATTTAAGTTTACCATGTAATAGTATAATTGTAAATAATTTTAAAATTAACAGCTATTGGTATATTTATTTAATGTCTTTATGTAAAAGTAATATAATATCTAATAGTTCTTTTAGTTGGTGGGCTGCATATTTAAATATGAATTCTTCAAAAACTGTTATAGTACCAAAAAAATGGACATTGACTAGCGAAAAATCATTAGCTTTAGATCATTGGATAAAATTATAAATTTATGAGAAACAAGACTATTGATTCATTGAAAGGTTTTGCAATCCTTCTTGTGGTTATAGGCCATATTATACAAGCTACGTATCCAAATTTTGACGAAAATTTATTTTTTAGATTAATATATAGTTTTCATATGCCTTTATTTTTCTTTTTGAGCGGTTTTGTTTCTAAAAAAGAAGTGACTATCAAAAGTATAAAAAAATATTTTGTAGGGTTAATTATTCCTTTTATAGTTTGGGCTCTGATATCTCAAATTTATTCATTAAATATTAGTGGGGGAACTTATGACTTTATTTATACTGGTTTTATTAAAACTTTAATCTTTCCTGATAACGGTTTGTGGTATTTATATATTCTTTTTGGTTTACATATATTAACTTGGATTGAGTTTAAAACATCTTTAGTTTATGTTATAATAATAATTATAATGCTTAGCTTGTTAAGCTACTTTATTGGAAATGGTAATATTTTTGGGTTAAAAGCAATAGTTATTTATACTCCGTATTTTTATTTAGGTAGATTTGTATTTTTCAATGACATGAAAATAAAAGTAATATGTATTAAATACAAGTTTCTGTTTGGTTTATTATTTTTATTTTTTGCTTGGAGTTGGCATAGAACAAATATTAATTTTTTTTCTATTAGTTTTAATTCAATTTCTATGTATATTTATAAATATTGGGTAGCATTTTTAGCTATTTTTTGGTTTTATGGCCTTTTCTTAACAATGAAATTAAATGTATTAGAAACTTTAGGTACTCATACACTTATAATTTATATATTGAACTCTTATTTTACCCCTTTTCTAAAACATTTATTTATTTCAAATTACTATACATTAAGTTTAATAATTAGTTGTGTCCTAATATGTGTAATCTCTATACTTATCGAGGGCTTTTTTTATAAAAATAAATTTTTAGCCTATATTTTACTCGGAAAAATTAAATAAGTATGAATGAAATTCTTGTAACAATAGGTTTACCTGTATATAATGCAGAAAAGTTTTTAAAGCATGCTATAATGTCTATTCTTAATCAAAGTTTTAAAGATTTTGAATTATTGATAATTAATGATGGTTCTACAGATTCTTCTCTAAATATTATTAAATCTTTTAAAGATTCTAGAATAAGGTTATTAAATGACGGTTGTAATAAAGGTCTTCCGTATAGATTGAATCAAATGGCACGTGAAACTAAGACTACATATTTAGCGAGAATGGATGCCGATGATATAATGCATGTTGATAGAATTAAAATTCAAATGGATATTTTAAAGAAAGAACTTAATATAGATGTATTAGGTACAAATGCTTATTCTATAGATGAAAATGATAATATTGAGGGTGTTAGAAATATGATTAATAATGAAATAGTATCGGTTGGGTCATTTATTCACCCTACAATAATAGGGAAAACAGAATGGTTTATTAATAATAATTATAATCTAAATGCGTTAAGATTTGAAGATAAAGAGCTTTGGTTTAGAACAAAAGAGGTGTCGAATTTTTACTGTTTAAATACTCCTTTGTTGTTTTATAGAGAATTTGGAGGTAGTTATCATAATAAATATTTAATAGGAATTTTATCGATGTTAAATTTAGTTGTAAATCATATTAAACAAAAAAAATATAGAAGTGGTTTTTTTTGGTTGTATACAGCTGTTAAGCGTATTTTAAAATATTTTGTTTATAGATTATTTAGTGTTTTTAAAATTGAAAATTTATTAATAAAAAATAGGAATTTAGACTTAAGTGAATCAAAATTAAAATTGGCACATGAAGATTTAAAAGTGTCAATTAAAAGTGTTAATTAAAAAAATAAAAAGTAAGTTTAAATTCTATTAATATTGTAAAGTTAAATTAAAATGCACATTGTTTTTTCGTCAAATATTTCGTGGAGTATTTATAATTTTAGAACACCATTGTTAAAATCGTTAAAAGCAGAGGGTCATAAAATTAGTACAGTAGCCTTTAAAGATGCCTATGCTTCAAAACTAATTGAAGAAGGCTTCAATTTTTATGAAATTAATATAAATAACAATGCAACCAATCCTTTAGAAGATTTAAAAACAATTGCAGCATATTATAAATTGTATAAAAAAATTAAACCAGATGTAATTTGCCACAATGCTATAAAACCCAATATATATGGTACAATTGCTGCAGGTTTGTTAAAAATACCTACAGTTAATAATATTTCAGGCTTGGGTACTTTATTTATTAAAAAAAGTTTTTCAACCTATTTGGCAAAGGTTTTATATAAAATATCACAGAAAAAAGCTTCATTGGTGTTTTTTCAAAACTCAGATGATTTTAATCTGTTTACTACTTCAAACATTGTTAAAAAAGAAAAATGTAGAATAATCCCTGGTTCAGGTGTAGATACTACGGTTTTTATATCAAAAGAAGGTGTTTCTAAAAATTCCAATAATTTTGAGTTTTTATTTATAGGTAGATTGCTATATGACAAAGGAATTAGAGAATATGTTACGGCAGCAAAAAATATAAAAAAACGCTATCCTAATGCTGTTTTTAATATTCTAGGCCCGTTATATGCTAAAAATGCTACAGCAGTAACTAAAGAAACTTTAGATGCTTGGGTAGAGAATTCCGTAGTAAATTACTTAGGTGAAACTGATAATGTAAAAGAGTTTATGCAAGTAACAAATTGTGTAGTGTTACCATCTTATAGAGAAGGATTGTCTAAAGTTTTAATAGAAGCATCTAGTATAGGTGTACCTATAATTACTACAAATGTACCAGGTTGTAGAGATGTTGTAGTAGATAATGTAACAGGTTTTTTGTGCAAGGTTAAAGATAGTAAAGATTTAGAGCTTAAAATGGAAAAAATGTTGCTTGCAAGTGATAAAGAAAGGTCTATTATGGGTGTAAATGCGCGTAAAAGAGCAATTAATACGTTTGATATAAATATTATTATTAACCATTATAAAAATGCAATTAATGATGTTACCAGTACTAATTAATGCTTTAGTGGTTTTTATTATTGTAATTTCTTCAATTATATATCTAAAACTAGCGCAAAAATATAATATTGTAGACAATCCTAATTTTAGAAGTTCGCATACCATACCTACCATTAGAGGTGGCGGTATTTTATTTTTTATAGCGGTACTTTGTTATTTTGTAGTTAGCAATTTTAAAGCTCCTTATTTTGTGTTGGGGCTTAGTGCTATTGCACTAATTAGTTTTTTAGACGATATACTTACGCTATCAGCAAAACTGCGGTTGCCTTTTCAGTTTTTAGCGGTAGGCTTGGTGTTGTTTCAGTTGCATGTATTTAATATGCCTTGGTATGTGCTTACAAGTGCAGCCATTGTTGGTGTTGCCTTTGTAAATGTGTTTAATTTTATGGATGGTATCAATGGTATTACAGGCTTGTATAGTTTGGCAGTATTGGGTGGTTTGTTAGCCTTAAATACCATAGAACAATTAGCGTACACGCAATTGTTAAGCTATGTATTGGCAGCAGTAGTGGTATTTGGCTATTATAATTTTAGAAAAAAAGCAAGAATGTTTGCCGGTGATGTTGGTAGTATTTCATTAGCCGTTGTTATACTGTATGTATTACTAGCTATAGGGTTGGAGTTACAAGCGCCAGTACTTATATTATTGGTAGCCGTATATGGTATAGATGGCGGACTCACTATTTTATATAGATTTTATTTAAAAGAACAGCTAATGCAAGCACACAGGCACCATTTGTATCAGAAATTGGTAGACGTTTGGCAATGGTCGCACTTAAAAGTATCGGCGGTGTATATGAGTTTGCAATTGGCAGCAGTAGTAGTGGTGTTGCTAACCTATAAATTTTCGATATTGGCACAAGTTGGAGTTGTTGTTGCAGGTTTAGTAATGTTGGCTGTATTGTATGTAGTAGGTTTTAAAGCTACTGTAAAAAAGTTAGAAGTATAGAGTGAGATCTCTCCACTAAGGTCGAGATGACAGTACTTGTCATTTTGAGCGCAACGAAGTGAAGTCGAAAAATCTCACGTTTCAACAATACTACTACTGTCATTCCTGCGCAGGCAGGAATCCATTTTAAGTTTTACTAATTAGTATACTTTTGTTCTAGATTATTGAGCAAAGTCGAAATAATCGTCTCAACTTGTCATTCTGAATGCAGCGCAGCGGAACTGAAGAATCTCACGCTTCAATAGTAAAAATACGTCCATTACAGTCGAAATGAAGCGAGGTTACTTTAGACTCTCACCTCTCACTTAAAACATTGCAACTGTCATTCCTTCGCAGGCAGGAATCCATTATGAGTTTTACTAATTAGTATACTTTTGTTCTAGATTATTGAGCGTAGTATAAATAAGGGGGCGTTTTTTTAAATTACAATAAAAAACACCTAATAACGTCTATAAAAAGTAAGAAGCGCTAGAGACAAGCGTAAGCAGAAGAGTTATAAACGTAACATGCACAAGTTACGGCGGTTTGCTGCGCATATTATTAACAAAACAAGCGCAAGAAATAAAGGGCTCATGCGCTTGCTATTTGAGTACGTACAAAAAAAAGAGGCTGTTTTTTTAAAACAGCCTCTTTGTAAATAATACTAGAAGTAACTTAAGAACCGGTTTGGGTTTTAATTGAGTAATCTAACGATTTCAATTTTTTTCTTAATTTACTACTTGCTCTAAAGTTCAAGTGAGCACTTTTAATGGTAGTTACGGTAACCTCTTCTGGTGTATCTTCTCTATTAGATTTTACACCAATTTTAAAATTCCCAATTCTTCCAAAATTCACTGTTTTACCCTGTTGCAATTCATCTAGCATATTGTGTTCTAAAGCCAGTAAAACCGCGTAGCAATCAGATTCACGAACGGTACATTGGTTAGAAACCAAATAAGCCAATCGTTCAAAGTCTATTAAACCAGTGGAAATAGATTTTGCAATATATTTTGAATCTTCAGTTAAATTCTGAGGATTTTTACTACTTAAAGCTTTGATATGTAATGCCATATTATAAAAATTAAAAAATATACCGTTGTATAGATAAAGAGCACGGTGTAAACACTCTATAGAACCGTTATTCTTTTAAAAGGCCTACGGTTTGGCGAGCCTTTACGCTTTTTTTGAGTACACACTTTGTTCTAAAAGTGAAGCTCCAGCGGTTTTAGAGCATTCAATTACACCGTAAAAGGCGTAATGCGTTAAAAAATTAAGTCATACTTCTTACCATGAACCTATCATTTAAATAGGAATTATTTTTTTGTTTCAAAAAATTTGGTAAGCTAGAAGAAGAAGTGTAAATTTGTTTTATTGAAAAAAATAAACACGCTTCTTTTAGCGTTACACAATACCAAGTTCTAAAGCGCCAACTTTAGGACTTTGTTGTTTCTACAAAGAGCATATACACACTATTTGTTAAAAAGTAGAACTAGCTACTTTTATGAGTTCATAAAAAATCAATACTTTTAATCAGCAATTTTGTTTGACTTTCTTGATACCAAATATAATTAATTTAACAATACATTTTACATCTTTAAATAAAAAAATAGATTAAATGTTTGTTTATATCAAAAAATAAATGTATTTTTGCAAAAATCCAAACTTAAACCTACTGACTCTCAATAGGTTGAATCTTAAGCGTTTTGCTTATTAAAATCGTACTTTTTTTAAAATGAACCTTTATTTTACTGTTTTTTGTTGAAAACAGTTGTTTTAAAATGCGTAAAAACGTCAAATTTAGTTTAAAACTGTTCTTTTGTTGTGTTTTTATTGTTCAGAATCTATATGCTCGTCTCAACTTGTTATTCTAAGTGCAGCGCAGCGGAATTGAAGAATCTCACGTTTTTATTGTAAAAAAAACACGCTGTTCCAGTTGAGTAGACAAACGTGGTCATTGAGCGGAGTCGAAATGATAGTCTCAACTTGTTATTCTAAGTGCAGCGCAGCGGAACTGAAGAATCTCACGTTTCAACAATACTAGTATGTCATTCCCTCGTAGGCAGGAATCCATTATGAGTTTTACTAATAAGTTTACTTTTGTTCTTTTCCATTGATGAAAAGAACCAAAAATCTAGTCTGATGATATTTTCATTAAAATACTATTCCTTAAAAAAGACATGCGCTGAACTCGCTGCGCTCAAACACCACCGCCTGTTTCTTTTTCTTCGGATGTATTTTCTACTGAAAATTTCATAGGACGCTTTTCTTATTTTTATTGTCATTTTAAATGCAGCGTAGCGGAATTGAAGAATCTCACGTTTTTATTGTAAAAATACGTCCATTACAGTCGAAATGAAGCGCGGTTACTTTAGACTCTCACTTCTCACTTCTCACTTCTCACTTCTCACTTCTCACTTCTGTCTTCTCACACCAATATGGTCATTGAGCGGAGTCGAAATGATAGTCTCTGCTTGTCATTCTGAATGCAGCGCAGCGGAATTGAAGAATCTCACGTTTCAACAATGCTAGTATGTCATTCCCTCGTAGGCAGGAATCCACTATAAGTTTTACTAATTAGTTTACTTTTGTTCTTTTCCATTGATGAAAAGAACCAAAAATCTAGTCTGATGATATTTTCATTAAAATACTATTCCTTAAAAAAGACATGCGCTGAACTCGCTGCGCTCAAACACCACCGCCTGTTTCTTTTTCTTCGGATGTATTTTCTACTGAAAATTTCATAGGACGGTTTTCTTATTTTTATTGTCATTTTAAATGCAATGCAGCGGAATTGAAGAATCTCACGTTTTTATTGTAAAAAAATACGCTGTTCCAGTTGAGTAGACAAACGTGGTCATTGAGCGAAGTCGAAATGATAGTCTCAACTTGTTATTCTGAATGCAGAGCAGCGGAATTGAAGAATCTCACGTTTCAACAATACTAGTATGTCATTCCCTCGTAGGCAGGAATCCATTATGAGCTTTACTAATTAGTTTGCTTTTGTTCTTTTCCATTGATGAAAAGAACCAAAAATCTAGTCTGATGATATTTTCATTAAAATACTATTCCTTAAAAAAGACATGCGCTGAACTCGCTGCGCTCAAACACCACCGCCTGTTTCTTTTTCTTCGGATGTATTTTCTACTGAAAATTTCATAGGACGCTTTTCTTATTTTTATTGTCATTTTAAATGCAATGCAGCGGAACTGAAGAATCTCACTTCTCACTTCTGTCTCCTCACTTCCCACTTCTGTCTTCTCATACCAATATGCTCATTAAGCAGAGTCGAAATAATGTCCTCGCTTGTCATTCTGAATGCAACGCAGTGGAATTGAAGAATCTCACGTTTCAATTGTAAAAAAATGCTCTGTTCCAGTTGAGTAGACAAACGTGGTCATTGAGCGAAGTCGAAATGACCAGCAACCAGCAACCAGCAACCAGCAACCAGCAACCAGCAACCAGCAACCAGCAACCAGCAACCAGCAACCAGCAACCAGCAACCACCAAAACCAAAAAAACCAATCAGTCTTCATAAAAAAAATGTATTTTTAACCACTGTTTAACATGTAGTATGAAAGATAAAATTTGGCTGTCTTCGCCACATATGGGAGGAAACGAGCAAAAGTATGTACAAGAAGCATTTGAATCTAATTGGGTTGCGCCAATGGGAGCACAACTTGATACTTTTGAAAAAGAATTGGAATGTTATTTACAAACCTCTCAAAAAGTGGTGGCATTAAACTCAGGAACAGCAGCCATTCATTTGGCATTGATTCAGTTAGGAGTAGGGATAGGAGATGAAGTGCTTTGCCAGAGTTTTACTTTTTCGGCAACGGCAAACCCTATAACCTATGTAGGGGCAACACCTGTTTTTATTGATAGTGAAGCTGATACGTGGAATATGTGTCCGAAATTATTAGAAGAAGCAATAAAAAGCAGAATTTCAAACGGAAAAAAACCAAAGGCTATTATAGCAATGCACGCGTATGGAATGCCTTATAAGATTTCAGAAATACATCAAATTGCTTCAACATATCAAATTCCAATATTAGAAGATGCGGCGAGTGCTTTAGGAAGTACGTATAAAAATAAAGCCTGCGGAAGTTATGGAACTTATGGTGTGTGGTCGTTTAACGGCAATAAAATAATCACAACTTCTGGAGGAGGTGCTTTGTTGTGTAATTCGGCAACAGAAAAAGAACACGCCATATTTTTAGCCACACAAGCCCGAGATACAGCACCACATTACCAGCATACGCATGTTGGGTATAACTATAGAATGAGCAATATAGTAGCTGGTATAGGAAGAGGGCAATTAGAAGTATTAGACCAGCGAGTAGCACAACGAAGAGCTAATTTTGAGTTTTATAAAACAGCATTAGCTGGGTATGCACAATTGCAGTTTTTAGAAGAGTCTAGCGGAAGTTTTTCTAACAGGTGGTTGAGTTGTGTGTTAACGCCATCATTTAAAATTAGAGAACAGCTACGTTTGGCTTTAGCAGAAGAACAGATAGAGTCTAGACCATTATGGAAGCCTATGCATTTACAACCAGTATTTGCTACTTGTAGATCGTTTGCCAATGGCGTGTCTGAAGATTTATTCAATAGAGGTTTGTGTTTACCTAGTGGTTCTAATTTAACTTTAGATAATTTACAAAAAGTAGTTGAAGTTATAAAACAGCGTTTGGATTGAGTTGTTAGAAATCAGGAATTTGAAGTTGAGAGTCAATAGTTTTAAGCGAATTTTTACGTGTCATTTTGAGTGCAGCGCAGCGGAATTGAAGACTCTCACTTCTCACTTCTCACTTCTCACTTCTCACTTCTCACTTCTGACTTCAGACTTCCCACTTCTCCCACCAATATGCTCCTTAAGCAGAGTCGAAATAATGTTCTCGCTTGTCATTCTGAATGCAGCGCAGCGGAACTGAAGAATCTCACGTTTTTATTGTGAAAATACGTCCATTACAGTCGAAATGAAGCGAGGTTACTTTAGACTCCTACTTCTCACTTCTCACTTCTCACTTCTCACTTCTCACTTCTCACTTCTGACTCCTGTCTTCTCACTTCTCACTTCTCACACCAATATGGTCATTAAGCAGAGTCGAAATAATGTTCTAGCTTGTCATTCTGAATGCAGCGCAGCGGAACTGAAGAATCTCACGCTTCAACAATACTAGTATGTCATTCCCTCGTAGGCAGGAATCCATTATGAGTTTTACTAATAAGTTTACTTTTGTTCTTTTCCATTGATGAAAAGAACCAAAAATCTAGTCTGATGATATTTTCATTAAAATACTATTCCTTAAAAAAGACATGCGCTGAACTCGCTGCGCTCAAACACCACCGCCTGTTTCTTTTTCTTCGGATGTATTTTCTACTGAAAATTTCATAGGACGCTTTTCTTATTTTTTAGGTCATTGAGCGGAGTCGAAATGATATTCTTTACTTATCACTCTGAGAGTAGCGTAGCGGAACTGAAGAATCTCACGTTTTTATTGTAAAAATACGTCCATTACAGTCGAAATGAAGCGCGGTTACTTTAGACTCCCACTTCTCACTTCTCACTTCTCACTTCTCACTTCTCACTTCTCACTTCTCACTTCTCACTTCTGACTTCTGACTCCTGTCTTCCCACACCAATATGCTCCTTAAGCAGAGTCGAAATAATGTTCTCGCTTGTCATTCTGAATGCAGCGCAGCGGAACTGAAGAATCTCACGCTTCAACAATACTAGTATGTCATTCCCTCGTAGGCAGGAATCCATTATGAGTTTTACTAATAAGTTTACTTTTGTTCTTTTCCATTGATGAAAAGAACCAAAAATCTAGTCTGATGATATTTTCATTAAAATACTATTCCTTAAAAAAGACATGCGCTGAACTCGCTGCGCTCAAACACCACCGCCTGTTTCTTTTTCTTCGGATGTATTTTCTACTGAAAATTTCATAGGACGCTTTTCTTATTTTTATTGTCATTTTAAATGCAATGCAGCGGAACTGAAGAATCTCACGTTTCAATTGTAAAAAAATGCGCTGTTCCAGTTGAGTAGACAAACGTGGTCATTGAGCGAAGTCGAAATGACCAACAACCAACAACCAACAACCAACAACCAACAACCAACAACCAACAACCAACAACCAACAACCAACAACCAACAACCAACAACCAACAACCAACAACCAACAACCAACAACCAACAACCAACAACCAACAACCAACAACCAACAATAAAAAAGAGCAAATAAATTCAAAAAGATTATATTTGTAATAATATATAGTTTTAAGCATATAATTGGTTGAGGATCTGTTAGGTTAAAACTAGTCTTGAAAGAAAAAGAAAAAAGAAAAATGCAATGGTTGAAACAGCAATTAAAAAGGCAGTTAAAAGAAACGCACCTAGATGGTTGGTATTATTAATTGACATTTATATAGTTGCTAACCTATTTATTGTCGCTTATTTTATCCGATTTAATTTTAGATTAGATTTTGATACGGCTGCTTTAGCGTGGCAAATACCTTTGGTTGTTTTAGTCGCTTTTTTGTGTATGTTGGTTACAGGTTCTTATAAAGGAATTATAAGGCATACAGGAGTTAGGGATGCAGTATATGTAATTTTTACCAATATATTAATCTCAGGTATATTGGCTACTATTGTTTTTGTAAAACGGTTATTAAATATTGAAACAAGATTTACCATTCCAATATCAATTATCATCATTCATTTTTTATTAAATGTAATGGTTATGGTAACTTCAAGATATGTATTAAAAGAGTTATACTACTTACTGTTTAAAGAAAAAAAAGCAATTCAAAAAGTTTTAATTTATGGAGCAGGAGAAACAGGACTGTTAACCCAGTCTGTATTGCGAGAGGTAAAAGAGAATAAGATTCAGGTAGTAGGTTTTGTTGATGATAATAAGCGAAAGTGGGGGGTAAAAATAATGGGCTTGCATGTATATAGCCCTAACAGAGTTACTCGTAAATTTGTAGAAAGTAGAGGAATTACTGAGATTATAATTGCATTTCATAAAGAGAACCCTAAAGATTTTATGGAAATTACCAATAGGTTGTCTTTTTTAGGGGTTGAAGTAAAAATAGTACCACCAGCAACCACTTGGGTAGATGGAGAATTTCAATCCAAACAAATTAAACAGGTTAAAATTGAAGATTTATTAGGTAGAAAACCTATAGAAATATTAACGGTTGAATTGCAGGAAGAAATTAAAGGTAAAGTAGTGTTAGTAACTGGAGCAGCAGGATCTATTGGAAGTGAGTTGGCAAGGCAACTACAAAAATACCAACCAGCAACCTTACTGTTACTAGACCAAGCAGAATCTCCTTTATACGATTTAGAACAAGAATTTATACGGCAGGGAGTTACCAATTTTGAAGCCATTGTGGGAGATGTGAGAGGTGAAAAGCGAATGTTGGCTATATTTAAACATTTTAAACCTCAAATGGTGTTTCATGCGGCAGCGTACAAACACGTACCCTTAATGGAAAAAAATCCATACGAGGCTGTAAATGTAAATGTGTTAGGAACACGTATATTGGCAAAATTAGCGGTTGCTTACAAAGTAGAAAAATTTGTAATGGTGTCTACAGATAAGGCAGTAAACCCAACTAATGTTATGGGGGCAAGCAAGCGTTTGGCAGAGTTAATGGTAAGCTCTTTAAAAGACAAAGGCACCACAAAATTTATTACCACGCGCTTTGGAAATGTATTGGGGTCTAATGGTTCTGTAATTCCGTTGTTTAAAAGGCAGTTAGAAAATGGAGGGCCTTTAACAGTAACCCATAAAGAAATTACACGTTATTTTATGACCATACCAGAGGCTTGTAGTTTAGTGTTAGAAGCAGGTGTTATGGGAAAAGGAGGTGAGATATTTGTGTTTGATATGGGAGCATCTGTACGTATTTTTGACCTGGCTAAAAATATGATTCGATTATCTGGTTTAAGTTATCCAAACGATATTGATATTGAAATTACAGGCTTACGCCCTGGTGAAAAAATTTACGAAGAGTTGTTAGCTGATGGAGAAAATACTGTGGCAACCTACCACCCTAAAATAATGATAGCAAAAGTAAGAACTATAGATTGCGAAGATGTAGAAGATTGTTTAAAAGATTTATCGGAAAATTTGAAAACATATTCCCGATATGAAATTGTAGCTATTATAAAAAAATTAGTGCCTGAGTTTGTATCTAACAATTCTGAATATGAAACCTTAGATACAAATTATAAAGACTCTAGAATAGCTTAAAAGCCTTTTGGTACAACACTAACTTTTGAACCTGTATATTTAATATAAATAAGAATCTAAAAATGTGTAAGTTTACATTTTTAAAAAGTAACCCTACAAAAGAGACGAAACATACATGACAAATAATAAAATTACTTATGGTTTAATACTACTGTTAGCAGCCATTTTTCAAAATTGTGCTTCGCCAGAAAAAGTAGTTTATTTTCAAGATATAGAAAATTTAAAAGCACAAACAGCATTGGTAAATTACGAACCGCAATTGCAAGTAGGTGATATTTTAACAATCAATGTGTCGGCAATTGATGCAGAAGCGGCAGTGCCTTTTAATTTGTACGAAACACCTCCAACTGTAGGGGTTATGAGTAGTAATGCCAAGCCATTGACATATATTGTAGATGCAAGTGGCGTTATTCAATTTCCTGTAATTGGTAGTGTGCAAGTAGGTGGTAAAACTATTAAAGAAAACACAGCTTACTTAACCAATTTATTGAAAGATTATATAAAAAAACCAATTGTAAATATACGGTTAACTAATTTTAGAGTTACGGTTTTAGGTGAAGTAAAAAAACCAGGAACGTTTCAGGTTGCTAATGAGCGAATTTCTGTAGTTGAGGCTTTGGGCTTAGCAGGAGATTTAACCATTCATGGTAAAAGAAAAGAAATACAACTAATTCGAGAGCAAAACGGTGAACGAAAATTTGTAACCTTAGATTTAACTTCTAAAAAAATATTTGAATCGCCTTATTTCTACTTAGCTCAAAACGATGTAATTTATGTTACGCCTAACAAAACAAAGGTAAACTCTTCTGCAGTAGGAACCAATACAGGGGTAATTATTTCATCTATATCCATTTTATTATCTCTAATTTCAATTCTATTAAAATAATTCTTTATGCAAACGCAAGAACCTTTAAATAATTTTGAATTTAATGAAGATAGCATTCATTTAAGAGAAGAAATTGAAAAATATACCTACCATTGGAAATGGTTTGTGTTAAGCGTGCTAATTGCTGTAGTAGGGGCATTTTTGTACCTACGTTATGCCACCAATCAATACCAAGTTTCAACCACTATTTTAATAGACGATGAGAAAAAAGGAGGAATGAGTTCTGAGTTATCGGCTTTTGAAGATTTGGGCTTGTTTGGAGAGCAAAACTCTATTGATAATGAAATAGAGTTGTTAAAATCTAGAACATTGGCCGAAACGGTTGTAAAGAGTTTAGGTATAAATGTAGGTTATTTTGTAAAAGGACGAGTAAAAACAACAGAGGCATATGCTAAAAGCCTACCAATTAAAATACAGTTTTTTAAAAAAGATTCTATTTTCTATAGAACAGATTCTTCTTTTGTTGTTCGCGTTACTTCGGCAACTAGTTTTAAGTTGGAAAGTGATAGTGGACAAACAAGTACACATGATTTTGGTGAAAATATAGAAACCAGTGTAGGAGCTATGACCATTACACCAACAGCTAAATTTAAAGGAGAAAATACTGCAGTTACCGTGCATATTACACCGTTAAAAAATGTGGTAGCTTCGTATAGAAAGCGTATTCAAGTTCAACCTGTTAATAAAAATTCAAGTGTTATTCAATTATCTTTAAAAGATCCAATTAAAGAAAAAGCGAAAGATATTTTAAATAAGTTAGTAACACAATACAATAAAGATGCTGTTGAGTATAAAAGTTTAATAGCTAAAAATACCAATGCCTTTATTGAAGATAGATTGGAAATTATTAATAAAGATTTGTTAGGGGTGGAAGCAGGAGCAGAAGCTTTTAAAACAAAAAATAGATTGACAGATATTGCTTCTGAAGCTACATTAGTATTAGGATCTAAATCTGAAATTGAAAAAAGAATTATTGAGCTAAGTACACAAAAAAAACTAGTTGGTTTTATTAGTGAGCATTTGCAATCTAATAGCAATCAATTATTACCTGCAAACTTAGGCTTAACCGAAGAAGATTTAAATACAAGTAGTGCTCAATACAATGAGTTGTTATTAGAACGCAATCGAATTTTAAAAAGTTCAAGTGCTTTAAATCCTGTAATTATAAATTTAAACGAGCAAATTAAAAATTTAAGAAGCAGTATTACGCAAAGCTTGGCAAATTTAGAAAGCTCATTAGCTATTTCATTAAGTCAAGTGCAACAACAGGAGTATAAGTTGGATTCTAAAATAGCCAAAGTACCGAAGCAAGAAAGAGAGTATAGAGTTATACAACGAGAACAACAAATTATTGAAGCCTTATATTTATACCTGCTTCAAAAGAGAGAAGAAAACGCCATTACATTAGCAGTTACTTTACCCAATGCTAAAATTATTGATAAAGCTTATGGAAGTGATATTCCTGTAGCGCCTAAGCGAAAAATTATTTACTTAGCTGCGTTGTTATTAGGTGTAATTATTCCTTTTGCTTATTTGTACATACGTAATTTATTAGACAATTTAGTGCATACTAGAAAAGATGTTGAAACTGTTTTAAAAGCGCCTATTTTAGGAGATATTCCTAAATCTATGGTAGAAAAGAAAATGGTGGTTTCAGACAATGAGCGTAATAGTACAGCGGAGTCGTTTAGATTGTTACGTACCAATTTAAATTTTATGCTCTCAGGCGTAAAAGATAGAGGGAACGTAGTGTTTGTTACTTCTACTATGAGTGGTGAAGGAAAAACGTTTATAGCTATTAATATGGCTTCTGTATTGGCATTAACTAATAAAAAAGTATTGTTAGTTGGAGCGGATATAAGAAAACCGAAAATTTCGGAATATTTAAATGTATCTACTTCAAAAGGGTTGACACATTTTTTAATGGATGATACGCTACTACCTCAGGAGGTGATTGATAAAAATACAGAAACTAAATTTGATATTTTACATTCGGGTGTGTTAGCGCCAAATCCTTCGGAATTATTAATGAATGGGCGTTTTGAAGAGGTGTTAGCCTATGGTAAAGAGCATTACGATTATGTAATTGTAGATACAGCACCTATACAAATGGTTACCGATACTTTATTGTTAAGTGAAAAAGCCGATATGTTTGTATATGTAGTGAGAGCTAATTATTTAGACAAGCGTTTGTTAGAAATACCAAAAAAATTATATGCAGAAAAACGATTGCCAAATATGGCTGTACTAATCAATGGTTCGGATTTTGAACGTAGTTATGGATACGGCTATGGTTACGGATACGGCTATGGTTATGGAGAAGATTCTGCTAAAAGTTGGTGGAAAAAACTATGGAGAAACTAAAATATTAAAGCAATTTACTATTGTTTTTTAAAAGAGGTGTTACCAAGCGTAGCACCTTTTTTTTGTTAATTTTTTCTAACTGTTCTAAATGTCTTTGATGGTGTGTATCTGTACCTACAAAATCTATTAATTGTTGTTCTAGAAGTTGTATAGCAATATGGTGAACGCTTTTGCCATAGTAATTAGATAGCGAAAGGAGGTTTAATTGAAATAAACATCCCGCGTTTTTAAGTTTATGGTACTCGTTAAAGTTTGAATGTAAAAAATTATAACGTTCAGGATGTGCCAATATTGGTTGGTAACCTGCTACCTGAATTTTGAATAAGATATCGTATAGGTTAACAGGAGGATTTAAATACGACATCTCAATAAGTAAATAATTATCTTTTAGAGTGAGTAATTTTTTTTCATTTAGTAATTTTTCAAAATTAGCGTCTAGCATATATTCAGCTGCAGCTTTTATAGTAATGCCTGTAAGTTGTTCTTTAAGAATAGCTGTTTTAACTTCTTGTAGTTTTTGTTGAATAATTTCTGGCGTGTTTTCCCAAACATCTTCCATAATGTGCGGAGTAGCTCTAAAGTTTGAAATACCGTAGCTATGCATTTTTTTTATCAACTTAATGGAATCTTCAAGTGTTTTTGCACCATCATCTATACCGGGTAGTATATGAGAGTGAATATCTACAAAGTTCTCTGGAAAGCTAGCAGTAAGTGCTGTTCTAGAGCGTTTAAAAAGTGATAGCATTTATTGGTGGTTTTGTTTTGGTAAAGGTAAATATTTTAAATGAGAAGTCTGGAGTCTGGAGTTTGGAGTCTGGAGTCTGAAGTCTGGAGTTTGAAGTTTGGAGTTTGAAGTTTGAAGTCTGGAGTGAGAAGTGAATTTCTAATTGTCATTCTGAATGCAACGCAGTGGAATTGAAGAATCTTACGTTTCAACAATTCAACTGTCATTCCTACGCAGGCAGGAATCCATTATGAGTTTAGCTTAGAAGCATACTTTTATACTAGATCATTAAGCAGAGTCGAAATAATAGTCTCAACTTGTCATTCTGAATGCAGCGAAGCGGAACTGAAGAATCTCACGTTTTTATTGTAAAAATACGTCCCATTACAGTCGAAATGACAATGAGGTTACTTTAGACTGCTGACTTAAAACATTGCAACTGTCATTCCTACGCAGGCAGGAATCCATTATAAGTTTTACTAATTAGTTTACTTTTGTTCTTTTCCATTGATGAAAAGAACCAAAAATCTAGTCTGATGATATTTTCATTAAAATACAGTTCCTTAAAAAAGACATGCGCTGAACTCGCTGCGCTCAAACACCACCGCCTGTTTCTTTTTCTTCGGATGTATTTTCTACTGAAAATTTCATAGGACGCTCTTCTCTTTTTTAGGTCATTGAGCGGAGTCGAAATGATAGTCTCTACTTGTCATTCTGAGAGCAGCGAAGCGGAATTGAAGAATCTCACGTTTTTATTGTAAAAATACGTCCATTACAGTCGAAATGAAGCGAGGTTACTTTAGACTCCCACTTCTCACTTCTCACTTCTCATTTCTCACTTCTCACTTCTCATTTCTCACTTCTCACTTCTGTCTTCTCACACCAATATGCTCATTAAGCAGAGTCGAAATAATGTTCTCACTTGTCATTCTAAATGCAGCGCAGCGGAACTGAAGAATCTCACGCTTCAATTGTAAAAAAATGCGCTGTTCCAGTTGAGTAGACAAACGTGGTCATTGAGCGGAGTCGAAATGATCAGCAACCAAATACCAGCAACCAACAACCAAACACTAACAACCAAACACCAACAACCAAATACCAACAACCTACTCACTCCCCAAATACACCCCAATATTTTCAATTCCATTATTAGCTTTTAATAAAATAGATTTTTTATTTGGGATATAATGCTTTGCATCTTCCCATTTAGGATTTTTAGTGTAAATGTGTGCTTTGGAAGCCATTCCGCTTATTTTTGGAGTTCCGCAGGTATAAATCAACGTGTTTTTAACGCTATGGTTTGCAGCAGCTAGTTTAAAAGGAGTTTTAAGGTTGTAGCTTTTTTCGAAAATAGAATTGGTAATTTCTACGGTATCTATTCCTGAATTTTTTAGAATGTATCCTTTTTCAGTATCGTATACTTTACTAAAAATACAGTGGTTAATACTTAGTTTTCCGCCTTTATTTACAAAGTAGTTTCCAGCTTTGGTGTAGCTTACAGCAAATTGTTCCATATTTTTAAAAACACAGTACTCGAGTGAAACGCTACCTGCATTGTAGTTTCCTGTTGTTCCTTTTTCATACGATAGGTTTAGGCCTCTGTAACTATCTTCAAAAAGACTATTTTTAATAGTAATTTCATTAGCAAACGTACCTACATAAGCTTTAAAAATGCTACCACCATTTTTGTTTTTAAAATTTCGAAAAATGCAATTAGAAATTGTTAATGTGTATGGTGCTTTTTCGTTCTCGTTTGGTGATACAATAGCGTATTTAACCAATTTGTTATGTTGTCCGCTAAGTGTTACATTTTCTAAGTTAAAATTGCAGTTTTCTTGCACTCTAAATAAATAGCTCAAAGGTTTTTCTAACTTGGCGTTTGCTTTGATAAACACGCTGTCTTTATGTACACCAATAATATGGATTGATTTTTTTAACTGTACAGAATTTTTTAAGAAATAAGTACCAGATTCTAAAGTTAAGGTACTACCAGCAGCCGCATTTTTAATGGCTTTTTCTAAGGTGCCTACACCAGGTTTAACAGTAGCAATGTTGGTTGTTGGTTTATTATTGGTTGGTATTGCTACTGTTGGTTTCCACGAAAGTGGCCCTGATTTACTAAGTATTGCACTTGGTATTTTTTGGTTATTTAAATTAAAAGCACCAGCAACTAAATTAGTTCTAGTTGTATTACAAATGTCTGTACTAGGACTTTGCTTGTTATAGTTAGAAACGGTTAAAGCTGTATTGTTAGCGGTTGGCATTGGTAACGATTTTAATAATTGCCATTCTATAGCCGCTTTTGTAAAATAATCTGAATTTATTTCAGCTGTAGTTTCTCCAATATTACCTTCAAAAGTAATTTTAGCGTTTGCATCGTTTAAATCTAATAGCTGTTTTCCGTTTGTATTAGATACTAAATTGTTTACAAAGCTAGAGTTGATTGGTGCTAACGATTTCTCGCTGTCTTTTCCTGCTCCAATAACTATTGTACCACAATTAATAATAGTATTGTTTTGCACCAATACATCTTCAACTTGATGATACCTGTTTAAAGGAGAGTTTGGGACACCGTTCATAAATACAATAGGAGCTCTATAATCATCTCCAGTTAACCCAATTAAAAAATTATTTTGAACAATATGTCCTTTGTTAATGATGCGAATACCTCCAGTTCTAGGTTTGTTGTTACCTATAAATACATTGTTTTCAACCAGGGCATTGTTACCATGTCTAAGTGTTAAAGTACCTTCAGATTCTAGAAATAAATTGCTGTTAAAAATATTATCACAAGATTTGTTAGAGATAATTTCAATTTCGCCGTTGCACTGTTTAAAAGTGTTGTAGGCAACGGTGGTTTTAGAAGATTTTAGCGAGTTGGTACTTGTACCAATTCGAATAGTTTCTCCTCCATTTTCGCCTAAATCAGGTCTAAAACCAAAAAAATTATGATCTATTTGATGGTTGTTTTCAGTATGTTCGTCGCCTTTTAGCCAAACTACTAGAGTGCTACCAATATTTGTTTTACCTGTAAAATTACAATGATCAACTCTATTATTTTTTCCCCATAAATCTACCCAATGTGTTTGGAAAGTGACATCGGTAGGGTTGTAGTTGCTTATGGTGCAATTGGTTACTCTACAATTATTAGCAAAATTTTTAGAATCTTTTCTAAAACTAATAACAGATTTTGAGGTTGGTATACCATTTTTAAACCATAAACCATTAATTATAAGATGTTTTCCGGCTATAGTTAAGCTAGAATTTCCTGTAAAAATTACTTCCCCATCTGTTTGTGCTGTAATTATTATTGGGCTTTCTTTAGTTCCATTAGCAATGGCTAAAAGTTGTGCATTTTTCCATTCACCATTTTTTAATACAATTTCGCTACCTGGTTTTGCATTTTTAAGTGCATTTGTAAATTCAGTTTCAGTAGCTACTAATGTTGAGTAAGAGGCCTGTGTATACATTTTTGTACAAAAACTTGAAACAATAAACAGTGTAATAAGAATGTTGGTTTTCATTATAATAGATTGTTTTAGAATGTTTAAGCTATTTTACTATAAGAAATTACTTTATTAAAAAAAAATATTGGTTTCTTTAAGTAAAAATCAAACAAATATACATATATTTGGTAAACCAAACTGGTAAACCAATTTAAAATATAGTTAAAATGAATTTAGTTAAGTTATTTAGCCGTGTATTAGCACTTAGTTTTTTAGTGTTAGTTTCTTGTAATAAGGCTACAGATAGTAAGGTGTTAGTATCTACTAAAGAAGCCTTGTATTCAGCAATTTCAGAAGTAAAACCTGGAACAGAAATTGTATTAGCAAACGGTACTTATACAGATGTTAATATTGTGTTTAAAGGTGAAGGTACTAAAGAAGCTCCAATAGTTTTAAGAGCCGAAACACCTGGTAAAGTATTTATAGAAGGTGTTTCTAATGTTCAAATTGGAGGCTCTTATTTAGTAATAGATGGATTGTATTTTAGAAAAGGGTACTCTCCAACTAAAAATGTAATTGCTTTTAGACTGTCTGAAAAAGAAGTAGCAACAAATTGTAGAGTTACAAATTGTGTAATTATAGATTTTAATCAATTAGAAAGAGATAAGGATGATCTTTGGGTACAATTGTATGGTAGACATAATAGTTTAGACCATTGCTATATTGCAGGTAAAACAAATGGAGGACCAACGGTTCGAGTAGATTTAAAAGGAAATCAAAGTATTAGAAACTTTCATAAAATAACGAATAATCATTTTGGACCAAGACCAAGAAAAGGTGGTGCGCGTGGAGAAACTATCCAATTAGGAAGTAGTTATACATCAATGTCTCCAAGTAATACTTTAATAGCAAATAATTTGTTCGAAGAGTGTAATGGAGAGGTTGAAGTAATATCTAGTAAAACTAATTTTAATGTAATTAAAAATAATGTGTTTTATAAGTGTGAAGGTTCTGTAGTAACAAGACACGGAAATTACGTTATGATAGACGGAAATTATTTTATTGGTGATGGAGTTAATAAAAATGTAGGTGGAATTAGAATTATAAATACGGGACATTGGATTGTAAATAATTATTTCTATAATTTAATTGGAGAAAACTTTAGAAGTCCTCTGGCTGTAATGAATGGTATACCTAAATCGCCCTTAAATAGATACAACCAAGTAACCGATGTGGTAGTAGCATATAATACGTATGTAAACTGTAAGTCGCCTTGGCAATTTGGAGTAGGAACTAATATAAGCCAAAAAGAAGTGTTGCCATTGTCTGAAATACGTTCGGCAAGAGCTTTAAGAACAGAAGTGGTAAACAATGTAATTTTTAATACTGAAGGTGATGCTCATTTAATAGTGGAACATGATAAAGCCGATGGAGTTACGTTTATGGCAAACGCTATAAATAATCAAGGAGTTGATTTTAAAAATAAAGATAAATTTATTGTTAGTAATTTTGAATTGAAAAAAGTTTCGGAAGAGTTATTTGTGCCAGTTGGAATTTCAACAGATATAACACCGTATACAGGTTTTGGTTTTGAAGCAATTAAAACAGATTTATTTGGGGTAAAGCGAGAAAATTCTAATAGTATTGGAGCATTGGTTTCAGAAAATATTAAAGATCCCGTTATTTTAGATAAAACAAAATATGGAGCTAGTTGGTTTGTTGCAGATAAAGCTACTGTTGAAGCTAAAAAACATGAAGTAACAGCTGCTAAAGGAGATTTGGAAGCTAAAATTGCTGCTGCAAACTCGGGTGATATTTTAGAATTAAATGCAGGAACTTACGCAATTTCAAACTCATTAAAAATAGATAAACAACTTACTATTAAATCTAAAGATGGTGAAAAGGCCATTGTTGTTGCAGATAAAGCGTTAAACTCGCCATTGTTTCAATTAAACCCTTATGGTATATTAACTATAGAAAATGTGAAGCTTGAAGGAAGTGGAAAGCAAGCAGCATTTGCCAGTTTAAAAGAAAATATGTTTAACCATTTTGGATTGTTTGTTACTGGTTGCGAAATCAATAATTTTAATTATGTATTGAAAGCCTATAAACAATCTTTTGCAGAAGAAATAGCTTTTACTAATACAAGTATTTTAAATTGTGAAAACGGAATTGAACTTTCTGAAGAAACCAATGATAGAGGAGATTACAATGTAGAGTTTTTAACAATAGATAATTGTGTGTTTACCAATGTTAAAAGTAATGTAATAGATTATTATAGAGGTGGTTATGATGAATCTACAATTGGAGGGAATTTAATGGTGAAAAATAGCACATTTAAAAATTGTGGAGCAAAAGAAAAGAATGGTATTTTATTAAATACGCGAGGTATTGTAAATGTAGCTATTAATAACAATACGTTTACAAATAATAATATAAAATTAGTTGCACTTTTATGGGGTGCTAAAAACAATACAGAATTAAATAATAAGCTTCAAAATTCTGGAGTAATACGTGTTGAAGAAAACTTGAAAATGAAGTTGATGTATTAATGATAATTTAAAAGTATGATAAAATATAAAATCGTTGTTTTCTGTTTGTTTTTAGGAGTTGTAAGTTGGGGGTATTCGCAGCAAATCCCTTCAAAAAAAGTAATTGACATTAGTCAGCTTTCAACCTATTTAAAAAAAGAAGTTCAACAAGAGTTAAGTAAAAGTGAGGATATTTCTAATGCTAAATTAGCAGACTATTTTAGAACTAAATTTTCTGAACGTTATTTCTTTGATTGGCACAACTTTGAGCAACGATTTACTGAATATCAAAAGTTATATCCAACTTCAGCAGCATATCATAAAGAGCGAGGGTTAGATCATACACAAAAGTTTGCAGGAAAAACAAATTGGGTGTTACCGTTTAATTATTTAAATGGAAAACCTGTAAATGCCTATGCGTTGCGTCATTTGGCACGTCAGCATAAAACAGTAGATTTAGCTTTTGATTATTTTAATTCAGAAAAAAAGAATGGAGCAGTAGCTTATTTTACAACTCAAATGCACTCGTTAAATGAGGCATTGGCTTCAGGAACTTATGAGAAAATTGAAGATGGTAATGGAGTTTACGAAGCTTTTAGAGCGGGTTATAGAGTGTTAAATTGGTTGCAAATTCACACCATGTTTTTGGGTGAAGAATCTTATACTAATGAGCAGCAATTAGAAACAATTGCTACGTTATTACAACACGCAGAAAACTTATATGAAGTAAATCAAAATTTTCATGCAGGAAATCACCAAACAAGAGGTTTGTCTGCATTGGCAATGGTTTCGATATTGTTAAGAGATTTTGAAGGTGCTGATGTGTGGTATGCACACGCAATGAAATTATTAGAAGAGCATTTAAAAAAGGAAATTAATAACGATGGTTTTCAGTTTGAGCGTTCTGTACATTACCATATAAGTGATATAGGTAATTACTATTATGTGTTTCAGTTGGCTCAAAAAAGTAACTTGCCAGTTTCTAAGTTTTGGGAAGAAAAATTAGCATCGTTATTTACAAGTTTAACTAAAATTGCGTTTCCAGATAAAACAGCACCTGTATTGCAAGATGATACAGACACACCTTGGGCAGAAAAAAATGATATTTCAGGAGCGCTTACTTTAGGGTATTTGTTATTTAACAATCCAACAATGGGTTATTTTGCAACTACAAAAGTGAGTAGTAAAATGTATTGGTTTTTAAGTAAAGAGCAGTTGTTAAAGTTACAAGAGGTTCAAAAAGAACAACCAACATTTGAATCGGTTTCGTTTCCAACAACAGGTTATTATATTATGCGTAATGGATGGCAAGCTAATGACCAAATGTTGTTGCTGTCTGCTGGGTTAGATGCAGATAAACCAGATCATCAACACGGAGATATGTTGGGTATACAAGCAATGGCAAACGGTAAAGTAGTATTGCCTAATTACCAAGTAAGGTACTCGTTACCAGATTTAGAATTGTTTAAAAATTCTATGGTTAAAAATGTAGCTTTAGTAGATAGTGAGTTGCAAGGTAAAAAGTATACTTCTAATAAAGGAGGTAGTGGTTTTGGTAAATTTAAACAATTGCCGCAACCAACAACTAATTTTTGGAAGACCTCAAAAATGTTTGATGCCTACTCTGGAAGTCATAATGGATTTGAAAATATTGGAGTCTCATATTCTAGACAGGTAATTTATTTAAAAAATGATTTTTGGATTGTAAAAGATAATTTTTCTTCAAAAAATACACATACTTATAAACAAGTTTGGCAAGGGCATTATACGGCTGAACAAACACCAAATTTACTAAGAGCTAGTTTTGACAATGCCGAAGGTTTAGATATTTTTCAGTTGAATAAAATAGATGCTATAGAAAGTAGTGGTGCTAGAGGAAAACAATGGACTGTTGCTTCCAAACAAGCGGTAAATAAATTTAGTTTTGTAACAGTATTATTTCCTTATACAGGTTATTTAAATAGAATTGATGAGTTAAATAGCAGTTCAAGTATAAAAGGGTGGAAGCAAGAATCTATAGAGGGTGTTTATTTAAATAAAAATGCTATAGTGCTTTCAAAAGAAAACACTTTGTATGCATTTTTAGTAGAAGAAATTAATACTTCAAAAGGTGTTATTAAATTTTCTGAACCAATAGATTTGGTATTGCAAAAAGAGAAAGATGTTTTTAAAGCCCAAATTTTAGGTGGTGATACTGTTGAGTTTTCTAAAAAAGGAAGCGTAAAAATAAAGAGTAATGGTATAATTTTACGTGCTGGATCATCTTTAAAATTAGGAGATGAGTTTGTTGTTTTTTAATAATTTGAAGTTGCTTACACTGCATAATTTCTACAGTTAGTCTAAGCTTATTTTATATGTAATTATCAATATAGCATCTTATTATGTTAATTTTATTAACAAAATATTGTTAGGTTAAAATATACTCGTATATTTGGTAAACCAAACTGGTTAACCAATATTAGATGTTATCGATGTCTTTTAAAGCCTAAGTTTTGTTGTAATTTAAAAAGGATAAGAATGAAAACTACGTTTAAATTAATAGTATTATTTATAGCAATAAGTTTTGTTTCGTGTAAACAAACAACATCTAATTCAATTGATAATACTACATCTTCAGAAAATAATCACCCTAGTTTAATTCTTACACAACAAGGAGTTGCAGCTATTAGAGCAAATTTAGGAAGTATTCCAATTTTTGACAAAACATTAGCCGCAACTCAAAAAGAGGTTGATTTAGAAATTGAAAAAGGTTTTGATGTGCCAACTCCAAAAGATTATTCTGGAGGTTATACACACGAAACACATAAAAAAAATTATGTGTTAATGCAAAAAGCAGGTGCGTTATACCAAATTTTAGATGATGAAAAATATGCCAAATTTGTTAAGGATATGTTGTTCGATTATGCAAAAAAAT
Organism: Lutibacter oricola; assembly: GCF_900106565.1. Lineage (GTDB taxonomy): Bacteria > Bacteroidota > Bacteroidia > Flavobacteriales > Flavobacteriaceae > Lutibacter > Lutibacter oricola. The sequence continues at coordinate 45,035 of NZ_FNNJ01000012.1, forward strand.
ATCCTACTTGGCCTATTCATCCAAAACCTAGATCTTACGCTAGAGGTAGAGTGTTTTGGCAATGTTTAAATGATTCTAATTGGTTAGTGTATACAAGTCAAGCTTACGACTGTATTTATAATTATTTAACTGAAGAAGAGAGAAGTACCTTAGAAACTGATTTATTTAGACCTTTTGCTGATCATATTTCAAAAGAAAGCCCTCAGTTTTTTAATAGAGTTCATAATCATGCAACTTGGGGTAATGCAGCAGTTGGAATGATGGCTTTGGCAATGGATGATGCTGAGCTTTTAGATAGAGCTTTAAACGGAGTTAAGGTTGAAAACTTTGACCCGAACGAAAAAGATAATGATGGAGGTTATATTAGAAAAGATGGACAAAAAATAGGTTTTTTTGCGAATGTTAATGAACCATTTTCTCCTGATGGATATTTTACAGAAGGTCCTTATTATCAACGTTACGCTTCGTATCCGTTTTTAATATTTGCGCAAGCACTTCAGAATAAACAACCAGAACAAAAAGTGTTTGAATATAAAGATGGTGTTCTTTTAAAAAGTGTAAATGCCTTATTGAATTTATCGGATGTTGATGGAGATTTCTTTTTATTGAACGATGCTCAAAAAGGAATGTCATATTATAACTCCTCTTTAATATCTACAGTAGATATAGGTTATCATTTTGGTGGAAACAATCCAGGATTGTTAAGTATAGCAAAAAAGCAAGGCGAAGTAACATTAGATGATGCAGGTTTAGCAGTAGCACTTGGTATTAAAGCTGGTAAAGAAGAACCTTTTGTTAAAAAATCTATTGAATTATCTGATGGTGCTGATGGAGATGAAGGTGCAGTTGGAATTTTAAGAAGTGATGATTTAGAATTGGTTTATAAATATACTGCTCACGGATTAAGTCATGGACACTTTGATAAATTATCTTTTGCTTTATTTGAAGATGGAGATGAGATAGTGCAAGATTACGGAATGAGTCGTTTTGTAAACATTGAACAAAAAGGTGGAGGTAATTATTTAAAAGAAAATAAAACGTGGTCTAAACAAACCATTGCTCATAATACAATTACCCAAAACGAAAAATCGCAATTTAAGGGGAAATATGATATAGGAAGTAAATTTCATTCTAATACATATGTATTTAGTTCAGATAATGAAAATGTGCAAGTTGCTAGTGCTAAAGAAGAGAATGCATATCCTGGCACTAAACTTCATAGAACTATGGTAACTATTAAGGATGAAGATTATAGGAATCCTTATATATTAGATATTATGAGAGTTTCATCTGAAAAGTCTAATCAATATGATTTACCACTTTATTATTTAGGTCATATTATGCAAACAAATTTTGAGTATAATAAATTAAGCACACCACAAATTTTAGGTAAATCAGATGGTTATCAGCATTTATATAAAGAAGCTAGTGCTTTAGCAAATGGAGAAAACATAAAATTAACATGGTTGTTAAACAATAAGTTTTATTCATATTCTGCAATAACTAGTACTAATGATGAAATTATTTTAGGAAGAATAGGAGCCAATGATCCGGCATATAACTTACGTAATGAGCCTACTTTAATTTTAAGAAAGAAAAATGCAAAAGATGCATTGTTTGTTTCAATCATAGAATCACACGGAACATATTCACCAGTAACTGAACTAGCTGAAGATGCTTATAGTAATGTAAAGTTATTAGAGGTGGTTTACAATTCAGAAAAATATACAGCTGTAAAACTAGTGATGAATACGAATACAGCTAAAGTATTTATTATTTCGAATCTAGATAATAGTTCGGAAACAGCACATAAATTAGAAATTAATAATAAAGAATACGCCTGGAAGGGTTCGTTTATACTAACAGAAATTAAATAAAATAAAAATTATGAAGCGATTTAGTGAAAAATATGTCATAGCAAAAGACATGGAATGGGAAGAGCTTGGTGGAGGAGTATCAAGAAAATTTTTAGGTTACGACAACCAAATTATGATGGTAAGCGTAAAATTTGATAAAGGAGCGCTGGGAGCACCACATCAACATTTTCATACGCAAGCTACTTACTGTGTTTCAGGTAAATTTGAATTTGATATTGAAGGAGAAAAGAAAATTGTTGAAGCTGGAGATGGAGTTTATATTGAACCAAATTTATTGCACAGTGCAGTTTGTTTAGAAGAGGGACAATTAATTGATACATTTAGCCCTGTAAGAGAAGATTTCTTAAGTGGAGATGGAGTGTCTTACTTTGGAGATAAGGAATCTTAAGTTAAGTATTGCAAACTAATCTAGTTCTTAGATTAGGTTTTTAGGAGAAGAAAACCCACTTTTTTGAGTGATTTTACTAAAACGTTTTAGTAAAGTGTGTTAAAGATTGAAAATAAGTTGATTAATATTTTTTTTTAACTACAAATTAACATATATTTGGTAAACCAAATTGGTGAACCAGTTTGGATAACCAAAATAAAAGAACAAATTAGTAATTTTTTAACCAAACCTTAATTATTGAATTAGATGAAAAAATAACAAAAAAAAAGGATAGTTGCACCTATCCTTTTAGAGTTTACTTCATTTCAGAGGGAAGTAAAACGTAATGAGTCATTTCTCAAAAACTCATAACTACAAATATAGTAATTAAAATATATTAATTAAAGTTATTGTTTTTGAGAAGTGAAGACGCTTTTAAGATGAAAATCTATGCTAAAATTAATACCTCACGAAGTATTAATAAAATTAACACTTAGAACAAAAATTAATATTATGAATTTAAAATTTAAGTTAACCATTATTGCAGTAGTATTGCTTAATTTTACTATGATGGCTCAAAGTAGCTATTTGCTAAAAGGTACCGTGGTTTCTAGTACTGATAATTCGCCAATTCCTGGCTCGAGTATCATTATTAAAGACACTACAAAGGGAACTACTACAGATTTTGACGGAGTATTTGCGTTGCAAGTAAAGCAAGGTGATGTACTACAAGTTTCATTTATAGGATTTGAAACTAAATTAATTACAATTACAAACCAAAAAAACATTTCAATTTCACTAGCGGAAGCTCAAAACGTGCTAGATGAGGTTGTTGTAATTGGTTATGGAACATCAAAAAAATCTCATTTAACAGGAGCTATCTCTAAAGTAGTAAATGAAGATTTAGATCAAGTTGCTGTTTCTAGGGTAGATGATGCCTTAGTTGGGCAAGTATCAGGGGTAAACATTCAGGCAACTGAAGGTGAAGCTGGTTCTGCACCAACAATTAGAATTAGAGGTACAGGTTCAATTACAGGAGATTCTAGTCCATTAGTTGTAGTGGATGGAGTTGTAGTTGATGCTGACTTTTTAGGGTCTTTAGATATGAATGATGTAGAATCTTTTGAAGTATTAAAAGATGCTGCTTCTGGTGCAATCTATGGATCAAGAGGGGGTAACGGAGTTATTATGATTACTACTAAAAGTGGTAAAGATGGAGAAACAAAGTTTAACTATAGTACTTATATAGGTTATAAATCTGCACACCAAAGTGATGCTTATAACTTAACATTAGAAGAAACAGCTGCTGCAGAGTTAGCTGCAAACGGTGTTTTATCTGATAAAACAATCTACAAACAATTAATAAATGCTAAAACTAACTGGCAAGATGTAATTTTTGACGGTGGTGTTATTAATAACCATTCATTTAGTGCACGTGGTGGAAACGAAAAATTAAAATTTAGTACAGCTTTAAATTATTTAAATGATCAAGGTGTATTATTAACAGATGAGTACCACAAATATAGTGTAAAAGCTAAAGTTGAATATAAGTTTACAGATAGATTTTCTATGGGACTTAGTGTAACTCCTTCACATACAAAAAGAAGAAGATTCGATGGTTCTGCACATGATATTTTACGTCAACCATCTTGGTTACCAGTTTATGTAAATGAAGATAATATTCAATATGTAAATAGAGTTAGAGATAATGCAAAATATGCTGATGTAAAAATAGGAGACTATGCAACTCAACGTATGTTTGATGATTATGATTTAGTAAATGGAGTACCAGTAACTTCAGGAACAGATATTAGTAATACTTCAAATACAAATCCAGCTGCTAAAATTTTAGAGCGTAAAAGAATGGATTATAAGTATAAAGTAGTAGGTAGCTTATTTGCTAAATACAAAATTAACGACGATTTAAGTTTTAAGACTACAGCGTCTGGAGACCGTCAATACACTAGACAATCTAGATATCAAGGTGTTTTAGCTCATAGAAATGGAGCAAGTAACTCTCAATTAGATAGTACAAACATTAGATCTTTTCACTTAGCATTAGATAATGTATTAATGTATAACAAAAATATTGGAGATCACGATATTAGTGCTGTAGTTGGTGCTTCTGCTGAAAAAACAAAGTATGAGTATGAAACTATTAGAGGTAGTCAGTTTGAAGATGATTCATCTCAAATTATAGCTTCAGCAGCTGAAATTAGTGAGTCTACAGGATATGAGTATGAAAACACGTTAATGTCTTTCTTCGGAAGGGTAAATTATGCGTATGCTGATAAATATTTAGCTTCATTTAGTGCAAGACGTGATGGTAGTTCTGTATTTGGTCCAGATACTAAGTATGGTAATTTCTTAGCAGGTTCATTAGGTTGGAATGTTTATAAAGAAGACTTTTTAGCTGATAGTGATGTTGTAAGTAACTTAAAATTAAGAGTAAGTTATGGTGTAACAGGTAATAATAGTTTCGAAACGACAGGTGGAGATTTACAAGATAACTTCCCTTACTTAGCTTTATTAACTACTGTAAATACTTCAGCAGTTGTAGATGGTACTGTAACTGATGCGGTTAACCCGTTAAATATTGCAAATAGCGAATTAGGTTGGGAACGTTCAATTGAATTTAACCCTGGTATTGACTTTGGTTTTTATGATAATGTTGTTTCTGGTTCTATTGATTTTTATACAAGAACTAGTGATAAATTATTATTAGATAACCCTGTTTCTACAACTACAGGATTTAGCAATGCATTAGTTAATATTGGTGAAGTTCAGAATAGAGGTATTGAAGTTGAATTACGTACTAGAAACTTTTCTAGAGACAACTTTAAATGGACAACAACTTTAATTGCTTCTAAAAACGAAAATGAATTAACAGATTTTGCTGATTCTAATGGTCAAATTCAAAATGTAGATGCAAAAAGAGCTGCAGAATGGATTAACTTAGAAGGTCAACCAATATCTTCATTTTATGGTTGGGTAGTAGATAGAGATATTCCATTAGAATACCTTTCTAATCCTTACCATCCAGTAGGAGCAGAAGCTCAGGATGTATATGTAAAAGATTTAAATGGTGATGGTTTAATTGATGATGATGATAAAACGATAATTGGTAATCCATACCCAGAATTAGTATGGAGTGTAACAAATGACTTTAAAATTTCAAATTTTGATGTAAGTTTTATGTTCCAAGGAAGTCACGGTGCTGAGGTTAGAAATATGGGAGACCAATATATTTTCAATCACTTTAACAGTGCACAAGATTTTATTTCTTCAACACCAGATCAGGAATTTATTAAACAAAAAATATTTACAAATGATATAGTTCAAGATGCATCATACATTGCATTAAGAAACGTAAATATTGGGTATAACTTTAAGGAGTCTGCATTAAGTAATTTAGGAATAACTAAATTAAGAGTGTATGCTTCTGGTCAAAACTTAATGTATTTAACAGCTGATGATTACACAGGATTCAATCCAGAATCTATTTATGACACAAGTGCAACAACTTATGGTTACCAAAGAGCTGGTTCTCCAGTTTATAGTACAGTGTCGTTAGGTGTAAATATTGACTTTTAATAAATAAAATTAAAAATTTAAAGTATTATGAAACAAATAAAATTTTTAACATTACTAATTTTAGCGGTATTTATATCTTCTTGTGAAGACGATTTCTTATCGCCAGAGTTAGTGTCTGCAGAAAATGGGGATACCTATTATGCAAATGACGCAGAGATTGAAACAGCAGTTGTTAATATATATGATGGAGTTCAAGGAGTTAATCAATTAGAACTAACAAGTTCAGGTTTAAACTATGGAGTTCAAAATGAGTATTATTTAACTGAAATGAGAAGTGATAATACTCGTACAAAAAGTAGTGAAGGTGAAGCAGCTCAATTTGAGAACTACACTTTAGAGTCTACAAATGGTATAGTATTAAACTATTACAGAAGTTATTATAACATTATTTTTAGAGCAAATACAGTTTTAGAAAATTTAGATGCTGCTACTGATAGTGGAAAAGTAAAATTTGAAGCTGAAGCTAAATTTTTAAGAGCATATGCTTACTTTAATTTAGTACGTTTATTTGGAGACGTTCCTTTAGTTGATAAATTAATTAACCCAGCAGATACTGAAACATCATTTACAAGGGTTGCAACATCAACTATTTATGAATTAATAGTAGCTGACCTTCAAACTGCTGCAAGTGGTTTAACTGATGGTTCTAAAGATAGAGCATCAAAATCTGCTGCTCAAACTTTATTGGCTAAAGTATATTTAACTTTAGGTAATTACGGAGATGCTAAAACACTTTTAGAATCTGTAATGTCTAGTGGTTTTACTTTGCAAGATAATTTTGTAGATTTATTTTATACAGAGCGCAATAGTGAAATTATTTTTGCTATTGGATATGAAGCTAGTGATGTTTACAATAGCCAAAATTTTTCTGCAGAATGGTTAAACGCTGTTGGTAGAACAAGTGGTGTAAATTACGTAACTGATGATGCTGTTGCAGCATTAGATGCAATGGGTGGAAATAGAGCAATGTATTCTTATAGAATAGACCCTGCACAAGTAACACAACATCAAGTGGTAAAATACTTACCAAATGGAGACGAAGACTTAGGAATTCCTGTAACTTCAGGAGATCCAACTTCAGCAGGAAATGACTGGATAGTTTTACGTTATGCAGATGTGTTGTTAATGTATGTTGAAGCTGTAATGGCAGGAGCAGATGCAACTTTAGATGCAAGTGCTATTGAAGCTTTTCAAAAAGTAAGAGATAGAGCTGGATTAACAGATACAGTAACTAGTATTACAAAACAAGAATTGTTAGACGAAAGAAGAGTAGAATTAGCCTTTGAAAACCACCGTTTATTTGATTTAATACGTTTTGGGGTTGCTCAAGAAGTATTGTCAGCGTTTTCAAGTGCAAATGGATATTCATTTTCAGCTACAGATTTATTATTACCAATTCCTCAATCTGAGATTGGGTTAAGTAATGGTGTGTTAACTCAAAATCCGGGTTACTAAGTTTATTAATAGTAATAAATTAAAACATTTAGAAATGATTAAAATTAAAAATAACATAAAGCAATTAAAGAGTCAGGTAATTATGGCTTCACTTTTAGTGATGGCAGTAGTTATGACATCTTGTGATTTTGAATTTGACTTACCAGAAGAAGGTAGTATAGCAGATTTAACACCACCTACAGCAAGTTTTGAATCAAAAGTGAGCCCTGAGAATAATTTGAAAATTAATTTTACAAACCTATCAGGAAGTTCAACAGATTATGTTTGGGAGTTTGGAGATGGTAATTCATCAACAGATAAAGAACCTTCTCATACATATGATGCAATAGGAACTTATACAGTAATGCTTACAGCTACTGATAAAATTGGTGCTAGTAGTTCTGTTACAGGAGAGGTTATAGTTGAAGAAAAGCAAGTAATTAAACCAGAAATTTTAGAAGCAGGATTTGAAGATAACACGCTTCCTGATGGAACAGGTGATGGTAGAGATTCTTGGAGAAATGATTTTGGTGGAGTAATTCAAATTACAAGTAGCCCTGTAAATGGTGGAACTCAAGCAGCTAAATTTCCTTCTGCAGGTGATAGAGTTGGACATCAAGAAGTTTTAGCTACTCCAGATACAGATTATATACTTACATACTATTACACTATGAAAACTTCTGGTACAGGTAACTTAACAGTTAGAGTATTAGGTGGTTCTATAAGTGATTTAGATGAAGCAGATGGAGCTACGTTAGCTTCACATGTTGGAACAAATCAAGATAGTTCTAGTACATATGTAAAAGTTGAAATTCCATTTAATACAGGATCTAATAGTGTTGTTGGAATATTAATTACAAATGAAGGAGTTGAGAGTAGAGTAGATGATATGGAGATTACAATAAAATAAAGTTTGGTTAATAAAATGAGTAATTTCCGAAGTCATATAGCAATCTTATTAGTATTATTCACATTAAATGTAAGTTGTCAAGATAATGATAAGGATGAAATTATAGCTGTTGAAGTTGAAGAGGAAATAGATGTGCCTTCGGAAATTACTTATAAATTACCTAACATAGATTTAAGTCATTGGAAAGTAACACTTCCTATTGGGAAACCAACAGAAGTTTTACCTCCAGAGATTTTAAAATATGCAACTAATGAAACATTAAAGCCGTTTATGTATAACGATTCTATTAATGGAGCTTTAGTTTTTTATACCTATCCAGGAGAAACAACTGCTAATACATCATATTCAAGAACTGAATTAAGAGAATTAATGAATCCTGAAGATGGTGGAACAACCAATTGGACTTTTGCTGAAGGAGGTTATATGAAAGGAACACTATCTGTTCCTGAAGTTTCTAAAGATGAAGATGGAAAATTTCATAGAACCATTATAATGCAAATTCATGGAAGGTTAACAAACGAGCAGCGAGATTTAATAGGAGAAGATGATAATAATGCACCTCCAATATTAAAAATATATTGGACGTATGGTTATGTAAGAGTTAAAACAAAGGTTTTAAAAGATTTAGATGCAACACCAACTGAAATTTTATATACGGATGCTTGGGGTGATGATGAAGGGTATACGTTTCCTACATATGTAGGTCATGATAAATTTACCTTAGAGGTTAAAGTTTCAGAAGGAAAAATGGAGGTTATATTAAATGAAAACGAATCTAAAGTATATGATGATATTCATATAGAGAAGTGGAATGTTTTTGAAAATTATTTTAAAGCAGGTAATTATTTAGTTTCAACAGACGAAAATGCATTTGCCAAAGTAAATTATTATAATTTAAATATAACACATTAATAAAATGAAAAGAAGTTTAGTTAATAATTGAGCGAAAATTTCCGCCAATAAGTGTAAAATTATTGGTGGAAATTTTAAAAAAACTTTGATTACAAATAAAATTTGTTAATTTTTGCCAATTAAACTGGTTTACCAATATTATAAAGTATGAAATTAGATATTTTAACAAAAAATGATAATAGAGTAGTTCAAAATTCAATCATTTCTCAAATAAGAGATCTAATTAATTTCAAAAATTTGGAACCCGGAGATAAACTACCTTCTGAAAGAATGCTTTCTGAAAAGTTTGAAGTATCTAGAAACAACATTCGTGAAGCAATTCAAAAATTAGAATTTTATGGTTTATTAAAATCAATACCTCAAAGCGGAACATTTATAGCTAATATAGGTGGGGTTGCTTTAAATGGTATGGTTGATGACATTTTAAGATTAGAAGATCCTGATTTTAAATCGTTAGTTGAAACCAGAATTTTATTAGAATTAAAAACAGCTAGATTAGCGGCTTTAAGAAGAAGTGAAGATGATTTAATTCAACTTGAAGAAGCTTTAAATGCTTATAAAGAAAAAGTATTGAATAGTGAAGATGCAGTTGAAGAAGATTTACTCTTTCATTTAGCAATTGCAAAAGCTGCAGGAAACAGTACTTTAAATACATTAATGTTAATGATAACACCTGAAATTATTACAAACTTTGAAGCATATCATGTATGTGATAAAAGTCAAGCTAGAGCAGGTATTATTGAACATGAAAATATTTTTGAAGCAATTAAAGAGCAAGACCCTAAAAAAGCAAAAGAAATGATGAAAGTTCATTTTAGTGTATTATACCAATACTGTTATAGTAAAAAGTAATACCTAAATTTTAGTTTAATAAGTTGCACCTTATTAAATTAAAAAAAGAAAATAAAGGAGGGAAGTAATCGGTAAACTGCATTTACTGTGTAATTTAAATATTACCAATAACTACTATTTATTCGTATTACAGGTTAACTATAAACTAGTTAACGCTAATAGAGAACCTATAATTTAAAAATAATATAAATGAAAATAAAAGGATTAAGATGGTGGGTAATTGCTTTAATAGCTTTAGCAACCGTAATTAACTATATAGACAGACAAGCTCTTGTAGTTTTATGGCCTAGTATATCTGAAGATCTATACCCAGATAAAACAATGACAGAAAGAAAAGAAATCTATGCACTAATTTCTGTAGTGTTTATGTTTTCGTATGCTTTCGGACAATCAATTTTTGGAAAAATATTTGATAAAGTTGGTACTCGTATTGGATTTGTTTTATCAATTGGTTTTTGGTCTCTTTCTACGGCGCTACATGCGTTGGCAAAAGGTGTATTAAGTTTTGCGTTTTTTAGAGCAATTTTAGGAGTTTCAGAAGCAGGAAACTGGCCTGGAGCAGCTAAAGGTAATGCAGAATGGTTTCCGGCAAGTGAAAGAGCCTTTGCACAAGGGTTATTTAATTCTGGAGCAGCTATTGGTGGAATTGTTGCCATACCAACTATTGCGTATTTAACAGTTCATTTTAGTTGGCAAATGATTTTTGTTATTATTGGACTTATCGGTTTACTATGGTTAGTTCCTTGGTTATTTATCGTAAAAGCTCCACCAAAAAGTCATCCTTGGTTAACTGATGAAGAAAAGAACTACATATTATGTGGTCAAAAAGAAGAAGTTGAAGAAACTGATGATGTTGATGAATATAACCCGCCAGTGAAAGAATTACTTTCTCGTAAACAAAGTTGGGGTGTTATTATAGCATCAGCAGCAATTGACCCAATATGGTGGTTATTTGTATTCTGGATTCCATTATACCTTTCTGAAGTATATAATATGGACGTTAAATCTATTGGTATCTACGGATGGGTTCCTTATGTAGGAGCAATGTTAGGTGCTTGGTTTGGTGGTTTATTAGCTCAAAACAGGTTAAAAGCTGGTTGGAATGTAAATAAAACACGTAAAATGGTAATAACTTTAGGTTGTATTATTATGCTTCCTGCATTATTAGCTTTATCAAATCCAGGATCTCCAATTGCAGCCGTTTTAATTATGGCAGCAGTACTTTTCGGATTTCAAACAGCAATTGGTAATGTACAAACACTTCCAAGTGATTTATTTGGTAAGAAAACAGTAGGAACACTTTCTGGTTTTGCTGGTACGGCAGCCAAATTAACAGGAGCAGGTTTAGTAGCATTGGTACCTATGTTAACAGCAGGTGGTAATTATACTCCAGCATTTATTATTGGTGCAGCGTTAGCGTTTATTGTATTTGCAAGTGTTTGGGTTCTAATACCAAAAATAGAGGCGCTTAAGCCAAAACAATAAATAAGATTTAGAGATTAAAGTATTAAAATTATAAAATAAAAAAAAATGAGTAATTTAAACAAAAAAGTAGCTGTAGTTACTGGAGCAACTGGAGGAATTGGATTCCAGGTAGCTAAAAGATTAGGTAAAGACGGGTATGCTGTAGTTTTAAACGGTATTGAAGACGAAGAAGGAGCTAAACGAGTTGAAGAACTTACTGCAGAAGGAATTACTGCAGAATACTTTGGATTTGATGTAACAAGTGATGATGCAGTAACTTCAAACATTAAAGCTATTGGTGAAAAATATGGGAAAATAGATGTACTTGTAAATAATGCAGGTGGTTTAGGTGGAAGATCTAGATTTGAAGAAATGACAACTGAATTTTATAGATTTGTTATGGCTTTAAACCTTGATTCTGTATTTTTTGCTTCAAGAGCAGCAATTCCTTTCCTTAAAAAAGGAGATAACCCAACAATTATTAACTATACGTCAAATGCTGGGTGGAATGCAGGTGGACCTGGAGCTGGAATTTATGGAACTTCTAAAGCTGGTGTACACGCTATTACAAGAGCATTGGCAAAAGATTTAGCTGAGTATGGAATTAGAGTTAACGCTGTATCTCCTGGTACAATTGATACTCCTTTTCACGCTCAAATTAAAGCTACAAAACCAGAAGTTTTTGCTTCTTGGGCAAATAACATTATGTTAGGTAGATTAGGACAGCCAGAAGAAGTTGCTTCTGTTGTATCTTTCTTAGCTAGCACAGATGCTGCTTTTATAACTGCTGAAACTATCCAAATAGGTGGTGGACAAGCATTAGGTATTTAAATCAATCAATATTTATATTAAAAAGGGGCGTAGTTTTTAACTACGTCCCTTTTGCTTTTTAGTACTCAAAGTATACTTTTTAATTTCTCTCAATTTTTAAAACATAAGCAAACTCACACGGTTTTTTCTTTGGAAATTTAACCACTAAACCTTTTTCTGTTTGTTTCCAACTTAGTTTTTCTTTTGAACCTAGCAACTTAATTGATTTAATATCATTAGGGTATAACTTCCCTTTACTTCCCAGGGTTCTAACTTCAACCTGTTCTCCTGGCCAGTCCATACAAATAGCGTATAAGTATTTACCATTTTGAGTAAATCGGATATCTTTTGCGGTATATTTAGGTATTAATTCTCCATGTTTTTTACCTTGTCCGTGATGCCCAGGATTTGTTACTTCCGTTGGTCCTTCACCAAAAAACACCCACGGAATTGTATTATAGATAGCTTCACCATTTATTTTTAACCAAGCACCCATTGCATACAATTCTTTTTTTGTTTCTTCCGGAAAAGTACCATCAGCCATTGGCGGAACATTTAATAGCATTCGTCCATTTTTACTAGTCATATCAATTAGCATATCAATAAGTGTTGCTGCAGGTTTAACTTTATTTACGGGATTATAAAACCAAGTTGTTTTCCATTCAAAATGGCGTTGCATATTTACGTCAGACATCCAAGGATCGTATTGTAAACCAATTAAATTTCCATCTTCAATATCTCTTACGCCAATACCTGTTGGAATATCGTGTGTTTTATAAATAACTTCAACACCTTTATTCCACTCAATACCTTTATTAAAAAAGTGGCTAATCATTTTTTGTTGATACTTTTCAGGAGCACTTCTTAACTCATTATTACCTTCAGGTAACAATCGCCCATTGCTAGCGTGTCCTTTTAATTCAGCAGGTACAGTACCTCCAAAACCAGTGTCAAACCAAATCATATCTGGTTTGTAATTGTTAATAGCTTCTGTAATACGGTCAAACCAAGCATCGAAAATAGCTTCTGAAATTCTACCATTATTAGAAGTTGCATAAACAGAATTATCTTTATTTGGATCAAGGTTTGTTTTATTTTTCCAAGATAATTGTCCCCACATTCTACTCCAAAAATCTCCTGTATGAAATGAAGAAATAACAGGCATACCTCTTTTACGAAGTTCTTTAGCAAGAGAACCATATATATCTACTTTGGGGCCTTTATTTACCGAATTCCAATCTGTAAGTTTACTATTCCAATTTAACAAACCACTTCCGTGCCAAGCAACAGGACCTCCAAATTGAGCACCAGCAGCTTCAAATAAATCTACCCATTCTTTTGCGTCAAATTTTTCTCCTTTCCATTTTTCAATGGCTTCTATTCTTGTAATATTTTCATTGCCAGGTAAGCGCTCAACTGTTTGAGGCCCCCAATGACAATAAATTCCAAATTTTAGTCCATCAAACCATTCAGGTGTGTTGTGTTTTCTTAATGAAGACCAATTTGCTTCGTATTTTTTATCCTTTTTTGAAGTTTGAGCTATTGTATAATAAGAATTTCCTATGGAAAAAATAAGAAGAACTATAGAAATAAAATTTTTCATTATTATTTTTTTATGATGTTTAATTCAATTTTACAGCTTTTTTAGAAGTATTATTTGAATGTTTAATTACTTTTAAAATTAATTGTGGTTGATTCTAAACCTTTCGAGGTTATAGATAACTTAATATTTCCAGCTTTTTGTGTAGATTGAATAATAGCTAAACATTTACCATTAAAAGCAGTGCGTTGCTTTGCTTTAAACGGTTCCAAGCCCATATTATCACCATTTGCAACACCAGAAATTATTGCAGCCCCTTCAACATTAAATTTCAATAAATTGTTAGCAGTTGGTACTTCATTTCCATTTTTATCTAAAATAGTACATTCAACATAAATTAAATCTTGACCGTTAGCATTCATTTTTGTTCTTCGAGTTTCAATTTTAATTTTTGAAGGTTTACCTGCAGTTTTAACCATTTTTTCGGCAATAATTTTTCCGTTTTTGTAAGAAATTGCTTTTAGTTCTCCAGGTTTGTACACAACATTCCAAGTTTGGTATTCTACCTTTTCAGTATTATTCTTTTGTTTACCTAAAGATTTTCCATCTTGAAATAATTCAACCTCATCTCCATTTGTATAACTATAGACTGAAACTTTTTTTCCTTCCATTCCTTCTAAATTCCAATGAGGGAATATATGAACCATCGGTTTATTAGACCACTGACTTTGATAAAAATAGTAACCATCTTTTGGAAATCCTGCTAAATCAATAGGAGCAAAAGAAGATGAACGTGCAGGCCAACCAAACGGAATAGTTTCTCCAATATAATCCCAACCTGTCCAAATAAACATTCCCATTAAAAAAGGCGATTCTTTTACCAATCTCCAAGCTTCCATTCCAGCTTCACCACGTATATCTCTTTTTTCAACCCACTTATAAGCATCATCGTATTTATAGTTCAATTTATTCCACCATTGTTCTTTTTGTTTTCCATATAAATAAGTAGAACGAGGATAAAATGATTGTGCAGACTCGTGTTCTGTTATTACTGCCATTACATTAGGAAATTGTTCTCTTTCCCAATCCATACGGTCTTGTTTAATGTAATTATACCCATAAATATCACTTGTTGCAGCAGCTTCTTGATTTGGACGTTTCATATCCCAGTAACCGTGAACACCATTTGTTGCTGGGCGATAATCAAATTTATGAACTATATCCACCAAACGCTTTCCAATGGCAATTCCTGTTTCGTCTCGCATTTGATCAATTTCATTACCAATACTCCACATAATTACAGATGGATGATTTCTGTCGCGAAGGATAAAGTCTTCTAGATCTTTAGCTGCCCATTTTTTGAATAAATGTGCGTATTTGTGAACAGTAATCTTTTGTTTTTTTCCGTTTTGTGTAGTTGCAGGTTGTTTTGGTCGTTCCCATTCATCAAAGGCTTCATTCATTACCAAAAACCCCATTTCATCACAAATATTTAAAAATTCTTCAGAAAAAGGATTGTGAGCTGTACGTACAGAGTTACAACCCATTTCGCGTAATTTTTCTAACTGGCGTTCAATGGTTCTTTTATGAACTGCTGCGCCTAAAGGGCCACCATCGTGATGTAAACAAACTCCTTTTAATTTAACAGTTTTACCATTTAATTTGAAACCTTCAGTATGGTTGAATGTTAAAGTTCTAATACCAGTTTTAGTTGTTTCGGTATAAACTATTTTATTATTCTGAATTATTTCTGTTCTTATTGAATATTGATATGGATTATTTATATCCCATAAAGTTGGATTTTCAACCGTTAAAATGGATTTATGTTTAATGGATTCGTTCTTAGAAATTGCTTTAGACTCTTTTTTTGAAGTAATTAATTTTCCTGCTTCATTAAAAATAGAAACAGAAATATCGATATTTTCATTAGTGTCAAAATCATTTTTTACAGTTGTTTCAACATTAATTTCAGCTTTGCTATTTTTAATTTTATTAGCTACAATGTAGTTACCCCAAACTGGAATGTATAATTTATTGGTTGTAATTAAATGAACGTGACGATAAATTCCTGTTCCCGTGTACCAACGTGAGCCTGGTTGCTTAGAATTATCCAATTTTACTGTAATTACGTTTTCTTTTCCAAAGTTTATATGCTCAGTCATATCATAATAAAAAGCAATGTAACCAAATGGTCGTTTTCCTAATAATTTTCCATTGATATATACTTCAGAATTTCGGTAAGCACCATCAAAATAAATAACAATTCGTTTGTTTTTATCTGTTGAAGGTACTGTAAACGTTTTTCTATAAGCTACTTTTCCTGTTGGAAGCCATCCACCACGAGAAAATGATGGATTATTTTTACTGAAATTTCCTTCAATACTCCAATCGTGTGGAAGATTTACTGTTCTCCATTTGGAGTCATCAAAGTTAGATTTTTCAACATTTTCAATATCTCCAGCGTAAAATTTCCAATCAAAATCAAAGTTTTCTTTGGTGTTTTTTGTTGGTGTTTTACTGCACGACAATAAAATTATGGACAAAAGTATTAAGAGTGTATTTTTCATTAGTTTTAGCTGTTAATATTTTTTAAAAGTGTTTTTGCTTCAAAAAACACTAATTATTATTTTTTTGAATTTACTTCTCCAGCACTAGTTTTTTTCATAATAACCTCACGAGCTTTTTTCATTTTACCAATGTTAGGTAAATGTGCATCTGGCCAATGGTTTTTAACATTGTCTTTATTCCAATTATCGTAATCAGATTTTAGTTCTTTTACTTTTTTAGGTAAAGTAGTAACTAAATTCTTTTGCTCATATGGATCTTCTTTTAAATTGAAAAGAAATAACTCATCTCTAACAGCTTCTTTTACTAATTTGTAATCACCTTTTCTAACGGCAAATCCAGCTCCATCACTATAGCGCCAAAACAGCTTTTCGTGAGTTGTTTTATTAGTTGCTTCACCTTTTACAAACGGAATTAAATCGACTCCATCAAGGTCTTTTTTAGGATTAATGTTGGCAGCTTTCATAACCGTTGAAAATATATCATAAGCTATTACTGGTTCATCCATTTTATTACCACCTTCAAACCCTGCAGGCCAAGACATTAAAAAAGGAACTCGAATACCACCTTCAAACAACAAACCTTTTTGTCCACGATAAGGACTTTGGTCAGAACCTTTTCCGTGACCACCATTATCGCTGTAGAAAAAGATTAAAGTATTCTCATATTCGCCCGTTTTTTTCAATTGTTCAATTACTTTTCCAATACCAACATCCATTCCAGAAACCATTGCTCCATAAGCAGCTCTTTCTCCTTGTTCTATATGATCTACAGTTTTAAGATATTCTTTTGTAGCTTGAATTGGAGCGTGAGGCGCATTGTATGCCAAATACATAAAGAATGGTTTTTCTGATTTGCTATAATTGTTTATATATTCAACTGCCGCGTTAGAAAAATCATCGGTTAAATAACTTAAATTTTCTAAAGGTTCAGGTTTACCATTACGCATAATTTGATGCCAAGTATTAAAACCCTTTCCCCAAGATTTTCCCCAAAAATTTCTTGAACCACCAGCAAAACCAAACCAGTCGTCAAAACCTCTTCCGTTTGGCCAATATTCTGGAGTGTTTCCTAAATGCCATTTTCCAATAGCACAAGTTTGATAACCATTTTCTTGAAGTACTTCTGAAATCATTTTTTCATCTAATGGAACTCCTGGAATTGGTCCGTCAAAACCTTTCCCAATGTTGTTTTCACACCCAAAGCGTTGCTGATACCTACCAGCTAATAATCCAGAACGACTTGGCCCACAATAAGAATGTGATGCATAGCCGTTTGTAAATGAAACACCTTGGTTTGCTAAGGCATCTAAATTTGGTGTAGGAATATCTGTACTTCCATTAAAACCAACATCTGCCCAGCCTAAATCATCTGCTAAAATAATTATTACGTTGGGTTTTTCTTTTTTTGTATTGGCTGTAGTAATTTTATTTTCTGTTTGTTTTGGGGAGCAACTAACAATTAATATTAAAAATGAAACGAATAATGTGTTTTTAATCATGTTAAAAAGTTTAGTTATGTTAAATACTTACTTTCAAATTTAGTGTTAAACTATAAAAATAAATTTTAAACCATCTATATTAAAACTATACTATTGTTAAATACGCTTACATTATAACTTTATTTGTACATATTTAAACATATGTTATACAGCCCAAAGGCATTAATATTAAAATGCTAAGTTGTTAAGAAATAATTTACCTGAAAAAACAAAACACTAAGTAGTACTTTTAAGCAACGAAATAAAAAAATAGGGGATAATTTTTACCTTAGATTTATCCAAGCAAACAATTAGTGTTATATGCAATTATAAAAGTTACATTTTATATTAACTCCTAATGATTTAAAAGTTTGTGTACTTATAAAACTCAATTTCTATAGTAAAGAAATGTAGTATATACTTGGAATATCTCTTCATAGTGTACATATGACTTAGTCTAGAATTAGAAAGATAACGTGTCTAGTTAGAGAAGATAGTTTAAGTAGTTATTTGTTTAAAATATAAATTAATAGTTATACTATTTTGGATTATAATTTTGCTTTAGATTAAAGGTGTTGAGTATTTTTGAATTTAAAATAAATATTATGACACTAAAAAATATTTCCATAGCCCTAATAGGTATAAGTCTTTTTTCTTGCGGTTCGGTACCGACTGTAGAAAAAGAACCTGTTTTACAAAGTAAAGATCATATTGAAACAATTGCTTTACCGGATAATTTAAATGATGGAACTGTTTGGGAGTTTCAATCTGATTTGTCTGATGATTTTAACTACAAATTTGCTCCGAGTAACGAAAAAACAAATTTTGGAAACGGCAAGTGGTATAATTTTTACCAAAGTAAATGGGATGGCCCTGGAACAACTTACTGGAAATACAATCACGTATCTGTAGATGGGAATGATTTATTAATAACTTCATCGCGTTGGGATGGCGATAATGAAGATGCACCAGTTGCATTTCAGTCTAATAAAATGAACAAGCCTAATGAAGGAGTTAGTGCTGGTTGTATTACGTCTAACAAGCAAGTTTTATATCCTATTTTTATTGAATCAAAATCAAGTGTAGCAGATATTGTATTGGCTTCAGATGTTTGGTTGTTAAGTCCAGATGCTACTCAAGAAATTGATATTATGGAGTGTTACGGAGGTAAAGAGCCTGGTAATGAGTATTTTGCTAAATCTATACATATAAGTCATCATTCTTTTATTAGAAAACCATTTACAGATTATCAGCCAAGAGATAAAGGGGCTTGGTATCAGCAAAAAGATGTTTCTGGTTGGGGTGAATACTGTTGGAATAATAGTGATAGAAAATATGTAAGAACTGGAGTTTATTGGAAAAGCCCTATACATTTTGAACATTATATTGAAGGTGAGTTGGTGCGTGTTTTATATGATAAAGCATTAGTTACAAGAACAATAAATGGTAAGTGGGAGTATGGTTATCCAACAATGACAAATGGTAAATTAGATGTTGAGTATGGAAAGCAAAAAATTAAAAAGTTTAGTACACTAGATGTTTATTCTTTTGAAGAATTAAAAAAAGCAAGTGCAGCATCATCAGTAAGTATTATTGATCCGTATGAATATCAAGGAGGAAAAGGATTTACAAAACCATTAAATATAATTATAAACTTAGAATCTCAAGATTGGCATGTAAAAGCAGGTAGAACACCAACGGATGCTGATTTAAAAAATAAAGATAAAAACACAATGAAAGTTGACTGGTTTAGAGTATTTAAACCAAAAAAATAGAATAAGCTTCACAAAAATTATTGTTTATAAAAACAAATTTTTTAGTAATTATATTATTAATAAGTTTAAAATTCTATAGTCAATAAGAATAATAGTTAAAAAAGCCCTTACAATTGTAAGGGCTTTTTTGGGCTATTGTTTTACTCGGTACAATTAGTTATCAGATAATGTGTATGTGATAGTTAATGTTGTGGACTCGTCGAAATTTAGGTTAGCATACGCATCTTTATTATCGCTTTGAGTAATTCTGTAAGTAAGGTTATGTCCTTTTTTAGCACCGTTTCCAGTATAAGCACTTCCTATTCCTTTAATAATGTTTGTTGCTTTTTTGTTGTTTAATACAATTGAATTTTCAGCAATTTCTCCCATTGTTCCTTCGCCATCTCCTTCGTATTTATTAGCAGATACAGTTAAGTCAATTCCGTTAGGTACATCACCATCTGTAATTTGAACTGTAATTGCTCTTGAAGATTCATTACCAACTATTGAAGAGTAGTTTAACCATAAATCACTATTAGATTGGTTGAATTCTACTTTTTCTCCTGCTTCTGTTGGTGCAGTTGCTTTTAATGAAATTGCTTTAGCTGCTGTAGATTCAATATCTAATAAAGCTACTTGTGGAATTCCTATAGATAATAAGTGTGCATCTTTTTCAGTGTCTTGTGCAAATGCACTTGAAGTTGCTATAAATAATACTGTTGCGAATAATAATTTAGTAATTTTCATAATTTAAGGTTTTATATATTTTGTTAAATAATTGTCCAACTTTGTTGTTGATTACGATGCAAATATATAGCTAGGTAACAGCCTAAAACTTAAAATTAGTTTACTAGAAAATAACTGTCGATGAATGGTGAATTTATAAAGTTAAACATAAAATAAATTGTTTGAAGTATAGTTTATTGTAGTTTAATAAGTAAACAGAAGCGTATAATATGTGGTATTTTGAGTAATAATATTGTATTATTGTATAAGTATTTAAATATTACATTTACGTGAATTTTATTAAATCTACCTACATATTTTTTATCTTTTTTAGTGTAACAGTTATAAAAGCACAAGAATTACCTCCTATAGTTAATTATACACCTCAAGATTATTCAGGAAGAAATCAAAATTGGAAAATAGATCAATCTTCAGAAGGTTATTTATATATTGGTAATAACAGTGGCTTGTTGGAATATAATGGAGCAAATTGGAGTTTGTACCCAACCAAAAATAATTCAAGTATAAGAGCCGTAAAAATTATTAAGAATAAAATTTTTACAGGTTGTTATATGGATTTTGGTTATTGGTTAAAAAATGACTTTGGAAATTTATGTTACATTTCATTAATAAATAAGCTAGATAAACCTTTATTAGAAGATGAAACATTCTGGAATATTTTAAATTTTGAAGAGTATGTTTTATTTCAATCGCTAAGTAGAATCTACATTTATAGTGTAAAAGACGAAACTTTTAAGGTAATTGAAGCACCATCTAAAAGAGCTGTGTTATTTAAAGTAGGAGATTATGTTTACTTTCAAAAATCTAACGAAGGAATTTTTAGGATTGAAAATGGAAAAGCAGTTTTAGTGTCGGATAATGAGGTAGTTAAAAATCAAGAAATTATTGGAGCTTTTTTTGTAGATAAAAAACCTCTTTTTATAACAAACAATGGCAAGTTTTATTTTTTTGAAGACAATAAGGTTGTAAAATGGAATGTAAATTCTGAAGAAGAGTTAAAGAACCGTAATATATATAGTAGTTTACAATTGTCTGACGGAAGTTTTGTATTGGGTACTGTTTCCAATGGGCTGTATCATATAGATTCAAAAGGTGGATTACTTAAAAATATTAATAAAGAAAATGGTCTTTTAAACAATACTGTATTGTGTGTTTATGAGGATATAGACAAAAACGTATGGTTAGGTTTAGATAATGGTGTTTGTACTATAAATTTAAATTCACCTTTTAATGTGTATAATGATGTTAAGGGGAATTTAGGTTCGGTTTATGCATCTGTAATTTATAAAAATAAACTCTACTTGGGTACCAATCAAGGTTTGTTTTATACTACGCTAAACTCTAATAAAGAGCCAGTTTTTATTAAAAATACGCAAGGACAAGTATGGTTTTTAAAAGTGGTAGATAATACATTATTCTGCGGTCATAATACTGGAACTTTTACAATAAAAGATAATAAAGCAACTAAAATATCAGATTTTCCTGGAGCTTGGGATGTTAAAAAAATAGAAGGACAAGAAAACTTGTTATTGCAAGGGAATTATAATGGAATTTGTGTTTTAGAAAAAGTAAATACTAAATGGAAATTTAGAAATAAAATTGAAGGTTTTGATATTTCTAGTCGATTTTTTGAATTTATAGCTCCTACTGAATTATTAATTAATCACGAGTATAAAGGTGTTTTTAGAATTAAGTTTAATAATGAATTAACTAAAGTAATTTCTAAAATAAAATCAAAACCTTTTGGTGAAGAATCTAGTTTAGTAGTTTTTAATAATACTATTTTACACGCTTCAAATAACGGTGTTTTTAAATTTAGCAAAAAGAAGAACGATTTTGTGAAGGACACCATTTTATCTTCATTATTATATTCAGAGAATAATCCGATTAAAGGAAATTTAATCTCGGATAATACCAATAAATTATGGGGGTTTTCAAATAATAATATTGTTTTTGTAAAACAAGATGCTTTTAATAATAAACCTAAAAGAATTAATATTCCTGTAGAAAAATCATACAATTCAAGTATGGTTATTGCTGGTTTCGAAAATTTAAGGCATATACAAAATGAAGAATATTTAGTTGGTAATTCAAGTGGTTTTACTGTTTTAAATACAGATAGAATAAAAACCAACTCTTATAACGTAGCAATAAATTCAGTATACAAGCAAGAGTTAAATTATAATAAACAACAATTAGCTCTAAACAAAACAAATAGCTTAAAGGCAACTGAAAATAATGTATACATTGCTTTTAGCGTGCCTGTATACGATAAAAATACAGAGGTTAATTACCAATACAGATTAAAAGGTTTTTACGATGAATGGGGAAGCTGGTCTAATGAATCTAGTACTTCATTTAAAAACTTACCTTTTGGAACTTATAATTTTGAAGTAAAAGCGAAAATAGGAAATAAGATTTCAGAAAATATTGCAACATATTCATTTAGAATAGAAAGACCATGGTATTTATCTAACATAGCTATAGTATTGTATTCTATTACTTTTATTCTACTATTTTTATTAGTTCATAATTTGTATAAGCGTTATTTTAATAAGCAAAAATTAGCACTAGTAAAAAAGAAGCAAAGAGAGTTTGCAGTTTCTCAATTAGAGAGTGATAAGGTTATAATGAAGTTGAAGAATGAAAAGTTAAAAAATGAAGTAGATAGTAAAACCAGAGAATTATCTGTTTCAACAATGAGTATTATTAAAAAGAATGAATTACTTAACACTATAAAAAAAGAATTACTAGTGTTAAAAAGCAATAAAGAAATAACACCTGTTATAAAAATTATAAATAAAAATCTTTCACCAAATAGTGATTGGGAAATGTTTGAAGAAGCATTTAATAATGCCGACACTGATTTTTTAAAGAAAATAAAAGAGATTCATCCAAATTTAACTCCAAACGATTTAAGATTGTGTGCTTATTTGCGTTTAAATCTTTCTTCTAAAGAAATAGCTCCTTTATTAAATATTTCACCTCGAAGTGTTGAGATAAAACGTTACAGATTGCGAAAAAAAATTGAGTTACCTCACGAAAAAAGCCTTGTAGAGTATATTTTAGAAATTTAAGCACTGCTACAAAGTAAAAAAACACCTATACATTACCACAACATATAGCAAACTATAAGGTTATAGTGAAAATAATTTAACACTTTAATAACAAAAAAATAAAAGTTAAAACGAGTATTGAAGCCCTTGTTATTATTGGAAAGTATGCTAAATTAACAAGTAAATGTGTAAAATTTACATTTAAAAATAATTGTAGCTGTATGATTTTTGTATAGGTGTGTTTTATAAAATGGATAAAGTTTAGAAGTAAATTTAACTAAACTTAATTATTCATTATATGAAATCATTTATTATAACATTTATTCTAAGTTTTATGGGCTTGTATGTATCCGCCCAAACTTATGAATTAAAAGGAACCGTAACTGATGCTACCGGAATGCCTCTTCCAGGCGTAACTATAGTTGTGAAAGACACATCTAAAGGAGCATCTACAGATTTTGACGGAAACTTTATTATTGCTAATGTAAATAAAGGTGAAACACTTGTTTTCTCCTACATTGGTTTTTCAAATAAAGAAATTGTTGTCGAAAACTCAAACAAATTAAATGTACAATTAGCTGAAGACACTCAAAGCTTAGATGAGGTTGTTGTAATTGGTTATGGTACTCAAAAAGTAACTAAAGTTTCTGGTGCTATTTCAACAGTAAAAGCAGCTTCTATCGAAAAATTGAAACCTCTAAGAGTTGAAGAAGCATTACAAGGTAGTGCATCTGGAGTTTCAGTAATTCAAGGTGGTGCTCCTGGAAGTAAACCAACTGTATTAGTACGTGGTATTCCTTCATTCTCAGGTGTAGATCCAGTAGTAATTATTGATGGTGTACCTCAAACATTAGATGATTTGAACTCAATTAGTTCTGCAGACATCGAATCTCTTAATATTTTAAAAGATGCAGCCTCTACAGCTATTTATGGTGTAAAAGGTGGTAATGGTGTTATTGTAGTAACTACTAAAGGAGGAAAAACAAATGAAAAAGCAGAATTTTCATTTAATACCTATACAGGTGTACAGTCTGTTTATAAAAAAGTAGGAGTTTTAAACGCAACAGAATATGCAACAATGCTTAATGAAGGTAGTGCAGCTGCTGGTGGAGAATTAATTTTTCCAAATATTTCTGGTTTAGGATTAGGAACAGATTGGCAAGATCAAGTTTTTAAAGATGCTCCAGTAACTTCTTATACATTATCTGCAAGAGGTGGAACAGAAAAAATAGGGTATTTCTTTTCTACAGGTTATTTAAGTCAAGGTGGTATTGTTGGAGGTGAAGATAAATCTAACTTCAACAGAATGAATTTTACAGCAAATGTAGATTTTCAATTAACACCAAAATTAAAATTTATACTTAACTCTAGTTATGCAAATATTAAAAGTAAATCAGTTGCAGAAAACTCATTCAACTCTATTTTAGGTAACGCATTAAATTTCGATCCTACGGTATCTGTTTATAATAACGATGCAAATGATTTTGCAACTTATGGTTATAGTAACTTATTGTTATCAGAAATTTTTAACCCAGTTCAACGTTTAGAAGATACTTATAATGAGAGTAATGGAGATAAATTTTATGGTAAATTCGAATTGCAATATGATATTTTAGAAAACCTTAAAATAACTTCTCGTTTTGGTTATACTAAATGGGATCAAGTAGGAAAAAGTTTTACACCACTTGCATATTATGGACCAAATAACGTATCGAGTGATTATTATTCAGATGGTACAGTTAAAACACAAGAAGTAGATAATGGAGACGGAACAACAAGTGTTATTCCATCATTCCATAATAGTGTAACAGAAAGTACAGAATCCAGTTTTAATTATACTTTTGAAACTTTTGCTAGTTACAATTTTGATATAAATGAAAAACATAATTTTGATGTTGTTTTAGGTATTTCTAGAAGTAAATCTACAGGAGATGGTTTTGGAACTACAAGACAAGATGTAAGAGATAATTCTTGGAATTGGGCAGATATAAGTGCCGCAACAGGAGTTAATACAGAATTAAATACGGATGCTTATACAGGTTATAGCTACCAAAATTTAGAGCGTAGAAACGTATCTTACTTTAGTAGAATTAATTATGATTATGAAGGAAAATATTTAGCTTCATTTTCAGCAAGACGAGATGGTTCTATAGCTTTTGGTAACGATAACAAGTTTGCTAATTTTTATGCAGGATCTTTAGGTTGGGTTGTTTCTAGCGAAGATTATTTTAATTCAGATGTAATAGATTTCTTAAAAGTAAGAGGTAGTTATGGTACTGTTGGTAACGAAAACGTAGACCCACAATATGTAAGTATTACAATTGGAGGTCCAAGTTATAATTCAACAGCAAATAGTAATGGATATACATTTGGAACTGAGTTTGTTTCTGGAGCAACTGTAAATTCATTTAGCAATACAACACTTAGTTGGGAGGAACAAACACAATACAATATTGGTTTCGATGCAACTATATTCGAAAATATTTCAATAACAGCAGATTACTTTAACAAATCTGTAGAAGGATTGTTATTTACAGATGCGCCACCATTATACGCAGGTACCTCAGAGCCAGTAACATCTAATATTGGTAGTACAGAAAGTAAAGGTTTTGATTTTACTTTAGGATATAAAAATGCTAGAAGTAACGAATTAAAATTCAATACATCAGTTACGTTTACATCTTCTAAAAACGAAGTTACAGAAACAAATAGTGATGGTACCGCATTTGTATCAGGAGGTTCTTACTTCAACGGTCAAAGCCACGATGCAACACGTTTCCAAAAAGGATATACACCAGGTTATTTTTATGGATATATTACTGATGGATTATTCCAAAATCAATCTGAAATTGATGCGCACGCTTCTCAAGATGGTGCACAACCTGGAGATATTCGTTATGTTGATTTTAATAACGATGGAGTTATTGATGATGAAGATAAAACTGAAATTGGAGATCCATTTCCAGAGTTTACAATAGGATGGAACCTTAATTTAAATTATAAAAACTTCGATTTCGGTATGTTTACATATGCTTCAGTAGGTAATGATATTTACAGAGCTTATGAACGTAACGCACAATACACAAATAAATTTAGAAATATTTTAGATAGATGGACAGGTGAAGGAACTACAAACGATGCTAATAACCCTCGTTATTCTTTTTCAGACTCTAATAGTAATATTAGACCATCAGATAGATATGTTGAAGACGGAAGTTTTATAAAAGTTAAGAGTTTAATTTTAGGGTATACATTACCAGAATCTTCTTCTTCATTCTTTAGTAAAGTACGTGTTTACGGACAAGCTAAAAATTTATTAACACTTACAGATTACACAGGTTACGACCCAGAAATTTCGGGAGGAATTTTAGATACAGGTGTAGATAGAGGTTCTTACCCACAAGCTAGAACATTTTTAGTTGGATTAGACCTTAAATTTTAATAACCATAAAATAATACAGTATGAAAAGTATAAAAAATAGTATTGGATTAATCATCATACTTTCAATCTTTATGGGTTGTTCAGATGTAGTTGATTTCGATCCGCATGACGAATATAATGTAACGGAGTTAGATTATTTAAAAACAGCAGATGATTACGAAACTATGGCTGTTAGTTGTTACACACCAACACAATGGTTAAACCAAATAGTTGTGGTTGGAGATATTGCTTCAGATAATGCAGTTGCAGGAGGAGAAAATGCTTCAGATGTTATTGCCTTACAGCAAATAGATGATTTTGAAGTGTTAACAAACAATAGTACGCTTGAAGACTTATATCTTTCTGCTTATGAAGGTATAAATAGAACCAACTATTTAATTGCCTATAAAGATGTAAATCTTGCAGGAGAAACTATTGAGTTTGAAGGTAAAGAAGCTCTTTTTGGTGAAGTTTATTTTTTAAGAGCATATTACTATTTCAATTTAGTAAAAATGTTTGGAGACGTTGTTCTTTTTACGGATCGTAAATTAGGATTAGAAGATTTTGGTTCTTTACAAAGATCTCCAAAGGAAGATGTTTACGCACAAATTGAGGCAGATTTGTTAAACGCAATTAGTGTGTTACCAACAACTGCAGCGCAACAAGGGCGAATTACAAAATATGCTGCACAGGCTTTACTTGGAAAAGTTTATTTATATGAAGAAAAATTCTCAGAGTCTGCTGCAATGTTAGAAAATGTTGTAAACGGACCATTTACTTTGGTAGAAAATTTTGACGATATCTTTTTATTAGCTGGAGAAAACGGAACAGAATCTGTTTACGAAGTTCAATACTCAAATGGTCAACCTTATTACAATTGGGGAGGTCAAACAAGAGGTCAAGGTAATTATGCTGTACAACAGTGTGGTGTTAGAGGATTTAGCGGAAGTGCAGATATGCCTTATAACGCAGGTTGGAGTACTAATTTACCAACTCAAGATTTAGCTGCTGCTTATGAAGAAGGTGATCAAAGAAAAAACGCTACAGTTTTTGATGTTGCTGCTTACGCTAATAACAATCCAAGTTTTGGAATAACGTTTCAAGAAGCACCTTATAAAAATACAGGTTTATACAATAAAAAGTATTTGCCAAGAAAAGGACAAACAAGCGGACAAGTTGAGTTGAATTACGAAAACAATCAACGTACAATTAGATATTCAGATGTGTTGTTAATGGCTGCCGAAGCAAATTTAAGAGGAGCCGCAGTTAACCAAGCAAAAGCACAAGCTTATTTAGATATGGTACGTGATAGAGCTTTTGGAGATGAAGACCACAGAGTTACAGCTACAGTACAAGCAGTTTGGGACGAAAGACGCTTAGAGTTAGCAATGGAAGGTGATCGTTTTTTCGATTTAGTAAGAACAGGACAAGCTTCTAGTATATTAGGAAGTGGTTATAACGCAGCTACAAACGGACTTTTCCCAATTCCACAAAGTGAAATTGAAGTTTCAGGCTTATCTCAAAATGCGGGATACTAATAATTTAAAAACTTAATTATGAAACAAATAAAATATTTAATAAGTGCTATTTTTCTTTTTGCAGCTGTTTGGAGTTGTACAGAAGATGAATTAGGTAACGCTGATTTTGTAGATACAATAGTTGCTCCAACAGAAGTTTCGGCAATGTTTAATGTAACTCAAGATAATACAGGGTTGGTTACAATTGCACCAACAAGTCAAGGAGCAGTAACTTATACTGTAGATTTAGGTGATGGTTCAGATCCAATAACCCTTAAGCAAGGAGAAAGTATTAAAAACATTTTTGCTGAAGGTGAATATCAAGTTAAAATAACAGCTATAGGAGTAACAGGTTTAACAACTTCCGTAACACTTCCTTTAGTAGTATCATTTAAAGCACCAGAAAATTTAGTGGTAGAAATTTTAAATGATGAAGCTGTATCAAAACAAGTTAATGTTACTGCAACGGCAGATAATGCTATTAATTTCGATGTTTATTTTGGAGTAGAAGGTGTAACAGAGCCAATTACAGGTGTTATTGGTGAAACAGTTTCTTATGTGTATCCAGAACCTGGTATTTACACAATTAAAGTAGTTGCAAAAGGAGCAGCTATAGAGACTACAGAATATATAGAAGAGTTTGAAGTAACTGAAATTGAAGAGCCACTTGAAAAAGCACCAACACCTCCTTATAGAAATGAAGTAGACGTAGTGTCTATTTTTAGTGATGCATATACAAATATTACTGTAAATGAATGGAATCCAGGTTGGGGACAATCTACAACATTAACTGATTTTGAAGTTGATGGAGATAATATTTTAAAATACGATTTTTTAAACTATACAGGTATTGTAACGGATTATGACAATCCAACAAATCTTGCTCAAATGGAATTTGTTCATTTTGATTATTGGACAAATGATGCTGAAAGTTTATCACTTAAAATAGTGAACACAAGTCAAGCTGATGGTACGCCAGAAAAAGAATCTGAAATAGCAGTAGGAGATATTACAGCAGGTGAGTGGGTAAGTGTAGAAATACCTTTATCTGATTTTACAACAAATATGTCTGGAGTAACTCAATTCTTATTTGTTTCAAACGGAGTAACGGTATTTATAGACAACTTCTATTTCTACAAACAACCAACAACAGTTTCTGAAGGAATTGTAGGTGTTTGGAAATTAGCACCAATTGCAGGAGCCTTAAAAGTAGGTCCAAATCCAAATGATGGTAGCTGGTGGGCTAATTCAGCTGAAGATGTTACAGGTAGAGATTGTTTATTTGACGATTCTTATGTGTTTGGAGCTGACGGAACGTTTAAAAATATTTTAGACGGAAGTACTTGGGTCGAAGGATGGCAAGGAGGTTCAGATTCTTGTGCAACTCCAGTAGCACCGCACGATGGATCAAATCCAGCAACATTTGTTTATGATGAAGCGGCAGGTAAAGTAACGTTAAATGGTTTAGGTGCTTATTTAGGTATTCCTAAAGCCTATGATGGTGGCGAGTTAGGAAGCCCTGCAGATGCTCCTTCAGCAATAAATTATGATGTTACACTTTCTAATAATGATAGTGCAATGACTGTTGTTGTTAATATTGGAAGTGGATATTGGACTTTTGAATTAGTTAAAGATGGAGCTCCAGCT
Source organism: Lutibacter oricola (assembly GCF_900106565.1). Taxonomy (GTDB): domain Bacteria; phylum Bacteroidota; class Bacteroidia; order Flavobacteriales; family Flavobacteriaceae; genus Lutibacter; species Lutibacter oricola. The sequence goes on from NZ_FNNJ01000012.1 coordinate 74,982, forward strand.
TATTCGCCTTTAGAAGGTACTTGGGTTGTTGCACCAGAAGCAGGTTCATTAGGTGTAGGTCCTGGTCAAGGAGATACTTCTTGGTGGACTATTGATGCGGCAGGAGTAACTCAAAGAGCTTGTTTCTTCGATGATACATTTGTATTTGGAGCTGATGGTTCTTTTATGAATGTTTTAGGTGCAGATACTTGGATTGAAGGATGGCAAGGTGGAACTGACGCTTGTGGAGTTCCTGTAGCACCGCACGATGGAATGAATCCAGCAACGTATACTTATGATGAAGCTGCAGGTAAATTAACATTAAATGGTATTGGAGCATATTTAGGTATTCCTAAAGCATATAATGAAGGGGAATTGGCTTCTCCAGCAGATGCACCAGCTTCAATAACATATGATGTAACACTAGCAAACAACGATTCAGAAATGACTGTTGATATTTGGGTTGGTGGAGACGCTTGGTGGAGATTTAAAATGGTAAAAGAAGGAACTTCTACAGGTGGAGGATCTGGAACTGGTGGTGGAACATCAAGTGGTACACAAATAGATTTACCAGTTGATTTTGAGAGTGCAACTATCGATTATACTTTAACCGATTTTGGTGAAAATTTATCTTCTATAGTTGAAGATCCTACTAATGCAAGTAATACAGTCGCAAAAGTAGTGAAAACTGCAGCTGCAACAACTTGGGCAGGTACTACAATTGGTACTGATACTGGTTTTGCAACAAATATTCCTATCTCGTTAACTAATTCTATAATTACAGTTCGTGTTTGGTCTCCAGATGCTGGTGCTCCAATTCGTTTAAAAATAGAAGATGCAAATGATGCAACTCATACTTGTGAAACAGAAGTAAATACTACTGTAGCAGGAGGTTGGGAAACAATAGAATTTGACTTTACAAATCAAGCGACAGGAACGGAGCTTTTAAGTGTAGGTTTAGATAATGGTTGGGTTTATAACAAAGCATCTATCTTTTTCAATTTTGGAACAGATGGAGCAACTGCAGGTGAGAAAACGTATTACTTTGATGATGTAATATTTATCAATAATTAAAATATACAATAATGAAAAAATTAAATAATATACTAGGTCTTTTTATCGCACTTGTATTTTTTACAAGTTGCGAAGAAAAAGATTATGAATTAGGAGATATCATTGCTCCATCAAACTTAATGATATCTGCAGAGTTAATTGGTCAAGATTTAAATGACCCAGAATTAATGTATGGAGATGGATCTGGAAAAGTAAAATTTACAGTTTCTGCAGACAATGCAATTACGTACCAAATTTATTTTGGAGACGGAAAAAATGATTTAGCACCAGTTGGCGAGTATATTAAACAATATACAGATCAAGGTGTAAATACATACATAGCTACTGTAAATGCAATTGGTACTGGAGGAGTTTCTTCAACTACTTCTATGGAAGTTGAGGTTTATAGTGCTTTTTCAGATGTTGAAACAGAAAACATTTTAAGTGGAGCTAATGTTGGTGATAGCAAAAAATGGTATTGGGCAGCTGATTTGCCTTTGCATGTAGGTATGGGAACTGCTTTTGATGATTATGGAGGTGGAGAATTTGCCTTCGAATCTTGGTGGAGTGGAATTGGTGCATGGGACGAAGAAAAAGCTTGTATGTATAACAACGAGTTTGTTTTTACAAGAACTGATGAAGGTTTAACTTTTGAGCAAACTCAAGGACCTGCTTTTATTCCTGGTACGTATGCTGGATATATTGGTGTAGACGGAGATGTTTGTCACGATGAAACTGTTGCTACAACTATGTTTGGTGTTAAAACATTAGCTTTTATGCCTTCAACTTCAAAAGCGGCTTTAGAAGGAACTTATAATGATGAGCCTTATACAGGAACTTCATTTGAAATTTCTGATGGTGGTTTTATGGGATGGTATGCCGGTTCTAGTACATATGATATTATTTCAATTGATGAAAATTATATGAGGGTTAGAGTAATTGAAAATACAGCTACAGGTTCTGGAGCTGCTTGGTATCAATTATTTACATCAACAAAACCTGTTGAAGCTACTCAAACATTAGTTTGGTCTGATGAGTTTGATACTGCAGGAGCTCCTGATACTGCAAACTGGACGTATGATCTTGGTGCAGGTGGCTGGGGTAATGGAGAAGCTCAAACCTATACCAACAATGCAGAAAATGTAATTGTTGAAGATGGAGTTTTAAAAATTACTGCAAAAGCTGACGGTAGTGGAGGTTATACTTCAACAAGGTTAAAATCTCAAGGTTTACAAAGTTTTAAATATGGTAGAATTGATGTAAAAGCAAAGTTACCAGCTTCTCAAGGTACTTGGCCAGCAATTTGGATGTTAGGAGATAGTTTTTCTACTGTTGGATGGCCAAAATGTGGAGAAATAGATATTATGGAACAAAAAGGTCAAGATAAGGCTACTTCATTAGGTACTTTACACTGGTGGGATGATGCAAGTTCAAGTAACGCTAGTTACGGAACTACAACTTCTGTAGAAAATGCTTCTACCGAGTTTCACGTATACTCTTTAGACTGGGACGAGACCTCTTTGAAAATATATGTTGACGATGTAGAGTTTTTCTCAATGAACAACAGTGGAGATCTACCATTTAACGACAACTTTTTTGTAATTCTAAATATTGCAATGGGTGGTACTTTAGGAGGTACAATTGATCCTGCGTTTACTGAAGATACAATGGAAATAGATTATATACGAGTTTACCAATAAATTGAGTTTGGGTAAAAATTTGAATTCGAAAGGTTGGTTTGAGCAGCCAACCTTTCTATCAAATTAATTAAAAAAGCAAAAAACACAGCAATTTAACTTAGCAAAGTTTGTAACAAACAAAGTATCAATATATGATTTAGAATTGCCTAAATCTTAATTGAAAAAGTATTGTTGTGTAAAATATAAAGCAAAAAAAATAACGTAGTAAGTTAAAAATTAGATAGCCAAGAATTGGTTTTTAAATAATTTAAAAAAATGAATAAGCAAAATTCAATGTTTATAGGTAGTACAAAAGTTTCTTTTGAAGAAAATGAAGTAAAAGGGAAACAAGTTGTTATAGGTGGTGAGAATTATTATAAAATTTCGAATGTAAACGAAATGCGTCCGTTTTTTATGAGTATTGTAAGTTACTCAAATCACTGGATGTTTTTATCAAGTAACGGAGGTTTAACTGCTGGGCGTAAAAATGCACAGTTTGCGTTATTTCCATATTACACAGATGATAAAATAACAGAGTTTGTAGAAATAACAGGAAGCAAAACTATTTTAAAAGTTCAATTAGACAACAAAACATATTTATGGGAGCCTTTTTCAAATAGATTTGAAGGAGCTTATAAAATCAAAAGAAATTTGTTCAAGAATAACTATGGTAACAAAGTAATTTTTGAAGAAATTAATGAAGATTTAGGAGTGTCATTTCAATACAGTTGGAATTCTTCTGAAAAATATGGTTTTGTAAAAAAATCGACTATTAAAAATAGTTCTTTCAAAAATATAACTATTGAAGTTTTAGATGGCTTGCAAAATATTTTGCCTTATGGAGTTGGAGATGCGTTACAAAATGCTTCGAGTAACTTGGTTGATGCTTATAAAAGAAGTGAATTAAATGAAAAAGAAGGCGTTGGAATCTATGCTTTAAGTGCAATTATTGTAGATAAAGCAGAACCTAGTGAAGCTTTAAAATCTAATGTAGTTTGGTCGTTAGGGTTAGAAAATCCAACATATTTATTGTCTTCGTTACAATTAGATAATTTCAGAAAAGGGAAAGAAATTCAGCAAGAAACTGATGTAAAAGCTGAAAAAGGAGCATATTTTATACAAACAGAGTTTGGTTTAGATTCTGAAACAGAAAAAACTTGGTTTACTATTGCTGATGTTACAAAATCAGTTTCAGAAGTAAACGAAATAAAAAGTTGGATTCAAACAGAAGAAAATTTAATTGAATTAGTAAAAAAAGATATTGAAGAGGGAACTAATGAGTTGGTTACTTTAAATGGAAACGCTGATGGAATTCAATTAACTGCAGACGATTTAACAAATACACGTCATTTTGCAAATACACTTTTCAACATAATGAGAGGTGGAATTTTTGATGATAATTACAAGATTGAAAAAGCAGATTTTGTTCCTTATATAGCGAACGCAAATAAAGAGGTTTACAAAAATCAAAAAACAACTTTAGAACAACTTCCAGAGGAGTTTACTCTAATTTATTTAAAAGAATTAGCAGCGCAGGAAGACAAAGATTTTAAACGCTTATGTTTAGAATATATGCCGTTAAAATTTAGTAGAAGACACGGAGATCCAAGTAGACCTTGGAACAAGTTTTCGATCAATACTAAAAGTGAAATTGATGGCTCAAAAATATTAGATTATCAAGGTAACTGGCGCGATATTTTCCAAAACTGGGAAGCCTTAGCACATTCGTACCCAGAGTTTATTGAAAGTATGATTCATAAATTCTTAAATGCTACAACTTTTGATGGTTACAATCCTTACCGAGTTACAAAAGGAGGTTTCGATTGGGAAACAATTGAACCAGATGATCCTTGGAGTTATATAGGTTATTGGGGAGATCATCAAATAATTTATTTGTTGAAGTTTTTAGAGTTTAGCGAGAAGTATTTTCCAAATAAATTGGCAGAATTATTCTCTCAAAATGTATTTGTTTATGCCAATGTGCCTTATACAATTAAGAGTTATGCTGAAATTTTAAAGAATTCAAAAGACACCATAGATTTTAATCACGAAGCGCAAGATTTAATTGAAAAAGAACGTGAGTTAATTGGTGTTGATGGCGCTTTGTTAAAAGATTCAAACAACGGAATTTACAAAGTGAATTTTGTTGAAAAAATATTAGCAACTGTTTTAGCAAAAGTTTCAAATTTAATTCCTGAAGGTGGTATTTGGATGAATACCCAACGCCCAGAATGGAACGATGCAAACAACGCATTGGTTGGAAATGGAGTTTCAATGGTAACCCTTTATTACTTAAGACGTTTTTTAAGTTTCTTTGAAAATGTTGTTGAAAATACTTCAAATGAAGCGAATGAAGTTTCTACAGAATTAGCGAATTTCTTCAAAAAAGTTGTTGATACGTTGGTTAAAAATGAAGGAATACTTTCTAGTGATATTTCAGACAAACAAAGAAAAACAGTTTTAGATGGTTTAGGACAAGCTGGAAGTGATTTTAGAGAAACTATTTATACAAATGGATTTTCAAGCAAAAAAGAAAATATTTCAAAAGATGAATTATTAGGTTTTGTTGAAATTACATTGAAATATATAAACCAAACGATTGAAGCTAACAAACGCGCTGATAATTTATATCACGCATACAATTTAATGACCATTGAAAATGATGAGGAGGTTTCAATTTCTTACTTATCGGAAATGTTAGAAGGTCAAGTTGCGGTGTTAAGTTCGGGTTATGTAAAAGGTAAAGAAGCATTGGAATTATTGGATGCTTTAAAGGCAAGCGCATTGTTTAGACCAGATCAATACAGTTATATTTTATATCCAAATAAAAATTTATCTGGTTTCAATGTAAAGAATAATATTCCTTCAAAAAAAGTTGAGAATTCAGAATTATTAAAGCAATTAGTTACTGATAATAACAGACAGATTGTTGAAAAAGATGTATTTGGAGCCTATCATTTTAATGGAACTTTTAACAATGCAAACAGTTTAAAATCAGCATTAAAAAACTTGCCAGAAGATTACAATTCTTTAGTAGAAAAAGATTCAGAAAAACTTTTAGAAACTTTTGAAGAGGTATTTAATCATAAAGCATTTACTGGTCGTTCAGGAACATTTTTCGGTTACGAAGGTTTAGGTTCTATTTACTGGCATATGGTTTCTAAACTGTTATTAGCTGTTCAGGAAATCTGTTTACAAGCGGTTGAAGAGAAGGAAGATGAAGCAGTAATTGGAAAATTATTAGATCATTATTACGAAATAGAAGCTGGAATAGGTGTACATAAATCACCTGAATTATATGGAGCATTTCCAACAGATCCATACTCACACACTCCGGGAGGAAAAGGAGCGCAACAACCAGGAATGACTGGGCAAGTAAAAGAAGATTTTATATGTCGTTTTGGAGAGCTAGGTGTTTTTGTTAAAGATGGAAAAGTAGGATTCAATCCAAGATTATTAAGAAAGAATGAGTTTTTAATTGCTCCTTCAATATTTAAATATCAATCAATAAATAAGGAAAATAAGGAACTTCAACTACAAGTAGGCTCACTTTGCTATACCTATTGTCAAGTACCAGTTATATACAAATTAGGATTGAAAAATGAAGTAGAAGTGATTTTTGAAGATTCATCGTCAAAACAATTCAGTACGCTTGAATTAGATGCAGAAACAAGTTCAAAATTGTTTAAAAGAACAGGAGAAATAAATAAAATAATAGTATCAATAAAAGAATAAAATGATTGCTAACTATCAACATCTTGTTAAGTATTTGCTGATGATTAGCGTTTGTTTGTTCTCTTTTAATTCGTGTAAAACACCAGTAAAAAAAGAGATGACTAAAAACGAAATCATAGAACAAAAAGTAGACTCATTACTTGTATTAATGACCCTTGAAGAAAAAATTGGGCAGATGACGCAAGTGAGACACTTTTGGGATATTAAAAATGGTGATGTTACGTCAAAATTTATTGGTTCAATAATTCATACAGATGGTCCAAATCCTGGAGGAAATGCAGAAGAATGGCAATCAAGATTTATTGAATTACAAAAGGAAGCATTAGCAACTCGATTAGGAATTCCTTTGTTGTTTGGTGTTGATGCTGTTCACGGTCAAAATACATTTGAAGGCGCAACTATTTTTCCACATAATATTGGTTTAGGAGCAACTCAAAATGCAGAATTGGTTGAAAAAGCTGCTAGAATTACAGCTTTAGAATCTCAAGCAACTGGTTTTAATTGGGTGTTTTCACCTTGTATTGCCATTCCTTATAACGAAAGATGGGGAAGAGTTTACGAAGCATTTTCAGAAAGTACAGATTTAACAGTTGAGTTAACAAAAGCGTCTATTAAAGGTCATCAAGGAAATCTTTCAGATAAAACAACCGTAATGGCAACTGCCAAGCATTTTATTGGAGATGGAGCTACAGATAATGGTGTGGAAGGTGGAGTAACTTCATTAAATGGAGAAGAGGTTAAAGAACGATTATTAGCACCTTACCGTGAAGCCGTAAAAAGCGGAGTTGGAGCTGTAATGACATCATTTAATTCTTTTGAAGGAATTTCAATGCACGCACATAAAAAGTTGATTACAGATACGTTGAAAGTTGGAATGAATTTCGATGGGATTGTGGTTTCAGATTGGAAAGGTTATTCACGTTTTGGAAATCACAAAATAATCGACGCTGGAATTGATATGGTTATGGCTGTTGATGGGGATTTAGATTTCTATCAAACCGACCTTAAAAAAGCAGTTGATAGTTCATTGGTTTCTATTGAGAGGATTGATGATGCAGTAAAAAGAATATTACGCCAAAAATTTAGATTAGGATTGTTTGAAAACCCATTTCCTTCAAAAGAACTAATTCAACAAATAGGGAAAGCAGCGCACAGAAAAGTTGCAAAACAAGCAGTTAGAGAATCGTTGGTTTTATTGAAGAATGAAGAAAATGTGTTACCGCTTAACAAACAAGCTAAAAAGATAGTTGTTGTTGGTGAACACGCAAATAGTGCAGGGTTACAATCTGGAGGTTGGACAATTTCTTGGCAAGGAGGAAAAGAAAATTATAAAGGAGCAACTACCATTTTAGAGGGAATTAAAAATACTTCCAAAGGAGAAATAGTATACGATCAAAACGCATCTGGAAATCATTTTGATGCTGATGTTGCCATTATAGTTGTTGGAGAAAAACCTTATGCGGAGTTTTTTGGAGACATTGGTCACGAGTCAAATAATTTGACGTTGACACTTTCAAAAAAACATCAAGATTATATCAAGACGTATTCACAAAAAGGAGTAAAAGTTGTTACTGTATTAATTTCTGGAAGACCATTGGTGGTAACAAATCAAATTAACAAATCAAACGCTTTTATAGCAGCTTGGTTACCTGGTTCAGAAGGTAATGGAATTGCTGAAGTGCTTTTTGGAAATTACAATTTTAAAGGGAAACTACCACATTCTTGGCCAAAATTTGAGAAAGATTTTAAAGGTAAATATGGTCCTAATTATTGGGATAATTCAATAGAGCCATTGTATCCTTTTGGATACGGATTACAGTACAATGAATAAAATATTCAATATGAAACTAAAACTAAAAATATTTATAGGATTTATTTTAATGATGATGATGAGTTGTTCAGAAAAACAAGAAAAGAAAGCGTTAACAGCTAAAGATATTTTAGGAAATTCTGAATATACGGCAATTTCGTATGGAGGATATAGAGCAGTAACACGAGATGTTCAGCCAACTATAGAAGAGTTGAAAGAAGATATGAAATTGTTAAATGCAATGGGTATTAAACTGTTGCGTACATATAATGTTCATTTAGATCAAGCTTCAAACTTATTAAAGGCAATAAGCGAACTAAAACAAGAAGATTCAACTTTTGAAATGTATGTAATGTTAGGCGCTTGGATTGATTGTAAAAATGCTTTTACAGAATTAGTGCCAGATCATAATTTAGAAAGTGAACGTAACCCAAAAGAAATAGCAACTGCTGTAAAATTGGCCAATCAATATCCAGATATTGTTAAGGTTTTAGCTGTCGGAAACGAAGCTATGGTGCGTTGGGCAACTAGTTATTTTGTTCAGCCGAGTGTTATTTTAAAATATGTAAATCAATTACAAGATTTAAAGCAAAAAGGCGAATTACCTAAAGATTTATGGATTACTTGTTCTGATGATTATGTGTCTTGGGGAGGAGGAGATTCAAGTTATCATACAACAGATTTAGAAGCTTTGGTAAAAGCTGTTGATTATGTATCTATGCATACCTATCCAATGCATAATAGTTATTACAACCCGCAATTTTGGGTGGTTCCAGAAAATGAACAAGCTCTTTCTGATGAAGAGAAAATTGAAAAGGCACTAATTAGAGCGGTAGATTTCGCTAAAAAACAATTCAACAATGTTTCTAGTTATGTTAAAAGTATCGATTCAACAAAAACTATTCATATTGGAGAATCTGGTTGGACAACATTTGCGAATCATCATTATGGAGATGATGGCTCAAGAGCTGCTGATGAATACAAAGCTGGAACGTATTATAATCTAATGCGCGAATGGACAAATAAAGAGAATATTTCACTTTTCTATTTTGAAGCCTTTGACGAACAATGGAAAGATGCTGCTAACCCACAAGGATCTGAGAATCACTTTGGATTAATCAATTTAAAAGGAGAAGCAAAATATGCTATTTGGAATTTAATAGATAAAGGAATTTTTGAAGACCTTACTCGTGATGGAAATCCAATAACAAAATCATTTAATGGAGACAAAGATGCTTTAAAAAAGTTTGTGTTAGTACCTCCTACAGAAATGCTAAAAGTTGAATAAAAAATAGAAATTTATATGAAACTGTTTAAATTAATATTGTTAACCGTATTTAGTTTGTTTATCTCTTGTGAAAACAAGAATGAAGGAGATAAAATCTCAATTTCAAATAGAATGCTATTGGTTAATGATGAGCAGTTTTTAATAAAGGGAATTTGTTATCATCCAGTTCCAAAGGGAAGCAATCAGCTTGATTTTGGAACAATAGATCAAGATTTAGCATTAATGGTTGAAGCTGGAATTAACACCATTAGAGTTTATGCTCCAATTGATGATGAAACTGTTCTTGATAAAATTTCCAATTCAGGAATAAAATTAATTGTAGGTTTTGGCTACAATCAAGATGGTAATTTCGATATACTTTCAGGTTCGTTTATAGACTACATCGATAAATATAAAAACCACAAGGCAATTTTAATGTGGGAGTTAGGGAATGAATATAACTACCACCCAGAATGGTTTGATGGAGATATAAAAAATTGGTACAAGGCAATGAATAATGCTGCCGAACTAATTAAAAAACACGATTCAAATCATCCTACAACAACTGCTCACGGAGATTTACCAGATTCTTTGGCGCTATCATTAAGTAACAATATTGACGTTTGGGGAATGAATGTTTATAGATGGGATAATCCTTCCACAATATTTTCTGAATGGGAAAAAGTGAGCACTAAACCAATGTATTTGTCCGAAGCTGGAGGAGATAGTTATATGACTATTTCAAAAGCGGGTTATGAAATTGGCGAAAATCAAAAGGCACAAGCAGATGCAAATGCAAAAATTTTGGATGCTGTTTTTAATAACACTGAAATAGGGTCTGGAGTAACTTTATTTTCTTTTACCGATGGATGGTGGAAAGCAGGAAATAATAATGTGCAAGATACTGGCGGACACGCCCCAAATAGTAGTGGAGTTCCTTATGATGGATCACCAAATGAAGAATATTGGGGTATGGTTGACATTGACAGAAATAAGAAATTAACATTTGATATAATTCAACAGAAGTATAAAAACAAAATATATGAGAACAAGTAGAATAGTAATCGTCGTATTAATAGTTGTTATGGCACTATACTCGTGTAAAAAAGAAGAAAAGTTAAAAGTTGAAGTTTATGAAACTTCAGCATCGGGTAATAAGTTAACACCAATTACTGATTTTTCTGCGAAAGGAGAAACAAATGTAATAAAGCTATTGCCTGAAGAAAAATTTCAAACTATTACTGGTTTTGGAGGAGCTTTTACAGAGTCTTCTGCTTACTTGCTAAACAAATTAAGTAAAGAGAATCGTAAAAAAATTATTGACGCTTATTTTAGTGAAGAAGGAGCAAATTACTCTTTAACAAGATCTCATATGAATTCTTGTGACTTCTCTGTAAGTAATTATTCTTACACACCTGTTGAAGGAGATAAAGAGTTAGAACATTTTTCTATTGAAGAAGATAAGGACGATTTAATTCCATTTATAAAAGATGCAATGGCAGCTTCAAAAGATGGCTTTAAAATCTTCGGTTCACCTTGGACAGCAGTTCCTTGGATGAAAGATAACAACAAATGGGTAGGAGGTAAATTATTGCCAGAATACTATGACACTTGGGCATTGTTTTTCTCGAAATATGCAGATGCTTATAAAGAAGAAGGTATTAATATTTGGGGTTTTACTGTTGAAAACGAACCATTAGGAAATGGAAACAATTGGGAAAGTATGCACTTTTCACCTGATGAAATGACAAATTTTGTAGTAAATCATTTAGGGCCAAAATTAGAAGCTGATGGAAAAGGAGATCTTAAAATTTTAGGTTATGATCAAAACAGAGAACATTTAAAAGAATGGGTTGATTCTCAATTTAAAAATGAAGAAACTTCAAAATATTTCGATGGAACAGCAATACATTGGTACGCTAGTACTTATGAGGTTTATCCAGAAGAATTACAATACGCACATAAAAAAGCTCCAGAAAAATTATTAATTCAATCGGAAGCATGTATTGATGCTGAAACTCCTGTTTGGCAGGATGATAAATGGTATTTTGAAAAAGAAGCTACAGATTGGGGATATACTTGGGCACCTGAAAAAGATAAACATTTACACCCAAAATATGCACCTGTAAATAGATATGCTAGAGATATTATTGGCTGTTTAAACAACTGGGTAGACGGTTGGGTAGATTGGAACATGGTGTTAGATAAAAAAGGAGGACCAAACTGGTTCGAAAACTGGTGTATTGCACCTGTAATTGTAGACCCAGAAAAAGATGAGGTATACTTTACACCTCTTTACTATACAATGGCTCATTTTAGTAAATACATTAGACCAGAAGCAGTAAGAATTGGATTTCAAAGTTCAGATACAGAATTATTAACTACTGCTGCACAAAATCCTGATGGTTCAATTGCTGTTGTTTTATTTAATGAAGGTAATAAAGAAAAAATTATAGAATTAAACTTAAATGAAAAAACAATTGCATTTACAATTGGAGCTAAAGCTATTCAAACAGTTGTAGTTCCAGAAGTTGAAAACTTAAACTAAGATTATATGTCTACAAACACAAGTAAAGTGCCGTTCGGTCAAAAACTAGCTTTCGGAATAGGAATGTTCGCAAATCAAATGTTTCCAGCAATACTTGGAATTTTTATGGTTGTTTTAGTTGAAGATTTAAAGTTTTCTGGATTAATGTGGGGATTAATATATTTATTTCCAAGATTATTTGATGCAATTACAGATCCTATTATGGGGTTTATTTCCGATAACACCAAGTCTAAATGGGGAAGAAGAAAACCTTACGTTCTTATTGGTGGATTAATTATGGGAGTAGCTTACATTTTTATGTGGCAGTTATTTAAGGAGAATTCTGTACAGTATAATTTTTGGTATTTTTTCTTGTGGTCTGTTATTTTTTATTTTGGACTAACATTTTTTAGTGTGCCATATGTAGCAATGGGTTATGAAATGAGTAATGATTTTCACGAACGCACAAATATTATGGCAGTTGCACAATGGATTGGGCAATGGGCTTGGGTAATAGCTCCGTGGTTTTGGGTTGTTATGTATGATCCTAATTGGTTTACATCTGCAGATGTTGCAGCAAGAGAATTAGCTATCTGGGTTGCAATACCTTGTGCAATTTGTGCTATTATTCCAGCAGTATTTATAAAAAGTGAATCTACATTAGATAAAGATTATGAACCTTTGAATTTTGGTAATATTAAAGGTAGTTTGGATAAGATATTTAGCAGTTTTGCTGAGGCTTTTAAAATTAAGGAATTTAGAAAGTTATGTTTGTCTACTTTTTTTATATATAATGCATTTATGGCTGTATCATCACTTACTTTTTTTGTGATTGTATATAAATTATTTAATGGAGATACGGAAGCATCAGGAGTATGGGTATCCTTATTTGGTTGCTTAGGAGCTTTGGGAACAACTTTTATTGTAATTCCTATTGTGGCTTGGTTATCTAAAAAATTTGGAAAGAAAAAAGCCTTCATGCTATCTCAAAGCATTTCTATTATAGGATATATTATGCTTTACTTTCTATTTATTCCAGGGAAACCGTGGATGTATATAATTGCATTGCCATTATTTTCATTTGGAATAGGAAGTTTATTTACCATAATGATGTCTATGACAGCAGATGTTATTGATATTGATGAGTTAAATACTGGAAAACGAAGAGAAGGAATTTTTGGTGCTATTTATTGGTGGATGGTAAAAGTTGGGTTTGCAATAGCAGGAGCACTTAGTGGTGTAATTATTTGGATGGTTGGATTTGATTCGGATTTACCAACAATTGAACAACAATCAGCAGTAGATGGAATTCATGCTTTTTTCTGTTTTTTTCCACTGTTAGGTACAGTAGCAGCAATGTATGTAATGAATGATTATTCAGTTTCTGAAGAAAGAGCTAATGAAATAAGAGCAGAATTGGATAAACGTAAAAATAATAATTCATCAGTAAAAACAGCTTAAATTTTTTAGAGTAGTGTCTGTTAGTAGTTGAAAAGATTAAGATTTAAAGAAATTATAAAATGTCGGTTAGAAGCAATAAAATATTATCCTTATCTACAAGAGGTTTGGATAATAAAACACCAAAAGGTTTAAGAAATGTATTTAAAAGAGTATTAAACAATGGTATGCACGGTTTGTGTTTTAGCCCTTATGAAGAAGGACAAGAACCAGGAGATATTATTACCGAAGCTCAAATAAGAAGACGAATGAAAATTATTAAGCCATATACAAAATGGATTCGTTCTTTTTCTTGCACAGATGGTAATGAGCTAATTCCAAAAATTGCACACGAATTTGGTATTAAAACAATGGTTGGTGCTTGGCTTGGTAATGATAATGAAATAAATAAAAAGGAAATAGCAGGTTTAATTAAATTGGCTAAGGCAGGATATGTAGATTTGGCAGCTGTTGGAAATGAAGTGATGTATAGAGGTGATTTAACAGAAAAAGAACTTTTGGCATTTATTAATGAAGTGAAAAAAGAAATTCCTGAAATTCCTGTTGGATATGTTGATGCATATTATGAATTTGAAGAACGCCCAAATATTACGGAGGCTTGTGATGTAATTTTTGCGAATTGTTATCCTTATTGGGAAGGTTGTAGTTTGGAGTATTCGTTGTTGTATATGAAAGATATGTACAATAGAGCTTTAAAAGCAGCAAAAGGAAAAAAGGTCATTATATCAGAAACTGGTTGGACCAATAGCGGACAAGTATTTCATGGCGCTGTTCCATCATATGAAAATGCTATGAAGTACTTTATCAACTCACAAGAATGGTCTAAAGAAGAAGGTATTGATTTATTCTATTTTTCCTCTTTTGATGAATCGTGGAAAGTAAGTGCTGAAGGTGATGTTGGAGCTTGTTGGGGGTTGTGGGATAAAGATGAAAAATTGAAATTTTAGGAAATAAGTATTCTCCTAAAAAAGTTAAAAAAAAAAGACATAGCATATGCTGTGTCTTTTTTTATTTAAAATACTTGTATTTAGTAATTTAGAATAAGAAGTATTTATTTGGTTTCTAATTTTAGAATTAATGTGATAAAAATCATAAAAAAAAGTTAAAAATTAAATTATCTTGGTATGAATTTAATCCCAATTCACTCCCTATTAATTGATGATTACCTGTAAGCTCCCTCATAATTTACTTTTTATATTAAAGAGAGTTTTGTGTGTGCTTTTGTTTTTTTGCATTGAGAATTCACTTTTTGCTCAAACTGTACAAGTTCCAGAAAATATTCAGGCAGCGTTACTCTCTAAAGTTTTAAAATTCAATCAAGACCTTCAAAAAACAGCTAACATTAAAATATTAGTTGTTTACAATAAAAACTTAGAAATTAATAGAGATAACTTTATTAATGGGCTAGATGAATCTATATCAGTAAAGGCCATAAAACCAATAGAATTAGAAAAAAATATTTCAGATTATAAAGTAGTTTATTTTATGTCTGGATTGAATAAAGAGGCAATATTATGTAAAAAACATAAAGTATTGTCAGTTACAGGAACCAATCAATATGTAGAAAATGGAGAAATTTCATTAGGGTTTAAAGTTGAAAACAATAAACCTAGAATAGTAATGAATTTAACTTCGTTAGAAAAGGAAGAACAGTTTTTCTCTTCAGATATATTGAGGATTTCAAAAATTTTTAAATAAAATAGTATGAATATTAAAGTTAAAATATTTTTATTTACGTTTGTGTTTATAGCAACTATGCTAAGTAATAAAACCTTTGCTCAAAAGGAAAAAATTTACAATCAAATGACTCTTGATGAGTTATTGGATATTGATGTTGTTGTAACTGTATCAAAAAAACCAGAAGATTTATTTGAAACACCTTTATCTACAACTATAATTAGTAAAAAAGAGATCGAAAACTCTGGTGTTACTAATATTCCAGAAGCTTTGCGATTGTCTCAAGGTGTTATTGTTAGAGAAATTACTCCAGGTAATTATGATATTCATATAAGAGGTTATGATGATGTAACAAAAAATGTGTATTTAACATTGGCTTATAATTCCACAACGCTTGTAATGATAGATAATAGAATTGTTTATAGTTATTTAGGTGGTGGAACATTTTGGGAAACTTTTCCAGTTGATTTAAATGATGTTGAAAGAATTGAGATTGTTAGAGGTCCAGCATCTGCATTATACGGGCCAAATGCTGTTACTGGGGTAATTAATATTATTACATCACATGCTCATAAAAAAGGAAAAAATATAGTTGTTAATGCTAGTTTAGGCAATAATAAAACAAAACATACAAGTCTAAATGTTGGGTATAATTGGAATGATAAAACAAAACTATCATTTTCTGGAAATTTTGCACGGCAAAATCGTTTTGAAGAAGAGTATTATGATTTTACTAAAAGAGAGTACACATCTTTAGATAATTTGGAAATGTTTGTATCACCAATAAAAAACTTTGATACTTATGAGGTTTGGACATATGATGAATATCAAAAAGAACTTGGGGCTTATTATGATGAAGAATTAAGTTTAAAAAAACTTGGAGGAAATATCTTTTTTACTCACAATTACTCAGAAAACTCTAATATTGATGTTGCAGTTGGTGCACAAAAATCTCAAAGTCAAAAAATAGGATTTTTAAATTTATCAACACCATTATCTCAAAGTAAATCTACAAGCTATTATATAAATTCAAAAATAAAATTAAACAACCTTTATGCTCAATTTAATATAAACTCAGGTAAGGATGAGAATAATTATAAGTTTAACTCGTATAAGTTTACAAATGTTGAAGCAAATTTAGAGTACTTTAAACAGTTTAAAAATTTTAATATTAGACCAGGAATTAATTATAAGTTCTTGTCTTGTAATAGTCCTTTTACATATAACGAGCCTTTGAGTTTTAATACCTTAAATTATCAGTTTAAAGATTCTCCAAGAGAAACTTCATCTTATTCTGCATTTGTATTATCTGAATGGAAACCAATTTCAAAAATTAGATTAATTGGCGCTGTTAGAGTAGATAAATTTGATTTTAATAAAAACTATTTTACAAATTATGAAGTTGCTTCAACTTACCGTATAAATAAAAATAATTTAATTAGAGCATCCTATTCAAAAGCAAATAAATCGCCTTTCTTTTTTGACTCGTACTTAAATAGTAGTATGGTTTTAAGATATCAAAAAGTAAAAGATTTAAATGGAGAGCCTGTTTTAATAACTTCGCCTGTTAATATTGATGTAAAAGGGCAAGAAGATTTAAAATACCCAACAATTACAAATTTTGATATTGGTTGGAGAACAAAATTTAACTCAAATTTAAGTTTAGATTTAGAATTATTTCATTCAAAAGTTAAAAACTTTGTCAACCCAAATGTTTATTACCTCTTAGAATCGGCTCATCAATTAAGTGATCAAGGTGAAATAGTTTGGACAATTCCAATAGTAGAAAGTCATGCAGATGTTTTGTTTGAAAATTATAATGTAAGAGCCAAGCAATTTGGAGTAGGTTTTACGTTAAATTATGAAATTAATAAACAATTTAAAGCAAAACTGTTTGGAACCTATCAACATACAGATTTATTGGGAAATAAAGATATAAGTTTTGAAACAACAGATACAAGTATAGGTGCTATTAATGGAGATAAAATTTTAACAACATATACAAACTTAACAGTAAACTTTACGCAATGGAGTGATGAAGCAACACCTTCTTTTTTTGGTGGTTTTTTGTTAAATTACAATCCTAATAAAAAATGGAATTTTAGTACAAATGGCTACATATATTCAAACTACAAATATGCAAGAGATAATTATTATGAGATAACAAATGAAGATAATATTTTAGACGCAAGAACTGAAATGGATATTAATGCGAATGTAATTTGGAACGCTAAAACGACATACAAAATAAATAAAAACGTAATGACAAATTTAACATTTAAAAATATTTTAGGAGATCATAGAGAATTTGGCTTTGCAGATAACATCGGGGCTTCTTTTTTAATTGGTTTTCAATGGCAGTACTAAAAAATAACAACTTAAAGTGTTGTTAGTTAGTGTTTTATTTTTTTTAGCTGAAAAATGGTTTTATTTTTTTGGTATAAAAGTTATCTAATAGTTACATTAGTATGATAAAAATCATAAAAAAAAGTTAAAAAAAAAGTTAATTTAGTTATACATTTTAAAATTTAATAGATCCCCAAAATTCATTTTGATTAAATTTAAGTCTTCTTCTAATTTCATGCTCTTTTTTAAAAGAATAATTTGTGTGTTACTTTTTCTCTGTATTGGGAATTTGGTGAAAGCTCAAAATGTTCCTGTGCCCGAGAATATACAAGCGGCACTTTTATCTAAAGTTTTAAAATTCAATCCAGGTTTTTCAGATTCAACTTCAATTAAAATGTTAGTTGTGTATAACAATAATACTCAAATAAATAAAGATGAATTTATTAGAGGAGTAGGTAATTCTATAGAAGTAAAGGCTATTAAACCTGAAGAGTTAAAAGATAACATTTCAGAAACTAATGTTGTTTATTTTATGCCAGGAATTAATGATTCTTCTAAATTATGTAATAAAAATAAAGTTTTATCAGTAACGGGTACACCCCAGTATGTGGAGCAAGGAGAAATTTCCTTAGGATTTGGAGTAGAAAATAATAAGCCGAAGATATTAGTGAATTTAACATCACTAGAGCAAGAAGGGCAGTCATTTTCGTCGGATATATTAAGAATAGCAAAGATTTATAAATAGGTATGGCTATGAAATTTAGTAATAAAATAGTTTTATTTTTGGTAATAGCTTTTACATCTGTGTTTAGTTTTAAAACTGCAGCACAAAAAAATAAAGTATACAACCAAATGACTCTGGATGAGTTATTGGATATAGATGTAGTAGTAACAGCTTCTAAAAAACCAGAAGATTTGTTCGAAACACCTTTATCTACAACAATTATAAAAAAGGAAGAAATAGAAAAATCTGGTGTTACAAGCATTCCAGAAGCTTTGCGCTTAGCACAAGGTGTAATTGTTAGAGAAATTACGCCAGGTAATTTTGATGTTCATATTAGAGGATACGATAATATAACAAAAAACATTTACTTGAAGCAGCCATATAATACTACAACCTTAGTTATGATAGATTATAGAGTTGTATATAGTTATTTTAGTGGAGGTACTTTGTGGGAAAGTTTTCCTATAGACTTAAATGATGTTGAACGAATTGAAGTAGTTAGAGGGCCAGCCTCAGCTTTATACGGTCCAAATGCAGTAACTGGAGTTATTAATATTATAACATCTCACGCTAATAAAAAAGGTAAAAATATAAATGTAAATAGTAAATTTGGAACTAACCAAGCTAAAAAAGCAACTGTAAATGTTGGTTACAATTGGAACGGAAAAACAAAGCTTTCTTTTTCAGGTAATTTTAATGAAAGAAAAAGGTTTGATACTAAATATTATGACTTTAATAAAAAAGCATATACAAATATAGATGAACTTTCATTAACTGTACAACCAATAAAGGATGTAGTAACTAATGAATCTTGGAACTTTAAAGATTATCAAAAAGAACTAGGAGCGTATTATGATGAAGATTTAAGTTTAAGAAAAATAGGAGGAAATATATTTTTCTTGCATAATTTTTCTGAACAATCTAATATTGATATTGCAGTAGGAGCACAAAAAGCACAAAGTCAAAAATCTGGTTATTTAAATTTAGCAACTGTGTTATCCGAGTATGAATCTGAAAGTTTTTATGTAAACTCAAGATTTAAACATAAAAACATAAATGGTCAATTTAGTGTTAATTCAGGCCATAATTATAGCAATCATAAATTTAACTCTTATAAATTTACAACTGTTGAGGGTAGCTTAGAATATAATAAACAATTTAAGTCGTTTAGTGTAAGGCCAGGAGTTGGATATAAATATTTATCATATAATAGTCCGTTAACATATAAAGAGCCTTCAAATTTTGGAGAACTTAATTATCAATTTAAAGACGAAGCTAGGGTCGCAAATGTATATTCAGCATTTGTGCTATCAGAATGGAAACCAACATCAAAACTAAGATTAATTGGAGCCGCTCGTATGGATAAGTTCAACATTAATAAAAATTGGTTTGCTAATTATGAAGTTGCAGGAACTTATAGATTAAATAAAAATAATTTATTAAGAGCTGTTTATTCAAGAGCTAACAAATCGCCTTTCTTTTTCGATAGTTATTTAAACACGAGTATATACTTAAATTACGATGTTCCAACGGGTGATGGTACTACTTATTTATCTGTGCCTTCATCGTATAATGTTTCTGGAAATGTAGATTTAAAGTATCCTACTATAACAAATCAAGAAATTGGATGGAGAAAAAAAATTAATTCAAAGCTTAATTTAGATATAGAAGTTTTTTACTCTCAGGTAGATAATTTTGTAAACCCAAATGTATACGTTAATAATACAGTTTCTCAACAATTAGACAATATGGGGCAACCTGTTGGAATGCCAGCTATTGATATTGAAGGAAATGTTTTATTTGAAAATTATGATCTGGAGGCAGAGCAATTTGGAGCAGGGTTTACCTTAAATTACGAAGCTTCTAATAAGTTTAAAGCAAATGTGTTCGGAACAATTCAAAAAACAAATATTTCAGGAAGAAAAAATATAGATTATAAAGAAACTGGTAGAGAAAGTTATGTTACAACTGGTGGAGCTTATGTATCTGAAACAAATTATTTTATGAATCCTATTGAATGGGGTAATAAAGTAACTCCAACATTTTTTGGAGGTTTTTCAATAAATTACATACCAACAAATAAATGGGGTTTTAGTACAGATGGCTATATTTATTCCGATCAGAAGTTTGAAGATATCAATTATTATTATTTAATAAACGAATCGCAAAACATTAGTGGTTTAAATCAAATGAAAATTAATTCAACTATTGTTTTGAATGCGAAAACATCTTTTAGAATAAATAAAAACACAACAACCAATTTAACTCTTAAAAATATACTAGGTAAGCATACAGAGTATGGTTTTGCGGACTCTATTGGTAGGCAATTATTTATAGGTTTAAACTGGAATCTTTAAAAGTAAACCTACTTTTTATTAATATTTATTAAAAAACTATTATTAATGTTATTTAAAAATCAATCAATAAAATTAAAATTGATACTAATTATTCAGTTTGTATCCTTGTTATCACTTTTGATAGGTTTTACATATGTAATTTATAGTAACATATCGTATTATAAAGATGATATGAGAAATAACGCCATAATAAATGCAACTTTAATTGGTGATTATTGTACAGTACCATTAGTTTTTGATATTAAAGAAAATGCCGTTGAAACCTTAAAAAAAATTCAAAATATACCTTCTGTAGAAGTTGGAGTAGTTTACAACGATAAAAATGAAATTTTTGCTGAATTTTATAAAAGTGGAGAAAAAATAGATATACCAAAACCAAAAGGTAATAGTACTTGGAATAAATTTGAGAATGATTACTTAGATGTGTCTCATCCTATTTTTTTCGATAAAGAATTGGCAGGTACAATTTATTTAAAGGTTTCTACCCAAAAACTTACTGAAAGAATACAAGAACATTTACTCACAATGATTGGGTTATTATTATTTCTTATTATTCTAAATTATATAATAGCAACACGTTTGCAAAAAGTTCTTTCAGAACCAATATTAAATTTAACAAAAGCAACTAAAAAAATCTCTGAAGAAGGAAATTATCAATTACGTGTACAAAAACAAGGAAATGATGAGATAGGTGTGCTAGTTGATGAATATAATGAAATGTTAAATCAAATTCACGAAAGAGAAGAGGCCTTAAAACTTAGAACAAACGAATTGTCTGAAGCTTTAATAGATTTAGAAGAAACCCAAGAAAAACTTATAAACTCAGAAAAATTAGCAGCGCTTGGTCAGTTAATTTCTGGCGTTGCTCACGAAATAAATACACCTCTTGGAGCAATTAATTCATCTATAGGAAGTATTAAAAAATCTTTAATATTTGTGTTAGAAAGTTACCCTAAGTTTATTAATAAACTACCTATTGAGTTGAAAAATTCTTTTCTTAATTTATTAGAAGAATCTTTCAAAAATAAAAAAGTTTTAACCTCTAGAGAAGAAAGAGAATTTAAAAAGGAAATAACAATAACCTTAGAAAAACATAAAATAGAAAATGCATACACTTTAGCAGATTCTTTTGTAGATATGATGGTTCTAGATAATGTTGAAGATTATTTAGAGTTGTTAAAAAGAGATGATGCAGAACAAATTATTGATGTGGCTTATAAAATAACAGGTTTGCAACGAAGTACTTTTAATGTGGAGTTTGCGGCTAGTAAAGCTTCAAAAGTAGTATATGCCCTTAAAAATTTATCTAGAATTGGATCTAATGAAGAGTTGGTTCTGGCAAATGTTTGTGATGGTATTGACAATGTTTTAATATTATATAGCAATCAAATAAAGCAAGGTATTGAGGTTTCAAAAAAATACGAAGAGTTACCACAAATATTATGTTATAGTGATGAGTTAAATCAGGTTTGGACTAATATATTGCACAACGCCATTTATGCAATGGATTTAAATGGAAAGTTAACTATTAAGGCCTATAAAGAAAAAGAACATATTGTGGTTGCTATTACAGATAGTGGAAAAGGAATACCAAAAGAAGAGATGGATAAAATTTTTAATCCTTTTTATACCACAAAACCAATTGGAGAAGGAACGGGATTAGGATTAGATATATCTAAACGTATAGTTGAAAAACATAAAGGAAGAATAGAAGTTGAAAGTATACCAGGTAAAACTACTTTTAAAGTTTATATTCCAATAAAGCAAGAAAAGTAAAATAAATTATAAAGTTAAAAGATAAAAACAATGTTTTTCGAAGTTGTTTAATTTTAGAACTTTCAGTTAGTTAATAGGTAGCGATTATGAGTAAGGGAGTTATTTTTTGTATCGATGATGAAAAAATGGTTTTAAACAGTTTAAAAACCGAATTAAAAAATGCTGTAGGTCAAAACTATATCATCGAAACTGCAGAATCTGGAATTGAAGCGCTAGAAGCTATAGATAATTTGTTAGAGTTAAATTTTGAAATACCTATTGTTATAGTAGATTATGCAATGCCAGTTATGAAAGGAGACGAGTTTTTAATGAAGCTTCATAAAAAATCTCCTTTAACCTTAAATATTTTATTAACAGGGCAAGCAACTCTTGAAGGTGTTACAAATTCTATAAATAACGGTGGATTGTATCGATATTTTTCAAAACCTTGGGATAGTAAAGATTTAATATTAACAGTAAAACACGCTCTAAAAAGTTATAATCAAGGGCATAAATTACACATTCAAAATAAAGAGTTGATGGAGTTAAGTACTTCACTCGAAAATAAAGTACAACAGAGAACTCTAGAACTTCAGAAAAAAAATGAATTACTAGTTGAAAATCAAAGTAAAATTAGCATTCAAAAAGAAGAATTAGAAAATTATAGAAATCATCTCGAAAATTTAGTAGAAGAAAGAACATTAGAGCTTACAGAAGCAAAAAATAAAGCAGAGGAAAGTGATCGTTTAAAATCTGCATTTTTAGCAAACATGTCTCATGAAATTCGTACACCTATGAATGGGATTATGGGGTTTACAACTTTATTAAAACAACCTGAACTTAAAAGTGATAAACGATTAAAGTATATTGAAGTAATTGAGAAGAGTGGAGAGCGTTTACTAGGTGTAATTAATGATGTTATTGATATTTCTAAAATAGAAGCAGGCCTTGTAGAAATGTTAGAAGTAGAAGTTGATATTAATAATGAGCTAGATTATATTTATACTTTTTTTAAACTTGAAGCAAATAAAAAAGGCTTGCAATTTAGTTGCGAAACCACATTGTCAAACCAAGAAGCTGTTGTAAAAGCAGATAAAGTAAAACTAAACGCAATATTAGTAAACCTTGTAAAAAACACATTAAAATATACAAATACCGGAAGTGTTTGTTTAGGTTATAATTTAAAAAAGAGAGAAAGTAATTTTGTACTTGAGTTTTTTATTAAAGATACAGGGATAGGAATTCCTAAAGATAGACAAGCTGCTATTTTTGATAGGTTTGTACAAGCAGATATTGAGGATAAAAAAGCATTGCAAGGAGCAGGTTTAGGTTTGTCAATAAGCAAGGCTTATGTAGAAATGATGGGTGGAGAAATTTGGGTAGAAAGTGAAGAGGGAAAAGGAGCTACTTTTTATTTTACGTTGCCATATAAACCTGTTTTAATTTCAAAAATAAATAACTCCATTATTACTAATCAAATTGAAGATAAAGTAATTAGTAACAAGAAAACAAAAATATTAATTGTTGATGATGATGAAAGTGCTAGAGAATATTTGTCAATAATACTAGAAAATTTTAATGTTGAAATTCTTTTAGCCAATAATGGAAAAGAAGCCCTAACAATATGCGAAACTAATTTGGATATAGATTTAATTTTAATGGATTTAAAAATGCCAATTTTAAATGGGTATGAAGCAATTAAAGAAATTAAAAAGATTAATAATAATGTTGTAATTATTGCTCAAACAGCTAATGCTTTTTTAAGTGATAAAGAAAAAACACTCAATGCCGGTTTTAATGATTATTTAGCAAAACCAATTAGTAGAAATCATTTAATTTCAGTAATGCAAAAATATATTAACCTTCAAGCTTTGGTGTAATTGTAGTTTGTAAATTGCTTATTTTAAAATTATTATAATAAAATATATGAAAAACAAACATTGTAAAGATCATTTTATATAGATTTGGCATACAAAATACACTAATTTATATTTTTAAAATAGGAGATAATATAAACGTTACTAACAAAAATGCCGTATAGTTTTTTCAAAAATAGTATAAGAAGTAGTGTTCAAATTTCTGATTCAGATTTAGCCGAAATTTGCACTTTTTTTAAAGCTAAAACAGTTAATAAATCAGAGTTTTTATTAGAGCAAGGTAAAACTTGTAAGTTTGAAGGCTTTGTGCAAGAAGGTTGTTTTAGAGTTTTTACTATAGATAAAAAAGGAAATGAAAGCACGTTGTATTTTGCAGGAAAAGGTTGGTGGTTAATGGATGTAGATAGTTTTATGAATCAAACACCATCCGATTTAAATATGGAAGCTTTAGAAGATAGTAAAGTTTTAATAATTCAAAAAAAAGATAAAGAGTACCTATATAATCAATTACCTATAGTCGAAAAACTTTTTCGAATAATGAGTCAGAAAGCTTTAATAGCTTGGCAAAAAAGACTTATTCAGAATCACAGCTTAACTGCAAAAGAGCGTTATTTTCATTTTATTGAAAAGTATCCTACTATTGCTTCAAAATTAAAAGGTAAACAAATATCCAGTTACCTAGGAATTACTCATGAATTTTTAAGTAAAATTAAAAACAAGTAAATTTTTAATAAGTTGAACTTGTTCAATTTTTTTTATAATTCTATAATATATTTTTGATTTCTGAAATTAAAAACTATAATTATGAAAAAAATAAACTACCAATTAGCCATTAATAAAGTATTAGTTTTATTGTTGTTTTTTAATGTTTGCTTGTTAAACGCACAACAAACATCTAATGATATTACTCACGAAGAAGCTTTGAAAGCTGTTTTAGCTGCAAAGGTAGATGCCGAAAAGCAAGGCGTGTTAGTAAATATTGCAGTTGTAGATGCTGGAGCTAATTTAAAAGCTTTTATCCGTATGGACGAATCGTATTTAGGAAGTATAGATGTTGCTATAAAAAAAGCAAAAACAGCACGATATTTTAACATTGATACAGGAGAATTAGGAGAATTAACACAGCCAGGAGGAATAATTTATAATATTGAACACTCAAATGGTGGTTTAATTAGCTTTCCAGGAGGTGTTCCTATTAAAAATAAAAATGGTATTATTATTGGAGCAATTGGTGTTAGTGGTGGTACTATAGATGAAGATAGAGCTATTGCCATTAAAGGTGCAAAATCAATAATAGATTAACAAAATAAAACTAAGAAAATCAAAATTATGAAGAGTATAAAAAGTTTCATTTTTATTAGCGTATTGTTTTTGTCACAAATTTGTTTGGCTCAAACTGCTAATAATTTAATGATTTACAGACAGGATTTTAAAAGCTTAACTGCTAAAAATACGGTTAGTATAACAAGTTATGAAAAAAATGGAGCACACTATGTATATACTGGTGGAGCTGGAAATATTGATGTATTTAACCTAGATAAAGAAGGAGCATTAACAACAATAAGCACTCACGAATTATATAAACAAAAAGGTCCTGCTAGAGGTTTAGTAGCTGATAATATTAACGGAACAGACTTTTTATTTGTAGGGAATAAACACGGAGATGCAGTTGAGGTTTTCAAAATTTTAAATGATGGATCTTTGAAGCAAGTATTTATGGTTAAAGATTCAGATGAGGTTCACTTACAAACAGTAATAACTTTACAAGTAATTCATATGAAAAAGGCATCATATTTATTTGTTGGAGGTTTGGAAAGAAAAGATCCAGGATTAACTTGTTTTAAAATTCATAACGATGGAAAACTAACTCACATACAATCTATAAAAGATACTAATAAAATTCATACAGATGGTATTATTGGTATGTTTACACATAAAATTAATGGAAAAACCTATTTATATACGGGTGGATTTCAAGACAATGGTGTAAGCAGTTTTAGAGTTTATGAAAATGGTAAATTTAAGAATGTTAATAATATTAGTGATAATACGACAGATAGATATTTAACTGGTGCATACCCAGTAACTGGTACAAAATTAGGAGAAAATTATTATGTAGTAGTAGGTCATAGACATCATAAATATTATCATTATGCACCAAACTTTATTAAAAATAAAAACCATAAGTATCATGGTGATGGTGTAAGTGTTTTTAAAATAAATAAAAAAGGAGCTTTGGTACCACACTTCGTTTTAAAGGACGATGAGAACAATAAATTACAAGGACAAACACGTATTGAAATTGTTTCAAGTAATGGAAAAGAGGCAATATTTGCAGTTGGAACAAGAGACGACGCTGCAATTCAACTTCTTAAATTAGATGAAGAAGGTGTTTTGAGCTCATTAAATTATTTAGAAACAGGTTATTCTATTTATTATGGTTTAAGATCTCATAAAATTGATGGTCAGAATTTTCTTTTAGGAGGTTCTAACAGATTTGATTTTGGAAAAGTTGTAAGTTATAAATTAGCACCAGAAGTACCTAGAAAAGGAAAGGTGTTAAGGCATATTGTAAATCTAAAATATAAAGCAAATGCCACCAAACAACAAATTATTGAAGCTGAAAAAATATTTGTAAATTTAAAGAATGAAATACCTGAAATTGCTAATATTGAGTGGGGAATTAACGATAGTACTGAGGGCGCAAGTAAAGGTTTTACCCATACTTTTACGTTAACATTTAAAAATGAGCATTCACGCGAAGTTTACTTGTTTCATAAAGCACATTTAGATTTAGTAAAAAAAATAGGACCAATAATAGCAGATGCTTTTGTAATGGATTATTGGACAGAATAAAATTAGATTGATTTAGAATGAAAAGGACAGCCATTTGGCTGTTTTTTTTGTCTCTTATTTTTTATTTATTTCCTAGGTATTCAATATACATTTACCCGAAACAGTAACTTCTAGCAATTTTCATCAGCTATATTTAATCGTATTCAAAATGTATACAGTTTTAGCTTTTTATTTAATAAGTTTAAAAATAATTGAGTTTTGGTAGTAAGTATTACTTATATGCAGTAAAATTTAAAAATTTTGAAAACCAATTAAAATCAATATATATTAATGGGTAAAATAGATTAAAAAGAAGCATTAGCTTTAAATAAAATTTAAAGTCTTATACTTTAATCGTCTAACGGTATTAAAAAGTACATTTGTTATAGCGTTTGCTTCATATTTTACACGAGAAATTAATTTCTAAGAATAATTTTGAACTCAAAATAGTTCATATGTATTATATAGGATTTGATTTAGGAAGTTCATCAGTTAAGGCAGCATTGATAGATTCTTTAACAGGAAAGTCGGTAGGTATTACACAATATCCAGAGACAGAAATGGCCATTGAAGCCGAGCAACCAGGTTGGGCAGAGCAAGACCCAAATTTATGGTGGCAGAATATAGGTAAAGTAACCCAAAAGTTATTGGCGCAAACAGGAGTTTCATCAAACAGCATAAAAGGTATAGGCATTGCTTACCAAATGCACGGAATGGTTGTGGTAGATAAAAACCAAGAAGTTTTACGTCCATCAATTATTTGGTGCGATAGTAGAGCAGTAGCAATTGGAAACGAAGCTTTTATTGGAGTAGGAGAAGACAAATGTGTATCTAATCTTTTAAACTCACCAGGAAATTTTACACTTTCAAAATTAAAATGGGTTAAAGAAAATGAACCTGAAATATTTGAAAAAGTAGATAAATTATTATTACCAGGCGATTTTATAGCATTAAAATTAACAGGAGAAGCAACTACTACAAT
>NZ_FNNJ01000004.1 GCF_900106565.1 Lutibacter oricola
GTAGAGTTTGCAGGAGCAGTCATAGTTAAACTAATAGCAGCTGTGTTAGCACTGTTGTAAGGTAAAATAGCTGTTTCATCATTTTCAAATGAAGAGGCTTCATTTTCAAAATCCAATTCAGCAGCACCACCAACAACTTTAAAGTGAGTTGTTCCAGAAGGAGCAGCAATTCTAACAGTTGGAGCAAAAGCTGCTAAATCAATAGAAACATCTCCTGAAGCTCTTTCGTAAGTTGTCGAGAATGGAGCAAACAATGTAGAACCTAACTTTCCATTTAAGTTAAACTCAAACCCTTCCAAAGCGCTCATATTTCCATCTTGAATGGTTCTTAATCCACGTTCATTCGTTGCATCCGTTTTAACAACTTTTAAAAGGTCGGTTGTTAATCTACTAACCACTCTTTTATCTTTTGCATTCTGCAAAAGAATACGAATTGCATTACGTAGTACTTTACCACCTTTACCTGCTCTTCCAAATTCAGAACCATTTTCACGCGTTCTTTGGAACGCAGGATCATTAGCAATTCTAGATTTGTCTACACCACCTTTTTCGCGAGCTAGGTGTCCATCACTCGTTTTGTAAAAGGAAATTCCACCAATGGTTCCCTTTAATTTAATAATACCGGTTTGTTTAGCCATAATGTTATAAATTTTAAATTCTCAACAAATGAAGCTATCTTTATAAAAGAATTAAAAAACAGGAATCCATTTAATCCATAAACAACTTTTAATACCGAAATAGGGTATAGGTTCAGTTAGGATACTAGTAGGTTAAAGTATAGATAGTGTATGAAAATTGTTAGAACGTGTATATATCCAAAAGACATTCAGTGTATAACTGGACGTAGTGAACGGTATGGACGTAAACTATTAAATACAATGAAACTTCACTTTGGGAAACAAAAGCATCAATTTATTACTTCAGAAGAGTTTGCAGAGTATAGTGGTATTAAACTTGAAATTGTGAATGAATACTTGAGAAAAGTATCATAGACCTTTTTTACATAATTTTAATTTGTATACATATTTCTCTTATTTATATGCAAAAACATATAAATAAAAACTATTTGTATAGATTATACGCTTTTACATATAATTTGCTATATTTGTTAAAAATTATATTTAATTACATATAATGAAGACAATAAAACAGTTTGTAAAGGATCGTAGAAAAGAAGTGAATTTAACTCAGGAAGAGTTTGCGGATAGGGCAGGTGTTGCTTTAACTGTAATTAGAAAAATAGAACAAGGGAAAACAAATTTAAATCTTGAAAAAGTAAATCAAGTTTTAAAAATGTTTGGACATACCTTGGTACCAATAAGTGAAAAAGAACTAAATAGTAAGCTAGATGAGACAAGCTAATATTTTTTATGATGAGGTTTATTGCGGGCTTTTAACCGAAACAAATGATGGTGATTATACCTTTCAGTATGATAGTGATTATGTGAAAAAATATCCAAAGCAATTTATCACATTTACAATGCCAGTTTCAAATACTATATACAGAGATAAAAGACTATTTTCTTTTTTTGAAGGCCTAATACCTGAAGGTTGGTTGTTAAATATTGCTTCCAAAAGTTGGAAAATAAATCGAAATGATAGAATGGGCTTATTATTGGCTTGTTGTAAAAATTGTATTGGAGCTGTAAGTGTTGAACCAAAAATTACAAGTGATGAAGAATAAATGTCTGTATTGCTATAAAGAACTTAAAGGAGAAGAAGACTTTCATTCTAAATGTAGCTTAGCTTTTTTTGGAACTGAAGTACCTCCTAAGTTACTTTATTCATTAGATCAAATGTCTGAATTAGCAAAAAGCGTAATTGAAAGAAGTGTTGCTGTTCCAGGAGTGCAACCCAAATTATCTATGACATTGATTGATGAAGAAAAGGAGAAGTCTGATAAAAGGTTAACAGTTGTTGGAGCATTAGGTGGAAACTATATTTTTAAGCCACCTTCTAAAGATTTTGTTGAAATGCCTGAAAATGAGCATTTAACTATGAGAATGGCTGAATTATGTGGAATTACAGTAGTTCCTTCGTCTTTGATTAAATTAGAATCTGGGGAATTATCCTATATAACTAAAAGGGTTGATAGAAGAGAAGATAGTAGCAAAATACATATGATTGATATGTTTCAGGTTACTGAAGCTTTTGATAAATATAAAGGCTCTATGGAGAAAATAGGGAAAGCTTTAAATGAATATTCAAGTAATACGTTATTAGATAAATTGTTCTTTTTTGAAATAACCATTTTTAGTTTTCTAACAGGGAACAACGATATGCATTTAAAAAACTTCTCAATGATTGAAGGTGCATCTGGTTGGATTTTAGCTCCTGCCTACGATTTATTAAATGTGGCAATTGTAAATCCAAAGGACACTGAAGAATTAGCTTTAACATTAGGTGGAAAAAAGAAAAAATTTACAAAAGAGGTTTTTGTTCAATTTGGAGAAATTCTTGGTTTAACATCAAAACAAATTGATAGTGTTTTTAAGCGATTTCAAAAGAATAAAAAAGGAATGAATGATTTAATTAAAAATTCATTTTTATCAAAAGAAATGCAAATGAACTACATAGAAACATTAGAAGAAAGATATTCAAGATTGTAGATTTTACATAATATTTGATATGATTTGATGTCATTTTTAGAATTGAAAGTCGTATCTTTATTCTTAGACCGAAGGTCAAAATCGATTGAATTAGTGTCAAATACTATGGTAGCTAATCGGTCAACAAAACGAAAAAGGAAAAGGAATCCCCATATTTATAGGGTTTCTATAACAAGGTTCGAATCCTGTCGCGATCACTACAACACTTATCAAACGGTGGTAAAACCTTGTAAATCCTATGATTTACAAGGTTTTGTAGTTTTAGGGCTATCATATAATTTGAGATAAAATGTCAACAAAGCGGTCAACAAAATAATATGTGGTCAACACTGTTGACCAGGTGACCAAAAAACATAGTTGATTTGACTTTCGCCTTGAACAAAGTTTAATATTAAAAAGACGTCAACTATGAAAACTTCAACCATATTTTCAATCCTTATTTGAGGTAACACTATACGTGTAAAAGATAATTTTTATCAGAAGAAGATTTACAAACATTAAAAGGTTAGAACTGGTAAGAGATTTATTTGTTTTAGCTGTTATACAGGTATTGCATATATAGATATAATGCAAATAACATCAAACCATATTTCTAAAGGTATAGTAAGAGAATGTTAAAGCGACTAGATATTGCAGAAAAGCATGTAAAATTATAAAGTAAATATTTTGAATACAATGTATGAATAGAAATATTTGATTATCTAATTTAGAATATAAAGTTTTTAAACTAGTGTTAGCTAATTAGTAAACTAAAGTGTTCTGAAATAAAAAAGTATTTTTACATTTCTTTGAATAAAAATTAGTGAAATTATTATTCAAAAAACAACTAATAAATTTTTTAAATTGTGGATTATATAGAAATAAAAAAACTTACAGTTAATGATTTTATTGAAATTTTAGGTGAAGAGCCTCAATCAGAAGGTCTGTTTGTTTATATTTCTAAAAATAATGAGGAAATTCCATTTACATTTCCATTTAAATCACCCGATTATAGCATACTACAAATTATTAAAGGTACTATAAAATTAAGAATAAACTTAATTACAAAAACCCTTTCAAAAAATGAAACCATATCTATATCTCCTAAAGATGTAATTCAAATTTTGGAAATGAGTACAGCATTACAATTTATAAATATTAATTTTTCAACTGATTTTATTTTGAAAAATTTCTTATCTAAAACAGGTGTTGAAGCTTTTGATTTTTTCACAGTTAATAATACACCAAAACTAAAACTAACCAAAAAGGAAGCAGAAACTTTTCAAACACTTACAAGGTTACTTCGCCGTTTTAACAAGTTAGAAAGCGCTATTTTTAAAAATGAAATTGTAAAAAACACTTTTGGAACTATTATGTATAGTTATGCTGAGTTGTTCAAAAGAAATTACCCTAACCTTAAAGTTGAACTTACGAGGCAAGAAGAACTAGCAGTTAGATTTTGGAATATTTTAGAAGAAAATGTTACAACCGAAAGAACAGTTCAATTTTATGCAGATGCATTATGCATAACCACTGGTCACCTTTCAAAAACCTTAAAACAATTAACGGGTAAAACTGCTTCTCAATTAATTGATGACTCGGTAATTATGGAAGCACGTATATTACTGGAAAGTCCTCAATACACTATAACCCAAATTGCAGAAAAGTTAAATTTTAGTGACCAATCTTTCTTTGGTAAATATTTTAAAAAGCATATTGGTTTATCCCCTTCTGAATATAGAAAAGAGAAAAGAAAGCAATAATTATTGTATTCGGTTTATTAAATAGAATAAAAAAAGTGAATTAGTTTCCAACATAATTAAGAATTGTTTTGTTACTTCATTTTTCTTAGCAATACATAAAAAGACCAAAAAAACAATATCGCTTGTGCTTTATATCCAAATTCTTACATAAAATAACCGATTTAGACCAATTATAGCGTATTTTGAACCTGTTGAGAAATTTAAAATAGATGGAGTTTTGCATCTTAAATTTTAAGATAATACTCAAAGGAAAATGAAAATTACAAATCTATTAGTTATAACAAGTCTTATATTTTTTATCAGTTGTTCTGAAAAAAAGAAAGAAACCAAAGAAAAGAAAATTCACAAAGTTGAAATCACCAAAATAACTTCCAACACTCAAAAAGAAATATTAACTTATAGTGGAACTATTGAAGCTGACAACACGGTTTCTTTAGGTTTTATGACATCTGGAAGAGTCTCGAACATTTTAGTTCAGGAAGGTGTAAAAGTTAGAAAAGGTCAATTATTAGCAAATATTGATGCTACTTCTTATAAAAATGCCTTTGATATTGCCAATGCAGGTTTAGAATTGGCTAACGATAACTTTAACCGTCTAAAACAATTATATGATAAAGGTAGTTTACCAGAGCGTGATTTTATTGCTGTAAAAGTAGCTGTTGCTCAAGCAAACGCTAATAAAAATTTAGCAGCTAAAAACTTAACAGACACTAAATTATACGCACCATTTTCTGGAATGATTACCCAAAAGCTTACTGAAGTCGGAGCAATTGCAGCTCCAGGTGTTCCGGCATTTACCATTATGAAAACTGATAAAGTGTATGCAACAGCATCTATCAGCGAATCAGAAATTTCAAAATTAAAAATTGATTCTGACGCAATGGTTGAAATTCCTTCAATGAAAAAAACTTTTCAAGGAAAAGTAGCCATAATCAATCACAGTGCTGATGCTTTAACACGAACATTTACGGTAAAAATTCGTTTAGACAATTCAGAAAGTCAACTACTTCCAGGAATGATTTCAAACATAAACATTAACACTAACAATATGCAAAACATTATTGCAATTCCAGCAAATACAGTGTTAAGAGATGCTAACAATATTTCGTATGTGTATGTGGTTCAAAATAATACAGCGATTAAAAAACGTGTAACAATCGGAAACTTTACAGGTAACAATGTAATTGTAACTGATGGTTTATCAACTAATGATGTGTTGGTTTCCAAAGGCTATACGAATATTAAAGATGGACAGGAAGTAACTTTCTAAATAGTGTCCTCCTTACTGTCACTCCTGCGAAGGCAGTAGTCCACAAATACTTGTGAATAAAATGGATTCCAGCCTTCGCAGGAATGACAAAAAGACAAATTAAGTAGAATTAAAAAGATACTCGCTGCCGCGAGCATAAAAATGAAAAAACATAAAATAAACTTTATAGAAGCAGCAATGAAAAACCGTCAGGTTACCATTACATTCACTGTTTTAATAATGTTCTTTGGCTTGTATGCTGTTCTTACAATGCCTAGAAGTGAAGATCCTGAAATTGTATTTAATCAAGCATTAATAGTTGCTGCATATCCAGGCGCAGACGAAATACAAGTAGAAGAACAGGTAACCGATAAAATTGAACAGTTTTTATTCAGCTATGAAGAAGTAAGAAAAGCAAATACGTATTCCAGAACTAAGGCAGGGCAAGTTGTTATTACCGTAGAATTAAACGATAATGTAAAAGACAGAGATTTATTTTGGGCAACACTTCAACACGGTTTAAACACCACTTTCAGAATGAATTACAAGTTGCCTTCAACTATGATTGGCCCAATTGTAAATAGTAATTTTGGTGATGTTTCTGCTCAAATGATTACAGTTGCTGCACCAGGAAGAAGTTACGCTGAAATTAAAACCTATTTAGACAAGTTAGAAGATGGAATTAAATTAATTCCTGAAACTTCTAAAATAAATTGTTACGGTGAACAAGAAGAACAGATTTATGTAACACTTAATAACGAAAAATTAAAGCAATATGGTTTTGACATTACAACCATTGCGCAAATAATTAGCACACAAAATTCAACATCGTATTCTGGAAATATCACTTTAAAAGACAATGATGTTTCAGTATTTGCTAAAAACCAATATAAAACGGTTGCTGAAATTGAAAACCAGATTATTTACAGTCATCCAAACGGAAAAGTAGTTCGTTTAAAAGATTTTGCAAAAGTTGAACGCAGATACGAAGAGGAAAATAGCTTTATTCAAGTTGATAATCAGCGTGTAACAATGCTTTCTGTTGAAATGCAACCTGGAAATAATATTGTAAGATTCGGAGAAAAAGTTGAAGAAACTATTGCTAATGTAGAGCAAGATTTACCAAGTGATGTTCAAATAATCACAATAGTAAATCAGCCACAAATGGTAAAAGAAAGTGTGAATAATTTTATGATAGAATTAATCATTGCAATTTTTGCAGTAATCTTTGTAGTAATTATTCTACTACCCTTTAGAGTAGCAATTGTATCGGCATTGGCTTGTCCAATAGCAATTATTATTACTTTCGGAATTTTAAATATGATGGGAATTCAAATCCATCAGGTAACATTAGCAGCTTTAATTATTGCACTTGGAATGATTGTAGACAACGCTATTGTTGTCGTAGATAATTATATTGAAAAATTAGATGAAGGAACTGACCATTGGACTGCTGCATGGCAAGCTGCTACACAGTTAATGATTCCTATCTTTTCAGCAACAACAGCTATTATTTTAGCCTTTGTTCCGCTAGCAATTTTCTTAACAGGTTTGGCTGGAGATTTTATTTTTTCATTACCAATAGCAGTAGCGGTAGCTTTATTTACATCAATGTTAGTTGCTGTTTTTTTAACACCTTATATGTGTTATGTAGTAATAAAAAAAGGATTAAAACATAAGGTAACCGATAGGCCTCCAAAACTTTCAATTTTGGACCGTTTGCAAAAACAATTTAACAACTGGTTAGATTTTAGTTTTAGATGGCCAAAAACCACCTTATTTCTTGGTGCATTATCAATAATCGCGGCTATATTTTTGGCAAGGTCTACCGAGCAAGAATTGTTTCCATTTGCAGAAAGAAATCAGTTTAATCTAGAAGTTTGGCTACCAAACGGAGCTAGTTTAGAGGAAACAGAAAAAGTAGTAAACAAAATTGAAACAAAGATTAAAGATGATGAACGGATTACTAAAATTGCCAGTTTTGTAGGTACAAGTTCGCCTCGTTTTCACGTAACTTATGCTCCTGAAGTTCCTCGAAAAAACTTTGCACAAATATTTGTAACCACTATTAATAAAGAAGCTACTATTGAATTGGCTGAGGAATATATTAAAGAGTTTGAAGGTTTTATTCCAGATGGCTATGTAAGAATTCGACAAATATCTATGAAAAGTGCATTAGCACCTGTTGAAGTTAGAATTGTTGGCGATAATATTCAAGACCAAAAAAGAGTTGCAGAACAAGTTGAAAGCATTCTTGAAAATGCTGAAGGTACCAATTGGGTTCGTACAACCTATCAAGATGATTATTATGGTGTAAAAGTCAATTTGAATGATGCTAAAGCTAACCGAGTTGGTGTAACAAACGAAATGGTAGCGCAAACTCTTGGAGCAGGATTAACTGGTTTTCCAGTTTCAACTTTGTACGAAGGTGATAAGCCAATTGATATTTTATTGCGTTTAGATGCTGAAAACCGTAACAATATTCAGGATATTGGAGAAATTTCTATTTCAACAATGTATGGAACAAAAGTACCTTTAAAAGAAATTGCAGAGATTACACCTGAATGGCATACTGGAGTTATTGCCCGTAGAAATGGATTACGAACGCTAACCGTTCAGTGTGAAGCACAAAAAGGTTTAAAAGCAGCCACTATTTTAAATAATATAGATTCAGAAATTCAGGATTTGAACTTACCAAACGGAATATCTATTCACTATGGTGGAGAGCATGAAAAATCTGAAGAAACGATGCCTCAAATGGCAATGTCATTAATGGTTAGTATAATTTTAATCTTTATGATTTTATTATTCCAATTTAAAAATTTCACAAAAGTAATGATTATCCTAACAACATTCCCTTTGAGTTTGTTAGGTTCATTCCTTGGATTAAAATTAACAGGAAATCCATTTGGTTTTACATCCTTTATGGGAATTGTAAGTTTAATTGGAATTGTGGTTAGAAACGGAATTATTTTGGTTGATTATGCTGATGAACTAGCAATTAAACACAATTATTCATTAAAAGGTGCTGCGAAAGCTGCTGGAAAAAGAAGAATGCGACCTATTTTCTTAACCTCTGCAGCCACAGCTGTTGGTGTATTACCTATGATTGTTGGTAAATCACCACTTTGGGCTCCTTTGGGAAGTGTTTTGGCTGTAGGATTACTAGTTTCAATGGTATTAACCTTATTTATAGTACCTGTTATGTATTTTAAATTTACAAAGAAGGAGTATCCTAAAAAATATCCAAAACCAGAAGACAAAGAAATTTTATACAAACCAAAAGGGCGACTTGAAAAATTAAAAATGAAGTTAGCAAAATTAACTCCTTTATTCTTTATGTTGTTTGTAATTCAATTTGCAAATGCTCAAGAATATAGTTATAGTTTGAATGATGTGAAAGCTTTAGCAAAAGAAAACAATAAACAAATTGTACAAGCACAACATAATTTAGATGCTGCAAAAGCTGCTAAAAAATCGGCTAAAACACTAGATAAACCAACTTTAGACGCTAATGTTTATGGAATTTATATAGATGAAATTCCAATGGATATTATTCCGAATTCCAATATGTATTCCTCATTAGGTGTTACTCAAGTTTTGTATGCTGGAGGAAGAATTAATTCAGGAAAAAAAATGGCTTCTAAAGCTGTGGATATTCAAACATCTCAAAAAGAATTGACAGACAGCGAAGTATTATTAAATGTTGAAACTACGTATTGGCAGTTAGTAAACATAAAAGGTCAAGTTGAATTGGCTAAAAAATATCAGAGTTTATTGAATGAATTGTTGACAGATTTAACCAATTTATACGAAGCTGGAATTATTTATAAAAACGATTTATTAGAAGTTCAAGTAGAAGCAAATCAAGCTGAATTGAACCTGACAACAGCCAATGATGCCTTCAAAATTTTAAAATTGAGTTTAGCGCAACAAACTGGATTAAAAACAATTGCTTTTGATGTTGAAGATTCTATTGATGAAGCTTCACTTTTAGTTGAAGAAAAACTGTTGGAAAGTGCAGTTAACAATCGTCCAGAAATTACAATGCTTGAAAATGCTGTTGAAATTGGTGACTTACAAACCGATTTATTAAAAGCAGAACGCAAACCTACATTAGGTGTTAATTTATCAGGTACATATATGTATGGCGACAATTTGAATGCGGCCAGTGCTGAAGACCATTTAACCAATTTTGTAGGAATAGCAAGTTTAAGCATTCCCATTTTTGATTGGGGCGGACGCAAGCAAAAAGTAAAAGAACAGCAATACAAAGTAGAAGCTCAAAAAGCGCAATTGGAAGAAACCAAAGAGTTGGTAGCAATTGAAATTCAGAATGCATATTTGGAGTTAAATCAAGCTGTAAAACGTGTTGAAATCGCTCAAAAATCGTTAGAGCAAGCGGATGAGAACCTAAAACTACATCAAGATAGATTTGATGCAGGCACTGTAAAAGGTAGTGATGTGTTAGAAGCACAAGTACTTTGGCAACAAGCAAATGCTAATTTAATTGATGCTAAAGGAAATTACCATATTAAGAAAGCTACTTATTTAAAAACAATTGGAGAACTTAAATAATTTGGATAATGACTACCGATAAAAAAAAATTAATTTTAGAAACGGCTTCTCAATTGTTTTTGAGTTATGGCATTCAACATTTGACAATGGATGATATTGCAAATGATTGTGGTATTTCAAAAAAAACAATCTATAAACATTTTCAAAATAAATCAGATTTAATTTTACAAATTATAGAAATTAAAATAACTACTTTTAGTGAAAATTTATCAGAGTTAAATTCGGTTTCTGAAAATGCAGTAAATGAACTATACTGTTTTTTCAATATTATAAATGATTTAGTTCGTTCGTTTTCACCAACCGTATTAAAAGATTTAAGGAAATTCCATTTAACTTTCTATTTGAAATACGAACAACTAAAAACAGATATTATCTTGCCTTTCCTTATAGCTAATATTAAAAAAGGAATACAAGAAAACTTGTATAAGAGTGATTTAAATATTGAAGAAACAACTCATTCAATTTTAAACATTTTAAACGTTTGGTTTAAAGAAGATTTTATTGCAGATAAAGCGTCTTTTAAATCCCTAGAGTTTTTACAAAACATATTACTCCACAGATTAATTACTTTAAAAGGTCTTAAGAAATTAAGCAAAGTAACTCAAAATTAATACAACCTGTTTATTATGCCAGTTATTAGATTTTCTATTAACTGGCATTTTAACAACACCAGATTATAATAATTACATTTGAGAATAGGTAAATTAGCTAGTTATTAGATAAATTCAATTTGTAATTAGGTATTTTTTTGCCAGTGATTTTGTGTATTCTACAATAAATTTACCGTTACATACATTTTCTAAACTTAAAGAAACAAATAATCTTAATTAATAAAGCATTTTTACATTGTAGAAATTGTTTGTGTTTTTTGAGTAAAGAAAAAATAGAATTATTTATAACCTAGTAGAATATCTAATGAATTTAAAAAAAGCATTTTTAGTAGTACTTGTCGTTTTTGGAGTAATCCCTTTTGTAGCTTGTAAAGAACAAGAAAAAAAGCAAGTTGAAGTAGTTGAAAAAACTGAAAAACCAAATATAGTTTTATTATTTGTAGATGATTGGGGTTGGGCAGATGTTGGTTATAGAAATTCGCTGTTTGAAACTCCAAATATTGATAAACTAAAAAGTGATGGTATAGATTTTACCAGAGCTTATATTCCAACACCAACTTGTAGCCCAAGTAGAGCTGCCATTTTAACTGGTAAAGAATCAATTCGAATGGAAATGCCTCGCCATATTTCAGGAAATCCAGAAGAGGAAAAATACAACTTTTGGCCAAAAGATCCAGTGCAAATGCCTTCTATAAATTATTTGCCTTTGGAAGAGATTACTTACGCTGAAAGACTGAAAGAATTTGGTTACTACAATGCATTTATTGGTAAGTGGCATTTAGGTCATGAAGCTCATTATCCAGATCAACAAGGCTTTGATGAAGTATATGGTACTACAAATTCTGGACATCCAAAAAATTATTATTTCCCATTCTTCAAACCTAAAGATGATCCAAAAGGTTTCTTAAAATCTGGTGTAAAAGAAGGAGATTATTTAACAGAGGTTTTAACGGAAAACGCTACTCATTTTATCAAAAACTACGATAAAAAAGAGCCATTTATGCTTTCTTTTTGGTATTACACGGTTCACGGACCTTCAATAGCTAAAAAAGACTTGCTAAAAAAATACCAAGATAAAGGTATGGAAGGTAAATATGCGCATCACGGAGCAATGGTTGAAGCGCTAGATAATTCTGTTGGGAAAGTTAGAAAGGCGCTAGAAGAAAAAGGAATTGCAGATAATACGGTAATTATTTTAATATCAGATCAAGGAGGAGCTTATTCAAATTTACCATTAAGTGGAGGTAAAAAAGGTGGTAATACTTTGGGTGAAGGTGGAGCCCGTGTTCCATTTATGATGGTAATTCCTGGTGTTACAAAAGCAGGAACAGAAACAAGTATTCCAGTACAGTCATTAGATTTATACCCAACGTTAATTGAAATTGCCTCAGGTAAAAAATGTGAAGATAATTGGATTCAGGGTAAAAGTTTGTTGCCAATTGTTAAAGAACAAAAGTTTGATGATAGAAAATTGTATTTCTTCAGAAGTTATGAAGATCAATATGCTGCTGTTATTGAAGGTGATTGGAAATTAGTAAAATATCACAGTGGTAAATTCCAATTGTTTAATGTTGCTAAAGATATAAGTGAGAAAAACGATTTAATTGGTACAGGTTTAGAAATTGAAAAAACATTAAAAGAAGCAATTGTTACTTGGGAAAAAGAAGCAGTGCCTGTTTATAAAAAATAAAGTATACATTATGAAAGTATTTCAGCAGAATTTATTTTTAGTATTATTTTTACTTTTAGTTTTAAGTGTTAATTCGCAAACATTGCCTGTTGATAATACTTTTTTTAATCCAACCTATGGTTTAGGTACAGCAACAATATCTGAATCTGCTGGAACAGGAGATGATACACAGTTATTTCAAAATGCTATTGATGCAGTAAACACTGCTGGTGGAGGAAAAGTAACTGTAAATCCAGGAACTTATAGGATTTTAGAAGTAGATTTAAAATCTAATGTTCATTTAGAAATTAATTCAGGTGTTACAATTCTTCCAATTAATGCTTTAGTAGGATCAAATAACACACTGTTTAATGCAGATTTAAATGCTGGAGTTGAAAATTTCAGTATAATTGGTGTTGGAGGTAAGTTTAATGTTGATATGAGTAGTCTTGCCACAACAATTCGTATTAGAGTTGTTGGCTTTGGATTTTGTAGTAATTTCAAAGTTTCTAATTTTCATATAATTGATGGAGTAACAGAGTTTTCTTCGCTGGCTTTTGGTGGTAATTTTGTTAAAACAACTATAGACGGAAATAAAAGAATTACTTCAGTTAGAGGTATTCCAAATCAAGGAATAATTGAAAATATTTCGATGGTTAACGGGCATTATGGTTATGGATTGGTACAAGTTCAAGGAGGAAAAAATATATTGTTTAGAAATTTAGATTGTACCGGTGGAGTAGCACTAAGATTAGAAACAGGTTACGATTTAATTCAATACACCGAAGCTTACGATTTTAACCTTATAAAATTGGAAAATATTTGGGGTAGAAATATAGAATGCACCAATGGACAAAGTGCATTGCAATTATCTCCGCATACATTAGATCAAGGTTATTTTAATGTTGAAGGTGTTATAGGAAATAGTTGTGAAGCTGCGGTTGTTTGGTCGTCTGGGTTTACTACAGACGATCAAGAAGCAAATGGTTTAACTCCAGGATCTTTCGATAGTACATCAAAAATTAGAAATGTTACTTCAACGTTTGGGCAAAATGCACAGCTTCATCATGTAAAAAGATTAAGATACATTCCTTGTGCTTTAAGAGTGGAACGTGTAGGAGGAATTGGTGTTTCAACAACATTAAATGTTGATGGAGAAAGTAGAATGGGACCAGCAATTGGTTCAGTAATAAGGCAAGCCGATACTCCGGGAGATTATAATTTAGATTTTCCTATTTCTGAAGTTACAGCAACAGGTTATAATATTGATGCTTATTATTTACCTCCAAAAGCATTTATTATTGATAGTTATGATGATTATGAGGTTTGTAATGAAACTATTGATGGTATTAATTTTTGGATTGCTAGTGATTATAGAAACACACCAAACCCAAGAAACCCTTTAGAAAATGGAAGCTTATCTATAAGCGATTTTAATAATTCAGAATTTAAAGTTTATCCTAATCCTTCAAATGGAATTTTAACAATTAATCTTTTAAATCCTTCAGAAGAGAGAGAAGTTAAAATAGTTAATTTATTAGGGAAAGTAGTAGCAAATTATAGCGTAAGAGAAAAACAAGAACTTAATTTAAGTCACTTAACAAAAGGTATTTACTTTTTACATGTTGAAAATGAAATTAGTAAAAAAATAGTACTTTATTAAACATAGAAATTTAGTAGAAATAATTATATAATGAGAATAATAAAGGTATTACAAATTGCAGTTATCCTATTTGCGTTGGGTTCTTGTAATGAAGTAAAAAAGGAAACAAGTGAAGTGAAAACTTCAAAAAAAGCTAAAAAATTAGACAAGCCAAATATCATTTTTTTATTAGCAGATGATATGGGTTATGGAGAGTTAGGTTCGTATGGACAAAAAACTATAAAAACTCCATTTTTAGATGATTTAGCAAGCAAAGGTTTACGTTTTACAGATTTTTATGCAGGTACTTCGGTTTGTTCGCCTTCGCGTGCGGTTTTAATGACGGGTAAACACACAGGTCATTTAAGTATTCGTGGAAATAAAGGAGATATAGATAACAAATGGGATCGTGTTCCTTTAAAAAAATCAGAAATTATTATTCCTGAATTATTGAAAAAAGCAGGGTATCAATCGGCAATGATTGGAAAATGGCATTTAGGTGTTCCAGAAGATGTGAGTACTTGGGCAAAAGGACGTGGTTTTGATTATGCCGTTCAAGAACAATGGGGAGAAGATAAAAATGGAAAAGAAATAGATGAACGTGTACATTGGGTAAACAATAATCAAGATTCTATTTTCTATAATTACAATAATTATAAGTGTTTAGATGAATTTAGAACCAATTTTGCATTGGATTATTTAGATGAAAAGGATGAAGACAAACCTTTCTTTTTGTATATGTCGTATAGAATTCCACACGCACACGAGTATTTTTTAAGCAAGAATAACTTATACGAAGATAAAATTCAAGAATGGCCAGAAATTGAACGCCGTCACGCTGCTAGAATTACAATGCTAGATACGCAAATTAAGCGATTGTTTGATAAGCTTGAAGAAAGAGGAGAGCTAGAAAACACCTTAATTATTTATTCTAGTGATAACGGACCAACAAACGAAAATCACCATAGTTATAAGTTTTTCAATAGCTCAGGAAGTTTAAAAGGGTTTAAAAGAGATGTGTATGAAGGTGGAGTAAGAGTACCAATGATTGCATATTGGAAAAATATAATTAAGCCAGGAGTTTCTAATCATCCTTCTACTTTTTACGATATAATGCCAACTTTTGCTGAAGTTGCAGGTATTGAAGCTCCAAAAAATATTGATGGAATTTCAATTTTACCTGAACTTTTAGGGAAAGAGCAAAAAAAGCATGACCATTTATATTGGGAAATTCAAGAAGGTAGAAGTGTAAAAGGTTTCCGTCAAGCTACACGTTTTGGAAAATGGAAAGCTGTTAGATATGGAAATAATTATCATACTGAAATTTACGATTTAGAAAAGGATTTATACGAACAAAATGATATTTCGGCTAAGTATCCAGAAATTGTAAAAAAAGCAAACGAAATTTTAAAGAAACAAAGTGTTAAAGATCCTCACTGGCCAAATTCTGGTGGAGTGTTCAAAAAATAATAAAAATGAAAAATAATGTATTAGCATACTCATTGCTTGTTGTCTTAGCAGTTAGCGCATTTAGTTGTAAATCTCAAGAAAAGGAAAAAGTTGAAGCTAAAAAACCAAATATAATTTGGATAATGGCTGAAGATATGAGTACCGATTTAGAGTGCTATGGAATGCCAGCAGTAAAAACACCAAACCTTAATAAAATGGCTGCTGAAGGAGTTCTTTTTGAAAATTGTTTTGTTACCAATTCAATTTGTTCTCCAAGTCGTTC
Source organism: Lutibacter oricola (assembly GCF_900106565.1). Lineage (GTDB taxonomy): Bacteria > Bacteroidota > Bacteroidia > Flavobacteriales > Flavobacteriaceae > Lutibacter > Lutibacter oricola. The sequence goes on from NZ_FNNJ01000004.1 coordinate 15,833, forward strand.
AGCAATGATGATTGGTACACACCAAGTAAAAACGAACTCTCATAACCACAGAAGTAACAGAAATGTTCCACTAGATGAGCAATTTACTCCGTTTACTCAAAAATTAAGAGAAGCTGGTTATACTACCATTTTAGGGAACCATTCAGTAATGAAAAAGGGGCGGAAAATTGATGTAAACTTTAAGCACGAACCTTTAGGTGAATGGGATGGAAAAACAAAATTTGGATTATTTGATAAATACGATACTATTGAAAAAGCAGATGAGCCATTTTTTGCTCAAATTCAATTGGTGGTAACACATAGAGGTGAATGGTGGGATGACGTTAGAGAGAAATCTACACATTCAGTTGATCCAAACAAAGTTGAGTTGCCAGAATATTACGCCGATCATCCAGCAATTAGATTGGATTGGGCCAAGTATTTAGATCAGGTGGAGTATATGGACAATGAAGTTGGAATGATTTTTAAAGAATTAGAAGATAAAGGTGTTGCAGATAATACCATTGTTATTTTTATTGGAGATAACGGTCGTTGTAACATAAAAGGTAAAGGTTATTTGCACGATCCTGGGTTGAGAATTCCATACATTATTCACTATCCAAAAGGGTTAAAAGGTGGTCAAGTTAGAAATGATGTAGTTAGTTCAACAGATATTACGGCTACTATTTTAGATTTTGCAGGTGTTGAGATTCCTGAATATATGACAGGAAAACCAATGTTTGCAGAAAATTTTAAAAGAGAATATGTGTATGCTGCTCGTGATTTATGGGATGAAATTCCAGAAAAAATGAGAGCAATTACTTCTAACGAATGGAAATATATTAGAAACGATAAGCCAGAAATTCCTTTTGATGCGGGTCAGGCGTATTTAGAATTTTATCGTCCAGCAGTTCATGTAATGAGAACGCTTAAAAAAGAAGGTAAACTAACTAAAAACCAACAATTCTTTTTTGAAGATTCTAAACCTTCAGAAGAATTATACAATTTAAAAAACGATCCTCTTGAATTGGTGAATTTAGCAAATGATCCAGAGTATGCTGCTGTATTGAAAGATTTAAGAGCAAAAACTGTTGGGTTTGATAATGATTTCAAACCTGTTAGTGATATTTATGAGCCAACATCAGTTCAAAAAACAGTTGATTTGGTACAATGGATTAAGGATGAACACCCAGAAGTTCGTAAACAAATGGAAGTAGGTGTAGAAGTTGGGTTTAAAAAATGGGGAAAAGAATTTAAGAAATTTCAAAAGTTAAAAAAGTAGAAAATATGATAACATCAAATTTAAAAAGGATATTGAAAGTAGCTGCATTAGCTTGTTTTGTATTGTTGTTAAATGCTTGTGAAGAAGGTGAAGTAGGTAAGGTTAAAATTAGTTCAGATTGGAAGTTTAAATTATTGGATGAGTCATCAAATTCAGAAGATAAGTTTCACAAAATAGATTTTGACGATTCTAATTGGAATTCTGTTAGTTTACCACACACTGCAAATATTGAACCTTTAACAGTAAATGATCAATGGCAAGGAATCTGCTGGTACCGTAAATCAATAGAAGTTCCAAAAGCAAATGCCGATAAAAAAATAATATTGGAGTTTGAAGCCGCTATGAATTATTCTGAAGTATGGATAAATGGTCTACAGGTTTCAAAACATAACGGAGGTTATTTACCTGTAGTTATTGATGCTACAAAGTATTTAAGAGCTGGAGAAAATAACCTAATAGCTGTTAGATTAAATAATACAGATAATAAAGTTACAGGGCCAAAACCATTAAAAAGATTAGATTTTAATATGTATGGTGGTTTGTACAGAAATGCTTGGATTACTTATAAAGAAAAAGTTCATATTTCGCATCCTATTTTAGCAAATAAAGTAGCTGGAGGTGGTGTTTTTGTTACTTTCCCTGAGGTTTCAGCAAAAGAATCTAAGGTTAATATTAAAACAAATATTGTTAACGAAACAAGTAATACAAAATCTGTTGAGGTTGTAAATTCAATATTTTTTAATGGAGCAATAGTTCAAGAAATAAAATCTTCAGCAATAACAATTGAACCAGGTAAAGATGTAGATTTTACTGAGGTATTTGTAGTTTCTAACGCAAAGTTGTGGTCTCCTAAAAACCCTAATTTATACAATTTAGAAACAGTTGTATTGGTTGATGGTAAACCTACTGATATTGAGTCAAACCGATTTGGAATTAGAGAGTTTACGTTTAAAAATAACGACTTATATATTAATGGCGAAAAAACGTTCTTACGTGGTGTAAATCGTCATCAAGAGTATCCTTATGTTGGATATGCTTTATCTGATAATGCGCAATACAGAGATGCTAAAAAAATAAAAGATGGTGGGTTTAACTATATAAGATTGTCGCATTATCCACATTCACCTGCATTTATGGATGCGTGTGATGAGTTAGGTTTAGTGGTGATTGATGCAATTATGGGATGGCAATATTATGGAGATTCAGATGCTTTTAGAAACTACTGTTACCGTTCAGCAACTGAATTAATTAGAAGAGATAGAAACAGACCTTCAGTTTTAGCTTGGGAAGTTTCGTTAAACGAAACAAAAATGCCTATCTTTTTTATGGAAGAATTAAATAAAATTGTTCACCAAGAATATCCTGGAGAAAATGTGTATTCTTGTGGTTGGATGAACGATGTGTATGATATTTATTTACAAGCACGCCAGCATAGAATATTGCATCCAGATGATAATGATGGAACAAAACCATACTCGGTTTCTGAATACGGAGATTGGGAATATCATTCTAAAAATGCAGGATTAAATCAAGATAAGTTACCAAATGATTTAAGAGCAGAATTAAGTAGTCGTCAGGCTAGAGGTTTTGGAGAAGAAAGACTATTAAATCAAGCATATAATTTACAAGAATCGCATAACGAAAATTTAGGAATAGTTGCTTATTCAGATAGTTATTGGGTAATGTATGATTACAATCGTGGTTATCATGATGATATTGAATATTCTGGAATTATGGATATTTTTAGATTACCAAAATTTGGATATTATTTTTATCAAAGTCAACGTGATGTTGAAGATGGAACGGTTTTAAAATTGGCAACTTATTGGAATGAAAAATCACCAACCAATGTAAAAGTATTTTCAAACTGTGATGAGGTTAAATTATTTTTGAATGATAAATTAATTGCAACTCAAAAACCAGATTCAGATAAAAACTCTACAAATTTAAGTCATCCACCATTTACGTTTAAAATTCCATCTTTTGAAGCTGGAGAGTTAAAGGCTGTAGGTATTATTAACGGAAAAGAAGTTATAGAAGATGTTGTAAAAACACCTAAAAAAGCAACTAAATTAAAAGTTTGGTTAGATGAAAGTGGAAAAACTGCTGAAGCAGGGGTAAACGATGTACTATTCCTGTATATAGCTGCTGTTGATGATAATGGAACTATAATTCCAGATTTTTCTGATGAAATTGAGTTGAATTTTGGAGGAAATGTAGAAGTTATGAATGTTGAAAAAATTAAAGCTGAAGCTGGTATTGCAACTGCTTTAGTTAGAGTTGGAGAATCTTCAGGTAAAGTAAGTGTCTCAGCTACATCAAAAGAATTAAAAGGGAATTTTAACTTTAACGTTCAATAGAATAAAAGTTAAATTTTGAAAAAATACATTTTAATATTAATCTCATTAGTTTGTTTGAATACTATTCATTCTCAATCTAATGAGATTTTTTTTGCAAAAAGTTCATTCCTTTAATAAATAAAATAATGAAAAATTTAAAACTAATTCAATTTGTAATAATTGCTTTTTTTACCATCAATTTAATAGGGCAAAACGCAGCTGAAGTTCAAATTAGAAAAAAAGAAAATTTCAATAATAATTGGAAATTTAAACTAGATGAAAAAGCCACATATAGTGACGCTGATTTTGATGATGCTAATTGGAGAACGTTAAGTTTACCTCACGATTGGAGTGTTGAGAGTGATTTCAGTAAAGAGTATTCAGGTAGAAATGCTTGGCTTCCAGGAGGAATTGGTTGGTATAGAAAGAATTTTTCATTAGCAGAATCAGATAAAAATAAACATATTGAAATTCAATTTGATGGAGTTTACAGACATTCTCAAATATGGGTGAATGGTGTACATGTTGGAATTCAGTATGATGGTTATACAAGTTTTTATTTTGATATAACACCTTTTGTGCATTTTGATCAAGAAAATGTAATTGTGGTGAAAGTAGATAACTCGGTACAACCAAATTGCCGTTGGTATTCAGGTTCCGGAATTTATAGAAATGTTTGGCTCACAGTTACGGACCCTTTGCATGTTAAAAATTGGGGAACGTATATAACAACACCACAAATTTCAAAGGAAAAAGCTGTAGTAAACATTAAAACTACTCTAGAAAATTTTAGAAAGTTGCCAAGTAATGCTATAATAAGCACAGAGATATTTAATACTGAAGGGAAAAAAATCTCCTCGAATTCAGCAGAAATTAAAGCTGATTTATTAAAAGATTATGAAATAAATCAAAATTTAGAAATTTATGCTCCAAAGCTATGGAGTGTTGCTAGTCCAACTTTATATACAGCAATTACTAAAGTAGTTGTTGATGAAAAGGTTGTGGATGATTATAAAAGTACATTTGGAATTAGAACTATAGAATTTAATGCAGAAAAAGGATTTTTCTTAAACGGAAAAAATATGAAAATGAAAGGTGTTTGTTTACACCACGATGCAGGTGTGTTGGGCGCGGCTGTACCAATTGAAGTATGGAAACGTCGTTTAAAAACGCTGAAAGAAATAGGTTGTAATGCTATTAGAACAGCACACAATCCAACGGCGCCAGAATTTATGGATTTATGTGATGAAATGGGGTTTTTGGTAATGGATGAATTTGTTGATAAATGGACCAATCACGGTGATTCTTATATGAAAAAGAATGACCCAAACAATTTCTTTAACCCACAAGGTTTTGCAGATCCTTATTTTGAAATGGAATGGGAAAAGAATTATAGCGAAACTGTTAAACGAGATAGAAATCACCCAAGTGTAATAATTTGGAGCGTTGGAAACGAAAATCATAGTCCAGGCTCTGTTCAGCAAAATGTAGGATTAAAAAAATATACATCGTTTGTACGTTCATTGGATCCAACACGCCCAGTAATTTCTGGAATGGAAAGAGGTAAAGATGGTGATCCAATAAAAAAGGTTTCAGACATTATTGAATCTTGTTCGTATATGGATTTAATAGCTATGAATTATGGAGAGCAGTGGTGTAAAGCAATTGGTGAACGTAAACCAGGAAAACCTTATGTTAGTACTGAAAGTTATGTGTATTTTAATAGTACACCTGAAAAAAGGTTTCCAAATATTGAGCGTTCTCCTTGGTTAGATGTGTTGGAAAATGACCATAATATGGGCTTGTTTTTATGGGCAGGAATCGATTATTTAGGAGAGTCTAAAAAGTTTTCAAAATTAGGAACAGATTGTGCATTAATGGATATGGCAGGTTTTAGAAAAGAGCGTTCATATTTATATCAATCTTTTTGGTCAGAAAAACCAATGGTTAGAATTGCTGTGTATGAAGGTGATGCAGATGATTTTTCTACTTCTGGAAAATGGGGAACACCTCCAATGCATTCATCTTGGAATTTAGAAAAAGGAAGTAAGGTTGATATAGTTACTTATACCAATTGCGAATCGGTGAACCTTTATTTAAACGATAAAAAAATAGGAAGCAAAAATTTAGCTGATTTTTCTAACTATATAATGAAATGGAAGAAGCTACCTTATAAGCCTGGAATTTTAAAGGCTAAAGGAGTAATTAAAGGAAAAGAAGTATGTGAGTTTACCTTAAAATCTACAGGTAAAGAGCATCATTTTAATTTAAAAGTTGATAATACTTCTGTTCAAAAAGAAGGAGTTGCAATAGTTGAAGTTGAGGTAGTTGACAAAAAAGGAAACTTAATAAGTCACAAAGAAATGGATTTAACTTTTAAAGTTGAAGGTTTAGGAGAAATACTTGGAGTTTCTAATGGTAATATGTCTGACGCTACTCCATTTGCTAACAAAACTTCACGTAAAACAAATAGAGGGAAATGTTTGGTTATTGTAAAGGCTAAAGAAGCAGCAGAAAAAATTAGTTTAAAGGTAAATTCTAATACTATTAAAGAGGCTGTTATAGACTTAAATGTAAAGTAGAGTTAAAAAAAATAATCTTTTTTAAAAAGTTTTTAAAGTATAAACGTTGTTTTTTATAAAAGAGCAATGTTGGTTAAGTGTTTGAAAAACAGGTTTCTGGGTGGGGATTTACTTGTGAGTACATTTTATTTACTGCTGTATACAAATTAAACACGTAAATAAGAGAATTTTATGGTTATAAAAAATTAACCAAAATTTAACAATCGTGCTTAAACTAAAATCTAACACCTTATTTAATTACATTGCTTTTGCAATTGTTGCAGTTTCAGTTTTATCTAGCTGTTCAAAAGAAGCGACAAAGCAAGGGGAAAATGTGGTTTTCAGTTTAAATATTGCTGAAGACGCAACTCCTGAAGTTCTATCAAGAGTCTTAAAAGCTCAAGAGAAGCCTATTTCAGAAATTAAATTTGAAAAAGGTACGTACCATTTTTATCCAGATAAAGGTTTAGAGTCGTTTGAATTTATTTCTAACCATTGCGATGTAATGGTTAAAACAGCTTTTCCATTAAGAGGTTTTAAAAATATTACTATTGATGGTCAGGGTTCTACATTTATTTTTCACGGTGTAATGATTCCTTTTTTAATTGATAAAAGTAGCAATGTAACGGTTAAAAATTTATCAATAGATTGGCACGAAGCTTTTCATAGCGAAGGTTTAATTGTAGCTAATGATAAAAAGAATAAAACATTCGATATGCAAATTTCGGATGAGTATCCTTACGATATTAGAAACGGGCAAATTTACTTTGTAAAAGAATATTATGAGCATAGTTTAGGTCAGTCTATTTTATACGACCCAGAAAGAAAAGCAATTAGTTTTGATACAGAATCATATACTAATATTACTACCGTAGCAAATACTTCAATAAAAAATAATACTAATAAAATACAGTATAAATACGAAGTAGATACCAGAGAGCCTAGAATAAGACAAGTTGGAAGAGAAAGTAAAATAAGAGTAGAGCAATTAAAACCAGGTTTGGTTAGAGTTTTTGGGCATACTAAAAAAATGCCTCCAGTTGGACATATTTTAACAATGAAAGGTGGACAAGGGTTTAATAGAGTTGCACCTGCTTTTAGAGTAACACATACTACAGGATTTAACGGAACAAATGTAAATATTCACCACGCTGGTGGAATGGGAATTATTGCTGAAAATTCAGCAGATTTAATTTTAGATAATTTTAATGTTACGCCTTCAAAAGGACGTATGGTTTCAACAACTGCAGATGCTACACATTTTGTTGGTTGCAGAGGTAAAGTGGTGCTGAAAAATTGTACGTTCCAAAATCAATTAGATGATGCTTCGAACATACACGGAACTTACCAAAAAATTGTTGATGTATTAGATGAGTATAGAGTAGGTGTTAGAATGGGACACGAGCAACAACAAGGTTTTGTAGTTGGACAGTCTGGAGATAACTTAGGGTTGGTTAGATTAAGTGATTCTTTCTTTCCATACAATAAATTAACTATTAAAAGTATTCAATACTTAAATAGTAGGTACCAAATTATAACATTTAACGAAAAATTACCAAAAGAAGTTCAACCAGGAGATTTAGTGGAAAACTTAGATGGGTATCCTGATTTATTGATTCAGAATTGTAACATAAGTAATAACAGAGCACGTGGTTTACTAATTTCTAACCCTGTAAATACTGTTATAGAAAACAACTTTTTTAGTACAGAAATGGAAGCGTTGTTAATTCCTGTTGAAAGTGGACATTGGTATGAGTCTGGAAATGCTACTAATGTTGTAATAAGAAATAATACTTTTCAAGATTGCCAACACAGTGGGTTTGATAGAGGTGTAATTCGTTTTGATACTGATGATGATAATGAAAATACTGCTTTTAAAAATATTGAAATAACAGGAAATACTTTCAATCAGTTCGATAATTTAATTATAGAAATAACAAATGCAGACGGTGTAAAAATAGAAGGGAATAAAATAACAAATTCAGGTACTTTCCCACAATTACACGCTAAAAATCCAGCATTTAGAATTCTACATTCTAAAAATGTAACCTTCGATAAAAATAATTATTTAGGTAAAGCTTCAAAAGTATTAGAAGCTGATAAATCAATGCCTAATATAGTATTTAAATAAACTTAAACTCAAAATAATCAATTATGAATGAAGACCAATTTGTATTTAAAAATTCAACTTAAAAATGAAGACATTCTCTTTATTGAGAATAAGTAATATGATTTTCAAAAATTAAAATAAACTAAAGTTAACCAAATGATTTTTAAAGAATTAAATATTTCAAACAAAGTATTGAGTAAGTATTTGCTCTTTACTTTAATTGCGTTATTGCATTTTAGTGTAGATGCTCAAGCGCAAAAAATGAATGTAAAAGGAACTGTTACAGGTGCTGAGGATGGAATGCCTATTCCAGGTGCAACGGTTTTAATTAAAGGAACTACCAAAGGTGTATCTACAGATTTTGATGGTAATTATGCTATTAAGGCAAATACTGGAGATGTACTTGTGTATAGTTTTTTAGGAATGAAAAGTAAAAGTGTTTCAGTTACAAAAGCTGTTATAAACGTTTCATTAACTTCAGATGTTGCAGCTTTAGAAGAAGTTGTTGTTGTAGGTTACGGTACTGTTCGTAAAAAAGAATTGACAGGTTCTGTAGCTCAAGTAAAGGCAGATCAAATTGAAGAGTTTTCTACGCCAGATTTAGCTTCTGCGTTACAGGGGCAAATATCAGGGGTAAACATTGCAGCGTCAAGTGGTGAGCCAGGTGAAGCAGCAAGTGTACAAATTAGAGGTTTATCATCATTATTAGGGTCGAATGAACCATTATATGTTGTTGATGGTATTGCGCAAACTGGTAATCCAGGTTTAAGTCCAAATGAAATTGAAACTATTGATGTATTAAAAGATGCGGCTTCTGCTGCAGTATATGGTTCATCTGCAGCTGCAGGTGTAATTTTAATTACAACAAAAAGAGGTGAGGAAGGAAGAATGAATGTTTCAATTAACTCTAAATATGGTATTCAAACATTAGGTGATGGTATTGAATTAATGAATACAGCAGAAGAATTATTTTTTGCAACAACGCAATTAGATAATGGAGCTTCATCATATATTCCAGGTCCAGTAAAATACCCAGAATGGTTAAATAATAACAATACGTTTGATGATTTTGTTTTGGTTGATAACGCAGCTACAAATCAACATACTGTTAATATTTCTGGAGGAACAAAAAAATTCTCATACAATGCAGTTGGTGGTTATTTTAACCAACAAGGAGCAATTATAAATTCTGGATTTACAAGAATAAATGGTCGTATTACAACTTCTTATAATTCTGATAATTGGAAATTTAATACGAGTCTTGCGTTTACAACGGAAGATAGACAAAGAGTTGGAACTAATTTAATTGCAAATGCACAACGTTATTCTCCATCATATCCAATAGTTGATACAAGTTCAGATATTATTTATTCTACCGAAGATGGTGGAGATGGAGGTGTAAGAACTCCATTAGAATTACTAGCTAGAGCTTTAAAAAAGCAAGATAACAGTAAAAGAGATCGTATAAATGCTAGTTTAAGTGTTACTAGAAAAATTACAGAAGACTTAAGTTTTATTGGTAATATTGGTACTGCTATAACGGATGATTATAGAAATCAATTTCAACCAAAATATACCATTGTATTTTTAAATGGAGATCCTTCAGAAACAGATCCAGTTAAAAGTAGTGTAACTGTTACTTCTTCAAGAGCAACAACATTATCTGCCGATGGAACTTTAAGGTTTAAGAAAAAAATTGATGATCATAATTTTGGAGCACAAGCTACATTTGCTGTTAAAGAAGGAACTTACGAAGGTTTTTTAGCAAGTAAACAAGGTGTTTTAAATAACTCTGTTGAAACTTTAGATGGAACAAGTATAAACCCAGTTGTCGACGCTTTAAATAATTATAAGTATACTGAAGTTGGTATTTTAGGAAGGTTTACATATGATTATAAAGGAAAATATTTAATTTCTTCATTATTTAGAAGAGATGGATCTTCAAGATTTAGTGATAATGATAAATGGGGTATATTTCCATCTATTTCAGCTGCTTGGAATGTTTCAGACGAAGACTTTTGGAGCCCTTTAAAAGGAACAGTTAATAACTTTAAAATTAGAGCGAGTAGAGGTTCTGTTGGTAATAATCGATTTTCGGATTATGCTGCACAAAGTACTATACAAACAAATGCTAATTATATATTTGATACAACAGACGCTCAATTATCTCAGGGTACTGCTATTTATAGTTATGCAAACCCTAATGTAAAATGGGAAACTAAAACAGAAAATAATATTGGTGTAGATTTAGGTTTCTTTAAGAATAAAATTTCTTTAACGGTAGATTATTATAAGTCTACAAATGAAGATATGTTATTCCCTGTTAGAGTACCTGGTTCTGCAGGAGCTTATGATGGTGGTAATGTAAACACTATATTAAATGTTGGTAATATGGAAAACGAAGGTTTTGAAATTGCAGCAAAATATAGAACAGATATAGGTAAAAGTAAATTAAATACGAGTTTAACTTTTTCTAAAAATAAAAACAAAGTAACAAGTACTAACGGGCAGTCTATTATTTATAACACATCATCAAGAATTAATTCTCAAGATATGACAGTGTTTGCTGAAGGTTATGAAGCTGGAGCTTTTTGGTTGTATCAAGCAAATGGAGCTATTAATACAGATGAAAGACTAGCAGCTTACCAATTATTAAATCCTGCAGCCAAAATGGGTGATATGGAATATCTGGATGTTAATAACGATGGAAAGTTAGATACTAATGATAGAAAATATTCAGGTAGTGGTATGCCAGACTTTGAAGCTGGTTTTAATTTAAATTGGCGTTATAAAGGTTTCGATTTTGGTATGAACTGGTTTGCATCTATTGGAGCTGAAATTATTAATGGTAATAAAATTCAAGCTTATACATATGGTAGACACAGAGATTTATTAAATATGTGGTCTGCAGATAATCCAAATTCAAACATTCCTATTCATAGAGATGTTGGTACAAATAATTTTGAAGCAAATTCTAATTTTTGGGTTGAAAATGGAGATTATATCCGTTTAAAATTGGTTTCATTAGGGTATACAATTCCTAAAAAGTCTGTTCAAAAATTAGGGCTAAGTAATTTAAGAGTTTATTTAACGGCTCAAAACCCACTTACAATTACAGATTACACAGGGTACGATCCTGAAATTGGAGGTAGTGTAATGCGTAGAGGTTTAGATACGTCGAGATACCCAGTATCAGCTTTGTATACTGTAGGTTTAAATGTTAAATTTTAAAAAGTAATAAAATGAAAAATTATAAAAGTTATATAATAGGTTTGATTGCTTTAGTTGGTGCTTTGCAATCTTGCGTAAAAGATTCTTATCTAGAAGAGGTAAATCCAAATGCTGTGTCTTCAGATAATTATTGGTCTAATTTAACAGAGTCAGAAGAGAATCTAACATCTGTATATGGAGGTTTGTTAAATCAATACCTTTGGAATTCAGAAGTTGAAGCTTTAAGAAGCGATTTAGCATTTCCAAGAGAGCGTACAAGACCTCTTAATTATGGGTATGAGTGGCATAGTCAAAGTTTTACAAATACAATTTCAACACATTATTTTAAAAGTTGGAATGCATTGTATAGAGTTATTTGGAGAGCTAATCAGGTAATTGATGGATTAAATGGTATGGATGAAACTTTTAAAAGTCAAGAGCGTTGGACAACTCAAATGGCTGAAGCTAGATTTATGAGAGGGTTAATGCATTTTTATGCACATTCTACATATAATCATGGTGAAATTATTATACGAGATAAAATACCTACAAGTTCTGAAGAATTTTCTAAACCACTTTCAACTTCAGAAGAAGCAATTGAGTTTTTTAGAACAGATTTACAATTTGCGTATGATAACTTACCAAATACTCAAACTCAAAAAACAAGAGTATCAAAAGGTACAGCAGCAACAGTTTTAGGTAAAAGTTATTTATATACTGAAGAATATGATTTAGCAATGCCTTTATTAAAAGATGTAATTGAAGGTCCTTACGGTTATAGTTTGTTAACGGGAGATGATGTAAGCTTATTATTTACACATGCTGGAGATTATAATGCTGAATCTATTTTAGAAATTAATTATACCGATCAACACGCTAGACTTATTCAAACAACTGATTCTTGGGATGAAGAAGCTTATACTACAAGATGGGCAAGATATACTGCGCCAACCAATTTAGGTGGTGGTGGAACAAGTTATTTTGTACCTACATCATGGTTAACATATGAATATTCTAATGAACCTGTAAACCCAAATGATAGTCGTAATTATATTAGTGGAACTAATATTGCTAAAAGTGTGCCTTTACGTTGTGCGCAAATGATTGCTGTAGTTAATGATGAAGAGTCTACCTATTATAATAAAACACCAGGATATGAGGCAACAACCTTTAGTGGTACAGTATTTTCACACTTTAAAAAATTAACCAATCATGATATTGTAGGTCATGAAGATGAAGTGTTATCAACAAGTTGGGCATCAGGTAAAAATATGATTGTGTACCGCTTAGCAGATGTTTACTTAATGTTAGCTGAATGTTTAATTCAAAAAAATGATATTGATGGAGCTTTAGGTTATATCAATGCAATTAGAAATAGATGGGGATTAATGCTTTTAGGTGCAGATGATGGTACAGGAACTTTTAACGATGTAACTTATACAAAAGAAACTTTAATGGATCATTTAATGTATTTAGAAAGACCTTTAGAAATTGGATTAGAAGGGTATGCAGAAAGAGCAAATGATTTAAGAAGATGGGGTGTTACTAAGCAACGTTTTGAAGCTTTAGCAGCAAAAGAATATAATGTTGTAAATTACAATTATACAAAAGCAGATGGTACTACTGGAAAAGGTAGTTTAATTCAAGAAGGACCAACTGTAAATGTAAAAACCGACGTTAATACAGAATTTGATGATGCAGCTGTAAACTTTATAGAATCTGTACATGCTTACTTACCGTTGCCAACGGATGAATATTTATACAACCAAGAAGTAAACTAAAAAATGAGAATTATGAAGACTAAAATAAAATTACTAGCAATTATGTTGTTAAGCTGTATTGCTTTTACAACAAGTTGTACTGAAGATGATGTTGCGTTGGCAGAAGATTATTTAGGTGTAAATAACAACTTTTCAAGTTTTAAATGGTACACGAGTGGATCAAGAACTACCTATGCAGATAGTGCTAAATATATTAATTTAAATAGTTATTTAGCTTTTTATGATATATCTCAAAATGTATTAACTCGCAAATGGAGTATTCCAGCATCAGGGAAATTTTTAAATAAAGAATTTACTGAAACAGATTCTATTTACGATGCTTTTATCATTCCAGGTGATGCAGTATCATCAGAAGATGATTTAATAAATGTACTTTTTACTGAAGCTGGTTTAAAAGAGGTGTATTTGACTGATACATTTAAGGACTCTGTTAAAGGAGGAGTAAAAATGGGTGACGTATGGCAAGTAGAGCAATTATTTTCTATCGATGTTTTTGCAAATACAAATCCAGAAGCTAAAGTTTTTAAATATGATTATAGCGTAGATCCAGACAACCCAACATTAGAAGAGGTTTTAAGCTTAACTGCTGCAGATATGCCTTCAGAAGAAAATATGGCATCTTGGCCAACAGTTTCTATTGAAGCGGGTGAAGAGTTAGTTTATGTAGATAAAAGTTCTTTAGGTAGACCAACAGCAGTAAAATGGTACTTAGAAGGAGGAAAACCAGATGTTAGTAATAAAGATACAGCTATAATTAAGTACAATAAATTAGGAGATTTCACGGCATTTATGCAGTCTTCAAGATCTGGAGGAGATACAATTCCTACTTACTTTAGTACAAAATTAATCCCTTTAAATATTGAAGTTTTACCTTCAACTAAGCCTTTTGAATTAACGGGTAAAGCTACTCTAGAGGATGGAGTTATATCATTTGCTGTAACTGGTGAAGCAGAGCAAGCTGTAAATCAAAAAGGTTTCTTTACAGTTCACGTTACAAATACAGCAGCAGGTTTTGATCAAAATATTGCTATAGATAATGTTTCAATTAATAGTGCCGATGCTACAATTATTGAAATAAAGTTAGGTGAGCCTACTTATAATACAGATGAAATTGAAATTTCTTTTGCAGGAGGTAATATTGTATCTGTAGATTCTAGAGTATTACAAGATTTTGATGCTATTCCGGTTAATTTTGATATTGGTGAAAACATATTAAGTGCAAATTGGGCTGGTTTTGAAGATTCTACTACAAATTGGAAAGGCGCATTTTTAAGTGGTTACTGGGTTGGACCAACAAATGATGATAATGGCTCAACAACATCACCTATATTTATGCAAAGTGATGAACAAGTTCACCCAACTCTTGGAGGTAAGTATAGTTTAAGATATCAATTCGACTTAGCAAAAACTATGAAATTACAAGGTTCAAGTTTTTCTAAACCAAATGGTATTGCAGCTGGAACTTACAGGGTTTCTTATATGATTTATTTAGAGCCAGGAAATACAATGAAGAATTTTAGAAGTATTCTACAAGCTCCATATCAAAGAATAGAATGGGATATTGAATCTTTAGAAAGAGGTAAATGGATAACAATTAGCCAAGATATTACAACAGGTGCTATAGCTTCAGGTAAACGATTAGATGTTAGTGTTGAACCTGGTGTTAATACAGGAGTTTCTGGTACTCAAACAATGTATTTAGATAACTTAAGTTGGATAGAGTTAGTTCCAAGAAATTAAATCTAAATTATATAATTATATGAAGTCTGAAGTTGAGAATTTAATTTTTAACTTCAGACTTCTGTTTTAAACTAATTTCAAAATAAAATTATTATGAATAGAATTGTTGTAATTCTAATTGTTTCACTCTTGTTTTTAGGGTGTAAAAATGAACAAAAACCAGTTGTAAATACAAATCAAAAACCAAATATAATATACATTTTGGCAGATGATATGGGTATAGGAGATTTAGGAGCTTATGGTCAAGAAATTATTAAAACTCCAAATCTTGATGCATTGGCAGCTAAAGGAATGAAGTTTACACAACATTATAGTGGTTCTGCAGTTTGTGCACCATCTCGTTCAACATTAATGACAGGAAAGCATACAGGACATACACCAATTAGAGGTAATAAAGAAGCAGGTAAAGGTCTTGAAGGTCAAGTTCCGTTGCCAGCAGAAACAATAACTTTAGCAGAAATGTTAAAAGAGCAAGGGTATGCAACAGGTATGTTTGGTAAGTGGGGATTAGGTTTTGAAGAAGGAGATCCAAACAGTCAAGGTTTTGATGAGTTTTATGGGTATAATTGTCAAAAATTGGCACATCGCTATTATCCGCCTTATTTAAATCATAATCAAAAAAGAGATTCTTTAAAAGGAAATGACGGAACAAATACAGCTATTTATTCTCAAGATAAAATACAAGATCATACTATAAAATTTATAGATGATAATAAGGATAAGCCTTTTTTTGCATATGTGCCATTAGCATTACCTCACGCAGAAATTATTTCACCAAAAGATTCTATTTTTAAAATGTATGATGGCAAATTTAAAGAAACACCATATACAGAGGATAATAAATATACATCAGATTATGGACCAAATATGGTTTGGTACGAGTATTGTTCTGTTGAAAAGCCTAAAGCTACTTATGCAGCTATGATAACTAGAATTGACGCTTATGTTGGTCAAATTTTAGCAAAGGTTAAAGAATTAGGCTTGGAAGAAAATACCGTTATTATGTTTGCAAGTGATAATGGTCCTTCTCCTGAAGGAGGAGCAAGCCCAGATTTTTTTAAAAGTAATAGTCATTTTAGAGGTTATAAAAGAGATTTGTATGAAGGTGGTCTAAGAGCTCCTTTTATTGCTGTTTGGCCAAATAAAATTAAAGCAGGTAGTGAGTCTAATCATATTTCTGCCTTTTGGGATATTGTTCCAACAATTTCAGAAATAACTTCAGCTAAAACACCAAATAACATTGATGGTATTTCATTTTTGCCAACACTAATGGGTAAAAAAGAACAAAAACAACACGATTATTTGTATTGGGAGTTTAATATAAAAACAGGTAGAAAAGCCATTCGAAAAGACGTTTGGAAAGGTGTTTGGTACAATATAAATAATAAGAAAAAACCAGGGAGTTTTGAACTATATAATTTATCTACAGATATTGCTGAAGAAACTAATATTGCAAATGAGAATCCTGAAATTGTAAAAGAATTAAAACAATTGATGAAAGAAGCTTCAATACCTTCTGAATTATTTCCAATTTAACAAAAAAGCACTTCTAATTGAAGTGCTTTTTTTGTTATGTTTTTTTATTTATTCTTTTGGAAAACTCATTTTTTCATCCATTTCTTTTTTTAAATCTATAGCTTGTATGTATAGTGACAATTTGCTTCTTAAATAATATAGAATTAATAGTATTATTAAAGCAATTGGAATAGTATAAATAAATTCATTTTCAGCAAAAGTGTCTTCATTACTGTTTATTGCAGAAATAAATTGAAATAAATAAACAGTAATTGGTATTACCAATGCATGTACCCACCAATTTTTATTTGTTAGAAACCATAAAATTAAAAGTAAAAGCGGAGTTGCTTTTTCAAAAATAATATAAATAAAAATTTGAACATCTAAATACCCTCCTGCTTTTATTGTACCAAAATAAGTTTTGTATTCTAGAACTTCACTCGGAATACTCCTATGTATATATAGAAGGTATGGAGTGAAAATGATTAATATCATTATAAAGCTACTAATAAATAGCGAGAATTTTTTTTTATTTTTCAATTTTCTGGGGTTTTGGAATTATATATAAAAGTAATAAAAAAAATTAATTCTCAAAATAAAAAAAAACCACAATGAAACATTGTGGTGTGTGTAAAAAAATCCTAAAAAAGGTACAATAAATTATTGTTTTTTAATATCTAGGAAGTTGTACTCTGTCTTTTCTGATAGCTTGCTCATCTGATACATTGTAGCTTAAAACTGTTACTGCAACAAAAGCAGATACCATAAGTAATCCGAAAATTAATTTTAATTTTTTCATTTTTTTTATAAGAATTAAATGATTAGTAAGAGCATCAAAGCTAAAAAATTCTTAAAAAATAAGCAAAGAAATACCGCATTAATTTTAAAAATTTTTAAAAAAAATGGATACGTGAAGCTGTTTTTTCTTGTTTTACTAGCTGTATAGCTAATTTTCAAAATTTAAACACTTCAAATTTTATTGAATAAAATTCCTATTTTGGAGATTTTAAAAGCAGTTTTGTTAAATAAACAATCAGTAAAATTTTATAAACTGATAAAAATTACAAATCCTCTCCGTAAAAATTTGCAATATTAGGGACTAGCTTTTACACTGCAAATATAAATGTATTTTTATTAAAAACAAATTAAAGTTTAGGTTTGTTTATCCGTTTGTTTATTAAATCGAACCGTTTGTTTATTTGTTAGGTGTTTTTGTTTGTTTTTTGCAAATTACTACTATGTGTTTGTTGTTGCAGTCTGTTGTAAAAAATAAATATAGATTACCTCCATCTTTTATTTTGGTTTTCTTTCTTATTTCGTTAACTGTTTGCGGAAAGTTTCTTGTGGTTATGTTTGCTTTCTTATTAGGGATTAATTTGTTGATAAGTTTTTTATCGTAAGAAATACAATGTTGCACTTCAAAAGATCTACCAGGGAAATCAATTAATTTTTCTGAAGTATATAAATGAGAGTTCTGTTGAAGTTTATCAATTTTTAACTGTTTAGATACTTGTTCAAATGCTCCAGCTTTTAAAATAGCTGCATTTGGCTCGTAAAGGTATTTTTTAGGTAGAGAGTAGGTTGCTGTACTTTGTTCATTTAAAGTGAAGTCAAAATGTTGATTATTAGTTTTACCAATATTTACAGTTTTAACTTTAATGGTTGAATTGTAATTTTTTTCAAGAATAAAAAGCAATTCTTTTACTTCATTATTAATTGCAATGGTATGGATTTCTTTTACAAATTTTAATTCCGAAATAGCACTCGATATATCTAATAATGGTGAAACTTTTATTAGAATATTTGAAGTTTTTTCAAAAAGTAAATCTATATTTTTAGGAATATTTGGTAAACAGTCGGCTAGTAGAAAAACTTTTCCTTTTTTATCGTTTCTTCTAGATGGATCTGTGTAAATCCAATCAATAGCATCTATGTTGTTTAACAACTCTAAACCATCACCCAAATACGTTTGAACGTTTTTTGTATTTAATTCTTTTAGGTTATGTGTTACTATATTAGAAAGGTTTTCATTTATTTCACAATGTGTAACGTTTTTAATATTTTTAGAAAAGTAGTAAGTATCAATACCAAAACCTCCTGTAATGTCTACTAACAACTCTCCTGAGACTAGATTTGCTTTATATTTAGCCGTAATTTCAGAAGATGTTTGTTCTATATTTAATTTATTTGGGTAATAAATATTTTTTGTTGAAAACCAATTAGGCAATTTTAGTTTGCATTTATTTTTTGAAGTAATTTGTTCTGCAAGTTCTTGAATTGTAACGTTTTCAAAAGGAGAACCTTTTAAAACTAGTTTGGTAATATCAGTTTTTAAATTACTAGTTATAAATTCTTGAACTTCGGTATTTAAAATGGATAGATTCAATTGATGGTATTGCTTAATTCTACTAATTTGGTTATTGTTTTCCAGTTTCTAGAAGTAGCTGGACTTTTTAACTTTTTTTCAAAAATATTATTTGTTAGCTTAGTTTTACCATAACTATTTGGGCAGTAAATGTAAGCTGTTTTATTGTCAATAATAAACTCATCCGTATTTGAAATGTTTTCTAAATATTCCGTTTCACTTAAATCTGGTGTGCTATTAAAAAGGGTTGCATAAAGTTTGGAAATATCAACACTGTTATTTTTTTTTATAAACGGATTAGATTCAAATATTGTTGTAAGTTCTTTTTTGGAAATAACTAACGTATTGATAGTGTATCCATATTTATCAAAAATACTTTTGCTAATATTTTGTTGAATAGTTTCTTTATTCACTTTTTTTGAATTAAAAATAATATTCCCACTTTGTATATAAGTAATAACATTTTCGAAAGAAATATTTTCTAATAGCTCTTTTAATTCTGCCATTTTTATACGGTTTTTACCACCAACATTAATTCCTCGCAATAATGCTATATAAGTTATCATTATTATAAATCTTTAGTAAGAGATTTAACAATTTTATTGTCTGCTAAAAATGCTTTTAAAATAACTTTTATCGCTGTGTAAGTTGGTATTGCTACTACCATACCAACAACTCCAAAAATAGTTCCTGAAATTAAAATAATTAAGAAAATTTCGAGCGGATGAGATTTTACACTTTTCGAAAAAATTAAAGGTTGACTTATAAAATTATCGATTAGTTGAGCAAATATATAGCCAATCATTACATAAATAGTAGTAGGTAGAATTTCTGTTTGAAAGTCTAATCCTAGATTACTGCTCATAGATAAAAATAGCATCAAAACACCACCAATTAGTGGTCCTATGTATGGAATTAAATTTAGCAGAGCACATAAAAATGCAATTACTATGCTATTTTCAATTCCGAAGGAAGCTAGAACAATTGCATAAATAATAAATAGGATACTAATTTGAAAAACTAGACCAATAAAATATCTAGAAAGTAAATTATTTATTGTTCCCAAAGAGTTTTTAAGTTTACTTTCACTTTTGTCACTTACTAAAACATATACGGATTTCTCCATAATATGTGTGTCTTTCATTAAAAAGAAGGTGATAAATATTACTGAAAACAAGCCTATGCTTAAGTTTCCGAGTGTTCCAATTACAGAGTTTAATAGGTTTGGAATTGCTTTAGCATTTTTAAACAAATCTGCATTTTTTAATTCATTTAAAACATCAATATTATGAGCTAAAAAATAATCGTTTATTTGAACTAATAAATGTTCAATGGTGCTTTGTAGTTTTTCAATATTTAATAAAGATAGGTTTTCACCTTGTTTAATAATTAAAGGAATAAACATACTTATTAAGCCAAAAAATACTCCTAAAAACAATGTCATTGTAACTAAAACTGCCATTGAATTTGGCATTTTTAATTTTTTTCTGAAGAATTTTAAAATGGGACTAGCAATTAAAGCAATAACAGCAGCAATGGCAACATAAACTAAAATGCTTTGAATTTGATATAAAAAGAATAGGAGTAACGCAATTCCAATTAGCATTCCTATTGCTTTAAGTATTCCATTAGTAATTGTGTTTGAAGTCATATATTATTTTTTTATTTCAACAATTGCTCCGTTAGGCGGATTCCAAATATCTAAATTCTTAGGTATTTCAAATCTAGTATTATTGTTTAATTCACCAACTAAGCTAGCGTTATCGGTTTTTATGGTTCTTGTAATAATAGATTTTTTAGAAACAAATATCCATTTAAATTGATTAAACATTCCAGAGTCTCTAGTCCAAGATTTGTTATCATCATTTTTTCTAATTGGAGCTCCCCAACAACCTTCTCCAACATAAACATTTCCGTTTTTATTATCTCTAATAAAACCTTCTTCGCTTCCTTTTTTTGTTGAAGGTTTAATTGGCCAAGTAGATTTTACGGTATGCGCATCACATTCTACAATAAGGTCTATATTTTCATTATAGAATAATTGTGCCCAGTTTAAGTATTGAAAATTACCTTCTCTTTTTCGTGAAACATGTGGTCTCATAGGTTTGTGGTATTGTACAATTTTCCAATAATCTTTTTTGTTTGATAAAAGTTCATTTTTCAACCAATTTGTTTGTCCACCCGGAATAGAAATTTCAGTATTTAAAGTGTAAATTCTTAAATAATTTTTACCAACGGGAATACTGTAATAAATTTTTTCATGAGGCGTATCAAATAAATTGTAAATGGATTTGTTTTCCTTTTCATGATTACCTCGTGCAGCAATTAATGGAAATATTCTATTGTCTTTTGCAATTGTTAATTGCCAATCGTCCATCCATTCAATCCATTGTTTATCAGTGTCTCCAGAAGTCATGTCGCCACCAAACATAACAATATTTGGCTTTAGTTTTGATACAAGTTTGTTGGCATTTTGTCTAGATTTTCTATTGTTTCTAGAATCTCCGCCCGATATTATTGAAATTTTATCTTTATTATTTGGAGCGGTTGTAAACCAAAAACGTTCGCTAACACCTTCGCTATCTTTAATTACAAAGTAATAAGCAGTGTTTGGAGATAAATTTATTAAACGTACAAAATGATTATTCATACCTCTAAATTCAACAATTCTATCTGGAGATTTTTTTGTTGAATAGTTGCTGAAGTTTGTTTTATGATCCTTTTTGCCATAGTAAACAATTGGGTTTGTTCCGCTAATTTGATTCCAGCCAATTACAACTGAAGTAGATGCATTATTTCTAAGCATTAACCTATATTTATCATTTGAAGCGTAGCTAGTTAGAACTCCAATAAAAAATACAATCAATATTTTTTTCATACTTAATTTTAAAATTAAAATGTAGACTACAATATTACAAAATATTCAACTAAGGAATTTGTTAAAAATTACAATTAAAACAAGTAATATTTGGATAGTTTCTCTAGAATAGAATATTTTTACTCATATTTTTTAATCTTATGAAAAGCGAACAGGTTTATTCAACTAAATCATTCAATTTATTAAAACTATCGGTAATTTTAGTATTTATTGGTAGAGCATATCAGCATTTATTTTGGGATGCGCCAGTTAGAGCTTTTTTCTGGGATGAAAATTTAATAAAACCACTTATTGAAAATTTATTCAATGTTGAATGGCAAACTTATGTTACAAGCGTAACATTAGATTTGTTTTTAGATAATTTAGTAGTTGGTTTTGGTTTACTTTATTCCTTATGTTTTTTAGCTGTTATTTTTTATAAACCTTCCAAAAAAGTATTAAAATATTTAATTTTAGTTGGTAGTATTGGATTGGTGTTTTTAGCTTTTTTATTAATGAAAGAACGCTTTTATCAATTTGCACAGTTTTTTGAGTATAGCTTGCAGTTTGCCATTCCTGTTATTTTTGTGTTTTCTTATAAAGGTTGGGTATACAATAATTTAATATTAATTTTAAAAGTACTTGTTGCAATTGTATTTGTAGCTCACGGTTTGTATGCGGTAGGTTATTATCCGGTTCCTGGTTATTTTTTAGGAATGGTAATTAATATTTTTGGTTTTTCTGAAGAAGTTTCAAAAACATTTCTTTTAGTAGCCGGAGTATTAGATTTTGTTGTTTCGATCTTAATATTTATCCCAAAGACAGCTAAAATAGCTTTGTTGTATGCATTTGTATGGGGAACCTTAACAGCTTTGGCTAGGGTAGTAGCAGGATTATCTGTAGATTTTTTCTGGGAATCAATTCATTTAAATTTGTTTCAAACTATATATAGATTACCACACGGCTTAATACCGTTGTATTTGTTTTTTAGAATGAAGAATGAAAAACTAAACGAGTTTTAAATTTCTGAAGTACTCATTAGTTCTGTTGTTTTTTTATCGCAAAAATCTATTAATTCTTGAAAGTAAGAAGTGAAATCTTCTTCAAATTCTTTGTAATTTTCTTTTAAATCGTTTATGGCTAAATCCATTTGCGATATTCCTTTTGTTTTTCTGTTCATACCTTTTAAAACAGTTTCCATTCCTTCTAAAGAGGCATAGTTAACAAGCCAATTATACTCTATCATAAAGGGAAGCATTTTTTGAAGTTCTTCTGGAAAACTATCAATATTTTTATTTAAAAAAGAATAAACATTCTCTGCATATATTTCTAAAGGAATTTCAGAATACTTGCTCCAGTTTTTAGCTAAATAATGATCGTATATAATATCTATTATAACACCATTAAAATGCCTGTACCTAGAATGTAACCTACGCATACTTTTTTTAACAGTTGGGTGAGTATCCGTAAAGCTATCAATATGTCTATGTAAAATTATACCAACTTGAATTTCTTTTGGATATGTTTTGTAGCTTTTACCTTTTATTGCGTCAGAAATAAAATTTCCGATTAGTACATTTTTATTGCTTTTAGAAAGGTAAAGGTGTGCTAAAAAATTCATAGAATAA
The DNA here is from genome assembly GCF_900106565.1 of Lutibacter oricola. GTDB lineage: Bacteria > Bacteroidota > Bacteroidia > Flavobacteriales > Flavobacteriaceae > Lutibacter > Lutibacter oricola. Next base: position 39,200 of record NZ_FNNJ01000004.1, read on the forward strand.
TTTTAAACAATGATACAAAAAAAAATCCGCTAAAAAAGCGGATTTTTTATAGTTGATGTTTTTGTGTTTAGCTATTCAGCATAACTGGCATAACAAGCATTGTAACAAACTCGCCATCTTCAACGCCATCTACAGGAGTTAAAATACCAGCACGGTTTGGTAAGCTCATTTCAATTAACACATCGTTAGAGCTTAAGTTGCTTAACATTTCAGTTAAAAAACGAGAGTTAAATCCAATTTGCATATCATCTCCTTGATATTCACAAACTAAACGCTCTTCAGCTTTGTTTGAATAATCTATATCTTCAGCAGAAATATTTAATTCTGTTCCTGCCATTTTTAATCTTATTTGGTGTGTAGTTTTACTAGAGAAAATAGATACACGTTTTACTGAGTTTAAGAAAGTACCTCTATCAACAGTTAATTTGTTAGGGTTTTCTTTTGGAATTACAGCATCGTAATTTGGATATTTTCCATCAATTAATCTACAAACTAATACAACATTGTCAAAAGTAAATTTTGCATTAGCATCGTTATATTCAATAGTTACATCGCTATCTGCACCACCTAAAATTCCTTTTAATAAGTTTAAAGGTTTTCTTGGCATAATAAATTCAGCAGTATCATTTGCTGTAACATCAGTTCTAGTATACTTTACTAATTTATGAGCGTCTGTAGCAACAAATGTTAAGTTTTCTGTACTAAATTGAAAAAATACACCACTCATTACTGGTCTTAAATCATCGTTTCCAGCAGCAAAAATTGTTTTCGAAATTGCGGTTGCTAAAATGTTTCCAGGTATAACCGTTGTACTTGGAGATTCTATAGAAACTGCTTTCGGAAATTCACTTCCATCAAAATAAGCCATATCATATTTACCTTGGCTAGAACTAATTTCAATAGTGTTATTTTCTTCAGTTTTAAAGGTTAATGGCTGATTTGGAAATGTTTTAAGTGTGTCTAATAATAAACGTGCAGAAATTGCAATAGAACCTTCAGAGTCACTTTCAACATCAATTGTTGTGCTCATAGTTGTTTCTAAATCAGAGGCAGAAATTTTTAATTCGTTTTGGTTTAATTCGAATAAAAAATTATCTAAAATTGGCAATGTATTACTGCTATTTATAACTCCACCCAATACTTGAAGTTGCTTTAATAATTGACTACTTGATACTATAAATTTCATTTACGGTTATTTTATTAATATAATTACAAATATATTCTAAATATGTTGTTATAAAAATATTATTTATTAACAGTTCATATTGTAGTTTGCTAATGTAAAGTAAAGATATTTAACAAATTAAAAATAGCAGCATAAAAAAGTTATAATTATGTTAATATAGTTGTGTTAAAACAAGTGGATTGTATTAAAATTTTATATTTGTTCAACTACTAAACAATTAAACTTTACATGAGAAAATTAGTTTCTTTTTTTACATTATTACTAATATTTACATCTTCAATATTTTCGCAAGCTCCAAAAAAACCTAGTTCAGGAGAAATTTATGAGGCAATTCAAAAGTTAAACTTTTTGGGGTCGGTTTTGTATTTAGCTGCGCATCCAGATGATGAAAATACACGGTTAATATCATATTTTGCAAACGATGTTAAGGCTAGAACTGCTTATTTAAGTTTAACACGTGGAGATGGTGGACAAAATTTAATTGGTCCAGAAATTAGAGAGTTGCTAGGAGTTATTAGAACTCAAGAACTATTAGCGGCTAGAAGAACTGATGGAGGAGAACAATTTTTTACACGAGCAAACGATTTTGGATATTCTAAACATCCAGATGAAACACTTGAAATTTGGAACGAAAAGGAAGTGTTAAATGATGTAGTTGCGGTTATTAGAAAGTTTAAACCAGATATTATTATTAATAGGTTCGATCATAGAACACCTGGATCTACGCACGGACATCATACCTCTTCAGCAATTTTAAGTGCAGAAGCTTTTGATTTGTCTGCAAATAATACATACAAAACGCATTTAGAAAACGATGCAATTTGGCAACCAAAACGATTGTTTTTTAATACATCGTGGTGGTTTTATGGTAGTGAAAAAAAGTTTGATGAGGCTGATAAGTCTAAAATGATAGGTATAGATATTGGTACTTTTTATTCTCAAAAAGGACTATCTAATAGCGAAATTGCTTCATTAAGTAGAAGTAAACATCAATCGCAAGGTTTTGGAAGTACTGGTACTCGTGGAAAATTAAAAGAATATTTAGAGTTTTTGAAAGGAGATTTTCCTAAGAGTAAAACCCCTTTTTCTGGAATTAACACAACTTGGAGTAGAGTAGAAGGTGGCGAGGAAATTGGAGCTATTCTTAAAAATGTTGAAAGTAATTATGATTTTAAAAATCCTTCAGCAAGTATTAAACAATTAGTAAAAGCGTACGGTTTAATTTTAAATATTAAAAATGAACATTGGAAAGCAATTAAATCTAAAGAAATAAAAAATATAATTTCGGCTTGCGCAGGTTTGTATATGGAGGCTACATCGAGTAGCTCAACCGTTACTCCTGGTTCTACGAGTAAAATTAAAATAGAAGCTATAAATAGAAGCAGTTTTTCTATGAATTTGAAATCTGTAACTATAAACCCTTTAGGGTTAAAAAAAGATTATAACGCTAGGTTGGCAAATAATAATTCTCAAAAATTCTCTTTAGATGTTGAAATTCCAATCACAATTTCTTCTACTTCCCCTTATTGGTTAGATAAAAAAGGAAGTTTAGGAATGTACAGTGTTGCTAATTCAAAACTAATTGGAAAACCAGAAACTCCAAGAGCTGTTACTGCAGAATTTACAGTTAATTTTAATGGTGTTTTAATACCATTTACAAAAGAAGTAGTGTATAAATATAACGATCCTGTTAAAGGTGAGGTTTATAAGCCTTTTGAAATTTTACCTGAAGTATCTGCTTCATTTGAAGAGAAAGTATACATTTTTTCTAATGATGATGCTCAAAAAATTTCAATTAAAGTTAAATCTCAAAAAAAGGATTTAAAAGGTAAATTAATTTTTTGTTTACCTAATGATTGGAAAGTAGTGCCAGAGTCTTATTCAATAGAAATTGCTGATAAAGGCGATGAACAGAGTTTTGATTTTGAAGTATTTCCACCTAAAAAACAATCTGAGGGTTTAATTTCTCCTATTGTTGAAGTAGATGGTAAAAGTTATACAAGCGAGTTGGTAGAAATTGATTACAATCACATTCCTTTTCAATCTGTTGTTATGCCTTCTGAAGCTAAAGTTGTTAGGTTAAATATTGATAAAAAAGGTCAATTAATAGGGTATATTCACGGAGCAGGAGATTTAATACCAACTAGTTTACGCCAAATTGGTTATACCGTTGTTGAAATAAATGAAAATGATATTACACCAGATAAATTAAAAAACTTTGATGCTATTATTCTAGGAATTAGAGCTTACAATACAAACGAACGTTCAAAGTTTTACCAAAAACATTTACACAATTATGTAGAAAATGGTGGAACATTAATTGCGCAATACAATACAAGTCATAGAGTAAAGGTTGCAAATGTAGGGCCTTACCCAATTCAATTATCTCGAGATAGAGTTACAGACGAACATTCTGAAGTGAAAATTTTAAATCCAAATCACGAATTATTAAATTTTCCGAATAAAATAACAAAGGGTGATTTTAATGGTTGGGTGCAAGAAAGAGGTTTGTATTTTCCTAATAAGTGGGACGATAAATATGAAACTATTTTTGGTATGAACGATAAAGATGAAACCGAAAAAACAGGAAGTCTTTTAGTTACAAAATATGGTTCAGGTAATTTTATTTATACAGGTTTAAGCTTTTTTAGAGAGCTACCAGCAGGAGTTCCTGGAGCTTATAAATTATTTGCTAATATGTTGTCTGTTGGTAAAAATGAAATTGAAAAGCCAATTAAAAACTAAAATATGTCTAAGCCAAAATATAGTTGGAAAAAATCATATTCTGCTGTTTTAATAGCAAATGCCATTTATGTGGTGTTGTTTTATATTTTAATGAAAACCTTAGCATAAAATGGAACAAATTGATTGGATTATACTTATTGGAACTTTATTGTTTATTGTTTCATATGGAGCTTACAAAACAAAAGGAAGTAAAAACGTAACAGATTATATTAAGGGTGGAAGTGAAGCTAAATGGTGGACTATTGGGTTGTCAGTAATGGCAACACAAGCAAGTGCTATTACTTTTTTATCTACACCAGGGCAAGCTTTTCATAGTGGTATGGGTTTTGTGCAATTCTACTTTGGGTTGCCAATAGCTATGGTTATTATTTGTTTGGTGTTTATACCTATTTATCATAGATTAAAAGTATTTACTGCTTATGAATATTTAGAATCTCGTTTCGATTTAAAAACTAGAAGCTTAGCAGCAATTTTATTTCTAATTCAACGTGGTTTGGCTGCAGGAATTACAATTTTTGCTCCTGCTATTATCTTATCCGCAGTTTTAGGTTGGAATCTAACAATGCTAAATATAATAATTGGTACATTAGTTATTATTTATACAGTTTCTGGTGGTACAAAAGCTGTTAGTGTTACTCAAAAACAACAAATGGCCGTAATATTTGCGGGTATGTTTGCAGCATTTTTCTTAATTATAAGTTATTTGCCAGAAGGTATTACATTTACAAAAGCGCTAGAAATTGCTGGTGTAAGTGGTAAAATGGATGTGCTAGATTTTTCTTTTAATTTTGAAAATAGATATACTTTTTGGAGTGGAATTATTGGAGGAACTTTTTTAGCCTTGTCGTATTTTGGAACAGATCAAAGTCAGGTACAACGTTATTTATCGGGTAAATCTATTAAAGAAATGCAACTTGGCTTGGTGTTTAACGGTTTGTTAAAAGTACCAATGCAGTTTTTTATTTTACTGGTTGGAGTAATGGTTTTTGTTTTTTATCAATTTAATGCTTCACCATTAAATTTTAATCCAGCAGCAACTGAAGGTGTAAAAAAATCTGAATTTGCTTCAGAATATAAAATTTTAGAAAAAAAACATAAAGAAATTGAACAATTAAAATCTATTGCCAGCTTAAGTTATGCAACTACTAGCAATGCTGGATTTATTAATAATACTGAAATTAAAAATCAGCTTCAAAAAATAAATAAATTAGAAGCTGAAAATAGAGTAAAAGCAAAAGAAGTTATTGAAAAAGCAAACCTGTCTGTAGAAACAAATGATAAAGATTATGTGTTTATTCATTTTATTTTGAATAATTTACCTCGTGGTTTAATTGGGTTATTATTAGCAGTTATTTTATCTGCAGCAATGTCTAGTACAGCTTCCGAATTAAACGCATTGGCAAGTACAACTGCAATAGACTTATATAAAAGAAACGTTAGGGTAGAAAAATCTTCAGGGCATTATGTAAATGCCTCAAAATGGTTTACGCTAGCTTGGGGTTTAATTGCTATAACTGTTGCTTGTGTTGCTAATTTGTTCGATAATTTAATTCAGTTGGTAAATATAATTGGATCAATTTTTTATGGAAATGTTTTGGGTATATTTTTACTTGCATTCTTTATAAAATATGTAAAGAGTAACGCAGTTTTTATTGCCGCAATTATAACACAAGCAATTGTAATAGTAGGTTGGTGGTATAATTGGATGCCTTATTTATGGCTAAATTTATTTGGTTGTGGATTGGTAATGGGAATTGCAATATTAATTCAAAGCTTAACAAAAAGATAATAAAAAAACACCTCCATTTCAGGAGGTGTTTTTTGTGAAAACTAAATACTAGTTTTTATTTTGTCCACTCAGCAATAGAGTCTTTGTTCATTTTAACATAGTCAGCATTTCCAGCTTTTTCAGCAGCAGCTAAAGATTTTTTAGCGGTTGCAATAGCTCCTTTTTTATCACCTAAATCTGCTTGAATTAAACTCATTCTACGTAAGTGCCAAAATTTAGCGTCTTTACCAGCAGTTGCTTTTTCCATCCATTTTAAAGCTTTTTGTAAATCTTTTCCAGATGTATGGTAATAAGTTGCAGCTTGAAAATAATCATTTCCAGAAGGTCCAGCCATTACATTTTTAATGCTTTTTGAAGCAATTTTATCTGTTGGCACTTCAAATTTAACACCTACATATACGTTTTCCCAAAGCATACCTAAAACAGCAGAATTTGCAGTTAAATCATCAAAAGTCATAGTAAAAGATTCTATTTTCATAGGCATTTCTTCTATTTGAGCTGTTGTTTTTAGAGCAACTTTACTTTCGTCCCATTTTTGTGGAACACCCCAGTTTTTTGTGTCTTTATAAAAAATAACATCCCAACTTTTTTTGTTTGGCACAGTGTAAATAGCATAAGAACCTTTTTTTAATTCTTTACCGTTAATTACAACGTTATTTCCAAAAGTAATTTTTGTGTTTGCATTAGCTCCAGTTCTCCAAGTTTTACCGTAAGGTACAAGATCCCCAAAAATAGTTCTACCTCTCATAGCTGGTCTAGAATATTCTAAAGAAACATCTGTAAGCCCAACAACTTGCTCCATTTTTGCAGCAGGGCTAGGTTGTGGTGTTTTAATTTGTGCATTTGCTGTAGCTACTGTTGCTACTAATACAAATATGATTGATAATTTTTTAAGCATAATAGTTTTATTTAAGTTATGTAACAAATATAGCATATATAGTAGCTTGCTAGTTTTACCAGTTTAACTTTAACAAATATTTAAGATGTGTAAAGAAGAGGTTTATTTGTATTTTTTTCTTCTATAATAATTAAAAGTCCCCCCCAAAATAGCAAGTATTATTAATGGTATTATAATATTTATAAGTTGCCATTTGCTAGATTCTTCAAAAGCCTTTTGTTTGTTTAAAAAATCTATTTGTATTTTTTTAGACCTAACATTTATTAAGCCCGTATCGTCTAACAAGTAATTTACAGCATTTAAAAGGAATTCTTTGTTTCCATAACGTTGTTTACTCCATTTGTCTACACCTAATTCTAGAGGTTTTCCTTGTGAAATAGGGTTGGAAATAATATCACCATCAGCAATAACAATCATTTTTGTTGAAGCTCCAATCTCTTTTGTATTAGTATATAAAAATGGCTTAACTCTATCGTTGTAAACAGATTTAAATTTACCTTCCAATAAAACACCTAAAGCCTTATTTCCTTTAGCATAATCTTTAGGGTTTGGCTGCTGTGTAATGCCTTTTAATGAAACTAGAAAAGGAGTTCCATTTGTTTTTGAAAGTTTAGAACTTTGTAATAAAACTGTTTTTGAAATGTTATTTTTTAACGTATCAATACTGTTTGCAAACTTTAAACTTACAGCTTCAGTATTTATATTTATTGGGTGATTATTGGTTGAATTAACAAGCGGGTAATATTCCCAATTAAAAGCACTAAATTGAGTGTTATTACCTACATTTCCAGTAGCTAAAGGTATTTGAGAACTGTATAAATCGGTTACCAAATCTAAATTTACACGAATGCCATAGTTAAAAAAGAAATCAGTTAGCCCTAAATCTCTAGGGTAGGCTAGTGCTTCGCCAGTATTCATTAAACTATCTAACTCTGCTTGAACATTATCTAATAACCAAAGCGATTTTCCGCCATTCATTGTAAATTGATCGAGTGTGAATTTTTCTTGCTCAGTAAATTTTACGGTAGGTTTTGCAATAATAGCTAAATCGAAATTATTTAATTTATCTAGTGTGTTTTGAGGTTGTGTAGCAACAGAATCTAATGTAAAAGGAGCTAATAAATAATATTCACCAAGTTTTTTTAATAAGTCAGCTATATAAATATCGTTTAACTCGCCATTACCTTTTAAAATTGCAATTGTTTTAGATTTTTTCGAACTTATTTTATGAATAGCATTCGCGAAAGCATATTCCAAATTTTGTATGGAGCTTTCTAATTGTTCGTTTTGAGAGTTGGTTATAATATCTTTTAATAGTGAAATGTTTTCACGTTTATTTTGGTACTCAATAACCGCCCACGGAAAAATAACTAATTCAGACATTTTTCCATTTTCTTGAACTTGAAGTCTACTAGGTTCAAGATCTTCAGAAATAAGTTGTTTTGCTATTTTTTTTGGGTTAATAAAACGATAGTTAATATTGTTGTTTACTGCTTTTAGTTCTTCTAAATGAAGTTTAGTTTCTGTTTCTAAACGTTTAAATTCCGCAGGAAAATCTCCATTTAAATATACTTTTACAGTAACAATATCTTCTATGTTTTTTGCTATTTGTTTTGTTGCTTCAGAGAGTGTATATCTACCGTCTTCAGTTAAATCAAAACGTTTGTATAGCTTAGAGCTAACAAAATTAATTGCTACTAAAGCTACAATAATTACCAATATGCTAGAATACTTATTTTTCATTTTGTATTCTAATTTTAGTAATGAATAAAAATAATGTAGTTATCGAAATAAAATAGATTAAATCACGAGTATCTATTACACCTTTGCTAATACTATCAAAATGATTTTTAATGCCAATATTTTTAATAAAAGAATCGTTATTTCCAAATAAATTATAGTTTGCTAGTGCTTCAAAACCGTAATAAAAAAAGAAACAAATAAATACAGCAATAATAAAAGCTACAATTTGATTTTTTGAAATTGTTGATGTAAAAACACCAATGGCAGTATAAGAACTTGCCAAAAATAGTAAGCCAAGAAAAGAGCCAATTGTAGTTCCAATTTTTAAATTACCGATAGGGTTTCCTAATTGATAAACACTGTAAGCGTAAATTATAGTAGGTATAATTGCTAATAAAACCAACAAAAGTGCTCCTATATATTTACCCAAAATTATTTGAGTAATAGAAATTGGTTTTGTTTTTAATATTTCGATGGTTCCTGTATTAATTTCATCAGAAAAACTGCGCATTGTAATTGCTGGAATTAAGAAAATAAACACCCAAGGAGCTAAAAAAAAGTAACTATTTAAATCGGCAAATCCGGCGTGTAAAATGTTGAAATCTCCTTCAAAAACCCATAAGAAAAGACCGTTAATTATCAAATACACACCAATAACCAAATAGCCAATAGGCGAGGAGAAGAATGAATTAAGTTCTTTTTTTAAAATGCTTATCATTTTAGTTGTTGGCTTCTATAATTAATAATTTTTTTGATTACAACTACTTTCCAATTTATCAACGCTCCAGGCTTCTGGTTTGTCTGCAAATAAAATTTTTGTTTTTGCCCAGACAGATTTAAATAATTTGGAAGTTCTATAGGTTTCTAAATCTTCTTCATTTTCCCAATAACTATATGTGAAAAAGATATTTTTATTAGTTTTATCTCTATATAACTCTAATAAACGACAACCATTAAAATTTCGTATTTTATGTTTGCTGTTTTCAAAAATATCTAAAAAAACATCAACTTTAGTTGGTTGAAAAGTAAGTTTTACAATACGTACAAACATTTAGTTAAATTTTATGGTAATTACCTTTCTATATTTTAAACCTAATAATGTAGATGCACCACCAACGGTATTTAAATTACTTCTAAATACGGCAATTTCTAAATAGTTAGCAGAATTAAATAAAGCTAGTTTTGTACCGTCTTTTTGGCGTTGCTCTTTTGGTAAAGAAAAGTCGATAAAATCGCTATACTTATTATATATTTTTTTGAAACTATAGTTGTTTGCAATAACTTCAAAATCGCGACCTCTACCAATTTCTTGAAATAATTTTTGATTAATATTACTTATTGTATTTCCGTAATTATCTATGTAAATAATATTTCCAGAAATAGTCGATTTGTCAGCAGAAATAGTTGGCTGTACTTCAACAAGTTTTTTGTAATCTGGAATTATTTTTCCTATAACTTCTAAAGTTCCACCTCTAGATATGTGGCAAGCAACTTTAACAAAAACATCTAATACTGGAAAAACAGATTCGAACCTGTCGTGTATATTAATTTCAACAATTTTTTCTGGTTTAACTTCTGAAGCTAATAACGATATTACACCATTATCTGGACAAATAAAATAATGATTGTCTAATTTTATAGCAATATGTTTATTATCGTCATTTAATTCAGAATCTACACCAATAATGTGTATACTTCCTTCAGGAAAACTTTTATAAGCGTTTCTTAAAATATACGCAGTTTCTGTAATGTTAAAAGGTGAAATTTCGTGTGTTATATCTACAATACGAGCATCTGGAAGCTCACTATAGATAGTGCCTTTTATTGCACCTACAAAGTGGTCTTTCGTTCCAAAATCTGTGGTTAAAGTAATAATAGACATAAATCTTTAGCTCAATTTTTTTTCACATTAATAACCTTTTTAAATCCTTAATAAAATGTTTAAAACTTCTTTTAAAGAAATGAAATTAGTTATTTGATATTGTTAAATTTGTTATGCAAAGCTAAACATTTATTCTATTTATTAAGATAGAAATTTATTAATAAACTTAACAATTTTCACAATTTGAACGAACGCATTATTGAGTTGACAGAAATTAATCCAAACGATTTGTTTGGGCCTCAAAATTCTAACTTAGATATTTTAAGAAAATTTTTTCCGAAATTAAAACTTGTAGCAAGAGGAACAAAGCTAAAAGCTTATGGAGAACCAGAGGTTTTAGACCAGTTTGAAAAAAAAATAAGCAGCTTAATTAAGTATTTTAATAGGTATAATAGTTTAGATGAAAATAGCATTGAACGTATTTTAATGTCTAACGGAAAAGAGCATAAAAGTTCTAAAGTTGCAGATGGCGTTATAGTTCACGGTGTTGGAGGTAGATTAATAAAAGCTCAAACCGAGAATCAACGTAGAATGGTTGAGCGAATGGAAAAAAACGATATGCTTTTTGCTATTGGTCCAGCTGGTACAGGTAAAACGTATACGGCGGTTGCATTAGCTGTTAGGGCTTTAAAAGAAAAAGAAGTTAAACGTATTATTTTAACACGGCCAGCAGTTGAATCTGGTGAAAATCTTGGGTTTTTACCGGGTGATTTAAAAGAAAAACTAGATCCTTATATGCAACCTTTATATGATGGGTTACGTGATATGATTCCTGCAGAACGCTTGGAGTCTTATATTGAAAAAGGAATTATTCAAATAGCGCCTTTAGCATTTATGCGTGGTAGAACATTAGACAATGCTTTTGTAATTTTAGATGAAGCACAAAATACTACACATAGTCAAATGAAAATGTTTTTAACACGTATGGGTAAAAGCGCTAAATTTATTATTAATGGAGATCCTGGTCAAATAGATTTACCTAGAAGGCAAGTTTCTGGTTTAAAAGAAGCTATGCTAACATTAAAAGAGGTAAAAGGAATTGCATTTGTACATTTAGATGATAAGGATGTAATTAGGCATAGATTAGTTAAAAAAATACTTTCAGCTTATAAAAGTATTGAAGTAGGGAATGAATAGTTAAAAGAGCAACAACGCACTATTAAATAAAAAAATATAATGAGTAATACAATTAACAATACTGAGTTTAATTTTCCTAAACAAAAATCGGTTTATAAAGGAAAAGTAAGAGAAGTTTACAATATTAATGATGAAACTTTGGTAATGATTGCTTCAGATAGACTTTCAGCATTTGATGTTGTTATGCCTAAGCAGATTCCTTACAAAGGTCAAATTTTAAATCAAATTGCAGCTAAAATGTTAGATGCAACTAGTGATATTGTTCCAAATTGGATTTTAGGAATTCCAGATCCAAACGTAGCAGTAGGGCATATGTGTGAGCCTTTTAAAGTTGAAATGGTAATTAGAGGTTATATGAGTGGGCACGCAGCTCGTGAATATAAAGCAGGTAGAAGATTACTTTGTGGCGTTTCAATGCCAGAAGGTATGAAAGAAAATGATAAATTTCCAGAACCAATAATTACACCTGCAACAAAAGCAGAAGATGGAGATCACGATGAAGATATTTCAAAAGAAGATATTATTGCTAAAGGAATTGTTTCTGCTGAAGATTATGAGGTATTAGAAAAATACACAAAAGCATTATTTCAAAGAGGATCTGAAATAGCAGCAGAACGTGGTTTAATTTTAGTGGATACCAAATATGAGTTTGGAAAAACTAAAGATGGTAAAATTTTATTAATAGACGAAATACATACACCAGACTCGTCTCGTTATTTTTATGCTGAAGGTTATAAAGAAAGACAAGCTAAAGGTGAAGCTCAAAAACAATTATCTAAAGAGTTTGTTCGTCAATGGTTAATTGCAAATAACTTTCAAGGTTTAGAAGGGCAAACTGTTCCTGAGATGAGTGATGAAAAAATTAATGAAATTTCAGATAGATATATAGAATTATATGAGAATATTACTGGAGAAACTTTTGTTAAATCAGACGTTAGTAATATAAACGAAAGAATAGAGAAAAACGTTAATACTTTTTTAAATAAGTAGCAAATAACAGCATAAAAAAAGGGTTGTATTATTTTAAGACAACCCTTTTTTTATGTGTAAAATTATTGGTATTTAAAGTATTTCGAATAGTTAGTAAAATTTACAGGTTCAGAGTTGTTATTTAAATAGTTTATAACTGTTTCAGCTGTTGTGTAATTTTTTACCGAAGGAATAGTTGTAAAATAATTTTTAAAAACTATTGGAATAAAATCATTTATTCCAATAGTTATTGAGGTGTTATTGCTTAAAATATTTCCATTTTTATCTTTAATAAGAATATTATTTCCACTTTGTTCAATAGTTAAACCTGCGTAGTGAAAGCCATCACCATTTTCTTTTAAGAAGGTTTTTACTTCTTTAATTGTCATGCTATAAGTAACACTTCCGTTATTAAATGGATCAATGGAGTATATTTCTCTTATAGTAATATCTCCTTTATCTAAAGTATTTCTTATTCCTCCCGAGTTATGAAAAGTTAGGTCGGCATTTAATTCTTTTAGTAAAGCTTCCGTATAAAAATTTCCAACTTCATTTCTGTTGTGAGAAGCTTCTGCATAACCAATAACTACGTCAAGCTCAGGTTGATGATTATAGGTCTCAATATCTTCTTGTACACTTTGGTTTAGGTTTGTTGCATCCGATAAATTAATTAATTCGTATTTGGTACTTATAGCTCCATTTTTATCAATTGTAACTTTAATTTTTCCAATATTTTTTAATTTCGAACCAGCTTGATAAATGTATGTTCCGTTTTCCTCTCTATAATCTGAAGTGTGAGAGTGTCCACCAATAATTATATCAAAATAAGGGTATTTTCTAGCAAGCGAAATGTCTGAGCTATACCCCAAGTGTGTCAAAGCTATGTAAAGGTCGGAGTTTTCATCATTTTTTAAATTAGCATAATCTGAAATAATTTCAGCATAGTTAGTAAATGTAAAATTTTTAACTCTTAAAGGGTGGGTAGATGGAATTGTACCATTGTTTCCTTCTTTAGTTTGAATTAAGCCAAGAATAGTAACTGTAACTCCATTAATAGTAATGGTTTTGTATGCTTTTGGTTGTTTAATTGAAGAGTTTTTAGTGTTAATGTTTGCGCAAAGCCAATCAAAATTTGATTGTTCTAATCTATTTTTTAAAACAGCTTCACCATAATCAAACTCATGATTTCCAATTGCTGCAGCATTAATTCCAACTTTATTCATTAAATCAATCATTGGGTAACCTTTTTCTGCATGATTATCTACAACAGGGTTTCCTGAAAAAGTATCTCCACCGCATACAAATAAAACGTTATTGTTTTTTCTTTCTTCGTCTACAATATATTTTATTTTTGAAAAATTATCTATACTTCCATGTATATCATTAATATGGAAAATTGTTAGCTCTTTGTTTCCATCTTCTTGTTCATTTAGTATGGTAGGATTGTCGTTTTGATTAGAGCAAGAAAAAGTGATTATTACTAAAAGTAATAGGTAAAATTCTTTTTTGAAAAACATAGTAATATGGGGTTAGTATTGTAATTACTAATTTACAACTATTTTTTTTATTAAATGTTTATCAAAAATTAGAATAGCCTTAGAGCTCAGCTAAAACTTCTTTATATCTAGCTTGTGTTATAGGTTCAGTTATAAGCCAGCTTAACGCCTTTTCGTTTGTAGAAAAAATTTCTATATCCTGATTGTGATTACTAAGTAGTGATTTGTATATTGTTGTTGATACTACTTGGCTGGGAGTGTCTGTAACTAATGCTATTTTTCTTCTTTCGCTAAAAGATGGACGTTGATTATTAAAATCAGCAAATTTTTCAATATCCTTAGTTGGCGCGTCGAAATTCACTTTTTTCAGATTTATAAAATAATTCATTCCAGATTTAAACTCTTTATGAGTAAATAATTTTTTTTTAAAATTTAAATATGAAGTTAAATTAAGAGTTCCGCTATGAAGCTCAATTACTAAATTATATTCTGGGTAAATTTTAAACTTATTTGTTGAGGAAACCATTAGCTCTTTTTTTATAAAAATAAATAAAAAAGCCCTTTAGTAAAAACTAAAGGGCTATAAATATATAAATGGTATGGTTTACCTTTTCTTTTGTTGATTTTTTTGTTGTTCCTGTGCTTGTTTCATTGCATCATTCAAACGTTGTCTAAACTTACTCTCTTTTTTTGGTTTCTTTTTATTCTCTTGAATTTTTGCATGAATCTTATCTTCATCAATAATATAGTTTTTAATAACTAACATAATTGTTATTGTAAGTAAATTTGATACAAAATAGTATAAACTTAATCCACTAGCATACATATTAAAGAAGATTAACATCATAACAGGAGAGAAGTACATCATCATTTTCATCATCTTCTGCATATCAGGCATTCCTTCTTGGGTTGGTTGTTGCATATTCATTTGTTGACTCTGACTCATTCTCATATAGAAGAAAATGGCAACAGAAGCTAAAATTGGAAATAAACTAATATGATCTCCATACATTGGTATGTTGAAAGGTAGTTTAAATACACTATCATATGCAGATAAATCATCTGCCCATAAAAATCCTTTTTGACGAATATCTATGTTTGAAGGGAAAAATCTAAATAAAGCAAAGAATACTGGCATTTGTAATAATGCTGGAATACACCCAGAAAGTGGGCTAACTCCGGCTTTACTTTGTACGGCCATAGTTTCTTGTTGACGCTTCATAGCGTTTTCTTTACCTGGTAAACGTTTATTAATCTCTTCCATTTCAGGTTTAAGAACCTTCATTTTTGCACTAGATAAATAAGATTTGTATACCAATGGAGACATTATAATTCTAACAATAATTGTTAATAGAATAATAATAAGTCCATAATTTCCAATAAAACCTTGCAAAAAGTTAAATACAGGAACAAATACTAAGCGGTTAATATAACCAAAAATACCCCAACCTAAGTTTACAACTTCTTTAATATTACGATCGTATTTTTTTAATATTTGGTAATCATTTGGTCCAATGTACCAATTCATATTGTAATTAAATTCACCACCTTCTAACTTTAATGGTGTTTTTAATGAAAATGCTTTTGTGTAAACACTATCTATATCTTCGTCTTTAAAAATTGAAGTAGAATTTAATTGTGCTTTATTAAACCCTTTATCTGAAATTAAAATAGAAGAAAAGAAGTGTTGTTTAAAAGCAACCCAGTTTACATCATCTTCAAGCGCATCATCATCTCCACCTACAGATAAGTAATCTATATCTTCATCCTCTTTTTCATAATACATTTCTGTTTGTTGGTTCTCGTACTTAATACTTTTTTCGTGACGGTAACCTTCTAAATTCCAATCTAAATTAATTTGTTGAGAAGAGTTTAAAGCAGAACTTAAACCTTGAGAACGGATAGAGAAATCTACCATATATTCATCTGGTTTAATTTCGTAACGGTATTCTAAAAATTTAGAGTTAGAAACTTTAAGTTTCATAGACAATACTTGGTTGTCTCCATTTTTAGTTAAAGTTGGTTCAAAAAGTAAATCTTTAGTATTTAAAGTTCTATTATCTGCAGTGCCAAAATTAATGTTGAAAGAAGCATTTTTATCCTTTATCATATACAAAGGAAGCGAGTCGTAAGTAACGTACTTTTTTATAAGAGCTTCTTTAATTTGCCCACCTTTATTAGCAATGGTTAATTTTAATAAAGCATTTTCAATAACTGTTTCTTCATCTGCAACTGTTGCAGATTGAGCAAAAACACCTAAAGATTTTTGAGCGTTAACTAACGCAAGCGAATCGTTTGCTTGAAAAACAGTTTCTGGAGCAGTATCTGCTAAATTAGTTTCTACAGTTTTTTGTTTTTCAACTTCTTCAATTTTATTCTTTTCAGCTTCTAATTCTTCAGGAGTTGGTTGGTTGGTATACATCCACCAAAGCATAATACCACCTAAAAGTACAAAACCAATTAGCGTATTAATATCAAATTTTTTTTCTTCCATTGTAAAATATAAATGTCAAATTGTCATTAATGCTTTTAAAAATTATTAAAAAGCCCGACAAATGTACTAAAAGTACAGTTATAAACTAGTTTTTAATAGTGATTGTATGTTAGTTCAAATAGTGTTCCAAAGAAGCTTTAATAAATCCAACAAATAATGGGTGCGGATTTAAAACAGTACTTTTATATTCTGGATGATATTGTACACCTACAAACCAAGGGTGATTAGGTATTTCAACCACTTCTACAAGATCTGTTTTTGGGTTTTTACCGGTAGCAATCATTCCGGCTTCTTCGATTTTAGTTAAATAATCGCTATTAAACTCATATCTATGTCTGTGACGTTCGCTAATTAGTTCTTTTTGGTAAATGTCTTTTATTTTACTGCCTTCTTTTAGTTTACAATCCCAAGCACCTAAACGCATTGTACCACCATAATTTGTAATACTTTTTTGTTCTTCCATTAAATCAATAACTGGGTACTTTGTTTTCTTGTTCATTTCAGCAGAATTCGCATCGCTAAAACCTAAAACATTTCTAGAAAATTCTATAACAGCCATTTGCATACCTAAACATATACCTAAAAACGGAATATTATTTTCACGAGCGTATTTAACAGCTTCAATTTTACCTTCAATACCACGTTCTCCAAAACCAGGAGCTACCAAAATACCATTTAAGCCTTTTAATAAGTTAGGTACATCTTCAACAGTTAATTCTTCTGAATGAATCCATTGAACTTCTACTTTAACTTCGTTTGTTGCACCTGCATGAATAAATGCTTCGGTAATCGATTTATATGCATCTTTTAATTCAACATATTTACCAATTAAACCAATTTTAACAGTGTTTTTTGGGTTTTTATGACGTTTAACAAAGTTGTTCCAAATTTTTAATTCTGGTTTAACTTTATCAGTTAAATTTAATTTTTTTAATACTACTTTGTCTAAACCTTCATCTAACATAAGGTTTGGTACATCGTAAATTGTTTCAGCATCTATAGATTGTATAACGTCTTCTTTTTTAACATTACAAAATAATGCCAATTTACGTTTAATATCTTCTGAAATTTGGTGCTCAGTTCTACATACTAAAACATCTGGACTAACTCCACTTTGCATTAGCATTTTTACCGAGTGCTGTGTTGGTTTAGTTTTTAATTCACCAGCAGCAGCTAAATAAGGTATTAGCGTTAAATGAATAACAATGGCATTTTCTTCACCTAATTCCCAAGTTAATTGACGAACAGATTCTACATATGGTAAAGATTCAATATCACCAACAGTACCACCAATTTCAGTAATTACAATGTCAAATTTTCCAGTTTTACCTAAAATTTGAATTCTACGTTTAATTTCATTAGTAATATGTGGTATTACTTGAACCGTTTTACCTAAAAATTCTCCTTTACGTTCTTTATCTATAACACTTTGGTAAATTCTACCAGTTGTTACATTGTTAGCCTGTGAGGTAGGTATGTTTAAAAAACGTTCGTAATGACCTAAATCTAAGTCAGTTTCTGCACCGTCGTCAGTTACGTAACACTCACCATGTTCATATGGGTTTAACGTTCCTGGGTCTATATTAATATATGGGTCTAATTTTTGTATGGTTACCGAGTATCCTCTAGCTTGTAATAGTTTAGCTAAAGAGGCAGCAATAATTCCTTTTCCTAGTGATGAGGTAACACCACCTGTTACAAAAACATATTTTGTATTTTTCATTATCCGTAGGTTTGCGCAAAAGTACTAACTCTATTTTAGTTGGCAAAAAGTAAAAAGCTAAATTTTTAAACATTTATTTTGATAGCAAAATATGAGGTTTATAATATAGAGTTGTGTGTTTTGAAGCTTCAGAAAAGAATGATTTAGAAACTGGAAGAATAAAATATTGATTATTATTTCATTATAAATAGGTTAGAGTGATAAAATAAACCTATTTTTGCAATTGTAAAGTTAACAAAACCTTGATTTTCCTAGAGAAAATTATTTTTTTGTTTTTTTTTAAAATTCTATTTGTCAAACACAAAAGGATTTGTATATTTGCCAACGCTTTTAAAGAGATTTTAAAAGAAGCAAATTATAAGAAACACAATTTAAAATATACAAGTAATGCCAAAAAGAACTTATCAGCCATCAAAAAGGAAAAAAAGAAACAAGCACGGTTTCAGAGAGCGCATGGCTTCTGCTAATGGTAGAAAAGTATTAGCTAGAAGAAGAGCTAAAGGAAGAAAGAGATTAAGTGTTTCTTCAGATCCAAGACCAAAGAAATAATGAAACAATAGTTTTATATATATTAGGTGTTACTTTTTTTAGTAACACCTTTTTTTTGACCTTTTAATAAGTATTGAAAACTATTTAAATAACGTATTCAATTTTTATTGATATTTGAAAATTAAAATCTTATTTTATAAAAATGCCAAAAAACACTAACATTAAATCAATCTTAATTATAGGTTCGGGACCTATAATTATTGGGCAAGCTTGTGAATTCGACTATTCTGGTTCACAGTCAATTAGATCATTAAAAGAGGAAGGAATTGAGGTTACTCTAATCAATTCTAATCCGGCAACTATTATGACGGATCCTTCATTAGCAGATAATGTGTATCTAAAGCCTTTAACTACAAAATCTATTATTGAAATTTTACAAATGCATCCAGAAATTGATGCCGTTTTACCAACTATGGGAGGTCAAACAGCATTAAATTTATGTATTGAAGCTGATGACAAAGGTATTTGGGAAGATTTTAATGTAGAATTAATAGGTGTAGATATTGACGCCATTAATATTACCGAAGATAGAGAGCAGTTTAGAAAGTTAATGATTGAAATTGGTGTAGGCCAAGCTCCATCAACAACTGCAACTTCATTTTTAAAAGGTAAAGAAATTGCTCAAGAATATGGTTTTCCATTAGTAATTCGACCTTCATTTACTTTAGGAGGTTACGGAGCATCAATTGTTTACGATAAAGAAGATTTTGATGATTTATTAAGTAGAGGTCTAGAAGCCTCACCAATTCACGAAGTTATTATAGATAAAGCTTTGTTGGGTTGGAAAGAGTACGAATTAGAACTATTGCGTGATAAAAACGACAATGTTGTAATTATTTGTACTATTGAAAATATGGATCCAATGGGAATTCATACAGGAGATTCTATAACTGTAGCTCCTGCAATGACTTTAAGTGATACTACTTTTCAAAGAATGCGTGATATGGCAATACATATGATGCGTTCTATAGGTGATTTTGCTGGCGGATGTAATGTTCAGTTTGCAGTAAGTCCTGATGAAAAAGAAGATATTATAGCAATTGAAATTAACCCACGTGTATCTCGTTCTTCTGCATTGGCATCAAAAGCAACAGGATATCCAATTGCTAAAATAGCTACTAAATTAGCTATTGGTTATAATTTAGATGAGTTAGATAACCAAATTACTAAAACAACATCAGCTTTATTTGAGCCAACATTAGATTATGTTATTGTAAAAATACCACGTTGGAATTTCGATAAATTTGAAGGTTCTGATAGAACGGTTGGTTTACAAATGAAATCTGTTGGTGAAGTAATGGGTATTGGACGATCGTTTCAAGAAGCATTGCATAAAGCAACACAATCTTTAGAAATTAAACGTAATGGTTTAGGAGCAGACGGAAAAGGAGAGAAAGATTACGATACTATTATTCAAAAATTAAAATACCCGAGTTGGGATCGTGTTTTTGTTATTTATGATGCTATTCAAATGGGAATTCCATTAAGTAGAATTCACGAAATAACTAAAATTGATTATTGGTATTTAAAGCAATATGAAGAGTTATTAGCATTAGAAAACGAAATTTCAACAAATAAATTAGATACACTTACTTATGAATTATTGTTAGAGGCTAAACAAAAAGGTTTTGCCGATAGACAAATTGCGCATATGTTAGGTTGTTGGGAGAGCGAAGTAAAAGCTAAAAGAACTGAGTTAGATATTAACAGAGTTTATAAATTAGTAGATACTTGTGCTGCTGAATTTGGAGCGCAAACACCTTATTATTATTCAACATTCGAAAACAAGATGATTACTTCAGAAGGTGTAAGTAAATCTGATAATGAAAGTGTTGTAACTGATAAAAAGAAAATTGTTGTATTAGGTTCTGGGCCAAATAGAATTGGACAAGGAATTGAGTTCGATTATTGTTGTGTGCACGGTGTGTTGGCTGCTAAAGAAGCAGGTTATGAAACTATTATGATTAACTGTAATCCAGAAACTGTTTCTACAGATTTTGATACAGCAGATAAATTATATTTCGAACCAGTATTCTGGGAGCATATTTACGATATTATTGAGCACGAAAAACCAGAAGGAGTTATTGTTCAACTTGGTGGTCAAACAGCACTTAAATTAGCTGAGAAACTATCTAAATGGGGAATTAAAATTATTGGAACAAGCTTTGAAGCACTTGATTTAGCTGAAGATAGAAAGCGTTTTTCTGAATTATTAGTAGATTTAGATATTCCATTCCCTAAGTATGGTACAGCAACAACTGCAGATGAGGCTTCTGAAATAGCAGATGATTTAGACTTTCCAATTTTAGTTCGTCCTTCATATGTATTAGGAGGTCAGGGAATGAAAATTGTTATTAATAAAGAGGAGTTGGAGAAACACGTGGTAGATTTATTACGTAAAATTCCAAATAATATGTTGCTTTTAGACCATTATTTAGATGGTGCAATAGAAGCAGAGGCAGATGCAATTTGTGATGGAGAAGATGTTTACATTATTGGTATTATGGAGCATATTGAACCTTGTGGTGTTCACTCTGGAGATTCGAATGCAACATTACCACCTTTTAATTTAGGAGAATTTGTAATGCAGCAAATAAAAGATCACACTAAGAAAATTGCGAAAGCTTTAAAAACAGTAGGATTAATAAATATTCAGTTTGCAGTAAAAGATGATACGGTTTATATTATTGAAGCAAACCCAAGAGCATCTCGTACGGTTCCGTTTATAGCAAAAGCTTACCAAGAGCCTTATGTAAATTACGCTACAAAAGTAATGCTAGGAGATAAAAAGGTTAAAGATTTTAAATTTAACCCTCAGTTAGAAGGCTATGCAATTAAGCAGCCTGTTTTCTCTTTCAATAAGTTTCCTAACGTTGATAAAAAATTAGGGCCTGAAATGAAATCAACAGGTGAGAGTATTTTATTTATCGATAGCTTAAAAGATGATCAATTCTACGAATTGTATTCTAGAAGAAAAATGTATTTAAGTAAATAATATTTACTTTATTTAATAAATAAAAAGCTCCTTATTTTAAGGAGCTTTTTGTTTATTAGTAAATTGTTTATATATTTGTTTAATTAAAATTAAATAAACTTGAACAGTATAAAGTCAGAGTTCACAATAAAAGATCTCGAAAATTTTTCAGGAATAAAAGCGCATACTATTAGAATTTGGGAGAAGAGGTATAATCTTTTGAAGCCAAATAGAACGGATTCTAATATTAGGTATTATGATATTTCGAACCTTCAAAAGTTATTGAATGTTTCGTTATTAAATAATAATGGCTTAAAAATTTCTAAAATAGCAGATTTAAGCGATTCTAGTATTGCTGTTAAAGTTAGAGAGTTGGTATCTAAAAGCGGTATAGATAGTCAGGCATCAAACTCGTTAAAGTTAGCAATGTTAAACTTTGACGAAAATATGTTCAATGCAACCTATAATAACTTAGTTGTTAATTCTTCGTTTAGAGATATTTTTAAAAATGTATTTCTTCCTTTTTTAAATGAAATTGGAATGTTGTGGCAGGTAAACTCAATTACACCAGCACACGAACACTTTATAACAAATCTTATTAAACAAAAAATACATATTAATATAGAAAGGTTACAACTATCTAAACCAATTAATTTTGAAAAAGTTTTTGTGTTGTATTTACCTATGAATGAAATTCATGAATTAGGTTTATTGTATTTGCATTTTGAATTGTTGTTGCATGGTTATCAATCTGTTTACTTAGGGCAGAGCGTTCCTGTGAGTAATTTGCTAGATGTTCAAAAAGTATATAATAATATTTGCTTTGTAAGTTATTTAACTGTTGAGCCTTCAAAGGTTTCTGTGTTAGATTACATAGAGCAAGTAAATAATGAAATACTTGAGAATTCTAATAGTGAATTATGGGTGCTTGGAAGAAAAGTTGTAGAAGAAGATAAAGCTATTGATTTTGAGAAAGTTAGTGTGTTCTATTCTGTAGTTGATTTATTAGCTAGGGTATAATTTTTTTTAAATAATTTGTTTTTGTTTAATAAAAAAGTATATTTGTTAAACAAAATGGAAAAACAAATTGTAATAATTGGTTCAGGATTCTCATCTTTATCAGCTGCAAGTTATTTGGCAAAGGCTGGTAATAAGGTTATTGTTCTTGAAAAAAATAGTACCGTAGGTGGTAGAGCAAGAAAATTTGAGAAAAATGGTTTTAAGTTTGACATGGGACCAACTTGGTATTGGATGCCAGATGTTTTTGAAAAGTTTTTTAAAGATTTTAATAAAAAACCATCTGATTTTTACCAATTAGATAGATTGAAGCCTGCTTATGAAGTTTATTTTGGAAAAAAAGATTCAGTTATTATTGATAATAATCTTGAAGCTATTTATAATGTTTTTGAAAATGAAGAAAAAGGAAGTTCGGTTCACTTAAAAAGATTTTTAAAGTCGGCTAAATTTAATTACAAAGTAGCTATAAATAGTTTGGTGTACAAACCAGGCAATTCAATATTAGAGTTAATAAACTTAACAACAATATCTAAAATTAATCAGTTTTTTACTTCCATAAGTTCTACTGTTAGAAAAAGAATAAAGAGTAAAAAACTTCAACAAATATTGGAGTTTCCTGTTTTATTTTTAGGTGCTAAACCTTCTAACACTCCAAGCTTTTATAATTTTATGAATTATGCAGATTTTGGTTTAGGAACATGGCATCCAAAAGGAGGTATGTACGAAGTAGTTTCGGCATTTGTAAATTTAGCTGTAGAGTTGGGAGTTGATTTTAAAACAAATGAAAATGTTAACGAAATAGTTGTTGAAAATGGTGTTGTTAAAGGTGTTAAAACTCAAAATGATTTTTATAAAGCTGATGTTGTTATTAGTGGAGCCGATTATCATCATTCTGAAACTCTGGTTCCTAAAAAATATAGAATGTATTCTGAGAAGTATTGGGATAAGAAAATATTTGCACCATCATCACTATTATTTTATGTTGGTTTTAATAAAAAATTAATAAACGTTTCGCATCATACTTTATTTTTTGATACAGATTTTGATGTACACGCAAAAGATATTTACGACACGCCAAATTGGCCAAAAGAGCCGCTTTTTTATGCAAGTTTTCCAAGTATAACAGATAACAGTTTTGCCCCTGTTTCTAAAGAAGCGGCTACTTTTTTAATCCCATTAGCTCCAGATTTAGACGATACACCTGAAATAAGAGAATATTATTTCAAAAAAATAATTGAGAGAATGGAAAAATTAACCAATCAATCTTTATTTGATAGTGTTATGTTTAAAGAATCTTATTGTGTAAAAGATTTTAAAAAGGACTATAACTCCTATAAAGGGAATGCGTATGGTTTGGCAAATACATTGTTTCAAACAGCATTTTTAAGACCAAAAATTAAAAGTAAAAAGGTGAAAAATTTGTTTTTTACCGGGCAATTAACTGTGCCAGGACCAGGTGTTCCGCCATCTATAATTTCAGGAAAAATTGTTGCAAATGAAATTCTAAAAATATAAAAACTACCAACTACTAACTAAAAAATATATTATGAAACAATTATTTGATACTACTGCATATAAATGCAGTAGGGAAGTGACAAAAGGTTACAGTACATCTTTTTCTTTGGCTGTAAAAATGCTTTCACCAAAAATTAGAATGGCAATTCATAGCATTTATGCATTTGTTCGTTTTGCTGATGAGATTGTAGATTCTTTTCATGACTTTAAAAAGGAAGAATTACTTGAAAAATTTAAAAATGAATATTATGTAGCTTATGAGCAGGGAATTAGTCTAAATCCAATATTGAATAGTTTTCAACAAACGGTTAAAAAATATGATATTGACGATTCTTTAATTCAATCTTTTTTATTGAGTATGAAAGCTGATTTGGGCAAATTAACGTATAACTCTCAAGAAGAGTATGAACAATACATTTATGGTTCTGCTGATGTTGTTGGTTTAATGTGTTTAAAAGTATTTGTAAATGGAGACTCTAAAAAGTATAATGAATTAAAGTACTCAGCGATGAAATTAGGCTCAGCTTTTCAAAAAGTGAATTTTTTAAGAGATTTAAAAGACGATATTGAAGTTTTAAATAGATCGTATTTTCCTAATGTAAATTTTAATCAATTAACTAAAAAAAATAAAGAAGATATTATTAGTGATATTGAGCAAGATTTTGATGAAGCTTTTAAAGGGATAAAAAGGCTGCCAATTGAAGCGAAATTTGGAGTTTATACAGCTTATGTTTATTACAAAAGATTATTAAATAAATTAAAAAGAACACCTTCAAAAGATATATTAAACGTGAGAGTTAGAGTTTCTAATCCTATGAAAATAGGGTTGTTAGCGAGATCTTTTGTAGCTTTTAAATTAAATTTGTTATAATGAGGTTTTTAATAATATGCTTTTTACTTATTGGTTCTCAATGTTTTTCTGCTCCAATTTTGGAAGAAATTCGTTCTAAATTTCCTTTTATTGAAAATAAAGAACAAGCAGAGAGTTATATTAAACAATTAGAGAATACAAAAGATTTGAGCTCACAAGCTTATTTAGCCGCTATGTATTTTTTTAAATCTAAGTATGTAAAGTTCCCAACAACAAAATTTAAGTATTTCAAAAAGGGTAAAGAATTATTAGAAAATTTAATTTTAAATAATCCGTTAAATGCAGAATTAAGGTATATTAGGTATATCTTTCAACATCAAATACCTAAGTTTTTAGGTTATTATTCGGCTAAATCTAATGATTTTGAAGTTATTATAAATTCTAATTTCTTGAAAAAAAAGCATTTAAATAACTTGTTAGAGTTACGGCAAATTTCTGAAGAGCATAAACAAAAACTTCTCCAATTATGATGTTATTTTTAGTAGTAACCATATTAACTTTTGTATTAATGGAATGCGTAACATGGTTAACGCATAAATATGTAATGCACGGATTTATGTGGTATTTTCATGAAGATCATCATCAACCAAGATATAATCATGTTTTTGAAAGGAATGATGTGTTTTTTATAATTTTTGCAATACCAAGTATTTTACTTTTTTATTTTGGGCTTGAAGGTGGTTTAAACTACAGGTTTTTTATAGGTTTAGGAATTTTGTTCTACGGAATAGCTTACTTTTTAATACATGATGTTTTAATTCATCAGCGTTTTAAATGGTTCAAAAAAACAAAAAATAAATACCTTGTTTCTTTAAGAAAAGCGCATAAAGTTCATCATAAACATTTGGGAAAAGAACACGGTGAGTGTTTTGGTATGTTGTGGGTTCCATTAAAATATTTTAAAGTTTGAAATCCTTATATTTAATTATAAATATTGCCTCTTTTATAATTCCGTTCTTGTATAGTTTTGAAAAAAAAATGAACTATATAAAGTACTGGAAAATTGTTTTTTTAGCAATTTTTATTACTGCAATACCTTTTTTAATTTGGGATATTTACTTTACCAAAATGAAAGTTTGGGGCTTTAATTTAGATTATTATTTAGGTATTGAAATATTTAAATTGCCATTAGAAGAAATCTTGTTTTTCTTTTGTATTCCTTACGCAAGTATATTTACGCATTATGCTTTATTTTATTTTTTTCCGAAGTTAAAATTGTCTAAAAAAATTACTTTGGTTATAACAATATTGTTGCTCTTAATTTCAATTTTTATACTAATTTTTGTTAATTTTAAGTGGTATACATTTATTGTTTTTAGCGTTTTTGCCAGTTTATTAATTTTATCATTCTTTAGAGAAGAAAACTATTTATCTCAATTCTACATTTCATTTATACTTATTTTAATTCCATTTTTTTTAGTAAACGGGTTGTTAACAGGTAGTTTTATAGCTAATGAGGTTGTGTGGTATAATAATGATGAAAATTTAGGCTTTCGGTTAGCAACTATTCCTATAGAAGATGTTTTTTATGCGTTTTCTATGTTATACCCAACACTATTTTTAATTGAAAAATTTAAAACAAAATTTGGTTATGAAAAGTAAATTTGAAATTGCTGTTTTTTGGTTTAGAAGAGATTTAAGACTGCACGATAACACAGCATTGTTTTATGCGTTAAACTCTGGTTGTAAAGTGCTACCAATTTTTATTTTTGATGAAGCTATTTTAAATGAATTGCCAAAAAATGATGCAAGAGCAAGCTTTATTCATCAAACATTAAACACGATACATATAGATTTAACTGAAAATAAATCTTCATTATATATAAAAAAAGGAAATGTAAAAAAAGTATGGCAAGAGCTTTTGAATGAATATAATATTAAAAAAGTTTTTTTTAATAAAGATTATGAGCCTTATGCTTTAAAAAGAGATACTGAAATTTCTAATTTTTTAATTGAAAATAATATTGAAGTAAGCTCTTATAAAGATCAAGTAATTTTTGAATCTGGTGAAATTTTAAAAGCTGATGGTAAACCATATACAGTTTATACGCCATATAAAAATAAATGGTGGAATTTGTATAATTCAAAAGAGCTTAAATTATTTCCTTCAGAAAACTTTAAAAATAACTTTGTAGAATTATCAATTAAGTTTCCTTCGTTAGGTGAAATTGATTTTATTGAAAGTTCTATAAAAGTTAAGAAAATTAATAGGAGTTCAATATTGGATTATGAGAAATTTAGAGATTTTCCTACGAGTGAAACATCAAATACATCTGTTTACTTAAGGTTTGGGTTAATAAGTGTACGAAAGCTTTTTAAGTATGCGCAAATTAAAAATGAAACTTATTGTAACGAGCTTATTTGGAGAGAATTTTTTATGCAAATCTTGCATCAGTTTCCAAAAGTTGTAAATGAAAATTTTAAACCAAAGTACAATTTTATTCCTTGGAGAAATAATGAAGAAGAATTTAAAAAGTGGTGCGAAGGAAATACAGGATACCCAATTGTTGATGCTGGTATGCGAGAGTTAAACCAAACAGGTTATATGCATAATAGAGTTAGAATGGTTGTTGCTAGTTTTTTAAATAAACATTTATTAATTGATTGGCGTTGGGGTGAAGCTTATTTTGCAGAAAAATTATTAGATTACGATCTAGCTGCAAATAACGGGAATTGGCAATGGGCAGCAGGAACTGGTTGTGATTCAGCTCCATATTTTAGAGTTTTTAATCCAACTACACAGCAGCACAAATTTGACCCAGATTTTAAATATATCAAAAAGTGGAATCCAAATTATAAAGATATTCCCGAAATTGTAGAGCATAAATTTGCGCGTTTAAGGTATTTAGAAGTTGTTAAAGCTTCATTTGTGCAGTAAGTTTATACCAACTTAGAAATCATTCCATTAAATACAAACCAATGAAATGGTGTTACAGCGTACCAATAAAATCTTCCGGCAACGCCTTGAGGTCTAAAAGTAGCTGTTTGGTGCAATGTATTATTTTCTATTTTAAATTCTAGCCAAGCTTCACCAGGAAGTTTCATTTCGGCATAAAGTAATAGTTTTTTAGCTTCTTTATTAGCATAAATAACGCGCCAAAAATCTAAAGAATCTCCATTATTTAATTGCGTTGGGTGTGTACGGCCTCTTCTTAAACCAGTTCCACCAAAAAACTTGTCTATATAGCCTCGTAATTTCCATAAAAACGTTCCGTAGTACCATCCGTTTTCTCCTCCAATTGACCATATTTTGTCTAAGCTAGTATTTACATCATTTAATTTTCGTTGTTTTTTATCTGTAAAACAGCCATAAGTTGGTACGTTAATGTGTTTATGTAAATCACTTTTTAGCGCGCTACTTATAAATGAATCTTTCCAGCTAGAAACAATACTATTTTGTTCAATTTTAACGAATGCATTTTTTACAGCATTTTTATAAGAAATTGGTTTTATATTAAGTAAGGTATTAATGTTACTCTTTTTTCCAATAATTTCAATACCCATACTGTTTACTAATGAGGCTGCTAATTTATAAGAGGTAGATGTTACAAAATATAACCAATATGACGAAAGTTTAGGTGTCATTATTGGTAATGTAATAATTCGTCTTTTTAAACCTCTTATTTGTGCAAATTCTAAAAGCATTTGTTTGTAAGTTAAAATTTCTGGTCCAAAAATATCAAATGATTTATTGTAAAGATTTTCGTTTCCTTTTGCTTTTTCTAAAAAAGACAATACATCTCTAATAGCAATTGGTTGCGTTTTAGTATTTAACCATTTTGGAGTTGCCATAATTGGAAGTTTTTCAACTAAGTCTCTTATTATTTCAAATGAAGAGCTACCCGAGCCAACAATAACACCTGCCTTAAATGTTGTTAATGCATATTTTTCTGAAATTAATGTAGTTTCAACATTTTTTCGAGAAAGCAGGTGTTTTGATAGCTTCGTGTCATTAGTAATGCCGCTTAAGTAAATAACTTGTTTTGCTGAAGTATTTTCTATATATGTTTTAAAATTTAAAGCACATTGTTGTTCAAGAATATGAAATTCTGAAGAAGAATTAGACATAGAATGTATTAGGTAGTATACAACATCTATATTTTCAGGAATATTAATTAATGTGTTTGGTTTTAAAAAATCGACTTCAGCAAAACTTACGTTTTTATCATTTTTAAAACCAATTGGAGCTCTATTTTTATCTCGTACAGCGCAAACAACGCTGTTACCTTCATTTAATAATAAAGGAATTAAGCGTTTGCCAATGTAACCTGTTGCGCCTGTAACTAAGATTTTCATTTTATAAATTTTTATAATTATTTATTTTAACCTGGTCAGCTTTTAAATCGAACATTAAATTGTAAAGTCCAAAAAAAGTTCTATTAATATATATAAAATGTTTAGAACCTCTATTACCATTCATTTTTTTTAGTTCAGTGCTTTTAGAATAGCGCTCTCCAAGTTCTGCAATTTTATTAAAGAACTTAGGGTCAGAAAAATCGAATGTTTCCTTATGAAAAGGCTGTGTAAATAAACTTAACATATCGTGAAACATAGCTGTGAAAAAAGCTAATTCTTCAGGAGAATCATCGTCTCTTAATATTTCTAATTCAATTAATTTATTCAGAAATATTTCAGGATTATTAATATTTTCCTTTTTGGCCAATTCAAAATAAGGAATGTGAAATTCATTTGGAATTACCTTCATACAACCAAAATCTAAAGCTATTAGATCTGCATTTTCTGAAATTAAAAAATTTCCAGGATGCGGATCTGCATGTACTTTTTTTAATGTGTGTATTTGGTACATGTAAAAATCCCACAAAGCTTGGCCTAATTTATTAGACTTTTTTGCGCTAGTATTATACGCTGTAAATTCCGATAGATGTTCGCCATTCATCCAATCCATAGTTATAATTCTTTCCGAAGAAAATTCTGAATAATATTTAGGGAAATATAAATTAGGAATGTGTTTACAAGCTGCTGAAATTTCTTTACTCTGTTTAATTTCAATTAAATAGTTGGTTTCTTCAATAAGTTTATCTTCAACCTCTTTAAAATATTTATCAGAATCTTTACCTTTAATATTAAACATACTAATGGCAATTGGCTTAACCAATGTTAAATCGCTTGATATACTGTTGGCAATACCGGGATATTGAATTTTAACGGCTAAATATTTGCCGTTCTTTTCTGCTTTATGTACTTGCCCAATACTTGCTGCATTTACCGAATTAGCATTAAATTTGTCAAATATTTCACTAGGAGCTTTGCCAAAATACTTTTTGAATGTTTTAACTACTAGGGGAGCAGACAAAGGAGGAACGGAAAATTGAGATAACGAAAATTTTTCTACATAAGCTTGTGGTAAAACACTTTTTTCCATACTTAACATTTGCGCCACTTTTAAGGCACTTCCTTTTAAGTTTTTTAAGCCGTCATAAATATCTTCAGCATTGTTTTTGTTTAATTTTTCTTTAGCTTCATCTTCAGGACTTATTAATTTGTCTCCGTAATATTTTAAATAGTTTATACCAACTTTAGCGCCAGTTTGCATAAGTTTAGATGCTCTATGTATTTTTGAAATAGGGATTGTATCTATAGTTTTTAGCATAATTATTTTTAGTTTATGTTCATTTTTTCTTTATATAAAAATTTACCCAAATCAATAATACTCTTTAATGGAGTTGAGTTAATTAAATCGAAACTAGTATTTACAGATTTTTCAATAAAAACATCGGTCTTTTCAAAAGAAGTAGAGGAGTCATTAATCCAAAATTTTAGAGTTACTAGTAATTGAATCCAAGCAGTTTCTTTAATGCTTTTTTGTTGAATTTGTTCAATGTTCTTTTGTTTAAAATCAATAGTTTCTATTTCAAGAGAGTCTATATAGGTAGCAAAGCTTGTTCTAAGTGTAGATAAAGAATTAAGTTTGCTAAAGTCTAAATTGTTAGTGTCTAAAGTTGAAATAATAAAACTTCTATTTGAAGTTAAAATTTCAAAAAAAGTATAATAAAAACTCAATAATTTATTGCGCGCATCAAAAGTTTGGTAATCTTTACTTTTTTCCAAAACACCTATTGCATTTTCAAAGAAAACATTAAAAATAGATTTTTCAATTGCTTCAAAAGAGGCGAAAAATTGATAAAATGTAGCTTCTTCAAATTTGTTGTTTTTTGCAAAGGAAAAAACGCTTGTAGGTTTTGAGTTGTGTTCTAAAATATAGCTCATATATAGAGATATAATTTTCATTGCATTTATTTCTTTATTTTTTGACATAATTAAATTGTTTAATATAAATATATATAAATTAAACAAAAAATAAAATTACAAACCCTGTTAAGTTATATTTAAAATCTATGAACTTATAAATTTAAACTATATGTTATTTCATTTTGGTTTAAATTTTATTGTTTAACTTTGCGTTTATAAAATTAAACACAATAAAATTGAAAGTTGCAATAACAAGAAAAGAACATTTTAACTCAGCACATAGATTACACAACCCAAAGTGGTCAAATGAAAAAAATAAAGAAATTTTTGGAAAGTGCAATAATGTTAATTATCACGGTCATAATTACGATTTAGAAGTTAAGGTTATTGGGTATGTAGATGAGGAAACAGGTTATGTTATTGATACAAAATACTTATCTGAAATAATTAAAAGTAAGGTGTTGGAAAAATTTGATCACAAAAATTTGAATTTAGATGTTGAAGAATTTAAATTTTTGAATCCAACAGTCGAAAATATTGCAATATTGGTTTTTAGATTGTTAAGACCACACATTGAAAAAAAGTACGAATTAAAAATTAAACTATATGAAACACCCAGAAACTTTGTCGAATATCCATACGAGTAATAATGTTTTAGAAGGATTTTCTCTAGAGGAAATTGGTGACGACCATTTATATACAGGTTTAGAAACACCTTTAAAAAAGGATGCTTTTGAATTGTCTGATAATTTCAAAAAAGAGCAAATAGCTGATTTATTTGCTCAAATTATGGAAGTAATGGGATTAGATTTGACTGATGATTCTTTAAAAGGAACTCCAAAAAGAGTCGCTAAAATGTATATAGATGAAATTTTTTCAGGGCTAAACCCTGCAAATAAACCAAAAATCGCATTGTTCGATAATAAGTATAAATACAATCAAATGTTGGTTGAAAAAAACATACAATTTTATTCTAATTGCGAGCACCATTTTGTTCCAATTTTTGGGAAAGTTCATGTTGCATATGTTTCGTCAGGAAAGGTAATTGGGCTTTCTAAAATTAATAGAATAGTTAAGTATTTTGCAAATAGACCACAAGTACAGGAAAGGTTAACAAATCAAATTGCAAAGGAATTAGAAAATATTTTAAATACTAAAGATATTGCCGTAATAGTTGACGCTAAACATTTGTGTGTAGCTTCAAGAGGTATTAAGGACGATTCTTCAGCAACAGTTACAAGTTATTATGGTGGTGTTTTTAAAAGCCAAGATAAAATTGTAGAGCTTCAAAACTATTTAAAGCTATAAGTTAAAGTTTAATTTTCTATGTTTGAATAATTATTTTAAATTAAGAACTTAACTAAAAAAATATTAAATATGAAAGTTATAGGAATTATATCAAGTTTAATTATTTCAATTGCGCTTATGGTGCAGCCAAATTCAAAAAAAAATACTATGGAAAAAACACCGTCTATGTATCAAATTTCAATAAAGAGTATTGCAGGAGAAAAAATAGATTTTGAAAGTTTTAAAGGGAAAAAAATATTGTTTGTAAATACAGCTTCAAAATGTGGTTTTACAAAACAGTATGAAGATTTAGAAAAATTACATAAAGCCTATAAAGATAAATTAGTGGTAATTGGTGTACCTTGTAATCAGTTTGGAGGTCAGGAGCCAGGAACTTTGTCGGAAATTCAATCGTTTTGTGAGGTTAACTATGGTGTAACATTTTTAATGACTGAAAAAATTGATGTAAAAGGTGAAAACCAACACCCGCTATATGCTTGGTTAACTAATAAAGAAAAAAATGGTGTAAAAAGTTCTAGTGTTAAATGGAATTTTCAAAAGTATTTAATAGATGAAAACGGAAGTTTTATTGATTACTATTATTCGATTACAAAACCTATGAGCTCTAAAATATTAAATCATTTAAAATAGAGTGAGTACACATATACAATACATAATATTGTTTTTAATTTTAAATTTTGGTGCATTAGCTATTGGAAGTTATTTAATGAATAACGGCCCGCAAGCTAATTGGTATCTAAATTTAAATAGAGCTCCTTGGACACCTCCTGGATGGTTTTTTGGAGTTGCTTGGAGTACTATTATGGTTTGTTTTTCATTTTATTTAGCTCATTTATTGGTTTTAAAACCAGGTGTTACATTTTGGATAGTATTTTTAATTCAATTTGTATTAAATATAGCATGGAATTACATTTTTTTTAATCAACGCCATTTGGGTTTTGGTTTGTTAGAAATTATTTTATTAACCGCTGTAATTGGGTATTATCTATTTCAATTTGGTAATGGTTTGGGAGTTAAATCTTGGTTAATAGTGCCTTATTTTATATGGTTGATAATTGCAACAAGTTTAAATGGTTATGTCTATTTTAAAAATTAAAAAATGAATTTTAGTACAAAAGGAACAGTATATAGATTATCATCAAAACAAAAATTACCTATAAC
Source organism: Lutibacter oricola (assembly GCF_900106565.1). Lineage (GTDB taxonomy): Bacteria > Bacteroidota > Bacteroidia > Flavobacteriales > Flavobacteriaceae > Lutibacter > Lutibacter oricola. The sequence goes on from NZ_FNNJ01000004.1 coordinate 72,867, forward strand.
ATTAAATGAAGCTTGGGATTTTTTGTCTAGCCCAGGCAATTTAAAAGAGATAACTCCTGCTTATATGAGTTTTGATATTATTTCTGGTGATGAAAGATCTTTGTACGCAGGGCAAATAATACAATACATTGTAACTCCTATTTTAGGAATCAAAACTAATTGGGTAACAGAGATTACTCACGTAGTAAATAAACACTATTTTGTTGATGAGCAACGATTTGGGCCTTATTCTCTTTGGCATCATAAACATTTTATTAAAGAAATTGAAGGTGGTGTAGAAATGGAGGATATTATTGATTATAAAATTCCATTTGGTTTTATAGGAAGATTGGTTCACCCTTTTTTAGTGAAGCCAAAACTTGTTGAAATTTTTAATCACAGAACAAAAAAGTTAAACGAACTATTTGGCGAGTTTAACTAAAACACTTTAAACTTTAATTGTAGAGTATTATGAATACATCTTTATTATTTGATTTTAGTAAACATTCTAATATTGAAAATTGGACCACGGTAAATGATGTAGTTATGGGTGGTATGTCCCAAAGTAACTTTAGATATAATAGTAATGGTAAAGGAGTTTTTGCAGGAAAAGTATCTTTAGAGAATAACGGTGGGTTTTCTTTACTAAGAGGTAGAATTGATGTAGTAGAAATTAACACCTATAAATTTATTAAGCTTTATTTAAAAGGAGATAATAAAAAATATCAATTCAGGGTAAAATCAAGTATAACTGATAATTTTGCTTTTAAAACAACATTTCTAACTTCAAATAGAGATGAGATTATAAAAATTTCAATTAAGGATTTAGTTCCTTATTATAGAGGGCGAAAGGTTCTAGAGCCAGTTAGTCTTAATAATAGAATTGAAGAAATAGGTTTTTTAATTGCAAATAAAGAGAATGAAGAATTCGAATTACAAATTAGTAAAATAGAATTGTCAAAAATTTAGTTGCTATATCTATTTGCAATTTCAACTCTTGAGTTTTTAAAAAATGCATTGATATTGCTAAAGAAATCAGCTTTTTATTGGAATATAGTCAATTAAGAGTGTTCAATTTAATTTGTTAAAAATTGAATAAAATCTTCACTTGTGTGTTATTATAATAATTCATAAAATAATACTATTAAGTCTTTAATTGGAAGAAATTTAGGTGTTAATACATTGTTAATTTTGTTACTTACATTACTAAAATTGATTAACCAGTTTGGTAAACCAGATGAAAATCAAGTGTTTATCAATGCTGTTTAAAACTATTCTAAATAATTAAATCAATTTTTTTACTGATATATATCAGTATAAATCTTGGTTCAATCCTATAAATTAGCAGTACTTAAATAAATAATTGAATTAAATAATTTGTAACAATTCCATAAATACGTACAGCAAATTATTTTATGTAAATACAAAATATAATGAAATCAGAAACTAAAAAGTTAATTTGTGATGCTAATGAGGCTGTAGCTAGAGTAGCACATAAAACTAATGAAGTTTGTGCTATTTATCCAATTACACCAGCTTCTCCTATGGGAGAACATGTAGATGTTTATAGTGCAAAAGGAGAAAAAAACATTTGGAACGATGTTCCTAGAATTGTTGAAATGCAGAGTGAAGCTGGTGCAGCAGGTACTGTTCACGGATCTTTACAAGGTGGAGCTTTAACAACTACATTTACAGCATCTCAGGGGTTATTATTAATGATACCTAATATGTATAAAATGGCTGGTGAATTATTACCAACTGTAATACATGTAGCCGCAAGAACTATTGCAACTCACGCATTATCTATTTTTGGAGATCATTCAGATGTTATGGCGGCACGTCAAACAGGATTTTCTATGTTATTTGGTGGGTCGGTTCAAGAAGCACACGATTTTGCTTTAATTGCTCAAGTAGCTGCATTAAAAAGTAAGGTTCCGTTTATGAACATTTTTGACGGATTTAGAACTTCACATGAAATTTCTAAAATTGATGCAATTTCTGATGATGTAATAAAAGCAATGATGCCAGAAGAGGAAATAATGAAACTTAAAAAGAATTCATTAGATCCAGATAATCCTGTATTAAGAGGTACAGCACAAAACCCAGATGTATTTTTCCAAGCTCGTGAAGCAGCTAATAAATATTACGAAAAAGTTCCAGAAATAGTACAAGATACTATGGATGAATTTTATGAGCATACAGGAAGAAAATATAGTTTATTCTATTATGTTGGTCATCCTGAAGCTGAAAAAGTAGTTGTAGTTATGGGGTCTGGTCAAGGACCAGTAATGGAAACTATTGATACTTTAGTTGAAAAAGGAGAAAAAGTTGGAGCATTATTTGTAAGATTATACCGTCCGTTCTCTGTAAGCGACTTTATTGAGCAAATGCCAAAAACAGTTAAAAAAGTAGCTGTATTAGATAGAACTAAAGAGCCAGGAAGTGTTGGAGAACCTCTTTATCAAGATGTTGTTACTTCTTATGTTGAATTAGGTGATGATATGCCTTCAATTGTTGGTGGTCGTTATGGTCTTTCATCAAAAGAATTTACACCAACTATGGTTAAAGGTATTTTTGATGAATTAGAAAATAATTCACCTAAAAACCACTTTACAATTGGTATTAATGATGATGTAACACATACAAGTTTACCTTACGAGCCAGGTTTCCAAACTAAAAAATCTACATTTAACTGTATGTTCTACGGTTTAGGATCTGATGGTACTGTTGGTGCTAATAAAAACTCAATTAAAATTATTGGTGAAACAACTGATAATTATGTTCAAGGATATTTTGTATATGACTCTAAAAAAGCAGGTGCGCAAACAGTTTCTCACTTACGTTTTGGACCAGAACCAATTTATTCTTCATATTTAATTACAACGGCAAACTTTATTGCTTGTCACCAATTTAACTTTATTCAGAAGTATGATGTATTAGGTCATATTAAAGAAGGTGGTACATTCTTATTAAATTCACCTTACGATAAATATAAAGTTTGGACAGAGTTACCAAGTTCAATGCAACAAACTATTATAGATAAAAACATTGAGTTTTATGTAGTAGATGCAACTAAAGTAGCGCAAGATGCTAAATTAGGAAAACGTACAAATACAGTATTACAAACTTGTTTCTTTGCTATTTCGGGTGTTCTTCCAAAAGATGAAGCAATTAAGAAAATTAAAGAAGCAATTGTAAAATCATACTCTAAAAAAGGTGATGCTGTAGTTCAAATGAACTTTAACGCGGTAGATAAATCATTAGAAAACTTACAAAAAGTTGAGTATCCTCGTCATATAACTAACGAAGATGGTTTATTACCAATGATGAATGAGAAAGCTGATGATTTTGTAAAAGAAATTTTAGGTACAATTTTAGCTGGTAATGGAGATTCTCTTCCGGTAAGTGCTTTTGCACCAGATGGAACATTCCCTACTGGAACTACTCAATATGAAAAACGTGGTATTGCTGATGCGGTTCCAACTTGGGATGATGCAGATTTATGTACACAATGTAACAAATGTGTTAACATTTGTCCGCACGCAGCAATTAGAGCAAAAGTGGTATCTAACGATATTTTAGCGGATGCTCCAGAAGGATTAAAATCTGTACCAGCAAAAGGAAGACCTTTTAATAAAGAAACTGAAAGTTACGTTTTACAAGTTTCTCCTCAAGATTGTACAGGATGTGATTTATGTGTTCAAGTATGTCCTGCAGAAAGTAAAGAGGTTGAAGGTTTATTTGCAATTAACTTGCATAAAAAATTAGAGGTAGAAGAAGTAGAAGATAAAAACTGGGATTACTTTATTGATTTACCAGATTACGACAGAAAAGAACTTAAAACGAGTACAGTTAAAGGTTCTCAATTCTTAGAGCCATTATTCGAGTTCTCTGGAGCTTGTTCTGGTTGTGGTGAAACACCTTATATTAAGTTAATTACTCAATTATATGGAGATAGCATTATGATTGCTAATGCAACAGGATGTTCTTCAATTTATGGAGGTAACTTACCAACTACACCTTATACAACTAACAAAGATGGTCGTGGACCAGCTTGGGCAAACTCTTTATTTGAAGATAATGCAGAGTTTGGTTTAGGTATGCAGTTAGCATTAACTAAAAAGCAAGAAATTGCTGCAGGTTTATTAAAAGGTTTAGAAAGTAAAGTAGGTGAAACTTTAGTAAATGATATTCTTTCAAATACTGAAGAAACTGAAACTTTAAAAGAACTTAAATTAGATCATATTTCAGAATTAAATGAAAAATTAGATTTAATTTCTACTCCAGAATCTAAAAAACTAAGAAACTTATCTGAGTATCTACGTAAAAAAGCGGTTTGGATATTTGGTGGAGACGGTTGGGCTTATGACATCGGTTACGGTGGTGTAGATCACGTTTTAGCATCTGGCGAGAATATTAATATTTTAGTAATGGATACTGAAATTTATTCAAACACAGGTGGTCAAGCTTCTAAAGCAACACCACTTGGGGCAAGTGCTAAGTTTGCAATGAATGGTAAACCAAGCAACAAGAAAAGTTTAGCTTTACAAGCAGTATCTTATGGTAATGTTTATGTAGCTCAAATTGCAATTGGAGCAAAAGATATGCAAACATTAAAGGCTATTGAAGAAGCAGCAGCTTACCCAGGACCTTCAATAATTATTGCATACTCACATTGTGGTGATCACGGTTACGATTTAAAATATGGAGCAGCTCACCAAGAAAAAGCAATTGAAACTGGTTACTGGCCATTATTTAGATTCAATCCTTTAGCACCTAAAGGAAAGAAATTTAAATTAGATTCTAAAGCACCATCAGCACCATTAGAAGAGTTTATGTATCAAGAAACTCGTTTTACTAGAGTAGTAAAAGAAGATGCTGAAAGAGGTAAAATGTTATTAGAACAAGCTCAAGAACAAGTTGATGTTCAATGGGAAAGATTAGAATTATATAAGAATTTATAATTTTTAATAATAGTAAAAGTGCTGAACAGAAATGTTCGGCACTTTTTTTTTAACTTTTAATTAAATCATATGGAAACTAGAGCAAAAGCTTTTTTTAAAGAAGCAAATAAAAAATTAAATTTAGCAAAGGAAGAATTATTTAAACCATCTGAAAATTTATTAAGTTATTCGGTTTGTAAAAATTCGCAATTTGCCATAGAGAATTATTTAAAAGGTTTTTTAATTAAGAATGGTGTTAAGCTAGAAAAAGAAGAAACTATCGAAAATTTAATGCAGAAGTGCATTGAAGTAGATAAAGATTTTCAAAAAATAGATTTAACTGCAATTAGCTGTAAAGGCTCTAAAATTGATTCTAGATATTGTGCTGAAATTGAAACAGTAAGTGCTTGTTACGATGCCGCAGATCAAATAGATACCTATTTAAATAAAATAAAAGCGATATAATCTAGCTTTTTTTCATTTGACATCGTAAAAACTTACCTTACATTTGTTTAAAACAGTAATACTATGAATTATATTTTATTTGACGGTACCGCACGTAATGCATTATTGCCGTTAACGTATACAAAACCTGTTGCAGAATTGCGAGTAGGTATTTTAACTATTCGCCAAAAGTGGGAGAAATACTTAGGTTTTACAACTACTACTTTAACTGAAGAATATTTAGAAGAAAAATATCCTATGGTTGAAATGGAGCAGAATGTTATGGTGAATGCGTCATTTTTGCCTTCAGAAATATTAGTAGAAAAAATTACTGAGTTAAAGGAAAATCAAGCATTGTTTTATGGTGAAGAGGTAATTGCATTTTACACTACAGAAAACCAAGAAGAAGTTGATTTTGATGCCTACGAGCAACTAGAGTTTAAGGAAGAAGTTTTACAAATTAAGAATACGTGGGATATTTTCTCATTAAATGATAAAGCTATAAAAGCTGATTTCGATTTAATTACTGAAGGAAGAAAATCTCAGCCAATTCCAGAAGGAGTTCAAGTTATTAATAAAGAAAATATTTTTATTGAAGAAGGAGCGGAGGTGTTGTTTTCTACATTAAATGCAACCGATGGACCAATTTATATTGGCGAAGAAGCTTCTATAATGGAAGGATGTTCTGTTAGAGGACCTTTTGCCATTTGTGAGCATTCAGCTTTAAAAATGGGAGCAAAAATTTATGGAGGTACAACCGTTGGACCACATTGTAAAGTAGGTGGTGAGGTTAATAACTCTGTATTAATGGGCTACTCGAATAAAGGTCACGATGGATTTTTAGGTAATTCAGTTCTTGGAGAATGGTGTAACTTAGGTGCAGACACAAACAATTCCAATTTAAAAAACAATTATGCACCTGTTCGTTTATGGAGTTACGAAACTGAAGGTTTTGCAAAAACGGGTTTACAGTTTTGTGGCTTAATTATGGGCGATCATTCAAAATGTGGTATTAACACTATGTTTAATACTGGTACGGTTATAGGAGTTAGTTCAAATATATTTGGAACAGGTTTTCCACGCAACTTTGTACCATCATTTAGTTGGGGTGGAGCTTCTGGTTTTACAACGTATTTAACTAAAAAAGCAATTGAAACAGCAAAAATTGTAATGGCAAGAAGAGGTATTGAACTAGATGAAGTTGAAGAACGAATTTTTGAAAAAGTTTTTGAATTATCTGATTCTTATAGAAATTATTAAGTATTGTTTATTGAATACAAAAAAAGAGCAAAGATTTTAATAATAAATCTTTGCTCTTTTTTTATGTTATTATTAAAATTAGCTTTTGTTCTTAAAACTACCAGAGCCAATTTTAGATGCTTTTTCAATAGTTGGGTTTCCTGTATAACTTACATCTCCAGAACCTACAATACTTGCTTTAATTTCATTTTCAGCATGTACTTTTACATTTCCAGATCCTGCAATGCTTATATTTACAATATTCGATTTTAAATCGTAAGCATTTAAATTTCCAGATCCAGCTAAACTAGCTTTTAAATTATCTGTTTCACCTTTTAAATTTAAGTTTCCAGACCCAGCTATACTAAGTCCAGTTTTTTTACTGTTTAGTATTAAATCTATATTTCCAGAACCAGCCATAGAAATAGCAAATGTGTTGTTGTTTATTACATCATCAGAAAAAATATTTCCAGAACCAGCTAAAGATAATTTATCAAATTCTTCAAAAGTAACTGTAATTTTTATTGGTTTATTAGAACGCAAATTAAATCTGTCTTTTGGTTTAATTTTTAATTTACCATTCTCCGTTTCAGTTACAATATATTCTAATAGATTTTCGTAAGCAGTTACAGTAATTTTGCCTTCTTTACCTTTAATAAGTTCAATGTCAAAACTTCCTGAAACTGAAATTTTTTCAAAGTCTGAAACATTTCTTGTTTCGGTTTTTATGTTGCCGCTTCCTTTTATTTTTTTATTCCATTGTGCATTTGCAGATATGCAAATAAATAATGCTAGAATTGATATTGATAATTTCATAGTTAGTAGTTTAGTTTTTTAATGTAATATTTCCGTAACTGGTTTTTAAGTTTATGCTACTTCCAGAGTTTTCTGTTCCAAAATAACCTTCGTAATATTTAGAGCTATTTTCTTTTATTTGTTTGTTAAAAGTAAAGCCATCTCCATATTTAATGCTTCCATAACTAGAAGATGCTATTATATTAAAGTTTGCATTGTTATTAACACCAACTTTTACACCAGCATATTCAGCATCTATTTTAAGTTTTTTAAACTGAGGACCTAAATCATTAATACTAATACCTCCATAATCTACAGAGAAATCTCCAGATCCGCTTAGTTTACCAATGCTAACTTTTAAATAGTCTGTATTTCCATTAGCATTACCTGCGTTATCAATTGTTAAACTTCCATAGTCACAGTTAAAATCTAAATCTACTACCATTCCAAAAGAAATTTTCGAGTAATCAGCATTTAATTTGGTTCTACCAGAGCGCTCAAGATGTAGCGTAGAATAGTCCGCATTAATGGCTCCATCCTTCATAAAATCAATTTGAGAATTATTAGTATAGTCAATATTAATATTGTTTTCAGAGTTTAATAATTCACCAAGGTTAATTTTACCGTAGTCAACATTAAATTTAGTTTTACCTTCAATTTTATCTAGGTTTACATTACCATAGTCGTTATAAACTTCTAGGTTATTGGTAACAGGTAAAGAAATTTTATAATTAACTTCAATATTAATATTGTTGTTTTTACCAAACCAACTCCAAGAATTTGAATGCTTTTCAATTTCAGTTTTGGCTGAAACAAAACTGCTACTTGCATCAAAATCTACATCAATTTGCTCTAATCTTCGTTCAACTTTTTCTTCGTCGTTTCCGTTTGTAGTTATACTAACTGTAATAAATATTTTATTAGAATTAGAACTAACAATATCTATATTACCATACTTATTGTCTACTTTAAAAGTGGCATTTTTATTTACGGTATATTCCTTTTTAATTACTTTGTTTTTTGTGTATTTACCTCTTTCGGTAGCTAACAGTGTTAGCGGTACAAAAAGTAAAAAAAGTAATGTTTTATACATATATTTCATTGTTTTGTTGTTTTAACTGTTTAACATTTTCAATTTGTTGCAAAAGTGTTTGCAATAGTTCAATACGTTGCTGAAAATTGGAGATCATAGCGTAAATAATTCGCTTATCTTCAGTACTTTCTTTGAGCTCAAAAGTAAGTGCTTGGTATTGAGTTTCTAATTTATTTAATTGATGAAGTGCATCATTTATTAATTGTTCATTGTCTGTGTTTCGTTCTAATTCTATTGTTTCAAGTTCTTTTTCAATGGTTGAAACAAAATAACTTTGAGTTTCTTCCATTTCATTTGAAATTTGAGCTAATTCAACTCCTTTTGAGTTTGAAATATTACCACCAATCCAAATACCAACAAGTAAAATTATTGATGCTGCTACTGAAATAAGAGAGTATAATTTAACCTTACTTTTTGGAGCTTCTTTTTTAGCATTTAATTTAGATTCAAATCTGTTGAAATGCCCAATAGTTGGTTCTTCAATATCAAATTGATTTTCAAGTTGTTCGAATATGTTTTCTATATTGTCTTTCATTTTACTGAACTAATAATTGTCTTAATTTATTTTTTGCTCTAGAAACAGTGGTTCTACTGTTTTCATAACTTATTTCCATTATTTGAGCAATTTCTTCATAATCATACCCTTCAATTAAATTTAGCGTAAGTGCAACTTTGTAATTTGTTTTAAGTTGAGATACTTTATTTAATATTTGGGCTGCATTTACAGGTTCAAAACTTTCTGTTTTTTCATCACTTAATTTTACTTCAACCTTTTCTAATGGCACTACATCTAATCTACTGTTCTTTTTTATTGAAGTAATACTATTGTTTACCACAATTCTTTTTAACCAAGCACCAAACGAAACGTTTTCGCTAAACGAATCTAATTTTGTAAAAGCAGCTAAAAAAGAATCTTGCATAATATCTTCTGCTTCAAATTTGTCACCAACTATTCTATGTGCTGTGTTATACATAGCTTTATAGTATAGTTTGTAAATTTCAAACTGAGCCGCTTGATCTCCTTTTTTACAGCGTTTTATTAGTTGGTTGTTATGTTGGTTTTCTACCTTCAAAAATCTGATTTCTATTAAAAAGACTCGTTAAAATTTAAACTGTTACACTTTTAAATAAAAATACTAAAAAAATGTGTTGAAATTTAAATTGTTTTGGCACAACAATTGAAAAATAATAAAGAGAAGGCGTTGTTATGTATTTGTAATTCGCTGTTAATTAGATAAATAGAATAATTTTGAAATTGATTTTATTAGCTAGCTATAAAAATGAATGACAAAATGACCTTATAATAAACTATGAGTAAATCAAAATTTTTAAAATTAGACAATATGTCATTAGAGCATGTTTTAGATGAAGATGCAGATTTAATACCGTTAATGACTCCTGAAGATGAAGAGGAAATAAATAAAGAAGATGTTCCTGATGTTTTGCCAATATTACCTTTAAGAAATACGGTATTATTTCCGGGTGTTGTAATTCCAATTACAGCAGGTAGAGATAAGTCTATTCAGCTTATAAAAGAAGCAAACAAAGGAAACAAAACAATTGGTGTAGTTGCTCAAAAGAACGAAAGTATAGAAGACCCAACTATTAATGATATATACAAAGTAGGTACTGTAGCTCGTATTTTGCGTATGCTAAAAATGCCTGATGGTAACACTACAGTTATAATTCAAGGTAAAAAGCGTTTTGAAGTAGACCAATTTGTTCAAGAAGAACCATACATACAAGCAACAACAAAAGGGCGAGTTGAAGATAGATCTAATGAAAAGGAGCCAGAATTTGACGCTATTATAGAGTCGATAAAGGAGATGTCTGTTAAGATTATTAAAGAGAATCCTAATTTACCTTCTGAAGCTTCTTTTGCAATTAAAAACATTGAAAGCAAACCGTTTTTAATCAATTTTGTTTCTTCTAATATGAACTTAAAAGTAGAGGAGAAGCAAGAGTTACTTGAAACCACCAATTTAAAGGAAAGAGCTTTATTGACTTTAAAGAAAATGGATGCTGAACTTCAACGTTTAGAATTGCGTAATGATATTCAATCTAAAACGCGTACTGATATGGACCAGCAACAGCGTGAATATTATTTACACCAGCAGTTAAAAACAATTCAAGAAGAATTAGGTGGAGTTTCATACGATGAGGAATTGGATGAAATGCGTCAAAAAGCAAAATCTAAAAAATGGAACGATGAAGTAAAAGCAGCTTTTGAAAAAGAGTTAGGAAGACTTCAACGTATGAATCCGCAAGTAGCAGAATATTCTGTGCAACGCAATTATTTAGATTTATTACTTGAATTACCTTGGAATGAATTTTCAGAAGATTTATTTGATCTAAAAAGAGCTCAAAAAATATTAGATAGAGATCACTTTGGATTAGAAAAAGTAAAAGAGCGTATTATAGAACATTTAGCTGTGTTAAAGCTAAAGGGAGATATGAAATCGCCTATAATTTGTTTATATGGTCCTCCAGGTGTTGGTAAAACTTCATTAGGAAAATCTATTGCAGAATCTTTAGGTAGAAAGTATGTGCGTATGTCTTTAGGTGGTGTGCGTGATGAAGCTGAAATACGTGGACATAGAAAAACATATATTGGAGCAATGCCTGGTAGAATTATAAAAGATTTGAAAAAGGCAGGAACTTCAAACCCAGTTTTTGTTTTAGATGAAATTGATAAATTAGCTTCATCTAGCCATAATGGAGATCCTTCTTCAGCAATGTTAGAAGTACTGGATCCAGAACAAAACACAACTTTTTACGATAATTATTTAGAATTAGATTACGATTTATCAAAAGTATTATTTGTTGCTACAGCAAACAGTTTATCTACTATTCCTTGGGCATTAAGAGATAGAATGGAAATAATTAACGTAACAGGTTATACAATTGAAGAAAAGGTTGAAATAGCTAAAAGGCATTTATTACCAAAACAATTAAAAGAGCACGGCTTAACAAAAGAGCATATTGCAATAGGTAAAAAAGAATTAGAAAAAATAGTTGTTGCTTATACTCGTGAATCTGGGGTTAGAGGATTAGAAAAAATGATTGCTAAAATGGTGCGTTATGCAGCTAAATCTATAGCAATGGAAGAAGATTACGATGTAAAAGTATCTATAGAAACTATAGAAAAAGTTTTAGGAGCTTCACATTTAGAGCGCGATAAGTACGAGAGTAATGATGTTGCTGGGGTAGTTACAGGTTTAGCTTGGACAAGTGTAGGAGGAGATATTTTGTTTATTGAATCTATCATTTCCAAAGGAAAAGGGTTGTCTATTACAGGTAATTTAGGAAAGGTAATGAAAGAATCTGCAACAATTGCAATGGAATACATTAAAGCAAATGCTGAAGATTTTGGAATTAAACCTAAAGTTTTAGACGAATATAAGGTACATATTCACGTTCCTGAAGGTGCAACTCCAAAAGATGGACCAAGTGCTGGTATAACTATGTTAACCTCATTAGTATCTGTATTTACACAGCGTAAGGTGAAGAATAAATTAGCAATGACGGGTGAAATTACTTTAAGAGGTAAAGTTTTACCTGTTGGTGGAATTAAAGAAAAAATATTAGCTGCTAAAAGAGCAAATATTAAAGAGTTAATTTTATGTGCTAGTAACCAAAAAGATGTTGAAGAAATTAAAGCGTCTTATTTAAAAGGATTGAAGTTTCATTATGTTACTGAAATGAGTGAAGTAATTGATATTGCACTAACAAAACAAAAAGTTAAGAACGCAAAAAAAATATAAATACTAAGTAGTATTATAACAAAAAAAGCAGCCATTTGGGCTGCTTTTTTGTTTTTGTAGACTTTTTTAAATTTTTCTAATATCTAAAATACGCCCATTAGTTAATTCACCTTTAAAATCTAATTCAATAATTTTTTTAGCTACAAATGAAGGTGTGAATAGCTGATTATTTTCATAGAGTTCTTTAAATTTTATAACAGCTTTAAATTCTTTAGTGCTAGTGCTTCTAATTTTTGCTTGCATATCGGTATCTACAACACCAGGATAAATAGAAACAATGTTAGCGCCATTAATTTGGTTTTCTTGTTCTTTAGCAACAACTTTGGTCATCATATCAATACCTGCTTTTGAGGAGCAATACATAGCCCAACTTTCATAAGGTGTAATTGCAGCTCCAGAAGAAATATTGAAAATTTGTTTTTTACAATCCCAGTTTTTTGTGTTTTTAATAAATTGCGATGTTATAATTAAAGGCGCCGTTATGTTTAAAGACATAGTATAACTAATATCTGAAGCATCAATCTTGTCTAATCTATTTATTTCACCTAAATAACCAGCATTGTTTATAAGCGTAATGTTTTTAGTGTTTTCAGCATCTAATTGATTAAATATTTTATTTAAAATAGGTTCAATATTTTCTGAATTACTTAAATCGCATTTGTAATGTTCAATAGAATATAATTTTTCTATTTTACTTCTAGATATTGAAATAACTCTGTAACCTTGTTTGTGATATTCTTTGGCAAGTCCAAGCCCTAAACCTTTGCTTCCGCCAGTGATAATTAATATTTTTTCCATTTATTTTTTAATAGTTTGTTCGTAGATTTTAATCCAATTTTTAACAGTTAATTTTTGCATTAATTCAGCAATTAAATCAAAAGGAATTTCTTCAGCTTTTTTAAATCGAATACAACTTTTACCCATATCTAATTTACGTTTACAATGTTTTGGGTACTCTGCAACAAACCAATCTAATATTTCTGGACTAGCATAAATTCCAGAATGGTAAAGTGCAATAAAATTTTTTTGTGAAGCTATATTTGTAAAGGGTAGAGGTAAGTTTGTGTCGCAATGGTAACCATCCGGATATAAGCTTTTGGGTACAACATAACCAATCATTCCGTAGCTCATTTGTTCTTCAAAACCTTTTGGAATATTATCTAAAATAGTTTGTCGTAATTTTTTAAAATAAGGTATTCTATCTTCAGGAATTTGAGCAATATACTCATCTGGATTATTGGCTTTAATTTGCATAGTTGTAGTAATTAAAAATTGAGAATTTCAAATTACGAAATCTATTTTAATTTTTATGTAGTTGTTAAAATTAGTTGAAAATTGTAAATATTATGTTATTTCTGGGGAAGCAAAAATCTATTAAGCCACTAGTTGTAGATTCCTGCCTTCGCAGGAATGACAAAAAATACTATTGATAGAACTTTTTAGATTCGTTCCAAAAAACATCCATTTCAGCTAAAGACATATCGTGTAATTCTTTGCCTAATTTTTTAGCCTCAGTTTCTAAATATTGAAATCTGTTTATAAATTTTTTATTGGTGCGTTCTAAGGCATTTTCAGGATTTACATTGATAAATCGAGAGTAATTTATCATTGAAAATAATACATCTCCAAATTCAGATTCTATTTTATTGGTGTTGCCTTTTTTAATTTCTTCGTTAAGTTCAGCTAATTCTTCTTGAACTTTTTCCCAAACTTGTTCAGGTTTTTCCCAGTCAAAACCTACTCCAGCAACTTTGTCTTGAATTCTGTTTGCTTTTACCATAGCCGGTAAAGATTTTGGAACTCCTTCCAAAACAGATTTTTTGCCTTCTTTTAATTTAAGTTGTTCCCAATTTTTTTTAACATCTTCTTCGTCTTTCACTTTAACATTGCTGTAAATATGTGGGTGACGGTGAATTAATTTTTCTGAAATGCCATTGGCAACATCAGCAATGTCAAAATCGTTAGTTTCAGAACCTATTTTAGAGTAAAAAACAATATGTAAAAGTAAGTCTCCTAATTCTTTTTTTACTTCTTCTAGGTCATTTTCTAAAATTGCGTCACCTAACTCATAAGTTTCCTCAATAGTTAAATGACGCAATGTTTGTAATGTTTGTTTTTTATCCCAAGGACATTGAGTACGCAACTCATCCATTATGGTTAATAACCTGTCAAATGCTTTAAGTTGTTGTTCTCGGGTATTCATTTTTTATGCTTCTTCAGTTTCTTCTTCCTCTTGAATTGCTGTGAAATCAAAGTTTTTAGAAGCTAATAAGTTATACCATTGTATTACTTTTTTAATGTTTGAAGTGTAAACACGTTCTTCATCAAAGTTTGGTAAAATTTCTCTAAAGTATGAGGTTAATACTTTACCACTTTCTTTATGGCTTAAAGCTTCTTTTCCACCTTCTTTTTCTCCAATACTTTTTAAAATAATGCGTAGAGGTACTTCCTCTTCGTATGTATAAATAGCAATTTCGTTTAATGCACTAAGGTTATGTGTAATTGTTACTGGAATTTTTTTGTTATCAATTAATGATTGTACAATAATTCCACCCTTAGATTGTGCTTTAATTTCGTATAAACCTGGTTTACCGTTAATTGCTACTATGTCTTTTAACTCCATATAATTATCTTCTTTTTAATAAAGGAAACTTCATTCTATAATCAGCTTTTACTTTTCCTTTTGAAATATTTTCTAATTTCTTTTTGATTAATCGTTTTTTTAATGATGAAATTTTGTCTGTAAATAAAATCCCTTCAATGTGGTCATATTCGTGTTGAACAACTCTTGCTGCTAAACCAGTTAAGGTTTCTGTATGCATTTTAAAGTTTTCGTCTTGATATTCAATAGTTATAGTTTCTTCTCTAAAAACATCTTCTCTAACATCAGGTATGCTTAAGCAACCTTCACTAAAAGGCCATTCTTCACCTTCTTCACTTAATATGGTAGCGTTTATAAATACCTTATTAAAATCTTTTAAAAATAGTTGCTCTTCTTCACTTAAATCTGGATCTTCAGCAAAAGGAGATGTATCAACTAAAAATAAACGGATTGCTTTACCAATTTGTGGAGCAGCTAAACCAACACCTTGTGCATTGTACATGGTGTCTTTCATATTTGCAATAAGCTCTGTTAAATTAGGATAATCTTTATCGATGTCTGTTCCAACTTTTCTTAAAACTGGATCTCCATAAGCTATAATTGGTAAAATCATTTTCTTTGTTTTTGAGTTTGCAAAAGTACAAATTTATACTTGAAACTAAAAAGTTGTATAGTAAAAGTAATAATTGTATTTACGATAGTTGTTTAGCCATCCATTTATAAAAGTCCATATAAATAAACATTATTTTAAATAACTTAACTCCGTTAGGAACTCGATCTTTAAAATTTTTGTCAATTTCTAAAACTTCGTAGTGGTTTTCTAAATTTAAATGCTCGAACTTATGATTAGAAAAAGACAGCTTATTTTTATATGGAAGTTTTCCAAAATCGGCAAAGTTATGCTCTTTAGCGTACCAGGCATCAGACATCATAAAAATATAATCATCTTTATTGGTAGTTTCAGATAGCATTCTTGCAGTTCTTCTAGTCCATTTTGTTTGTGCTTCTTCTTCGGTTTTATAATGTGTAAAATGTAATTCAATATCGCCTAAAAGCGCTAAAGGATATGTAATATTTCGGTTTTTATACTTGCTTTCAGTAACAAAATTTAGAGGTAAACTCATATAATGGTCAAAGTTAGAAAGTAGTTTTATATAGCAATCACCATAAAAACCAATACTTATAAAAGGTGAATTATAAGGGCGCTCTAGCCATTGATAAATAGAACCTGCCCAGCAATTATCACAAACAATTACAAATTTCTTGTCTTTTAGTAATTCAATGTCACGTTTGCTATATTTTTTTTTATTGAAGACCCTATATTTTCTTCTAATAAAAACAACTAGTTTTCTAAATATATTATTTCTCATTTTTGTTCTAAATACGTTTGTAAAATTATTGTGGCACTAATTTCATCAATTAAGGCTTTGTTTTGTCGTTGTTTTTTCTTCAATCCACCATCAATCATACTCTGGAAAGCCATTTTAGACGTAAAACGTTCATCAACTCTTACAATAGGTATTTTAGGAAATGTAGATTTTAATTTTTGAATAAAAATTTTAATAAATTGTTCACTTTCACTAGCTGTATTATTCATTTGTTTAGGTTCCCCAACTACAAATAATTCAACATTTTCACTTTTTAAATACTTAGTTAAGTATGAAAATATTTCTTTAGTATTAACTGTTGCTAGGCCAGAAGCAATTATTTGCAATTCATCTGTAACAGCTAAGCCTGTTCGTTTTGTTCCGTAATCAAATGCTAGTATGCGTGCCAAAATTTTACATAAATTTTAAAATTGTGCAAATTTAATCATTTTAAAGAGTATAACGATATAAATAATATATTTGTGAAAAATTACAATTAAGAGTACAT
Source organism: Lutibacter oricola (assembly GCF_900106565.1). GTDB lineage: Bacteria > Bacteroidota > Bacteroidia > Flavobacteriales > Flavobacteriaceae > Lutibacter > Lutibacter oricola. The sequence goes on from NZ_FNNJ01000004.1 coordinate 89,601, forward strand.
GAAAGATATTAGAGAACTTATTGAAAACGCTTGGGAAAATAGAGAATTACTAAAAGACGAAGCTGTTCAAAAAACTATAAGAGAAGTAGTTGGAATGCTTGACGCAGGAACTTTACGTGTTGCTGAACCAATTGAGGGTGGATGGCAAGTTAACGAATGGGTTAAAAAAGCTGTGGTTATGTATTTTCCAATTCAGAAAATGGAAACAATAGAAGTGGGTTGTTTTGAATATCACGATAAAATTCCATTAAAAACAGGATATAAAGAAAAAGGAATTAGAGTGGTACCTCACGCTGTTGCTCGTCACGGTTCTTATATTTCTGCAGGTACTATTTTAATGCCAAGTTATGTAAACATTGGAGCTTATGTAGATGAAGGTACAATGGTAGATACTTGGGCAACTGTAGGTAGTTGTGCTCAAATTGGTAAAAACGTTCATTTAAGTGGTGGTGTTGGTATAGGTGGTGTTTTAGAACCATTACAAGCTGCGCCGGTAATTATTGAAGATAATGTTTTTGTTGGTTCACGATGTATAGTTGTAGAAGGTGTACATGTTGAAACTGAAGCTGTTTTAGGAGCAGGTGTAGTTTTAACTATGAGCACAAAAATTATTGATGTAACTGGTCCAGAACCAATTGAAATGAAAGGTAGAGTTCCTGCTCGTTCAGTTGTTATTCCAGGAAGTTATAAAAAACAATTCCCAGCAGGAGAATTTAATGTTCCTTGCGCAATGATAATTGGTAAACGTAAAGAGAGTACTAATAAAAAGACTTCATTAAACGACGCTTTAAGAGATAACGAGGTTGCAGTTTAAAAGTATATAATTCAATTAACAACGTAAAAATCCTACTTTATTTATATGAAGTGGGATTTTTTATTGAAATAAATTACTGTAAAACAATATATTTGCATTCTTAAATTTTTTATTTAATGAATGTTGAAATTTTAAACAGTTTAAAATCGCTAAAAAATCAAGAGATTATATTGTATCCAACAGATACAGTTTGGGGGTTAGGTTGCGATGCAACTAGTGAAAAAGCAGTTGAAAAAATATTTACGTTAAAACAACGTTCAGAAAGTAAAAGCTTAATTATTTTAGTTTCAAGTATTAAAATGTTGCAAAACTATATTTCTAATATACCGGTTGCAGTATTACAATTGCTAAAATCTGTTGAAAAACCAACTTCAATAATATACGCTAACCCTACAGGGTTAGCTAAAAATGTAATAGCGGCAGACAACACAGTTGCTATTAGAATACCGAACAATAAGTTTTGTAAAGAGTTAATTCAACAATTTGGAAAACCTATTGTTTCAACTTCAGCAAATATTAGTGGATTTGAAACCCCAAAAAGTTTTTCTGAAATAAGTGAAACAGTTTTGGATAGCGTACACTATGTTGTAAATTTGCAACAAGAAGAAAAAAATGAAAAGTCTTCAACTATTTTAAAGATTGAAGAAAATGGAGAAATAACTGTTCTTCGCCCTTAATTTATGTCAAAAAATACTATATACACAGATGCGTTACAGCATCCAGTTTTTAATTATATTAAACAAGCCGCAAACGAATTACAAATAGATTCTTATGTAATTGGCGGTTTTGTGCGCGATTTTATTTTAAAAAGAGGAAAAGCAAAAGATGTTGATGTTGTTGCTATAGGAAGTGGTATTGAATTGGCTAAAAAAGTAGCCGAATTATTACCAAATAAACCAAAAGTTCAAGTTTTTAAAACTTACGGTACAGCAATGTTACGTTTTGACGATTTAGAAGTTGAATTTGTTGGTGCGAGAAAAGAATCTTATACTGAAGATAGTAGAAATCCTATTGTTGAAGATGGTACTTTAGAAGATGATCAAAATAGGAGAGATTTTACCATAAATGCGTTGGCTTTAAGTTTAAACGAGGCTAATTATGGCGAATTATTAGATCCTTTTGATGGAATAGGAGATATGGAACGAAAGCTAATTAAAACTCCTTTAGATCCTGATATTACGTACTCTGATGATCCTTTGCGTATGTTACGTGCCATTCGATTTGCTACACAACTAGATTTTAAAATTGATGATGAATCGTTAAATTCAATTACAAAAAATGCAGAAAGAATTGACATAATTACGCGTGAAAGAATTGTTGTTGAAATAAATAAAATATTAGAATCTCCAAAACCTTCAATCGGGTTTTTATTGTTGAATAAAACCAATTTATTAGAACGTTTTTTACCAGAACTTTCTGCTTTAAAGGGAGTTGATGAGGTGGAAGGGCAGAAACATAAAGATAATTTTTATCATTCTTTAGAAGTAGTAGATAATATTGTTCCAAATACAGATGACCTTTGGTTGCGTTGGGCCGCATTGTTACACGATATTGGTAAGGCTCCTACTAAAAAGTTTGATAAGGTTGTTGGGTGGACTTTTCATGCACACGAATTTGTAGGATCTAAAATGGTGTACAAATTATTTAAAAGGTTAAAAATGCCTTTGAATGAGAAAATGAAATTTGTGCAAAAAATTGTAATGTTAAGTTCAAGACCAATTGTATTAGCTTCAGATGTTACAGATTCTGCTGTAAGAAGATTAGTTTTTGATACTGGCGATGATATTGATAGTTTAATGACTTTATGCGAAGCCGATATAACAACTAAAAATCCTCATAAGTTTCAAAAATACCATAACAATTTTAAAATTGTTCGTGAAAAAATTAAAGAAGTAGAAGAGCGTGATCACGTTCGTAATTTTCAACCACCAATTTCTGGAGAGTTAATTATGGAAACTTTTAATTTAAAACCTTGTAGAGAAATTGGCCAAATTAAAGATGCTATTAAAGAAGCAATTTTAGATGGTAAAATTGCGAATGATTACGACGAAGCTTTTGCTTTTATGTTAGAAAGAGCCGAGAAATTAGGACTAAAAAAAGCTTAAAAAAATGTCATTCTGAATTGATGTGAAGAATCTTAAGATTTTTAGTTTCACTCAAAATGACATTTATATTATATAGATTCCTGCCTTCGCAGGGATGACAGTTACTTATGAAAATGATGATAAATAAGATGAGATTCTGAAAAAAAAATCAGAATGTAACTCACGAACTTAACTCTTTTAGGTTATTTAATATAAATAGCTATTTTTAAACGGTGTATCTTTAACTAACTACCAAAAACTAGTTACTAAAAACTAAAGAGACTGCATTGTAACCAGTTTGTAATATTCACCTTTGTTAGCTAAAAGTTCGTCGTGTTTACCTTGTTCAACAATTTCACCTTTGCGTAAAACCACAATTTTATCTGCATTTTGAATAGTAGATAAACGGTGTGCTATAACTAAAGAAGTTCTATTTTTAGTCATTTCTTCTAAAGCTTTTTGAACTAGTTGTTCACTTTCGGTATCTAAAGCAGATGTAGCTTCATCTAACACCATAATTGGTGGGTTTTTTAGAACAGCTCTCGCAATACTTAAACGTTGTTTTTGACCTCCAGATAAAGTGTTTCCGCTATCACCAATATTTGTTTCAAATTGCTCTGGTAAATTTTTAATAAACTCATAGGCATTTGCAACTTCGCTGGCTTTTAGAATATCTTCATCACTTGCGTGTTCTACACCTAAGCAAATATTATTTTTTACGCTATCGTTAAATAAAATAGAATCTTGAGTTACAATTCCCATTAAATTACGAAGCGATTTTTGTTTTAAATCTCTAATATCAGTTCCATCAATTTTAACAGCACCTTTATTTATATCGTAAAAGCGAGTAATTAAATTAGCTAAGGTAGATTTTCCACTACCAGATTGACCAACTAAAGCAACTGTTTCTCCTTTTTTAATGTCTAGAGAAAAGTTCTTTAAAACATATTCATCTCTATATTTAAATGAAATATCTTCAAAAGAAATAATATTTTCAAAAGTAGTTTTATCTAAAGCATTTTCTTTATCTACTATGGTATTTTTAGTATCAATAATAGAGAATATACGCTCAGCAGAAGCCGTTCCTTTTTGAATTTCATAAGAGGCAGTTGAAATAGCTTTCGCAGGGTTTAATACTAAATAAAATAAACCAATATAGCCGAAAAATTCTTCAGGTTTCATAGGGCTTGCATCAGTTAATACCAATCGACCACCAAAATATAGAATTGCAATTATTGTTGCTGATCCTAAAAACTCACTCATAGGAGAAGCCAATGTTTTACGGTGTAAAACACTATTCATTAAACTTTTAAATTTTGTTGTAGAATTAGTGAATTTACTACCAATTTTATCTTCAGCATTGAAACCTTTTATAACTCTTAAGCCAGTTAAGGTTTCTTCAATAAAAGAAACAAAATTACCAGTTTCTTGTTGCGCTAAAATAGAATTTGCTTTTAATTTTTTACCAACCATTGCAATTATTCCACCTGAAACAGGTAATAGTATAAATACAAATAAGGTTAATTTTACACTAATTGCAAACATAGAGATTAGCGTAAAAATTACAGTTAAAGGTTCACGTACAACAACTTCTAATTGTTTTAAGAATGAAAATTCAATTTCTTGAATATCAGAAGTCATACGAGCAATTATATCTCCTTTTTTCTTTTCAGAAAAGAAAGAAAGTGGTAAGATTAATATTTTATTATAAATACCATCTCGTAAATCTTTTGTTACTCCGTTTCTTAAAAAGTTTAAAAAGAAAGAGGCTAAATAACGAGATATATTTTTGAAGAAAAATAAACTAAATGATAAAATACAAATAAAAAGTAAGGCTTGTTCTATTCCTCCAGTATCAATTAACTCTGTTACCTTATAATTTAATGAACCACTTACATATTTATATATAGACGAAAAACCTGTATAAACAGGTTTTTCGTAAACTTTTTCTTCTTGACCAAACAAAATTCCTAAAACAGGAATAAATCCTAATACAGATAGTACATTAAATACAGCATATAAAATATTAAATATAATATTTAAAATGGCGAATTTTCTGTAGGGTTTGGTATATGATATAACTTTTTTAAAACTACTCATTAATTCAATTTCATTTCAGCAATAATACGCTGAATTTTAGTATCTAAACTAGCTTCAACTTCTTTTGCTTTTTCAATACAACATAATTCTTCTTTTACACTAAAGTAAAATTTAATTTTAGGTTCAGTTCCACTAGGTCTTGCAGCAACCTTAGTTCCATCTTCAGTATGGTAAATTAATACGTTAGATTTAGGAACATCTATACTTTCAACTTTTCCTGAAATTAAATTAGTTTTTGTTGAAGCATCATAATCGTATACATATGTTACGTTAGAACCATCAATTTGAGCAACTGGATTTTCACGTAAATCCACCATCATTTGAGCAATTTGTTCTGCTCCATCCATCCCTTTTTTAACAATGGCAATTAAATGCTCTTTGTACATATTGTTATCTACATAAATTTGTAATAACTCTTTATACATAGAACTACCTTTTGCTTTTGCTTGAGCTGCAATTTCACAAGCTAATAAAGTAGCAGTTACAGCATCTTTATCACGTACAAAATCGCCAACCATATAACCAAAACTTTCTTCACCACCACCAATAAAGTCTTGTTTTCCTTCAGCTTCACGAACCATTTTAGCAATCCATTTGAAACCTGTTAAACCAACTTTAGTTTCAACACCATAGCTATCAGCAATTTCGTTTACTAAGTTTGTAGAAACAATTGTAGAACCTACAAATTGTTTACCGTTTAATTTTCCTTCTTGCTTCCAGTTATTAATCAAGAAGTTTGTCATTAAACACATAGTTTGGTTACCGTTTAGTAACTTCATATTTCCTTCTAAATCTCTAACAGCGATACCTAATCTATCACAATCTGGATCAGTTCCAATAACTATATCTGCATTTATTTTTTCAGCTAAATCTGTAGCCATTTTTAATGCTGCTGGTTCTTCTGGATTCGGAGAAGCAACTGTTGGAAAATCTCCATTTGGTACACGTTGTTCTTCAACAATATTAACATCTGTATAACCAGCTTTTTCAAAAGCGTTAGGTATAGCTGTAATTGAAGTTCCGTGTAATGATGTGAATACTATTTTTAAATCATCTCTTCCTTTTGTTGCAGAAAAAGTTCCGTTTTTTACAGAAGCATCGATAAAAGCATTATCAACTTTTTCTCCAATAATTTCAATTAAATCTTCATTAGCATTAAATTTAATTTCAGAAAAGTCTAAGTTGTTAACTTCATTAATAATATCTCCATCTTGTGGAGGTACAATTTGTCCACCATCGGCCCAATAAACTTTGTAGCCATTATATTCTGGTGGATTGTGAGAAGCTGTTAATACAATACCAGCGTCGCACCCTAAGTGTTTTACTGAAAATGATAATTCTGGTGTAGCACGTAGGTCTTCAAATAAGAAAACTTTTATTCCGTTTGCAGAAAGTACATCTGCTACTAATTTACCAAAAGACTTACTGTTGTGGCGACAATCGAAAGCAATTGCAACTTTTAAGTCTTTATTAGGAAATGTTTTTATTAAATAATTAGATAATCCTTGTGTTGCTTTACCTAACGTATATTTATTAATTCGGTTGATTCCTGCACCCATAACTCCGCGCATTCCACCAGTACCAAATTCCATGTTTTTATAGAATCTATCTGCTAATTGATCTTGATCGTTATCAATTAAATTTTGAATTTCTTGCTGAGTTTCACTGTCAAAAGTGTCAGTTAACCAAAGTTGTGCTTTTTCTAAAATTGTGTTCATAGTTGTAAGGGTGTTTTTCTACGACAAAAATAAGATTTATAATAATAACATACATAAGTTTTTACTAAAACGTTATATGTTAATTTTATTTGAAATAGAATATCTTTTTTTGTCTTTATTAGTTCGTAAAACAATTTCGCCTAAAAAACCAGCTAAGAAAAATTGAGTTCCTATTACCATAGTTATCAGTGAAATATAAAATTCTGGACGTTGTGTTATTAATCTACCAGCTGTATCTATAAATAGTTTATCTATACCTAAATAGAAGGCAAATAGAAATCCAATTATAAACATAATTGTGCCTAATAAACCAAATAAATGCATAGGTCTTTTTCCAAATTTAGAAATAAACCAAATGGTAATTAAGTCTAAAAAACCATTTATAAACCTATCAATTCCAAATTTTGTAACGCCATACTTTCTTGCTTGGTGAATTACTACTTTTTCACCAATTTTATTAAAGCCAGCATTTTTTGCTAAAACAGGAATGTATCTGTGCATTTCGCCGTTAACATCAACGTTTTTTACAACTTCATTTTTATAGGCTTTTAGTCCACAATTAAAATCGTGTAGTTTTAAGCCAGAAGTTTTACGTGCTGCTGCGTTAAATAATTTTGAAGGTATATTTTTACGAATTTTAGAATCGTAACGTTTCTTTTTCCAACCAGAAATTAAATCAAATCCGTCTTTGGAAATAAGATTGTAAAGTTCTGGAATTTCATCTGGACTATCTTGTAAATCTGCATCCATAGTAATAACCACGTTACCTTTTACTTCTTTAAAACCAGCGTTTAAAGCTTGAGATTTTCCATAGTTTTTTTGAAACCGAATACCTTTTACATTTTTATCTTTTTCTGAAAGTTTTTCAATTACTTCCCAAGAAGTATCTGTACTACCATCATCTATAAAAAGTATTTCATAAGAATAGCAATTGGATTGCATAACTTTTGCAATCCAATTGTGTAATTCATTTAAAGATTCCTCTTCGTTAAGTAGTGGAATTACTACTGATATATCCATTTATGTTTTTTTTTTACTCTAAAGCCGGATCTTTTTTCTTTAAAATTAAAGCTAATAACAATCCAAATACTGCAAAAATGGCAATTGAAATTGTAAATCCTTTAAGTAAAGAAAGTGGGCTATAAGGTTTGTCTTCTTTTATTTTTTCTATTGCCTCATCAAATTTGTCATGGAACTCATCAACTTTATCTTGAGGAGCGTCACCCATTTGATTTGCAAAAAAATCTCTTTGTTTTTCAGTTAAGGCTATTTGCTCTTCTTTAACAACTTGTTCAAAGTCTTTATCAATTACATTAAATAATGCAAAGTTTAAAAGTGTTGATAAAAAGAAACTTACAATTATCATTATAAAGTAAGATGCGAAAGCTTGTTTAAACGAAATAAATCCACCCAATGCTTTTTTTGAAAAAGCAATAACAAGAATTCCTAATATAATAACTGCTAAAAACACATAAGCAAGTGTCCAATAACTAACTAGTAAAGATATGTCAAAGGCATAACCAAGCATTGTTGGTAAGATTAATAGGAAACCTAAGATTAATCCAAAATTAATTCCGTTTTTTTTGATAAATTCATTCATAAGGTTTGATTGTTTGATAAACAAATATACTAAATAAGGTGTAATAGTAACGTTGTTATAGTTTATTAATTGATTTATATTATTATAATTTATTAGTAAACAGAACCTTAAAAATGTTACAAAAAAATATAAAAAAAATGATTGTGTAAACTAAAAAATGATTGTAGATTTGCATCGGCAAGTCCTACACAACTAGCTCCCTTTGAATCCTCCAGGGCGGGAACGCAGCAAAGGTATTAGGTTGTAGCAGTGTGATGTAGGTAGCTTGCCATTTTTTGTGCGCTAAAGTTACGTTTCAAAATTTACTTTTCTACAAATAAAATCTTTATTAAATTGCTATCATTAGGTTTGAAAATGTATTTTTGAACTAAATTTTCAAAATTAAATTTCAATAATGTCAAAAGTTGTATTAATTACAGGAGGTTCGTCGGGAATTGGTAAGTCTGTTGGTGAGTTTTTAACTTCAAAAGGATTTATAGTTTACGGTACAAGTAGAAATCCTCAAAACATTAAAAACCATCCGTTTAAATTAGTAGCATTAGACGTTAGAAATGTTGAAACTATAGAAGCTGCTATTTCAGAAGTTATTAAAAATGAAGGGAAATTAGATGTATTGGTAAACAATGCAGGTATGGGAATTACTGGTCCTGTTGAAGAAACACCAACTGATGAAATGCGCAACGTTTTTGAAACAAATTTTTTTGGTGCTATCGAAGTAATGAAAGCTGTTTTACCAACTATGCGAGCTCAAAAAAGTGGGTTGATTATTAATGTTACATCAATTGCAGGTTATATGGGCTTACCTTTTAGAGGAATTTATTCCGCAACAAAAGGAGCTTTGGAATTAGTAACAGAAGCCTTAAGGATGGAAGTGAAAAATTTTGGAATTAAAGTTACCAATGTAGCTCCAGGAGATTTTGCTACAAATATTGCAAGTGGTAGATATCATACTCCAGTTTTTGAAACATCACCATATAAAAAAATTTACCAATCTAATTTAGATTTAATGGATAGCCATGTAGATAGTGGGAGCGATCCTATTCAAATGGCAGAAGCTATTTACAAGGTAATAAACAATTCAAATCCGAAGGTGCATTATAAAGTTGGAGATTTTATGCAAAAATTCTCAATTGTTTTAAAAAGAATACTGCCAGATAAAGTTTACGAAAAATTATTAATGAACCACTATAAATTATAATCAAATAAGTACTTTTGTGAAAAGTAAATTTTTGATAACGAATTATTTAAATAACATACAATGAAATTTTTTATTGACACAGCAAATTTAGATCAGATTAAAGAAGCGCAAGCTTTAGGAATTTTAGATGGAGTTACAACAAATCCATCATTAATGGCAAAAGAAGGAATTACTGGAGCTGAAAATATTTTACAACATTATCGTGATATTTGCGAGGCTGTTGATGGAGATGTTTCTGCTGAAGTTATTGCTACAGATTATGAAGGTATGATTAAGCAAGGTGAAGAATTAGCTGCTTTAAACCCTCAAATAGTTGTTAAATTACCTATGATTGCTGCAGGTGTTAAAGCTTGTAAATATTTTTCAGATAAAGGAATTAAAACAAACGTAACATTAGTATTTTCTGCAGGTCAAGCATTATTGGCTGCTAAAGCTGGAGCAACTTATGTTTCTCCATTTTTAGGTCGTTTAGATGATATTTCAACAGATGGATTAAACCTTATTTCTGAAATAAGAACTATTTATGATAATTATGCTTTTGAAACTCAAATTTTAGCAGCATCAGTTCGTCATACAATGCACGTAATTGATTGTGCAAAATTAGGAAGTGATGTTATGACTGGACCTTTAAGTTCTATTACAGGTTTACTAAGACACCCATTAACTGATAGCGGTTTAGCTCAGTTTTTAGCTGATTATGCTAAAGGAAACTAATTCAATTTTTGAATTTAGATATAAAAAAGCCTCGCATTGCGAGGCTTTTTTATTGTGTTAACTTTAAGTTTTATCGATTTACAATTCTGATTGAATGAAAGGAAAAGAAGAATCTCTTACTCAGAAGGTGGGATTCTTCACTGTGTTCAGAATGACAATTGATTATTTTGTCATTCTTGTGAAAACAAGAATCTATTCGTACGTTGTATGGATTCTAGCCTACGCAGGAATGACAACTTATTTTTACTGTAATTTCTCTTTTAAAAGCTTAATATCATCACGTAATTTAGCAGCAACAAGAAAATCTAATGCTTTTGCAGCTTCTTCCATTTGTTTACGTTTATCTTTTATTCTAGATTCAATTTCACCTTTAGTTAAGTAAGTTAAATCTTCTTCGGCAGCCATTGCAACCGAATCATCCTTTTGATATGTTGATCCGGTGTTGTTACCTAATGTATTTTCAATACTTTTATTAATTTGAGTTGGTATTATATTATTAGCGGTGTTGTATGCAATTTGTTTTCCTCTTCTATACTCAGTTTCGTCAATGGTTTGTTTCATACTACGAGTAATTTTATCGGCATACATTATTGCTTTACCTTCAACATTACGTGCGGCTCTACCAATAGTTTGGGTTAATGATCGATGCGAACGTAAAAAACCTTCTTTATCAGCATCTAAAATGGCAACTAAGCTAACTTCAGGTAAATCTAGTCCTTCACGCAGCAAGTTTACACCAATTAAAACATCGAATAATCCTTTACGTAAATCAGTCATAATTTCTACACGCTCTAATGTATCAACATCAGAATGAATATAACGACAACGAATTTGAATACGAGTTAAATATTTAGCCAATTCTTCAGCCATACGTTTGGTTAATGTTGTAACCAAAGTACGTTCATCTTTTTCAACTCTAACTTGAATTTCTTCAATTAAATCATCTATTTGATTTAAACTAGGTCTAACTTCAATTTCTGGATCTAATAAACCTGTAGGTCTAATTACTTGTTCTACTACAACTCCTTCGGTTTTTTCTAGCTCGTAGTCTGCTGGTGTGGCACTTACATAAATAACTTGATTTTGAATTACTTCAAACTCTTCAAACTTTAAAGGTCTGTTATCCATTGCAGCTTGCAATCTAAAGCCATATTCTACCAAGTTTTCTTTTCTACTTCTATCACCACCATACATTGCGTGAACTTGTGGTACTGTAACATGACTTTCATCAATAATCATTAAAAAGTCATCTGGAAAATAATCAATTAGGCAGAAAGGTCTAGTTCCTGGCTCTCTACCATCTAAATAACGAGAGTAGTTTTCAATACCGCTACAATAACCTAATTCGCGAATCATTTCAAGATCAAATTCAGTACGTTCTTTTAATCTTTTAGCTTCTAAGTGTTTACCGATTTCTTTAAAATAATCGAATTGTTTTACTAAATCTTCTTGTATAGCGTGTATGGCATTTTGTAAAACATCTGGTGATGTTACAAACAAGTTTGCCGGATAAATATTTAATTGTTCAAATTTTTCTACAATTTCATTGTTATTAACATCAAAACTTTCAATTTCTTCAATTTCATCACCAAAAAAGTGTACTCTGTATGCGTGTTCTCCATACGAAGGATAAATTGTAATAGTATCACCTTTTACTTTAAAGGTTCCGCTGCTAACTTCAGTTTCGGTTCTAGAATATAAACTTGTAACTAATTGATGTAAAAATTTTGTTCTAGAAATAACTTGATCTACTTCAATAGAAATAACATTCTTTTTAAATTCAACCGGGTTACCAATACCGTACAAGCAAGAAACGGATGCAATAATAATAACATCTCTTCTTCCAGAAAGTAATGCAGAAGAAGCACTAATTCTTAGTTTTTCAATATCTTCATTAATAGATAAATCTTTTTCTATATACGTTCCGGTAACTGGTAAAAAGGCTTCTGGTTGGTAATAATCATAATACGATACAAAGTATTCAACAGCATTGTTTGGAAAAAACTGTTTAAACTCGGAATACAATTGAGCTGCCAATGTTTTATTATGAGCTAATACTAGTGTGGGTTTTTCAACCTCTTTAATTAAGTTGGCAACGGTAAATGTTTTACCCGAACCGGTTACACCTAAAAGCGTTTGGTATTTTTCTTCTCTATTAATACCATCAACTAATTGTTTGATGGCTTGTGGCTGGTCGCCAGTAGGTTTAAATTTAGATTCTAATTTAAATTGCATATTGCAAAAATAAGCTATTTATATAGATTGATTTGTTAACATTCATTTAAATAGTTAACGCTTTTATAACTTAAACTTTGAGTTTTAATTAACTGTAATTAAGAGTTTGGTAACAGTGCAACGGTAAGTTTGATGCTTAATAAATTTACTAATTCAAATGAAAAAAATAACAGTATTACTATGTAGTTTAATAATTACAATAACTGCATTTTCACAATCAACAGGTATAATAAGCGGAGTGGTTACAGATTCGAAAGGACTACCATTACCAGGAGCATCTGTTATAATTGAAGAGTTAAAAACAGGTTCATACACTGGTTTTGATGGAAAATATAATGTATTAAACGTTACCAATGGAACACACGAGTTAATTGTTACGTATTTAGGTTACGAAACCATTAAAGAGAAAGTTACTATAAACAACGATTCAAAAGTTATTAACTTTAAATTAAAGGTATCTACAAACAGGTTAAATGAGGTTGTTTTAAAAGGAAGTATGGCTCAAGGGCAAGCAAAAGCTTTAAATCAACAAAAAGCAAATACTCATATTACAAATGTAGTAGCATCTGATCAAGTTGGAAAATTTCCAGACGCTAATATAGGAGAAGCTTTAAAACGTATACCTGGTATTTCTATGCAAAACGATCAAGGTGAAGCTCGTAACATTGTAATTCGTGGTATTGCACCGCAATTAAACTCTGTAATGTTGAATGGAGATAGAATTCCTTCTGCTGAAGGTGATAATAGAAATGTGCAAATGGATTTAATTCCTGCAGATATGATTCAGGTTATTGAAGTTAATAAAGCAATAACATCTGATATGGAAGCAGACGCCATTGGAGGTGCTGTAAATTTAATTACTCGTACAGCTCCTTCAAACTTTAGAGCTTCTTTAACAGCTTCGTATGGTCAAAATCCAGTTAGAGAAACTCCTCTATATAATATTTCTGGGTTAATTTCTGGAAGAACTTCAGATGATAAATTGGGAGCAGTAGTTAGTATTTCTCAATATTCAAATGAATATGGGTCTGATAATATTGAATTTGAATGGGATGGAGATTTTGACAAGCCAATTCTTTCTGATCAACAAATTAGAAAATATAATGTTAAAAGAAATAGGCAAAGTATATCTGCCAATTTAGATTATAAATTTAGTGCTAAAAATGCTATTTACTTTAAATCTATTTACAATGTTCGTAAAGACTGGGAAAACAGGTATAGATTTAGATATAAAGGTATTGAAGAAGTAGCGGATGGTTTATATGAAGCAGAAGTTAGAAGACAAACTAAGGGTGGAACTGAAAAAAACGCTAGGTTAGAAGAGCAAAAAGTTAAAAAGGTTTCGTTTAAAGGAGAGCATATTTTATTTAATTCTGTAGAACTTGAATGGAAGGCTAATTATTCTGAAGCTTCAGAAGAAAGACCAAACGAGCGTTATATAAGTTATAGAAATAAAGATGTTGCCTTAACTCAGAATTTAACAAGTTTAGAATTTCCAGAAGTTGTACCTGTAGGTTCAGATTTTAACGATCCAACAGAATTTGATTTGAAAGAAATTTCTGAAGAAAATAAACTAACAAAAGAAGTTAGTAAAGGTTATAAAATGGATTTAGACATTCCGTTAATTAAAACGGGAGATAACCAAAACAAACTAAAAATTGGTTATAAATACAAAGACAAAGAGAAATCTAGAGATAACAACTATATTGAGTACGAGCCAACAACTGGCCTTGATTTTTTAAGTAATATACCTTATTCAGACCAAACAGTTTCAGGTTATTTAGCTGGCGATAAATATGAACTTGGTAATTTTGCTGATGCAAACTTTTTAGGAGGTTTAGATTTAAACAATTCAATTTTATTTGAAAGTGAAGCAATTTTAGAAGAATTTGTTCCTCAAAATTATTTAGCTAGAGAAGAAGTACAAGCAGCATATGCTATGTTTACTCAAAAGTTAGGGTCAAAATTTAATGCTATAGCAGGTGTTAGGTTCGAAAAAACAAATTTAGATTATACAGGATATAGAATTGATATTGAAACAGCAGAAAGTTTGGATGATGTTGAGGTAGTAAGTGCTTCTAAAAATTATTCGAATTGGTTACCAAACTTGCAGTTAAAATATAGTATTAATACTAGTAATATAGTACGCTTGGCATATTCTAATTCAATTGCTAGACCAAATTATTACGATTTAGTTCCTTACCAAAACTTAAATTCTGACGATTTAGAGTTTGAAGAAGGTAATCCAAATTTAAAAGCAACAGAGTCTATGAATTTAGATTTAATGTATGAAAAGTATTTTTCTAACGTGGGTATATTTTCTGCAGGTGTTTTTTATAAAGATTTAGATAATTGGATTTATACCTACAGAGAAGATGATTATGTAGATGCTGCATTTCCAACCGAAACTTTTGAATATTCTCAACCAAGAAATGGTAAAACAGCAAGTATTCTAGGGTTTGAAGTTTCTTTACAACGTAAGCTTAACTTTTTACCTGGATTTTTACGTAACTTAAATCTTTACTTAAACTATACATACACAAATTCTGAAACTGATGGAATTGAAGGTAGGGAAGATGTTGCTTTAGCAGGAGCAGTAGAAAATATGTTTAATGGTTCTTTAGCTTACGAAACAGATAAGTTTTTAATGAGAGCTTCTGTAAATTTTGCTGATGATTATATTGATGAGTATGGAGATGAAGCTTTTGAAGATAGGTATTACGATTCTCAGTTATTTTTAGATGTAAATGCCTCTTATGAAGTACTAACAGGTTTGCGTTTGTTTACTGAATTTAAAAACTTAACAAACCAAGAATTACGTTATTATCAAGGTACACAAGCTCAAACTATGCAAGCAGAATGGTATGATTTTAACTGGAATGTTGGTTTAAAATATAATTTCTAAAAAATAGTTGATTTTAATAAAATATAGCCCATACATTTTTGTGTGAGGTTTATAAATTTTTAAAAAATGAAAAAAATAATATTAATATTAGTTTTTATTGTTACTGTGCTAAGTTGTAAAGTTGGTGTAGTAAATCAAAAAGAAATGCAATTAAAACCAGTAGTAAATTTAGTTGCAGATTTTGAAACTGACCCTGTAAGTAAATCAGATGATGCTGCAGATGATTCTTGTATTTGGATTCATAAAAAAGATGTTTCTAAATCCACTATTATTGGAACTAATAAGCAAGAGGGTTTAGTGGTTTATAATTTACAAGGAAAAGAAATTTACAACTACCCAATTGGTAGAGTAAATAATGTAGATTTAAGAGATAATTTTATGTTTAAAGGTAAAAAAGTTACAGTTGTATCTTCTTCAAACAGAACATATAATACAATTACATTGCATATTGTAAATGAAAATACAGGAGAGTTAATAGATGTTACTAAGCGCCCAATTGTATCTTCGGTAAATGAAGTATATGGTTTAGGAATGTATAAAAGCCCAAAAACAGGAAAGTTTTATGTTATTGTAAATAGTAAAGATGGTGGAGTAGAACAGTGGGAGATATTTGAGGATAAAGGTTATATAGACGCTAAAGTTGTTAGAAATATTGTTGTTGGCGGACAAACAGAGGGTGTTGTATGCGACGATTATTATGGTAATTTATATATTGGTGAAGAAGAAAATGCACTATGGAAATACAATGCAGAACCGAATAAAGGAAATAAAAGAACTAAAATTATTTCTACGGAAGATTTAAATATGAAAGCAGATTTTGAAGGTATTACTATTTACGATTCTGGAAAAGGAGAAGGGTATGTTATTTTGTCTTCACAAGGAAATAATTCTTATGCAGTTTTTGATAGAATTTCTAATCAGTACAAAGGGAGTTTTTTATTAAAAGATGGTAAAAGTATTGATGGTACTTATGATACAGATGGAATTGATGTTACAAATGTAAATTTTGGAGGTAATTATACAAAAGGTTTTTTTGTAGCTCAAGATGGTGCAAATACAAAGGGAAAAGATTCTTTAAATCAGAATTTTAAAATAATTAATTGGAAAAAAATTGAAGAAGGGTTAAAACTTCAATAAAATTATCGTCTAATTAAACTAAAATGACCTTTTAGAATGTTGCCATTTTCTAATTCTATTTTATACCAATAATCTGTAGATGGTAATGGATTTCCGTTGTAGTATCCATCCCAACCAGTATCATTAGGTTTTAATAGTTTAATTAATTTTCCAAATCTGTCAAAAATATAAATATTAGAATTTGGTTGAAATTCTATTCCTGGAATATGCCAAGTATCATTATAACCATCATTATTTGGTGTGAAAAAGTTTGGAATACTTATTAAAAATATAGTTAACTGTGCTTCGGTACAGTTTTCTATATCTTTAATAGTTATTATATGTTCACCTCCAATTACGTTATTAAAAGTATTAGTTGTTTGAAATATGCCATTGTCTAGAGAGAACTCGAATACACCATTTGGAAGAGTATTGGTTAGTATTGTAATTGAATTACTAGAAGTATTGTTTATAATTTCTAGATTGTCATCATTAAATTCTGTTAATAAATCTATTGGTTGAGAATTTACCTGAATAGTTTTTGTACTAATACAATTTGATCCAGATATTTTTCTTGCAGTAACAGAATAATTTCCTACACTAGAAACTTTAAGTTCAGCTTCGGTTCCTACCAATTCATTAGCCTCATTAAACCATTCGTATAAGTAATTGTGTGCAGGGTTTTTAATGTTTATTATAGAGTTTTCAGAAGTTAAGCATAACGTAATTTCCGAATCTAAATCAAAATCAGGAGCAGGTTCAACGTTTAAAGTTACGTGAAAACCTAGTCCAAAACAGTTATTTGCTACATCATCTACTCTAACCACAATTTGTTGTGTAAAAGGAGTTGTATTTCTATAATTTGAAGGATTAATAGCATTTGTTTCTGCAAGAGCATTTGTAATATCTTCATAATAAGTTACAGTATAGCTAGTGTTTGTTGGTAAGGTGTTTAGAACTTGATTGGTGGCACTACTAAAATCAAAGGTTTTAATACCATTGGTATCATCATTATCAATTTGCGTATCATCACATTCATTAAACGTAATTATTAAATCATCAGGAATATCAGTAGCAGCAACTTGCAAATCTACTTGAGCTACACTAAAGCAATTTGAAGTATTTTCTACTCTTGCCCAAACTGTTGAAATTGTACTATTCGAAAAAGCTGTTGAATTTGTAATAGAGTTTGTATTACTTGTAGCATTTGCTTCCGAAGTAAAAAAAGTTATGGTTGGTAAAGGAGTTTCAGAAGTAATATTTACAATAACTTCTTCTAAATTAAAATCTACAATTCCATCTAAATCATCATCGCATTGAATTAGCGTAATAGGGCTATTAATTATTGGGGCATTATTTATAGTAACATCTATTGTTTTTGTTGTTTCGCAATTTAACCCAAGTGGATCTGTAGCTATTACAGTGTAAGTTCCGCTTGTATTAATTGCGGCAGATTCTGTTGTACTAATTGTTGTATTAACATTATTAAGCCAAACATAATTATAAGTTGCTACTGGGTTTTCAATACCAATTATTTTATCAATATCATTGTCGCAAAATTCTATGGTTGAAGCTAAATCAAATTCAGGAATTTGAACAACATTTAATGTTACGTGAAAACCTAAGCCAAAGCAACCATTGTTTAAATCGTCTACTCGAACAACAATTTGCTGAGAGTTGGGTGTTGTGGTTGTGTAGTTTGTTTCGTCTATTGTATTTGTTTCAGCTAATGCATCAGCAACAGTTTCGTAATAACTTACCGTTAGGTTGGTTGCAGGTAGTAAATCGGTTAAAAGTTGAGCCGTTGTAGAGCTAAAATCAAAGGTAAGTACCCCATCTGTATCATCATCACATTCGTTAAAAGTATACATTAAACTTGTAGGTATTTGGGTTGAAGTTACTTGTAAATTAACTTCAGCAGTTGCAATACAATTGGTTTCGTTCACAACTCTTGCCCAGACAATTGAGTTTGGATTGTTAGAAAAATTAGTAGGATTGGTAATAATATTTGTATTTGCCAAAGCATCAGCTTCATTTAAAAAATAAGTAATAGTTGGAGTTGGTGAAGCTGTTGAAATTAGTGAGTTTGCTTCTTCTAAATTAAAATTGGTAAAACCATCTAAATCATCATCACATTGAATAAGTGTAACGGGCGAATTTACAATAGGTAAATCGTAAATTGTTATTTCTAAAGTAATTGTTTCAACCTCAAAACCAATTGTTATAACTGCAGTAACTGTAAAAGTTCCAGTTGAAGTAAATGTATGGTTAGGGTTTTCTATTGTTGAAGTATTGTCAACACCAGAAGTTGGGTCTCCAAAATCCCAAACAATACTATCTGGTGGAGTAGTAGAACTTAAGTTAAATTCTGTAGTGCTACCAAAACAAACATTATTTGCTGTTATATTGGTTAAAAAAAAGGATTGTATAAAAGGAGGTAGACCTTCAACTACATTTCTATTTGGGTCACCAGCGCTAATATCTAATGCGTTGTGTACATAATTACAAGCTAGTCCATCTGCTTCAGGATTGTTAATAATACCTAAAAAGGGTGTTCCAGTTTGTGAACTTTGTGTAATAGACAGTGCTCTGTATATTTTGCCATCAATTGCTAATTGTACAGCACCTCTTGTATTTACATTAGAAGTGTGAATTAATACTCTTGATGTTGAAACATTGGCTGCTAGTAAATTATATTGAAAAAGTTTACTTGGTGTGGTTTGCTGTATTCCATTTTGTTGATTGGTAGTTACGTATAATTTTCTACTTTGTGCTGAAAATTCTACTCCGTACGGAATGTCGTCAGGAGAATCTAGCGCCAATATATTTTCATTACTAACAATACCAGTAGTACTATTAAAGTCGTATAATTTAATACTGTGGTTTCCTCCAAAGTTAGCACAAGCAATTTTTGTTCCATCTGGTGAAACTTTTAAATATCCACGAGAATCAGAAGAGTTAGAAGCTGCTGATATTACAGGAGTTAAGTTTACTCCAGTAGCATCTACTCTCCAAGAATAAAATTGATCTTGAATAAAAGAAATTACCCAAAATGAATTATTATCTGCGTGTTTTACAGCTGTAATTTTTTCGTACGCTTGACCAATTACATTTATATTTTTTTCTGAAGAAATAATATCTCCAGTTCCTCCATTTAGAGTTAAATCTACAGTAGAATAATTTATTCCATTAAATGAAAAAGGCGAAAATCCACCTCTGTCATCAACAGTAAAAATATAGTATTGGTTTGCATTGTTAGGTTTAGGAACTATTATGGCCGATTGTGTACTCGAAGTATTACCTAAAAGTCCAGTTCCGTTAGGCATTATTGCGTGGTTGGTATCCCAAACAGTAACTCCATCTGTATAAAACAATAAATTTCCTTGATAATCAGATATAGTTGCACAGCCTTCAAAAGTGTTTAATTGACCGTCAGTTAAAACCACAGGAGCCCCGGAGTTAAAATCTAACCCAGCAAATTCTCCAAAATACCAAATAGCCGCTTCATTCTGCGAAAATGATATAAAGTGAATTAAAATTAGTAAATATAACGGTATTCTTTTCATGTTGAAAAGAGTTTATCTTTACTCTAAGATAATATAAATCTCTTATTATTAATAATTTATAATAAATTTAATTGAGATTTAATGTTGTTTTAGCTTCTGATTAAGCTAAAATGACCTTTTCTAATTTTAGTATTTCCATTTTTGTCAACTAATTCTACAAAAAACCAATAATCTGAAGAAGGAAGAATTTTACCATTGTAAACTCCATTCCAGCCAATTCCTTTGGGATCAATTTTAGTAATTAGTTTTCCAAAACGATCAAAAACTTGGATAGCAGTAATTCGATAAAAATCCTCGTTAACACCTTGTATTTTCCATGTATCATTAATTCCATCATTATTAGGCGTAAAAAATTTGGGGAAACCTAAAACATAAAATTGTTTACTACTTAAGTCACAAGCAAATTTGTTTTTTACATAAATAGTATGTACTCCTGGTGTTAGTTTACTAAAATGAGGCTCAGGTTGGTATATTCCATACTTATTATCTAAAGAAAATTTATTTTCATAATTATTATTAATAGTAATAAAAGCAGTGTTTTTATCTATGTCTACATCAATGCCGTTTATTATGGGAGCATCTACTTTAATAATATTAAACTGTTTTATTTTGGTGCAGTTAGAAATTTTATGGGTTATAGTTACCGAAATATCTTGCTCATTAATAATAGTAGTATTATGTGCCAAGTTACCATTACTCCAGGTATAGTTGTAATCATCTTGAAGAGCTGTAGGTATGGTTGCAGATATATTTACTGGAAAATCATTTTTGCAAACGTGTAATTCTTCATTCAGATTAATTAGTGGGAAATAATTAATCTCTAAATCAAAATTTCCAGCGCCATAACAAGTTCCATTGTTTAAAACTCTAAAATAAACCTTCTTTTCTTCTGAAATGTAGGTGCCGTTAATTCTAATATCGTTAAATACGTCATCTTCTGTGGCGTAAAAAAATACTTCTATAGTACTAGAAAGGTTTAAACTGTTTATAATTTCTAGCTCTTTTGCAGCTAAATTAAATTCTGCAGTGTTATCTCCTAAATCGCAACCAATTAAATTAGTAGTTGTTAATAATAGACTAGGATTTGCTATTAATTCAACTTTTCCTAAACTATAGCAGTCAGAATTTTTGTAAGTTATTTTTGCTGTTACTTGTTGATTTGGAATTGTATTTTGAAAAATAGTAGGTAAATAATTTTCATTGTTACTATCGGCCTCGGCATCTACATCATTTAAATAAAAGTAAACATTAAAATTTTCAGCATTGTTAAAGGTAAGTGCATCAATTGAAGCTTTAAGGTTGAATACTCCCAATTCATCATTTGGGTTACTATCGTAAGAATCGCATTGTATTAATTGATGTGTTGTGTTTAAAATAATAGGTTTGTTTTTAATAATTACATCTTTACTTATTGGTTCTTTAACCTCTCCGTCAATTGTTTTTGTTAGGGTAACAGTGTATGTGCCAGTATCTTTATAAGTGTGGTAGGTATCTATATCTGTAGAGGTTGTGCCATCTCCAAAATCCCAATGCACTTCATCTACATCTTCAAAATCATTTAAAAAGAAATGAGTTGCATCTCCAAGACAAGTAAATTCATATTTAAAACTAAATAAAAATAACGATTGAATAAAAGGCGGTAATCCCTTAACTGCAAACTTTCCTCCTAAATAAATTTCACTTTCTTTAAAATCACAAGCAGTACCAATTTTTTCAGGTGAATTTATAACAGATAAATATTCGCTAGAGGCATTTACAATTGCAGGGTAACCAGAGCGGTATATTTTTTTATCAATAGCTAATTGTAGTGCTCCTGCTACCCAATTATTTTTTTTAATTATTTTTTTTGAAGCTCCAATTGAACTTCTTTCTATATCGAATTGTAGTAAAGAACTTCCTTGAGTAATTCCATCGCTATCATAATTGTTTGAAGATATGTATAACCTTTTTGATCGTGCAGAAAATGCTAGTCCATATGGATTTATACCCGAAATTACATTTGTTGGGTTAGAAATGGTTCCTGTTGAATTATTAAAATCATATAAAAGTACTTTTCCTGTATTTCTAACTAAACCTCCTTTTGGGTTTGGCTCATTTGTATTTCTAGTACCCATATGAACAACTCCAATTTTTTTACCATTTGGAGAAGACTTTAAATAACCAATGGCATTTAATAAGTACCCACCAATTGGAGCAGTTGCAGTAGTTTGTGAAATTTGAGGAGTAGTAGTAACACCTTCTTCTTTTACTTGAAACGCATAGAATTTATTTATAAAATGTGTAATAACCCAAAAAGAATTACCATCTGCGTGTTGAATTGCAGTTATTTTTTCTGAACATTTGTAAGCCGTTTCTTGTGGGTTATTTTGATTATAAGTTACAAGGTGAATGTTTTTTTTTGAAGTATTTACAGCTC
The DNA here is from genome assembly GCF_900106565.1 of Lutibacter oricola. Lineage (GTDB taxonomy): Bacteria > Bacteroidota > Bacteroidia > Flavobacteriales > Flavobacteriaceae > Lutibacter > Lutibacter oricola. Next base: position 112,067 of record NZ_FNNJ01000004.1, read on the forward strand.
CTAAACCGCCATTTAAATTCATATTTACTTCACTATAGTTTAAACCATCATTTACACCATCGTCTGTATGTGTTTTTGGATCATCATCAGCATTTGATGGGCTAGGCTCATCTACAGTAAAAATATAGTAGATATTAGGTTTAATAGGGTTTGGGACAATAATTGCAGATTGTGAGCTAGAGTTATGACCTAATAAACCTGTACCGCCTTGCATAATTTGATGGTTAGCATTCCAAACAGTTCTTCCATCGGTATAAAAAAGAAGGTTTCCATTTTTATCAGACATAGAAGCAGAACCTTCACTTGTATTGGTTTTTCCGTTAGTTAAAGCTATGGGGCTTCCACTATTAAAATCTAAACCTGCTTCTACACCAAAGTACCAAATACTAGCTTCTCTTTGACTATAAGCGCAAGTTAGATTTAGAGAAACTAATAGTATGAACAAAAATTTAGTTTTCACAAGTAATCGATTTTATTTAAATGTAATAAATTAAAAATGAGCTACCTACGAATTAAGCTGAAATGTCCTTTTCTAATTTTACTTACTCCATTTTTGTCTATTAATTCAACAGAAAACCAATAATCTGATGAAGGAAGAATCTTGCCATTATAAACTCCATTCCAACCAATTCCTTTTGGATCAATTTTAGTAATTAGTTTTCCAAAACGATCAAAAATAAGAATGTTAGAAGTAGCATAAAAGTTTTCGTTAACACCTAGTATTTGCCAAGTATCATTAAACCCATCGTTATTTGGTGTAAAAAATTTAGGGTATCCAATTACAGATACATCAATTTGAGCAATACCACAGTTGTTTTTATCTCTAACAAATATTGTTCTAATACCTGGTGCAACGTTTTCAAAAACTGGTTCATCTTGATAAATTCCGTCAATATGGTCTAAAGCAAATTCATAATCTCCTATTCCAAGATTATCTGTTGAAATGGTTATTGAATTATTAGCAGTATCATCAACAATAGAAATGTCGTTTTCAGTTATAGTTGCAATAATTGATGGTTCAATAGTAACTGTTTGTGGAAAAGATTCACAACCTTCTGTAGAAGTTGCAATTGCTGTATATTCGCCTTCTTTAGAAATAAAAACATTGCTATTTGTACTTATAGATAAACCAGAACTATCAAACCATTGGTAGGTGTAAATTCCTTGAGGGTTTGTTACGTCAATTTCAACATAAGGTAAGTTTTGACAGTATATTTCTGTTTCAGGAATTTCAAAAACAGGTCTTGGTTGTACAACTAATTCTAAATGTGGTCCCATTCCAAAACACTCTCCATTATCATCACTTTCAACACGTACAAAAAGAGTTTGGTTGAATGGGGTTTCAGATAAATATGGTGTATTTGTTAAAATTTCGTTTTGTTCTAATTGAGCATCTACTAAGTTTCTATAGTAAGCTACAGAAAGATTTTGTCCAGAAGGAAATAAAGCAATAATTTCAGTTTCGTAACCAGATAGGTCAAATTCACGTAAACCATCGATATTTGCATCATCATCACATTCAATTACGGTTCTTAAATATCCAGTAGGAAATGAAGTTGCTGAAACTAACAAATCTACTTGGGCAACTCTATGGCAGCCGTTCGTGTTTTCAATTCTTGCAAAAACAGTTGATAGGGTATTGTTATTATGAGGAGCACTAACAATTGGAGCATTGTTTGTGTCTGCATCATTAAAACTAGCAAAATATGTTACTGTTAACGAGGTATCTCCGATAGTTAAAAAATCATTGGCTTCATCTAAATTAAAGTCGGTAAAACCATCAGTTGTTCCATCTTCATCACATTGTTTAAATACAAAATTCGAATTGATAACAGGCAGTGTAAAAACTTCAACATTAAAATTAGTTGTAGCGCTACATAGGTTATTGTTTACATTTTCGATATTTACATAAACTGTTTGTAAGCCACTAGTTGAATTAACAAAAGCTGTTGGTGTTGTTATTTGGTTTGTTAGAGAAACATCCGTAAAATAAGTTATGTTAAAATCTGTAGCATTTTGGCCGTTTAAAATTTCAGTTTCTTTAGTGCTTAAATCAAATTGCTCAATTCCATCAATATCTGTTCCTGTTAAATTAGAATCGCAAATAGCATAATTAACTATTGTTGTTGATGGAGTAGGAGTTTCAAAAACTTCAATGGTAAAGCTTTCGGTTAAATAACAATCTATATTTTCTTTATTATGAATTCTAACATATATAGTATCTGTACTAAAAGCACTACTATTTTGGTAAGCAGTTGTTATTTCATTTGTGTTAGCATCTGCATCTGCCTGAGTTGTATGGTATGAAACATTATAAATTAGCGATAATTGTCCGTTTAAAACTTCAGTGTCTTTAAGTACAGGTAAATCAAAATTAAATAGCCCATCATTATCATCATCACATTGTAAAATATTTGAAGGTTTTAATAATGAAGGAGATTCAAAAAGTTTTAATTCAAAAGAAGTTACAGAAAAACAACCGGAAGTATTGTCTTCAATTCTAACCCAAACAATTTCATCGGTATTTGCAACTGCATTGGTGTAATTGTTAGGTAAAATTCCAGAAGTGTTGTTTAATAACGCGTCATTTTCAGTATCGAAATAAGTTAAAGTATTATTAGCTGCATCTGCATTAATTCCATCGTTTACAGTTAAATCAAATGTTACAAAACCATCATTATCATAATCACAGCTAGGTATATCAATAGCAGGGTTAAAGGTAACACCAGAGTTTACTGTTAGTGTAAAATCTATTACGCTAAAACATTCAGTAACAGTATTTGTAAGTCTTTGATAAATAGTTTGTGTAGTACTTGTATTTTGATAATTACTTGGGTTAGTAATTGGGTTTACACCTAAAGTAGCATCATTATTAGATGTATAATAGGTTGCTACAACATTTGATTGTGTACCAATGGTGCTATTATTTACTAATAAGTTAAAGGTTGATATATTGTCTAGGGTTCCATCGGTATCACATTGTTCAATATCTAACGTGTTTCCTGTAGGCATATTAATTGTAGGTGCTTCAGAAAAAGTAGCAGTACCACTCCAAGTAATGTCAAAATTGCTTGTACCAATTGGTCTGTCAACTACTAAAAAGTACGAATCTCCATCATTTACAGTTAACCACTGTACAAAACTATTTCCTGCAGCACCAGGACCTTCAGCAGTATCTGTTTCAGTACCATTTAGCCCTGTAAAATTGTTACTTTGTCCGGCAGCTTGAGGATTTGTTGTTGAGCATCTAATTGCTTGTCCAATGTTTCCACAGTTTACATTTGGTCCAAATATAAAAAAGTCAAAATCTTCTGTAATTGCCGAGGAATTGGGTCTTAGTGTAAAACCTAAAGTACCTCCAGTATTAATATTCAATTTTAACCAAATACTATGGTTTTCTTGACTAGAACAAGTATTTGAACCACTTAACTCTTGTGTACCAAAGCCAGAAGCTTCTAAGTCTGTATAGCCACTATTTCCACAAACAACAATAGCATCAACACAATCGTTTTGAGCGTTTAATGTAAACGAAATAATAAAATTTAAAAATAGAAGTAATATTATCTTTTTCATAGCAATTGTTATCTAACAAGGCTAAAATGCCCTTTTTTAATACGAGTATTATTGTCTTTATCTGTTAATTCCACAGAAAACCAATAATCTGCTGCAGGTAAAGTTTGTCCATTGTAAACACCATTCCATCCATTTCCTTTAGGGTCAATTTTGGTTATTAATTTTCCAAAACGGTCAAATATTAGAATATTTGATGTTGCATAAAAGTTTTCATTAACACCTAAAACTTGCCAAGTATCATTATAACCATCATTATTTGGTGTGAAAAATTTTGGATATCCAATTACAGAAACGTCAATTTGTGCTGCGCCACAGTTGTTTTTATCTCTAATAAATATAGTTCTAATACCAGGAACTACATTTTCAAAAACGGGATCATCTTGGTATATTCCATCAATATCATCTAACGTAAATTCATAATCGCCAATACCAAGATTTAGTGCTTCTATTGTTACTGAATTGTTTTTAGTATCATCTACCACAGTAATATCATCTAGAGTTATTGTAGCAATTATAGATGGTACTATAGTAATAGTTTGTGGAAAAGATTCGCATCCTTCTAGAGATGTTGCTACAGCAGTATATTCTCCTTCACTAGAAATAAAAGCATTACTATCTGTACTTATTAAGGTTCCAGAACTATCAAACCATTGGTATGTGTATATACCATTGGCATTTGTTACATCAACTTCTACATATGGTAAATTTTGACAAAAAATTTCTGTTGAAGGAATTTCGAATTCTGGTCTAGGTTGTACAATTAATTGTAAATGTTGTCCCATTCCAAAACACTCACCATTGTCATCACTCTCTACACGAACAAATAATGTTTGATCAAAAGCTACTTCATTTGTGTATTCTACATCTGTAGGTATTTCGTTTTGTTCTAATTGTGCATCTAATAAATTTCTGTAATAAGCAACAGAAAGGTTTTGTCCTGATGGAAATAAAGCAATAATTTCTGCTTCATACCCAGAAAGATCAAACTCGTGTAAACCATCTATCACGGCATCATCATCACAAGCTGTAATAGTTTTTAAATAACCAGCAGGAAAAGAAGTGGCAGAAACTAATAAATCTACTTGCGCAACTCTATGGCATCCGTTTGTATTTTCAATTCTCGCAAAAACAGTAGATAATGTACTGTTATTATGTGGAGCACTTACAATTGGTGAATTGTTAGTGTCTGCATTATTAAAACTATCAAAATATGTTACAGTTAAAGCAGTGTCTCCATTTGTTAAATAGTCATTTGCTTCATCTAAATTAAAATCTGTAAAACCATCTGTTACACCATCTTCATCACATTGTTTAAATGTAAAGTTAGAATTGATAATTGGTAATGTAAAAACTTCAACATTAAAACTTGTTGTAGCACTGCACGTGTTATTTGAAGCATTTTCGACTAGCACATAAATGGTTTGTAAACCACTAATTGTATTTTGAAATGCAGTAGGTGTTGTTATTGTGTTTGTTAATGCTGCATTTGTAAAATATGTGATATTGAAATATGCTGGATTTTGCCCATTTAAAATCTCTGTTTCTTTAGTTGTTAAATCGAATTCTTCTATTCCATCGGTATCAGTTCCAACTATGTTTGAGTCGCAAATAGCATAGTTAACTATGGTTGTTGATGGAGTAGGGGTTTCAAAAATTTGAATAGTAAAACTTTCAGTTAAATAGCAATTGATATTTCCTTTATTATGAATTCTAGCATAAATAGTATCTGTACTATAAGCACTACTATTTTGGTAGGTAGTAGTAATTGCATTTGTATTAGCATCTGCATCAGTTTGAGATGTAAAATATGTAATTTCAAAAATTGCAGGATCTTGTCCGTTTAGAAATTCAGTATCTTTTAAGCTAGGTAAATCAAAATTATATAAACCGTCATTATCATCATCACATTGTTCAATGTTTGCTGGTTTTAATAATGTTGGGTTTGTATAAACTTCTAGCGTAATTTCACCTTCGTAAATAGTTTTGAACCCACATAAATCTGTTGTTTCACAATGAAAATTATAAACACCACTATCTGAAACTCCAAGTGATGGAATGTTTAACGTGGATGCCGAACTGATAACTGTGCTATTGTATGTCCAAGTATAAATAGGTGTACCAGGAATATTTTGTGGTTCTAAGTTAAAAGAATCTCCAACACATTTTTTTACGGTTGTATTGTTTATGTTTACTGTGGTAACACCATCTGTAATTTCAACAGGAATTAATATTGAAGCAATAAAAGGCGGTAAACCTTGCATTGCAAAGCTTCCATTTAAATCTAACGCATCATTTTCAAAATTACATGCAGTTCCTAAAGCATCAGGAACATTAATGGCGTCTAAAAAATTGGTACCGTTATAATAATCAACAGGTACGGTTGCATAAATTTTTCCGTTTGGAGCAAGTTGTAAAGCTCCTCTATATCCAACTTTAGAATTAATAACTGTTTTGCTTGCAGGAATATCTGTATTCGTTAAATCGAATTGATAAATAGTATTATTTGTACCTGTAAATACAGAAGTGTATAGTTTGGTTGAATTTGGAGAAAACTCTACACCATAAGGTTCTCCATCAGCTCTTGCATCCGTAATTAATCCAATGGCATCATTTGATACAACTCCAGTAGCATCATTAAAGCTGTATAAATGTAATCTACCTTCTCTTGCTTGATCAGAATTATTTGCATTGAATGTTGCACAAGCAATTTTTGTTCCATCTGGTGAAACTTTTAAATATCCTCTATTGTCTACTGTATTGTAATTTACATTAGAAATAACAGGAGTATTAATTAATCCTGTAGTATCTACTTTATAGCTATAAAAACTATTATCTACTAAAGAAATAATCCAGTAACTATTACAGTCTGCACCTTTTACTGAAGTTACTTTTTCTGTCCAATCATTGTCTCTTCCGTCAGACAAGTTAATGGCAGCACCAAAAACATCACCCAAACCTCCGTTTAAAGTCATATCTACAGTGTAAGCATTTAAGCCAGGGTTAGAGCCTGTAAAATTTGCTCCTACGGTAAAAATATAGAATACATCTGTATTTCCTGGGTGCGGAACAATTATAGCAGATTGTGTACTTGAAGAACTACCTAATAAGCCAGAACCATTTGGCATAACATTGTTTGTTCTATCCCAAACGGTTGTTCCATCAGAGTAAAATAAGAGATTACCATCTTTATCTGAAAATGAAGAACAACCTTCATTTGTAGATAGGGATCCATTGATAGGCGATGGCGTTCCTCCATTAAAATCGATACCAGCATTTAATCCGAAATACCAAAAATTTGCCTCACCTTGGCTATAGGATAAACTACTAAAAAGAATAAATAGAATTAATACTAACTTTTTCATTTGAAAATTTGATTGATAATCTTCAAATATATTAATAGTTTATGGAAAATATTAGGATAAGTCTATATAATATTTGGTTTTTTTGTTAATTTCTTATCAAACTAAAGTGTCCTTTTTTAATTTTAATATTTCCATTATCATCAATTAATTCTGCTGTAAACCAATAATCTGTAGATGGTAATAGTTTACCGTTAAAAGTTCCATTCCAGCCTTTATCTCTTGGATTTATTTTAGTAATTAATTTACCAAATCTATCGAAAATGTATATTATGGATTTACTGTAAAAGTTTTCATTAACTCCTTGAATTTGCCAATAATCATTAGTTCCATCATTATTTGGAGTTAAAAATTTAGGATAACCAATTACAGAAATATCAATAGGGGTAATACCACAATTATTAATATCTTGCACTAAAATAGTGTAAAAACCAGGTGCTACATAATCAAAAAATGGTTCTGTTTGAAATGGTTTAATAGTATTTCCGTCCATATCAATTAACGAAAATTCATACTCACCTAAACCTAAATTGTTCGAAGCATTATTTATTGTAATCGTATTGTTGTCGCTATCATCAACTATAGTAATATCTTCTGAAGTTATTGTTGCTATTTGTGAGTATTTGATTTCAATTTCTTTAATTCTAGTACAATTAGTTCCGTCAGTTTTTGTCAAAGCAACGGAGTATATACCATCAGCATTTACATCTAAAGTTGTATTTGTTGAAATTGAATTATTTAAAGGATCAAACCATTCATAATCTAGTGTTTCTAATGGATTATTTTGTGTTACACCTAATGTAATTGTAGATGCAGGAGTTGTTAAACATAATATTTGTGGTGTAACAACTTCAAAATCGGGTAATGGGTTTACTACAAAATCTATGGTTGTATTGGCAATACAAGTAGTGTTTGCAGGGTTTATTACCTGTACACTTATGGTTTGTGTTGAAGTTGTAAACGGATTAGGTAATGGACTTGGTAGCGCATTTCCTAATTCATCAAAATACAATACATCAAAAGCTTGTGTACCCAAAATAGTTGCTTGTATTGTTGAGGTATCAAAATCGTGAATTCCATCGTTACTTTCATCATCACAAACTGGAGCAATTGTAACAGCATTCGCTGCAGGAGCTTCATCAACAATAAACTCTAAAGTAGTTTCGTCAAAACAAGCGCCATTAGGATCTGCAGTTACATTGTTGGTAACTCTAATTGTAATAGTTTGGCTTGTTGTTAAAAATGGATTTGGTAACGGACTTGGTAATGGATTTCCTAATTCATCAACATAACTTACAGTTACATTTGTTTGCCCATTTAAAACTGTCGATTCTATTGCAGTAATATCAAAAGGATACATTCCATCAGTATCATCATCACATTGTCTAGTAATTGTAACTGAGTTTGCAGTTGGTAATGCTTCTACATTTAAGGTAATATAATCTCCAAAACCTAAACAGTCATTATCTAATTGGCTATCTACTCTAATGTAAATTTGTTGAGAATTAGGATAACCAATATTTCTATAATTTGAAATATCTACAATTTCATTTGTTTCTGCTAAAGCATCAGTTTCATTTCTATAATACTTTATAAAAAGTTGCTGTCCAGCAGGGAAAATGGCTCTTACTTCGGCATCAACACTACTAAAATCAAATGTTGAAATACCATCTCTATCATCATTTATAGTATCTAAATAATCATCACAAACATTAAATGTTCTTTGAAATGTAGAAGGAATTCCTGTTGTTGAAACTACCAATTGCACTTCAGAAGTTCTAAAACAACCAAATGTAGATTCAATTCTAGCCCAAACAACATCGTTATTAACTGTAGCATTCGTGTACATTGTTGGATTAGTAATTGCAGGTGTACCTGCTATAGCTTCAGCTTGTGTTTCGTAAAAAGAAATAGTTTCATTTAAATAATTTGTTGAAATTTCTGCATTCACTTCAGTTAAATTAAAATCGCTAAAACCATCAGTATCATTATCACATTGTTTTAATACAACTGGAGTTGTAATTATTGGTAAAGGGTGTACAATTAAATCGAAAGTTAATTCAGAGTTTACACAATTTGTAGTATTGTTTTCTACTCGAACATAAATAGTTTGAGAATTTGCAATTGTATTTGTAAACGGGCTTGCTTGTGGAGCAGTTCCAGTTTCAGCATCGGTAGTACTTAAATGGTAAGTTACGGCATAATCTGTTGAAGGTTGAGTTCCTAGAATTGTTGAAGTTTGACTTTCTAAATCAAAACTTTGAATAATACCATTTGTATCATCAGAATCGTTTAAATTATCGCAACTTTCTAAATTTACTACTGTATTTGCCATTGGTAAAGGATTTACAATTACATTAAAAGTTAATTTTGAATTTACGCAATTTGTAGTGTTATTTTCAACTCTAACATATATAGTTTGAGAGTTTGCAATTGTATTTGTAAACGGACTTGCTTGTGGCGCAGTTCCAGTTTCAGCATCGGTTAAACTTGTATGATAAGTAACTGTAAAATCTGTTGAAGGTTGAGTTCCTAGAATTGTTGAAGTTTGACTTTCTAAATCAAAACTTTGTACTAAACCATTTGTATTATTTCCGTCGTCTAAATTATCGCATAAGACTAAATTAGAAACTGTGTTTGCAAAAGGTAGTGGGTTTACAATAACATCAAAACTTATGTCAGCCTTTCTACAACCTGTAGTATTATTTTCAACACTAACGTAAATTGTTTGCGAGTTTGCTGTTGTATTTGTAAACGGACTCGCTTGTGGCGCAGTACCTGTTTGTGCATCAGCTAAACTTGTATGGTACGTTACTGTATAATCTGCAGTAGATTGTGTTCCAAGAACTGTTGCAGATTGACTTTCTAAATTAAAACCTTGTACTAAACCATTGGTATCATCTCCATCATTTAAATTATCGCAAAGTTCTAGGTTATTAACTGCATTTGCAATTGGTAAAGGGTTAACAGTTAGAATTACTTCATCAGAAATTAAACCACAACTATTACCATTTTTTTGTAATTGTACTCTGTATTGATAATTATTAAACGTTAAAGGTACGTTTGAAATGGTTAGTTGGTCTGTAAGGGAACCTGTGTACGTTGCATCATCAATAATATCTGTCCAATTAGTGCCGTTATCTGTACTAACTTGCCACTGAATACTATCTACTGCATTTATTTCAATTTCAAAAATAGAATTTAAGGTATTACAGCTAACAGTGTTTATTGGTTGTGTAATTATGGTAATAATTCCTGCTGTGTTGTATTCTGAATTTGGAGCAGTAAAACCATCACTAGCGTTGTTTACAACTCCATCATTATTAACAGTAAAAGGAGTATCACCTAAGAAATTATCATTATTTCCATCAGAAAATCCAGCTTCTATAACATCACTACAGTTATCTCCATCGCTATCAAAATCTATATAGCTAAACACTGTATCTGTATCTAAATCATTTAAAGTATAGCCAATTACTCCAATATCAGGTGTAGTTTCTGCATTATCGTCCCAACCATTAATACCAATTGTTGAAATTACACTATCAATAACTCCATCAAAATTAACATCTAAAAGACCACTACGAGATTCATAAACATCATAAATTCCATCATTATCACTATCTAAATCATAAAAATCCCAAACACCATCTGCATCAGTATCAATTGGTGCAGTTGTAATATCAAACATATCATCCAGTCCATTAGAATCTGCATCTACTCCAGAAAGAACATTGTTTAACCCATTTACTTCAATATAATCTGGAATTCCATCATTTTCACTATCATAATCAAATTCGTCAGTTATTCCATCTCCATCAGTATCAATAGGTAAACAAGTTGCTTTAATTTTAAAAGTAGCATTGTTACTAGTTGTATCTGAAGTGTTTTTATGTGTGTAACTAAAAGAGTCAACCATACTTGCCACAAAACTGAAAGTACCTGCGCTTGGAGCAAGAGAAGTACCGTTTATTTTAAATCTAATTTCAAAAGAAGAAAATTGAGTTATACCAGTTTCGTAAACACCATCGTAATTTGTATCAACTAATAACTGATCATCAGGATCAACAAGTGTAATTGTTTTTGTATTTGAAACTTTAATAATAAATTCTTGGTCGCTATTTAAATCGCCAGCACCTAAAGGCGTGCTTGTAGGAAGTTTAAATAATAGGTTTAAATCTTGATTAAAATTGATATTATAAGTTAAACTAGATTCAAGAAGTCCATTTTTATCAGAAACATCACTTTTAAATGAACCGTCTGCAGCGCCAACTAAACTATTTGCAGCATTTCCTGTTGGTGTAATTGTACCATTAAAAGTGTACGGAGTACTTGGTAAACTACCGCTTAATGGATTTGCTAATGAAATATCAACATCACCATAAGATTCGGTGCAATTTAAAATACCATCATTATCATTGTCAATATCAAGGTTGTCAATAATTCCATCGGTATCATAATCGTCTGGGCAAATACTTACAGGAACTTCTAAAGATTCTAACGTTAAACCAGAACAATTTAAAATACCGATAAGTTTATAAGTTCCAGAAACAGTAGGAACATATTGTAAAGTTTTAACACCAGTACCAACAAATCCAGTTCCGTCATCAAAAAACCATTCAATTTCATCAAAATTACCCATATTAGCAACTTCTAATGTAACGTTTGGTATACAAATACCAAGAGTTACAAAGGCTGTATTAAAATTAATTTCTGGTGCTGTTGGAAAACCAGAATAGAAACTTCCTGAAGTAGCAGATCCATTGTAATTAAAATAGGCGCAATATAATTCATCTGTACTTTGAACAGAAATATTACCAGATAAACCTGTTACTTTATAAGTAACATAATCGGTATTACCATCAACTGTACTAGGGCCAATTGTTGAGAAATTTGTTATTGGCTGATTGTTTATTGTTACCGTTGATCCTGATTTTGTTACTATTGAAATTCCACCCGTATAAGTTGTAGTACCAATAGATTCAATATTAGCAATATTATCTAAGTTTCCTCGCGTTTCGCAACTTAAAGGAGGTACAAAAAACATTCCTTGATTGGCTTCACTGCTTGTTACACCAACACCTTGATATGCAAAAACTGGTTCTGATGTTTCTACATACATATTTCCGTTTGCATTGTATTGGTTACCTTCAATTAAATAATATTCACCAGCATTTATTGTTGCAACTGGCGTGTTTCCATTAATACTTATTGTTGTTCCATCTGTATGTGCAACCAATAATACATTTTCCCAATCATTATCTCCATCACCTTTTACAAAAATATATTCAGTTCCAACTTTTGTTAGGTCAACAATTTGATCAATACCATAATCTCTTCCTCCTCCATTATCAAAGCTACCGTTTGCGGAACCGCAGTTTACAACAATATTTTTATCAGAGGTAACTAAACAACCTATTAAGCCATCTCTATTTATTACTGCATCAAAACTATTAGTTGCAATTGTATAACTTTCTCCTTCGTTTAAAGTAGTTGTAACGGGTGTTGTACCTGAATAATTTTTAATAACTAAACCTGCAGGTAAATCACTAAAAGTTACTTGAGTATTGTCTTCTGTAGCCATAACAGAAACAAAATTTAAGTAATTGTCTTGAGGGTTTTCATTGGTGTAGCTACCAACTCTAAATGTTTTTCCTAATGAAGCTAAACCTTTGCTAACCAATGCTCCAGCTTGGGCGCCACCACCAGCCTCCATTCTTACCGATACATAAATAACATCTTCAGCCTCTATAATATAACCTCTATTGTTTACAACTACACTTGTTGAGGTTGAAGGAATAAAAAGTTGTCCATTTCCGTTTCCAAGAAATATTTCTTGCGGCGTAGTATTAGAAACAGTTCCAGTAATATAGCTTGTTGTAGGTTGACCAATAGGAATTATTGTATAATTTATATCAACAGCATTAGGAGTTGATATGTAAATATATTGCTCTTCTGGGTTGGCATTTCCTAAAGATGCACTTGTTAAAGGTGGTATATAATGTGTTTTACTTAATTGAGCGTAACTTATTTGTGTAAAAAATAAAACTACAATTATTGAGCATATGTAGTTGAAATTGGCTTTTTTCAAAATTTGGTCTTTTTGGTTAGACCAAATTTAAGCGTAAAAGTTTAATTTCTAATACAATTAAAGTATAAAAATGAGCAATATATGATTAAAGATCTCGCTTTTTTAATAATGCGTACGATAAATAGATAAAAACAGCTGTCCAAATTAAAACAATAGCAACATCTAATATTTGTACAGAAAAGTCTTTAGAAATATTTTCACCAACCTGTTTTGCAACGGTTTTTACGGCACTTAATCTAGTAAATGGTTCTTTGATTAAATTTGTCATTGCTTCCAAAGGAAAAATTCGCATTATATCATCTGCATTGGCTTTAAATTTCCAAAAAACCATACCTTTAATAAAGCTTTCTGCTATAAACCAAATAAACATCGCACCAACTGCAAAGGCAGATCTTTTTACAAGAATTCCTAGAAATAATCCAAAAGAAAAGAAACCAACAAGTTTTATAAAAAAGGCAAATAAATATTCTAAATCTGTTGTAACTATAGAAATTTCATTAAAATCGGAATAAACAAATCCTAAGATTAATGAAACCATAAATACAAAAAATGTAGATAAAGCTGCTAGCAGAATAACTGTGTAAAACTTAGATAAAACAAATTCTTTTTTGCTTAAACCATCAATTAAATTTTGTTTTAAAGTTTTGTTACTGTATTCGTTAGCCATCATTGATACTATAACCAACAATAAGAAAAACTTAAAGTTTGAAGCCATATAAGTGTTGAAATGCCAGATGTATGGGAAATTAAAAATTCCTTGTTCTGCCAAATGAAATTTTATAGGACCAATATCAAATTTTATAGCGGCAACTAAAGCAATTGATGTAAGTAGTAAAAAATATATAGCAATTAAAACTTTACTTGCTTTGTTATGTTTTAATTTATGTATTTCGATATTTAAAAGTCGTAGCATTTTAGTTGTTGTTAGTTAGAGATAAAAATTGTTGTTCTAAACTTGGTTTACGTTTTACCAAATGGGTTAATACAACACCATTTTGAAATAAGTAACTATTTATTTCTGAAGATTTTATTGGTTTGTTAAGTTTGGCAATAATTAAATCTTCGTCTTTATTTGTTGAAGCTATGCCTTCAAAACCTTCAAGTAATGTAATTAGTTTATCTGTTTCTCCATCAACTTTTAATTCAAATAATCCGTGCGATGCTGTCATTTCGTCAACTCTACCAGCATAAAGTTTTATTCCTTGTCTAATAACAAGTACATGCGAGCAAACTTTTTCAACCTCATCTAATAAATGTGAAGCCAATAGAATAGTGGTTCCATTAGCAGCAATATCTTTTATTATTTGTCTTATTTCGTGAATTCCTTGCGGATCTAATCCATTTGTAGGTTCATCTAAAATTAAAATTTCAGGATCGTTTAAAAGAGCAGAAGCAATTGCTAAACGTTGTTTCATACCTAAAGAATAGGTTTTAAATTTGCTGTGTCGTCTTTCAAAAAGATTAACGGTTTTTAATTTTTCTTCAATTTTGGTAAACGGAATTTCTTTTATTTTACAAACTAATTCTAAATTTTGAATCGCTGTCATATAAGGATAAAAGTTTGGTCGCTCTATAATTGCTCCAACTCTTTTTAAAGCTTGGTGTGTAGAAATACTCCCATCGAACCAGCTAAAATTACCAGATGTTTTGTTTACAACATTTAAAATTATGCCTAAAGTAGTAGATTTACCACTTCCGTTTGGACCTAAAATACCGTAAACAGTTCCTTTTTTTATATCAAACGATAAATTATTTACCGCATGAATACTTCCAAATTTTTTGTTTAGGTTGCTAATTGATAGAATTGTTTCCAATATTTTTGTGTTTAGTATAAAATTAAGACGACGATTATTGACTTTTGTTACAGCAATATAGTAAATTTGATTTTTTAAAATAATACGATTGATGGAGGAACAGAAATTAATATCACAAAAAAAACCGGCATTTCCAGTTAATAAATTATTATATAAATATTTATCTGATTATAATAGAAGTATAAAAATTCCTGTTTTTTATGATGATTTATTACGTTTTGCAGGTGCAATAGAGGTGTATGATAAAAATGGAGATGATACTTTATGGATAAGAGTTTATTATCCTGAGCACGAACGTGATGAAATTGATATTAGTTTAAAACGAATGTATATGATTTTGCATGGTGATGGAGGAGAAGACTCATTATCATTTTTAAATATTGATGCCATAGATTATTGTACGTTTGGAAACTCTAAACCTTTTCGTATAAAAATTAGAAATGTTTTAAACGATAACCACACCTATTTATATGTAAAAAAGGCCGATGCATCTCGTGTGTACGGTTTAGAATGGGAACATATTTTATCGCCAAATAACATAAACTTTTTAATTTATAAAGATACACTTATTGAAGAGCACGTTTTGGGTATTCCAGGAGATCAATTTATGAGTGAAAACTTTGATCAAGTTTCTAAAAGCGGTTTAAAAAGGTTATCTAAAGAGTTTGTAAAATTTAACGAGCGTTGTATGATTCGTTTGCTAGGTGATATGCGTGCCTACAATTACGTTATTGTTGCTTCGTACGATTTTGATCAGGTAGAATACAGGATACGTGCAATGGATTTTGATCAACAAAGTTTTGAAGGAAATTTAAAAGTTTATTTTCCACAGTTTTTTAAAGAAAACTATCCGTTTGTAAAAATGGTACAAGATAATTTGCAAGATGCTTCTGTAGAGCAATACAGAAAAGAAGAACGTTCTGCAATTGCTCGTAGGCTTAAAGGCTCGAGAAAGCGAGTTAAACGATTGTTAGAATGTATGGTAAAAGATAATATTTCTACAGAAAAAAATATTGAAGAACTTAAAAAAGACCTTGTAAATTACACAAAAGATAAAAACTTTAAAAAGTGTAAAAATATGGGTGAAATTTTAAGTGTTGCTTTTGAATTTGTTACCAGAAATTACGAAAACGTGAATACGTATATTATTCACTAGTAATTATCAAAATCTATATCGTCTATATTTTCTAAACTTTCTGAATCGTTAAAAGCATCAAATTCATCGTCAATTTCATCTGCTTTAAACTCTTTTTCAGGAGCTTCATCTGGTACATTTCCAAAAGAAAGTGCAATGTATGGTAATTCGTTTTCCGTAGTATTAGCTGTTTCGGTTAATTCAATAAAAAACGTCCACATACTAAAAAAGTCGTACACATAAATTAATTTATCACCTTCAAATCTAAGCGTATCTTTAATTATACAATTTTGCATACAAGGTGCTGAACCATCTTCAGACATATCAAATAAAGGAATTTCTTCACCTTGTTCCCAATCATCATCAGTTCTATAAAAGGCAGCCATTTCTTGTCCTTTAAACCCAAAAGATTTAGCAATTGTAAAGTGCAATTCTTCTAAATTTAAAGTTTCATTAACTTCAATATCTCTAAATACATCTTCTGCAACATCTAAAATTGCTCTAATTTTGTAAGCCATAATTGTTTTTTAAACTTTTGCAAAGTTACTATTTTTAATTCTTATTTTTACCACCTAACTTTTAAATATTATGGATAAAAAAGCAACTTTAGATATGCTAAATAAAATGTGTGAAAACACATTAAACGAAACTTTAGATATAAAATATACTGATTTTGGAGAAGGTTTTTTAGTGGCTACAATGCCTGTAAATTCGAGAGTGCATCAGCCAGATGGTATTTTAAATGGAGGTGCAACTATGGCTTTGGCAGAAAGTGTAGGTAGTCCAGCTTCAATTATGGCAATAGACAGAGAAAAATTTTCTGTTAGAGGTATTGAGTTTTCTGCAAACCATTTACGAAGCGTAAAAAGCGGGTTGGTAACTGCAACAGCTACCATAATTCATAAAGGAAGAACAATCCACTTAGTTGAAATTAAAATAGTTGATGAAAGAGATAGAGTTATTTCGTTATGTAAAATAACAAACTATATTTTAGCAAATAATAAATAATAGTGGCTAAAATAAAAAAAATAGCCAAAATTATAGGTGTATTACTTTTGCTTGGTTTTATGGTTTTGATAGTTCTTTTTTATAGAATGTCTACTCCTAAAAGTTCAAAAGAAATTAGTAAAACTTTTTCTGAAGGTGAAGCCACTGTTTTAATAGAAAAAGCAACGTTTAATAATTTTAATTATAGAGTTTTAAAAACTAAAATTGAAGTTGATACAACTTTAACTACGTTAGTTTTTGTACATGGTTCAATTGGATCGGCAATGGATTTTAAATCTTATTTAATTGATGAAGAATTAAATAAGAAGGCTAATTTAATAGCGTACGATAGGGTAGGTTATGGTATTTATCAAACTGGTAACGTACAAGCATCGATTCAATTTGAAGTTGAATTGTTAGAAAATTTGATAAAAGATTTAAACCCTAAAAACACAATTCTAGTAGGGTATTCGTACGGAGGTCCAATAGCTTTGGCTTCAAAAAAAGATTATAAAAAAATAATGTTATTAGCGCCAGCAGTTTATTCTAAAGTAGAACCTATGCCGTGGGGTTTAAATTTTTATAAGTGGAAAGCTACGCGTTGGGTAATGCCAGAAGTTTGGAAAGCTGCTTCAAAAGAAAAATTAGGACATAAAGCAGATTTACTGAAGTTTGAAAATAATTGGGCAGACACCCCTTCAAATATTATTAGTATTCACGGAAATAAAGATTGGATTGTTCCTTTTGGAAACTCTATTTATTTAGAACAAAAATTTCCAAAACAACAGTTTGAATTAGTAACTTTGAACAATGCAGGCCACGGATTAGTTTGGTCTAATTTTAATGAAATAAAAAAACAGTTACTTCAACAATTAAATTAAATACATTGCAACAACAGTTAGTTAACTTTTTTAATGAAATAGAGCAAGCTTTAATAGCTAAAAAGCCTTTTGTAGTTTTTAACAAGCCTAATAAGAATGGTTTAACTTTATACAAACAAAACTCTTTAGAGTTGTTTGAGTTAGAAAATTATCATCAAAAGGGATTTGTATTTGCACCTTTTTCAAGTTCAGAAAAACAATTAATATTTCCAGAAAGTGAATGCGAAAAGTTAACAACAACTTTTAATTTTGAAGAAATTAACAACAATAAGCAAAAGGAGGTAATCGAAATTATTTCATCTTCAAAAAACGAAAAAGAGTATAATAATTTAGTTTCTGATGCCGTAAATTTTATAAATACTACAAGTGCTGAAAAAGTAGTGGTGTCTAGAAAAGAAATAGTTAGCAAATCTAATTTTGAAGTAATTGCTACTTTTAAAAAAATGCTTAATAATTATAAAAATGCATTTGTTTATTGTTGGCATCATCCAAAAGTTGGTTTGTGGATGGGAGCATCGCCAGAGCGCTTTTTAAATATAGAAAATGGAGAGTTTAAAACCATGTCTTTAGCAGGTACACAGGTTTATGTAGATACCGTAAAAGTTAATTGGAAAGAAAAGGAAAAAGAAGAGCAGCGATATGTAACAGATTTTATTATTGATTCTGTTAGCCCAATTTTTAAAGAAGTAAAAATAAAAGGGCCTTATACTGTAAAAGCAGGTAGTTTATTACATTTAAGAACCGATATTTTGGCTAAAGTAACATCTAATGATTTAATAGAGAAGCTAGCCTTAAAACTGCACCCAACACCCGCTGTTTGTGGACTTCCAAAGCAAAAAGCAAAAGATTTTATAATTAAAAACGAAGGTTATAATAGAACTTATTATACAGGATTTTTAGGTGAGTTGAATATAGAAAATTCTACCAATTTTTATGTGAATTTACGTTGCATGCAAATAGATAATTCTACAATTTCTATATATATAGGCGGTGGTATTACAAAAAGTAGTATTGCTAAATTAGAATGGAATGAAACGGTTTCTAAAGCCGAGATAATGAAAAAAGTTTTATAGGAAAAACTAAGCCCAATAGTTTTAAAATAATTATACGTCTTGTGGGTAACGTATGGTTTTTCTTTTTGCAATTAATTCCCAACTCAAAACAATGGACTTAGTTTTAGCTCTTGGTGTAAAAGTATAAATAGCCCTACTTTTTTAAGTTGTATATCGTAAAAACGATGTTTTAAATCGTAAAAAATTATGTTTTTGACTTTTTGTATTCTGTAGGAGTTGCGTTTTCAAAAGATTTAAAAATTCTAATAAATGAATTTACAGAACCGAAACCAACCTGTTCACTAATTTCAGAAATTGATAAGTTTGGCGATTTGTTAATTATTAATTTTGCTTCGTTAATTCTGTAGCTATTAACAAATTGATTAAAATTACAACCAATTTTTTCGTTAATAGTTTTTGAAATATAAGATCTATTGGTACCTATATTTTTAGCAACATCCCAAATGTTTAATTGTGGAATTAACCAAGGTTTTTCATTTTGAAAATAGTTAATAAGCTTTTGTTTTATAATTTCTAACTCTTTGTCGTGTAAATTACTGTCATCTAATATTTTTTCTGAAATATTAACTTTTGCAGGTATTTGGTTGATACCTATTGTTGCTAAAATTACATATAGTGTTGTAAATAACGTGCAGAAAAGAAGTATTAGATGATCGTTAGAACTAAAAGGAATTCTCCCAACATATGCCACGTAAATACTTGGAAGTGACATTAATGAAATAAACGAAATGTTTGTAATATAAAAATAACGAGTCTGATATTTATCTAAATTAGAAAACAAATTGCTCATATCTTTCTTAGCTTTTAAAATAAAGCGAATTGCTAAGAAATTGTATAAAAGTATTTGAATTATAAAAAATGCACGACTACCTTTATATAGTGAGGTTAGTATTTTGGTATTAGTAGTAGTTAATTTGGTTTCGTATAGGGAACTATTCATATATGTATGGTATTCTTCCCAACTAGAAATACTTGTAAAAATAAGCATAAGCACACCAGTAACAATGGCTGGAGTGAAGTGATAAATCCATTTGTATTTAAAAAATGTAAAGTTAAAAGCACTATAAAGGTATAGGTAATATAAAGGGTAAAAAGCGAGCATTGAAACCAGAAATAGAAAATCAAAGAATTTAAAAATTTCCCAATTTCTAGTGAAAGTTAAAAAATGACCAAAAAAAAGTACAAAGCTGTTAAAAAAAAACAAACTTAAATAGTACCTGTTTTTAAAATTTTTATTTGCAGTACCAAGTAGTATAATACTGGCATAAAAATTAATAAAAAGTGTAGACAATAAAGCAATTATTTTTATCAAGGCAATTTAGATTATAGTTAGTCAATATAAAATTACTTTAATCTGTTGAATTATTAAATGATAAAAATCAAGTTAAAGTTGTTTTTTGAAATAAAAAAAAGACATTAACATTTTTAATGTTTGTACATTTGCAGGTATTATAAAGTTATTAAATGCCACAGTACCCAAAAAACAAGTTAGCACAATTAATTATAGCTAGTTGTGCAGCTCATAAAATAGAACATGTAGTAGTATCTCCTGGGTCTAGAAATGCACCTTTAACAATTGGTTTTTCTAATCATCCAAGTATTAAGGCGTATAGTGTTGTGGACGAACGTTCGGCAGCTTTTTTTGCTTTAGGTATGGCGCAACAATTACAGCAACCTGTTGCAATTGTTTGTACATCAGGTTCTGCATTGTTAAATTATTATCCTGCAGTTGCAGAGGCATATTATAGTAATATTCCGTTGGTAGTAATTTCTGCAGATAGGCCACAGCATTTAATAGATATTGGAGATGGACAAACAATTAGACAAGAAAATGTTTTTGAAAATCATATTTTAAGTTCGTTAAGTTTAGTAGAAGAATTAAATGTAGATAATTCTATTGCTGAAATGTTACACGAAACTATTGAAACTTCAATAATAAATAAAGGTCCAGTACATATTAATGCTCCTTTTGATGAGCCTTTGTATGAAACTACTTCAGAATTGATGGTTTTAGAACCGGTAGATTCTAGTTTTGAAGAAATTCCGTTAGATGTAGATGAGTTGCAAGAGTATGCAACTATTTGGAATACTTCAAAAAAGAAAATTGTATTGGTTGGGGAACATTATCCAAGTGAGTTATTGCAAATACAATTAACGCATTTAACCAAAGATCCTTCGGTATTAGTATTAATAGAAAACACAGCAAATGTTTCGCATTCAAGGTTTATTAATAGCATAGATAAATTAATTTTTCCTTTAGAAGATAATGAATTAGAGCTTTTTAAACCTGATATTTTATTAAGTTTAGGAGGTTTAATTGTTTCAAAAAAAATAAAACAACATTTACGTAAGTTTCAACCAAAAATGCATTGGCATGTAGATGGTAAAAGAGCTTTTGATACCTTTTTTAGCTTAAATCATCATTTTAAAATTTCGGCAGAGTTATTTTTTAGTCAGTTTTTCTTTTTAACAAAACCAACTGAAAGTAATTTTCAAGAATTTTGGTTAACTAAAAAAGAAAGTAGATTAAAAAAACATAAGGAGTTTGTGGAGGAGTGTGAGTATTCAGATTTAAAAGTATTTGACACCTTATTAAAAGTAATTCCTAAAAATTCTAAACTACAATTAAGTAATAGTTCTGTAATTAGATATTCTCAACTGTTTGATATTAATAAAACAGTAAAAATATTTTGTAATAGAGGTACAAGCGGAATTGATGGTAGTACAAGTACTGCCATTGGAGCAGCAACTGTTGTGCAGGAAAACACGGTGTTTGTAACAGGTGATATTAGTTTTTTTTATGATAGTAACGCTTTGTGGAATAATTACATACCTGCAAACTTTAGAATTATTTTAATTAATAATAATGGAGGTGGTATTTTTAGATTTTTACCAGGACCGCAAAAAACAAATGCGTTAGATTATTTTGAAACACCACATAATTTAACTGCAGAACATTTGTGTAAAATGTACAAATTAGAATATAAGTGTGCTAATAGTTTAAGTGAAGTAGAACAAGTATTACAAAACTTTTTCGAAGAATCGGCTTCACCAAAACTTTTAGAAATATTTACCCCAAGAGAAGAGAATGATAAAATATTAAAAAAATATTTCAACAATTTAAAAGAATAAAAAATGGATTTAAAAGTAGGTGATAAAGTAGATTTAATTGTTGTTAGACAAACAGCATTAGGCTTTACAGTTTTAATAGATGAAGAGTTTGAAGGAATTTTATATCTAAATGAATTATATCAAAAAATAGAAGAAGGGCAAAAATTAGTTGGTTATATTAAAAAAATTCGTGATGACGAGAAAATTGATGTAAGTCTTCAAGCTATTGGTTTTAAACATACTATTGTAAAAAATGAAATTACAATTTTAAATGCTTTAAGAAATAATAATGGTGAATTAGCTTTGCATGATAAAAGTAATCCTGACGATATTAAATATCAATTAGGAATGAGTAAAAAAGCTTTTAAAAGTGCTATTGGAGGTTTGTATCGTCAAAAATTAATTACAATTACTAATGAAGGAATAACATTAGGAGGTCAACAATAAAGAAAAAAGGCAGGATTTAAATCCTGCCTTTTTTTATCTAAATAATTCTTCGTTTTCTATTTCTAGCGTTTTAATAAACTGTTTAGATTTTTCAATTTCAGTACTTAAAATTTTATCGTTTTCTATAAAAGGAATTTCTTTTCTGTACGATTCTAAAACCGACTCTAAAAAAGGTGAAGTTTTAGTAGGCACTCTAAAATGTAAAGCTTGCGAAGCATTTAAAAGTTCAATAGCTAAAATAGTTTCAATATTATCTACAATTCGTTTTGCTTTTGTAGCTCCATTTGCCCCCATACTAACGTGGTCTTCTTGTCCGTTGCTCGATACAATAGAATCTGTAGAAGTTGGGTTGGCTAACTGTTTGTTTTGATTTACAATACTTGCTGCTGTATATTGTGGTATCATAAAACCACTATTTAAACCAGGGTTTTTAACTAAAAATGGAGGTAAACCACGTAAACCAGAAACTAATTGAAATATTCGTCTTTCAGAAATATTACCAATCTCAGCCATTGCTATGCTTAAAAAATCTAGCGATAATGCAAGTGGTTGACCGTGAAAGTTTCCACCAGAAATAATTTCATTTTCATCAACAAAAATATTTGGATTATCAGTTACTGAATTAATTTCAGTCATAAAAACTTGCTTGCAATAAGTTAGAGCATCTTTACTAGCGCCGTGAACCTGCGGCATACATCTAAACGAATATGGATCTTGAACATGTTCTTTTGGTTGTGAAATTAGTTCGCTATCCTCTAAAAACTCTTGAATACGTTTGGCAGTTTTAATTTGGCCGTTATGCGGTCTAATTTTATGTATTAAATGATTAAATGGCGAAATTCTACCATCAAAAGCTTCTAATGATAAAGTTCCAATCATATCAGCAAGATAAGATAGTTGGTATGATTTTAATATTAAATGAACACCATAAGCGCTCATAAACTGAGTACCATTTAAAAGCGCTAAACCTTCTTTAGATTTAAGTTTAATTTTTTTCCATTCGAACCTTCTTAGTAAAGATCTTCCTGAAATTATTTTTCCTTTATAGCTAACTTTACCTTCACCAAAAAGTGGCAGAGATAAGTGTGCTAAAGGAGCTAAATCTCCAGATGCGCCTAAAGAACCTTGTGTGTATACAATTGGTAAAATATCGTTATTATAAAATTCAATAAGCCTTTCAACAGTTTCTACTTGCACACCAGAGTGTCCGTAGCTTAAAGATTGTATTTTTAAAAACAGCATTAGTTTAACAATATCTTTAGGAACTTCTTCTCCAGTACCACAAGCGTGGCTCATTACCAAATTTTCTTGAAGTTTACGTAAGTTTTTATTGTCTATTTTAACGTTACATAACGATCCAAAACCGGTATTAATACCGTACAAAGGTTTTGAGTTTGATTTTATTTTTTCATCTAAAAATAATCTACATTTAATTATATTATCAATAGCTTCATTAGATAATTTTAAAGGTATATTTAAGTGAATTATCGTTCTTAACGTTTCAAAATCTAAAGGATCCGAAGTTATGTAATGAAAATTTGTCATAGGTGTAAATTGGTATATCAAAGTTGGAAATTCAAAACCACATATGCAAATATTATATTAAAGTTACAGTATTAATATTCAATTGATTTTTTAATTATATCTTTGGAAACTTATTAAACAATTCAATTAAAAAAATGAAAAAAATAGCATTTCTTATTGCTTTAATCACAGTTGTTTCTTGTAAAAAAGAGGTTCCTGTAGATTATGCAATTGTATCTGGTAAAATTACAAACAAAACAGGTGATAATTTAACTGTTACTAGTAAGGATAGATCTTTTAAACAAGTAATAAATGTAAACAAAGACGGTACTTTTAAAGATACTTTAAGAGTTGAGCCAAATGTATATATTTTGTCTCAAGGTAGAAATGGTTTAGAGTTGTTTATTGAAAACAAAAATAATATTGAAGTAAGTTTTGATGTAAAAAATATGGATAGTACTCTTGTTGTTAGTGGAGTAGGATCAGAAACTTCGAACTATTTATTAGCTAAAAACAAAAAAATAAAAGAATTGGTTGGTAAAGGAACCGAAATTTACACTAAAGATGAGAATGCCTATAAAGCTACTCGTTTAGAAATTAAAAATTCTGTAGAAAGTGTTTTAAATAAAGCTACTGGAATTTCAGAAGCATTTAAAGCAAAAGAACTTAATAGTATTAATTATGATTATATATCTAAATTAAATATTTATGAACGTTACCACGAGCATTATGCAAAGAAAAAAGGATTTAAAGTTTCTAAAGATTTTTTAGCAGATGTTGAGCAGGTTACTGACTTTAATAATGAAGAAGATTTTAAATTTTCGCAAAGTTATAAGGATATTGTAAATAGACATTACAGAATAGAATCTGAAAAATTAGTAAAGGATGATTTAGGTGAAGATTTAGCTTTTTTAAAGGCGGTTAGCAAAGCTACAAACCCAGTAATAAAAAATCAGTTATTGTTTGATGATGCTAAGTATGGAATTACTTATACTGAAAATTTAGAAGACTATTATAAGTTTTTTATGGATAACTCTTCAAACAAAAAGCAAAAAGAAGAAATTACTAAAAGTTACAATAAGTTAAAAACAGTGGCTAAAGGTCAGCCTTCTCCAAATTTTGTGGGTTACGAGAATTATAACGGAGGAACAAGTTCTTTAGAAGATTTTAAAGGCAAATATGTATATGTAGATGTTTGGGCAACTTGGTGCGGACCTTGTAAACGTGAAATTCCTGCATTAAAAGAGTTAGAGAAAAAATATCACGGTAAAAATATTGAGTTTGTGAGTATTTCAGTTGATAAAGCTAAAGATCACGATGTTTGGAAAAAAATGATTAAAGAAAAAGAAATGAAAGGTGTTCAATTATTTGCCGACAAAGACTGGAGTTCAGAATTTGTAAAAGGATATTTAATAAAAGGAATTCCTCGTTTTATTTTAATTGATACAGAAGGAAATATTATAAATGCAAATGCAAAACGTCCGTCAGATCCAAAATTGGTTGACGATATTAACAGTTTAAATATATAAATTAATGAGAAAAATATCAATATTAGTAATAGCAGTAGCAACTTTATTTGTTGCTTGTGAAGAAAAATTAACTGATTACGCAAAAGTATCTGGAACTTTAAAAACAGACGCTAAAGAAGTAACTATAAAAGGAAGAGAATACACAAAAACTATTGCTGTAGACGAAAACGGAAACTTTTCTGATACGTTAAAAGTAAAGGCAGATTTTTATTTAATGTCTACTGCAAATGGTGAGCGTACTTCATTATTTTTAAAAAATGGTTACAATATTACATTAAACCAAAAAGAGGAAACTTTTGAAAAAGGTTTTACTTATAGTGGAGAAGGTAAGGAGTCTAACAGTTATTTTTCAAATTTAATAGCCTTTTTTGCAGGTGATAATGGGAACCCAAAAGAGTATTTTAAATTAGACGAAGCTGCTTATGCTGCAAAAGTTAAAGAATCTAAAGAGTTATTAAATGCTTATAGTAAAGTAGGTGTAGACTCTTTAGTTTTAACTATGGTTGAAAATAATAACAAGCAATTTTTTAATTTTGTTGAAAGTAGTTATAAAAGAGAACACGATAATTTAATTAAGTTTTCTCCAGGAAAAGTATCTCCAGAGTTTGTTAATTACGAAAACTTTAAAGGAGGTAAAACATCTTTAAAAGATCTTAGAGGTAAATTTGTTTATATAGATGTATGGGCAACTTGGTGTGGACCTTGTATTAGAGAAATTCCTTCATTAAAAAAGTTAGAAGAAGAATTACACGGTAAAAACATTGAATTTGTTAGTATTTCTGTAGATAACGTAGATGGAAAAAGAGGTAGCCACGATGCTTGGAAAAAAATGGTAGCTAAAGAACAATTAGGTGGTATTCAATTATATGCCGATAAAGATTTTAGTTCAGATTTTATTAGAGCCTACGGTGTTAACAGTATTCCAAGGTTTATTTTAATTGATGATAAAGGAAATATTGTAGATTCAAATGCAAACAGACCTTCAAATCCAAAATTAAAGGAACAACTTTTAGAGTTGGGTATTTAAAAAATATAGAGAGTAATAAAAAAGCCTGAAGTTATCTTCAGGCTTTTTTTTATGTTTAATTTTCAGGTTCTTCTTCGGTTTGTTGTGGTTGCTGTTGTTCTTGTTTAAACAAGTCTAAAATAGCATCAGGTAAATAATCTAAAATGGTAGACGCTGTGAAAGCTTCAAAGCCAATTTCTTGACTAGCAATATCAGCTGTTTTACCATGTAAATAAACTCCATAAATAGCAGCTATTAAATTTTCATAACCTTGCGCTATTAAACCAGTAATAATACCCGTTAAAACATCTCCGCTACCAGCAGTTGCTAAAGCTTGGTTTCCTGTAGAATTTACAAATAGTTCATTACCATTTACCACAATGGTATGTGCATCTTTAATAACAATTATTACATTGTTTTCTTTAGAGTATTTTTGAGCACGTTTTATTTTATCAGTATCATTTTTCCAAGTTCCAATTAAGCGCTCTAATTCTTTTGGATGCGGTGTTAATATAGAGTTTTTTGGTAAATGAGTAGCTAAATTAGGGTTTAGAGCTAATAAATTAATAGCGTCCGCATCTATAACAAGAGGTGTTTTGTTTTCTGAAATAAATTTTTCAAAACCTAATTTTGTTTTTTCTGAAGTTCCCATTCCTGGACCAATTCCAATAACTGTTGGTTTTGTTTTAAAGTTGAAATATTTTAAAGCGTTATCATCATCAACTTCTACCATAGCTTCCGGAATTGCTATTTGCAAAATGTTATATCCACATTTAGGCGTGTAAGCAGTAACTAAACCACTACCAATTTTTAAAGCTGCTTTTGAAGCTAAAGTAACCGCTCCAATTTTTCCAAAGCTACCACCAATAATTAATGAATGACCAAAAGTTCCTTTATGCGACCATTTATCACGTGGTTTATATAATGGTTTTATTTCGTTTTTCCCAATAAAATGAGACGCAGGTTTTAAGGTTTCTATAAAATTTTGATCTAAGCCAATATCAATTACTTCCCAAGTGTTAATGGCTTCTTTGTTTTCAGGTAAAAAGAAGGCAAGTTTAGGACATTGAAATGTAAGTGTATGCCCAGCATTTAAAATAGTAGAACTATCTGTATTAGATTTATCACTATACATACCAGAAGGTATATCTATAGCTAAGGTAAATACTTTAGTACTATTTATATATTGAATTAATTTTTTTGAAAAACCTGCAGGTTTACGAGAAAGGCCATTACCAAAAATAGCATCGATAACAATGT
The DNA here is from genome assembly GCF_900106565.1 of Lutibacter oricola. GTDB lineage: Bacteria > Bacteroidota > Bacteroidia > Flavobacteriales > Flavobacteriaceae > Lutibacter > Lutibacter oricola. The sequence continues at coordinate 139,857 of NZ_FNNJ01000004.1, forward strand.
CTTCAAATTTAACTTCAGGAAATTCATTTTCGTGACTAATAACTTCTGGCCATTCGCCAATTTCTTTTAATCGGTTATAATTAGTTAAGAATTCGTTTGTACGTTTATCACTAAAGTTAACAACATAACAACTAACATTGTAGCCGTGTTGGTGTAAATGCCTTGCCATTACTAAGCCATCACCACCATTGTTACCTATACCGCAAAAAACATGTATTTTTATTTGTTGACCTTGTAAGCGAGAATGAAGCCACTGAAAGCATAGTGTTGCAGCGTTTTCCATTAAGTCTACAGATGAAATTCCGTTTGTATTTATAGTAGCCTTATCGGCTTTAGCAATTTGTTTTGAATTTAATATATACATATTTTAAAAATAAAAAAAACCACTCAAATTTGAGTGGTTTTTTTTTATTTTTTTATCCTTTAAATTCTCCCATCTGAGAATATTTTTCCATTCGTTTTAGAACAAGTTCATCTTTAGGTAAATCTTTCAATTCTTCGTAAGCACTTAGAATTGTTTTTTTAACTTCTTCAAAAGCCGTAACTCTATCGAAATGCGCACCACCAAGAGGTTCTTTAATAATACCGTCAATTAACTTTTGCTTTTTCATATCTTCAGCAGTTAATTTTAAGGCTTCAGCAGCTTCTTCTTTGTGTTCCCAGCTTCTCCATAAAATAGAAGAGCAAGATTCAGGAGAAATTACTGTGTACCAAGTGTTTTCCATCATAAAAACTTTGTCTCCAACACCAATTCCAACAGCTCCACCAGAAGCACCTTCACCAATAACAATTGTTATAACAGGTGTTTTTAAACGACTCATTTCAAGAATATTTCTAGCAATTGCTTCACCTTGTCCACGTTCTTCAGCTTCTAAACCTGGGTATGCTCCAGGAGTATCTAATAAAGTAACTACAGGAATTCCAAATTTTTCGGCCATTTTCATTAATCGAAGTGCTTTTCTGTATCCTTCTGGATTTGGCATTCCAAAGTTTCTGTATTGGCGAGTTTTAGTGTTGTAACCTTTTTGTTGACCAATAAACATAAATGATTGATCTCCAATTTTACCTAAACCTCCAACCATAGCTTTGTCATCTTTTACAGTTCTGTCTCCGTGCAGCTCCATAAAAGTTTCACCAGCTAAAAAGTTGATATGATCTAATGTGTAAGGTCTACTAGGGTGTCTTGATAATTGTACACGTTGCCAAGCAGTCAAGTTTTTATATATATCTTTCTTTGTTTTTTGCAATTTTTTTTCAATGTTTTTGCAGCTGTCGCTAACATCTACATCGCTTTCTTCACCTATTAGCACACATTTGTCCAATTGTTCTTCTAACTCTTTAATAGGTAATTCAAATTCTAAATACTCCATATTTTTTTAAGTTTGGGTGTAGCTACAAATATAATAACTTACATAGTTTTGATAGTTAATTTATTCGCTTTTTTTTATTTTTTATAATGCCATTGGCTATTACTGTTAATATAATAATTACTGCTCCTATATAAAATTCGAAACTCATTTGTTCCTTTTCTCCAAAAATTATTAATGCTAAAATAATGGCATAAATTGGTTCTAAGTTTATGGTAAGCATTACAGTATATGGTGTTAGATATTTCATAATTCTAACAGATACAATAAATGCGTATGCAGTACAAATACTACTTAGTATAAGTATATAGCTAAAGTCTGATAAGTTTAAAGTGTAATCTTCTGCATTAAAACCTGTGGTTGCAAAAACAAAAACAGTAATAAATAATACACCAAATAATAATTGGTATAATGAAATTGCTTCAGCATCATATTGTTTAACATATAAACCATTTAAAACAGAAAATAAAGCGGATAAAAATGCAGCGATTAATGCATATATAATTCCTAATGCATATTCTCCTTCAACATTAAAAATTAAATAAAGCCCAGAAATTACTATGAGACCAAATATAAATTCTAAAGGGTTTATTCTTCGTTTAAAAAATAAAGGTTCTAATAATGAGGTGAATAAGGCTCCTGTACTTAACGAAACTAGTGCAACAGAAACGTTGGAGACTTTAATAGCCGAGAAAAATGCAACCCAATGGGTGGCTATAATTACACCACCAATAACAAATTTTATAATTGCTTTGGGTGGTATTTTTAAGCTTTTCTTTTTTATTAAAAAATAACCAACAGTAAAAATTACTGCAAACAACATTCTATACCATACTAAAGGAATTGCATCGATACTTATTAGAGCACCAAGTATCGCGGTAAACCCCCAAATAAATACAATAAAGTGTAAATGAAGGTAATTATTTAGTTTAGCTGTTGACATTTTTTAGGTATAAATAAATGGCTAAAGAACCAAAAACTAAGTTAGGAAACCATACCATAAATAGGGCGTTTGTTTCTGCTCCTGCTCCTAAAACTTCAGCAATTTTTAAAAAGAAAACATATACAAACATTAGTGTAATACCTATTGCTAGGTTAACTCCCATACCACCACGTTTTTTTCGCGAAGCGAGTGCAACTGCAATAAGTGTTAAAATGTATGATGAAATTGGTAAACTTGTTCGTTTATATAGCTCTACTAAATAAGTATTTAGGTTGCTAATACCTCTAGCTCTAGATTTTGAAATAAATTGAGATAACTCTATTGAATTCATTTCTTTAGCCAGATAATCTACATTTACTAAATCTTTAGGGGTAAAATTAAATAATGTATCTAGCGATCTTATGGTTACAATACTATCTCTATTATTTAATAGAATTCTTTTTCTAATGTTTGTTAATTTAAAAACAGTGTCTTTTTCTATCCATCTAATGTTATTGGCCATTAGTTTATGTGTAAGTTTATTACCATCGAATTTTTCGTAAGAAAAATCGTAGCCAATATTATTTTTTACGCTATAACTTTTAAAAAAAATGTAATCATTTTCACCCAATTGAAGGTTTACATTTCGTAGGTTATCATCTTTAAATTTTTTCTTTTTTAAATAAGTTCTTTCAAACTCATCAAAAACTTTATTACTTCTAGGTACCACAAAATGGTTCATTACCAAAGCAAAAATAGTAACTATAGTAGCTCCAATAAAGTAAGGTTTTAAAAAACGTGTAAATGAAATTTTTGCTGAATGAATTGCAATTATCTCGGTATTACTAGCGAGTTTAGATGTAAAAAATATTACAGCAATAAATAGAGCTAATGGCATAAAAGTATTACCAAAAATAATTACAAAGTTTACATAGTAATCTTCTATAATTTCGCCAACACTAAGGTGGCTATGTCTAAGAAATTTATCAATTTTCTCAGATACATTAATTGCTATTGCAATAGGCAATAGTAAAACTAATATTAATAAAAATGTACTTAAGTACTTTTTTAATATGTATTTATCTAGTATTCTCAAGGTTATAACCTTTTATCCATTTGTTTTACCATTCTATTTTTCCACTCTGTAAAATCTCCTGCTAATATATGTTTTCTAGCTTCACGAACCAACCACATATAAAAACCTAAATTGTGTATAGATGCAATTTGTTTGCCTAATAACTCTTTTGCAGCAAATAAATGACGTAAATATGCTTTTGAATATAAAGTGTCTACATAAGTAATACCCATTTCATCAATAGGAGAGAAGTCATCTTCCCATTTTTTGTTTTTAATATTTATTGTTCCGTTTGCAGTAAAAAGCATTCCATTTCTAGCGTTACGTGTTGGCATTACACAATCAAACATATCTATACCTAACGCAATATTTTCTAAAATATTAATAGGTGTACCAACACCCATTAAATATCTAGGCTTGTCTTCAGGTAAAATAGCAGTAACAACTTCTGTCATTTCATACATTTCTTCGGCAGGTTCACCTACGGACAAACCACCAATGGCATTTCCTTCAGCACCAGCAGATGCAATATATTCAGCAGATTGTTTTCTTAAATCTTTATAAGTTGATCCTTGTACAATTGGAAAAAATGTTTGAGCATAATCATACTTAAAAGGTGTTTTATCTAAGTGTGTAATACAACGTTTTAACCAGCGGTGTGTCATATGCATAGATCTTTTTGCATAATTATAGTCGCAAGGGTAAGGTGTACACTCATCAAATGCCATAATAATATCAGCTCCAATACTACGTTGAATTTCCATAACGTTTTCTGGAGTAAATGTGTGATAAGAACCATCTATATGACTTTTAAACTTAACACCTTCCTCTTTTATTTTTCTTCTTCCAGAAAGAGAGTAAACTTGGTAACCTCCACTATCTGTTAGAATATTACGATCCCAATTCATAAATTTATGTAAACCTCCTGCTTTTTCTAAAATCTTAGTTTGGGGGCGTAAATATAAATGGTACGTATTTCCTAAAATAATATCAGGATTTATTTCGTTTTTAAGTTCAGTTTGGTGTACTCCTTTAACAGTACCTACTGTTCCAACAGGCATAAAAATTGGAGTTTCTATAGTACCGTGGTCGGTAGTAATAACTCCAGCTCTCGCTTTACTTGCTGTATCTTTGGTGTTTAATTTAAATTGCATAGTTGGCAAAGATACTGAATAGGTTTTGTTTAAAGAAAAATAAGTTATACTTGTAATATGTTGTAAACTAGTTGGGTAAAATTTATGGTAAACGTTCATCTATTTATTTTGTCCATTCATCTACATTAAGTGATGTATAAACGATTTAGAAATTTCTAAAACTAGGCAAGCTGTAAATTTGCTTTAAAATTAAGAGACTACAAGATGAACTTAAAAAAATTAAAAATATTACTAGTTGAAGATGACATTATAGAGGTAATGAGATTTAAAAGGACAGTTGCAAAACTAGGACAACCACATGAATTAAAAGAAGCCAATAATGGAGAAGAAGCACTTAAAGTTTTAAATGAAAAAACGTTTTTACCGAATATTATTTTATTGGATTTAAATATGCCTAAATTAAATGGTTTTGAAGTACTTGAAATAGTGAAAAGTGATGATAGGTTACGATATATTCCTGTTGTTATTTTAACAACATCAAGTAATAAAAATGACGAAATTGAATGCTATAATAAAGGAGCAGCAGGATATTTGGTTAAACCATTAAAATTGAACGATTACGCTAAACTTATAGAAAATGTTTTAGAATATTGGAAATCTAATGAGTTGATAAACTAATATTGGGTAAAAGTGTAAATTAAATATTCTATTTTATAAAATAAATTTCAATAATTATAAATACCACTCGTCGATAGTTGTTTGGTAAAAACTACCATTCATCGATAATAACATACCATTTGTCTAGTAATTGTATATTCGTTATCGAATAAAGGGCCATTTTTTGTTAAAAAAACAAACCTTTGTATAACAAATAGACGCTTATTACACAAAAACATGAATAAAAATTTAAACATACTTCTTATAGAAGACGACATGATCGAAGTTATGAAGTTCAATAGAACCGTTGCAAAGCTTGATCTACCTCATAAAATTGTCGAATCGAAGAATGGAAAAGAAGCGTTAGAATTTTTATTAAAAAAAGTTAGGTTACCAGATATTATTTTATTAGATTTAAATATGCCAAAATTAAATGGCATAGAATTTCTTAGTATTCTAAAAAAAGATGAGACGTTAAAGTATATTCCTACTATTGTTTTAACGACTTCCAATAATAGAAGAGATGTATTGGAATGTTACAAAATTGGAATAGCTGGGTACATTATTAAACCATTAAAGTTTAACGATTACGTTGATTTAATTAAAAAAACTTTAGACTACTGGAGCAATAATGAACTAATAAAAGGCTAAAGCGTATGTACACATAAAATTATAGTAAAGGTTTTAAATTATTTTGAAGCCTTTTTTGCGTTTTAAATTATTACGGAAACATTTTTTACCGCCCCGTAATTTTTTAAAACCTACAATATAAATGTAAATTAATGTATAACTATGTTAGTTTATAATTCCCTACAACCCCTAATTTCTATGCCCCATGGAAACATCTTACACAACCTCTAATTTCGAAAAAGAAAAATTAGAACATAAAAAAACAAAAGAATTACTAGAGCAAAAAACAAAAGAATTTATTAAGGTTACTTCAAAACTAAAAAGTTCTAATTTAAAACTTCAAGAACTCTTACATCAAAAAACTTCTGAACTAGAAGGTGTTTTTTCGAATATTGTAGATGCATATATCATGATGGATTTATCAGGAAACGTTATTAAAATGAATAACGCAGCTGTTGAAATGTTAGAGTATGATATTAATAAGGCTCCTTTTAATTTACTTAAAATAGTTAAAGAGGAATATGTTGAGTATACGAATAAAGCTTTTGATGAGTTGCGTACAATTGGATTTTATAAAAACTTTCAGGCATTTATAAAAACAAAAAATAATAAAGAAAAATTGGTTCATGTTAACTCTAGTTTAATTTATAATGATGAAGGCGTTCCATTTGCCGCTCAGGGTATAATTAGAGATATAACAAAAGAACATAATGACAAGGATCTAATTGAAGAGCAAAAAGAACAATTAGATATAATTGTAAATCATTCTTCAATTGGTATAGCACTATCTCGTATTGATGGAAAAGGACTATTATTAGCTAATAAATATTTATGTGAAGTTTCTGGATATACTCCAGAAGAATTCAAAAATGTCATTTTGCAAGATATTATGCATAAAGATGATGTTAAGGAATCAAATAGGTTAAAAGAAAAATTGTATAAAGGTATTATTGATAGTTATAATTTAGATAGAAGATTTATAAAGAAAAATGGAGAAATAGTCTGGACAAAAACTAGTGTAACTGCAGTTAAAAGTAATAATGGGTATGTAAAATATCATGTAACAACTATCGAAGATATTACAAAAGAAAAAGAAGCTAATCTAAAATTAATTGAGTATCAAAATAGATTGAAAACTCTTGTTAGAAATTTAAAATCAGGTATTCTGTTAGAAGATGAATTTGGAAAAATAAAAATTGTTAACAAGAAGTTTTGCGATATGTTTAATACAACAGTAAAGCCTTGTAACCTTATCGATAGAGATGTATCTGTTTTTAATGATAATGCAAAGTTAGCATTTGTAAATGTAGATCAATTTGAACGTAAAAATGCTTGGAAAATTGAAAGAGACGAGCAATTGTATAAGGAAGAATTAGAACTTGTTGATGGTAGAATGTTTGAAAGAAACGGAACACCAATAATTCAAGATGGAGAATATAGGGGATACCTATGGAGTTATTATGATACTACATTAAATAAAAGATTTAAAGATAGTTTAGAAGCTCAAAAAGAAAAATATAGTAGAATTATAGCAAATATGAACCTTGGTTTATTAGAGGTAGATAATAATGATGCAATATTATTCGCCAACCAAAGATTTAGCGAAATAAGTGGTTATAGTAGAAGTGAATTAATTGGTTTAAATGCATCAGATTTATTTTTACTAGAAGAAAATAAAGATTCATTTATAAAACGAAATAAATTGAGAAATCAAGGTATTTCAGATTCATATGAAGTAAGAGTAAAAACAAAAAGTGGAGAGATAAGACATTGGTTAATAAGTGGAGCTCCAAATTATAATGATGACAATGAATTAATTGGATCTATTGGTATTCATTCAGATATTACAGAGCAAAAAAAGCTTGAATCTCAAAAAGAGCAACTAGTTATTAATTTAGAAAATCAAAATCAAAAGTTAAATGATTATGCTCATGTTGTATCACACGATTTAAAATCTCCGTTAAGAGGAATATCGGCATTGTTAAGTTGGACAAAAGAAGATTTTGAAGATAAATTGGGTGAAGAAAGTTTATTTAATTTAAATCTTATGGAAGATAAGGTTGAAAAAATGGATAAATTAATAGGTGATATTTTAAATTACTCTAGTATTGAAAATGAAGTAATTAATGTAGAACCTGTAGATGTAAATCAAGTAATTGACCGAATAGTTAGCACAATTTTTATTCCAGATCATATTAAAGTTAAAGTAACCCCAAAACTACCAATAATTGATGCGGATTTTACGCGATTGCAACAATTATTTCAAAATATAATGAGCAACGCCATTAATTATATAGATAAAGATAAAGGTTTGGTAGAAGTTAATTATAAAAATGATAATGAGTATCACGTATTTTCAATAAAAGATAATGGTCCAGGTATACCAGAAGAATACCATACTAAAATATTTAAAATGTTTAAAACTGTTGGAGATCACGATCAATCTACAGGAATAGGTTTAAGTATTGTAAAAAAAATAATACAGTTATACAAAGGTAAAGTTTGGTTAGAAAGTGTAATTGGAGAGGGAACAACATTTTATTTTAGTTTAAAAAAATAATTATGAAAATTGTTCAAGCAAAAAAAATAGGAAGTAATAGTTGGGAGTACATTTCAACTAAGAAAAAATTAAACAAACCTTTAGTTCTGGTGTTTGCAAGTAGACTTTTACTTGAAAGTAAAGAAGTTCTAAAAGATATTAGAAATGAGTTTCCTTACGAGTATTTAGTTTTTGGTTCTACTGCTGGTGAAATATTAGGGGAATTTGTATATGATGATTCTATTGTAGTTACAGCAATAGAATTTAATAAAAGTAGCTTTATTATAAAAACAGGTAATATTTTTAATTTTAATAAAGATGCCAAAGCACTTGGAAAAAGTATTGTAAAAGAATTACCAAAAGAAAATTTAAAACATGTTTTTACACTTTCAGAAGGGAGTTTTGTTAATGGAAGTGCATTAATTGAAGGTTTAGAAACTACTTTCGAAGAAAATAAGATTTCAATGACAGGAGGTATGTGTGGAGATGGAGCAGCATTTGAAAAAACATTAACTTCATATAAGGAAGATCCTAAAGAAGGGGAAGTAGTACTTATTGGTTTTTATGGCGAAAGTTTAGAGATTTCATATGCAAGTGTTGGAGGTTGGAATACTTTTGGTCCTGAAAGAATAATTACAAAATCTAAAGGAAATGTATTGTATGAAATAGATAATAAGCCTGCTTTAGATTTATATTCAAAGTATTTAGGCGATAAAGCGGCAGAACTACCACAATCGTCACTTTATTACCCATTAAACTTAACCTTAACAGGAAAAACTAAACCAGTTGTTAGAACGGTATTGTCAATAAATAAAGATGATAGTTCTATGACTTTGGCAGGTAATATGCCTAAAGATTCAAAAGTACAATTAATGATGTCTACAGTAGATAATATAGCCAATGGAGCCTATGATGCTGCAAATTTAGCAATGGAAGGTAGGAATAAAAAACCGCAATTGGCACTGCTAGTAAGTTGTATAGGCCGAAAAATTGTTATGGATCAAAGAGTAGAAGAAGAAATAGAGGAGGTTATGGATATAGTAGGAAATAAAACAAGTATTGTAGGGTTTTATTCTTATGGTGAAATGGCTCCATTTCACGGAGAACGTCAGTGCGAACTTCATAACCAAACCATGACATTAACTTTAATTAGCGAATAGTGAATAAATTATTAACACGACAAATAAAAAAGTACCTGTCTGATGATGATTTAAAGTCAGCAGAAGTACAAAATTTTATAAATGCAATTGATAGATCATATATAAATTATGAAAATCAATTTAAAATGTCTCAAAGAGCAACAAAAATTAGCTCTGATGAGTTGTATGATGCAAATGTTAAATTAAGGAAAGATGCAGAAAATCAAAAGAAAATTATTAATAGTCTTAAATATGTAGTTAAAGTTTTAAAGTTAGAATCAGCAGACAATTTGAATGATGTAGAGGAATCAGTTGATTTAGTAAAATTTATAGAAAAACAATCTAATGAAATTCTTGCAGCAAATAAAATAAGAGAAAACTTACTTAGCAATTTAGAACTCAAAAACGAAGAACTTAATAATTATGCTCACATAGTTTCACATGATTTAAAAACTCCGTTAAGAAGTATAGATACATTATTAAATTGGGTTATTGAAGATGAAGATAATGATTTAACAGATGATAGTACGGAACACTTTTCTTTGATTTTGAAAAACTTAGAGAAAATGGATGCTTTAATTAATGGTATTTTGAATTACTCTACTATTGAAAATTCTGAATTATTTAGAGACGAAATAAAAACCTTAGATCTAATTAAAGAAATTAAACAAACACTATTATTTCCAGAGAATATAGAATTAATTATAGATCAAAAATTACCAATTGTTAAAGGCGATAAGTTTAGGCTTCATCAAGTGTTTCAAAACCTTATACAAAATGCAATGGGAAGTTTTGAAGGCAAAGCTGGTAAAGTTGAAGTAGGTGTAGAATGTAAAGGAAAAGAGTGGGAATTTTATGTTTCAGATACAGGAAAAGGAATTGATGAAATTTACCATGAAAGGATTTTTAGAATATTTGAAAGCCTTGAAAATAATATCAATAATTCAGGTATAGGTTTGTCAATAGTTAAAAAGATAGTTAATTTTTATGGTGGTAAAATTTGGTTAGATAGTGAAGTATCTAAAGGAACTACATTTTATTTTACCATTCCAAAAACAGAGTAAATATGGAAAAACCAAACTTATTATATATTAAAGAGTTGTCAGGTGGAGATAGCATATTTGAAAATAAAATGTTAGAAATTGTTAAACAAGAATTACCTGAAGAAATTAAAAATTATAAAAATTTTTTAAAGAAAGAAAATTTTGTTAATGCGGCTGATTTAGTCCATAAAATAAAACATAAAATTAGTGTTCTTGGATTAAAAGATGGGTATCAAGTAGCCATAGATTATGAAGAAGAACTGAGGCAAAAAAAAATGAACCTTCAATCTAAATTTGAAGAGATTTTATCTGCTATGATTATTTTTATTAAAAACGCTTAAAAAAGGAAATTATGAATTGTATTATTATTGATGATGAAAGTATGGCAAGGGCTATTATAGAACAAATGTGTTTCAATAATAAAAATGTAAACTTAATTGAAAGTTTTTCTAATGCCATGGAAGCTATTAAATATTTAAATCAAAATGAAATTGATTTGATTTTTTTAGATATACATATGCCTGGTTTTACGGGGTTTGATTTGCTTCAAACTATAAAAAATCCGCCAAAAGTAATTTTATCTACTTCAGATAGTAGTATGGCTATTGAAGCTTTTGAATATAGCTGTATTGTAGATTATTTGTTGAAACCTGTAACTCAGCAACGCTTTGATAAAGCTGTTCAAAAAGCTGTCTCTTTTACTAAAAAAGAAAAACAAACTACTCCAACTCAGGTAAAAGATGAGGGAGAATCTATTACGGAATTGTATGTGAATATTGATAGGAGGTTGGTTAAAATTAATTTCGAAACCATTAATATAGTTGAGGCTAGAGGTGATTATATTTTAATAAGAACCGAAGATAAAAATTACACAGTACATTCCACATTAAAGAAAATTTTTGACAAATTGCCTAATGACCTATTTTTAAAAGTACATAGATCGTATATAATTAACACTAAAAAAATTATTGATATAGAGGATAATAGTGTGCTAATTGATAGTAATGTTGTTCCAGTTAGTAGGTCTAATAGACCAGAATTAATGAGGAGGTTGAATTTACTTTAAACCATTTATCGACAGTAAATTGTATTTCAACTAAGGTTAAAATGTACTGAACGAAAATAAACAGAAAAAGGCATAAAAGAGTTTATATTTGATATAGTAAATAATTACTTAAAAAGGAATAATTAATAGTATTATTTAATGTCAATTTTACAATAGTAATTCAGAATTGATGAGTTTTATGAAGCTATAAAATTTGTAATTTTTTTACAAAAAAAAGAGATTGTTAAAAAGTGCTTTAAAGCACAATTGTTTTGAAAAAGTTAAATAAAAACTAGAGAGCAACCATTAAAAAAATGGATGTGTTTTTCAATTTAAATTTTCAGTTTAAAAGTAAAATATTAGGGAACTAGGTTAATTAACTAAGTTTTGAGGTAGTTAGCGGTAGCTATCTCGGTTAATGGTTTATTAAAAAAAGTAAGTAGGGTTGCTTTTTTTATAAACCGTTTTAAAAAGGTTTAATGGCCTTTATAAGTTATCTAAATTATTTTTAACTTAAATTTTTAGATTGAAAAAAGATTAGATTCGCTAAAGATATATTTGGTTTGTCTACTCTAGAAATCTAGGAAAATTATCTTACCATTTAATTTTACAAAATAAATATTTAAGCATTGTGATTGATTAGAGGAATACCCTCTTTTTCATGCAATTTTCCCTCGAGTAGAGCCGAATTTATTCGGCTCTACTTTTCGTAATAGATAGGTAATAATTAGCATTACCTTCTTCGTCTATTTTTTTTATAAGGTTTTTTTCTTTGGTGTTGGTTTTTTGGTGTTGGTTTTTTTTTGTGTTTGTCTTTAGAAGCTTCTTCAGTTTTAGAAGAACCAGATATCATTTTAGTAATATCACTCATTTCATCTGCACTAAGCTCTCGCCAATCACCTTCAGCCAGTTTACCTAAGTGAACATTCATAATTCTTGTTCGTTTTAACTTGGTAACTTCATAATCTAAATATTCACACATTCGTCTAATTTGGCGGTTTAAGCCTTGTGTTAATATTATTTTGAAGGTGTTTTTATTTAGTTGTTCTACAGAACATTTTTTAGTAACTGTACCTAGAATAGGAATTCCATTTCCCATTTTTTTAATGAAATCTGGAGTAATAGGTTGGTTTACTGTAACAATATATTCTTTTTGGTGGTTGTTTCCTGCTCGTAAAATTTTATTTACAATATCTCCGTCATTGGTTAAAAATATTAAGCCTTGAGAAGGTTTATCTAACCTTCCAACCGGAAATAAACGTTCATGATGATTAATAGCTCTAACTATATTGTTTCGTTCTTTAGAATCTGTGGTGCAAACAATACCAACAGGCTTATTATAAGCAATATATAACGTGTTAGATTTAGTTTGTAATTTTTCTCCATTTAATTTAACAACATCACCGTCAAAAACTCTATTTCCGAGTTGTGCCTTTTTACCATTAATTGTTACTGAACCGTTTACAATAAACTTTTCAGCTTCTCTTCTAGAGCAAATACCAGTACTACTAATGTATTTGTTTAAGTTTATTGAATTTGAGTTAGATTTTTCCACGTTAAATTATTTATATGGCGAAGATAATAATTATTGAAAGTTTAAAGTATATTAACTAAAAAAAGCTCAAAACATAGTTTTGAGCCTTTCTTAGTTGTGTTGGTCTATTATTAAAGTTTAAAAACTTGTTCTAATGCAATCCATTTTTCGCCATCTTTAGCCCAAGGTAATTCTTGTTGGTAATTCCACATAAGGTTTTCCCATTCTTGAACTTTAGGATTATTAGCATCCATTTCGGCTTTCTTAACAGGGTCAAAAGTTTTGTCAACTTCCATAATCATAAACATACGGTTACCTGTTAGGTAAATTTCCATATCTACAATACCAGCATCTTTAATGCTTTTTGTAATTTCTGGCCACGCATTACCAGCTGCGTGGTATTCTTTATATTCAGCAATTAATTTAGAATCATCTTTTAAATCACAAGAATAGCAATATCTTTTTGTACTCATTTTTTATTTTTTTGATAATTTATAAGTTGTAAATCCATATAAAGCAACAACAGCTAAACAGATAAGAGGTAAGATAAATGAGAAGTTAACTTCAGGAATAAAACCTAAAACTTTCACGTCAGAGAAACCTGATCCACCCCAATCTAAAATACTTCCTTGTAAAACAGGCATTAAAGCACCACCAACAATAGCCATAACTAAACCAGCAGAACCAATTTTAGCTTCATCACCCATATCTTTTAATGCAATACCATAAATTGTAGGGAACATAATAGACATAAATACTGAAATAGCTACTAATGAAATCAATCCAGGCATACCAGATAATAATACTGCACCTGCAGCACAAATAACACCACCAATACCAAATAACATAAGTAATTTAGAAGGGTTAATTGTTTTCATTAAAGCAGTACCAATCCATCTACCAATTAAGAAAGAAACCATAGCTACAACATTAAAATATGTTGCTGTTAATTCCATTCCAAATGTTTCGTTGATATTATCTACATATTGAAAAATGTATGTCCAACACATAATTTGTGCGCCAACATAAAATGCTTGAGCTATTACACCAAATACGTAATTTTTATTTGCAAAAAGTTTAGAGAAAGATTCTCCTAACCCCATTTTGTCTTCTTTGGCTGTTTTTGGCATTTTAGTGAATACAATTATTGCCATAATAGCTAATACTAATACTCCTAAACCAATATATGGTAAGCTAATTACACCTAAATCATTTTCTCTAATTACAGCAAGCTCTTCTGAAGATAAAGCGTTGTATGCTTCAGTAGTGTAATCATCAGAACGTAAAGCTCCAATTACAAATACTTGAGCTATTATCATACCAGATAATGATCCAATAGGGTTAAATGCTTGCGCTAAATTTAAACGTTGAGTAGCAGTTTCTTTATCTCCCATCATTAAAATTAATGGATTAGAAGTTGTTTCTAAGAAAGCTAAACCACACGTAATTACCCATAATGAAATTAAAAAGTAATTAAACTCTTCATTTGCAGCAGCAGGATAGAATAAAAATGCACCAGTTGCATATAAAATTAAACCAAGAATAATACCTGATTTATAACTATATTTTCTAATGAATAAAGCGGCAGGTAGTGCCATAAAAAAGTATCCGAAATAAAATGCGAATTGAACTAAAGAAGCTTGAACATTTGAAAGTTCTGGCATTACTTTTTTAAACGCAGATACCATTGGGTTTGTTAAATCATTTGCAATTCCCCAAAGAGCAAATAGTGATGTAATAATTATAAAAGGAAACAATAATTCCTTTCTAACAACTGGGATGTTTTTTAATTTATTCATGAAGTTTAATTTATAATTTGGTTGTCTTATTTTATAGGTGCAAAATAGAAAAGACAAAACATATTTATAGTATGTTTTGTCTTTTATAATAGAACAAATGATTTATTCTGATAATAATGATCTGTCTAAATGTACGTAACCACCGTCAACAGTAATAAATTGTCCTGTTGTATGTGATGATTTTTCTGAAATTGTAAATAAACAAGTATCGGCAATTTCATCAGGTGTTGTCATTCTATTTTCTAAAGGAATTTTCTTTACAATAGATTTTAATTTTTCTTCACCATTTTCTAAAGTTTTAATCCAAGCATCGTAAGCAGGTGTCCAACTTTCAGCAATAATAATTGCATTAGAACGAATTCCGTATTTAATTAAATCTACAGCCCATTCTCTAGTTAAACCTAAAACTCCACCTTTTGAAGCAGCGTAACCAGAAGTTCCTCCTTGACCAGTTAAGCCAACTTTTGAACCAATGTTTAAAATGTTTCCTTTTGATGCTTTTAAAAACGGTAAACAGTGTTTTACAACTAAAAAGTAGCTTACCATATTTAATTTTAATGAATTCATAAATTCATCATAAGAAGCATCTAATCCAACACCATCGTTTACACCAACATTGTTAATTACGGCATCAATTTTTCCGTACTTATCAGTAATAGTTTTAATTGCTTTTTCAATATCATTAGGATTTGTAACATCTGTTTGGCAGAATGTTGCATCAATTCCTTTATTTTGAAGTTCTTTTACATATTCAAAACCTCTTGCATTTCTGTCTATAATTGCAGGAACTGCACCTTCTTCAGCTAAATGTTGAAGAATTGTTTCTCCAATACTTCCTTTTATTCCAGCTGCACCACTAATTACAACTACTTTACCTTTTAAACCTAAGTCCATAGTATTATTATTTTATATTGTAGAATATTTTAGCATTTTCGCCCATAATTGAGGCTTGTTCTGTAGAACTAAATTGTGCTATAAATTCTGTTACTAATTCTTTTATTTTTTTATAATTTCCTGCAACCAAGCAAACTGGCCAATCTGAACCAAACATAATTCTCTTCCAGCCAAATGAAGCGTAAACCAATTTCATATATGGTAGAATTTGTTCTGGCGTCCAAGTTGTATAATCAGCTTCGGTAACCATACCTGAAAGTTTACAATATACATTATCACACTTACCAATTTCAAACATTAAAGCTGCCCAACCGTCATAAAAACCATCTTTTATATACGGTTTAGCAATATGATCTATCACAAATTTTTGATTTGGAAATCTTTTTACTAACTCCAAAACTGCACCTAATTGATGTGGAAATACTAAAATATCGTATGTGAAATTATATTTTTCTAAAGCGGCAATTCCTCTTAAAAAATCTGGACGCAATAAAAAGTTGTGATCAGGTTCACCTTGCACAACGTGTCTAAAACCTTTCAGTTTTGGATACTTGCTGTATGTTTCTAAAACTTCTTCAATATTTTTGGCTCTTAAATCTACCCAACCAACAATTCCTTTTATAAAATCGTTTTTATCGGCTAAATCTAGAAGGAAATCAGTTTCTTCTAATGTTTGATCTGCTTGTACAGCAACACAACCATCAATTCCGTTTTCAGCATATACCTTTTGTAAATCCGAAGGCATAAAATCTTTACGAATTACCGACATAGCATCGTCAATCCATTCGTGTTTTACAGGTTCGTATTTCCAAAAGTGCTGATGTGAATCAATAATCATAGTAGAAATTATTTTACAAAAGCGTCTAAAGTCGCTTTCATTCCATTATTTAAAATTGCTTCTAAATGTGTTGTAACTTCTTCTTGAAGACCATCAATTTCAGTTAAATCAGTTCCCCAGAAATCTGTATTTGATAACGTTTTTTCAGCAACTTCAACAAAATTATTACTAGCCCAAGCTTCTTTAAAGAAATCTAAAACAGCAGCATCATCTTTTAATGCAATTGCAGTTCCGTTTCTATCACCTTTATAAAAAGCAATTAAAGCAGCTAAAGAGAATAATAAGTTTTTAGGTAACTCATTTTTACGTTTTACAAATTCTAAAACTGAAGGTAAAACTCTTGTTTTATATTTTGAAACTGAATTTAATGAAATACTCATTAATTCGTGCGCTAAATAAGGGTTTCTGAAACGATCTAAAACATCTGCAGAAAACTGACTTAATTCTTCAGCAGGTAAATCTAGAGTAGGAGAGATATCATTAAATAAAGCATTCTTTAAGAATTTACCAACAACTTCATCTTCTAAAGATTCACGAACTCTATCAATTCCATATAAATAACCAACAGGAACTAGGGTAGTGTGAGCACCATTTAAAATACGTACTTTACGAGTTCTGTAAGGTTCCATATTGTCTGTAAATACAACATTTAACCCACAAGCTTCAGAAGGAAATTCATCTTTTACAGATTCTGGTCCTTCTATAACCCATAAATGGAATTGTTCACCTTCAACAACTAAATTATCTTTATAACCTAATTCTTCAGTAATAGCATCCATTTTATCACGTGGGTAACCTGGTACAATTCTATCAACTAAAGTGTTACAGAAAATATTGTCTTCATTAATCCATTCAACAAACTCATCACCTAAATTCCAGTCAGCAGCATATTGTAGGATTATTTTCTTTAAGTTATCTCCATTTCTATCAATTAATTCACAAGGAATTACAATTAAACCTTTATCTGAAGCACCTCCAAAAGTTTGAAATCTTTTATACATTAAAGCAGTTATTTTTCCTGGGAAACTACTTTGAGGAGCATCATCTAATTTATCATCAGCGTTGTAAGAAATTCCAGCTTCGGTTGTATTAGAAATAATAAAACGTAAATCAGGGTTTTCAGCATTTGCTATATAATCAGCATTGTTTTCGTAAGGATTAATTCCTCTTGTAATACAGTCAATTACATCCTTTTCACTTAAAACTTCACCGTTTTTAATTCCGTTTAAGTATAAAGTGTATAAACCATCTTGATCGTTTAGCATTTTAACCAAACCTTGATCAATAGGTTGAACAACAACAACTCCAGCATCGAAGTCTGCTTTTTTGTTCATTTCGTGAAACATCCAGTTTGCAAAGGCTCTTAAAAAGTTACCTTCTCCAAATTGTAAAATTCTTTCAGTATAAGTTTGTGCTTCTACTGTTGTTCTATTTAATGATTTCATTTATTATTGAGCTTTTTGCTATTAGCTTGTGGCTTTTAGCTATTTATTTTTAAGGGGCTTCGACTACGCTCAGCCACCGTTACTTTTTCAAATTTCTTATAACGAAATTCCTCTTTTCCAAGGAATAAAATCGTTATGCCCTTTAACTACTGCTTTTGATGGAGTTTCTCCACTTGCAACTCTAATTACGTGGTCTAATACTTTTTCACCCATTGTTTGAATGGTATCTTCACCAGTAATTACTGTACCTGCATTAATATCAATAATGTCATTCATTTTTTCATACAATTCTGTATTACTAGACATTTTTAAAACAGGTGTAATAGGGTTTCCTGTTGGTGTACCTAAACCAGTTGTAAACACAATAACGTTACAACCAGAACCAGCTAAACCGGTAGTACTCTCAACATCATTACCAGGTGTACATAATAAGTTTAACCCTGGTTTTGTAATTTTTTCAGCATAATCTAATACTTCAACAACTGGAGATGTTCCACCTTTTTTAGCGGCACCTGCAGATTTCATTGCATCTGTAATTAAACCATCTTTAATGTTTCCTGGAGAAGGATTCGCTTCAAATCCAGAACCTACAGCAACAGCTGCTGCAGAATAAGAACGCATAATTGAAGAGAATTTTTTAGCATCGTCTTCATTTACACATCTATTAATAATATTTTGTTCAACTCCATTTAATTCTGGGAATTCAGATAAAACTGGAGAACCACCAAGAGCAGCTAATAAATCTGCAGCATAACCTAATGAAGGATTTGCAGAAATTCCAGAGAATCCATCAGAACCACCACATTCTAATCCTAAAACTAATTTGCTTAGTGGAGCTGGTTTACGTTCAATTTTGTTAGCTTCCATTAAACCTACAAAAGTATGTTTAACAGCTTCTTCAATTAAAGCACGTTCGCTTGAACTTTTTTGTTGTTCTAAAAAATGAACAGGTTTTGTATTTGATTTTGCTTCTAATGCTTTTTCAAGCATTTCAATTTGTGCGTTTTGGCAACCTAAACTAAAAATGGTAGCACCAGCAACATTAGGGTTTGTAATGTAACCAGCTAATAAATTACATAATACTTCAGAATCTTGACGAATTCCTCCACAACCACCATCGTGTTTTAAAAACTTAATACCATCTACATTTTTGAAAAGTCTGTTTTTAGAAATTTCTTCTTTTGTAGCAATAATTGGTGTGTTGTAAATATCGTCATTTGAAGCTCCTGCTTTGTACTGTGCAATTAAAGCATCAGTATCTACAGCAAAATCTTTTTTAGTTTCGTAACCTAATTTTTCAGAAAGCGCACCTTCTAAAACATCAATATTTCTGTTTTCGCAAAAAGTTAAAGGAATAACTAACCAATAATTTCCAGTTCCTACGCTACCATCTTCACGGTGATAACCATTAAAAGTTCGTCCTTCAAAATTAGAAGTGTCTGGAGCTGTCCAAACAAATTTTTCATTTGAATCATTAAAATCGGCTGAAGCATGTTTAATGTTTTCAGTAGTAATAGCTTCTCCTTGTTGAATAGGAAGCACAGCCTTACCAACTAAAACACCATACATAAATATTTCATCACCTACAGCAAAATCTTTTACAGCAAACTTATGTTTACTTTTAATGTTTTCTTTTAAAATGATTTCTTCACCATTAACAACCGTTTTTAATCCTTGTGGAAGATTGTCAATAGCTACAATTAAATTGTCTATTGGATCTATTTGAGCGTAATTCGCAGACATATTAGTAGTTAGTTATTTCTTTAATTTAATTTTTAATTATCCTCTTACTTCTTTGATTAATGCCATAGCTTCTTCAACTTTGGCTTTTAATCCGTCGTAATCTTTGTTAGCAATAATTTCTTTTGAAATTAATTGAGAACCCATTCCAACGCAAGTAACACCTGCATTAAACCAACCTTCTAAGTTTTCTTTATTTGGAGCAACACCACCAGTTGGCATAACGCTAGTCCAAGGTTGAGGTCCTTTAATTCCTTTTACAAATTGAGGTCCGTAAATATCACCAGGGAATAATTTAACAATCTCACAGCCTAATTCTTCAGCTCTAGTAATTTCAGTTAAAGTTCCACATCCAGGAGACCATAAAACTTTACGTCTGTTACAGGCAATTGCAATATCTTCTCTTAATACAGGAGTTACAATAAAGTTAGCTCCTAAAGCCATATATAATGAAGCTGCAGCTCCATCAGTTACTGAACCAACACCCATAATCATTCCAGGTAATTCAGCAATTGCATATTTTGTTAATTCGCCAAAAACTTCGTGAGCGAAATCTCCACGAGCAGTAAATTCCATTAATCTTGCACCACCATCGTAACAAGCTTTTAATACTTTTTTACTTAATTCTATATCGTTATTAAAAAACAAAGGAATCATTCCTGTTTCTTTCATTGCGTTTGCAACTTCTATTCTTGTAAATTGTGCCATTTTTAATATTTATTTTATAAAATTAAAGGAAAACTGAGCATGGAACTCAGTTCTCCAATAAAGCCAAAATTAATTAATATTCTATTTTGTTATCTTGCTACTCTACCTGAAGCATCACCACCCATTAGTTTGTTAACTTCGTCAACAGTAACTAAATTAGCATCACCTTTAATAGTGTGTTTTAAACAAGATGCAGCAACTGCAAAGTCTAATGCATTTTGATCATCTTCTGGGTATTTAAGTAATCCGTAGATTAAACCTCCCATAAATGAATCTCCACCACCAACTCTATCTACTATATCAGTAATTTGATATTGACGAGTTTCTAACATTTGTTTACCATCATATAAAACTCCAGCCCAAGTGTTGTGAGATGCAGAAATTGAACCTCTTAAAGTAGTAATTACTTTTTTAGCTCTTGGGAATTTCTCCATCATTTGCTCACAAACAGACAAGAAAGCTTCAGCTTTAACATTGTGTCCAGCAGTTTGAACAGCAGCACCATCAGGCTTAATACCAAAATGCATTTCAGCATCTTCTTCATTTCCTAAAATAACATCACAGTAAGATGTAATTTCAGTCATAATAGCTTCTCTATGCGCATCGTCACAGAAATTCCAAAGTTTAGCACGGTAATTTAAATCTGTAGAAATAGTAATACCTAATTTGCTAGCAGCTTTAACAGCTTCTAAACAAACATCTGCAGCTCCTTGAGAAATTGCTGGAGTAATACCAGTCCAATGGAACCATTCAGCACCATCAAAAACTTCTTCCCAGTTAATCATTCCTGATTTTATTTCAGACATAGCAGAATGTGCTCTATCGTAAACAACTTTAGATCCACGAGATACAGCACCAGTTTCTAAAAAGTAGATTCCTAAACGATCTCCACCATAAACTATTTTGTCTACACCAACGCCTCTTTTACGCATTTCCATCATTGCACACTCACCAATATCATTTTTAGGTAAACGAGTTACAAAATCTACAGGTACTCCATAGTTTGCTAAAGATACTGCTACGTTAGATTCTCCACCACCATAGATAGCGTCAAAATTGTTTGCTTGAGAAAATCTCAAAAATCCTTGAGGAGCTAATCTTAACATGATTTCTCCAAATGTTACTACTTTTTTCATTGTTGTTATTATTTATTTTGATTGATTACTATATTTTAAAATCTACAGTTGCTTTCATAACACCTGTTTCTAAATCACACCAGCTATCAAAGTTGGCAATCATTTCTGTATAAGGAACATTATGAGTGATATATGAATCTGTAGGGAATTGATCTAATACACTTATTACGTGTTCAAAATCTTCTGTAGTTGCATTTCTACTACACATTAATGTCATTTCTTTTGCGTGTACTTTTGGATGTGTGTATGTTAGTTCTCCTTTAGATAACCCAACTAATACAAATCTTCCTCCGTGTGCCATATAATCTGGACAAGCTTCTAAAGCAAATTTATTTCCTGAAGCATCAAAAACTGCAGTAGCTAAATCTCCATTTGTAATTTCAGAAATAGCTTCAACAGGATTGTTACCAGCATTTACAATATAATCTACACCAATTTTATCTTTAGCATAAGCCAATCGTTGGTCATTCATGTCAAGTGCAATAACTTTTGCTCCTGCAATTTGAGCTAATTTCATTATTCCAATACCAATTGGTCCGCAACCAACAACAACTACAGTTTCTCCTGGTTTTATGTCGGCTCTTCTAACAGAATGTGCTCCAATTGCTAAAGGTTCAACAATAGCCATTTGATCATCAGATAAATTATTTGCAGGTAATAGAATATCAGCAGGAACAGTAATTTGCTCTTGCATTCCACCATCTCCATGAACACCTAATACTGAAATATTAGTACAGCAGTTAGTTTTACCATTTCTACAAGCAATACATTTACCACAGCTAACATATGGCATTACAACTACTTTATCTCCAGCTTTAATTCCTCTAGCATTTTCTCCAATTTCTAATACTTCTGAAGCTAATTCGTGACCTAAAATTCTCGGGTAGCTAAAGAAAGCTTGGTTTCCGCCATAAGCGTGAATATCTGTTCCGCAAATTCCAACTTTATTAATTTGTAATAAAGCTTCGTTTTCTTTTCTAATTGGTGCTTCTTTTTCTTTTAGAATAAATTCACCTGGTTTTTCGCAAACTATGTATTTCATTGTATAAAAATTTCTTAATTATTTCGAGGTTGTTCAAACGTTTGAGCAAATTAATTAAAAAAATATAAACGTTGTTATTTTTTTTGTGGTAAGCTACTTTGAAGTACCGTATTTATTGATTTTGTTTAAAAAATAAAGTTTTGATATTTCGTAAAAAGAGTTTACATTTGTTCAATCGTTTGAGCAAATGTATAAAAAAGTTGGGAAATAAAAAAAAAACTACGATAAAAGATATTGCTAATGTTTTAGGTATAACACCTTCTGCAGTGTCTAGGGCTTTAAATAATCATCCAAGGATTAGTGAGAAGACTAAAATTGCTGTTAAGCAAGTTGCTGAAAATTTAAATTATCAGCCAAATCATTTGGCAAGTGCACTTAGAAAAGGGAAAAGTAATTTGGTTGGTGTAATAATTCCAAGAAATAATAGTAACTTTTTTTCTTCAGTATTAGAAAATATTGAAGAAGTTTTAAACAAAAAAGGGTATAATATTATTATTACTCAATCTAATGAATCTTACAAAAAAGAATGTAGTAGTATTGAAGCTCTTTTATATACACAGGTTGATGGTGTTATAGCTTCTATGGCAAATGAAACTGTAGATTTAAGTTATTACGAGAAAATTAAATCAAAAGGAATTCCTTTAATTTTATTTGATAGAGGAGAAAATGATTTAAATGTAGATTATGTGGGTATTGATGATTATTTAACTAGTCATATGATTGTTGAGCACTTACTAGATCAGGGTTGTAAAAGAATTGCTCATATAGCCGGATATAGTAAAACTAGAATTTATAAAAATAGAATTAGAGGGTATAATGATGCTCTTGAAAAACATGGCTTACCTATTGAAAAAGATTTAATTATTGAAAGTAATTTAAGGTTAAATGATGGGCGTAGAGTTATGCAAGAGCTTTTAAATTTAAATGAACGACCAGATGCTGTTTATGCTGCTGGTGATTATGCTGCTTTAGGTGCTTTGCAAGTTTTAGAAGAACAGGGAATAAAAGTTCCAGAAGAAATTGCTTTAGTTGGTTTTAGTAACGAGCCTTTTACTTCTTTTGTAAAACCATCAATTTCAACTATAGATCAAAAAAGTGCATTAATTGGTAAGTTAGCCGCAGAAGCCTTTTTAGAAAGAGTAAATAACCCAAAAGTAAAAGCAAGCTTAAACAAAATAATTGTCGATGCAGAATTAATAATAAGAGATTCTTCAAACAAAAAAGAATAGAAATTTAATCGCTATTTTTGTATAAGTGATTCACCAAATATTACTAATAAATATCGTTTTTTAATGAGAAATAAGTTTACATATTGGCCACTAGTAATATTGTTAGTAGTAGGCTTTTTATTCACTAATTCAAGCTTTGCTCAAAGTTCAATAAGTTTTGACCATTTATCTACAAAAAATGGATTGTCTCAAAATGATGTAAATGCAATTTATCAAGATAATAAAGGTTTTATGTGGTTTGGTACTCATGATGGGTTAAACCGTTATGATGGATATAATTTTTCGATATATAAACCTAAAGCAAATGATAATTATAGTATAAATAGTACATTAATTTGGAACATAGTTGGTGATAACAATGGAAATTTGTGGATAGGTACTACAGGGAATGGACTAAATTATTTCGATAAAACTACTGAGAAATTTAAACATATTACTCATAATGATAAAGACGAAAATAGCTTAAATAATGATTATGTAAAGCATGTGTTTTTAGACAATGAAAAGCGTCTTTGGGTTTCAACTAGAACAGGTTTAGATGTTGTTGACGTTTCCAAATCTTTAGATTCATTAAAATTCGATCATTTTAAATTAAGCCGGGATAATTTTAAATCGGCAAAAGGATATTGTACAATTACATTTATATTTCAAGATAGTCAGAATCAAATTTTAATTGGTGGTCCCAAAGGGTTGTTTAAGGTGGTAAAAGATAAGCAAGGGAATTATAACTTTCAGAATTTGAATGTATCCTTAAACTGGGCACCTACGTCCATTAGAGGTATACGTGAAGATGAGTTTGGTAGATTGCTAATAACTTCTTTTAACGGGTTGCATATAGTTGATTTAAAAGAGCAAACTCACAAGTTATTAAAAGTTCCTTTACGAGGAGGAAACAATATTGCTGTTGGAAATGGACACATTTGGGTTGGAGGAACAGAAGGATTATACCATTTTGAAAATAGTGAAAAAAATCAGAAACCTAAATTTTTGAATCAATATACATACGATCCAAAAAGTACGATTAGTAGTTTAAGTAAAAATGAAGTTACATCATTATTTGTTGATAAAACTGGAATTGTTTGGATTGGAACAAATGGAGGTGGAGTTAATATTTTTGATCCGGAGAGCAAACAATTTAAACTTATTCAAAAAACATCAGATCTCAACAGTTTAAGTAATGATAATATACGCTCCATTTTTGAAGATAGTAATGGTACATTATGGGTAGGTACTGAAGGTGGAGGTTTAAATATATTGAAAAAAGAAGATAGTAAAAATTATAATAAATTTATTAATATTAAAAAAGTTGCTAACCCTTTTGTTATCAAAGAAATAAAACGAGGGGATAAGAAGTTTGTACTTGTTGGGGGGCAAAATTCCCCAGGTATTTTCAAAGTAGATATAACAAATTTTACTAATATTTCTGAAACTAGTTTAACTCCTTTGTTTAGTGGTATTTCAAGCGTTTTTTCTTTGTTAGAGGATAGTTCGCAAAACTTATGGGTTGGAACTTATTCTACTGGGGTAATTAGGTGTTTAAAAAGTGATTCTATAGGTGATTACAAAAGAGATATTTTATCAAATAATATTAATAATAATAAAAGTATTTCAAACGATATTATTAGAGATATTGTTGAAGATAGGAAAGGTAATATTTGGTTTGCAACAGGAAATGGGTTGTCGAGATTAACAAAAAAAGAAACTTCAAAAAAGAATCCAAAGTTTAGAATATATAAAAATATAAAAGATGATGAACATAGTATAAGTCATAATTATATTTTATCTATTTATGAAAGCGATAAAGGAGAAATGTGGTTTGGAACGTTTGGAGGAGGCTTAAATAAACTTATTAGATCGGTTGATGGAAAAAGTGATTCATTTAAGGTTTATTCTGAAAAAGACGGACTGCCAAATAATGTAATTAAAGGAATTTTAGAAGATAATGATGGTAATTTATGGCTGTCTACTAATAAAGGTTTATCAAAATTTAATCCAAATACAGAGGTTTTTAAGAATTATGACACAAATGATGGGTTGCAGAATGATGAATTTGGTGAGTTAGCGCATTTCAAAAAAAGTAACGGAGAAATGATGTTTGGTGGAGTTAGTGGTTTTAATAGTTTTTTTCCTGATGAAATTAAAGATAATTCGGTTAAAGCTGAAACTGTAATTACAAGTTTTTCAATTTTTAATAAACCTATTGGAATAAATGAAGAAGTTAACGGAAGAGTAATATTAAATAAATCTATAAATGAAATTGATCAAATAGATTTAGAATATAAAGAAAATAGCTTTTCTTTTGAATTTGCAGCTTTACATTATGCGGCTCCTCAAAAAAATAAATATGCGTATAAATTAGAAGGGTTTAATAACGATTGGATTTATACATCTTCAGAAAAAAGATTTGCTACTTATACAAATCTGGAACCAGGTTTGTATACTTTAAAAGTTAAAGCTTCTAATAACGATGGTTTATGGGATGAATCTCCATCAATTCTAAAAATTAATGTTATTCCTCCATTCTGGAGAACAAGTTTTGCAAAACTAATTTATGTATTGTTATTTGTTGGTAGTTTATTTTTGTTTAGAAGATTTACAATTATTAGATCAACTAAAAAACATCAGTTAGAGTTAGAGCATCTTGAAAAAGATAAATATGAAGAAATTCAACGATTAAAATTAGAGTTTTTTACAAATATTTCACACGAATTTAGAACACCTTTAACTTTAATAAAAGGCCCGTTAGAATATTTACAAAAAAAAGGAGATAACGTTGAGCCTCAAAAAGTACAAGAACAATATAGTTTAATGCATAAAAATATTGATTATTTGTTGAGGTTGGTAAATCAGCTGTTGGATTTTAGAAAAATGGATAAGGGAAAAATGAGTTTGACTGTTGGAAAAAGCGATTTAATCGATTTTATAAAAGTAGTTGGAGAACCTTTTCAGTTTTTAAGTAGTAAAAAAGATATAGATTTTAAAATAAATGCTAAAAGTAAAGAGTTACGAACATGGTTCGATCCAGATGCTGTTGAAAAAATAATGAACAACTTGCTTTCCAATGCATTTAAATTTACTCCTGAAAAAGGAACAGTGGAAATTGAAATAATTGAAGGTATTAATTATACTGCTCCAGAAGGGTTGAAAACCAAAACAGATAAATCTAATTATGTTGTAATTCAGGTTAAAGATTCTGGACCAGGAATACCAAAGCATAGAATTAACTTTATTTTTGAACGTTTTTATGTAGATAGAGATGTTCGAAAAATTAACTCAGAAGGTTCTGGTATTGGTTTAGCCTTCACCAAAAAATTAGTTGAACTACATAGAGGTAGTATAGATGTTGTAAGTGATGAAACACAGGGAACTAACTTTGTTGTTTGGTTACCAAAAGATAAGCAATCATACGAAAATATAAATGATATATCTTTTAGTGATGTATTAGAAAGTCAAACATTTATTAACGAAATGAATGCGGAAGTTCATGCAGTTGGAGTGTTTGATGATATTGTAGATCAAAACTTATCAAGGTCTAGATCTAAATTACCAATATTATTGGTAGTTGATGATAATGCTGATATTAGAGGAGTTATTAAACAAGGTTTAGGTGAATTTTACGATATTTATGAGGCGGAAAACGGTGAGCGTGGTTTTGAACTAGCAAAAAAATTAGTTCCAAATATTGTGTTAACGGATATTTTAATGCCAGTTATGGATGGAATTGAATTTTGTAATAAGCTTAAAACGGTTCAAGAAACAAGTCATATTCCAGTTGTAATGTTAACTGCAAAAACATCACAAGAATGGGAGATTGAAGGATTAAGAACTGGAGCAGATGCTTATATAAGAAAACCTTTTGATATGGAGTTATTAGAGCTTAAACTTCAAAATATATTAAAACATAGAGAAGAACTTAGAAAACGATTCAATAGAAAAACAACTTTACAACCTAACGAAGTTACAGTGACTTCTACAGACGAAAAGTTTTTACAAAAAGCAATTGACATTGTAGAAAAACATATGATGAACTCTGAATTTAGTGTGGAGCTTTTAGTTAAAGAAATGAGTTTAAGTAGAAGTAATCTATATTTAAAAATAAAAGAACTTACTGGTTTATCTTCTAGTGAATTTATTAGAAATATTCGTTTAAAAAGAGCAGTTCAATTACTAGAAAAAAGCGATTTATCTGTAAAAGAAATTATGTATATGACTGGTTTTAATACAGCTTCATATTTTTCTAAATGTTTTAAGAAACAATTTGGTGTAATACCTAGCAAGTATGTAAGACAAGGAGTTACCGAAGAAGAGGGAGAGGCAAAAAATGATAAATAAATCATTTGTTTTGTCATTTTGTACATATGTATACTTAAAATGAACATATAAAAATCATATTTGTACTAATATTGATTGATTAAATATTAAATACTTTAAAATAATGCTCGTTTAAATTTTTAAGCGAGCATTATTAATTTAAAAATTAAATTATGAAGCTAAAACTGTTAGTAGTACTAGTAGCAATTTCTTTAGTAAGTTGTAAAAAAACTAAAGTAGAAAAAGAGAAAAATAAAAAACCAAATATTGTTTTTATTTTTACAGATGATCAAACTTATACATCAATTAATGCATTAGGTAATAAAGAAATTATTACACCTCATATGGATAAATTGGTTAAAGAAGGAACAACTTTTACCCATGCTTATAATATGGGATCTTGGAGTGGGGCAGTTTGTGCAGCTTCTAGAGCTATGATTAATTCAGGGCGTTTTGTTTGGAGAGCGAATAAATTTAGAAAAAATTGGTATAAAAAAGACAGTGTTAGTTTAAGTAAATCTTGGGGGAAAATGATGGAAGGCGCCGGTTATGATACTTATATGACTGGTAAATGGCATGTTGATGCTCCTGCTAATATGGTTTTTCAAAACACTACTCATATTCGTCCAGGTATGCCTAAAGATGCTTGGGATCACGCAACAATGGTAAAGAAATTTGACTCATTATCAAAAATAGAAGGCGCTAATTCTGCTGACATTATGCCAAACGGATATAATCGTCCATTAAATGAAAATGATAAATCTTGGTTGCCAACAGATACTTCAAAAGGAGGTTTTTGGAAAGGAGGAAAACACTGGAGTGAAGTTTTAGCAGATGATGCAATTGGTTTTATTGATCAAGCAAAA
Source organism: Lutibacter oricola (assembly GCF_900106565.1). Lineage (GTDB taxonomy): Bacteria > Bacteroidota > Bacteroidia > Flavobacteriales > Flavobacteriaceae > Lutibacter > Lutibacter oricola. Next base: position 168,910 of record NZ_FNNJ01000004.1, read on the forward strand.
CAAAAAGACAACCCGTTTTTTATGTATTTGGCATTTAATGCTCCGCACGATCCACGTCAGGCTCCTCAAGAGTATGTAGATATGTATCCATTAGAAAATATTTCTGTGCCAAAAAGTTATATGCCAGAATATCCTTACAGACATAATATTGCAAATGGTGATGATTTACGTGATGAAGCCTTAGCACCATTTCCTAGAACGGAATATGCTATTAAAGTTCATACACAAGAGTATTACGCAAGTATAACTCATGTTGATGCTCAAATAGGAAAAATTATTGAGGCTTTAAAAAAGTCTGGTAAAATGGATAATACCTATATTATGTTTACAGCCGATCACGGTTTAGCAATGGGACGTCACGGTTTGTTAGGTAAACAAAGTTTGTTCGATCATAGTATGAGACCACCTTTAGTAATTATCGGGCCTGATATTCCAAAGGATCAACGTTCAAATGCAGATGTATATTTGCAAGATATTATGGCAACTTCATTAGATATTGCAGGAGGAGAAAAACCAACTTATGTAGAGTTTAGTAGTTTTTTAGATATTGCTAAAGGTGAAAGAAAAGAAAGTCATTATGACGCTATTTACGGAGCATATTTAAGCGTAAGCCGTATGATTAGAAAAGATGGATTCAAATTAATGGTTTATCCAGAATTGAATAAAATATTATTATTTGATATGAACAATGATCCTGAAGAAATGAATGATTTAGCTGTTGATAAAGCAAATAAGGCTAAAATAAAAACAATGTTTGATGAGTTGTTAGTATTACAAAAAGAAATGGATGATCCGCTCGATATATCAGGTATTTATAATGAGTTTTATAAAAACTAAAATAGAAAGCCGTAATTTAAATTGCGGCTTTTTTTTATGAATAAACCAATAGTATTCTTATTTAAATCAATATTGATAGTTTATTAAGAGTGCCCGAATTATTTTTGTTACCATAAAATTTACTCAATGAAAAATATTACAACACTAGTTCTAACATTATTTTTTACAACTGTTATTTTTTCTCAGCAAAAGAATGATTGGGAAAACCCTAATGTAAATCAAATAAATAGATTGCCTTCAACAGCAACTTTTTACAATTTTGAAAACGAATCTCAGGCATTAGCAGGAGAAAGAGAAGTTTCAAAATATTACAAATCATTAAATGGTGATTGGAAATTTAGTTGGGTTGCTAATCCTGCAGATGCTTCTAAAACATTTCAAGAAGTAAGTTTTGATGCATCAAGTTGGGATGTTATTGATGTTCCTTCAAATTGGGAAATGAAAGGATATGGAACTCCAATTTATACAAATTCAACATACCCATTTTTTAATGATTATCCTTTTATAAATCATCATGATAATCCGGTTGGTCATTATATTAAATCTTTTGAAGTAGATGCTTCTTGGAGAGATAAAGATGTTATTCTTCATTTTGGAGGGGTTTCATCGGCTTATTATGTTTGGGTAAACGGAAAATTTGTAGGTTATAGTGAAGATACTCGCTTATCTGCAGAGTTTGATATTACAAAGCATTTAGTTAATGGTAAAAACAAAGTTGCTGTTAAAGTATTTAGATGGAGTGATGGAAGTTATTTAGAAGCTCAGGATCATTGGAGAATGAGTGGAATTGAACGTGAAGTTTATTTAAAGGCAATACCAAAAGTTAGATTGAATGATTTTACAGTTAGAACTGATTTTGATACTAATTACGAAAATGCCTTATTACAAGTTAGACCAAAACTTATTGCCAATATAAAAAATAAGTATGTTGCAAAAATTGGTGAATTTGGAAACACAAACCTTAAAACAACTGTTGATAATTGGGAGTTAATTACCGAATTACGAGATGCTGAAGGAAACAAGGTTGGAGAATCTACAACTACTAAATTCAAAAAGATATTTGGGGAGTTTTATCCACAACGTGATAATGTATATTTTGGTTTAATTGAAACTGAAGTAAAGGCTCCAAAACAATGGTCTTCTGATAATCCTTATTTATATACACTTTTATTTGAGGTAAAAGATGATAAAGGAAATTCAATTCAACATACAAGTACAAAAGTTGGATTTAGAGAGGTTAAGATTGATGAGAGAGGACGCTTTTTAGTTAATGGAAATCCTGTAAAAATGATTGGTGTAAACCGTCACGATCACGATCATATAAATGGTAAAACCGTATCGAGAGTTGATATGGAAGAAGATGTTAAATTAATGAAACAATTTAATTTCAACGCAGTACGAACTTCTCACTATCCAAACGATCCTTATTTTTATGATTTATGTGATAAATACGGAATCTATGTAATGGACGAAGCTAACCTCGAAACACATGGTGTTCGTGGGTTATTATCAAATGTTCCAGAATGGAGTAATGCCTATTTAGAACGTGCTGTTCGTATGGTAGAGCGAGATAAAAATCATCCAAGTATTGTTATTTGGAGTTTAGGTAACGAGTCTGGTACAGGTCCAAATCATGCTGCAATGGCAAGTTGGATTAAAGAGTTCGATTCTACTCGTTATATACATTATGAAGGTGCTCAAGGTATTCCTTCTCACCCTGATTATAAAAAGAATTTCTTTCAACATGGTAAGGGAAATCCTTCAGATTCACCTTGGGTAGATATGATTAGTAGAATGTATCCACAACCAGCAGAATTACAAGCCTTAATAGATGATACGGCAGAATTTAAACATATTCCAGTACTTATGTGTGAATATGCACACGCAATGGGTAATTCTGTAGGAAATATGAAAACCTATTGGGATGTTATTTATAAAAATGATCGAGCACTAGGAGGTTATATTTGGGATTGGATTGATCAAGGTATATTAAGAAAAGATGAAAACGGCAAAGAGTATTATGCATATGGAGGTTCTTATGGAGATACGCCTAATGATGGAAGTTTCTGTATTAATGGTATAATTGCTTCTGATAGAACGCCTAAACCAGAAATTTACGAATGTAAAAAAGTAAATCAGCCAGTTGTAATTACTGCAGTTAATACTTTAAAAGGTGAATTTGAAATTCTAAATCGTCATCATGCAATTGATTTATCTAAATACGATTTGTATTGGAACATTACTGAAAACGGAAAAGTTATTCAACAAGGAAATGTACTATCATTAAATACAAAACCTTATAAAACTAGTAAACTAAGAATAGATTTTAAAAAGCCTAAATTAAAAACAGCTAGTGAATATTATATCAACATTCAAGGTAAATTAAAAGAAAATGAGTTGTGGGAGAACAAGGGCTATGTTGTTTTCGAGGAGCAATTCAAAATGGATTATAAAGTGGCTCAACCGTCAACTTTAAAAAGTAATAGAAATTTAATAGTTTCAGAAACAAAAAGCTTAATTAATGTAAGTAATACATATGTTTCTCTTGAAGTAAATAAAACAACTGGTTATATTTCAAAATATAAAATTAATGGAGCTAATATTTTAAAAACACCATTAAAATTGAATTTTTGGAGAGCAGAAACTGAAAATGACGAAGCTTATAGAAAATCAATGAAATTGGAATCAGAATTAGATTGGATGAAAGCTGGTGATAGACTAAAAATTAAGAATACAACTGTTAAATCTGATGAAAAAGGAAAAGCAGTAATTAGAGTTGAAGGAGTTATTGAAAACCCAAAAGCTGATGTTAATTTAACTTATACAGTTTTAGGAAGTGGAGAAGTAAAAGTAGATTACAATACTATAATTGATAATGGTGCGCCAAATGCACCTCGTATTGGAATGACTTTCGATATTTCTAAAAACTTTGGTAAACTGAAATATTTAGGTAAAGGTCCTCAGGCCAACTATTCTGATAGACAATATGGGTCACATATAGGTTTATACTCCGGAAAACCTGAAAATATAAACTACAAATATGTATATCCAGAAGAATATGGAAATCATACAGGAACGAGTTGGTTTAGTTTGTTAGATATAAGAAATAAAGGAATTGTTGTTAAAGGTGATCAACCAATTAATTTTAGTGTAATTTCATATGGCATAGATAATTTACAAGAAGCTAAATTTTTAAATGAGTTAAAAGAGCGTGATGTTTATACAGTAAATATTGATTTATCTCAACAAGGTGTTGGTGGAGATAATACTTGGTCTCATCGTGCACAAGCTCATGAAGCATATTTAAACAAGCCTGGAACTTATAATTATTCATTCTATTTGGTACCTTTTAATTCTAAGGTGAAGCCAGAAAGGATCAAATTCTAACAATTCGTTATGAAAAAAATAGTTTACTTATTTGTAGTTCTATTATTTGCAGCTTGTTTGCCTTCAGAAAAGGTAAGCACTAGAATAGAATCGCCTAACAGTAAAAATGTAATTACGTTTGAACTAAATGAAGAAGGGCAGTTATTTTATAGTGTAAGTACATCAGAATTAAAATTTATAAAGCCATCCGCTTTAGGGTTTAAATTAAAAAATCAATCGTTAAAAAATGATTTTGAAATTCTTTCTTCTGAAGAAAATTCTGAAAATACACAATGGAAAACCGTTTGGGGACAAAGAGAAACTGTTATAAATAATTTTAACGAATTAACACTTCATTTAAAGCAAAAGGAGTCTAATTTATTAGTAGATGTAATTGCGCGTTCTTATAATGATGGTGTTGCGTTTAGGTATGTTTTTCCAGAGCAAGAAAATTTGAAAGATTTTGTAATTACTGATGAATTAACGGAGTTTAATTTTAATGGAGATTATAAAGCTTGGTGGAATTTTGCTGATTACGATAATTACGAAAAAGTATATTACAAATCACCAATTAGTAAAATAGGTGATTCAATAAAGTTTGCTCGTAGACCTGATAAAGAGGAACGTGCAAACATGGCAAATACGCCAACAACTATTGAAGTGAATGATAATTTAGTTGTAAGTATTCACGAAGCTGATTTAACTGATTATGCTGGAATGAATTTATTAAATACGTTAGATGGGTCAAAATTAAAAGCGCACCTAACACCTTGGCTAAATGGAGATTTAGTGAGAGCTTCAACACCATTTAAATCGCCTTGGAGAACTATTCAAATTGGTAAAACGGCAGGAGAGTTAGTAGAGTCAGATTTAATTATGAATTTGAATCCGCCGTGTGCTTATGAAACAACAGATTGGATTGAAACTTATAAATACATTGGAATTTGGTGGGAATTACATATAGGAAAAACGGCTTGGGCTGAAAAAACTCAATTTGGTAGACCCATAACAAAACCACACGGAGCAAATACAAAAAATGCAAAATATCATATAGATTTTGCAGCTAAACACGGAATTCCTGATGTGCTAATTGAAGGTTGGGACAAAGGTTGGGACAATATGGAAGGCTCTTGGACTGGTTATGGTATTTTTGATTGGAAAACTTCAACAGACGATTTTGATCTTGAAGAAGTTTGTAAATATGGGGCTGAAAAAGGAGTAAGAATGATGATGTATCACGAAACTATTTCAGATATAGATCATTACGAGCCTGCAATGGATGAGCTTTATAAAATGTGTGCAGATTTAGGAATGAAAACGGTAAAAGTTGGCTATACTGGAGATGTAAATTACGATTACGATAAAAAAACATATCGTCAACATCATCACGGTCAATATATGGTACGTCATTATAAAAAAATGGCACAAGCAGCAGCTAAACATAAACTGCTAATTGTAAATCACGAACCAATTAAATTTACAGGAGAACAACGTACATACCCTAATTTAATGGCTAGAGAAGGTGCGCGAGGTCAAGAATACAATGCTTGGAGTGTTGGAAATTCTCCAGAGCACGGAGTTGTTTTACCATTTACAAGAATTTTAGGTGGACCAATAGATTATACACCAGGTATTTTCGATATGATTTTACCTGATAAAGATTGGGCAAAGGGAAAGAAATTTAGAGTTCGTTCAACAATTTGTAAGCAATTAGCATATTATTTAACAATGTACAGCCCAATTCAAATGGCAGCAGATTTGCCTGAGAATTATGAAGGTAATGCAGCGTTCCAGTTTATTAAAGATGTACCAACAAATTGGTCGGAAAGTGTAGTTTTAAATAGTAAAATTGGAGATTATTATACAGTTGCTAGAAAAGAAAGAGGAACTGAAAATTGGTATTTAGGAAGTATAAGCGATGAAAATTCAAGGGAGTTTGAAATTAATTTATCATTTCTTTCTGAAGGAAAAAAATATGAAGCTACAATTTATGCTGATGCCGCGGATACAGATTGGGATTCAAATCCTGAAGCTTTCGAGATTTTAACAAAAGAAGTTTTTTCAAAAGATAAATTAAAAATTAAGCTTGCTGCTGGTGGAGGACAAGCAATTCAGTTTAAAGTATTAGATTAGAACACGTCATTCTGAACTTGTTTCAGAATCTCATCTGACTGATAACAAATCATGTGAGTACCTGAAATAAATTCAAGTTGATGAAAATTACGCTTTTCTGAATTTATTTCTTATATGTGTAATTAATCATATGTAGTAGTTATAAAAACAAATGAATAATTTGTTTGCAAATATCTCAATTACTTTTATTTCGAAATATATTAATATAAAATTATGAAATCTAAACTAGCTATTTTATTACTAGCAATCATTTGTTTTTCTTGTACCGAAAAGAAAACAACTGAAAGTACTTCAACAATTGAAAAGAAAAATACAACTAAACCCAATATTATCGTAGTACTTACGGATGATCAAGGTTGGGCAGATGTTGGTTTTAACGGTGCAACAGATATTCCAACACCAAATTTAGATAAAATGGCTGGAGAAGGAGTTATTTTCTCAAATGGATATGTATCACACCCATATTGTAGTCCGTCTAGAGCAGGTTTGTTAACTGGTCGTTATCAGGCACGTTTTGGTCACGATTGTAATATGCCTTATGATATGGAAGGAGACGCAACAGTTGGTACTCCGTTATCTGAAAAAATGATGCCTGAGGCTTTTAAAGAATTAGGATATAGAACAAGTGCAATTGGAAAATGGCATTTAGGAGATCACGAAGATTTATGGCCACCAGCACAAGGATTTGACCATTGGTTTGGTTTTCCAGGTGGAGGAATGAACTTTTGGGGAATTTCAAAAAATAAAATCAATACAATTTATAGAGATAGAAAAGTTGTTCCAGAAGATGAATTAACTTATTTAACAGATGATTTTACTGATGAAGCAATAGATTTTATTACAAAAAAGGATGAAAAACCTTTCTTTATGTATTTGGCTTATAATGCACCTCACGCGCCAGATCACGCAACAAAACGTTATTTAGAAAAAACAAAACACATTGAGTATGCTGGTAGAAGTATTTACGGAGCAATGGTAAATGGGGTAGATCATTCTGTTGGTAGAATTGATTCAACTTTGGTTGCAAATGGAATGAAAAACAATACTGTTATTGTTTATTTAAGTGATAACGGAGGTAGAGCCGAGCACGCAGATAATAGACCTTATAGAGGACATAAAGGAATGTTGTTTGAAGGTGGAATTAAAGTTCCGTTTTATATTACATATCCAAACGGAATTAAACCAAACCAAGTGTATGACGAGCCAGTTATATCTTTAGATTTATTTCCAACGTTGTTAAATTTAGCTGGAGGAGATGCTTCTAAAGAAACACAATTGGAAGGAAAAGATTTACTGCCATATATAAATAAAGAAGTTACAAATAAGCCACACGAAATTATGTTTTGGCGTTCAGTTGGTGGATTTGAATATGCTGTAAGAAAAGGAAACTTTAAGTTGTATAAAAGTTCTTATAAGGATAAAACCTTGTTATTTGATTTAGAAAAAGATGCTTATGAAAGAATTGATATTTCAGGTAACCATCCAGAGGTTATGGCTGAATTAGAAGCCGCTTATAAGGAGTGGGATTCGAAAAATATTCCTCCACAATGGTTTGATCCTCACCCAGAGAATGTACTAAAAGAAGAAAAAAGATTTCAAGCAACAAGAAACAGATCTTTAAGACCTAAAGCAAAAAAATAATATATTGTAAAATAGATAATTAAAAAGAGAAGTATTTAATACTTCTCTTTTTTTGTTTTTATTAATCAATTGAAGTAGTAAATAGGACAATTGATATAGTTGATTTTTGTATGAAGTTATACTTTTATTTGAAGTTTTAAACAAAATCAATTATGAATATATTCAATTCTAAAAAACTATATTTTATAGTGTTATTTATTGTCACTTGTTCTATTAATTTAAAGGCTCAAGATGTAGATAAAGTGTTATTTATTAAATCTGTTCCAGTAATAATGAAAAGTCAAGGTTCTTACACTTTTAAAGTAGGTTATGTAGCAACAGGTAATAGAGATATTAGTGTTGAACTTAGCGGTGGTCCAAATAAATATTGGGCTGGTACAACAATAAGTGTTAATAAAGGGCAAGGTATTAAAGAAATTCAATTTGCACCTAATAAATCACCAGGTTTTGGAGCTGGTTATAGATTAGTTTTATCTATAAAACCTAAAGGAGGTGATTGGAGAACTACAATAGCTGCTAGAGTAATAAATAATTTAGAGTTTGTAAAAAAAGACATTCCTTTTGTAGATGATGCTTCGTTTTCATTAGCTACACCAACGGTAGTTGAAAGTGCAGATGTTCAAAAATTTAATATAGATTATAGTGTTAGTAAACCACAATTTATTCAAGTTTCTATCTGGGATGAAAGTAAATGGATTGCAACTTCTCAAAAAATTACGGTAGAGCCAGGTAAAGGAACCAAAAAAGTTGAAGTTCCTTTAGCACCTTTAAAAGAAGGTGACAAATATAAATTTTTGTTAACCTTTGGAGATCAAGAAGCTTTTGATAAAAAAACATATGCCCAAAAAGAAATTTCTGGAGTAAAAGTAATTAAGGCAGTAAAAAAGTTAACTATTAAAGAGGTGAATGAGAAGAGTATACAAATTTCTTTAAATAAAGCATCTAAAATTTTAACATTACCAGGCAATACAACTTATGATTTTATTAGAATAATTGCTATGAATGGACAAACGTTAATAGAGGTTGCAAAATCTAATTCTATTGATTTAACAGGCTTGCCACAAGGGGCGTATTTCGCAATTACAAGTACAGATGATTATTACAAATTTGTTAAGTTTTAAATTATGAAAAAGCATTTAGTTTATATAGTTTTATTTGTTTGTGTATTGTCTAATGCACAAAACAAAGTAAGTGTAGATTTTTCTACCCAAAAATTTATTGGAGATCAAAGTGAATTAAGTAGAGAAAAATACTTTTCAATGCATGGTTCATATACAGATTTTGCTCTTGAATCGGAATCAAATTATTTATTCAACAAACTAGGAATCGAATTTGGAAGAACATTTGGGGCTGCAAAACCTTTTAGAAATAAAAAAAGTATTGAACCAACTATAAATAACGCTAAAGCGTTTGCTAAAAAGAATGCAAGCCATTATGTAAATTCACCGTTATTTAAAGATTATAAAACTCGAGATTTAATTATTACAGATCATCCACGTGAAGCTTTTCAGTTAAACGTAGATTATGAAAAAGTAGCCGCATATAATGCTGAATATATTAAAAATGCGTATCCAGTTATGCCAAAATATTACGAGGTAATTAATGAACCTTTTGTACATACAATGGATTTTGTTAAATCTTGGGATAAATCGAATATGGTTATTACAGAGATGAGTAAACTTTACAATGAAGTAGGGAAAAAAATTCATGAAGAAGTTCCAGCCATTATGGTTGGTGGCTATTGCTCAGCTTGGCCAGAGGTTGATATGAAAGACTTTGATCATTGGAATACAAGGATGAAGAAATTTATGGATATTGCTGGAGCAAATATGGATTTCTTTTCAACTCATATTTACGATGGAAGAAACGTAACAGGAAACTTTACTTACCGTTCTGGTAGTAATTCTGAAGCAATTCTTGATTTAATAGAAGCGTATAGCTATAAAAAATGGGGAGTTGTAAAACCTCATCTTATTTCAGAATATGGCTATACAGCAAAAGGAATGCAAGGAAAACCGTATTCTGCAGCCTCAGACGGAATTTGTTTAGTGTCCTATAACAAAATTTTAATGTCATTACTTGATAAATCAGATAGATTGTTAAAAGCAGTTCCATTTATAACAGGGAAAGCTACTTGGTTTTACAATGATACAAGAAATGCTGATGGTAACCCTTACCCTTGGGTAATGCTTAGAAAAACGAAGAGTGGTTTATATAAATACACACACTTAAAGAAATTTTATGAATTATGGAAAGGTGTTGAAGGAAATAGAATTGACATTGCATCAAACAATCCAGACATTCAAGTACATGCTTTTGCAAAAACAAATAAGGTTTATGTTGCCTTAAATAATATAGATACAAAAGAGCAAAAAGTTGCTTTAGATTTTCTTAACAATAGTAAAAACCAAATCAAAAACATAACATTAAAAAGATTGTATTTAACAGAAACTAATATTCCAAAATTGGTGTTTTTTACAAATCAAATTAATATTAGTGAAATTATTTTAAAGGAAGGTGAAACAGTTATTTTAGAAATAGATGTTGATAAAGTTGAGTTTAAGAAAACGATAAAAGAACAAAATTTCTACACCAAATCTTATCTTCAAAAAATTGAAGCTAATAATGAATTGAGTTTTGAAATTGAAGATGTAAAATTAGCTTCAAGTGGACGTACTGCATTAAAAATGGGGTTAGGTAGAAAACACGAATTAAGTAAACAACCAATTATAACCATAAATGGTAATAAAATAAATGTTCCAAATAACTGGGCTGGTTATGATCAAAAACCTAGAGATGCCTTTTTTGGAGTTATCAATATTCCATTTGATTATAAATACTTAAAAGAAGGTAATAATTCTGTTAAAATTACTTTTCCAGATGGTGGAGGGCACGTTAGTTCAGTAATTTTAAATGTAGAAAATTATAACTAGAAAAAAGCTTGTCTAAAAAGTGAAATTAGCATCAACCTGTATTTCATTCAGGTTCTCAAAATGATTGATTGTTATATAATGAGATTTTGAAGTAAATTCAAAAGGATGTTTTCTAGCTTTTTAGATAAGCTTTTTTATAAACTTAGTTTTTTTCTAAGCTTTTTATTAAGTCCTTCCTTATGAACTAAAACCGAAATAGTTTTAAGCTTAAAAAACGGTTTGCTCATATAAACATAACCATCATTTCCAATTCTTTCGCTATTGCCTCCCCAAGAGTTTTTTACTTTATAATATTCATTGCCTTTTTGATCTTTAACCATACCAACAATGTGCATTAAATGATCATCAGTAGTATTAAAGTTTTCAAATTCTTGTTGTCTAAATTCTGGAGTAATATTTTTTTCTTCAACAATATATGTAAGTCCTTTTTTATTGTTTTCTGGATTGTTTGGTATAATTGCAACACCAAATTTAGATGAAAATGTTTTTTCAGAAACATCGCAATCTAACGCAAGAGTATAACCTTTTTTAAGTGCATTATCTACTTCAACAATTAAATCATCTAATTCAATATTATAAAATAAACCGTTCGAAAAATTATCTGGTATGTTTAATACAAATGAAGTATTGTATGGTTGATGTAAAAATGAAGTTAATGTAACATAATCTGAAGTTTTTAATTTTGTCATTTTTAAAAACGTATTAGGTGTGTAAAACTTATTGTTGAATAAAAAGTTATCTGGAGTTTTACCTAAATGTTTATCTAAAATTGAATCTACTGCCACCTTCCAATTAGGTGTTTTTGAATCTTTATCGTTTTTAATGTATGCATCTAAAACCACTTTTAATTCGGGAACAATTTTTTTGTGATCGTGTTTTGTAGCGCCATTTAAAAGCCCAGAATATGCAGATTCTGGTACTAAACCAAATTGATTAATTGAATTAAGAACATCGTGCGCTAAACCACCTTCGCTAAATTGTATTTTACCTTGACGCATTACATAATTCCAAGCTTTTTTTGGATACGTATAGCGTACATTATACATTTCAGAAATATCTATCATTTCACCTGAAGTTCTAAAAATTTCAGATTCAATAAAAGAAGAAGAAGCAAAACTCCAGCAAGTACCAGTAATTCCTTGGCTTTTTACTGCAGAAGCTTCTACATCTACAACGGTTGTAAAATTATAAGTTTCTTGGCTTGGTAAATTAACTTTTACTGTATTGCCTTCTTGAGCAAATAATAAGGCATTGGCAAAAATGCTAATTGTAAGTATGTATTTTTTCATAATTTAATTTCTTTTTTAATTAGCGTCTCTTAATTTTAAAACGCGTTCTATATTTTCATAATAAGCATCAGAATTTGCATCATCTTCAGGTAATTTCATGTATCCATTTTTATAATATTTTAATGCTTGCTTATATTTTTTTCCAGTTTCATAAAAGCGACCAATATAATAATCGCCTAGTGGAGATTCTTTATATAGGTTATTAATCATTTCACCAAAATCTTTTAAATAATCCCCGTTTTCTTTATCTAAAATTATAGACTCAACCGCATAAATATCTCGTTCGCGTATTTTTACATTACTTCCAAAAAGGTAGTCTATTTCTACATATTTATTTTCTAGATATGCAATAGCATCTGCAGGAGATAAATGTTTTATATTTTTTTCAAATTCTTGCTTTGAAATAGGAGAATATAATTCGAATATAAAAGCAAGCGCGTTTGGTATAGATTGGCCTATAGATGAAGTTTTAGTGCTATTTTTAAAATAATTGTATTTGTATTTAAATAGCTCGTTACTTGTACCTTTTATTACAGCGTTAGTAGTAGCAATATGTTTTTTCCTCTTTTCGGAGTTGTAATCGCCATTACTCATATAATAGTAAATGTTTTCATCTTGAATAACCGGTATTTTATTCTGAATCATAGCTGGCATATCCATTGCAAAATATGGGTTTATTGTTACAAATGCATTAAACCCAGGATAATCTTCTACTAAAAAATAATTGATAAAATTGGCCGTTAATGTACTACCAACAATAGTTTTAAAAGGAGAAACTCTATAGTTTTCTTCAAAATAATTAATTAATTCACTTCTAACAAATCTATAAAAAGCAGCACCTTTTTCGGTAGGTAAACTGTTTTCTTTTGAATAGGAACAATCTTCGTAGCGTGCGTCGTTATAATTTTGGTTTATACCTACAATAATTTGTTCTGGTGCTTCTTCTTTTTTAGCAAAAAGAATGGCATTTCCAACGTAAGTATCGAATAAAAATTCTGCATCTAAAACTATAGTTAATGGGTAAACCTTTGTGGAGTCTGAATAATAACTTGGCGGTATGTAGATTTTTAAAAAACGGTCAATACCTAATTCTTGCGAATCAAAATTTTTAGTTTTTACATGCTGAGCCTTCATAGCTGATACTGTAAAAATTACAATTAATAACGTAGTAAAATATTTCATAATTATTTTTTTAATTTAAAACCCAAAGCCTAAACCAAATTGAAAGTATGGGCCTTCTTTAGAATCGAACATTGCTAAATTTAAGTTAATCATATTTGCACCAACAAGCCAAAAACCACCTCCATAAGATGTTTTCCACTCGTTGGAACTTTCTTCAGTATACCAAACTCTACCGTAGTCAAAACCACCGTATAAGCCTAGTTGAAGAGGTACTAGCTCAGTTTTTACTTTTTTAAAGCTCCACCTTAAATCTGTATTTTGATAAAAAGCTTCCTTACCAATAAAACGCTGATTTCTGTAACCTCTTAATCCATCAGTTCCACCAACGCTTGCTGCATTATAAAACTCAAAATTGTCTCCAATTATTATGTTTCCTTTTAATTTAGTTGCCAAAACTAGTTTTCCATTAGGAACTAATTTATAATCAAACGATAATGCAGGTATTATATATGCATTGTTTTCAGAGCTATTATCAATATTTGTTTTCCAACCAGTATCTAAAGAAAAACTCATACCAAGCGTAGGATAAGCGTGGTTATCTGCATTTTTATATGAATAAGAAGCGTGTACACCAGCATAGTTTTTACGTTGTTCTATAAAGTTATAAACTGTATTTATGTATCTGTTTGAAGTGTCCTCAACTTCAAGACTTTCATACAATGCTCCTAAACTAATTTTAGCACCCATTCTTCCAATCCACTTTAATGAAGGTTTTAGAGCTATTGTACTTATTTTTACTCGGTGATAATTTTCACCTAAGGCATCTTCATTATTAATAGAATTATTTCCAAAGCCATAATAATTCATACTAAAGTTAGGACTAGTAAATTGTGTTTCTAGCAAAAAGTTCCAGTTATTAAATACATTAGCCAGCTCTGCGCTATAATTAATATCGAACCCGCTTGTTGCTTTATAATAAGAGGCATTTAAAATGTGCTGTTGTGTAAACGGATTTCTTTCAAAACCATAAACAGTAAAAACATCATTAATTCCAATTTTTAAACCATCGTCTGGGTTAGAGCCAATAGATGGTATTAATTGATTTTGACTGTATTTAATTTTTTTGTAATTGTAAACGTTTGTTTTGTAATTATTGGTTAGTTTTTGTTTTCCTTTTGAAGTTTTAAAAGTGTTTTTTTTAGATTTATAATCGTAAATAGTAACTCTTTTACCGTTTTCAATAATGTACTCATCGTTGTTTTGACCTCCAACAATACGTAATGGAATTACACCAGATTTTACGCCTGTAACTTTAAAAATATCTTCATCATCTAAACCATACACCCAAATTTCTTTTGTTTTAGATTTGGTATACGTTTTATCAAATATTTTACTTCCTTTTTTCTTGTGTTTTATGTTATAAACTTGAACCCTTGTTTGGTTGTTGTTTAAGCGTTCTATTTCAAACCAATTGTCCTTGTCATTTCCTTTAATTAAAGCATATTTACACAAGTATTTGTAATAAGTTTCGGCAATTTTAGGTAAGTTTTTTAAACGTCCTTTTAATTTTTGCTTTAAACCTTCAACAGTTTCATCTCTAACTTCAACAGGCATTTGTAAAAAAGCTTGTTCAATAACTTCGTCAGTTATATTTTTTTGAATAAATTCAACTTGCTGTTGCCAATCTTTGTAGGTTGCTTTATTTATTAATGAAATATCTAACGGGTAAGGTTCTAAATTAAACCATTTTGTGTTTCTCATTTCGCTATCGAACACTTGCATAAGTTTTAAAGCAGGAATTGTGCGAGTTAAAAAACCTAAGATAAGACCATCGTTTTTAGAAAAAGCCTGATCTCTATCTCTAGGTACAGGTTTATATATTGTTTTCTTTTTTTCTTTAAATTCAGCCCAGCGCCATTGGTCTTCGTGTCTATCCCAATCACCAATAAGCATATCAAACAAACGAGCTCTAATATAGGTTGGCTCGTCCAATATATTATCATCAGATTTTCGAAGTTTTTTTAATAAATCATCTGTACTAATTAAGTCTTTTGAAAAACCAAAACTAGCCAAGTCGCTATGCCCTTTAGTAGTTCGTTCTTCGATCATATACAACTCATTACCAAACTCTGCGTTAAATTGTTTCAGTGCATTTTGTTTTGGTATATAGTATAATTTAGGGTTTGTATGGTATAAACCTATAGCATCAGAAAGTTTTCCTGTGGTAAAAGGTGCATATGGATGAGCTGCTGTATAAATATCTAACAATAATTTTTCTGCATAGGTATCATCAAATTGTCCTTCAATATAATCGTTTTTAAATGCAACAGCTTGCATATATTGTGTGGCACTTTTTCGTAAAGCACGCATAACATATTCTTTTCCATTTTTATCTTTTAATCTAACCGATCTAGATTGATTTCCTCCACCTTTTCTAATTGGTGTTAAACCTCCCATTAAAGTATCTAGTAGTACCGTAGGCGCATTAACTTTGGTGCCATAATATTTTCTGTAATGTTCGCCCCATAAAGATTTAAAAAATTTACTTTTTTCTATTTCTTCCTGAGTATAAATAGATGCTGCTACAGTTTTAGCGAATTTTGAAGGGTATGTTGTTTTGTGTTTTTTTTCTGAAGAAGGAAATATTTCTGTACTATATAATAATTTTTGTTTATTATTTTTTTCAGTATAAAAAGAAACAGTAGAAGCACCGTTTTTGTAAACATTAACTTTGGCATAACCTAAACCTCCGTAAGAAAATTTACTTCCGTTTATAGTTCTAACTGGGTTTACTTTAGAGCCGCTACCACTAATAATTTGTACTTTGCTATCTTTTATAATGTATTGTAAATTGTGTTCGTGACCAGAAATAAATATTGTTTTTTCGGCCTTTTGAGATATAGTAACTAAGCGTTTTTTTAACTCTAGGTAAATAGGGTTATTCATATCTTGAGGCGAAACTCCACTTGTTTTTCTTAAAATGTTTTTAACAGTTCCAAGTACTGGTAATGGATGCATGTTTTGTTTAATAGAACTTTGTCCACCGTGGTTTCCGTTGCTAAACATGGGGTGGTGTAAAGCTATTAAAACAGTTTTTGTTGCATTTTTTTTAATTAAACCTTCATATTCTTGAAAAAACTTTTCGCGTGTTTTTATTTCGCAATCATCGTTTATAGTTGGGTTTTTATTCCAATCTTCTAAATACCACTGTGTATCTACAATTATTAAAACTAACTCATCAGAAATGTCTATTTTTTCTAATGGGCAACCATTTTCTGGTTGGAATGTGTTTTTACCTAATTTTTTTTCAATAAAATCTTGTTGACGTTTTAAACCTTTTACACCTTCAGAATAATAATCGTGGTTACCAGGTATAAAAATAGTTTTGCCTTTAAAGTTTGAAACTACATCAATTTGTGCGTTTAATCTATGTTCTGCAATAGCTCTATTAGGACTATTTTTTTTAACTAGCCCAACAGGGTAAAGGTTATCACCTAAAAATAACGCTGTAGAATTTTTGTTAGAATTGCTCAATTCTTCTTTTAATAATTGTAAATTACTAAGAGGTTGGTTTAATTCTGCGTTTCCGGCATCACCAATTAAATAAAAGGTATGTTCAATTTCTGAATTATATTCAGGAATATTTTGTTGCCAATTAAGCTCTGTAGCGGTATAGTTTTTTTTGTATGTTGCACAGCTATAGGTTGTTAGTAGTAAAATAGCAATCGCAAGTTTTGATATAAAATATCGACTCATTATAAACGTTTATTAAAAAAATAAAAGTACATAAAAATATGTACTTTTGAATAAACATATTTTAATTACCATGTTAGAAAATAATTTCTTCAAAGAATTACAAGCTTTTGTATTTAAAACATTTAAAAAGGAGCTTCCTGTAGAGGCAGTTTACCATAATTTTAATCACACTTTTGAAGTTGTAACTGCTGCAAATGAAATTGCGACTGCCCAAGAAATTTCAGAAGAAAATAAGGAAGTTTTATTAATTGCTTGTTGGTTTCATGATATTGGCGTAATAAAAGGAGCAAGAGACCACGAAGAGATTAGCAAAAAAATGGCTTCTAAATATTTAAAAGAAGCGGGTTTTTCAGAAGAGAAAATAACTAAAGTTTGTTCTGTTATTGACGCAACAAGAATGCCTCAACAACCAAAAAATGCTTTAGATGAAATTATTTGCGATGCAGATTTGTTTCATATTGGTAGCGATGATTTTAAAGAAAAAACAAGCTTGCTTAGAATTGAATGGGAAGAGTTTTGTAATAAAAGCTTTAATGAAATAGATTGGTTAAAAAAGAATCTTGAATTTTTAGAAGGTCATAAATATTTTACAGATTATGCTTTTAATAAATTAAATAAACAAAAAACACAGAATTGGCTAAAAATTAAAAAAGATTTAAAAAAGGCTGAAGAGAAAGCAGAGGAACAAAAACAAAAAAATAAGCTAAAGAAAAAAGATTTAAAAAGAAAAAAAGCAAAAGAAGAACGACCAGAAAAAGGAGTAGAAACAATGTATAGAGTTACATTGAGAAATCATATAAAGTTAAGTGATATTGCTGATACTAAGGCAAATATATTGCTTTCGGTTAGTGCAATTATTTTGTCTATTGCGCTTTCTAATTTATTTCCAAAGTTAGATAAGCCAGATAATGCGTACTTAATTTTTCCAACTATAATTTTCTTGTTAATTACTGTTGTAACTATGATATTTTCAATATTATCTACTAGACCAAAAGTTACTTCAGGAAAATTTACAAAGGAAGATATAAAGAATAAAAAAGTGAACCTTTTATTTTTCGGAAACTTTTATAAAATGCCATTACAGGATTTTCAAGATGGTATGAGTGAATTAATGAATGATAAAGAATATTTATATAAATCGTTAAATATGGACTTGTATTATTTAGGGTTGGTATTACAACGAAAATATAAATTACTTAGAATAGCTTATAACATTTTTATGGTTGGAATAGTTTTATCGGTCATAGCATTTATTCTTTCGTTTGAATTTTTTGGAGTGCCTGGAGCCGAAGATTTAATAAATGAAGTTACTACAGCTGTAGAAGGTTAAATAAATAAAGAAATAAACTAAAAATAGCCTTGTTGACTTAATCAACAAGGCTATTTTTAGTTAAAAATCTAACTATTATTTTTCTTCTTGAACAATATCAATAATATCATCTATAGAGGTGTCACTTTCGTTTGTTTTGCTATAGTTTACATTTACTCGTAAAGCTTTTAAACCAGTTATACCTTGCAGGTCTTGTAAATCTAAATATTCAACAGTATCAGATTTTAATAAACTATTAGCTTGTAAATAGTTTATGTATTTTAAATATTCTTGAATGTCTTTGTGTTGACTATAAACAATAGCTATTTTTCCCGGTTGGGTTAAACGTTCTTTAGTACCTTTAATTAAAGCTTTATCAATACGTTTTTTAATAATTTCATAACGAATATTATAAGCACCATCTACATCAAAACGTTTTTCATCCATTCTAAATTTAATAGAAAGAGGGTTGCTGTGTATTAAAATTAAACTAGCAACTTCTAAAGGATGTTGTAATTCTGATTTTAAATTATAAGCTATGTTTTCTAGTTCGCACATCATTTGTAACTGCCACAATCTTAAATTTTCTAAGTAAATTGGATTGTAGGTCTTATTTTTTACTAATGATTGGCCAATGTACATGTTGTAATCTACACCATCAGTTTTATAGCGTTCGAAATAATGAGGGAACATTTCTTGAGCTTCGTCTTGTTTTGTATCAATAAAATTAGCTAATACATCGTTTAATTTATTAACGCTTTTTTCATATTCTTTACGTTTTTCGTAAACAACATGAATTTCAGGGTCAATATGTGACATGTATTCATCTACAATTTCATTAAATTTAGGATCCAATTCTTTTAAATGATTAAAAGCTGGATAAATATCTTTTCTTAAAAAATCTGTTAAAGATACTTCATCACCAGAATTTAAACCTTTTCTAATGTTTTGTAGGCATTCTTTTATGCGGAATAACAAATCATTATATATAGGTAAATTATATGTAAGCTTTGCTTTTTCAATAACTTTTGAAGCAAGTTTTAATTGCTTCACTAAATCATGTTGAATAGCTTCGTTTCTGGCTGTAGATGACCCTTTAATATCACTTTGACCATATAATGGAACAACATTTTCAAAAATAATATCCTTTAAATTAATGTCTGCTTTAGGGTTCGCATCTAATGTATATAAATAGTCTTCAACATCTTCAAAAAACTTCCATTTAACCGTTGGGTGTAGAGAAGTGTAATTTTCTTGAATAACAGATTCTAATTTATTCTCGTATTCTTCCATATAGCGTTCAACAGCTATTTTAAATACAGGAACAACATCGTTTAACTTATAAGCATTTACAGAGTTTAGCTCATGTTTTTGTGTAGAAACTAATTCTAAAATACCCATAACACCTTCTTTAAGTTTAATAGGTACTAATATGATGCTTTCTATTAATTGATCTTTTAAACTTTTATAAAATCTATTGTAGTTAGATTTTTTTCCATATTTTTCTACATCAGAAATTGCAATTAAGTTTTGCTCTTTAAAAACGGTATCTATAACTCCTTCACAGAAAAAATCATCACAGGAGTCGCTGCAATCATTATGTTTTATATAACTTTTTTCTGTTTTATGATTGTCAAAAGTAATATCTGTTAGACCAGTATTGTAGGTAGAAAAACCTAATTTAATTGTTTGAGAGTGGTATAGTTTTGCTATACTTTTCTCTAATTCAATAAATGTATTTTCGTCTACACGTAATAAATCTTCTTTAATTTTTGAAATAGATTGATCTGCAGATACATCGAACAAATTAACAATTCCAAATCCTTCAAATAAATAACTTTCTGGAGGAAATTTTTCTAACCATAAATCTATATTGTCAAAATTATCCATTAAAAGTTCAATATCTTCTTTAGTAATTTCAGGAGCATTTTCTAATGGAGATACTTTTAAAAAGTCTGCATTATATAACGATCTGTAATATTTTTCCATTCCTTTATTGTCAGGAATTTCATAATAAAAAGGCCTTCTAAAATCTATAGGTGCATCATAACAATAAGCTAAAATAAAAGTACACGACATAATGTATACTTTAGATTCGTCGTAATTTTTTACTTTAAATTCATAATTGTCTCCAGCTTCACTAATAATATTCTCAAAACGTTTCGAAAGTTTAAACGTAGTAAAGTCAAAAGGAATAGTTATTCCTTTTATTTCATTTGTTTGCAATAAGTCTGGGAATAAAACATCAAGCAGTCTGTCAATTTGGCTATTATATTTTTCTAATAGAGATAAATCTTCAAAGCCATCTTTTAATTCAGGGTAGGCTTTCATTTCATTTAGAAGATTTTTTGCAGAAGCATTTAAGTAATGTTTCTCATCTTTAGAAACCAATTTTAAATAATTGAAAACAGCCTTAAAACTAACTTTCATTTTTAAGGGTAATTTCCAATCTCTTTTATATGCAGACTTTAATATTTTCATTCAATAGTATTGTAAATAAACGGTTAGTCGTACTTTATTTGTCAAAGTTACTGTTTTATTTTTTTTTCTTAGTTTCCATTAGTTACATTTCAAAATAAAATTAAAACAGCTAATAAAATATACTATTAGATAACCAATTATATAATTGGTTGCTTAACTGAAATTATTTTTTTTAAAATACACGTTCCTAAAAAATAAATTAGATTATTTTTACAGCTAAAATTATGCCAATTATGACCGAAATTAAATGGGAAACTGTTAGAGAGTTTGAAGATATAACCTACAAGAAAAGTAATGGAGTTGCTAGAATAGCATTTAACCGACCAAATGTTAGAAATGCTTTTAGACCAAAAACTACAAGCGAATTATTAGTTGCATTTCACGATGCTCAAGAAGATACAAGTATTGGTGTAGTTTTATTGTCTGCAGAAGGACCAAGTTCTAAGGATGGAGTTTATAGTTTTTGTAGTGGAGGAGACCAAAAAGCTAGAGGCCATCAAGGCTATGTTGGAGAAGATAATTACCATAGATTAAATATATTAGACGTACAAAGATTAATTAGATTTATGCCAAAAGTTGTTATAGCTGTTGTGCCTGGTTGGGCTGTTGGTGGAGGTCATAGTTTACATGTTGTTTGTGATATGACTTTAGCTAGTAAAGAACACGCAATATTTAAGCAAACAGATGCGGATGTAACAAGTTTTGATGGTGGTTATGGATCTGCTTATTTAGCAAAAATGGTTGGGCAAAAGAAAGCTCGAGAAATATTTTTCTTAGGAAGAAATTACTCTGCACAAGAAGCTTTTGAAATGGGAATGGTAAATGCTGTTGTTCCTCATAATGAGTTAGAAGCTACAGCTTACGAATGGGCGCAAGAAGTTTTAGGTAAATCTCCAACATCTATTAAAATGTTAAAATTTGCTATGAATTTAACTGATGATGGAATGGTTGGACAACAAGTTTTTGCTGGTGAAGCAACTCGTTTAGCATACATGACAGATGAAGCTAAAGAAGGAAGAGATGCCTTTTTAGAAAAGCGTAAACCAAACTTTGAAAAGAAATATTTACCATAATAAATAAATTTTTATAATTATTAACCTTTGTTATTCCTGCAAATGCAGGAATCTATTTTAATCTAAATGAAACTAATTTGTATAGGGCGTAATTACGCCAAACATATAGAAGAGCTACAAAATGAAAAGCCTGATAATCCAGTAGTTTTTCTAAAGCCAGATTCTGCAGTTTTGTCTAAAAATATGCCCTTTGTAATACCTTCATTTTCTAATGAAGTGCATTATGAAGTTGAAGTTTTAGTAAAAATATGTAAGGTTGGTAAGCATATTCAACCAAAATTTGCCGCTAATTATTATAATGAAATAGGTTTAGGAATCGATTTTACTGCTAGAGATTTACAAAACGAATTAAGAGCTAAAGGCCTATCTTGGGAAAAATCTAAAGCATTTGATGGAAGTGCCAAAATAGGTGAGTTTGTTGCTAAAGATAAATTAGGCGATTTAGAAAATTTATCATTTTCATTATTAAAAAATGATGAGCTCGTTCAAGATGGTAATTCAAGTGCAATGCTTTGGAAAATTGATGAAATTATTACTTATGTTTCTCAATTTTTTACATTAAAAATTGGTGATATTATTTTTACGGGCACACCAGCAGGAGTTGGTAAGGTAAGTGAAGGAGATACTTTGGTGGGAGTTTTAAATAAAAGTGAAAATTTTATGGTTAAAATTAGGTAGTATTTAGCCTATTAATAAACCAATTGTAACCATAAATAACATAATTGTTTTCCTATTTAAATTTAGACTTGAGTAGTTTTGAGTCAAAATTTAAATTAAATGAAAGTAAAAAATACATTGTTTTTACTGGCTGCATTTTTTGTGTTCAGTAATATTTTTTCAAAAGACATTTACGTTGCCAAAAACGGAAATGATTCTAATCCTGGCACAGAAGCTGAGCCGTACTTAACTATTAGCAAAGCAGCTAGTGTTGCAGTTGCAGGTGATATTGTTTTTATTAAAGAAGGAACTTATGAAGAAACAGTTGCACCTTCAAATTCAGGTTCAGCAGGTAATCCTATTGTTTTTCAATCTTATCCTGGAGATCAAGTAATAATTTCAGCAATGGAAGCCTTATCGGGTTGGACTCAAGAAGGAGGAGGTATTTATAAAACTACAATTCCATTTGCTAGTTTAGGAGATGATAATTTTGTTATGAATGGAGAAACAGCTTGTGTTTTAGCAAGGTGGCCAAACAAAACAAGTAGCAATCCTTTCGAGTTAAATTCAATTAGAAATACTGGTGGAAGTGATGGATCTGTATCCAATGGCGCATATTTAACCGAGAGTTCTATACCTGGGATAGACTGGACAGGTGGTGCAGTTTTCTTTTATGGAGATAAAGCTGGTTCTGGTTGGTTAGCTTGGAAAGAAACAGTTACAAGCAGTTCTTCAGGAAGAGTTAATTTTAATTTGAATAAAAGCCCAGATTGGATTCGAACTTTTCACGCTCCTGCAGATTTAGGAGATTTTTATTTAGAAGGTGTAAAAGAAGCTTTAGATTATGAAAATGAATGGTATTTCGATTCTTCAACAAAAGAATTATTTATTCAATTGCCAAATGGTGGTGCTCCGGTAGATGGTGTTGTTAAAATGAGACGTAGAAGTGAAACTATTAATATAAAGGATAAAAAATATATAGAAATTAAAAATTTAGCTGTTTTTGGTGGAAGTATTAATATGGAAGATTCTTCTACTTGGCAAAATGGAGGAAATAACAGGACAACTAATAATAAATTGTATGGTGTTTCTTCTTTTTATGGAAACCATACTTTAGGTGTTTTTACAGGTTCGCATTCTGGTAAAGCCAGTTTAAATATGCAAGGCTCTAATAATATTGTAGAAAGATGTGAAGTTGCGTTTGGAGCTGGATCTGGATTACAGGTTAGAGGTAATAATCATCAAATAATAGATTCTCGTATTCACGACTTTAATTATTTAGGCTCTTATGATGCTCCTTTAGTTATTAGAGGAATTTACAATACTAAAATTAAGAACAATGAAATTTTTAACGGAGGTAGAGATGGTATTGGCTATTATGGAGAAAATAATGAATTGTCTTATAACGATATTTCTAGAAGTAATTTAATTGCAGATGATTGCGCGTTATTTTATACTGTTGGTAGACAAGATAATACTGAAATTCATCATAACTGGTTCCACGATGCCGCTTCTAGTGGTACAAAAACAAAAGCTGCAGGTATTTATTTAGATAATGACGCTGCTGGTTTTTCAGTACACCATAATGTAGTTTGGAATACGGAGTGGTCTAGTATTCAAATAAATTGGAATGGTGAAGATATAGATATATTTAACAATACACTTTGGAATGGCTCGCAAGTTATGGGAGCTTGGCATAAAGATGGAACTTCATTTACAAATGTTAAAGTATGGAATAACTTAGGTAGTGATGATAATTGGGAACCACAATCTGATAAGCAAAATAATTTAATGGTTGAATCTACTGTTTTTAATAATGCAGATAGTGGAGATTTCAATTTAAAAGCAGGCTCTACTCCAGTAGATGCTGGTAGAGTTATTGATGGAATTACAGATGGTTATATTGGAGCAAATCCGGATGTTGGTGCTTATGAACATGGAGGAGATAATTGGGTAGCAGGTATAACTTGGGATGCTAATTATGGACCAACTGGATTAGGTTGTTACGGTCTTCCTGGTGAAGAGTGTATACTTTTACCTAAAGATGATCAGGATAATGATGGTGTTGCAGATGCAAATGATGATTGTCCAGATACACCTGCAGGTACAACTGTAAACACTAGTGGATGTCCTGTATTTGATTTAGCTGCAGAAAATTTTAAAGTTTTAGTTTCAGGAGAAAATTGTGCAAGTAGTAATAATGGTTCAATTTCAATAACTTCAGTAGAAAATTTATCCTTTACTGCTAAGTTAGAAGAAACTGGAGTTGAAAAGAATTTTACTACAAATGTAGAGTTTACAGATTTATCAGCTGGAGATTATAAGGTATGTATAACAACAACTGAAAATGCTGAATATATACAATGTTTTAATATTACAGTTAAAGAGCCTGAAGCTTTAAGTGTATCTTCAAAATTTAGTAAGTCTAGTGGAGAAGTTACTTTAACATTGGATGGAGCTGATAAGTACAAGGTTGAATTAAATGGCGTGACGACTATTACAGATAAAAGTGAGTTGAAATTAAATTTAAGTTTTGGACAAAATAATATAAAAGTTACTACAGATTTAGATTGTCAAGGTGAGTATTTAGAAAAAATAAGCCTTTTTGATACAGTATTAATTTATCCAAATTCAGTTCAAAATAATTTAACAATTGCTTTACCTAATTCTAGTCTAGAAGATGAGGTAACTTATAAAATAGTTTCATTTTCGGGGCAAATAATTTTAAGTAAAACAGAAAAACCAACTAGTAATAAAATAACTGTAAATGTTGAAAATTTAATAAATGGAATTTATTTCATTCATATAACATCTTCAACTTTAAACACTCAATCTAAAATTATAAAACAATGATACATATATTAAAAAAAATAGTACCAATTGTGGTATTTACTATAGTGTTAACTGCCTGTGGAGGTGGAGGCGGAGACGATGAGCCTGAAGTACCAGAAGTTAAAGCGCCTGAAGCGGCAATACTAAAATCTCCTTTAAAAAATGAAGAATGTAACCAAGGAAACATAATTTCAGATACAGAAAGCGATGTTGTTTTTAAGTGGAATGCTGCTAACAATACAACAGGTTATAAAGTGGTTTTAAAAAATTTAAATTCTAATAAAACTGTTGAAACTTCAACAACAGGAACTCAATTAACACTAACATTATTAAGAGGCGTTGCTTATTCTTGGAATGTGGTTTCAGTAGCAACAGGGACAACTAAAACGGCTACTAGCGAAACTTGGAAGTTATTTAATGCAGGTTTACCAGTAGAAAATTATGCGCCGTTTCCTGCAGAGGTTGTAAGCCCACCAATGGGAGGTTTAACAAATTCTACAGTAACATTAGAGTGGAATGGAAGTGATGCTGATAATGATATTGAATCTTATGATGTGTATTTATCAACAGATAATCCTCCAACAACTTTGTATCAAAATACAACAACTTCAAAAATCGAGAATATTACTTTAAATAGCGATGAAATTTATTTTTGGAAAGTTGTAACAAAAGATTCACACGGAAATAATTCTGAATCACAAATATTTGATTTTAGAACTCAATAAATGCTAAATATAAAACAAAAAAAAACAGCTGATAATTCAGCTGTTTTTTTGTTTAACAATTAAAAAGAATAGGTCTTTTTTCTTTAGGCTCTTCTTTTCTGTGTTCCTTTAATATATTGTATCCATAGTGTGTTTTTACCAAGTTTTGAAAGTTGAATTTCAATCTAGGAAACTCTCTTATAACTTTATCAAAATTATTTGGCGTAGCAGATAACTCCATAAAGTGATGCAAAATTTCAGTATAAGCTTTTGTTAGTGTTTTGTTGAATTTATCACTATTCATAGCTTTAATAAAAAACTGTTGTTTAAGTTCAATGTTTTTTACAATAGCTTGTTTTACTCCATATTTTCGAATTAAAATCCACGAAATTTTTAACATAACTTCGTGTGTTAATTCTTCTGGAGGTAAGCTGCAATTTTCAAATTGTACTAATAATTCTCGATCACTTAAGGAATCTGTGTATGGCATAGCTGGTAGTGGTTTGTAGAGTGTTACTTTTTCTTTTCAATAAATAGATACAAAAAACAGAAAAAGGTTGCGTGGATAATTGTACTTTTGAAAAATAATAGTTGAATAATGAAAGCTGAAATAATAACAATTGGTGATGAAATTTTAATTGGTCAAATTTTAGATTCAAATTCTAAGTGGATTGCTGAAGAATTAAATAAAATTGGAGTTTCGGTGTATCAAATAACATCAATTCAAGACAATAAAGAGCATATTTTAAAGGCTTTGTGTGAAGCGCAGGCAAATGCAGATATAGTTATTTTAACAGGTGGTTTAGGTCCTACAAAAGACGATATTACAAAACATACATTGGCAGAATATTTTAATGATACCCTACTATTAAATGAAGATGTTGTTGAGCAAATAAGAGGAATGTTTGCAAAAATAGATTACCCTTTTACTGAGTTAAATAAATTGCAAGGTATGGTACCTTCAAAATGTACAGTTTTAAAAAATAATTGGGGAACTGCTCCTGGAATGTGGTTTGAAAATGCGAATAAGGTAGTAGTTTCATTGCCCGGAGTTCCAAACGAAATGAAAGGTTTAATGGCTGATGAGGTGCTTCCAAAGATTAGAAATACTTTTAAGTTGCCATTTATATTGCATAAAACAATACTAACCTATGGAATGGGAGAAAGTATGGTTGCTGAAAGATTAGAAGGTTGGGAAAACGCATTGCCAAATCATATAGCATTGGCATATTTACCATCTTATGGAAGTGTTAAGTTAAGATTGTCAGCTAAGGGAAGTGACAAAAATTTTATTGAAAATACGGTAAATAATGAGGTAGAAAAACTAACAAAGTTAATACCTGATATTATTGTTGGTTTTGATGAAAGTGAAACAATTGAGGTTGAAATTGGAAAATTATTATCTAAAAAAGAGTACACAATTTCAACAGCCGAAAGTTGTACAGGAGGAAGTATTGCCGCTATGTTAACTAAAATTCCAGGTGCTTCGGCGTATTTTACAGGTTCTGTAATTGCATATAATGTACAAGTAAAGTTAAAAGAGTTAAATGTTTCTGAAAAAATTATAAAAGAGAATACTGTAGTAAGTACAAAAGTTGCTGAAGCAATGGCTTTAGGTGTACAAAAAAAGTTAAATACAGATTTTTCTGTTGCAACAACAGGTAATGCTGGACCAACAACAGATAAGACCGATAAATCAGTAGGAGTAGTATGTATAGCTATTGCTACACCTCAAGGTGTTGTTTCTGAAGAGTTTTACTTTGGGAAACCAAGAATTAAGGTAATTGAAAGAGCCTCAGTTAAGGCTTTGGAAATGTTAAAGAAAGAAATTTTAAAAAACTAATAAAATAAGTTTGTGTAATTAGAATGAATGTTATAATTTTGCATCTCGTTTCAGATTACACTAAATAAGGTATAGATTATGTCAAGAGTTTGCGAACTTACAGGTAAAAAAGCAATGGTAGGGAATAATGTTTCTCACGCATTGAATAGAACAAAAAGAAAATTTGGCGCTAACTTAGTTAAAAAGCGTTTTTATATTCCAGAAGAAGATAAATGGGTAACACTTAAAGTGTCTACTTCAGCTTTAAAAAATATTAATAAAAAAGGAATCTCTGCTGTTTTGAAAGAAGCAAGAGCAAATGGTTTCTTAAAAAAGTAATTAAGTAATGGCAAAGAGTAAAGGTAATAGAATTCAAGTAATTTTAGAGTGTACAGAGCACAAAGGAACTGGGTTACCAGGAACTTCTAGATATATTACTACAAAGAACAAAAAGAACACTCCGGATAGAATGGAAATTAAAAAATTCAACCCTATCTTGAAGAAAATGACTGTTCATAAAGAAATTAAATAATATTGAATTATGGCAAAGAAATCAGTAGCATCGTTACAGACAGGATCAAAAAGATTAAGTAAAGCTATCAAAATGGTAAAATCTCCAAAAACTGGAGCTTACACATTTGTTGAAGCTATTATGGATCCTTCAAAAGTTAAAGAGTTTTTAAGCAAAAAATAAATTTTTGTTCATAAAAATACTAAAGCTACTTTCAAATTATTGAGAGTAGCTTTTCTTTTATATATTTACATTATAAATTGAATATATGAGTTTATTTAAAAGAATATTTTCTAAAGAAAAAAAGGAAACTTTAGATAAAGGTTTAGAAAAAAGTAAAACAACTTTTTTTTCTAAATTATCTAAAGCCGTTGCAGGTAAAGCAAAGGTAGATGATGATGTGTTAGATAACTTAGAAGAAGTTTTAGTATCATCAGATGTTGGTGTTGAAACTACACTTAAAGTTATTGATAGAATTGAAGCTAGAGTAGCTAAAGATAAATATTTAGGTACAACAGAGCTAAATGCTATTTTAAGAGAAGAAATTGCTGGTTTATTAGCAGAAACAAATGTTGGTAACGAAACCGATTTTACCATTCCAGAAGGAAAAAAACCTTATGTAATAATGGTAGTTGGTGTTAATGGTGTAGGTAAAACTACAACCATTGGTAAATTGGCTTCACAATTTAAAAAAGCAGGTAAAAAGGTTGTTTTAGGTGCCGCCGATACATTTAGAGCTGCAGCAATTGATCAATTGCAAGTCTGGGCAGATAGAGTAGATGTGCCAATTGTACGTCAAGATATGGGAAGTGATCCTGCTTCGGTAGCTTTCGATACTCTTACTTCTGCTGTTTCTCAAAATGCTGATGTTGTTATTATAGATACTGCTGGTAGACTTCATAATAAAGTTAACTTAATGAATGAGTTGACGAAAATTAAGCGAGTAATGCAAAAAGTTGTTGCAGATGCTCCACACGAAGTATTATTGGTGTTAGATGGTTCTACAGGTCAAAATGCATTTGAGCAAGCTAAACAGTTTACGTTAGCTACAGAAGTTACTTCGTTAGCCGTTACTAAATTAGATGGTACAGCTAAAGGTGGTGTTGTTATTGGAATCTCAGACCAGTTTCAAATACCTGTTAAATATATTGGTGTTGGAGAAGGTATAGAAGACTTACAAGTATTTAATAAAATTGAATTTGTAGATTCTTTCTTCAAGTAAGCTTTAAAAATATAATTTAATAAATCACACTTTACTAGTTAGGGTGTGATTTTTTGTTTTTAGAAGAATTGATCTACCTCTTTTCTAGAATTAATATTTAGTTTTGAATAAATATTGTTAATATGAGTTTTTACTGTGCTTATACTTATAAATAATTCGCTTGCTATATTTTTATTTTGAAGTCCTTTTTGCATTAATTCAAATACTTTTTGCTCTTGAGTAGAAAGTACTTTTTTATAATTTAATTTAGATTTTTTCTTTTTGTTTTTTCTGAAAAGAAAAACGTTTAGCCCAATTGAAGCAAGAAGTAAACATAGCAGTACAAGAGTGTAATTTACAGATTTTTTTAGAGGAAGGTCATTTTTTAAATCACTTTTATACTGTTTTAAGTAGTCAGAATTTGGGTATTTCTCTTCAAGTCTACTTAATAAGCTATTATAGTAATCAGATTTTTTAATGTTTTTTAAATAGTAATCTCTTCCAAAAGAATTTCTCGAAGCATATAATTTATATGCATAAAGTTCAGCCAAGGGTTCATTTAAGCTTTTACTAAAGTTTTGAATATTTACTAGGTAGTTTTCGAAAATTATATTTCTTTGAGTATCACTTTTAGTGTCGTGTAGGTCCATCAATAAATAATCTTGAATGGAGTCAATTTTTTGAACAGCTGCTGTATGTTCTTTTACGTGTGTTATAGAACAAAACATTTGTCCTAAACTATTTAAAGGGAAATAAATGGAATCTTTATTATTTGCTATAAATACAACAGATTGGCTAGTGCTACACTCGTTTAGTAAGTGTTTATAATCTGTAATATCGTTATTGCATTGATCCAAATGTATTTTATAAAATTTATTTTTTTCAGATAAAAAATTTCCCGAAAAATTAAACTCTCCAATACTATCAACTTTAATTTCTTGAATAATATTACTTGCCAATACTAAATCACTCTTAGAATAATCTTCAACATTTAATAAATAAACTTTAGTGCCTTGAAAATTAGAATTAATTTTTCCTTTAAATTCAAATTGTGCATAAACTTGAGTTGAAAATAGAAAGCAGCAAAAAATTAAATGAGAAATATATTTCATTAAACAATTAAGTACAGATTGATTATAAACAAATATAAGTTTATTTATTAAAAAGTAAATAGCCCTTTTTAAAGGGCTATACCATTTGTTACTTTATAGTTGTTGAAGCAATATTTTTTTTCGAAGAATTAACAATTCCTTTAATTCTAACTACTTTTCTAGCTTCTGAAGCATTAGAATAAACAGTAATCATTTTCGAAAATCCGCCAATGCGATTCGTAGCGTAATTAACTTTTATTTTAGCTGTTTTATTAGGTAAAATAGGTTTGTCTGGTTTTGATACAACTGTACAGCCACAACTGCTTTTTATTTTTTCAATAATAATAGGTTGGTTTCCAGTATTTGTGAGCACAAAATATCTGTTACCATCTGCATTTTGTTCGATGTTACCATAATCTATAGTTTCAGATTCAAAAGATAAAATGCCTTGGTTATTTTGCGAATAAGATAAAGTGCAAAAAGCGATAGCCAATAAAAATAAAATGTTTTTTTTCATAATTAATAATTTTAATGTTATTGGGCAAACATAACGTAGTTTCTATGTTTTTATGGAATATAGAGGGTTGAATAAGGGTTTAGTCCTAGGTTGAATTAATAAAAAGTATAGTAATTCTTATAGATTAAAGGTAATTTTATTAAAATAGAAGAGTATAAAATTTTTTAATTTAAAATGTCATTTATTTTTTTCCAAAGTTCATTATCAAAACTTGAGAGTGCTAAATTACTTGAATTCGCATTTTCACCCATTCTAATAATTACCAATTTTTTACTAGGAACAACATAAATTTTTTGATCGTTTTTACCTAGCGCAGCATACATTTCATCTGGTGCATTTGGTATTAATTTTCCAGAATATACTTGTTGAGATTGTGGTAAATAAAAACTCTCCTTACCATTTAACCACCATAAATAACCATAGGCTTTGTTAATGGTTTGAGATGTGTTTGTTGAATTATTAAAATATGTAGTATTAACTATTTCGTTCGAATCCCAAACGCCATTATTCATTGCTAATAATCCAAAGCGAGCCATACTACGTGTATTACTTAAATAAAGATTGAAATTTCCTGTAGATACCCAAGTTCCAGTCATTCCAATTTTATTTTTTAATTGATTGTTAAAGTAGTTTTCAAATGTTGTATTAGTTGCGCTAGCAATTACATCTTGCAATTTTTTGTAAACATTGTGGTATGCCCATCTAGAACCTGCGTCAGTTTTGTAAATTAAATTTGTTGGTTCAACGCTATCACCTAAACTATCATCTAAACCACTAGTCATAGTAAGTAAGTGTTTACAAGTAATTAAATTTTCTTTTTCAAGTAATGTTTTTGTCCAACCTGTACCAATATGTTTAGAAACTTTATCATTTATATTAATATAGTTCTGTTCTTCAGCAATACCAACTAGTGTTGAAGTAATTGTTTTTCCTGCACTAGCCCAATACCAAGCTTTAGAAGCAGAATGGTTGTTAAAGTATTTTTCAATAACAATTTTTCCATTATAAAGTGTTATAAATCCTTTTGTGTTTGTAGTTTCTAAGTAATTGTATAGTTGGTTAATATTAGTAGTGTTCCAATTTAATTCTTCCGCAGAAATTGTTTCCCAAATATCACTATTTATAGGCGGAAAATAAATATTTTCTGGTGTGTTTTCTATTTCAATAATGTTAGACTCGCTAGTACAAGATGTAATTATAATTAAAAGAAGCAAAACAATATATTTCATAAAGTTAGATATGTTGAGTATTATTATTTAGACTACATTAAATTAAAAAGGTTTGATTACTTTTGCCAAAAGTAATTTCAAAATACAAATTTGTGCGTACAAAATCGAAAAAAGAGAATAAAATTAACGTAGTAACGCTTGGGTGTTCTAAAAATGTTTACGATAGTGAGGTTTTAATGGGGCAATTAAAGGCGAATGACAAAAATGTTGTACACGAAGATGAAAATGATGATGGTAATATTGTTGTTATAAATACTTGTGGTTTTATTGGAGATGCTAAGGAAGAGTCGGTTAATACAATTCTTCACTATGTAAATAAAAAAGAACAAGGTGAAGTAGATAGAGTATATGTTTCTGGATGTTTAAGTGAACGTTACAAGCCAGATTTAGAAGAAGAAATACCAAATGTAGATGAGTATTTTGGAACACACGATTTACCGAACTTATTGAAAGTTTTAGATGCAGATTACAAACACGAATTAGTTGGGGAACGCTTAACAACTACACCAACTCATTATGCGTATTTAAAAATTGCTGAAGGTTGCGATAGACCATGTTCTTTTTGCGCAATTCCGTTAATGCGAGGAAAACACGTGTCTACTCCAATTGAAAATTTGGTAATTGAATCGGAAAAGCTAGCTAAAAAAGGAATTAAAGAACTTATTTTAATAGCTCAAGATTTAACCTATTACGGTTTAGATATATATAAAAAACGTGCACTTGCCGATTTGTTAAAGGAATTGGTGAAAATTGATGGTATCGAATGGATTCGTTTACATTATGCATTTCCAACAGGTTTTCCGTTAGATGTTTTAGAGGTTATACATAACGAGCCAAAGGTTTGTAATTATTTAGATATTCCATTACAGCATATAAACGATGCCATTTTAAAATCTATGCGTAGAGGAACTTCACATGAAAAAACTACAAATTTAATTGCTGAATTTAGAAAGTCGGTACCAAATATGGCAATTAGAACAACTTTAATTGTTGGGTATCCTGGAGAAACCGAAGAAGCTTTTCAAGAATTAAAAGATTGGGTTACTGAAATGCGTTTTGAGCGTTTAGGTGCTTTTGCTTATTCTCACGAAGAAAATACGCACGCTGCAAGCTTAGAAGATAATATTCCAGACGAAATAAAACAACAACGTGTAAATGAAATTATGGAACTACAAAGCCAAATTTCATTTGATGTAAATCAAGAAAAAGTAGGTAAAGAACTTAAAGTTTTAATTGATAGAAAAGATGGAAATCATTTTATTGGTAGAACAGAATTTGATTCACCAGATGTGGATAATGAAGTTTTAATAGATGCTACTAAGCATTATGTACAAGTTGGTAAATTTGCTCAAATAAAAATTACTTCGGCCACAGAATTTGATTTATATGGAGAGCCAATATAATTATGAAGATTTATAAAATAAAAAAAGGGAACACATTGTTCCCTTTTTTTTATTGAATAAGTTAACTATTAATTACATATTATAAACACCGCCATTTATATCTAGTGTTGCTCCAGTAATAAAACCGTCATATTCAGATGCTAGAAATAATACAGCTCTAGCTACATCTGCAGCGTTTCCTGCTCTTTGAATTGGTATGCTTGCTGTAGTTTCTGCTGCAGATTCTTTAGTTGTATGTGTATTATGGAACGAAGTACCAAGAATAAGCCCAGGTGCAACAGCGTTAACTCTTGTTCCTTGTGCCCCTAATTCTGTAGAAAGCGCTCTTGTAAATGTTAGAATAGCACCTTTACTAGTTGAATAAACTAACGATCCAGGATGACCACCTTTACGGCCAGCAAGAGATGCTAAATTTACAATACTACTATTTTTATTTTTGGCTAAATAAGGAGCAGCAGCTCTTGATACAAACATCATAGAGGTTAAATTTATATCCATTACTTTATGCCAAAAACTAGCTTCCATTTCATTTAACATTCTACGAGCAACTAATGATCCTGCGTTGTTAATTAAAATGTCTAGTCCGCCTAATTCTATTATTGTGTTTTCTACCAAAGCTTTTGCATCTGCTTCTTTAGTAAGGTCACCATTTATTGCAATTGCTTTTAAACCTTTATCTCTAGCGTATTCTACCAATTGATTCGCAGTTTCAGCACTAGAAAAATAATGGATTGCAACATTAGCTCCGTTATCTATAAAGTGTTTGGTAATTGATTCTCCAATTCCTTGTGCACCAGCAGTTATTAATACATTTTTGCCAGCTATTTTATTTTTGTAGTCCATTTTTTGTAGTATTTATAAATTGAAATTTTATAGAAAGTCTAATTGTATTCTTTTTTTTAAATTTATTTTTTCTTATATAATTCATCATTTTTACTGAAATATCCATCATTTGAATATGCATCATCGCTTACAGTTATACGGGCTGTTTTAAACCATACTTCAGTATAATTACCATCTTTATATTGTTTTTGAATATCACCACCGTGAGTTTCAGCTCCTGAACACCAATTTTTATTTATTTCAGGAGATTTTCCATTTGTTTGATTATAATTTCCTAGTTTAAAAAAACAACCTTCACTACTGTATGCTTCTGCGCGCTCTACACCGTCTTGACCAATTGGTACAAATAATTTTTTAGTTTGTTCAGGAATGTCTTCTTTAGTTGTATATTCTGATGCTATTATGTTTTTTGTAAATATTTTGGTTTCGTGTCCTTCACTTGTAAATATCAGGGTCATAATACCATTTTTAACATCTATTTCATAAGTAAATTCTTCACCTAAAGCAATTCCATCTGTAGGTTCTTCAGGATAAGTACTTACATCTGTACCAACAACAGATAAGTCGTAGCCCCACACGGCTGTTGAAAAATCCCATCTTCCAGAATTATCGTCACCGTCTGTATTAATTTCATAATCCCAAAACACTGAGCCTTTGGTATGACCAGGAAATTTTTTGTAAAATATTTTAAGAGGTTCATTTTCGTGCCCATCAGCACTATGAATTTGACCTATAACTACGGAATAAGAAGCTGCTACACGTGCATCTCCAGTGACAGATACATTCATTACTTTTAATGTAGCTTTTAAATTTGCATTAGATGTTGGAGCCCACTTTTTTGATTGTGCTAATTCGGTTCTAGTGTTGTTAGAAGTTCCGTGTGTATGACCCGCATTTGGCGTTTTAAATACAACCCAGTTGTTTTTACCATCGTTATTGGTGTAAAAAAAATCTTTATTTTCAAAATTATTTGCAATACCTGCATTTGAACCATCACCTAAAATTAATTTCCAATGATCAAAAAATGGTATAACATCACTTGCGTAAACTGTTTTTACAGCTTCATTTTCTTTCGTTTTTTTTACTTCATCTTTACAGCTATTAAGTGTTAGGAAAACTCCAAGAATTAGTAGCGTAGTTACAGGTTTGAAAATTTTGTTTTTCATTGTATTATATTTTGGTTTCATTTATATCTTAGTTTTCAATGTGTTTTTTTAATTTAAAAAAGTGGTCACTCATCATTTTTGTTGCTAATTCAGGATTTTTAGCTTCTATTGCTAAATAAATGTCTTCGTGTTTTTTTATTTCAGAAATAGCAATATCACCTTCACAAACTGTATCTCTATCGTAAGTTGCAAGAATAGGAGGAGTTATTAACAGCATTAATGAAACCATTGTACTGTTTTTACTAGCTTTGGCAATTGCCAAATGAAATAATAAATCTTCCTCTAAATAATCATCTCCAATAGAAATTTTAGCTTTAAAAGCATTTAAAGCTTTCTTTATCTGTTTTAAATCAGCACTAGTTCTTCTTTGTGATGCCAAGCCAACTGTTTTTAATTCTAATGAAATTCGGGTTTCTACAAGTTCGTTAAACGAAGGAGCGTCTAAAGAAATTATTTCATCTATCATACCATTAAAACCAACTAAACCAATTGCTAGTATAGTGCCGCTTTGAGACATCGATTTTAACACACCATAAAATTCAAGCCTTCTTATAGCTTCTCTAATATGATTTCTTTTAACACCAAATTTTTCAGACATTATTCTTTCAGAAGGTAATTTATCACCACGCTCTAAATTTTTAGCGTTAATTAAATTACGAATCTTAATAATCACCTCATTTTGCAAAAGTCTATTTGCATTTTCATCTATTAGGCTTATTTTCATTTTTTACTAATTAGTTTGGTTTAAAAATATTCCGTAAGTGCTAAAATTCCATTGTAAGAAATTACTAAAGAAAAGAACAATGCAGCATACATACCAATATATACACCTATACTTGTTTTGTATTCTTTCATAACTTTTTTATTGCTTAGCATAAGTATAATTCCAAGTATTACAATTGGTAATACAAAAACATTAAATACTTGCGATAAAATTTGAATTTCAATTGGGTTTGCTCCAAATGCAGGGCCTATTAATGCAACTAAACAAGCTATGGCTGTAATAATTCTAAATTGTTTTGAATTGGTATCTAAAGTTCCAGATTGGTAATCAGCTATTAATAAAGGAGCTATTAATAAACAAGGAAATATAGAGGATAACCCAGCACTTAATGCACCAAAAAAGAAAATGGTAACGGCCCATTTACCTGCAACAGGTTCTAATGTGTTTGCCATATCTAAAACTTGAGTAACAGCTTTACCTTCATAAAACAATGCTCCAGCTGCAACAGCCATTATAACACCACTAATAACAAAAATTAAAATTGCAGCTGTAATGGAATCTTTTTTTTGTTGATCTAAATTTTTAATGGTCCAGCCTTTTCCTTTTACAAATAAAGGGCGAGATAAAAATGTAGCTGAAGCCATAGTTGTGCCAACAAATGCGGCAACCAACATTTTGCCTCCAGGAATGTCTGGTATAGTTGGTATTAACCCTTTAATAACATCTACAGGTAATGGTTGAACAAAGAATAATGAAAGTAAAAAAGATAGCCCCATTAACGTTACAAATATGACTAATATTTTTTCAAAAAAAGTGTATTTACCAACTAGCATTAATAAGTAAAAAGTAACAATTATAATTACAGCTGTTATTAATACTGTTTCATATTTATAGGTTGCTAGAGTTTCAAAATTTAGAGCTAGAATTTCAAATATTATGTTTGAGGATATACCTAAAATACCCATTAACGAATTCCATTGTCCAAATGTAATACCAACAATAATAAGTATGGCTAAAATTTTACCGAATTTTAAATGTTTTTTGAAACCATAAAGTGCAGTTTCACCTGTAATTAAGGCGTAATTTCCGTAGGCAAACATTAAAATACCAGAAAATGTACAACTTAATAATAGCACCCATAATAATTGCATATTAAACTTGCTTCCTGCAACAATCATAGACGTTACACTACCAGTACCTATGGTATAACCAATGGCAAAAATACCAGGGCCAAATGCTAAAACTATTGCAATTATTTTTTGAAGTAAAGATTTTTTGTTTTCAGTTGAAGCCATAGTTTAATTATTTTTCCAGTTAGTATGATAGAATTTTTTTGAAGGATCATTTACTTTTTGATAGGTATGAGCACCAAAATAGTCTCGCTGTGCTTGTATTAGATTAGCAGATGAATTTGCTATTGCAAAACTGTTTAAAAAATTAATAGATTCACTAAAATTTGGAATCGGTAATTCATTTAAAATACATTCAGCAACTACTTTTTTAGCAGTTGGTTTTAATGTTTTTATTTTTTGAATTATCTCATCATTAGTAAACAAGTTATTGGTTGTTTTAAACACCGTAACTAGCTCTACCATTAAATCCGATTTTATAATACAGCCATTAGTCCATATTCTAGATAGTTCGCTTAAATTTAATTCCCATTTGTAATTGTTAGAAGCTTCTTGAATTAATTTAAACCCTTGATAATGATTAATAATTCTAGCAAATTGATAAGTTTTTAAAATATCTTCAACAGTTATATTTAGGCTAAAATTATTATTTGATTCAAAATTTTGATGAGCAGTAATTCGTTCTTCTTTATAAAATGAAGTGTAACGAGCAAATAAGGCAGTAGCAATCATAGTGCTTGGTACACCTAACTGAGCAGTTGCTATGGTTGTCCAGTTTCCTGTTCCTTTATTACCAGCTTTATCCATTATGTTGTTAACTAACCAATCTTCACCTTCTTTAGTTCTTAAAATATCAATAGTTATTTCTAGTAAATAACTATTAGTCGTCTCTTTCCAAGATTCTAAAATATCGGCTATTTCATCAGGGTTATTACCTAAAGCTTTTAGCATTACAAAAGCTTCGGCCAATAATTGCATTTCTACATATTCAATACCATTATGAACCATTTTTACAAAATGCCCACTTCCTTCATTTCCAATGTGAGTACAACAAGGCAAATTATTAGCATCTTTAGCTGCAATAGCTTCTAAAAAAGGTTGAATATTTTTATATATTTTTTTGTTACAACCAGGCATAATAGATGGTCCTTTTAAGGCTCCTTCTTCACCACCAGAAACACCAGTTCCAACAAAATGAATGTTTTTAGATTCTAAATATTTGAATCGTTCTTTTGTTTTATTGTAATTAGAGTTTCCACCATCTATTAAAATATCTCCAGCGTCTAAAAAAGGTAAAATATCTTCAATAACAGAATCAACAATATTTCCAGCATTAACCATAAGCATAATTTTTCGTGGTTTTTGCAATGAATTAACAAAAGGTTCTATTGAATCAAATGGATTAGCAGATGATAATTCTTCAAATTCATTTTTAAAGTTTTTTGCAACATTTTCTTCTACACCTTCAACATGTCTATTAAAAAGGGAAATTTTAAACCCTTTGTTAGCTAGGTTTCTACTAAGGCTTTTACCCATAACTCCCAATCCAAACAAGCCAAATTCAGATTTATTTAATAGTTCTTTTTTTATCATTTTTACAATATTGTTAGGTGTTAAATTTATGTCTATATCTATGGCGTTTTTTGGTTCTTCTAAAATATCAAATTGAGATTTTAACAAATCAGAATTCATAAAATGCCCCTTGCGATTATTTATACGTTCAGTTATTTGTTTAAAAGAACCGTTTAGAAAAACCCATTTTGTGTAATGTTTTATGTCTTCATTTAAAATATCACGGTATTTTTCTTTTAATGCAGAACATACTATAACGCAACCTTCTTTATTTGTCAATTGTTTTATAGCTAGCTTGTTTAAGGTTTGTAACCAACCAAATCTGTCATTGTCATTTAAAGGTTTTCCTTTTGACATTTTTAAAATATTTTCTTCTGGATGAAAGTCATCTCCATCGAAAAAAGGAATATGTAACTCTTTAGATAATAAGTCTCCAATAGTGCTTTTACCAACACCTGAAACTCCCATAATAAATATAATATTGGTCTCTTTTTTCATTTATTCTATCTACTCTTAAATTGGTTAACCAGTTTGGGTACCCAAATATATGTTATTTAAATTTAAAAAGAGCTTAAAAATAGAATTATTATAAATGTTTTGTTTTGAGGTTGTTAAATGGTGTTTTTAATTAAATAAAAAGAGTATAACACAAAAAAAAGCTATTTACAGCTTTTTTTTGTGTTATATACGATAAGAAAAAGTTGCCTATTTATGGCGTTGAAGGGTTAATTTAGAAAGATAGCATTTGCAAAAAACATCTTTCCATTTTCCCAAAAGGATCTAAATAAAGGATTGTCTACCATGTAAATAACGTTACCATTGCCAATATATTCACTTCCAAAAAGTAAGGAGTTTGGTATGTTTTTTAAAGCTTCGCTACCTGCAAAACCAGAAATATTTCTTGTGTTTTCAGAAAAATAGCCAATATTAATTCCATTTTCAAGTAATTGATACGATTTAGAGCTTAATTTTAAGCTGTTGTAATTATTTGAGTAACCAAAACCAAGAGGATGAGTATTATCAATTGTACTATTAAATATACTACCGGTAATCATATGTTCTATTTGAGTTCGATATTGCTCATTGTATGTTGGAGTAACTTCTTTTTTTATCTCCTTCTTTTTTAGTTTTAACGAGAATTCTTTTTTATCTGCAAAATTGCTTAAAGAGCTGCCTATAGAAATTAATGTGCCACCATTTTTAGCGAATTCTGTAATTAGTTTAAATTGTTTTTCGTTAGCTCTAAATCCATTAGGAAGAATTAAAACATTATAACTAGAGAGGTTTGAGTATGCTAGATTATTCGAGTTTAAAACATTTAAAGGATATTTTAATTGCGTTTCAAAATAATGCCAAATTTCACCAAAACTTAGCGATGAAGTACTTTTACCACCAATAACTGCTACTTTTTTAGGTTTTATTAATTGATAATTAGACGAGCCAAAATCATTTCCTTTATCTACAAAACCTGTTAGAGCGGCTGTTAATTTTGCATTAGAATTATTAGCTATTTTTAGTAGTTCTTTATCAAAATTATCAATTCTAATGTTTTCACTTCTATTAATAATTAAAGTCCCTTGGTCGTAATTTTTACCATTAAGCGAAAATTTAGAATTCGAAAAACGAACATTGAATCCATTCTTTAATAAATTACCTAGAAACAACGCGTCTTTTGTAGTATTCCAAGTTTTTATATAAGCTGTAGCTTTTGAGTTTAAATTATTTTTAATGTTTTTGTTAATTGATAAAATAGATACTTTATTTAATTCAACTTCAGTAGAATAACAATCAATTCCGTAAGCATAAGGAAGACTCCAAGCAGTAATATCGTACGTGACAGAATCTACTAATTTAGCTTCTGGTTCAAATAAAACTTTTACCATTTTTCCTTTTGGCTGGTTGGTTGGTATAATAATATCATTAGAAAAAATTTCGATACTTCTATTTTTTTCTAATTGGTAATCATAAGCTTTTACCTTAGTGCTTTCTGTTGTAAAATATGTTATTTCATGTTTAGTTAACAGTTTAAATAATGGCTCTAATTTATTTAAATTAGCTTTTAGAATATAGTTTTTAGTTTTAATTGAGCTGTTATTAAAGTAGTTTTTAAATTCACTCGTTAGCTTTTTAGCATTTTTTGAAGCAACTTCAACCGTAGATAAACCTGCAGTAGTATGGTGTGCAATTCTATCGAATAAGGTTAATTCTTGCCCGTTTTCAGTAATAATTCCTAAGCCAGCTTTTCCGTGCCCGGCTTGTTCGTAGGTCATACCAATAGCTCCCATATACGTTGGGTACGTATCGCCATAGCTTGGATAAAATAAATCGAAAGATTCTTTGGTAAAATATCTCCAGCCTTCTTTATCAAAATATTTAGCGTGATTTTTACCTATTTCAATTTGAAAATCTCGTTGCCAATTGGTTATTATTTCATGAAAAGGCTCTGCAGCAGGAGGAAAGTAATAAGGGCTATTATAACCTTGCTCGTGAAAATCTACATGCACATGAGGCATCCAATTATTGTAAACCTTTAAGCGTTGTTGTGTTTCAACTTGTGTAGCCCAAGCCCAATCTCTATTTAAATCGAATAAATAATGGTTTGGTCTTCCAGAAGGCCAAGGTTCCTGGTGTTCAGTAACATTTGGGTTTGAGTTATAAGGTGTACTTTTGGTTTGGTTGTACCAATTTACATATCTATCTCTACCATCTGGATTTACACTTGGATCAATTATAACAACTGTATTATTTAACCAATTAGTACTTGTAGTAACTAATTTATATAAAGTAAGCATTGCAGCCTCTGTAGCCGAAGCTTCGTTACCGTGAACATTGTAGCTTAACCATACTATTCCAATATTTGTTGTTGGTTCACCATTTAAAATTCCAGTTCGTTTTAAGTTATCGGTTCTAATTTTATCTAAGTTTTTTATATTTTCTTCTGAAGAGATGTAAGAAATTATTAGTGGTCTATTTTCATTAGTAATACCATACTTTTTTACAATAACTTTAGAAGAGTTTGCACTTATATACTTAAAATAATCAACCACTTTATAGTTGCGTGTAAATGCCGTACCTAGTTCGTAACCTAAAAATTGCGACGGACTTTGAATTTTTTGTGCTTTAATTGAGAAGGTAATAAAAGCTAACACTATAATTAGAACTAGATTTTTTTTCATCTATTTATTTTTTTTGAGTTTCAAATGTAATTAAATAAACTTTAATTAATGTTGTGTGCACTTATTAGAATGTATAATTTTACCATAAAATATTTAAATTTGAAAAAAGCTTATTTTAACTGGAGTACAGGAAAGGATTCTGCCTTGGCATTTTATAAAATATTACAAAATAAAGATTATAACATTGGAAGTTTACTAACAACGGTGAACAAAAAATTTCAACGAGTTTCTATGCATGGTGTTCCAATTAGTTTATTAGACCAGCAAGCTAAAGAGCTAGGTTTACCATTGTATAAAATTGAGTTTCCAGAAGAGGTTTCTATGGAAAAATACAATGAAATAATGAAAGTTGGTATCGATAAACTTGTTCAAGAAGGATATAACTATTCGGTTTTTGGAGATATTTTTTTAGAAGATTTAAAAAAGTTTAGAGATGATAAATTAGCGGAACAAAATTTAGAAGGTGTTTATCCACTTTGGAAAATAGACACTTCTGAAATAATAAAAGAATTCCTTTCTCTAGGTTTTAAAGCTATTACGGTAAGTGTAAATGCAAATTTATTAGACAAGAGTTTTGTTGGTAGAGTTATAGACAAACAGTTTATTAAAGATTTACCTGAAGGCGTTGATGTTTGTGGTGAAAATGGAGAGTTTCACACTTTTGTTTTTGATGGGCCAATATTTAAAAAACCTATTAATTTTGAAGTAGGAGATAAGGTTTTAAAAACTTACCCCGCAGAAGAGTCAGACACGTGGGACAATAGTTTTTGGTACTGCGATTTACTTCCAAAGTAAAATTTAGTTAAAATACTGTTAGAAATTTTAGCGTGCTTCGACAAACAATGAAATTTGTTTACTTTTATAAAAATTAATCTCATTAACTAATGGACGAAAGTTTTTGTGAAAACAGTAATTCTGCCTATAATTTTGAAAAGCATTGGGAAAATGCTTATAGAAAAATACCAGTTAAAAGTTTAGGTTGGTACGAGTTCAAATCTAAGCCAACATTAGAGTTAATTGAACAATGTAATTTAGAGAAAGATGCATTAATATTTAATGCAGGAGTTGGAGCAAGTACTTTAATTAGAGATCTAATTGAGGCTAATTATTCTAATTTAGTTGTTAATGATATAGCTGTGAGCGCTTTAACTGAGTTGAAGCAACAAATTGGAAACAACAAAAACACTTCTATAAAATTTATTGTAAGTGATTTAACAAATCCTTCTAATGAATTGTTAAAGTTGAAAAATGTAGATTTGTGGAACGATAGAGCTGTTTTACATTTTTTTACAACCAAAAAGCAACAAACAGCATATTTTAATTTACTTAAAAAAGTGGTTAAAAAAAATGGCTTTGTTATTTTGGCAGAATTTAATTTAGAAGGAGCAAAAAAATGTTGTGGTTTAAATGTTGTAAATTACAATGAAGCGATGCTGCAAGAACAATTAGGTAACGAATTTAAGTTGCTACAATCATTTAATTATACATATACACAACCCAAAGGAGATACTAGAGAGTATGTGTATACACTATTTAAAAGAAGTACTATTTAATGAATATACATCAATTACCATTTAAAAAAACAGGTTATTTTTCAGCCTTAATTTGTGATTATCTAGATAAAAAAGAAAAATTAGATAATTTCTACGGAAATTTCCCTGATTTAGATGGATTTAAACAGCAATTAACACTTAGAAAAAAATCGAATTTAAATGTTGATTCTCGAAAAGTTCTGGTTTCATCATTAAATAAGCAATACAGTAATTTTAAAGTTACAGCTAATACACAAACCAATATTCAAAGTTTATTAGCTGAAAATACGTTTACAATTACAACAGGTCATCAGTTAAATATTTTTACTGGACCGTTATATTTTTTATATAAAATTGTTTCAGTTATTAATTTAACAAAGCAATTAAAAAGAGAGTTTCCAGAAAATAATTTTGTGCCAGTTTATTGGATGGCAACAGAAGATCACGATTTTG
The DNA here is from genome assembly GCF_900106565.1 of Lutibacter oricola. Lineage (GTDB taxonomy): Bacteria > Bacteroidota > Bacteroidia > Flavobacteriales > Flavobacteriaceae > Lutibacter > Lutibacter oricola. The sequence continues at coordinate 213,413 of NZ_FNNJ01000004.1, forward strand.
AAGAAATTAATTATTTTAATTTCAAAGGACAGAAAGTTCAATGGAATAGAGAGAGTAGTGGAGCTGTTGGTAGATTAGATTTACAAGGTTTTGATGAAATTTCTAAACAGTTTGGTTTTGAATTAGGAAATTCAGAAAATGCAAATTATTTAAAAACGCTATTTGAAAAAGCATACGTAAACCATACTAATTTAACTAATGCAACAAGGTATATTGTTAACGAACTTTTTGGAGATAATGGGTTGGTAATTATTGATGGAGATGCTATTGCTTTAAAACAGCAATTTGCACCAATTGTAAAAGATGAATTGTTGAACAATACTTCATTTAAAGAAGTTTCAAAAACAAATAAATTATTACAAGAAAAGTATAAAATTCAAGTAAATCCACGTGAAATAAATTTATTTTATTTGGCTGAAGGTTTACGAGAACGTATAATTTTTGAAGATTCATTATTTAAAATTAATAATACGGCCATTGTTTTTTCTGAAGAAGAAATATTGGAAGAGTTAAACAAGCATCCAGAAAAATTTAGTCCAAACGTAATAATGCGACCTTTGTATCAAGAAACTATTTTACCAAACTTAGCCTACATTGGTGGAGGAGGAGAAATAGCTTATTGGTTTCAGTTAAAACAATATTTTAAAGCTGTAAACACAACATTCCCAATTTTATTATTGAGAAATTCTGTGCTAATGGCTTCATCCAAACAATTAAAGAAGCTTGATAAATTAGATGTTAGTTTACAAGAAATATTTGCAAAACAACAAGATTTAATTAATAAAAAGGTTAAAGAATTATCATCCTTTCCTATAGATTTTTCTCAACAAAAAACCTTTTTAAATGAGCAGTTTAAAGGTTTAAAACAATTAGCTCAAGAAACGGATGCATCATTTATAGGAGCTGTAAATGCGCAAGAGAAAAAACAGTTGAATGGTTTAGATAAATTAGAGAAACGTTTGTTAAAAGCTCAAAAACGTAAATTTAATAACGAGTTAGAGAGAATAACATTAATTCAAAACGAATTATTTCCAAACAATAGCTTAGAGGAACGTTCTCGAAATTTTTCAACTTATTATTTAGAATTAGGAGAAGAATTAATTCCTATGTTATTGAAAGCATTAAATCCGCTTGAATTAAAATTTACCGTTATAGAATATTAACTAATTTCTTTTACAGCTTTTTTAAATTCTTTCCAGCTAATTTGTCCATCATCGTCGGTATCGTAACCTTCAATAAGTTTGCTAGAAACAATTCCGCGAATAAAACCACTAATTTCAGCTTCTTTTAAAAGTTGAACAATTTCTTTTTTAGATAAACTTCCAGAACCCTTTTTATCGAAAAAGTTGAAAGCTTCTTCTGGAGTTTCGAATTTATTGGTAATTAAAATTTGAATTTTCTTTAATATTGATTTTTTAGATGCCATAATTTTTTTAGACAATATAAAAAATAAATATTAAACAGTTTTAAAGGCGTATACCGTATTTTTTAGCGTGTATTTTACTTCAGTAACATTATTAGCTACAATTTTTTTAGCATCACTTTCATCTAATTCAAAATCTACGGGAGTATAAAACACACCAGATTTATTTATTTCGTTAGATTCTACAGTAGTATTGTCCGATGCTAATGTAATTTCTTCATTATTTAATACAAAACTAATAGTACAACCATTTTTTTTAATATTGGCTTTAGTATCTCCAATTAAAACAGTTTTTAAATATGGGAAACCTCCAAGTTCTTCAATATCTATATAAACTTTATTAGTATCGTTTTTAGCAAATAAAGTACCTTCTTTATAATCAATCTCCTTTATAATTTCTTCAGCGTTAGGCGCAGGTTTTGGTTTAAAAAATTTATCGAAAATTCCCATTTGTTGTTTGTTTTAGAAATGCAAAGTTAGTTATTTATATCCTATTTAAACTAAAAAGCCCAAACTAGTAAGTTTGAGCTTTTTAATATATGTTTAACTTAATTTTATAAGTGAATTACTTCATCATAAGCATCAGCAACAGCTTCCATTACAGCTTCACTCATTGTTGGATGTGGGTGAATTGCTTTTAATACTTCGTGTCCAGTTGTTTCTAATTTTCTACCTAAAACTGCTTCAGCAATCATATCAGTTACACCAGCACCAATCATATGGCAACCTAACCATTCGCCATACTTAGCATCAAAAATTACTTTTACAAAACCTTCTGGAGATCCAGCAGCTTTTGCTTTACCAGAAGCCGAGAATGGGAATTTACCAACCTTAATTTCGTAACCAGCTTCAATTGCTTTAGCTTCGGTTAAACCAACACTTGCAATTTCTGGAGTAGCATATGTACAACCAGGAACATTACCATAATCGATTTTTTCTGTATGTAAACCTGCAATTTTTTCAACACAAGTAATTCCTTCAGCAGAAGCAACGTGAGCTAAAGCTTGCCCAGGAACAACATCTCCAATTGCATAGTAACCAGGAATGTTAGTTTGGTAAAAATCATTAACTAAAATTTTATCTCTGTCTACAACAATTCCAACATCTTCTAAACCAATGTTTTCAATATTAGATTTAATTCCAACTGCAGAAAGTACAATGTCTGCTTCTAAAATTTCTTCTCCTTTTTTAGTTTTTACAACAGCTTTTACACCATCTCCAGAAGTATCAACAGATTCAACAGAAGAATTAACCATTACTTTAATTCCAGATTTTTTTAACGAACGTGCAAATTGTTTAGAAACATCTACATCTTCTACAGGAACAACGTTTGGCATAAACTCAACAATAGTTACATCAGTACCCATTGAGTTGTAAAAGTGTGCAAATTCAACACCAATAGCACCAGAACCAACCACAATCATTTTTTTAGGTTGTTTTGGTAAAGTCATAGCTTGGCGATAACCAATTACTTTTTTACCATCTTGTGGTAAGCTTGGCAACTCTCGAGAACGAGCTCCAGTAGCAATAATAATATGGTCTGCACTATATTCTGTTACGTTTCCTTCAGCATCGGTAACATCAACTTTTTTACCAGTTTTTATTTTACCAAAACCGTTAAGAACGTCAATTTTATTCTTTTTCATTAAGAATTGAACTCCTTTGCTCATTCCTTCAGCAACACCACGACTACGTTTAACTACAGCTTCAAAATCTTTATCAATAGCTTCAGCTTTTAAACCGTAATCATCAACATGCTTTAAATAATCGTAAACTTGAGCACTTTTTAATAATGCTTTTGTAGGTATACATCCCCAGTTTAAACAAATTCCACCTAAGTTTTCTCTTTCAACTACTGCAACTTTAAAACCAAGTTGAGAAGCTCTAATTGCTGTAACATATCCTCCAGGACCACTACCAATTATAATTACATCGTATTTCATGTTGTTCTAGTTTTTTTTAATTAATGCTGAATAAGTCAGCAAATTTACTCATTTTTTTAGTTACTTAAATTGAGTTTTTCCAATTGAAGTAAATTTTGATATTTTAATAATTTACATTCTGTTAGGAACTTGAATTCCTAATAAACCAAATGCAGTTTTAATAATTTCTGAAACTTTTACTGAAAGTTGAACTCTAAATATTTTTTCTTGTTCATTTTCGCAAGCTAAAATTGGCACACTTTGGTAAAAAGAGTTATAACTTTTAACCAAATCATACGTGTAATTAGCAATTAGTGCTGGGCTATGGTTAGTAGCTGCATTTTGTATTACTTCAGGAAATAATTCTAATTGTTTTATTAATTCTTTTTCTTTACTGTGTAAATCTATATTTGTTATTTCAGAAGAATAATCGAAAGTTGCTTTTCTAATTATTGACTGAATACGCGCATAGGTATATTGTATAAATGGCCCTGTATTACCTGCAAAATCTACAGACTCTTCTGGGTCGAACAAAATACGTTTTTTAGGGTCTACTTTTAATATGTAATATTTTAAAGCCCCTAAACCTATTGTTTTATATAAAGCTTCTTTTTCGTTGTTAGAATAACCATCTAGTTTTCCTAAATCTTGCGAAATATCTCTAGCGGTATTTGTCATTTCAGCCATTAAATCATCAGCATCTACTACGGTTCCTTCTCTAGATTTCATTTTACCACTTGGTAAATCTACCATTCCGTACGATAAATGATACAAGTTTTTAGCCCAATCAAATCCTAATTTAGAAAGAATTAGAAATAATACCTTAAAGTGATAATCTTGTTCATTACCAACTGTGTAAACTAATTCTTGAAGGTCAAAATCTTTACAACGTTCAATAGCAGTTCCAATGTCTTGCGTCATATAAACAGCAGTTCCATCGGCACGTAAAACTATTTTTTCATCTAAACCTTCATCACTTAAATCTATCCAAACGGAACCATCTTCTTTTTTGAAAAAAATTCCTTTTTCTAAACCTTCTGCAACTATATCTTTACCTAATAAGTAAGTATTACTTTCGTAATAGTTTTTATCGAAATCTACACCTAAATCTTTGTATGTTTTATCGAAACCAGTGTAAACCCATTGGTTCATTGTTTTCCAAAGTGTAACTATTTCTTCATCACCTGCTTCCCATTTACGTAACATTGCTTGTGCTTCTACTAAAATTGGAGCTTCTTTTTTAGCTTCATCTTCAGTTTTACCTTCAGCAATTAATTCAGCAATTTCTTTTTTATAAGCCTTATCAAAAGCAACATAATAATTACCAACTAATTTATCGCCTTTTAGACCTGTACTTTCTGGAGTTTCTCCATTTCCAAAACGTTGCCAAGCCAACATACTTTTACAAATATGTATTCCACGATCGTTAATAATTTGTGTTTTATAAACTTTTTTTCCTGAAGCTTTAATAATCTCTGCAACAGAATAACCTAATAAGTTGTTTCTAATATGACCTAAATGCAAAGGTTTGTTAGTGTTTGGAGAAGAATATTCTACCATTACAGCCTTATCATTTTTATTAGGTTCTACAACACCATAATTAGTTGTAGCATTTATAGTATTGAAGCTTGAAATAAACTGAGTATCAGAAATTACTAAGTTTAAAAAACCTTTAACTACGTTAAAATCAGAAACTTCGGTTACGTTTTCTTTTAAGTATTCTCCAATTTGAGTACCTATTTGTACAGGGTTTCCTTTTACGTGTTTTAAAAAGGCAAAAACTACAATAGTTATATCTCCTTCAAAATCTTTACGTGTTGCTTGAAATTCTACAGACTCAATGTCTTTTTCGAAAATTTCTTTGAACCCTTTTATTACAGCTTGTTCTAAACTATTTTGCATATTTTTCAGCTAAATTAATACGAAATGCAAAAGTACTAAATTCAATAGAATTTTCATTGCTTTATAAAATCAAATTCTGTAAAGTCGAAATCTGGGTTTGGTACATCTATATGAAGCTTAGCAATTTTACCATTTTTAGTTACATCGAACCAAAGTTTTCCTTCAGGTAAAGAAGCTAATTTAGTATTAAACCTAAACGTAAAAATATGATCGTTCCAATGTTTTAATTCACCATAAAAAATAGGTGTTTTATCCATTGTAAAATTAAGCTTGTTGTTTTTTAAAGTCACGGTAACAGTACCATACATTTTGTCTTTATAAACACCAGTATAGGTTTCTAAATTTAAATGATTTTTATTGATGTTTCCTCTTTTAGATTCGTTGTTTTTTGCTTTGGTATTGGAAGCTTTGTCTTGTTGTTTTTTATAGCCTAAATAGTTGGAAGACCAATCTTTACCATTCAGTTTGTTAGTTAAAAGAACATCGAGAATTTTGTTGCTTAAAGCACTAGCAACCCAATTTATATTGTTAGTTAAAATTACAACTCCTAGTTTTTTTTCAGGAATAAAAAGTGATTTAGAAATCATTCCGTCGTAACCACCTCCGTGAGAAACAATTTTAGAACCTTGATAATCGTTTAAACTCCAACCTAAACCATAAGATTTAAAGTTTGTTTTTTCGTTGTTTTTTCTAACAGAAAAATTAATATGTGGTGTTGTTATTTTCTGAAAGCTTTGTTCTGAAAACAACTTTTCATCATTTAAACTTCCTTCATTTATATTTAGTTGTAGCCACTTAGCAAAATCGTTTACCGAAGAAATTAGCGCACCTGCAGGAGCAATATTATCCCAATTAACCCATTTTAATTCGTTGTTTTTTCCATTCTCAAAAAAATAAGGCGTTGCAATATTTGTAGTGTTTTTTAATTGCGAAGTAGAAGTTAATGTTCTATTCATTTTAAGAGGTGTTAAAAAATGTTCACTTACATAAGTAGCCCAAGATTTTCCGCTCACTTTTTCTATAATTTGGCCAGCTGCTAAAAAAGAAATGTTTGAATAGCCATAGGTAGTTCTAAATTCGCTAGTAGGTTTTAAATATTCTTGTGCAGCTATAATTTCTTCTGGAGTTTTAGTTGTTCCGTACCATAATAAATCTCCGCTAAAAGTAGCTAAACCATTTCTGTGGCAAAGTAAATCTTCGATAGTAGTGTTTTGCGTAACATAATCGTTATACATTTTATAATAAGGTAGGTATTTTACTACTTTATCTGTCCATTTTAGTTTACCTTCTTCAACCAAATTAGCAATAGCTGTAGCTGTAAAAGCTTTAGAATTAGATGCAACAGCAAATAATGTGTTGCCATCTACTTTTTGTTTTTTAGCAATATTGGCAAATCCGTAGCCTTTACTAAAAACTATGGAATCTGCATTTACAATTGCAATTGCCATACCTGGTAGTTGCCATTCTTCTAGAGATTTTTCGAAATAAGCATCTAAATGATTAAGTTGTTCTTTGGTTTGTGAATTACTTGAAAAACTTATTAATAATAGGAGCAGAGTTAGTTTAAAAAATTTCATAATATAATTTTATAAAAACGAATTTAATAATAATTATAGTAGTTATGTACATAAATAAGAGTTATATATTTGCAGTATGAAAGAATTTTTGAAAGAATTGCCGGAATTAGCTGAAGAAAAGCGTTTAGAAAGTAAAAAGTACTTTGCGAGATTAAAAAAACGTGTACCTAAAAGGTTAGATTTAATAATGCAAGATTTACATGAAGAAGAGTTTAAAAAAACGGATTGTTTAACTTGTGGTAATTGTTGTAAAACTACGAGCCCAATTTTTACAGAAAAAGATATTGAACGTATTGCAAAGCATTTACGTATAAAAGTTGTAAAATTTATTGAGCAATATTTGGAACGTGATGAAGATGATTTTTACGTGTTAAAAAGTTCGCCTTGTACTTTTTTAGATTTGAATGATAACACGTGTTTTATTTATGATGTTCGTCCAAAAGCTTGTAGTGAATATCCGCATACTAACAGACGTAAATTTATTCAAATTGCAGAATTAACTATAAAAAACACAGAAATTTGCCCTGCAGCATATAATATTGTAGAGGCTTTAAAAGTTAAATTACCAAAATAATATTCATATTCTAAAGGTTGTTAAAATGACTAAATTTTTTAAATTTTTAATTGTTTCCGTATTGTTTTTTTCGGTATCAATATTAAGTGCTCAAAATGTAATGTATGTTTATGGAGATGTTTCGGCAGATGGAGATATACCGTCTGGTGATAAAAAACCATTTCATCAAATGCGTTTAACAGATACAGGTAATTTAGGTATGAGTCAGTTTTTAGAAGCTTTGGAAGAAGTAAAACTTACGGTAACTGAAGTTTACGATCAAGAAATTGAATTTACTTTAAAAAGCTTAAAAAATATTGATGTTTTAATTTTAGCATCTAACCAGCGCGTATTTTCTAAAAATGAAGCAAAAGCTGTTGGAAAATGGGTAAATAATGGTGGAGGTTTAGTTGTTTGGTCGGATAGCGCTTTTGGAGGTGAATATAAATTAGTTGGAGTAGATAACCCTACAGGAAGAATTTCGGACAATATAATTACCGAACAATTTGGAATGCACTTTTTAACAGATAATGGAGCCGGAAATTATCTAGTAAAAGAGTATACAAAAAATCACTTTTTAAATGCTAATAATAAAAATGGAGGTATTCGTTTTAGAGGAGAAGGGGTTAGTTTTGTTCGTATTTCTCCACCAGCAATTATGTTGGCAAAAGCTCAAGAAGGTGGATTAGGAGGTAAGCTGCGAGTTAATAAAAACGATGGTGTTTTTAATGCAGAAACCGATGCTGCTCTGGCTATAGCCAACATAGGTAAAGGTAGAGTAGTAGGTTTATTTGATAGAAACTTGTTTTGGAATGCTGGTGCAGGAACACGTATAAGTCATTCAGATAATAGAGAGTTTACACAGCGATTAATGTTGTATGCAGCAGGTATTGAAGATGAAAGTAGACTTCCTTCTGATAAAAAAAGTGTTTCAAAAGGAATAAATAATCCGCCAATAATTAACATTACCCACGTTTTAAAAGAAAATAAATTTGTATTTGTAACTTCTTCTATAGTTGATAATGATACAGATAACAAAGCTCCTGAAATTTTTTGGAAACAAGTTAAAGGGCCAGCTCAAGGTATTTTTGAAAACAACAATCCAAATACTTTAACACCAGTAATTGAATTGCCTAAGCAAGGTGTGTATCGTTTTCAGGCAATTATAAAAGATGGTGAATTTCATTTTAGAAAAAATATTGAGGTACAAAAGAAATAATTTTTTTAGACGAGTAATTTATTGAGATTTTTATTATTTTTATTAAAAAAATAATATGAAAAAAATTGTTATGCTTGTATCAATAGTTTTATTGATGCAGTCTTCCTTTGTTAAAGCAAATTCAAAATCTATTAACTGGATTCATTCTTATGAAGATGGACTTAAAATGTCAAAATTATTAAACAAACCTATTTTGTTGGATTTTACAGCATTGTGGTGCGGACCATGTAGGAAAATGGATAGAGATGTTTGGAGTAAAGAGGATGTAAAATTAATTATGAATAATTTTGTACCTGTTAAAGTTGATTTTGATACCGAAAAAGAATTGGTAAGAAAGTATAGTGTAAAAGGTATACCATATATTTTTATTATTGATGCTTGGGGTAGCGAGTTGTATTCATTTATAGGTTATCGAGATGAAATTCAAACACTTAAAATTCTTAAAAACTTCTCAATTAATATGAGTAGTATATATCAAGCTTTAACTATTTTAGAAAAAAGTAAAGATAATTTATACTCTAATTTAAGGGTGGCTCAAAAATTTCAAAATGTAGCATTTATGTTAACCGATGATTCGAAAAAGTCTTTTTTAAAGAGGAGTAATAAGTATTTAAGAGAATCTGAGAGTTTAGCAAAAAATAGTGAAAAGAAAGTTAAAGAAAAGATAGCTTTGTTACATTTGTTAAATAAAGCTTACAATAAAAGTTATAAAAGTGTACTAAAAAAATTACCAAAAGAATTTAAAGAAGTCGATAAATCTAACAAATGCTTGTATAATTATATTGAGTTTTATTGTAATCAACTTCAGGGAAATACTGTGGAAGCCGAAAAATATTATCAATTAATAACAGGTTCTTACAAACAAAAGGCAGATTTTATATTGAAAGTATAAAATTAAAAAGAGACTTCTAATTTAATTAGAAGTCTCTTTTTAAAATATTACAACTCCTTAATTTTAATTTCTTTAAATTCAACACCTTGTCCTTCAGATTGTAAACCAATATAACCTTCTGTTAATGCTTTACCATCAATTTTAATAGCTGGGTCGAAATTTTTAACAACTCTACCACCAATATGTGGTTTGCTGTACTGTAAAACTTCTTCTCCGTCTATAAAATGTTTAATTATAGAGTCTTTATAAACTATTAATTCAGCTTTTACCCATTGATTATAAGCATAAGTTTTAGATGAAGAACTAATACAATGTTTAGGCGAAACTTCACCTTCAAAATAAACTTCTGTAGCTGGCGAACACATATTTCCGGTTGGTCGTTCTCCTTTATTAGCATCTGCTAATAACTGAAATTCAATAGATATAGGCCAGTTTTGATCTTTTAAAATAGTTTTTGGATCTTGTGAGTGAAACATTACGCCGCTATTTCTATAAGTATGTATTGGTCCGTCTTCTAACCATTCGTTAGTAAACCTATACTCAAACTTTAAATGAAAAGAAGAGAATGATTTATTATAGAATAAATGCCCAAAACGCTCATTTAATTTACCTTCATAACCATCATAATTAACGTGAATGATATTATCGGAAACTCTAAAGGTGTTTTTGTAATTATCGCCAATATTATAGTGATTAATTTTCGCAGTCCAATTATCTAAGTTTTTACCATTGAATAAGTATTCCCAATCATTTTGAGGAATAATTTCTGTTTTTTTTATCTTGAAATTACAAGAGGAAATTAGTATTGTTAAACCTAAAACAATTAATACTTTAAGATTATTCATACAGTACATATTTTTTTCTAATTAATTTGAATTCTTCAATTTTTGGTTGCCAAGATTTTCTAATTTCTGTTGAAGAAACACCAGATTTTAATTGGTTTTCTAAAATTGTATTTCCAGCGTGAATAGTAAAAGTACTACCAAAGAATTTTTCTGTTTTAGGTGTTTTTTTATAAGCATTAACCAACCAATTTATGTTTATACTATCTAGTTTTTTAGTATTTTTTAAATCTACACCATAACATAATTTATTTTTATGTTTTGGGTATTTCGAACCAAAATTTGGTTGTGGAGTATAGGTAAACTCACTTTTAGGAAAAAAAGGAGCTCCATATTGTTGAAATTGTTGTTCGGTTCCTCTACCAGCGTTTATAGTAGTTCCTTCAAAAAAACCAAGACTTGGATACAAGTTAATGGAAACATTATTAGGTAAATTTGGAGATGGTCTAACAGGTAAACTATAGCTACTTTTATGTGTATAATTTTTAAGCGGTATAACGGTTAAATCACAAATAACTTCATTTTTTAACCATTTTTCTCCGTTTATCATTTTTGCATATTCACCAATTGTCATTCCATAAACTAACGGTACAGTATGCATACCAACAAAGCTTTTATGTTCAATTTCTAAAGTAGGTCCATCTATATAATGTCCGTTTGGATTGGGTCTATCAAACACAATTACAGGAATATTTTGTTCAGCACAAGCCTCCATAACATAATGCATTGTAGAAATGTATGTGTAAAACCGAACGCCAACATCTTGAATATCAAAAACAACCAAGTCAATATTTTGTAATTGCTCTTTGGTTGGTTTTTTGTTTTTTCCGTATAATGATGTTATAGGTAAACCAGTTTTGGTATCAATTCCATCTTCAACTTTTTCAGCAGCATCGGCTTTTCCTCTAAAACCATGTTCTGGAGAAAACACTTTTTTAATTGAAATATTTAACGCTAGTAAGCTGTCTATTAAGTGTATGTGTTTTTTGTTTTTGGTTGAAATTATTGTGGTTTGGTTGGCAACAACTGCAATATTTTTGTTTTTTAATAACTTTAAATAGCTTTTTGTTTGTTGTGCTGCCGTTATAATTTCTATAGAAACTTTAGGCGTTTTTTGTTCTAATTTTTGAGCTTTAGATTCTTTACAAGAATTCAAACTTAAAAATAAGCTTAAAACCAAATAGAAATATGTATTTTTGAATCGTTTATAAATCATATAAATTGAATTACGAATTATTTCTTGCTAAACGTATTATTGCTGCTAAAGAGTATAAAAGTAGCATTTCATCACCAATAATAAAAATTGCAATTATTGCTATTGCCCTGGGTATTATAATTATGATGATTTCTGTGGCTACAAGTTTTGGGCTTCAAGAAAAAATACGTGAAAAAATTTCAGGATTTAATGGCCACGTGCAAATAACAAATTTCGATAATAATAATTCTGAAATTACGCTTGAACCAGTTTCTGTTGAACAAGATTTTTATCCAGAATTTACTTCAGTAGATAATGTTAATAATGTACAGGTTTTTGCTACAAAGGCTGGAATTATTAGAACCGAAACAGATTTTGAAGGTATTATATTTAAAGGTGTTTCAAGCGATTATAATTGGTCTTTTTTTAAAGAGTATTTAGTTGAAGGTAATGTGCCAACTTATACCAATGAGGCATCGAATGAAGTATTAATATCAACAATTATTTCTAAGCGTTTAAATTTAAAATTAGGCGATACTTTTAATATTTTATTTGTGAAAAAAGACACTAATAAACCGCCTTGGTTACGTGTTGTAAAAATTGTAGGTATTTATAATTCAGGTTTTCAGGAGTTTGATGAAAATTTTGTAATTGCTGATATTAAGCATATTCAAAAAATGAATAGATGGAAAGCTACCGAAGTTGGTGGTTTTGAAGTTATTCTAAATAATTTCGATGAAATAGAATCTAAGAGTGATGAAATATATAAAGAAACTTCATCAACTCTAAACACTGCTAGTATTTTAGAAAAACATCCTGGTATTTTTGAATGGATTAGTTTATTTGACAATAATACGTACTTAATTATTGTTATAATGATTTTGGTTGCTGGTATTAATATGATTACTGCTTTATTAGTTTTAATATTAGAACGTACCCAAATGATTGGTATTTTAAAAGCCTTAGGTAGTAGTAATTTAAGTGTTAGAAAAGTGTTTTTATACAACGCTGCTTACTTAATTCTAAAAGGGTTGTTTTGGGGGAATTTAATAGGTTTTTCAATACTATTTATTCAAAAGCAATTTGAATTAATTTCGTTAAATCCTGAAACATACTATGTTAACACAGTACCAATTGCCATTAATTTTTGGACAATTTTACTTTTAAATGTTGGTACACTGCTATTATGTTTAATAATGCTAATTGTACCAACCATTATAATTTCAAAAATAAGCCCAGTAAAAGCTATAAAGTTTGATTAGAAAATTCTAGTTTTTTAGTTGTTTTTGTTTGAATATATTAAATGAATTATCTTTTTTTCTAGGCCAACTATTATTCATAACATCAACATCTGCAGTTTCTAAATCTGGGTCAATTGTAATATTTTTAATTGCTTTACTCGAAGGATATACTTTTGTTACTTCCTTATCATTTAACCTCCAAATTTGTGCAGGATATTGTTTACGATCCTTTGTGCCATCTTCAAATTCAAATTCAACAATAATAGGCATTACTAAATCTCCGGGTTTGTTAAATGTAAGTTCGTAAAAATACTTAGGCGCTTTTATTTGTTGTTTTTCTTCTGAAGAAAAATTAGCATTTAAATAATCGTTAAGTACTTTAAAATCTTCAGGCTTTTTGTTTTTCAACTCTTTAGAAAATTGTTCGCTTTTTTCAGAAATTAAATATAACGATGGTGGTAATTGCTCGGCAGTTATACCATATTTTTTTGCCATTTTTATAGCCTTTTCTGTAGGCTTATCCGTAACATAATATTTTTTAACTTCTTTAATACCAATATCATTATTACCAGTTGTATAAAACCAACCTCTCCAAAACCAATCTAAATCCATTGCCGATGCATCTTCCATAGTTCTAAAAAAATCTGCAGGAGTTGGGTGTTTAAATTTCCAACGTTTTGCATAGGTTTTAAAGGCAAAATCGAATAATTCAGGCCCCATAATTGTATGGCGTAAAATCCATAAGCCGGCAGCAGGTTTTGCGTAGGCATTATTTCCAAACTCGTATAAATCCTCCCCTTGAGACATAATTGGCGATAATTTACTTTGATCGCCTTTCATATAACTTACAATAGATTTTGGTAAACCTCTAGATAACGGATAATTTAACTCGTATTCTTGTTGTGCTAACATTTGAACAAAAGAATTTAATCCTTCATCCATCCAAGTCCATTGGCGCTCATCAGAATTAATAATCATTGGAAAAAAGTTATGCCCAACTTCGTGTATGGTAACTCCAATCATTCTATACTTAGTTCTATCGGTATAGCTTCCATCAGGATTTGGTCTACCTGGGTTGAAACAAATTTGAGGATACTCCATACCCATTTGCCCATCTACAGAAATTGCTTTGTGATACGGATAATCGAACGTATGCTTTGAATAAGTTATTAACGCTTGCGCCGTAGCTCTTGTAGAGTGATCTCCGTATAACGGATTAGCTTCTTTAGAATAGTAAGAATATGCCATTACTGTTTTATTGTTAATTGGTACAGCCATTGCATCCCAAATAAATTTTCTAGATGAAGCAAACGCATAATCTCTTACATTTTCAGCATAAAACTTCCAAGTTTTAGTTTCTTTAGATTTTTGTTTTTCGTTTTGAGTAGCTTCTTCTTGCGTAACAATTAATACTGGATGTGTAAAAGTTTTTTTAGCTTTATCTAATCTACTTTTTTGAGTTTTTGTTAGTACTTCTTCTTCGTTAAGTAAAACACCAGTTGCACCTAGCATATGATCTTTAGGTGTTGTAATATTTACGTGGTAATTACCAAATTCTAAAGCAAATTCACTACGTCCCCAAAATTGCATATTTTGCCAACCTTCTACATTATCATACACACAAAGTCTTGGAAAAAATTGAGCAATTACATAATTATTGTTATTGTCTTTTGGAAAATGTTCGAAACCAGATCTACCATTTTGAGTAACGTGGTTGTTTATATTGTACCACCATTTAATTTTGAAAGAATGTTTAGTGCCAGGAGCTAAAGGTTTATCTAAGTTTAAACGCATCATTGTGCGGCTAATCATATACGAAGCATCGCTATTGTCAATGTTTTTTACGTATTCAATTTTAAAACCACCATCAAATTTATCTTGCATAAACTTTTTAGCAAATATTTTTGGTGTGTACAATGGCGCAACAGTATTTTGTCTAATATCTGGACTTTTTGAATCTGCAGCTCGCACATTTTGATCTAATTGAATCCATAAATAATCTAAATAGTCTTTAGAGTTATTGTGATATGTAATGGTTTCTTCACCATAAATTCGTTGGTTTTCATCATCAAGTATAATGTCCATTTTATAATCTACTTGCTGTTGCGTATACTCGTAACCAGGAGCTCCAGACGCTGTGTGCTGTGAGTTTGGTGTTGGTAACTCTTGCTTTAACTGTCTAAATTTACTGGTGTTGTAATGACTGTTTTGTTGTGCAAATGCTGTAGTTGAAATAAAAAAACTAACTAATAAAAATTGGTAAAAACCTCTCATAAATTATTTTTTAATGCGGCAATATAATAAAATTGATTTGTTATAAAAAAGCCACTATTTAGTGACTTAGATTATTATCCTTTAATTTGATTTTTTTTGAATGAATCAAAATTGTTTTCTTTGTTTTTTGGCCAGCTATTGTTAGATGTATCAACATCAGCGGTTTGTTTGTCTGGATCAACTGTTATGTTTTTTATGGCTTTGTTAGAAGGATAAACTTTAGTAACCTCATTGTCGTTTAACCTCCAAATTTGAGCAGGATATTGTTTTCTATCTTTTGTTCCATCTTCAAACTCAAATTCAACAATAATTGGCATAACTAAGTCTCCAGGTTTTTCAAAAGTTAACTCGTAAAAATACTTAGGTGCTTTTAGTTGTTGTTTTTCTTCGGAAGTAAAATTAGCATCAATATAGTTACTTAATACTTTATAATCTTCAGGTTTGTTGTCTTTTACTTTTTTAGATAAATTTTTGCTGTTTTCAGAAACTAGGTATAGCGATGGAGGTAATTGACTAGCTGTAATACCGTAACGTTTAGCCATAGCTTTTGCTTTTTCTGTTGGTTTGTCAGTTACATAGTATTTTTTTACATCTTTTATACCTATGTCATTATTGCCAGTTGTGTAAAACCAACCTCTCCAAAACCAATCTAAATCCATTGCAGATGCATCTTCCATAGTTCTAAAAAAGTCTGCTGGTGTTGGGTGTTTAAATTTCCAACGTTTAGCGTATGTTTTAAAAGCAAAATCAAACAATTCTGGTCCCATAATAGTTTGGCGTAATATAAATAAACCAGCTGCAGGTTTGGCATATGCATTAGAACCAAATTGGTGAACATTATCGCCTTGTGACATAATTGGAGAAATATTACTTTGATCTCCTTTCATATATGGTACAATGTTTTTTGGGTATTTTGTCATTGGAAATAACTCTGGATTGTATTTGTACTCTGCTAAAATTTCAACAAAAGAATTTAAACCTTCATCCATCCAAGTCCATTGGCGTTCATCAGAATTAACAATCATAGGAAAAAAGTTATGACCAACCTCGTGTGTAATTACTCCAATCATTCCTTTTCTTACTCTTTCAGAAACTTTTCCATTTCTAGGTCTACCATAATTCCAGCAAATCATTGGGTATTCCATACCTTGTTGTTTTGCGTTTACAGATGTTGCTTGTGGATATGGATAATCAAAAGTTTGTTCAGAATATACTTTTAATGTATTTGCTACAACTCTAGTCGAATGCTCTTCCCATAATGGGTTTCCTTCGTTTGGATATAGCGAATAAGCCATCGTATTTTTTCCATTTAACTGAACTGCCATTGCATCCCAAATAAACTTACGTGAAGATGCAAAAGCAAAATCACGAACGTTTTCAGCCTTTAAAGTCCAAGTTTTAGTTTCTTTAGAAAATCCTTTTTCTGAAGCTAAAGCTTCTTCTGGAGTAACAATAAAAACAGGATTATTGTATTCGTTTTTAGCATTTAAATAACGTTTATGTTGTGTTTTAGTAAATACGTCTTTTGGGTTTTGAATAACTCCTGTACCATTTAAAATATGATCTTTAGGTGTTGTAATATTTACTTCGTAATTACCAAACTCTAAGGCAAACTCACTTCTTCCCCAAAATTGCATATTTTGCCAACCTTCAACATTATTATAAACTGCTAAACGAGGAAAAAATTGAGCAATAACATACAATCTATTTCCATCAGGAAATGGCTCGTAACCCGATCTTCCTTGGCTTGTAGTATAATCGTTTATGTTATACCACCATTTTATTTTAAATTGATAAGATTCTCCACTAGCCAATGGTTTAGGTAAGTTAATACGCATCATTGTCCAGTTAATCATATAGTCAATTGAGTTTCCTGCTAAATCTTTTATGTATTCAATTTTAAAACCTCCATCAAAAGGTTTTCCCATAAATTTACCTGCAAATTTTGAAGGTCTGTATAAAACGTCTGGTCCGCCACCTTTTATAAGTTCGTTTCTAGAATGTGCTTCTCGAACATTTTGATCTAGTTGAACCCATAAATAATCTAATACATCTTTAGAGTTGTTATGGTAAGTAATAATTTCTTCACCATATAATTTCTTATTAGCATCATCTAAAACAATATCCATTTTATAATCAACTTGTTGTTGCGTATACTCGTAACCCGGAGCTCCAGAAGCTGTGTGTTGTTTATTTGGTGTAGGTAATTCTTGTTTTAACTGCCTAAATTTACTTGTGTTTATATGTGATTTTTGTGTGTTTAGTTCTTTTTCTTGTGCAAATAGCGATGAAGAAATAACTGTAATTGAAAGTACAGTTAGTAGTATTTTTTTCATAAAATTTGTTAAATGTAATAAGTTTTCGAAATTACCTATTTTTAACAAAAATTGGCAATTTTTATTATAATTTTAACAAACCTTTATCATTGTTTTTAGTTAAATAGAAGGTTTTATGGTAATCCTTTACTTTTATTTTAATAATATTCTGTTGTTCTTCAAAATAATTAAATAAGCAAGTGTTTTTGATTTCTAATTGTTGAAGTTGCTCAATATTTTCTATTTCTAGGTAAAAACGTACAATATCATCGTCATATTCTTTACCAATATAGGTGAAGTTTTTAACAGTATTATTTATGGTTAAGTTAAAATGCTTTTTAAGGTAATTATAATAAAGCGTATCAACATTTTTTATTTCTGAAGTTGTTGCTAAATTGGTTACTGTGTTTAAGTCTTTATCTAATGTATCTTCAATATCGTCTATAAATAAACCAAGTGTAATTTGTACGGATTTTTGTTCTTGCACATATTCAATTTCACACATACTAACATAATATTTATGTAGTGTAAAAGAGAGTAGAGGTAGCGTTATTAAAAGAAAAAATACTTGTTTAAATTTCATTGCGGTTATTTACTGTGCTAATAAACAAAAATTATTCCAAATAGTATTTAGTTATTATAGTTAAGGTTTTATTTGGTTGAATTTTTTACTTTGAGTTATTAGAAAGTTTTTTACTACAAATTCATTAGCGTTATAGTGCTTTTTTAAGTTATTATCTTGGCAATAATCTATAAAAATGTAAATTTTATCAGGATGTATTTTTAGTTCTTTTGTGAAAAATTCTTCACTATAATTGGTAACAATATTATCTAGGAATTGAGTTTGTTTTTCAGTTTTTATTTTTAGTTTTTTTCTTTTTTCCTTCTTTTTTTCTCTTATTTTATTTAGAAAAAGTACATCAGCAAGTTTAAAAACAAGCCCAAGAATATTTCCGCCAGGAGCGTTAGCTGTTGGGTCTATACTTTTACGAATGTTAGGTGGTTCTCTGTAAAAATCGTCATCTCTATCTAGAGGCATACCTTTGTAAGTTAAAATTTTACTTGTATCAAACTTTATACGCTGATTTAAAGTTATTTCATCTAACTCATTATAGCCTTGCTCTAAATAAACTACCATTTTTTTATGTTTAATATGGTAGTTAGATATTTTAATAGTGCGCCTTACATAACTTAGGGAAGAAAATAGAATTGAATCACCCAAGGCAGCATGAATAATAAATTCACCTTTAGCATTACTAGAAGCACCAGTTTTTTTAGTTTTATTAATTATGTTAATGTCTTTTAGTAAAAGAGAATCGTTTTTTACTATTCCGTTTAGTCTAATTAGGTTTTCTTGAGCATTTAAATTTTGATGAATTATAAAGACTAAAATTAAGAGAATAGCATTGTAATAGTAACTCGTTTTCATAGCAAATTATATATAATGTTTTTTGGAAGAAAGGATCACTCTATTTTTTTGAAATTTTTGCTTTCTTCAACTAAAATTTCAATTACTGTTAGTTTTTTATTATTGTCGTATAGTGTTATTAAGTTTCTAGGTTCGCAGTATGTAAGAAATAGGTTGATACTGTCTTTTGAAATTTTTAAATCGTTGGTAAAAAAGTGTTCACCAAAAGCTCTTACCAAGGTGTGAGAAAATTTTTTCTTCTTTTTCAATAGTGCTTTTAATTTTTTAGCTTTTTCATATCTTTTATCCGTAATGCCAAATCCACCTCCCGCGCCTCCGCCACCCGCCATTGTTGGGTCGGTTAGTGCAATTGAACTTGGAGCAGAAGAGAAATCTTTGTTATAACTAGAAAAAGACCTTTTTTTAAGCATAGATGGATGGTAGAAAAAATTGGACTTAGGTTCAACTTCATCTGGAGTTCTCATAATATCTACAGTTAAATTACCCGATAACCCTTGTATAAAAACTTCATCTAACTGTGTTACAGTTGGTATAAGTTCAATAATTATTTTTTTTGAAGTATATTGTTTTTTAGAAATACCAATTTTTTTTCGTTCAAATTGTAATGAAGAGAAAAGCAGTGTGTCATTTAACTTTGCGAAAATTTTAAAATCTCCTTTTTCATTACTCACAGCTCCAAAACCAGAACTTAAATTAACAATATGTACATCGCTAATTGTTTTATTTCCACCAATAATTTTTCCTTCAATTTGTTCAGGAATGGTTTGCGAAAAACATTTTAGAGTAATAAAAATAAACACAAATAAGTTGGTAGTTGTTTTCATGTATCTATTTTATTATTTTAATAGTTAACACGTATTGTTCGCTATTTATGGTTTCTTTATGTGTAAAGAATTTACATGCTCGTTTCATAGTAGCAAATAAAGAGTTTGAAATCTTAAAAATGTATTAATACAGTTGTAAACTTTTGTTAAAGCAGGTAAATATGTAACTTTGATAAAACACTAAAAATGAAAAAATTATTAATTGCAAGTACTTCAACAGTACACGGTAAAAAATATTTAGAATATATACTGCCAGAATTATCGTTGTTTTTTAAAGGGGTGAAGGAAATTTTGTTTATTCCATATGCACGACCAAGTGGATTAACGCACAAGGCTTATACTGAAGTTGCTAAAACTGCTTTTGAAAAAATTAACATTGAAGTTAGAGGAATTCACGAATTCGAAAATGCAATTGATGCAGTAAACAATGCAAAAGGTATATTTACTGGGGGTGGAAATACATTTTTATTAGTAAAGGAATTATACGATCATAAATTAATTTCAGCATTAAAAAATGTTGTAGAAAATGGAACACCATATTTTGGAACTAGCGCAGGTAGTAATATTACGGGATTAACAATGCAAAACACCAATGATATGCCAATTATTTACCCGCCAAGTTTTAATACTTTAGGATTTATAAATTTTAATATTAATCCACATTATTTAGATCCAGATTTAAATTCTACGCATATGGGTGAAACGCGAGAAACAAGAATTAATGAATATCACACCATAAATTCAACACCAGTTTTAGGTTTAAGAGAAGGTAGTTGGTTAGCTGTTAATGGTAGTAAGGTAACTTTAAAAGGCGATTTAAATGCACGTTTATTTCAGCAAGGAAAAGCTGCTGTTGAATTACCAAGCGAAACCGATTTAAGTTTTTTAATGTAAGTTTAATGTTGTTGCAATAGCAATAGCATCTGGACATTTTTTAACTTCAGAACTAAGTAGTTTGTAAGTGCTTTTAATTTTTAAAGTATCTACTGTTGAAGTTTTAAGCTGGTCTTTTAAAAGCATAGCGGCTAAAAAAGAGTTTTTATTGGTTTTTATATAATTGTAAGTGAAATTGGTGAATTCTGTTTCTATAGTTTTCATTTCACTACCAATTTCTTTTAGTTTTTCTGAATCATTTTCTAATCGCGCCTTTTGAAATTGAGGAAAAAGCTCATTTATTTTACTAAAAATACGTTTAGATGATGTTTTGTAAGCATTTAATTCATCATTTAATGGAGAGTCTGCTATAAGAGGCTCACTTAAATGAAGACCATTAATTTGTAATTGAAAGTTTTTGTTTTCTACAATTATAATACTTGTAGTAGCATAATTTTCATAAGTTAAAGCAAATCGTTCTGGATATTGAACAACACCTTTAAATGTAAAGCTGTTGTCTTTTACAAAAGCAGAATCAATAGGGTATAAAGACGATTCAATAATTTTATTTAGGTAAATTTTACGAGTAGAAAAGTTTTTTAAACTACCAGATATTTCAAAACTAGACAGTAAGTTTTTTGCTGTACTATTGTTAATTTTATCGGTAGGTTTTTTACAAGAAACTATCGATAAAATTAACAAGCAGTAGATTACAGCATATTTCATTTTTAATAGGTGTTATAATCTATAATTTCAATACCATAACCTGTCATTCCAACACGTTTTCTAAAGCTTTTTGCGTTTGAAAGTACTTTTAGTTTTGTAATATTTAAATCGTGTAATATTTGTGCTCCAATACCAAAATCTTTGTCATCCATTTTTAAGCTTGGTACGTAAGGGGCATCATTTTTCTGACTTTCTTTTAAAATTTCAAGTCTAGATAATAAATTAAAAGATTGGTTTTCTTGATTGATAAAAACAACAGCACCTTTACCAGCATTGTTTATAGCTTCAAAAACTCGTTTTAACTTTCCGTCAGGGTTTTTAGTTAAGGTTCCTAAAATATCGTTATTTACCAACGTAGAGTTAACTTTTACAAGTACTTCTTCATCTTTATCCCAAGAACCTTTAGTTAATGCTAAGTGTACTTGATTGTTGGTAGTTTGCTTATATGCACGTAAATCAAAAGTTCCAAAGCGGGTGTCAATTTCAAATGAATCCGTTAGTTCAATTAACGAATCGTGTTGCATTCTATACTCAACAAGATCTTCAATAGAAATTAGTTTTAAATCTAGTTCTTTGGCAATAGTAACTAATTCAGGTAAACGAGCCATTGTACCGTCTTCATTCATAATTTCTACAATAACACCAGCCGGTTGTAAACCAGCCAATCTTGCTAAATCTATAGCTGCTTCGGTATGTCCAGTACGTCTTAATACACCACCTTCTCTAGCTTTTAAAGGAAAAATATGTCCTGGTCTACTTAAATCATGCGGTCTTGTGCTTTTATCTGTAATTGCTTTAACTGTTAAAGCTCTATCTCCTGCAGAAATTCCTGTTGTTGCACCTTTACCGTTATAATCTATACTAACTGTAAATGCAGTACCAAGCGGATCGGTATTTAAACCAACCATTAAATCCAACTCTAATTCTTTACATCTACTTTCAGTAATTGGTGCGCAAATTAATCCTCTACCATTGGTAGCCATAAAATTGATCATTTCAGGAGTAACCATTTCGGCAGCACCAATAAAATCTCCTTCATTCTCTCTGTTTTCATCATCTACAACAATAACAACTTTACCTTGCTTAATATCAGCAATAGCTTCTTCAATTGTATTTAATTTAATTGTATTATTTGAATTTCCCATTTTTTAAGATTCCTTATTTTTATTGAATTTACTGAAGATTTTTTTAAATTTATCAAGGATGTTATCTATATTAAAAACACCCATTCCTGTTGTAGCTCTTCTTGTTAAAAGAATTCCAAAAGGAAGCATTATTATTGTTGAAACCCAGCTGGCTAAAGTTGCAGAAATTGCACTTTCTTCAGCTAAATTTTTTCCTAATTGTGAAATAAAGAAATAGATAACAAAAATTACAATAGACATTATCATGGGTAAACCAAAACCACCCTTTCTAATAATAGAACCCAATGGTGCACCTACAAAAAACAATACTAAACAAGCTAATGAGAACGAAATTCTATTGCTAAATTCAAAATCGTAAAGGTTTAATAATTTTCGTCTGTTTTTAAATGAGGTTTTTTGATTATCGCTTCTTTCTTTTAATCTATTAAGTAAGCTTAAAGATTGATCTACAACCAATAATTTATTATCGATATTAAAATTATCTAAAATTTCAGGTTGTAAATTAGTATATGTAGAGTCGTGATATTTGTAAAGTTTACCAGCTCGCATAGTTTTATATACATTTTTGGCGTTGTTATTTACATACTTATCAAAATCTATTTTTTTCTCTTTTGAAATATCGCTAAGTTGTTTAATACTTAACATACCTTGGTGTGTTGTAACCAAAGTATCGTTTAATTTTTCTGAATCGTTAAAAGATGAGATATCTATATTTATAGAGTATTTGTTAAAAGTTGCTCTCGAAGCAGGCATTTTAGCTCTGTCTTTAGGTAGCATTCCGTTTTTTACATGTTCTTCATAATAATTTCCGTTTTCGAGTGTAAGTGTCATATATTTACTTCCTTCATCACTAGAAATTATTCCTTTTTCGGCAGTAATAACTTTATGTTTACCTTTTCCAAGACTTAAATCTGCAATTTGAACATTTTTAAGCAGGTTTTCTTCTTCACCATATTTTTCTTCAAATTTAATGGTGTAACCAGGAATTTCGGTATTAAAAACACCTGGAACTAAAGCTAGCGCAGGTTTTTTCTTTTTCATATTTAAATATAAATTCTTTTGTTTTAAAGTGGCCCAAGGAAAAACATTGTTCATAAAAACAAAGTTTAGAGAGCTTAATAAAAGTGTAAGAATTATAAGAGGTCTAATAACTCTTTTTAATGAAATACCAGCAGATTTAATGGCTGCTAACTCGTAGTTTTCAGATAAATTACCAAGTGCCATAATAGACGATAGTAAAATACCAATGGGTAGGGCAGTAGGTGTTAACGTTAATGCTAAATACCAAAGAAATTTTAGAATAAAAATAGTGTCAATTCCCTTACCTGCAATTTCATCAAAGGCAAGCCAAACAGCCTGCATTATTAAAACAAAAAGAACCACAAAAAATGTGGCCAAAAAAGGTTGTAAAAAACTTTTTATAATGTATTTATCAAATATTCTCAATGCTAGTTAGTTTCAGAAATTGTATACTTTTTTTGTGTAGCGTATTTTGCTTTGTCAAAAGTAAATATTTGATCACTAATATTCTCATTAACTCTAAAACTATTTACAGTTAATGTTGTAATTGTATTATTTGTACCTTTTTCTATAATATTATAAATGTGTTTAGTTTTTACATCAATACCAACTAGTACACTTGTAATTTCGCTGTTAGAATCTATTGGCATTAATTGAACGTATTGAATTTTAACTCCTTTTATGTTTTTTAAGTCACCCATTTTATAAGTGTATCCATTTTTGTAAAACGAAAACATTTTTGAAGGTGTTAAAGTTTCTTCTTCATTATCTCCTGGGTTTTGAATAATAACTTCTTCATCTTCGTGAATAATTAAGTACAATTTTTTTCCGTCAAAAATTTGTTCTGTACCCATATAATTAAGATGGTAAAAATCACCTTTTAACGTAACATTACCTTTTGTTTCTTGGTGCACATCAGCATCATTGTTATCTAATTTATGGTTAAATTCAATATACATATTGTTATAACCTTCAACTTTTTGAGCAACTTCATCTAAAAGAGCTTTTGCTTCTGTTCCATTTTGGCTATAACCTACAACCGTTACACTTATAATTGCTACTAATAAAAATAATTTTTTCATGTTTAAATATCTTATGATCCTTCGTTATCTAATAATTGATTTAAAGCCATTTCATCTGGAATTAAAACTTGTCTAGCTTTACTTCCTTCAAAAGGGCCTACAATACCTGCAGCTTCTAATTGGTCTATTAACCTACCTGCTCTATTGTATCCTAATTTTAATTTACGTTGTAATAAAGATGCTGAACCTTGTTGTGCGTGTACAATTAATAATGCTGCATCTCTAAACAATTTATCTCGTTCGCTTATGTTTATATCAAGACTTGTGCCAACTTCTTCACCTACATATTCAGGTAATAAGTGAGCTTCAGGATACGCGCGTTGCGAACCAATAAAATCGGTTATTTTTTCAACTTCAGGAGTGTCTACAAATGCACATTGTAAACGAATTACTTCGTTACCACCAGAGTATAACATATCTCCTTTACCAATTAGCTGATCTGCACCTGGAGCATCTAATATTGTTCTAGAGTCAATTTTTGAAGTAACTCTAAATGCTGCTCTTGCAGGAAAGTTAGCTTTAATAATACCAGTAATTACATTAACTGATGGACGTTGTGTTGCAACAATTAAATGAATACCAATGGCACGTGCTAATTGTGCTAAACGAGCAATTGGCGTTTCAACTTCTTTACCGGCAGTCATAATTAAATCGGCAAACTCATCAATTACTAAAACTATATAAGGTAAAAATTTATGTCCGTTTTCAGGATTTAGTTTTCGAGCTTTAAATTTAGCGTTGTATTCTTTAATGTTTCGAACCATAGCTAGTTTTAGCATATCGTAACGAGCGTCCATTTCTATACAAAGCGAATTTAAAGTGTTAATTACCTTTGTTGTATCTGTTATAATTGCTTCTTCAGAATCTGGTAATTTTGCTAAATAATGTCTTTCAATATGGTTGAATAATGTTAATTCAACCTTTTTAGGGTCTACAAGTACAAATTTTACTTCAGCAGGATGTTTTTTATACAATAATGAAGTTAGCACAGCATTTAACCCAACCGATTTACCTTGTCCAGTAGCACCAGCCATAAGCATATGTGGCATTTTAGCTAAATCAACTACAAATGTTTCGTTAGAAATAGATTTACCTAATGCAATTGGTAATTCCATTTCACTTTCTTGAAATTTAGCTGAAGAAATTACCGATTTCATAGAAACCATAGTTGGTTTTTTGTTTGGCACTTCAATACCAATAGTACCTTTACCTGGTATAGGTGCTATAATTCTAATACCTAAAGCAGAAAGTGATAAGGCAATATCGTCTTCTAAATTTTTAATTTTTGAAATTCGAATACCAGCATCTGGTATAATTTCATAAAGTGTAACGGTAGGACCAACAGTAGCTTTAATTTTGGCAATACCTATTTTGTAATTATTAAGTGTTTCAACAATTCTATTTTTGTTGGCTTCGAGTTCTTCTTGGTTTACAGAAATAGTTTCGTTGTAGTCTTTTAGTAGATTTAACGTTGGAAAAGCATAACTACCAAGCTCTAGAGTAGGGTCAAACTCACCAAAATCCTTAACAATTTTATCCGATAAATTTTCTTCTACATGTTTTTCTTCAACAACTTGCTCTATTGCAATTTCTACATCTTCTGTAGTTTCATCTTTTGTGGTTTGTTCAGAGGGTTTAGTTGTAAGTGTTAATTCCAATTCTTTATCCTCAACAGTTTCACTTTTTGTAGTTGTAAAAGGTTCCTCTTTAATAATAGGTTCTATATTATCGACCTTAAGATCTAAGTTGTTTTTTTCTTCTGTTTTAGTTGAAGTAATTGGTTCTGAGACTGTTGTAGTATCAGTATTTTTTGAAGTGGTTTTATCTATTTTGTTAGCAGCAATAGTTGCGGCTGTTGTTTTTTTAATTTTTTCAGGCGTAATTTTAAATCGTACTACTAAATAAGCAACAAGTAAAAATAAAAGTGCTAATACCAATCCTGTTTTTCCTAAAAACTGTTGAAGGTAATGGTTGGTTTCAAAACCAATAACTCCAGGTAGTAATGCACTTTTGTTGGCTAAAAATCCAAAAGCAATAGAAAACCAAATAATACCTAAAATTCCCCAACCCCAATTATTTTTAATTCGGGCTAAGCTTCCTTTTAAAAATATTAATAGTCCAGAAAAGAATAAAAGAAATGGAAGGTATAATGATGATATACCAAAACTTTTGTAAATGAAAAAGTGACTTAAACCTGCACCAATTTTACCTAATAAGTTTTTTACAGTTGTTTTTTTATCTGCAAAGTTTGCTAACTGACTTTGATCTTCTTTCCAGCTAAATAAGTATGAGATAAAAGATATTAATAAGAATACTGAGAAAAACACAATAAATGCACCAATAATGGTTTGTGTTTGTCTATTTCCAAAAAATGCTTTTATTTTTTGAAATCGAGGTTTACGCTCTTTTTTTACGGTTGTTTTTTTAGTTTTTGCCATTTACAGTAATATGTCACAAAAATATAAAATTAATGCGACTGTGGTTAATTTCCTAAATAAATTTAGGTATGTAAATTATTAAACCAATAATTACGGCAAATATTGCAGCAAAAAATGCAGCTCCAGCAGAAATATCTTTTATTCTACCAATTTCTTTATGGTGGTCTGGATGTACGAAATCTGCCAATTTTTCAATTCCAGTATTTAAAGATTCTGCTACCAAAATTAATGCAATTGCAAACAATTGAAACATCCATTCGGTAGCAGAAATATTCATTATAAACCCAACAATTACAACAATTATAGCAATAATTACTTGGGCAATAATACTTTTTTCAGAAGTAATTAAAATCCAAAAACCTTTAGCAGCATATTTAAATGCTTTTATTCTGTTTAAAATAAAATTACTTTCTGTGTTCATATGAATTAGATAGCTTTTAAAGCAGCTTCATAATTAGGTTCATCAACAATTTCAGGAACTTGTTCAGTATAAACAACTTTACCTTTTTCGTCAATAATAACAATAGCTCTTGAGTGTAAGTTAGCTAATGGTCCATTTTCTATAGTTAAACCATAAGCTTTACCAAATTTACCTCTAGCAAAATCAGATAGTGTAATTACATTTTCTAAACCTTCGGCACCACAAAAACGTGCTTGAGCAAAAGGTAGATCTCTAGAAATACATAAAACTTTTGTGTTTTCTAATTTACTAGCTTCTTCGTTAAATTTTCTAACTGAAGCTGCACAAGTACCTGTATCTATACTTGGAAATATATTTAAAATTACTTTAGAGCCTTTAAAGTCTTTTAGTTTTGCTTTAGATAAATCAGCTTTTATTAAGCTAAATTTAGGAGCTTCTTTTCCTACTTTTGGTAGTTTACCTACTGTTTTAAAAGGGTTACCTTTTAAAGTTATTTTTGCCATAATTTAATTTTTTTAATTTTTTGAATACTCAAAGTTAGTTTAAAAACTAAAAACTCTCGAATTAATTCGAGAGTTTTTTAAGTTAGTAGTAATATAATTCTTAGTTTTTAGAAAGGTAATCAGCAATACCTTCGTGTGTTGCTTTTAATCCTTCTTTTTCAGAATTCCAGTTTGCAGGACAAGCTTCACCGTTTTCTTCAGTAAATTGTAAAGCATCTACCATACGTAAAGCTTCATCAACGTTTCTACCTAAAGGTAAATCGTTTACTATTTGGTGACGTACAATTCCAGCTTTGTCAATTAAAAATAAACCACGGTAAGCAATTAATTCTCCGCTAGCTTGTAATTGATCTTCATCATCGTAAAAATAATCTCCAGCTAAAACATCGTAGTTTTTAGAAATAGTTTTGTTTGTATCTGCAACTAATGGATAAGTAACACCTTGTATACCTCCGTTAGCTTTTGGCATTTGTAACCAACCCCAGTGAGATTGCTCAGTATCAGTTGAAACTGCAACTATTTCTACATTTCTTTTTTTGAAATCTTCTAATTTTTCTTGAAATGCAAATAATTCGGTTGGACAAACAAATGTAAAATCTTTTGGGTAAAAGAATAAAACTACATACTTTTTACCTTCAAATTGTTCTAAAGAATAGTTTTCAACAAATTCCATTCCGTTTACTACTGCTTGCGCATTAAATTTTGGTGCTTTTTTTCCTACTAATACAGCCATTTTATAATTTTTATATGGTTATTTAATTTTTGTGTTACAAAAGTACATTTTTATATGTGTTTAAAAAGTTAACTTAATTTGATTGTTTTATAATGAAATAGATTTTTTTTATACTAGTTATTAAACAACTTGAAATTGTGATTTTTATGGTTTTTCCGTGTGGTGTTATTTGTTAATATTAATTAAATTTGTTCCTTTAAATAAGAAAACAACATATAAAAATTATAAAAATGAAAATTTTAGCAATAGGTAAAAACTATGTAAATAATATTGAAGAAGTAGAGGGTTCAAAAAATGGACAACAAATTATTTTTTCTAAACCAGAATCAAGTATTGTTACTAATAATAAAAATGTAGAATATCCTGCGTTTACTTCTAGCTTATTTTACGAAGTTGAGTTGGTAGTTAAAATAGGTAAAGAAGGTAAAAATATTGCTGAAGATACTGCTGCTTCATATATTTCTGAGATTGCAGTTGCAATAGATTATACAGCAAAAGATGTTTTAACTGCTTACAGAGATGTAAAAGGACCTTGGGATTTAGCAAAAGGTTTTGATGGTGCTGCACCAATGTCTCCATTTCAACCAATTTCAAATTTTAAAAATCTAGCTGATATAAAGTTCGATTTAAAAATTAATGGAGAACAAAAACAAGTAGGAACTACAGAGTTAATGATTTATAATTTTGCTGAAATTATTGCGTATGTTTCTAAGTTTATGACATTACAGCCAGGCGATTTAATTTTTACTGGAACACCTGCAAAAGGTGCTGGTGAAATTTTTAAAGGAGATCATTTACAAGCGTCTTTAGAAGGTGATTTATTACTAGATTTTAAAATGGTTTAATACTTAAGTTAAACCTTCAAAATAACCAAACAGGAAACTATTTTTTATAAAATGTTTCCTGTTTTTTTGTAATTAAATTCTTGTATCTTCGCACCCCAAATAAATAATTTTGAAATTAAGTAATTACACATCCGAATTTAAGAATAACTTAAAGTTAGCTACACCTGTTATGATGGGCTCTTTAGGGCATTTATTGGTGGGCTTAATTGATGATATTATGGTGGGTAGGTTAGGTCCAGTTGAGCTAGCAGCAACTTCATTAGGAAATAGTTTAGTTTTTATTGCGTTATCTATAGGTATTGGTTTTTCATTTGCTATAACTCCTTTAATTGCAGAGTCTGATGCCGAAGGTGATGATAAAAAGGGACGCTTAATTTTTCAGCACGGTTTATTGTTAACAACTATTATGGGAGTAGCTATGTTTATAATGCTACTTTTTATAAAACCTGTTTTGGGCTATTTAGATCAGCCAGAAGAAGTAGTTGTTTTGGCAATACCATATTACGAGATTGTTTCTTTCTCAATGATTCCTTTAATGATATTTCAAGGGTTTAAGCAATTTACAGATGGTTTAGCCGAAACAAAATATGCCATGTATGCCACTATTATGGCAAATGTTGTAAATGTACTTTTAAACTTTGCTTTAATTTATGGAATTTGGATTTTTCCTAGACTAGAATTGGTTGGTGCAGCTATTGGTACTTTAATTTCTAGAGTTGCAATGGTGTTTTTTATATACATAGTTTTAAGCAGAAAAAACAAATTTGCAGTGTATATGAAGCGTATAAAGTTGGCCGAAATCAAAGAGCGTATATTTAAGAAAATTGTAGCTTTAGGTTTTCCAACAGCATTGCAAATGTTGTTTGAAGTTGGTTTATTTGTAGCCTCGGTATTGTTGGCAGGTACATTAGGTGCTTTTTCTCAAGCAGCAAATCAAATAGCGTTAAAACTGGCTTCTACTACTTTTATGATTGCTGTAGGTATAGGTGTTGCTTCAACAGTAAGAATTGGAAATCAAAAAGGATTAAAAAATTATATTGAATTACGTAGAATAGCGTTTTCGAACTTTTTATTAATATTTATAATTATGTTTGGATTTTCTATCTGTTTTATGCTGTTTAAAGATATTTTACCGCACATATTTACAGACAACATGGAAGTAATTGGAATTGCTTCTAGTTTACTGATTATTGCTGGTTTTTTTCAACTATCAGACGGAATACAAGCCGTAGTTTTAGGTGCTTTAAGAGGTTTGCAAGATGTAAATGTACCTTCAGCTTTAACATTTGTTGCTTATTGGATTATTGGTTTTCCTGTTTGTTATTACTTAGGAAGAACTTTAGAAATGGGTACCTTTGGAATATGGATAGGATTATTAACAGCCCTAACATCATCGGCTGTTATGTTATTATTACGTTTTAATTATTTGTCTAATAAATTAATAAAAGAAAAAAATGAACTTACCTAAATTTTTAATGGGAGACAATACCGATTGTCCAAACGATATTTTTGTGCTTCATACAGAATTTCCACGCTTTCTAATTAATTTAGTGGATGATGAAATTGAATGGTTAGAAGATTTTGATAATGCCGATCAAGAAGAACTAGAAGTTCAAGTTGCAACTTTAATAGAAGAGGCTAGTGAGTTTTACGACCGTGAAATGAAACGTTACGAGCAGGAGTAATAAGTTATTGTTTTAATAATTCTTTAGCTTGACCAACCCAATTGTCACGATCAATTCTACCAGGAAAAAACTTGGTTAATTCGGTTACTTTTTCAATATCTTCAGCAGTAAATTTACTAATTTGTTGAAAGTTGTAAATACCTATGCTATTTAGTTTTTCTTCAATACCTGCGCCTATACCTTTTATAAGTTTTAGGTCGCTTTTATTGTTTTCATTTCCTTCTCCAAATCGACTAAAATTAAGACCATTTTCAATATTAGGGTCTTTTTGAGTAGGTGTAATATCTTCATCTAAAATAACTGTTTGAATTGAAGTTTTTCCACCGCGTTCAAACGTTTTTGTTGCTCTAATTTGTGATATATCATCTTTTATTTGAAGGTCTTCATATTCTTGATCAAAATCTATAGTTGGGTTTTCTTTTTGTGCATAGAATTTTTTTCCAAAATAGAGGCCAATTAGAAAAGCACCCAACATCCAAAAGAAAATCTCTAAGAGATGTGTAAAAGTTTGATTTGTAAAAACGGATAATGTCATGAGGTTGTTTAGTTGATTTTAATTTCAATTCTATTGTTTAAAGCTCTACCTTCAATTGTATATTTATTAGCAATTGGAACAGCTTCACCTTTAGAAAAACTTTGCATTGGCATTTGTATGCCTTGTTTTGCAAAATAATTTTTTAGCGCATCTGCTTTTAGTTGACCTTTAATTAGATTTTTTTGGAAATACCCTTTGTTATCGGTATGCCCAGTAATACTTATCGTTTTTGTAGGGTGATTTTTTTGATATTGTTTTAATATATGTATGTAATTTTTTAGTTCTGCATCTTCAATTAGAGTTTGGTTTTCTAACTGAGTGTGTAATATTTTTGTAGTAATTATAGTTTCTAAGCTATCAATTATTGAA
The DNA here is from genome assembly GCF_900106565.1 of Lutibacter oricola. Classification (GTDB taxonomy): domain Bacteria; phylum Bacteroidota; class Bacteroidia; order Flavobacteriales; family Flavobacteriaceae; genus Lutibacter; species Lutibacter oricola. Next base: position 245,396 of record NZ_FNNJ01000004.1, read on the forward strand.
GGAGCAAGGTCCTTTATATTTATTTGTATACCATTAAAAGCAATAGTTTTTTTATTAAACTTTATTGTAGTTTGCTTTGTTGCGGTGTTAATTAAGGAAGCTGTAAAACCTTTGGAGATTAATTCTTTTTTTAAATTGTTAGCTCTAGCTAAACCTATCGATTCTTTTTCGTTTTTTTCGTAATAACCTAAAATTTCCAACTGTTTTGTATAGTTGTTGTTAATTTTATTCTTTAAAAAATAGGTTAATTTATAAATGCTATCAATTGAAGAAATTGAGGTTTCATTATTTTTAATTTGAAAACCTTTGGTAGCTTTAAAAAGAGTGTCATTTTTATAAGCAATAATAAAATTATTAGCTGTTTTTATATTGTTTTGAGAGCCGCTAATTGTTGAATTTGTAATTGAAGTGCAATTATCAAAATTTCTATGCGTCAAAAAAAAATGTGAAGTTAGTGCAACTGCACTCCACAGTAAAAAAAATAGAAAAGCCTTAATAAAATTGAGCATTTTTTAATTTTAGCAGGCTAAATTTAAAAAATATTTTAAATATATCAAACCATTTGGTCTTAAAATAGTGAGATTCGCAATGCGTTATACTGAAATATACGTATTATTTTTTTGCAGATTTAACAAGTTCTAATTTATCTAAGCTTGTTTTGGTAGTAAAAAAACCATAATTAATAAATGCATTGTTTTTTTCAATTTTGTCAATTGTACCACAAGTCTTACTATCTATTATTCTAACTTGGTCATTTATTTTAAAAACATAATCTGCTTTTTTCTTGGCTATTTTTTTAGCTTCTGTTTTTTTCTGTTCCCTAACTTTTACAACTTCAACTAAAACTTCTTTTTCGGTAACTTGTAATTTTTCTTCAGTTTTTTTCTTTTCTACTTTAACTTTTTTCTTTTGAGCCTTAGTTTTTGGTTTTGGAGGATTCTTTTTTAAGTGTTTTGTTTTTTCAATTGCAATCCATTTATTGAATTCGGCATTCAATTCTTTTTTATTGTTGGTTTGAAAATATTTATTAGTAAGTTCGTTTAGCTTTCTACCATAAATTAGCATTTTTTGATTGCTGTCATACAATTCTTGAAAGCTTTCCAATTTTTGCTGAATCTTATCCTGTTTTTCACTTAAAGAGCCAGAATGCTCAATAGCTTTTGTTTTTTCTTTTTCTAAAGTTTCAGATGTTTTTTGAAGTTTATTACGTTCCTTTTGAAGTTTAGAAATGGTTTTATCCAATCTAATTTTTTCAGTTTCAACACGTTTTTTTGCTCTGTTTATGATGTTGTAAGGTATTCCATTTTTTTGAGCAACTTCAAAAGTAAAAGAGCTACCAGCTTGTCCAATAAAAAGTTTAAACAAAGGTTCTAAAGTGCGTTCGTTAAATTGCATATTTGCATTAACTACGTTCTCTAATTCATTAGCTAAAACTTTTAAATTGGCATAATGAGTTGTAATAATTCCAAAAGCTTTTTTGTGGTAAAATTCTTCTAAAAAAATCTCTGCCAAAGCACCACCTAATTCAGGATCACTACCAGTACCAAATTCATCAATTAAAAATAGTGTGCTATTATTACATCTGCGTAAAAAAGTACGCATATTTTTTAAACGATAACTATAGGTACTTAGTTGATTTTCAATTGACTGGTTATCTCCAATATCTGTAAGTATTTCATCAAAAATATAGGTCGAAGAGCGCTCGTGAACAGGAATTAAAAATCCGCTTTGTAGCATTAATTGTAATAAACCTATGGTTTTTAGCGTAATACTTTTACCACCTGCATTTGGTCCAGAAATAACTATAATTTGTTGCTGCTCGTTTAATTCTAGTGTTTGCGGAATTGTTTTAAGATTTTGCTCTTTGTTTTTTAACCAAAGAATTGGGTGGTAAGCATCTCTTAAAAATATTTTTTTCTCTTTTGTTATTTTAGGTAAACAAGCTTCTATTTTTTGAGCATATTTTGCTTTTGCTGCAACAACATCTAAATTAGTTAAATAGCTTTGATACTCAATAAGGTCAGGGATAAATTCGCGTAAATCATTAGTTAATTGTTTTAAAATTCTAACAATCTCTTCGTGCTCGTCGTATAGTAAATTTTGAAGTTCTCTACTTGCTTGTAGCGTAGCTTCTGGAGCAATATAAACAATGCTTCCAGTTTTAGAACTGCCCAATAAGCTACCTTTAACTTTTCGTCTGTGCATTGCTAAAACAGCTAATACACGTTGGTGATCAATTACAGATTCTTTAATATCATCTAAATAACCTGCATTATGATATTTGCTTAGAGCTCTAGTAAAACTACCTGCTATTTTTGCTCTTACATGGTTAATTTCTCGTCTAATTTCTTTTAATAAAGCAGAAGCATTTTCGTCAACTTCACCAAAAGGGGTTATTATTTTTTGAATTTGCTCGGTAATTGCTTTTTGAAGTTCTAATTCTTCTGAGCTAGCGAATAGGTGAGGGTAAATAGTTTTAAACTTGGTTAAAAATATTTTTAATTCAAAAATAGTGTTGGCATTGTTAAGTATTTTTAAAAATGCTGGCGGTTCTAGGTAGCTATTTTCAATATTTAAAAGATGTATTTCTTTTTGAATATCATCAAAATAATGATTTGGAATTCTATTATCGTTTACAAAAGAAGAATGGTACTCATTTACCTGTTTTAATTCTGTAATTAATAATTCTCTTTTCTTTATAGGTTTTATAGTTAGTGTGGCTTCTTTTCCAAGATCAGAAATACAGAATTCACTTACCGTATTTAAAATGGTATTAAATTCTAAATCAATGATTGTTTTTTCTGAAATTTTACTCATAAAAAGTGCTACTTTTGAACTGCGATACAAAAATATAAATTTAAGACGAATAGCAATGAACAATGTTGAATTAGCTGAAAGTTGGCAACCTTATTTAAATGACGAGTTTGTAAAACCTTATTTTAAAGAATTATCGGCGTTTGTAAAAAGAGAATATGATACTCAAGTGTGTTACCCTCCAAAAAATCAGTTACTTGAAGCTTTTAATTTGTGTGATTTTAACAATGTTAAGGTTGTAATTATTGGTCAAGATCCATATCATGGAGAAGGGCAGGCACATGGATTGTGTTTTTCTGTTAATGAAGAAATAAAACATCCACCTTCATTAATAAATATTTTTAAAGAAATTGAAACAGATTTACAAATACCATACCCTAAAAGTGGAAATTTGGTTCGTTGGGCAAAACAAGGAGTATTGTTGTTAAACGCTACACTTTCTGTTCGAGCGCATGAAGCTGGTTCGCATCAAAAAAAAGGGTGGGAAAAATTTACGGATGCTGTTATTGCAGAAATTTCAGAAAACAAGGAGAATGTTGTGTTTTTATTATGGGGTGGATATGCAAAAAAGAAAGGTGCTAAGGTAAATAAATCAAAGCATTGCGTGTTAGAAAGTGGACATCCATCTCCGTTAAGTGCAAATAGAGGGTATTGGTTTGGAAATAAGCATTTTAGTAAAGCAAATAACTATTTAAAAAGTAAAGGTTTAGCAGTAGTACGTTGGTAATTAATAATTGCAAAGAATAGGTTACATTTGTAGCTTAAAACAGAATAATATGACGGTAAAAAATAATGTAGTAGCACTTTTAGTAATGGTGTTAGTTTTTGTAGGGTGTAAGGATAAGCAAGGTTATTCGAAAGTAAAAAAGGAAGTTACAACAACAATTAGTTCTTCAGATTCTCATAAAATTGTTGTGAAAGAACTAATTCCTGCAGGAACTTATGCTTATTTAAATGTTGAAGAAAATAACAAAACGTATTGGATGGCAGTTCCTAATACTAAAATTGTAGTAGGTGATACTTATTATTATGATGGAGGTATGATGATGAAAAGTTTTGAAAGTAAACAGTTAAAAAGAACTTTTGATGAAATTATTTTTGCTGAAGGTATAAGAACTTCTCCAACTTCAGAAAAGGTTGTAAAACCAAAAGCACATTCGCATAAAGAAACAAAACAAGTTGAAGTTGCTAAATTATCTAAAGAAAACGGGCAGTTATATTTAAATCAAATTTTATCTAACACTAAAAAATATGCTAACAAAAAAGTTGAATTTACAGGTGTTGTGATTAAAGTGAACAAGCAAATAATGAAGAAAAATTGGATTCATATTGTAGATGGTTCTGAATTTGGAGGTGTAAAAAGTTTAACTGTTACAACAGACCAATTAGCTAAAGTTGGTGATACTGTTACGGTGGTTGGAAAACTAATATTAGATAAAGATTTTGGTTATGGCTATGTGTATGATGTATTATTAGAAAATGCAAAAATAAAAAAGAACTAAAACTTTAAAATTAGAGCAAAAAAAAGCACCTACTCAGGGTGCATTTTTTTTATCTAAACTTAACCAAACAAAATTCAATTCTGAATTCTGATGGGTTTATATCAATATTCGTGCCAAAAACCAAACTCAATGCTAATTAAAAGTTAACAAGCTTATTTATTGTACATTAAATTAGCTTTATTTCAAAAAAAAATCATTTTAAACGGATAGCTTAAAATGATTTTTAATAATTCTATTTGTAAAAAGTTTATTCTAAATGTTTTTGTGCTTTGTATGATGACCTAACTAAAGCACTACTTTCTACGTGTCTAAAACCTAGTTTTAAACCAATTTCTTCATATTTTTTAAATTGTTCTGGAGTAATAAATTCTTGAACTGGTAAGTGTTTTTTACTTGGTTGTAAATATTGCCCAATGGTTAATATATCTACTTTGGCATTAGCTAAATCTTGCATAGTTTCAATCACTTCTGCTTCAGTTTCTCCTAAACCAAGCATAATACCAGATTTTGTTCTACGTTGCCCTTGGTCTTTCATATATTTTAAAACCTCTAAACTTCTATCGTATTTAGCTTGTATACGAACCTCTCTGGTTAAACGTCTTACAGTTTCTAAATTATGCGAAATAACTTCGGGAGCAACAGCTAAAATTCGATCTATATTAGTTGTATTTCCTTGAAAATCTGGAATTAACGTTTCTAAAGTGGTATTCGGATTTGCTCTTCGAATAGCATTTATTGTTTCAGCCCAAATAATAGAACCACCATCTTTAATATCATCTCTATCTACCGATGTTATTACAGCGTGTTTAATATTCATTAATTTAATAGAGCGAGCAACTTTTTCTGGTTCTTCCCAATCTACACTTTCTGGCCTTCCTGTTTTAACACCGCAAAAACCACAAGAACGTGTGCAAATGTTACCTAAAATCATAAAGGTAGCAGTACCTTCAGTCCAGCATTCACCCATATTTGGGCAGCTTCCGCTTGTACAAATTGTATTTAATTTATATTTATCAACCACGTTACGCAATTCGGTGTATTTTTTACCAACAGGTAATTTTACACGAAGCCATTTTGGTTTTTTTATAGTTGTATCTGACATAAGTATCTAAAAAATTGATTGCAAAAATACAAAGTTTTTATAAACTAAGTAAAAACCAAATGTTAAACCCAATTAAAAATGCAATTCCAACGCCGCTTAAAATTTTTAAAGCTGTGTTTGGTTGGTGTTGCTTAGGTGTGTGCTTACCAGTAATTAGTAGGTAGTTGCATATACCATAAAACGGTGTTGTTATAAAAGAAAGTATGGTTGCAATTTTAATTAACGAGGCCATATTAGACATAAAAAACAATAAAATACAACACGTTCCAATAGCTAAGAACGAAATCCAAAACCAATACATGTTTTTATAAGGTTTATCGGTAAGCAACTCAAATGCTTTGGTCATTGCTCTTGGTGAAGCATCTAAAGTTGTTATGGTGGTGCTAAACATTGTTGTAAATGCTGCTGCACCAATAAAAATAAATAATTCTTCGCCTAAATTTTTAGTGTATAATAAAATTAATTGTTGCGAAAACTTACCAGCACTATCACTAAAGGTTTCTCCAGAACCAAACATTACAAATGCACCTAAACCTATAAAGCAAGTACCTAGTATAAGTGTTGTGGCGTAGCCAATATTAAAATCGAATATTGCTTGTTTTGTGTTGAAGTTGGTTTTGTTGTTTTTATGCTTTTCAATACACCATAAAGATTGCCAAATGGAAACATCTAGCGGGGCAGGCATCCAGCCTAAAAAAGCAATTAAAAAGCTAATTTCTAGAGTGCCGCTTGGTAAAATTTGCTTAAAATTAGTTATTGAATGCGAGCTGTTTGCGGCTATTATTACTGAAATTATAGTACTTATAGTTAATAAAACAATAATTACTTTTATTAAGTTATCTAATAATTTATATTTTCCAATAATTAATAAGGCAACGCATATAATTGTAATAGCAATTCCCCAAATTATTGGGTTTGTTGAAATTCCAAAAAGATTAGCAGCTAAGCCAGCTGTTACAATAGTTACTGCAGCCTGAATGGTAAACATAGTTGCAATATTTAATATAAAATAAATAGCGAGTACGCCTTTTCCTAATTTTTTGTAGCCATCGAGTAGGCTTTCTCCTGTTGCTGTAGCGTAACGAGGTCCAAACTGAAAAAATGGATATTTTATAATATGAATAAGAACAAGCGCCCAAATTAATCCAAAACCAAAGTCTGCACCTGCTCTAGTGGATTGTACTAAGTGAGAAACCCCAATTGCTGCACCTGCGAATAATAAACCAGGACCAAGCTTTTTTATGAAGTTTAACTTTTGCGAAAACAATTTTTTAAGATTTAGTAATAATTTCTGCGAGTAATTTTTTTGCTCTTAATAATTTTACTTTAATATTACTCATTGGTTCGTTTAAATGGCTAGCCATTTCTTTATAGCTCATTTCGTTAAAATATCTAAGGTTGATAATTTCTTGATAATGAGGTTTTAATTGCTTTATATAGTTAAGTAGTTGCACTAAATTTTGCTCAATAATTAATTGATCTTCTGCAGAAGGAGATTCATCAAAAATTTTATAAGCTTCCGATTCTTTTTTATTTATTGAAATTACTTCGGTACGTTGTTTTCTAATATGATCTAAAAAAATATTTTTAGAAATTGAAATAAGCCAGGTTTTAAAATTGTATTTGTCGTTGTAGAGATGAATTTTATCAAAAGCCTTTGAGAACGTTTTAATAGTAATATCTTCAGCTTCATCTTCATCGTCGGTTTTAGAAAATTGAAACCTAAAAACATCGCTCCAATACGTATTAAGTAAGGCGTTAAAAGCTTTTTGGTCTTTGCTACGAGCTTTTTTAATAAGCTCATCAATATCTACATTTTTATTTACCAATGTGTGGGTTTTGAAATACGATTTTTGATAAAGATAAACATTTGAATGAGAATCAAAAATAATTCGAAAATAGGAGTAAAAACAATTAGATCTTTTTCGTTCAATTTTTTTGCTGAAAAACCTATTATTAAATACTGGGCAATAAATCTAATTGTTATTAATAGCGCTACAAGTTGCCAATTGTATAATAAGCTAACTAGTAAAATTGCCAATAGCCAAAATAAAAATTGTGAGCTGTAAAATAAGCCTAATAAAAATTGATGCTTTTTTTTGTAATGTTCAGCCGTTGAAACGTGTCTTCTTTTTTGTTGAATCCAACTAGTAATTTTTTTTTTAGGAGTAGAAGAGGTGAAGCTATTTTCAGAAAAACAAATAGCTGTATTTTTTTTGGTAGCAGCTTCATTAACAAATAAATCGTCATCGCCAGATTTTATTTTCATGTGGTTTACAAATCCGTTGGTGCTAAAAAACAGAGATTTTGTATACGCAATATTTCTGCCAACTCCCATATAAGGTATTCCAATTTTAGCATAGCTAAAATATTGAATTGCTGTAAGTAAAGTTTCAAAACGGATTAACTTATTAAGAATTGAATTGGAAATTTTTTGGTAAGATCCATACCCTAAAACTAATTGTTTTTCATCTGAAAAATTAGCAGTCATTTCGCTAATCCAATTTACGTTAATTGGTTTGCAATCGGCATCGGTAAATAATAAATGTTCGTTTGATGTAGCTTTAATTCCTAAAGTAAGCGCATACTTTTTGCTACCCCAAAATTGTTCGTTAGGTTGTACGTTTACTATTTTGGTTGAAATATTGGTGCGTTTTTTAAAGACTTCAAAAATAGCTAAAGTAGCATCAGTAGAGCAGTCATTAACTAAAACTAATTCAAAATTAGAGTATACTTGCTCCTCGAGAAGAATTAGTAGGTTCTCTAAATTTTTTTCTTCGTTTTTAGCGCAAACAATAACAGATATAGGTAATGTGCTCTCTTTTTGTGAGTTTACTTTTTTTCGAAAAGCAAATTGAGAGAATATAAATAAGTAATAAAGTATTTGAATACTACAAATACATATAAATGCACCAAGTAAATAGGGGAGCATGCTTATCTATTTTCGCACTGGTCTGCAGTTTTACCGCAGTAACCACAAGGTTCTCCTTCTTTATTTAAGTGTGGGTTTTGGCTAGCGCAAGTTCCAGCAAACTTACCATCTTTTTTAGCCCAAATTTTAATTGCAATTCCTGCAACACCTAATCCTAGTAGTGCAAGAGTAATAAGTACTAACTTCATTTTAAATATAATTAGACTGCAAATATACTTAATTCTCTTAATAGAAGTGTTAAGTATAATATTTTTGTTAAAAATGAGGATAATTTAAAATATTTGTTAAATATTTAGATAAAAGCTATGCGCACATAGGTTTTATGGTAAAATAACATAGTATTTTGATAAATTATTATTATATTTGTTAAAGTTGATGTTTCATAAATATATAGCATAGTAAAACCATCTATAACTTTTAAAGAATAATTGATTGAATTGAATTCGAAACGTCAACAACACTACTAACAAAGAAAGACTCGCTATAAGCGAGTCTTTCGGGTTTTGAGCATATAATTAAGGTTAACTAATTATCCCTTTTTAATCAATTCTTCTTGTACATTGTTAGGTACTAAATCGAAATTAGCGAATTTAGTACTAAAACTACCTCTACCTTGAGTTATAGATCGCAATGTAGTTGAGTATTTATACATTTCAGCTAAAGGAGTTTTAGCTTTGATGGTTTGATATTTTCCATCGCTATCCATTCCTAAAATTATTGAGCGTCTAGATTGTAAATCAGTCATTACATTCCCCATTAATTCTTCAGGAACTTTAATGTTTAATTCGTTAATTGGTTCTAGTAGTTTAGGTTTAGCTTGTAAAAAGGCATCTTTAAATGCGTGAGCTGCAGCAATTTTAAACGATATATCGTTAGAATCTACAGAGTGCATTTTACCATCAAACACCATAACTCTAATGTCTCTAGCATAAGAACCAGTTAAAGGTCCTTCTTCCATTACTTCTAAACATCCTTTTAGTACAGAAGGTAAATAACGTGTATCTATAACACCACCAACAATGCAGTTGTAGAAAACAAGTTTTCCACCCCAATCTAATTCAACTTCTTCTTTTCCTCTAATATTAAATCCTTCTGGTTCTGGCATTCCTTCAAACCAAGGTTCAATTTTTAAATGTACTTCACCAAATTGTCCAGATCCACCAGATTGTTTTTTGTGTTTATAACTGGTTGTAGCAGAACGTTGAATTGTTTCTCTGTAAGCTATTCTTGGTTGAGTAAAAGTAGCTTTAATGCCATATTGGTTTTTTAGAGTCCAATCTATAGTTGCTAAATGCAATTCACCTTGGCAAGAAAGTATTTGTTGTTTAAGCTCTTTAGAGTATTTTATTATTATTGTAGGGTCTTGACTATGAAGTTTTTTTAATGCTTCATTTAATTTTTCTTCATCGTTTTTATCTTCGGCATTTATACATTTACTAATTCTAGGTTCTGGATAAAGAATTGGTTTTATAGTAATATTCGAGTCTTTTTCTCTTAATGTATCGTTAGTTTCGGTATATTTTAATTTTAAGGTAGCACCAATATCACCGGCTGTTAATTTTTCTACAGGCTCACGGTTTTTACCATCCATGATATAAAGTTGATTTAAAATTTCAACTTCTTGGTTTCTAGAGTTCTCTAATTTATCGTTTTGTTTTATTTCTCCAGACTTTACTTTAAAAAAGCTAATTTGACCCAAATTTGGCTCGTACAATGTTTTAAAAATAAATAGAGAAGTTGGTGCATCTGCTTTACATTCAATAGAGGCTCCTTCAACACTTTGTTCGGGTTTTAAATCTGCAGCACTTGGGGCAACATTATCAATAAAGCCCATTAAACGTCCACTACCCATATCATTTAATGCTGAAATACAAAAAACAGGGAACATTTCATGATTTAACATTCCTTTTTTAATTCCTTCACGCATTTCGTCTTCATTTAAAAAACCTTTATCAAAATAAAGCTCCATTAAATCTTCATCATTTTCAGCCGCTTTTTCAACTAATTCATTGTGCAATTTATTTGCTAAGTCAATTTGATCCGAAGGAATTTCGTGTTTTTCAGGTCTACCACCTTCAGGGCCAAACTTGTACATTTTCATTTTAAGTACATCAATAATACATTGTGCACCTCTATCTATAATTGGGTATTGAATTTTAACTGCATTTCTACCAACTAAATCAATAATACTTTTAAAGCTTTCGTCAAAATCTGCATTTGGACTATCTATTTGATTGATAACAAACAATGTTGGTTTAGAAAAGCGATCTACGTAATTCCAAATAATCTCAGTACCAACTTCTACACCGTGTTGTGCGTTAATAACGGTAACAATCGAATCTGCAACGCGCATTGTTGAAGCAATTTCGCCTATAAAATCATCTAATCCTGGTGTGTCGAGTATATTTATTTTGTAATTGCGCCATTCGGTATGAAGGGGAGTGGCAAATATGGAAGTTTCTCTTTCGTGTTCAATCTCGTGGTAATCTGCAACAGTGTTTTTGTTTTCTACGCTACCACGGCGTTTGACTAATCCAGCTTCAAAGAGCATTGTTTCTGCAAGGGTGGTTTTACCACTTTTATGTGCACCTACAAAAGCAACATTTTTAATGTGTTTGTCATCGTATATTTTCATATTTCAATAATTTTAGGTGAATTCTACTATAAAGTTACAAAGATTAATAGATAAAAATATGACGAATGTTAGCTTTTTAATTTGGCTAGTTTATTTTTTTAAAACAACCATAGAAAACGTTTGAAATAAGGTGTTTTTGTATTTTGTTGAGCGATTGATTTTACAAGTGTTTACAGTGTTTTAAGGTCGTTTTTAAAAAGCACAAATAAAAAATTACAATTCATCCTTAAAAAATTACAGTTCAGTTATTTTTAATTTTTAGGCTGCTTTTTTTGAAAGACTTTTGAATCATCAAAAAACAAGTATTAATTAAAAATTTAAATTATGCAAAAAATTATTTTAACTATCACGCTTTTCTTTACACTACTAGTTATGGGGCAAGTACCTTCAAATTCTAAATTAGTAGAAGGACAAACTATTAAAGTAACTGTAACAAATGCTTTAAGTGATAAAGGAACCATTAACTTTGGATTGCATTCTAACAAAACTTTTATGAAGGCAGAAGCAATTAAAGCAAAATCTTCGAAGGTTGTAAACGGAATATCTACAGTGATTTTTGAAAATGTACCTGCTGGTGAATATGCTATTATATGTTTTCACGATGAAAATGAAAATGGAAGAATGGATTTTGAAGTAAACGGAATGCCAAAAGAAAATTATGGAACTTCTAATAACCCTATGAGTTTTGGTCCTCCACAATTTGAACCTTCAAAATTTGAAGTGAAAAATGAAGAGCTTTTTTTAGAAATTAAATTTTAAATTGCAGTCATAAATTTATAAACACATTAAATAAATACATGAAAACAGATATTAAATATATAGTTAAAGTATCATTAATTGTTGGGCTTGGTATTTTTTTAATTGAGCGTTTGTTATCTCCTAGTGGATTTACAATTGGAATAATGGAGTTGTTAAAAGTGCTTGGTGTTCATTTAATGTATGCTTTTGTATTAACAATAATCAACGCTTATTTTTATGAGTTTATAGGTAGAAAGTATACTTGGGAAGGAGCTTCAAAAAAACGTTTAATTTATGGGGCTTTAGGTTCAATAGCATTAACAATGGTTGGTTTAGCAGTGTTACGATTTATAACAATTGTTATAATTAATAACCAGCCAATTGATATGTTTTTAAACGATAAGTATGCGAGTAATTATTATGTATTTGGTTTAGTAATTACACTAATAGTAAGTTTAATTTTTCATACAATTTTCTTTTATAAAGCTTTAACAGAAAAGAAAGTTAAAGAGCAGCAAATAGTTGCTAAAACAGAAACAGCTAAATACGAGAGTTTAAAAAGTCAAATAGATCCACATTTTTTATTTAATAGCTTAAATGTACTAACATCTTTAATTGGAGAAAATCCAAAGCAGGCAGAAAAGTTTACTACAAAATTGTCTAAAGTTTACCGCTATGTTTTAGAACAAAAAAGTAAAGATTTAATTCAGTTAGATGAAGAATTACAATTTGCAAAATTGTATATGGAATTACTAAAAATGCGTTTTGAGAATGCTGTTATATTCGAAATACCAGATAATGCTAGTAGTCCAGATTTAAAAGTGGTTCCGTTATCTCTTCAATTACTATTGGAAAACGCAATAAAACACAATGCAGTTTCAGAAGAAAATCCATTAAAAGTGGTCATAACGGAAAGAGATGGTTATTTAATTATAACCAATAACTTTAATCCTAAAACAACGCTGGAAAAAGGAACTAAAGTAGGATTAAAAAATATAATTGATCGTTACGGATTAATTACATTAAAAAAAGTATTTATCGATAAAACAACGCAAGATTTTACGGTTAAAATACCATTATTAACACAACAAACAAAAACAATGAGAACATCAGAAAATATAGAAAATAATAGATATTTAAGAGCTGTAGAGCAGGTAGAGGAAATAAAAGGATTTTATAGTAGCTTAATTGCATACTTTATAGTTATTCCAATTTTTATGTATATAAATTTAAATTATGTACCACAATTTCACTGGTTTTGGTTTCCAATGCTAGGTTGGGGAATAGGAATGATTTTTCAAGGATTTAAAGCCTTTAGTTACAATCCCATTCTAGGAAAAGGTTGGGAAGAACGTAAAATTAAAGAATTTATGGATACTGATAATAAACAGTATTGGGAGTAAGGGCACATATTTAAGCTAAAATATTATAAAAAAACAAGCTAAAGGCTAATTACCAAAGGCGCAAAACATAAAAAATGAAAACAGATTTTACAGAAGAACAAAAATATATAAGAGCAAAAAAGAAAGTTGATGAAATTAAAGGGTTTTATTGGAATCTATTATCGTATTGCTTAGTAATTCCATTCTTAATTTTTATAAACTTAAAAACCTCTCCAGGATATCAATGGTTTTGGTGGCCAATGTTAGGTTGGGGTATTGGAATGGTGTTCCACGCCTATGGTGTTTTTGGAAAAAATATTCTTTTTGGAAGCGACTGGGAGGAAAGAAAAATAAAAGAGTTAATGGATAAAGATAGGTTTAATTAAAAGTGAAAAATAAATAAAATGATGCTGTTGAAATTACTGCAAAGGCAGGAATCTATAAATAAAAAACATAAATTTTTAAATACAACAATTTCTTTCATTTTAACTAACAACTAAAAATAAAAAAATGGAAAATAATAATTTAGACAATCAAAAATATATTAGAGCACAAAAAAGAGTAAAAGCAATCAAAGGATTTTACGTTCATTTATTTGTTTACTTAGGCGTAAATGCATTTATAATTTTAGCAAGAATAATTTCTGGAGAAGGTGTAGGGGTATTGTTGGATTGGAGTTCATACGGAACTATGTTTTTCTGGGGAATTGGAATTGCATTTCACGCATTTGGAGTATTTGGAATGGATTTTATTCTAGGTAAAAACTGGGAAGATAAAAAGATTAAGGAGTTAATGGATAAAGATAAAAAAAAGTATTGGGAATAATAAGGTTTAAAACTTTAGTTATAATTTTACCAACAACCAACAACCAACAACTAAATGAAAGTAATAATTATTGAAGACGAAAAGCCTGCAGCGCGAAGATTAGGAAGAATGCTTAATGAACTAAGTATAGAGCCAATAGCAACTTTGCATTCGGTTGAAGAATCTGTAAATTGGTTTCATAACAATGAACATCCAGATTTACTATTTCTAGATATTCAATTATCCGATGGCTTATCGTTTGAAATTTTTGATGAAATAGAAGTAGATAGTGCCATTATTTTTACAACAGCCTATGATGAATATGCTTTAAAAGCCTTTAAATTAAATAGTGTAGATTATTTATTAAAACCAATAGATGCTGATGAGTTAGAAGTGGCTATTGATAAGTTTAAAAAAATACAATTTGCTGAAACAACAAAAGTGTTTGATCTTCAACAATTAAAAAATATAATGCGGCCTACGCAGCATAGTTTCAAAAAAAGATTTACAGTAAAAATTGGGCAGCATTTAAAAATGATTTCAATAGAAAATATAGAGTGTTTTTATAGCGAAAATAAAGCAACAAATATATATACTACCGAAAATAGAAATTATTTAATAGACAATACTTTAGATGAGTTGGAGCAATTACTAGATCCAGAAGTATTTTATAGAGTAAGCCGCAAATACTATGTAAATATAAACGCAATTAAAGATATTGTTTCGTATACAAATAGTCGCTTAAAATTAATTCTTAATTCTTATAAAGAAGATGAAATTATTGTTAGCAGAGAGCGTGTAAAAGATTTTAAAGCTTGGATTGATTGAGTTTAGTTGTAAAGTTTCTGAATTTTATGGGTAGTAATCAACTTTTCTTACATTATTACTAGGTTCTTTTAAAACTGAAGCAATCTTAATTGTTTCATATAGAGGTTGCTTCACTACATTCGCAATAACGTTCTTTTTTGTTATAACAAGGTTTTCCTTTAAATGGAATCGAAAAGCAGATTAGATACCTTTTAACTATTAAACAAATCGCCGAATTAACCATTTCACCATAAATCCACAAAATCAGCCAATTAACATTGTTATTTCAAATTGTTTTTACTAAATTTGCACTCCTTTTTACGAGAACAGATTTAAAAAGGAATTAGAAATCATTTTTTATAAATAATCTCTTTGCATTATTATCGTTTAAAAATCTGAATAATAATAAGATACAAATTTTAATCATCAGCAATATGTCTGAAGAAACAAAAAAAACTGAAGAGCAAGTAGAAGCTACTGAAGTACAACAAACTGAAGCAACTCCGCAAGAAGTTGTTGAAAAAGTAAATCCTGAAGAATTTTTAGCAAACTTTGACTGGCACAAATACGAAGAAGGTATTGAAGCAGTTGACGAAGAAAACTTAAAAGCTTTTGAAGCAGCCTTAGAAGGTACATTAGGTTTAGTAAACGAGCGTGAAGTTATCGAAGGTACTGTGGTTAGAAAAACTGACCGTGAAGCAATTATCGATATCAATTCAAAATCTGAAGGTGTTATCTCATTAAACGAATTTCGTTACAATCCTAACTTAGCTGTTGGAGATACTGTAGAAGTTTTAGTAGATAAAAGAGAAGATAGTACAGGTCAATTAGTATTATCTCACAAAAAAGCAAGAGTTATTAAAGCTTGGGATCGTGTTAATAATGCACACGAAACAGGTGAAGTAGTTAACGGTTTTGTTAAGTGTAGAACTCGTGGAGGTATGATTGTAGATGTTTTCGGAATTGAAGCATTCTTACCAGGTTCTCAAATTGATGTAAAACCAATTAGAGACTACGATCAATACGTAGAGAAAACAATGGAATTCAAAGTTGTTAAAATCAACCAAGAATTTAAAAACGTTGTGGTATCTCATAAAGCTCTTATTGAAGCTGATATTGAAATCCAGAAAAAAGAAATTATTGGTAAATTAGAAAAAGGACAAGTATTAGAAGGTGTTGTTAAAAACATTACTTCTTACGGTGTATTTGTTGATTTAGGTGGTGTAGACGGATTAGTTCACATTACAGATTTATCATGGTCTAGAATTAACCACCCAAGTGAGGTAGTTGAATTAGATCAAGTATTAAACGTTGTAATCCTTGATTTTGATGATGAGAAAACAAGAATTCAATTAGGATTAAAACAATTAAACGCTCACCCATGGGAAGCTTTAGACGATACTATTAAAGTTGGAGATAAAGTAAAAGGTAAGGTAGTTGTAATCGCTGATTACGGTGCATTTATCGAAGTAGCTCAAGGAGTTGAAGGTTTAATCCACGTTTCTGAAATGTCTTGGTCAACACACTTAAGATCTGCACAAGATTTTGTAAAAGTTGGTGACGAGGTTGAAGCACAAGTTTTAACTTTAGATAGAGAAGAGCGTAAAATGTCATTAGGTATTAAACAATTACACCCAGATCCTTGGACTGATATTGTTGCTAAATACCCAGTTGGTTCTACACATACAGGAACTGTACGTAACTACACTAACTTTGGTGTGTTTGTAGAGTTAGAAGAAGGAATTGACGGATTAGTTTATATCTCAGACTTATCTTGGACTAAGAAAATTAAGCACCCATCAGACTTTGTTGCTGTAGGTGATAAATTAGCTGTTCAAGTGTTAGAATTAGATGTAGATGGTCGTAAATTAAACTTAGGACACAAACAAACTACTGAAAACCCTTGGGATAAGCACGAAGAAACTTATGCTATCGACTCTATACACGAAGGTGTTGTTAAAGAGAAAAGCGATAAAGGTTTAGTAGTAACTTTAGCTGAAGGTATCGAAGCATTCGTACCAAGCCGTTTCACAACTAAAGAAGATGGAACTAAAATAGCTAAAGGTGAAACTGAAAAATTCAAAGTTATAGAATTTAACAAAGAATTTAGACGTATCGTTGCTTCTCACACTTCAATATTCAAAGCTCAAGAAGAAAAGAATATTAGAACTGCACAGAAGAAAGCGGATAGCGCTGAAAAAACTACTTTAGGAGACTTAGGTGGAGATTTAGCTGCTTTAAAGAAAAAAATGGAAGGGAAATAAGATTTTATTTTCATAAACATATTTTAAAAGCTGTATCATTTGATACAGCTTTTTTTTTCGTCATTATAGTAAATACATATATATTTGTAACGCTTAAAAAAAACTAAAACAATGTCATTAATAAAATCAATATCAGGAATAAGAGGAACTATTGGAGGTAAAGTAAACGACAATTTAACTCCTATTGATGCTGTAAAATTTGCAGCAGCTTACGGAACTTGGTTAAAAGAGAATTCAACAAAAGCTAATTTAACTGTTGTAGTAGGTAGAGATGCTCGTATTTCGGGTAAAATGGTAAGTAGTTTAGTATGTAATACCTTAGTAGGTTTAGGAATCAATGTTATTGATTTAGGTTTATCAACTACGCCAACTGTTGAGGTAGCTGTACCTTTAAAAAATGCAGATGGTGGTATTATTTTAACAGCAAGTCACAATCCAAAACAATGGAATGCTTTAAAGTTGTTAAATGAAAAAGGAGAGTTTTTAAATGGAGAAAATGGAAGTGATGTATTAAAAATTGCTGAAGATGAAAGTTATGTTTTTTCTGAAGTTGATGATTTGGGTACTTATAGTAAGTTACCGGGTTATATGGATACTCATATAGAAGAGGTTTTAAAACTAAAATTGGTAGATGCGGAAGCTATTAAAAAAGCAAATTTTAAAGTTGTTGTAGATGCAGTTAATTCAACAGGAGGTATTGTAATACCAGCTTTGCTAGATAAATTAGGTGTTGAATGTGTAAAATTATATTGCGAACCGAACGGACAGTTTCCACATAACCCAGAACCTTTAAAAGAGCATTTAACCGATATTTCTGAATTAGTGGTTAAAGAAAACGCAGATTTAGGAATTGTAGTAGATCCAGATGTAGATAGATTAGCATTAGTTTGTGAAGATGGGTCTATGTTTGGTGAAGAATACACATTAGTAGCTTGTGCAGATTATGTGTTGAGTAAAACACCTGGTAATACGGTTTCAAACTTATCTTCTTCAAGAGCGTTAAGAGATGTTACTGAAAAACACGGAGGTACTTACCAAGCAAGTGCAGTTGGAGAAGTAAATGTGGTAAATTTAATGAAAGATAACCAAGCAGTTATTGGAGGTGAAGGTAATGGTGGTATTATTTATCCAGACTCACATTACGGTAGAGATTCGTTGGTTGGTGTTGCTTTATTTTTAACGCATTTAGCAAACTTAAAAGTAAGTTGTAAAACGCTAAGAGAAAGCTATCCAAGCTATTTTATGAGTAAAAATAAAATTACATTAACAGAAGAAATTAATGTAGATGAAATTCTTGAAAAAATGGCTGTTAAATATGCTGCTGAAGATGTAACAACTATAGATGGTGTAAAAGTAGATTTCGAAACGGAATGGGTGCATTTACGTAAATCAAATACAGAGCCTATTATTAGAATTTATAGCGAAAGTACTTCACAAGAAAATGCAGATGCTTTGGCAGAAAGAATTATAGAAGAAATAAAAGAAATTACAAAGTAGAATATAATGAGAATTAAAGTATTAGTATGTGTAACGCTATTAGCATCTATTTCTATGTTTTCACAAGATAAAACAGTAGACGCGAATAAGGTTAATTATAATGATGCCGGAAGTAATAAAGGTAAAATGTTTGCGCATTGGGGTTGGAATAGAGGTCATTTTTCAAACTCAGATATTACGTTTAAAGGAGAAGATTATAACTTCACTATAAAAGATGTAGTGAGTGATGATAAACCAAAACCATTTGGAATTTATTATTTTAAACCAGATGAAATTACCATACCTCAAACAAATTTTAGAATAGGATATTTTTTTAAAGAAAACTATACCGTTGCTTTAGGAGTTGACCATATGAAATATGTAATGCGTAACAATCAAAATGTTACTTATAGTGGAAATTTACCTGCAGGAAGTGAAATATTTACATCAACAGGAAATACCGTTCTTTTACATAAAGATTTTTTAACCTTTGAGCATACCGATGGGTTAAATTATGTAAATGTTGAAGTAAGTCGTTTTGATAATTTAGATAACTGGCTAAAATTCCCAATTAAAAACATAGATATAAACTTAACAGAAGGAGTAGGAGTTGGACTGCTATATCCAAAAACCAATACAAAGTTATTAGGTAAAGAGCGTTACGATGATTTTCATGTATCTGGATACGGAATTTCAGCTCACGTAGGCTTGAATGTTACCTTTTTTAAACACTTTTTTATTCAATCTAATATGAAGGTGGGCTATATTAATATGAATGATATTAGAACAACAGAATCTACTAAAGATTCAGCCTCGCAACATTTTACATTTTTCGAAAATATGTATGTGTTTGGAGCAAGATTTAGGTTGTTTAAATAAACAACATTTTATATAAAACTAAAAAGCGTTCAATAATTATTGAACGCTTTTTTTTATGTGTAATATGGGTGTTTGGTGTTTGGTGTTTGGTGTTTGGTTGCTGGTTGTTGGTCATTTCGACTCCGCTCAATGGAAAAGAACAAAAACAAACTAATTAGTAAAACTTATAGTGGATTCCTGCCTGCGTAGGAATGACAGTAGCACTGTTGAAGCGTGAGATTCTTCAGTTCCGCTGCGCTGCATTCAGAATGACATTAAAAAAGAGAAGAGCGTCCTATGAAATTTTCAGTAGAAAATACATCCGAAGAAAAAGAAACAGGCGGTGGTGTTTGAGCGCAGCGAGTTCAGCGCATGTCTTTTTTAAGGAGCTGTATTTTAATGAAAATATCATCAGACTAGATTTTTGGTTCTTTTCATCAATGGAAAAGAATAAAAGCAAACTAATTAGTAAAACTTAAAATGGATTCCTGCCTACGCAGGAATGACATACTAGTATTGTTGAAACGTGAGATTCTTCGCTTCCGCTACGCTGCTCTCAGAATGACAAGTAGAGGTTATCATTTCGACTCCGCTCAATGACCTAAAAAAGAGAAGAGCGTCCTATGAAATTTTTAGTAGAAAATACATCCGAAGAAAAAGAAACAGGCGGTGGTGTTTGGTTATTGGTTGCTGGTCATTTCGATTCCGCTCAATGACCACGTTTATCTACTCAACTGGAACAGAGCTTTTTTTTACAATTGAAGCGTGAGATTCTTCGCTTCCGCTGCGCTGCTCTCAGAATGACAAGTAGAGGTTATCATTTCGACTCCGCTCAATGACCACGTTTGTCTACTCAACTGGAACAGAGCATTTTTTTACAATTGAAGCGTGAGATTCTTCAGTTCCACTGCGTTGCATTCAGAATGACAATAAAAAAAGAAAACCGTCCTATGAAATTTTCAGTAGAAAATACATCCGAAGAAAAAGAAACAGGCGGTGGTGTTTGAGCGCAGCGAGTTCAGCGCATGTCTTTTTTAAGGAGCTGTATTTTAATGAAAATATCATCAGACTAGATTTTTGGTTCTTTTCATCAATGGAAAAGAACAAAAGTATACTTCTTAGTAAAACTTAAAATAGATTCCTACCTGTGCAGGAATGACATACTAGTATTGTTGAAACGTGAGATTCTTCAATTCCGCTTCGCTGCTCTAAGAATGACAAGTAGAGGTTATCATTTCGACTCCGCTCAATGACCTAAAAAAGAGAAGAGCGTCCTATGAAATTTTCAGTAGAAAATACATTTGAAGAAAAAGAAACAGGCGGTGGTGTTTGAGCGCAGCGAGTTCAGCGCATGTCTTTTTTAAGGAGCTGTATTTTAATGAAAATATCATCAGACTAGATTTTTGGTTCTTTTCATCAATGGAAAAGAATAAAAGCAAACTAATTAGTAAAACTCATAATGGATTCCTGCCTGCGCAGGAATGACATACTAGTATTGTTGAAACGTGAGATTCTTCGCTTCCGCTGCGCTACTCTCAGAATGATAAGTAGAGACTATCATTTCGACTCCGCTCAATGACCTAAAAAAGAGAAGAGCGTCCTATGAAATTTTCAGTAGAAAATACATTTGAAGAAAAAGAAACAGGCGGTGGTGTTTGGTGTTTGGTTGTTGGTTGTTGGTGTTTGGTTGCTGGTCATTTCGACTCCGCTCAATGACCTAAAAA
>NZ_FNNJ01000002.1 GCF_900106565.1 Lutibacter oricola
TTCTTTATTGAACCAAAACCAATGGAGCCAATGAAGCACCAATACGATTTTGATTCAGCTACAGCCATAGGATTCTTAAAAGAATATGGTTTAGAGAAAGATTTCAAAATGAATATTGAAGTAAACCACGCAACTTTAGCACAACACACATTCCAACACGAATTAGAAGTTGCTGCAAAAGCAGGAATGTTAGGAAGTTTAGATGCCAACCGTGGAGATTACCAAAACGGATGGGATACAGATCAATTCCCTAACAATATTCAAGAAACTACAGAAGCTATGTTAGTTTTCTTAAAAGCAGGAGGATTACAAGGAGGAGGAATTAATTTTGATGCAAAAATCAGAAGAAATTCAACAGATTTAGAAGATGTATTTTTAGCACACATTGGTGGAGCAGATACTTTTGCAAGAGCATTGCTAATTGCTGATAAAATTATCACTTCATCTCCATATGAAAAATTAAGAACAGACCGTTACGCTTCATTTGATGCAGGAAAAGGTAAAGCTTTCGAAGAAGGTAAATTATCTATGGAAGACTTGTACAAAATAGCTCAAGAGAATGGAGAATTAGCTCCAACTAGTGGAAAACAAGAGTTATTCGAAAATATTATTAACCAATATATCTAAAATATAAATTAAACCAATATTGCTGATTTTTTCAGCAATATTGGTTTTGATAAATAAACTTATTAGAATGAAATTTTTTATAGATACTGCTAATTTAGAGCAGATAAAAGAAGCACAAGCTTTAGGAATTTTAGATGGAGTTACTACAAACCCATCATTAATGGCTAAAGAGGGAATAACTGGAGCAGAAAATATTTTACAACATTACCGTGATATTTGTGATGCAGTTGATGGTGATGTTTCGGCAGAAGTTATTGCTACAGATTATGAAGGAATGATTAAACAAGGTGAAGAATTAGCGGCTTTAAATCCTCAAATTGTTGTTAAATTACCAATGATTGCAGCAGGAGTTAAGGCGTGTAAATATTTTTCTGATAAAGGAATTAAAACAAATGTAACATTAGTTTTTTCAGCTGGGCAAGCTTTATTGGCAGCTAAAGCAGGAGCAACTTATGTTTCACCGTTTTTAGGTCGTTTAGATGATATTTCTACAGATGGTTTACACCTAATTTCTGAAATAAGAACTATTTACGATAATTATGGTTTTGAAACTCAAATATTAGCAGCATCAGTTCGTCATACAATGCACGTAATTGATTGTGCAAAATTAGGAAGTGATGTAATGACAGGGCCTTTAAGTTCAATAACAGGATTATTAAAACATCCATTAACAGATAGTGGTTTAGCGCAGTTTTTAGCTGATTACGCAAAAGGAAATTAACAATGGAAATTAAAGAATTAGAAAATATAGTTTTTCAAACTCGAAGAGATATTTTGAGAATGGTACACAAAGTAAATTCTGGTCATCCAGGAGGTTCTTTAGGATGTACAGAGTTTTTGGTTGCCTTGTATAACGAAGTAATGGAATTAAAAGAAGGTGATTTTGATATGGATGGTACAAATGAAGATTTGTTTTTTCTTTCAAATGGTCATATTTCACCTGTTTTTTATAGTGTTTTAGCGCATAGAGGTTATTTTTCAAAAGAAGAATTAGGAACTTTTAGATTGTTAAATTCACGTTTACAAGGGCACCCAACTACACACGAAGGTTTACCAGGGGTTAGAATGGCTTCAGGTTCTTTAGGTCAAGGTTTGTCTGTTGCTTTGGGTGCTGCACAAGCTAAAAAGCTAAACGGAGATAATAATTTAGTGTATACTTTACACGGAGATGGAGAATTGCAAGAAGGTCAGAATTGGGAAGCAATTATGTATGCGGCTGGTAAAAATGTAGACAACCTAATTGCTACTATTGATTTTAACGGACAACAAATAGACGGACCAACTTCAGAAGTTCTTCCTTTAGGAGATTTAGAAGCAAAATTTAAGGCTTTTGGTTGGGATGTGTTACATATTAAAGAAGGAAATAATATGGAAGCTGTTGTAAATGGTTTAAATGAAGCAAAAGCAAGAACAGGAAAAGGAAAACCAGTTTGTGTGTTAATGCATACAATTATGGGTAATGGTGTAGATTTTATGATGCATACACACGCTTGGCACGGAAAAGCACCAAACGACGAGCAATTAGCAAACGGATTAGCCCAAAACCCTGAAACTTTAGGAGATTATTAAATAAATATTGTCATTCCTGCGTAGGCAGGAATCTATAATGAAGGATATTTTTTTAAATAAAAACAATTTATAAGATTAGATAATTCCTTCAACAAACAAGATATAATAGAACAATGAAAAAATATACATATACAGAAAGTAAAGATACTCGAAGTGGATTTGGAGCAGGTTTAGCAGAATTAGGTAGAACAAACCCAAATGTTGTTGCATTGTGTGCCGATTTAATAGGTTCATTAAAAATGGAGAAATTTATTGAAGAAAACCCAAATAGATTTTTTCAAATTGGTATTGCTGAAGCAAATATGATTGGTATAGCTGCAGGTATGACAGTTGGTGGAAAAATTCCATTTACTGGTACTTTTGCTAATTTTTCTACAGGTAGAGTTTACGATCAAATTCGTCAATCTGTTGCTTATTCTGATAAAAATGTAAAAATATGTGCATCTCACGCTGGTTTAACTTTGGGTGAAGATGGAGCAACACATCAAATATTAGAAGATATAGGGTTAATGAAAATGTTACCAGGAATGACAGTAATTAACACGTGTGATTACAATCAAACTGAAGCAGCAACTATTGCTATTGCAGAACACGAAGGTCCAGTTTATTTACGTTTTGGTCGTCCTGTTATGCCAATATTTATGCCTAAATATACCGATGTAAATAACGAAAATAAGTTTGAAATAGGTAAGGCAATTCAAATGACAGAAGGTACTGATGTAACTATTGTAGCTACAGGGCATTTAGTTTGGGAAGCATTACAAGCTTCAGAAAAATTAGAAGAAATGGGAATTTCTGCTGAAGTAATAAATATTCATACAATTAAACCTTTAGATGATGCAGCTATTTTAAAATCTGTTGCAAAAACAGGTTGTGTTGTAACTGCAGAAGAGCACAATGTACTTGGAGGTTTAGGAGAAAGTGTTGCTAGAGTTTTAGCTGAAAACAATCCAACTCCACAAGAATTTATTGGTACAAATGATACTTTTGGAGAAAGTGGAACACCTGCTCAACTTATGGAAAAGTATGGTTTAAATGCTGAATCAATTGTTAAAGCTTCAAAAAAAGTAATAGCAAGAAAATAGATAGTTTTTTAAAAATTGTTTTTTAATAACCCTTGAACTTTAATTAGTATCAAGGGTTATTTTCTATATACTAGTTGTTATTACTATTGGTTTTGTTTAAATAAATAATAATGCAACAATTGTTTCATCAAATGTTTGATAAGTTATAGTGTAAAATAGTACTATTAAATATTTTTACTTGGTAAAACAACATTTAAAAATGAGCAAAAAAGTATTATTTCAATTTATAGCAATTCTATTAGTTACTTCAATTTATTCGCAACAATCAAAAGTTGTTATAGATGGCGAATTAAAAAAATGGCATAAAGTAACATTGAGTTTTACCGGTGAACAATTATCGGAAAATGATGCTGAAAATCCGTTTTTAAATTATCGTTTAAATGTTACTTTCAATAATGGAGATAAAACATTCTTAGTTCCTGGTTTTTTTGCTGCGGATGGAAATGCGTCAGAAACAAGTGCTGTTGAAGGTAACGTTTGGAAAGTAAGGTTTAGACCAAATAAAATAGGTAAGTGGACGTATAAAGTTTCATTTAAAAAAGGGAAACAAATAGCTGTTGATAATAATTCTAATGAGGGAGAATCTGTTTTGTTTGATGGTTTTGAAGGAAGTTTTAGTATTGAAGATACTGATAAAACAGGTGCAGATTTTAGAGCAAAAGGACGTTTAAATTATATTGGAAAAAGATATCTTCAGTTTGAAGATTCAAAAGAGTACTTTTTAAAAGGTGGAGCAGATAGCCCAGAAAACTTCTTGGGTTATGTAGATTTTGATCAAACACCAGCTTCACATAAATATTTAGCTCATTATAAAGATTGGAAACAAGGCGATCCAACTTGGCAGAATGGAAAAGGGAAGAATATGATTGGAGCTTTAAATTATTTGGCTTCAAAAGGAATGAATTCTGTATATTTTTTAACAATGAATGTGCAAGGAGATGGAAAAGATGTTTGGCCTTGGATTGATATTAATGAGCGTTACCGTTTTGATTGTAGCAAGCTAGACCAGTGGGAAATTGTATTTGATCATATGGAAAAGTTGGGTTTAATGATGCACATTGTTACGCAAGAAACCGAAAACGAATTGTTGTTAGATATTGGAGAGTTAGGTGTTCAGCGTAAATTATATTATAGAGAATTAATCGCACGTTTTTCACATCATTTAGCTATTACTTGGAATTTAGGAGAAGAAAATGGCGCAGTTCATTGGTCTCCTAAAGGTCAAAGTAATAAAGATAGAGAAGCAATGGCGGAATACTTGAAAAAGAACGATCCTTATAAAAATTATGTGGCGTTACACACACATTCAATAATTAAAGAGCAAAATTTATATTTAGAGCCTTTGCTTGGTTTTGAGTTTTTAGATGGGCCTTCAATGCAAACACACGAACCAAATGAAATTCACGAAATTACTAAAAGATGGATTTCAGATTCTCAAAAAACTGGTAGAAATTGGGTTGTTTGTCAAGATGAAATTGGACCTGCAGATACTGGAGCAAAACCAGATGCTGACGATCCAGAGCATAACAGCATTAGAGCAAAAGTATTGTGGGGAAATTTAATGGCTGGAGGAGCAGGAGTTGAGTGGTATTTTGGTTACAAATATGCGCATAACGATTTGAATTGTGAAGATTGGCGATCTAGAGATAAATTATGGGAGCAAACAAAAATAGCGTTAGATTTTTTCCAAAACTATCTTCCTTTTTCTGAAATGAAATCAGCAGATGATTTAACTAGTAATCCAAACGATTATGTTTTTGCTCAAAATGGAAAAGTTTACACGGTTTATATGCCAGAGGCTCAAGAAACAAAAATTAATTTATTTGGAACTAATAATAGTTTTAATATAAAATGGTATAACCCCAAGAAAGGTGGAAAACTAATAAAAGGTACCGTTAAATCCGTTAAGGGAGGTGATATGGTTTCTATTGGTTTTCCGCCAATTATGGAAGGAGATTGGGTTGCTTTAATTACAGCTAAAGGTGAAACTTCATTAAAAGAACAATTAAAAACTGTTAAGCCATTTATTGAAAAAGATGGATTTTTAAAGGTTGAAGCAGAAGCATTTCATTATAAAACCAATAACGGTACAAAGCGTAATTGGATACTAAAAACAGTGAAAAATGTTGATGGAAATTCAGTAGTGATTAATTCAGCAAGTGAAAAATCTTATATTGAAGCTTATCCAGATACTAGAATTACGCACGATGATCCTTTAATTATTGGTGAAAACTTTTTTCCAATTGCAGGTGTTGGTGGTATTGTTTCATTCAAGGTGAAAATTGAAAATCCGGGTAAATATTACGTTTGGACAAAAGCTTTTTCAACTGGAACAGAGGATAATGGACTGCACGTTGGAATTGATGAGCAATGGCCGGAAAGCGGACAGCGAATTCAATTATGCGATGGAAAAAATAAATGGACGTGGTCTTCGGCTCAAAGAGTAGAAGAAAATCATTGTGGTGTGCCGCAAACAATTTATTTAGAATTTAAAGAAGCTGGAACCTATATAATTTCATTTTCTATGCGTGAAGATGGCTTTAAATTTGACCAATGGATTCTAACAAAAAACCGTAACTTTATTCCACAATAAATAAACTAATTATTTATATTTTGAAAAGAAAACTATACTATTTATTAAGTCTTTTATGCTTTATGTTCTCTAGCTTGTATGCACAAGAAACAGTGGAGGACCTTAATTTTGTAAACATAAAAGATGGTGTTTCAAACATTGCTATTTCAACAATTATTCAAGATCAGTATGGCTTTATTTGGATGGGAACCAATGGTGTTGGGTTAAATAGGTTTGATGGTATTGATTATAGTGTTTATAAGCACGTTGTAAACGATTCAACATCAATAAGTAGTAGTCTTGTTTTTTGTTCGTATATAGATTCAAAAAAGAGGCTTTGGATTGGAACTGAAGATGGTTTAAACTTGTATGATAGAGATTTAGATCAGTTTAAACAAGTTCAATTTTTAACTACAAGTACAAATAATAGTTCAAGTGTTTCTGTAGGAAGTATAATTGAAGATGTTGCTGGAGATTTGTTAATAGGAACTTATGAACAAGGTTTATATAAGCTGTCAACAGAAGCTTTAAAACCTTCTAAAATACCTTTTTTAGTTAAAAACGAAGATGTACAGTTTATAAATGTTAATAGCTTACAAAAAGCTAGTAATGGTAAAATTTATGCAGGTACAAGTTTAGGTTTAAAAGAATACGATAGTACTACAGGTACTTTAAAATCTACCATATTTAATGGTAAAAACGGATTTGAAACCGTTAATGATGCTATAGAAACTTTATTAATTGATGAACAACAAAATTATTGGATTGGTACCTTAACTAATGGTGTTTTTAAAATTGAATTTGATAAGGAGTCTAGTGAGGAATTATATAAAATTAATCACTTTCCAATTTCTGAAAAAAGAATTTTATCAATGCTTCAAGTTTCTGAAGATTCATTTTTGTTTGGAACAGAAAATGATGGGCTTTTTCATTTAAATGCTAAAGGAAAATTAATTCATAATTACTTATATAGTAAAACTGATAAAAACAGTATTCAATCTAATTCTATTTGGTCGTTATTTTTAGATAGTAATAATAGAATTTGGGTTGGTTATTATAATAGTGGAGCTGCTAAACACGATAAATTATATGATAAATTTAATAATATAGAGAGTTTAGCTACCAACTTAAATTCATTAGAAGTAGGTTCTGTTACTGGTATTGCTAAAGATAAATTAGGTAACTTTTGGATTAGTATGGATGGTGGAGGAATAGATATTTTAAATCCTAAAACCAATGTATTTACCAAAGTAAATTCAAAAAAAAGAAATTACATTTCGGGTTTAAATATTGATGATATTCAAACAGTTTTTATAGATAGTAAGCAAAACGTTTGGGCAGGAAGTTGGCGAAACGGATTGTATGTTTTAAAAAATGGTACACGAAATTTTAAAAACTATAATTTAGATAATACAGAAGTATTTAATTCTAACATTATATTAAGTTTTGCAGAAGACTCTAAAGGAATTATATGGATTTCTACTTTTTATGGAGGTTTATTGTCTTACAATCCTTCAACAAATAAATTTCAAAATTATACTTCTGAAAACTTTAGTAAATATAACATTCAAAACAGCGCTATTAGAAAAGTTTTAGTTGATTTAGATGATAATATTTGGCTAGGTACAACACAAGGATTGTACAAAGTATCTCAGTTAGGAGATAATAAATTTTCTGTTGAAGATATTTCAGATAAAATAGTTGTTGAGCAAGTAACTGGAATTAGCGCAAATCATATCCTTTCATTATATCAAAGTAAAGATGGGATTTTATGGATTGGTACAAGAGGAGCAGGATTATGTAAGTATAATATTAATAAAAATAAAGCTGTTTGGTATAATAAATCTAACAATTTAAACGAAGAGAATGTATCGGGTATTATAGAAAGTTTAAATGGAAATATTTGGGTTAGTGGTAATTATGGAATTTCAAAACTAGATGTAAATACAAACATTATTACTAATTATAATTCAGATGACGGGTTATTATCTAACGATTTTAATTTTAATGCCGTTTATAGAGATAAAACTGGTGAAATTTACTTCGGAAATTATAAGGGAATAGATTATTTTAATCCTAACAATATACCTGTAAATACAAATGAACCTTCTATGTATTTAACAGATTTTAAGCTGTTTAATAAACCAGTTGATTTAAATTCTGAAGATTCTCCACTAAAAAAAGTAATATCAGAAACTGAGCAAATAACATTAACACATAATCAATCGGTTTTTACAATTGATTACGTTGGAATAAACTATACACGACCTGAAAAAAATCAATATGCGTATTATTTAGATGGTTTTGAAACGGATTGGAATTATGTAGGAAATAGTAAAAGTGCAACCTACACAAACTTGCCTTATGGAGATTATATTTTTAATGTAAAATCGGCAAATAATGATGGTGTTTGGAATAAAGAACCTTTAACACTTGCCATTACAGTATTACCACCTTGGTGGAGGACTGTTTGGGCGTTTTTCTTATATTTTGTATTGTTTTTGTTAGCACTTTATTGGTACAGTAAAAGAATTCAAAAAAGAATTAAAGAGAAACAATTAATTAGTAATGAGCGTGAAAAAAGATTACAAGAAGAGGAATTGCATGAGAAAAAATTACGCTTTTTCACCAATATTTCTCACGAGTTTAGAACACCACTTACGTTAATTATGAATCCTATTGAGGATATTATTCAAACTAAAAGTTTAAGCTTACCAACAGAGGTTAAAGAAAAACATCAAATAATTCATAAAAATGCCGACAGACTTTCTAAATTAATTAATGAATTAATGGATTTTAGAAAACTCGAGTTAAATAAAGCAAGAGTAAAGGCAAGTAAAATTGAGTTAATTTCATTTGTAAATGAGTTAGCTAGTTATTTTAATGAAGAAGCTTTAAACCGCGAAATATATTTAAATATTGAAGCTAATGTTGAAACTTTAAATGTATGGGCTGATCCTGGAATGTTAGAGAAAATTATTTTCAACATTTTATCAAATGCATTTAAAGTAACAAATGAAGGCGGAACAATAACTATTTGTATTTCAGCTAAAAACAAATCCGAAATATTACCTTTAGTTAATGAAAATGAGCCAATTAAAGCTTTTGAAATTAGTGTAAAAGATACTGGTCCAGGTTTAGAAAAAGAACAAGTAGATAAAATATTTGAACGTTTTTACCAAGTAAATAGTTTAAACCAAACGTATTATGGCGGTACAGGAATTGGATTAGAAGTTTGTAGAAGTTTTGTTGAATTACATAAAGGTAAAATAGAAGTAGAAAGTACAGTTAATGTTGGTACCATTTTTAGAGTACTTTTACCAATAGGTAAAAAACATTTTGATGAAGCCGAAATTGCGTCAACAGGCAATTTATTTAAAGGAAAAAAGAAAAATAATTTTGTTCATATAGAATCTATTCAGGAAACAGAAAACATTAGTACAGAATCTAAAGTTGATGAATTACAAACATTATTAATTGTTGAAGACAATGTAGAGTTAATTAATTACTTAAAGAAAGAGCTAAGTAGCGATTATAAAATTTTAACTGCTAATAACGGGAAAAAAGGATTAGAGTTAACGCACAAAGCATTACCAAATATTATTATTACAGATGTAATTATGCCAGAAATGAATGGATTTGATTTATGCTCAAATATTAAAAATGATATTAGAGTAAGTCATATTCCAATTTTAATGCTAACTACAAAAACAATGACAGATGATTGGGTTGAAGGTATTGAATCTGGTGCCGATGCTTATATGAGTAAACCATTTAATTTGAGAATTTTAAAGTCTCAATTAAAACAATTAACAAAAAACAGAAAGTTACTGTTTAATAAGTATTTTAGTGCAATTAGTGAAAATTCATCTAATGAAAATACCACTTCTTTAGATAAAGAATTCATACAAAAAGTATTGAATTATATTAATGATAATTTAAGTGATCCAGAATTAAGTGTAGAGTTATTAGCCTCAGAACTTAGTTTAAGTAGAAGTCAGTTTTATAGAAAAATTAAAACACTTACAGGTCAAACTGCTAATGGATTTTTACGTAAAATTAGATTGCAAAGAGCTAAAATTATGATTGAAAAAGGAAACACAAATATAAGTGATGTTTGTTATAGATCTGGATTTTCATCACCTTCATATTTTACAAAATGTTTTAAAAAGCATTTTAATATTCTTCCAACGGAGGTTAAATTAAATGATGATGGTGAACTAAAAATTTAAAACCAAATCAAAATTATTAATAAGGCTAAACTTGATTTTTAAAAGCATAAAAATCAAGTTTAGCCTTACTTTTTTATAAGCAAAACATATTATTATTTGTTGGTAAGTTTTTAGAAATAGAATGCAGTTTTATACTGTAAATTTTACAAAATAAACTATGTTTAGGTGAAATAATTAGAGTTGTTTATCAATAAGATTCTAACAATTAATTTAAAAATTGTATTACTAAAAATGATGCGTTAATACGCTCTATATGTTATGTTTACTAGTAATCTTATTGAATATGCTACAAATGTTCTATCATTCGCTTGTTTAGTTATAGAAAAAAATAAGGTTTAAATCTACTTTTGAGTATGAATGATTAAGGTATGAAGTGAGTTAAAAATTGAGGATTGAAAAATTAATCATTTTAAATGAATAAAATTATAAAGAAACTAAAGAATGAAATTAACGAATGTACTTCTTAAAATAAAAAAGGAACTATTAATAGTTATAGTTCTTTTAGTATCTATTTCTTGTGGAAAAAGTAAGACTTACCAATTCAAATTTCAAAATCCTACACTTTCAACAGAGGAAAGAGTTTCAGATTTAGTTTCGCAAATGACACTTAAAGAGAAAGTTTCTCAAATGAGATATGATGCTCCTGCTATTGAGCGTTTAGGTTTGCCAGAATACAATTGGTGGAACGAATGTTTACACGGAGTTGCAAGAGCAGGTGAAGCAACAGTATTTCCACAAGCTATTGGAATGGGAGCTACATTTAATGAAGATTTAATGTTTAATGTTGGAACTGCAATTTCTGATGAAGCTAGAGCAAAATACCACCATTTTTCAAATAATAATAAAAGAGGTATATATCAGGGTTTAACTTTTTGGACACCTAACATAAACATTTTTAGAGATCCAAGATGGGGAAGAGGTCAGGAAACTTATGGTGAAGATCCATATTTAACAAGTAGAATGGGAGTGAATTTTATAAAAGCGCTCCAAGGAGATGATCCTAACTATTTAAAAGTAGTTGCTACTGCAAAACATTTTGCAGTACATAGTGGTCCTGAAAAATCTAGACACGAAGATAACTACTTAACTTCAGATAAAGATTTAAGAGAAACCTATTTACCAGCATTTGAATCTGCTATTAAAGAAGCAAAAGTACATTCTATAATGTGTGCTTATAATAGATATAATGATGAGGCTTGCTGTGGAAGTAATTTATTGCTTCAAAATATATTACGTAACGAGTGGAATTTTGAAGGGTATGTAGTTTCAGACTGTTGGGCTATTAACGATTTTTGGGAACCAGGAAAACACGAATTGGTAAAAACACCTTCTGAAGCAGCTGCTTTAGCAGTTGATAGAGGTACAGATTTAAACTGCGGAAGTGTTTTTGATCCAAATTTAACCGAAGCTGTTTTAAAAGAAATGATTGATGAAGAAAAAATTGATATTGCTTTAAGCCGATTAATGACAGCTCGTTTTAAATTAGGAATGTTTGATGAAGATGAGAATGTTGAATATTCTAAAATACCATATAGTGTAGTTGCAAGCAAAAAACATTACGCTTTATCTGAAAAAGCGGCTAGAGAATCTATGATTTTATTAAAGAACGAAAACGATTTATTACCTCTAAATAAAAATATTACATCTTTAGCATTAATTGGTCCAAATACAAATTTTGAACAAGTTTTATTGGGTAATTATCACGGTACACCAAATAATTATTACACACCGCTAAAAGCAATTCAAGAAAAATTACCAAACGCTACAATATATTACGAGCAAGGTTGTGAAATTGCAGAAGGTTGGCCATTATTAAGCCCAATTCCTTCTAATTCATTAAAAAATGGAGGATTAAAAGGCTTAAAAGGTGAATATTTTACAAATAAAGAATTTAAAGGTGAAGCTGAATTAATTAGAAATGATACTGATGTTGATTTTAGTTGGTTAAACAAAAAACCACTAGATAATAGTGTGTCTGATGAGTTTTCAGTAAGATGGACAGGAGAATTAATTCCTAAGGAAAATGGAAATTATAGAGTGGCATTTAAAGCAAGAAGTGGCGTAAAAATGTATGTAAATGATTCGCTTAGGTTTGAGTTTTCGAACGATCACGAAGCTAAAACTGGTTATTTTGAAGAGCAACTAATTGCAGGAGAATCTTATAAATTAAAAATAGAATATTCAAACTATCATACCGATCCACAAGCACATTTATTATGGGCTAAACTGGATAAAGATTTATTAAAACCAGCCATTGAAGTTGCTAAAAAAGCTGAAGCTGTAATTCTTTTCTTAGGGTTAACTCCAGAAATTGAAGGAGAAGAAATGTCAGTTGTTTTAGAAGGTTTTGATAAAGGTGATAGATCAGATATTAAATTACCAGCATCACAAGTAAAATTAATGAAAGAAATTCAAGCGCTTGGAAAACCAACCATTTTAGTGTTAATGAATGGTAGTGCTATTGCTGTGAATTGGGCAGATAAAAATATTCCTGCAATATTAGAAGCTTGGTATCCAGGTGAATTTGGTGGAAAAGCAATTGCAGATGTTTTATTTGGTGATTACAACCCATCAGGAAGGTTACCGGTTACTTTTTATAAGTCAGTAAACGATTTACCAGATTTTAAATCGTATGCTATGAAAAATAGAACATATAGATATTTTAAAAATGCACCATTGTATCCTTTTGGCCACGGATTGAGTTATACAAATTTTACGTATTCAAATGTAATCGTTCCAGAAAGTGTTACTATTCATAAAAACATTCCAGTTTCTGTTGAAGTTACAAATTCAGGAGATTTAGATGGAGATGAAGTTGTGCAGCTGTATGTAACATTAGATAAAAAATATAAAAATACACCAATTAGAAGTTTAATTGGTTTTAAAAGAGTTCATCTAAAAAAAGGAGAAACAAAAACTGTTAGTTTTTTAGTTGAACCAAAACAATATGCTGCTATAAATGAATACGGAGAGCAAGATATAACTTCAGGTTCTATAAAATTAAGTGTAGGCGGTAAACAACCAAATGTAGAAGGGTTTACAGGAGCAAAATCAACACAAGTAATTACAAAAGTTTTAACCATAAATTAATTATTATAAATGAATTTTTTAACCAAATAATATGAATATGACAAAGTTTAAATTTGCAATTATTGCATTAATAATGGTTTGTACACATACAATAAGTGCACAAACAACCAGAGTTTCAGGTTTGGTAACTGATAACTCAGGACAGCCTCTTCCGGGTGTTACAATTCTTGTACAAGGAACAACAAAGGGAGCATCAACAGATTTTGATGGAAATTACGCCTTAGAAAATTTATCATCTCAAGATGTTTTAGTTTTTAGTTATGTAGGTATGGTCTCACAATCTATTTTAGTTGGAGATAAAACAAAAGTAGATGTAGTGTTGTTAGCTTCTGCAGAATCTTTAGATGAAGTAGTAATTGTTGGTTATGGAAAGCAAAGTAGAGCAGAAGTAACTGGAGCAATTTCAACAGTAGATTCTGAAAAAATGGGAGCATTACCTGTTACCAATGCAGAGTCTGCCTTACAAGGTAGAGCAGCAGGTGTAACTATTGCTAATAGTGGTGTTCCAGGATCTTCACCTTCAGTATTAATTAGAGGTTTAGGTTCAGTAGGTAGTAATTCTCCTTTATATGTTATTGATGGTGTTATTGTTGGTAATTTATCAGGAATTAGTCCTAATGATATTGAATCAGTATCTGTACTTAAGGATGCTTCTACAACTGCTGTTTACGGCGCTCAAGGATCAAATGGGGTTGTAGTAGTAACAACAAAAAAAGGTAAAAACGGAAAAGGAAAACTTAGTTTCAATACGTATACTGGTTTCCAAACAGTTTCTGAAAGATATGATGTTTTAAATACCATTGATTATTTAAAATATGCTGCAGAATTAGGAGCTTTTCCAAATAGACCATTGTCAACTTTCCAAACAGATACAGATTGGCAAGATAAAATTTTTAGAACAGGAATGATTCAAGATTATAACCTTAGTTATTCTGGTGGTAATGATAATTCTACACATTTATTCTCTGCAGAATATTTAAAGCAAGAAGGTACTTTAATTAATACAGGTTTTGAGCGTTATTCTTTTAGAGCTAACAGTTCTGCTAAATTTGGAAAATTAAAAATAGGCGAATCAATGTCAATTTCTTTTGGTAAACAAAACCCAGAATTAAATTCTGGAGGAAGAACTGTAATTGAACATGCCATTAAAGCTGCACCTTATTTAAATGTTTATAATGCAAGTAACTTAGGTGGTTTCCAAGGACCTTCATCTTCTGCAGACGGACAAGATGCTGAGAACCCAGTTAGAGTTCAAACTCTTGGCGATGCTGTAAATAAAACATTAGGTATTATTGGAAATATTTATGCTGAATATGAAATTATTGAAGGTTTAAACTTTAAATCTCAAGTAGGTTTAGATTATTACACCTATAACAATAGTAATTTTACACCTTCATTTAGCGATGATAGTGTTGAAGGAAGTAGTACACATGCGCAAGACTATGCATTTATTCAAAGATATAGTGGATATGGTCAAACAATAATTTTTGATAATAGTTTAACATACAATAAAACGCTAAATGACGTTCATAATTTTGAAGTGTTAGCGCTTATTGAAAAATATGAAGGAAAAAACAATAGCCAAAGTGCTACAAGTAGAAATGCTGTAACTGATGAGGTTGATCAACTTTCTAATGAAGATTCTAGTTTAAGTTCTGGTTCTTCAGAAATAAACAAATTAGGATATTTAGGACGTATTAACTATAATTATGATGGTAAGTATATTGCTTCAGTTTCATACCGAAGAGATGCTTCATCAAGATTTGGTTCAAATAAACGTTGGTCTAATTTTTATTCAGCTTCTGCAGGATGGAATATTGCTAAAGAAAAGTTTATGGAAGATTTAGATTTTTCAAACTTAAAATTAAGAGCTAGTTATGGTACTGTAGGTAGTGATGCTATTGGAGATTATTTATATGCACCATCGTTAACTTCTGGTTTTGAGTACCCTATTGGAGGTGCAGTTGCATTTGGTGTTACAGCTAATGGTGGAGCAAACCAAGATTTACAATGGGAAACTAAAGAAATTATAAATGTTGGTTTAGATGTAGGTTTATTTAATGAAAAATTTACAGCTTCATTTGAATACTACCAAAATACAAGTGATGATTTATTAATTTACATTCCATCAGTACTATCAAGTGGTATTCACGCAGGAAGTTTACCTGTTAATGCAGGTTCTGTAGAAACTAAAGGTTTTGAATTTGTATTTGGATATAACGATTATGAAGGTGACTTTACTTGGTCTGCAAACTTAAATTTAGGAACCTCTAAAAATGAGGTATTGAATTTAGGTGGACGTGACGATATTACAGGATCTGGATTTAAAGGTGGTGGTAACATTACACGTACAGTTGTTGGTGAATCATTATTCCATTTTTACGGATTAGAAAGTGATGGTATTTACCAAACTCAAGAAGAAGTAGATGCA
Source organism: Lutibacter oricola (assembly GCF_900106565.1). Lineage (GTDB taxonomy): Bacteria > Bacteroidota > Bacteroidia > Flavobacteriales > Flavobacteriaceae > Lutibacter > Lutibacter oricola. The sequence continues at coordinate 15,607 of NZ_FNNJ01000002.1, forward strand.
GTATTTTGGGCAAATACTGGTCAAAAAATTGTTCAACCTGGAGATATTCGCTTTAAAGATTTAAACAATGATGGAACTATTAATTCTGATGATAGAACTATTATTGGAAATCCATTCCCAGAATTAACTTACGGTTTAAATTTAGACGCTCAATATAAAAATTTCGATTTAAGTGTTTTTGTAACGGGAGTTTACGGAAATGAAATTTTTAACACTAATACATACGATTTAGTTGGTGGAGCAAACAGATTATTTAATATTAGTTCAGAATACAACAATAACAGATGGTCTACATCAAACCCAACAGGTACTGAACCTAGAATTTTAGGAGCGCCTCAAAATAATGGAGTTTCTGATCGTTTTGTTGAAGATGGTTCTTACACAAGATTAAAAAATATTTCTTTAGGATATACTGTTCCAAGTGAATTGATTGAAAATTATTTCTCTAAGCTACGCGTATATGTTAGTGGTCAAAATTTAGTAACTATTAGTGATTATTCTGGTTTAGATCCAGAAATAGGTGGTGGAGAATTTGGAGTTGATAGAGGTACATACCCTCAACCTAAATCAGTTTTAGTTGGTGTTCAAGTTTCATTTTAATACATAATAATTATGAAAAAATATATTTTAATAGTAATAGCGTTTTTAGGAGTTTTTACAATAAACTCTTGTTCCGAAGATGATTTGGAATTAACAAACCCTAATCAATTATCGCCTGATACATTTTTCTCAAACGAGTCTCAAGTACAATCAGCGGTTAATGCAGCATATGCAAATTTACAACCTATAGGACTTTACGGTAGGTTAATGTTCTATATGATGGATAATATGTCTCACGAGCAATCAGGAAATGGTCAGCAAGAAGGAGATAAAGTTACTTTTTACGATTTCTCATTCGACTCTAGTAACAATCAAATAAAAGATTATTGGGATGGTTGTTATAGAGGAATTAACAAATCGAATTTTGTTATTAGTAATAGTGAAAAAATTAATGGACTTTCTGATGGTGAATTAAGCGCAGTAAAAAAAGCAAAGTATATTGGAGAAGCACGCTTTTTAAGAGCTTATTACTACTGGTTATTAGTAAATAGATTTGGTGATGTTCCAATTTATTTAGGAGATGGTTCAGACAATCCAGAAGGACAACCAAGAAGTCCAAAACAAGATGTAATCCAATTAATAATTGATGATTTAAAATATGCTTCAACAAATTTATTAGATAAAAGTGCAGAAGCAGATTTGGGAAGAGCAACAAAAGGAGCTGCACAAGCATTTTTAGGTAAAGTATTATTGTATGAGCAATCTTATGATTTAGCATTGGCTGAGTTTAAAAAACTTTCTGGTTATTCTTTAGAAGATGATTACTTCAATAATTTTATGGAAGAAACAGAACATGGTGTAGAATCTATTTTTGAAGTAGAATATGATGTTGCTTTAGGTACAAGTCAAAAATGGTGGTCTGCAGTAACAGGTACAGGACCAAATCATGCAACTTTAAGAGGTCAAGATTATGGTGTTTTAGATTGGTTTAATGTATATCCATCAGATGATTTAGTAGCCGAATTTGAGCCAGGAGATAATAGATTTGCAGGTAGTTTTTATGTAGTAGGTGATACTTATAACAATGGAGCAAATACATTTGTTGAGTCTGATTTTGCTGAAAATGGAGGAAATATTAGACCAGTTGCTTGGAAAAAATATCAAAACTATTACAAGCAAACTTCAGAAAACCAAGAATCAGGAATTAATGTAAAAATTATTCGTTATTCAGATGTATTATTAATGATGGCCGAATGTGAAAATGAAGTTGGTACACAAGCAAATGCAATTGGATACATTAATCAAGTTAGATCTAGAGCAGATTTAGATGATTTGCCAACTAACCTAACTAAACAAGCAGTTTTTGATGCAGTAGTTCACGAAAGAAAAGTTGAATTATCTGGAGAGCAAGTTCGTTTTGATGATATGATTAGATGGGGAATAGTTGCAGATGAATTAGCAGGAACAAATTTCCAAGCTGGTAAGCACGAGTTATGGCCAATACCAGATGCTGAGATTAGTTCTAATGTAAGCATTGGAGCAGAAAACCAAAACCCTGGATATTAATAAAAGAGTTAATAATTGAGTTTAAAGTTAATTAATGACGGGTTTAAATACTCGTCTTTAATTAACAAAACCTAAAAAATATTTTATAATTATTATTAAAATAAAATACATTATGAAAACAACGAAAATTATAGGCTTATTGTGTTTAATTATTTCATTTTGGTCATGTGATAATGACGATGAAGTTGTTGTACAATTAGAGCAGCCAACATTTACAATTACACAATCAGAAGAAGATACAAGTATTTATTATTTTGAAAATACAACTCCAAATAAAGATGAATTTTATAGCTATTGGGAGTTTGAAATTGCAGGAAAAAAATATGCAGATTTAGCAGGCCCAGTTGAATATCAATACAAAGTAGATGGAGATAAAATAGTAACGTTAACTATGGTTAGTTCTGTAGATGCTTTGCAAACTACTGAAAGTATTTCTGTGGTTGTACCAGTTGATGAAGGATTTTTAACAAACCCTGATAATTTAATTGTAAATGCTTATTTAACTGAAGGAGAGGGAGATGAGTTTGATAACTGGGGTAAATACAATGGAGGAGAAAGAATGTCTGCAACTACAGATGCACTTGTAGGGCCAAGAGCAATGTATGTTAATAATGGAGCTGATGGAAATGCTTGGGATGCACAATTTGTTAGTGATGCTATTGAAACTGAAGTAGGAGAAAGTTATACTTTTTCTGTTTGGGCTAAAGGAGATCCTGTAGCAATTCGTTTTTCTACAAAACCAGATGCAACTGCACAATACGGACCAGATTATACATTAACTTCAGAATGGCAACAGTATTCTTGGACAATTACAGCAAATGAACCAATGACTAATATTTCATTAGATATGGGTGCAACTGGAGGTTCTTTTGTAATTGATGCTATTGAAGCTGTAAAAGGAACTGAAGCTTTACCATTACCAAGTGATGATAGTTTAGTATTAAACGGAGGTCTAGAAGAAGGTGAAGGAGACGAATTTACTAATTGGGGTAAATGGAATGGTGGAGAAAGAATGTCTGAAGAAACTACAGATGTGTTAGGTGGAGCAAGAGCATTATATGTAAATAATGGTGCTGATGGAAATGAATGGGATGCACAATTTGTTAGTGATGCTGTTACTACAGAAGTTGGTGTAGAATATGAAGTGTCTTTATGGGCAAAAGGAGATGCTTGTATTGTTCGTTTTTCTACAAAACCAGATGCAAGTGCACAATATGGCCCAAATTATACGATTACTTCAGATTGGGAGCAACATACTTGGACATTTACGGCAAATGAACCAGAAACTAACATTTCATTAGATATGGGTAAATCAGCAGGTAGCTTTATTATAGATAATATTAAGCTTGTTAAAAAAGAATAATTACAATTTTATTAGATAAACTAATATTTCAATTATGAAAATAAATAAATTATTAATAGTACTTTTTATTTCAATTATTTCATTTTCCTGTTCAAATGGAGATGGTGAAGATTTGTTGGGAACAGAAGTAGAAATTCCAGAAGTTCTGCAAGCATCATTTGAGTATACAATTTCATCTGATGACCCTTTTGTACTGCTTTTAGAGAATACAACAACTAGTTCAGCTTCATTTAGCAGTTATTGGGATTTTGGTTTAGAAAATGGAACTGAAGCCGATGAACCTGGAATTGATGAAGTAAGATATAACGAAAGTGGAGAATACGAAATTAAATTATATGTAATTTATGATGGAGTAACTACTACAGCTTCAAAAACAATTAGAGTTGATGAAAACGGAATTTGTCCAAATGGTTTCTGTGGTTCAGGAAGTTCTGAAAGTCTAAAAGCTGCAGCAACTACTTTTTCAGTAGGTACAATTACAAGATCTGCTTGGGTTAATGCAGGCGGTCAACATACCGATATTTTAAAGCAAGAATTTAACAATCTTACTTCGGAATATGAAATGAAAATGAACATTATGTATCCTTCAGAAGGAAGTTATGATTTTAGTGCTGCTGATGCTATTGTAGATTTTGCAGTGGCAAATGATATTAATGTTCACGGACACGCTTTAATTTGGCACAATGCAACACCTTCTTGGGTAGAGAATTTCTCTGGTACTGATGCAGAGTTTGAAGCAATGGTTGAAGATTACATTACAACTACTCTTACTAGATATAAAGGTAAGGTCAGATCTTGGGATGTAGTTAATGAAGCTTTAGAAGATGGTGCTGGTCATCCATTAAGAAATTCAGTTTTCAGACAAAAAATGGGAGACGATTATATTAAAAAATGTTTCCAATTTGCTAGAAATGCCGATCCAGATGTGTTACTTTTTTACAACGATTATAATATGGCAGCGAGTTCAACAAAAAGAGCTGCAATGTTTGGTATAGTTGACGATTTAGGTGATTTAATTGATGGTGTTGGTGGACAAATGCATATTTCTTATGATGGTCCTTCGGCTTCACAAATTCAAAGCTTAGCTGATGGTGTAGTTTCAAGAGATTTAAAATTGCATTTTGCTGAACTAGATATTAGAGCAAATCCTAGTAATGACTTGACTTCATTAACTAATGAAAGAGCAGAAAAGCAAAGAGATAAATATGAGGAAGTTGTAAAAATTTACAATTCAATTCCTTTAGATAATAAATTTGCATTAACTGTTTGGGGTGTTAGAGATAATGAATCTTGGTTAATTAATTTCTGGGGAAATGACGATTGGCCATTGCTATTTGATGCTGGTTATAACAAAAAACAAGCCTATTTTGGGTTCCTAGCAGGATTACAATAATAAAAATTAAATTAAGGTAGCGGGTTTAAAATATTGAAAGATTCTCATTCTTTTCAAGTTTTAAGCCCGTTTTTTTATAGCAAAAATTATGAAGAATATAAGAGTATTAATAACAATTATAGTGTTTGTATTTATAACTTCTGGCTGTGGTAAAAATAAGCCAGTAGAACCTAAAATAAACGAGTATTCCAATCCAATACTACAAGGTTTTTATCCAGATCCAAGTATTTGTAAAGCACATGATTCTTATTATTTGGTAAATTCCACGTTTGCGTATTTCCCAGGAATTCCAATTTTTAAGAGTAACGATTTAGTGAATTGGGAACAAATTGGAAATGTGTTAGACAGGCCAGAACAATTAGATTTAGATGGTTTAGATGTTTCACGAGGTGTTTTTGCGCCTGCAATTCGGTATAACAATGGGATTTATTATGTAACCTGCACAATTGTTGCTGGTAAAAACAATTTTTTTGTTACAGCTACAAATCCTGAAGGACCTTGGTCTAATCCAATTTGGTTACCTGAAGTTGAAGGAATTGATCCTTCACTGTTTTTTGATGATAATGGAAAAGTTTATATAATTTACAATAGTGATGCTCCGGATAAAAAACCGTTGTATGAAGGGCATAGAACTATTAAAATGTATGAAATTGATGTTGTAAAAGGAAGCGTAGTTGGAGAACCAATAATTTTGGTAAATGGTGGCTCAGATTTTTCTAAAAAACCAATTTGGATTGAAGGTCCACATATTTATAAAAAAAACAGCTTTTATTATTTATTAGCTGCTGAAGGTGGAACAGCTGAAGATCATTCGGAAGTTGTTTTTAGAAGTGAAAATGTAAAAGGCCCTTATATTAGTTATAAAAATAATCCAATATTATCACAAAGACACTTAAAGGAAGATAGACCAAACCCTATAACTTCAGTAGGTCACGCAGATATTATTGAAGATGCAAATGGCGATTGGTGGGGTGTGTTTTTAGGTTGCAGACCTTATGAAGATAACCATTACAACACAGGAAGAGAAACATTTATGGCTCCTGTAAAATGGGAAAATAATTGGCCAGTTTTTGATTTAGGAGGAGATGTTGTAAAACAAAGCTACCCAACACCAAACAATATTGTAAAGCAAAAAGAATCATTTAAACACAGCGGTAATTATACATTTAAGGAAGAATTTGATAATGCTGAATTAGATTTTGAATGGTTGTTTTTACGTACACCAAGAGAAAAATGGTACAATATTTCAAATGGAAGCTTACAAATTAATACACGATCAGAAAGTGTTTCTAACCTTGTAAACCCAAGTTTTATTGGGTACAGACAACAACATTCACAAGGAAGTGTAAGTACAGAAATGGACTTTAATACTTCAAAAGAAAATGAAAAAGCAGGTTTAATTGCATTTCAAAATAATGAATATTTTTATTATATGTGCAAGTCTGTTTCAAAAGGTAAACCAGTAATTCAATTGTTTCAATCTACAAAAGATAGTATGAAGTTATTAGTAGAGAAACCATTAAAATCAAGCGCTTCAGTAAAATTAAAAATAGAAGCAAAAGGAAGCGCATATAGCTTTTTATATGCTGAAGAACAGAATCAATGGAAAACTCTAAAAGATAATGTAAATGCTCGTTTTTTAAGTACCAAAACAGCTGGCGGTTTTGTTGGAACTATTTACGCAATGTACACAACTTCTTTAGGTGAAGAAAGTAAAAATGTAGCCCAATACAATTGGTTTCAAATTGAAAATATAAAGTAAGCTATTCCTATGAAAAAATTACAGATCTATTTAGTATTGTGTTTTGTTCTAACCATATTTAATAAAACTATGTTAAACGCTCAACAGCAAGGAATTAATCAGCAACAAAAATTAACTCAATATATTGGAACTTGGTATAGTGCAGATAATATTGAAGATGATTTTTTAGGAGATTCATCTAAAATTAAAATGGTTGTTACTCCAAAAATTTCAATTAATAATGCATTACAAGTTGAAGTTTTTGAGAAAAGAGATAATAAATGGAAAACTATACTTGTAGAGTTAATTTCTTATGATAAAAAAAGCAATCAAATTATTGCAAATGGTACCAATGAACATAATGAAAGTTTTATAGGAAAAGGCAGGTTTATTGGAGAAGATGTGTTAATAATGAATGATGAAAACTTGCTGTTAGAAGCTATAATGACAGTTAAATTTTATTTTATCAATAGTACTGAAGTAGTTTTAAAAGCAACAAATCCAAAGGGTAAAGAGTTGTGGTCAGTTAAATATATTAAGCAAAATTCAAAAGATAAAAATATTGGTGTTCAGTTAGTTTCAGTAAAAGATTTAATGAATGAAAACCCAAAAGAAACCTTAAAACAATTAGGTAGAATGGGATATAGTTTTATTGAAAACTTTGCGTATCAAGAAGGTAAGTTTTATAACAGAAGTCCAAAGAGTTTTAAAAAGTTGGTTGAAGCAAGTGGTTTAAAATTTAAGGGTTCAATGGTGTTTAAAAACTTTTTAGATTCGAGTAAGAAAGAAGTAATGTCTTGGTGGAAACAATGCATTAAAGATCACGCAGAAGCAGGTGTAAGTTATATAATCACTTCAAGTAATGAATTAGATAAAGTAAATACATTAAAAGATGTTGAACTGTATGTTAATTATTATAATGAAATTGGTAAAATGTGTTCCGATAATGGAATTGAATTTGGAGTACACAATCACACCAAAGAGTTTAAAAAAATTGGTGATAATATAATTTATAATTATTGGTTAGAAAACACAAACCCAAATTATGTATTTTTTGAAGCTGATTTGTATTGGATGAAAAAAGCAAAAGTGAATCCAATAGATTATTTTACAAAATATCCAGGACGTTTTTATAGTTGGCACGTAAAGGATGAAAAAGAATTAGGTTTAAGTGGTGAAACTAATTTTGAAGCTATCTATAAACTTGCAGAAAAAGCAGGTTTAAAATACAATATTGCTGAAATTGAAATTTATGATTTTTTGCCAATAATTAGTGCCGAAATGGCTTATCGGTACTTATATTATAATAATTTTGTGAAATGTTATAAATAACAAATTATGAAATTGAGATATGTTTTTCTTGTTTTAGTTTTTTCTGTTTTTTCAATTAAGGCACAAAACCTATTACCATTTAATTGGGAATTTAGTTATAAAAAAGATTCAGTTTTTACAGTTAATAACAATGTTAATTTGTTGTTGTCTTGGGAAAGGCAGGGTTTATCATATTTAACTCCTTCAGGCAAATTAAGTACGAGATTTAAGATTCCTAAAAATACAAATAAAGCAAGCTACATTTTAGAAGTTTGTCTACTACTAGATGTTAAAGATATTTATATAAACGGAGTTTATATTGGAGGTGATATATCAAATAAATTTAAATGGTCTGCTAATCCAAAGTATAATATTACAAAGTTTAAAATACCTAACGACGTTCTTTTTATAGATAAAGAAAATACCATTGAAATTAATTGTTCTAATTTTTCATACACGGGAGGTAAAAGTCATAATAGTGTTAAATTTTATGCTGAATATAAATTTGACAATTCTAAAATTGAAATAAGCTTTAATTCTGAAAATCATTTGTTTGAAAAATCATCTGAAGTCTTATTCAATTTAAATATGAATTTAAATTCTGATGCCGAATTGGATATTTTCATAAGAAACGATTTTGCTGATACTTTGTTTGTGAAAAATGCTTTTGTAAAAAAGAATACAAAACATTTTCGGATAGATTTGAGTAAAGAAAACTTGGCTCCAGGTTTTTATGAAGTTATTGTAAATGCTAAAAATATGGGTTTTAGTGGTGCTGTAAGTTGGTTTACTGTAAATCCTACTAAAATTAAAAATACATACAACAAACCAGCTGATTTTAACCAATTTTGGGATATAGCAATTGCAGAATTGAAAACAATTCCTCCAAATTTCAAAGTTAAAAAAATTGACAGTTTGTGTACTTCAAAAAGAGATGGTTTTATTGTTGAAATGAAATCAATAAATAACTTAACAATAAGAGGCTATTATTTTGTGCCAAAGCAAAAAGGAAAATATCCTGCATTACTAAACTTACCAGGTTACGGTTATGGTTTTGAAAATTTAGATGAATTTTTAACTGTTGATGAAGATGTAATTGAACTGGCTTTTTGTGTTAGAGGTCACGGCATAAGCGATAAAATTGTTGAAGATAAATTAGAAAGTCCAGGTTTTTTTGGACATCAAATATGCAATAAAGAAGAAAGTGCCTATCGTCAAATATATATGGATTGTATAAGAGCAGTTGAATTTTTGGTTTCAAGAGAAGAAGTAGATTCATCAAAAATAGGAGTATTGGGAGGTAGTCAAGGAGGTGGTTTAGCTTTAATGACAGCAAGTTTGGCTTCAAAAAGCATTAGTGCCTGCGCTTATTTTGATCCTTTCCCAACCGATTTAAAAAATCATTTAAGGATTCGAAAGCTTATAAATGGTGAAATAGAAGGTTTTTTAAATTTTTATAATAACTCTTGTGATTTTAAAACTGCAATGAATAATCTAAATTATATAGATACAATTCATTTTGCAAAAATGATAAAATGCCCAACTTTATATATTACAGGCTTATTTGATGATGATTGCCCTCCAAGAATTGGTTTTTCAGCCTATAACAAGATCAAAAGCGAAAAAAAATTTAAAATATTTCCAAATGATAGCCATATTGGAGAATCTGGATCAAAAAAAGAGATGATGGCTTTTTTTAAAGATCAGTTTAAGTTTTAAAAATAAAAAAGGAGCAATATATAATTGCTCCTTTTTTTATCTAACTTAAAACAAACATTAATTACAAATAGGGTTTAAGAGGAACTATGGTTCCATCTTCTTTATAAGTTATTTCAGCAACTTTTACCGATCTTAAATGTGTTACACCTTTAGATAAAGAAGAATCGTGGTAAAATAAGTACGATTTTCCATCAACTTCACATACCGAATGGTGACTTGTCCAACCCACAACAGGTTCTAGTATTTTACCTTTATAAGTAAATGGTCCGTAAGGATTATCTCCAATAGCATAACAAATAAAATGAGTATCTCCAGTAGAGTAGGAGAAGTAGTATTTTCCGTTGTATTTGTGCATCCAAGCAGCTTCAAAAAATCGTCGGTCATTATCTCCTGCTAATAGCAAATTGCCTTCTTCATCTACTATTTCTAATTTTCTTGGAGTTTCATCAAACTCTAATAAATCATCAGACATTTTTGCTGCAATTGGTAACAATGCAGGTTCATTATCTTTTGGTAAAAAGGCTGTTGGGCTATCTGGTTGTTCTGCATTAAACTTTCCAGTTCTCCAGCGTTGCAATTGTCCGCCCCATAAACCACCAAAATACATATAATAGCTACCATCATCATCTTTAAAAACAGCGGGATCTATAGAAAAACTTCCTTTAATTGCTTCTGGTTGAGCTTTAAAAGGACCAGTTGGAGATGAACTTGTTGCAACTCCAATTTTAAAAATTCCATCGTAAGCTTTCGCAGGGAAAAATAAATAGTAAGTTCCATTTTTTTCGTGTGCATCTGGAGCCCACAGTTGCTGTTCAGCCCAAGGAACATCGTTTACGTGTAAGGCTAAACCATTATCAACAGCTTCACTATCAATAGTATCCATTGAAAGAACGTGATAATCTTCCATAGCAAAATGACTTCCTAAATCGTCAAATGCTTCACCAGCATCAATATCGTGCGATGGGTAAATGTAAATTTTTCCATTAAATACGTGAGCCGATGGATCGGCAGTGTACATATGCGAAACTAAAGGTTTAGAAATTGCCTTTTTATTTAATTCATCAAAATCTATATGTTGTATACTTTCTTCAGGCATAATATGTTTTATTTAGTTCTTCTTTCTTTTAAATCATTTTCAATTTGAACTTCAAATTTTTTGTTTATTTCATAGAAAAATAGAAGTCCAGTTCCTATTAAAAAAGGAATTGCAGGGTAAATACTTACTAGCATTTTACTTCCAATTATAGCACTTTCAGATTGTATTGCTAATTCAGCATTGTAGCCATAACTACCAAGTATTGCAGTTAAAAGAGCACTTCCAATACTTAAACCACCTTTTAAGCCAACCATCATTGCTGAAAAAATAATAGCAGTTGCTCTTCGGTTTGTTTTCCATTCTGAAAAATCTGCTACATCAGCAATCATTGCCCATAAAAGAGGAATGGTAATTCCATAGAAAAAACCGTGCAGTATTTGCGAAATAAACATCAACTTTACAGATGTTGCTGGGATAAAGTAAAATAGAATAATAAATATTGTTGAAAGAAATAAGAAAACGCCAAAAACATCTCTTTTTCCATATTTGTCTGCTAATTTTTTAGAAAACATTATACCAACAATCATAAAAGTAATTCCTCCGGCATTAAATAAACCAAATCCTGCAGAAACTGGATTTTCACCAAAGAAATTCATTCCAATATCTGATAAGAAATTTAAAATTGGTTGTAAAAATTGAGTTAATGCAGTTTCATCAACAAAGTTTTCGAAATAATACACATACGAACCACCTTTTAAAGCAAGTGTAATAAACACTAAAGTAGTTAGCGTTAACATTATTATCCAAGGTTTATTTTTTATAAGGTCGCCAATGTCTTCTTTTAAACTTGATTTTTGTTCTGGTTTAGGAACAATTCTTTCTTTGGTTGTAAAAAACGTGATTAATAACATTATGGTTCCAATAATTGCCAACCAAGTCATTACAATTTCAATTCCAACCGCTTTATCTCCACCACCAGCGGTTTCAATAATTGGCAACATAAATACTTGTACAAAAAATTGTGCAATCATTACAGCAACAAAACGGTATGACGAAATACTATTACGTTCTCCCATATCACCTGTAATTACACCACTTAAAGCCGAATAAGGTAAGTTGTTTGCTGCATAAAGCATCAATAATAGAGTGTAAGTAATAACTGCGTAAATTACTTTTCCTTTGTAGTCAAAATCAGGAGTACTAAAGGCTAATAAAGCAACTGCTCCAAGAGGTACAGCTGTCCATAAAATCCACGGACGAAATTTCCCCCATTTTGTATGTGTTCTATCTGCAATAGCTCCCATTATTGGGTTGAAAGCAAAGGCTGCAATTAAACCAACCACTAATATTATTATAGAGGCATCGTTAGGTTGAAGCCCATAAATATCTGTATAAAAATAGGCTAAATATGTCATTAGGGTTTGGAAAACCAAGTTTGCAGCAAGGTCTCCTAGACTATAACCAATTTTTTCTCTAATTGATAATTTTTCGTTGTTCATAAGGGTTAATTGTTGAGGTTAAGTAGGGTATTGTAGGCTTCTTTTGGTTGAAATTGTCTATCAAATAAAAGAGGATGATTTGTTCTACCATTAATTGGCCAATTGTTTAACCAAGAGCTACCATCATTTACTCCCCAAAAAGTAACTCTGCTAATTTTATCTTGATGTTTTAATAGTAAGTTGAAAATATCTTGGTAACGTTTTGCAAGTTTTTTTTGCATTTCTAGAGGGAATTTAGATCGATAAGGGTCCATTTTAATATCGCCTTCATATTGTTCATAACTTTGTTCAACAGCAGCGCCATTTAAATCCCAAGGATTTGGTAATACAGTTACATCTAATTCTGTAAAACTTACTTTTAAGCCTAATTCTGCATAAGCAAGTATACTATTTTCAATATCTTCTAAAGATGGACCATCTAGACTATAATGTGCTTGCATTCCAATACCATCAATTTTAATTCCTTTGGCTTGAAGGTTTTTAACTAACTTAACAACACCAGCACGTTTTTTAGGTTTCCATAAGTTATAATCGTTGTAAATTAAATTTGCTTTAGGGTCTGCTTTTGAAGCTAAATCGAAAGTATATCCAATATAATTTTCTCCCATAACTTTTAAAAAGTTAGATTCACGGAAAGTTCCATCTTCATTTAAAGCTTCATTAACAACATCCCAAGTATGAATTCTACCTTTATATCTTCCCGCAACTGTGTTTACTTGTTTTTCTATATGTTTTGCCATTACAGTACTATCTTTTATTTCATTCATAAAAGGAGCAATTTGTGAATGCCAAAGTAGAGTATGACCTACAATATGCATATTGTGTTTCTCGCCAAAGTCTACATATTTATCTGTCATATCAAAATAAAAGGTATCAGGCTTTGGATGCACATACATCCATTTCATAATATTTTCTGGAGTAATGGTGTTAAATTCACTTGAAAGAATGTTTATACCAAGCGAATCGGTTTCAAGTATATGATTGTCGTTTATAGCAGCACCAATTAAAAAGTTGTTTTTAAACTTTTTTTGAAGAGATATTTTGGTTGTTGAAATAGGTTCTTTTTTCTTTTTTGAAGTACAATTAATACTTACTATAACTATAAGTAATAGAAGAAGTGTTTTAGTTGAATTTATCATTGTGGTTCAGTAATTTTTTATGATTAACTACATTAATATGGTATTGGTTAAATACCGTTTAATTTTATATGATAAATTTATTGTTAGTATGTTTAAATGAGTAAAACGGAAAGAGCAAACAGTAATACATTTGTTGCAAAAGCAGAGTTAATAGTACTAAGAGCTACATTTTAGTAAATTAGTAACAAAATTTAGAATAAAGTTTAAGTTATAATTCTAGACAGAAAATAGTGTAAACATATTATAAACTATGTACTCAAACAAGTTGTGGTTTTGTGTTTACTTTAATGAAATTTAGAAATTCATTTAGCTTAAATATAAAAAAAGCAGTTTAGAAAACTAAACTGCTGATTTACATTGTTTAAAATTTTGTAGCGTGATGCAGAATTGAACTGCAGACCTCCGGGTTATGAATCCGACGCTCTAACCAACTGAGCTACCACGCCTTTTTTGCGATTGCAAATATAAAAATAATTTATTTGTTACCACAAATAAATTCTAATTATTTTTTACTAAAATTTAATTTTTTTTAAATGGATTATTTCTATATATTGTACACATAAATTTAAAGAATGTCAGCAAAAATAAAATTTGAAATAGAGTTCCCTATTCACGCTTCAACAAAAATGTTATATCAATATTTTGCAACGCCATCAGGCTTATCTGAGTGGTTTGCAGATAACGTAAATTCAAGAGGTGAATTATTTACTTTTATATGGGATGGTTCAGAAGAACAAGCTAAAGTACTACAAGAAAGACCAGAAGAAAAAATAAGATTAAAATGGCTAGAGGATGAAGATCCTAAATCATATTTTGAATTTAGATTGGAAATAGATGCTATAACTAAAGATGTATCTTTAATTGTAACAGATTTTGCAGAAGAAGATGAAATTGAAGAATCTAAAATGTTTTGGGAAAACCAAATTGAAGAATTAAAGCATACTATAGGAGCTTAAAACAACATAAGAAGAATAAAAATTAACCTTGATAATTCAAGGTTTTTTTATGTAGATTTGTGTCCTAATTATTTTTACTATGATAAATTTTAATGGAGCTTTAATAGAAAAAGAATCTAATATTTTTAATGCAGCAAATAGGGCATTTAAATATGGAGATGCTGTTTTTGAAACAATTAAAGTTAAAGAGTTAAAAGTAATTTATTTAGAAAGTCATTATTTTAGATTGATGGCTTCTTTACGTATGTTGCGTATGGAAATTCCATTAAACTTTACAATGGAATATTTTGAAAAAGAAATTATATCAACTGTAGAAATAAATAACCTAAAAAATGCTAGAGTTAGATTTAGTGTTTATAGAGAAAATGGTGGTTTGTACACTCCAGAAACAAATGCTATTGGGTTTTTAATTGAAGCTTCAGGATTAAATGAAACAATAAAAGAGCAATATACGCTAGAATTGTATAAGGATTTTTATATAAACTCCGGTTTGTTATCTACATTAAAAACTACAAATAAGTTAACAAATGTGTTGGCTAGTATTTATTGTAATGAAAATAATTACGATAATTGTATACTGTTAAATGAAAGAAAACAAGTAGTTGAAGCTATTAATGGTAATATTTTTTTAGTAAAAGGTAGCCATATTATAACTCCACCTATTACAGATGGCTGTATTAAAGGAGTAATGCGTAAAAAATTAATTGAATACTTAGAGTCTCAAGATGAGTTTACGTTTGAAGAGAGCTCAATTTCTCCGTTCGATATTCAAAAATCGGATGAAGTTTTTATAACAAATGCTATTGTTGGCGTTCAACCTGTTACAAATTATAGAAAAAAAGTGTTTTCAACAGTAGTTGGTACACAGTTAAAAGAACTTTCAAATACGTTAGTTTAACGATGGGTTTTTAGGTGCGTTTGCCCAAATTTGATATTCACCACCAATTTTTAATAATTGTTGTTTCCAAATATCATTGCTATTAACATCTAATAGATTAGGGTAATTGTTGTTTGTAACTATCCAAGAAGTTTCTTTTAATTCTTCATTTAATTGGTTAATAGACCAGCCAGAATAACCTAAGAAAAACCGAATATCTGTAGGTTTTACTGTTTTGTTATTCAAAAGTATTGTTAATGATTCAAAATCTCCACCCCAATAAATACCTTTAGAAATTTCTATACTATTAGGTATGCTATCTGGTATTTGATGTATAAAGTATAAGTTTTCTTGTTCAACAGGTCCGCCACTATATACTTTAAATTCACAATCAATATCAGGTATTAAGTCGTTGAGAACAAATTCAGTAGGTTTATTTATAATAAATCCAATGCTTCCTTCATTATTATGCTCGGTTAAGAAAATAACCGACCTATTAAAATCTTTATCACCTAAAATAGATGGCTCAGAAATTAATAGTTTACCTTTTGATGCTTTTAAAGTTGGCATATAGAATTCGTTTTTTTTTCAATATAGTAAAATTTAAGACAAAAAAAAACTCTCTATAAAAGAGAGCTTTTAAATAAGATAATTTCTTATGTTTAGTTTACAGCATCGCTAAATCCAGCACCTGCTTTGAACTTTACAACGTTTTTAGCTGCAATTTGGATAGTCTTTCCAGTTTGAGGATTTCTTCCAGATCTTGCTGCTCTTTTAGATACAGACCAAGTTCCCCATCCTACTAATGCTACTTTACCACCTTTTTTAAGTGTTGCAGTTACATTATCTGTTAATGATTCTAAAGCTGCTTTTGCTGCTACTTTTGAGATGCCTGCATCAGCTGCCATAGCATCAATTAATTCTGATTTGTTCATAATTTAAATATTAAATTAATTGGTTAAACAATTTATTTTGCTTTTTAAAGCGTTGACAAAGTTAGACGGAATAAGGGCTTATGCAAGTTTTAACCCAAAAAAACAGCTATTTTGTTAATAAAACGGCTATTTTGTTAATAACCTATACCGTTTTACTGTATATATCGAGCGAAACCCTTTGAAATATAGGGTTACCGAACTATTGCATTCTCTTCAAAAGTGAAACCATTTAATAAACTTTGAGTATCCATTTTACGCTTTCCTGAAATTTTTAAACTATCAATTTTTATAAAGCCATTTGTAACCGCAATTTTTAATTCTTTTTTCGAACTAATTACAGTACCTATATTATAATTGTGTTCTATAACTTCTTTTTGAATGTTATAAATTTGAAGTTTAGTTTCTTCTCCATTATTAATTAAAGTGGTCCAAGCGGCAGGATATGGATTTAAGCCTCTAATAAGATTAAAAATGCTATCTAAACTAAGATTCCAATCTATTTTACATGTTTCAGTAAATATTTTTGGAGCTGGGTTAGTATCGTGTTTTGGTTGTTCAATGGTTTTTACATTACCTTTTTCAATTAACTGAACTGTTTTTACAACTAGCTTACTACCAATATTCATTAATTTATCATGTAATTCTCCAACAATTTCGTTTTCGGCAATGTTAGTTTCTTCTTGTAAAATAATGTTTCCAGTATCAATTTTTTCATCAATAAAAAAGGTAGAAACTCCTGTTTTGGTATCTCCATTAATAATAGCCCAGTTTATTGGTGCTGCTCCTCTATAATTAGGTAAAAGTGATGCGTGCAAATTAAAAGTACCATATTCTGGCATTTGCCAAACTACTTTGGGTAGCATTCTAAAAGCTACTACAATTTGTAAGTTGGCTTTTAAGGCGGCTAGTTCGTTAACAAAGTCTTCGTTTTTTAAATTGGTAGGTTGTAAAACGGTTAAGTTATTTTCTACAGCATATTTTTTAACTGCAGATTGTTGAATTTTTCGTCCTCTCCCTGCAGGTTTATCTGGTGCGGTAATTACACCAACTACATTAAAATTAGCTTTTATTAAGGCATCTAAAGTTGCTACGGCAAAATCTGGTGTGCCCATAAATACTATTCTAATATCTCTCATAATTCTATGTTAGTTTGAATTTGTTTTGCGAAGTTATTGTTATTTTATTTCTTTCTAATAAAATTTTAAGTGAATTTAAAACATCACTTTCATTTAGCGTTAATTGTTCAGCAATTTCTCTAGAGCTTAAAGAGTTGTTTTGCAATACCTTTATTATATGGTGCGAAATTTCTTTTAAATCAACCTTTTTTGTGGTTTTACTTTTGCAAACATCACATAAGCTACAATTTTTCTTTAATGTTTCGTTAAAATAGCTTAAAAGTTGAATGTTTCTGCATACTTTGTTGTTTTTTAAATAATCTACAACAGCTACATATTTATCTTTTTTTAACTGGTTTTGCTGTTCAATATTTTTCGAAATTCTATTTATAGTGTATTTGTCTTCTCTTTCTACCAAAAAAGTTAGTCTAGAGTTAGAATTTTCATAACTATAATTAATAATTCCATCTTTGTCTAGCAGTTGTAATTGTTGAATAACTGTACTTTTAGAAATTTTTAATTTTTTTGAAATGTAAGTTTCGTTAATAACTGTATAATGATCAAAAACACCACCATAGCTTCTTAGAATAAAATTCAATAGCTGTTCGTTTAATGAGTTTTGGTCTAAATAGTTTAATAATTGATTGTTAGAAATAATTATTTTTAGTGTAGATTTTTTGGTAAAGTTCTCATCGATACTTATAATATTTTCTCTCTCTAAAGCCTTTATAGCATTATAAGTTTGCAGTATGTTTAATTTATATACACTACAAAATTCTTGAACCGAAAAGTTAAATATAGAAGTTGGCAATTCACCTAAAGAAATATTGTAATACTGATTTAAATGATTGTATATTTTTTGAACATACTTAACTGTAGGTAAATTGTTGTTAAAAATAGCCAAACCATTATCTGTAGATGCTTTGTTGGTTAACGCTATTGCATAAGCCATTTTTTGATCTCTACCAGCTCTACCAGCTTCTTGAATATAATTTTCTATACTATTTGGTGTGTTAATATGTACAACAGCCCTAACATTGGCTTTATCTATTCCCATTCCAAAAGCGTTGGTAGCAACCATTATTGGTGTAGTTTCACTCATCCAATTATTAAACGTAGTATTTTTTTCTTCAAAAGTAAGTCCGCCGTGGTAATAACTGCTTTTAAAATTATTACGATTAAGATATTGAGATATTTCTATAGTTTGTTTTCTACTATTAGTGTAAATAATAATAGGTTCGTTAATTCTTTTTGAAATTTGAAGTAAGCGTCCGTAAATATCTTCGGTTTCAATAACATAATATCCTAAATTAGATCTTTTAAACGATTTTTTAAAAAGCTTAGTTTCAGTTAACTCTAAATTATCTTGAATATCGTTTAGAACTTTTGGAGTTGCTGTAGCTGTTAAAGCTATTAAAGGCGCATTTGGGTGTAGATTTTTTAACTCTTTTAAAAGTAGGTATGAAGGTCTAAAATCGTGCCCCCATTCAGAAATACAGTGTGCTTCATCAATAGCAATTAAACCAACATTTAGCTGTTTTATTTTTTCTTGAATTAATGGCGATTGAAATTTTTCTGGCGATAAGTATAAAAATTTATAATTACCATACATTAAATTGTCGAAAGCTGTAATAATTTCTTCTTGATTTAGTTGAGAGGTTAATGCTATTGCTTTTATTTGTTTTTCCTGTAAGTTTTTAACCTGGTCGTTTATTAAAGCTATTAATGGCGAAATTACTATACAAACACCATCTAAAAGTAATGCAGGTACTTGAAAACATAAAGATTTTCCTCCACCTGTTGGTAGTAAAACAACTGTATTTTTTTTATTTAATACAGAATTTATAATTTCCTCTTGTGGATCTCTAAATTGGGTGTAACCCCAATATTTTTCGAGTATTTCAAGAGGAGTACTCATTATTTTACGTATTCTAAAATAAAATCTGCACGAAATTCTACAGTTCCAAAAGGAACTTCAATAATTTTATAACCTAACTCTTTATACGTACGCTCTAAATGATTGTGAATTGCTAAGGCTTGTTCAAAGTTTTCGTAACGTTCACTATCTGAAATATAGATTTCTTCCCAAGGAGGCATAAGAAAAATATAATTGTATTTGTATAATTTACTTTTTTGAATGTAGGTGTCTGGATAATCAATGCTTATATAATTCATATATGCATGAACATCAGGAATTCCTCTATCAAAAAATACAATGTCTTTATTTTTTTTTTCAGCTTCAACATATTGATTTACTCTGCCTTCTAAAAGTAATTCGCTAAAAAGTAGAGGTTTAGTTAAAAACAGTTGATCTGTTCCATTTTTTCGAGCGTTTAGTGTAACCTCTCTAGAGATTTCTTTCATGCACTCGTATTTTCGGTATATTAATTCTTCAATTACGGTAGATTTCCCTGTGCCTGGCCCACCAGTAATTACTATTTTGTTTTGCATGTTGCAAAAATAAGGTATTCCTTAATTATAGTAAAAATAATAGTGTAATTTTGTCAGCTAAATATTAACAATTTTTAGTTGGTACTATAATTGCAAAGTCAATTAAAAACAATAGAATGGATACAAGAGAACAATTTTACAAAAAGCTTAAGAAAAAGTTAAAAAAGGATACAAAATTTCCTTCAAAATATTTATATAAATTTATAGTTCCTACTGATGAGGATAAGGTGAATCAAGTAGAAAATCTTTTTAATCATGCAGGTGCAGTAATTACCAAAAAAACATCTAAAACAGGTAAGTTTACAAGTGTTTCAATACATGTAGTTATGAAAAATGCTGATGCAGTTATTTTAAAATACAAACAAGCCGAAAAAATAGAAGGTATTATATCTTTGTGATACCTTTAACAGCGTAAACAAAAAATAAAAAATAAATTGCACCGTTTCTAACTGTAATTTTAATTACTAATTCTTTTAAAACTATATTAATGAAATTAAAGTTTGCACTGTTTACATTACTTTTTGTAACAGTAAAATCATTTTCACAAGAAAACTCAAAAGTTCTTTTTAGCATAGATAAAGAACCAATTTATACACAAGAATTTATTAGAGTTTATAACAAAAACCTTAGTTTAATAGATGATTCAGCAAAAAATAGTGTTGAAGAATATTTAAACTTGTTTGTAGATTATAAATTGAAAGTAAAGCAAGCTAGAGAACTTAAAATAGACACTCTAAAAACATTAAATAAAGAATTAAAACAATATCAAGAATCATTAAGCTTACCTTATTTAAAAGATAAAGATGTTACTAATAAACTAGTTAGTGAAGCTTATGAACGTTTATTAAAAGAGATTAATGTGAGTCATATATTAGTTTTTGCAAAGCCAAATGCAGCACCTGCAGATACTTTAAAAGCTTATAATAGTTTAATTGAGGCAAGAAATTTAATTATAAATGGGGCTGATTTTGCTGAAATTGCTAAAAAATACTCTCAAGATCCTTCTGTAAAACAAAACGGTGGAGATATAGGTTATTTTACAGCATTACAAATGGTATATCCGTTTGAAAATGTTGCGTATAATACAGCCAAAAATGAAGTTTCAATGCCATTTAGAACCAAATTTGGGTTTCATATTTTAAAACTAAATAACGAGCGTAAATCATTAGGTGAGGTTGAAGTTGCTCACATTATGCTTAAAAATTTGAGTGAAAAAAATAAGCAAAAAATAGATTCCATTTATAATTTATTGGTAAATGATAAGCAAGATTTTTTTAGTTTAGCAAAAATAGTTTCAGAAGATGGGTCTAGCGCTCCAAGAGGTGGAAAGATGGCTAAATTTAGTTATGGTAGAATGGTGGAAGATTTTTCTAAACAAGCTTTTGCTCTAGAAAATAATGATGATATTTCTAAACCGTTTAAAACTAAATATGGTTGGCATATTGCAAAATTAATTAAGAAATATCCAGTTCAAAGTTTTGAAGAAATTAAAGCGAGCTTAACAAAAAAAATAGAAAAAGATTCTAGATCAAATTTAATTGGTCAAACGGTTTTAGATAGGTTGTTTAAAGAATATAACATTACAGTAAATAAAGAAGCTTTAAAAGTGTTTGATACTAAAGATAAATTAGATTTAGAAAAGCTTAATTCCAATTTATTATCTATAAATGATAAAAAAATTAATCAAAAAGCATTTGCAGCTTATTTAAAAGGAGTTAGAAATCCTTCACTTAAAGAAAATTTTAAAAAGTTTAAAGAAAACGAAGTTTTAACGTATTATAAAGAAAATTTAAAATTTACAAACCCTAAATTTGCAGCAACATTAAAAGAATTTAATGAAGGTTTAATGTTGTTTGAATTATTAGAGCGTAAGGTTTGGAACAAATCTAAAGACAGTATTGGCTTAAATAAGTTTTATAATGCAAACAAGGTTGAAAAGTATAATAATAAAGAGTTGAAAAGTATAAAAGGTACTGTAATTTCTGATTATCAAAATGCTTTAGAAAAAGCTTGGATTGCAGAATTAAGAAACAAATATACGGTTGAATTTAACAAGTCTGAAAAAAGAAAAGTTTTAAAGAAAAAGTTTTAATTTTTTGAAAAATATAATTGTTTACATATTTGTTGTTGTATTATTTAGTTCGTGCAATTATTTTACTTTAAAAAAAGAAGAAAGTAAAATTGTAGCAAGAGTTAATACAGCATATTTATATGAAAAAGATTTAGCTAAAGTTGTTACAAACGGAGTTTCTAAACAAGACAGTACTTTGTTGGTAAATAATTATATTAATAATTGGGTAAAACAGCAATTATTACTTTCAAAAGCAGAATTAAATTTAGCAGATAAAGTAGATAAGTTCGATGATTTAGTAAAAAAATATAAAGAAGATTTATATATAAACTCTTATAAAGAGGCTGTTGTAAAAGAATATTTAAATACGGAAATTACAGATAAAGATATTGAAGATTTTTATGCTAAAAACAATGAGAATTTTAAGCTAAATGAAGAGCTTTTAAAATTAAAATTTGTGAAAGTAGCTAATAATTATGCAGATAAAAAAGAGCTTGTTAAATTATTTAAATCTTCAAAAAAAGAAGACTTAGAATCGTTAAAATCAGATAAATTATTTTTACAATCTTACCATTTAAACGATTCAATTTGGATAAAATATACCGATTTAATTTCTAAAGTTCCAGTTTTAAAAATTTTAGATAAAAAAGAACTTTTAAAAAATGGAAAATTTATTCAAAAAGAAGATTCATTAAGCTTATATTTGGTAACAATAAAAAAAGTGTTAAATAGAAACGAAATAGCGCCTAAAAGCTATATAACACCAACTGTAAAGCAATTAATTTTACATCAACGTAAATTATTATTGCTTAAAAATATTGAAGAAACATTAATAGATGATGCGCAAAAAAAAGAACAATTTGAAATATATTAAAATGAATAAAAATAGTATTGTAGTAGCTTTTTTAATGCTAGCTTTGGGTTTAACAGCTCAAACTAGTGAAAAAAATAACAGAATTAAACTTGATGGGGTTGCGATTGTAGTTGGAAAAAATATTGTTTTAGATTCTGATATAGATAAGTTTAAAAAAGAATTACAACAACGTATTGAAGGTAAAGTAGATATTACAGATTGTGAGATTTTAGAAGAAATAATGACACAAAAACTAATTGCACATCACGCAGTTATTGATAGTATTGAAGTTTCTGAAGCCGAAATTAATCAAGAGGTAGACCGTAATATTGCGTATTTCTCTCAGCAATTAGGTTCTATGGAAAAAGTGGTTAAATACTACGGTTTTTCTGATGAAGAGGATTTAAGAAATGAGCTTGGTTCAATTCAAAAAGAACAATTACTTATTCAACGAGAAAAAGCCAGTATTACCGAAAATATTGATGTTACTCCAGAAGAGGTAAGAACTTATTTTAAAAATTTAGAAGTAGATAATAACTTACCTGAATTTAGTGCTCAAATTGAGTTGGCTCAAATTGTTAAAATTTTAAAACCTTCAGAAGAAGAAACAAAAAGAGTTGTGGCAAAGCTTAACGAAATTAAAAAAGATATAGAAAATGGTTATAGCTTTAGGTTAAAAGCCATTATTAATTCTGATGATCCAGCAGTTTCTGGAAATGGTGCTGGAGCAGGAGGTAAGTATACAATTACTAGAGAAAGTGGATTTATTAAAGAATTTAAAGAAGTTGCTTTTAGTATGGATGAAGGTGAAATTTCTGAACCATTTGAATCTGGTTTTGGATTTCATATTATTCAGGTAGATAAAGTTAAAGGTCAAGAGCGCGATGTTCGTCATATTTTAATTCAACCTAAAATTTCTGAAGCAGAATTAGCATCCTCTGTTAAAGAGTTAGAAAAAGTTAGAGAAGATATTTTAAAAGGAACACTTACTTTTGAAGAAGCTGTAATAAAATACTCTGAAGATAAGGAAACTAGAAATAACAAAGGATTGTTAATTAACCCTCAAACTACAGATACCCATTTCGATTTAACACGTATGGATCCTGCACTTTATAATAGAGTAAGTAGTTTAAAAACAGGAGAAATTACAGAGCCTTTTTATGAAGAAAAAAGAGGAGCCGAAAAAATGCATAAAATAATTCTTGTAAAAACTAAAGATGAAGCTCATACTGCAAACTTTACACAAGATTATGAAAAAATTCAACAATTAACATTGCAAAAAAAGCAAGAAGAAACTGTTGAAAAATGGGCAAAAGATAAAATTAGTGACACTTATATAAAAATTAATAAAGATTTTAAAAAGTGTACCTTTAGTAAAAATTGGAAAAAAGAATAATATGTCTGATGTTACTGCCTTAAAAGAACTAGTAGGTACATTTAAAAATTTAAAACTAGAAATTGGAAAAGTAATTATTGGCCAACATGAAGCTGTTGATCATATTTTACTTTCTGTTTTAAGTGGAGGTCATTCGCTATTAGTAGGTGTGCCTGGTTTGGCAAAAACTCTTATGGTGCATACAATTGCTGAAACTTTAGGATTAGATTTTAAGCGTATTCAATTTACGCCAGATTTAATGCCTTCAGATATTTTAGGGAGTGAAATTTTAGATGAAACCAGCCACTTTAAATTTATTAAGGGGCCAATTTTTAGTAATATTATTTTGGCAGACGAGATTAATCGTACGCCACCAAAAACGCAAGCAGCTTTATTAGAAGCAATGCAAGAACGTTCGGTTACCGTTGCTGGGCATCATTATAAATTACCGAAACCATTTTTTGTGTTGGCAACTCAAAATCCAATTGAGCAGGAGGGAACTTATCCCTTACCTGAAGCGCAGTTAGATAGGTTTATGTTTTCTATAGAATTAACATATCCTAGTTTTGAAGAGGAAGTTAATGTGGTTAAAAGCACAACTAATGATGATAAACCAGAGTTAAAAGCTTTGCTTTCTGCAGAAAAAATTAATGAACTTCAACATTTAATTAGACGAATTCCTATTGCAGATAATGTAATTGAATATGCTGTTAAATTAGTTTCTAAAACAAGACCAAATACGGCGCATTCTCCAGACTTAGTAAACAGCTATTTAGATTGGGGAGCAGGTCCAAGAGCATCTCAAAACCTAATTTTAGGTGCTAAAGCACATGCAGCTGTGAATGGTAAATATTCTCCAGATATTGAGGATGTACAGGCTGTTGCTTTTTCGATATTAAGACATCGTATTGTTAGAAATTATAAAGCTGAAGCTGAAGGGATTTCAGAACAAGAAATAATAGAATCGTTATTCTAATTCAGTTTCTTTGTTTTCAAAAAAGCTAAATTTATTACCGCCATATTTTTTGTCGTAACTAAAATTAGGTAAATGGTCTAATTTGGTATGTTTAGAATGTTCTACAATTAGCAAACCATCTTCAGCCAATAAATTACGTTCGAATATAGTTGTTACAATTTTTTCAAACTTTTCGTTTTCAAAATCGTAAGGTGGATCTGCAAAAATAATATCATTTTGTAAATTAGATTTGTTTAAGTATTTAAACACATCGCTTTTTATAGTATTGATGTTTAAATCTAACTCATCAGATATTTTGTTGATGTATTTAACGCATCCAAAATGAGTATCTACAGCTATAATTTTTTCTGTACCTCTAGAGCCAAATTCAAAACTAATATTTCCTGTTCCAGAAAATAGATCTAATACGCTAACACTATTAAAATAATACAAATTATTAATAATATTAAACAACGCTTCTTTAGCCATATCTGTAGTTGGTCTTACCGGAAGGTTTTTTGGTGCTTGTAAGCGCTTACTTTTAAATTTACCTGAAACTATTCTCATATTGTAATTGCGTTGCTTATAACTGTGTTAAAAGCGTGTTTTGGTATCTTATTGTTTAATGATGAAGGAAAATTAGTTGGATTTAAAAAACTAATATTTCTAATGTATTGGTATGCGAGTGCGTATAATTCTGATTCTTTCTCAATATCGCCCATTAAAACTAAGTTAAACTCTTCTGGGTTTAGTTCTAATTGCTCTGCAGTAAAAAGAATGTAATAAAGAAAATCTTCTTTTGTTTTAAAATTAAAGCTGTTAAATAAAACGAGTTTGTTGTTTTTTAGAACTACAATTTCAAAATTAGAGTTTACAACATTAACAAAACAATTAGCTCCTTCGCTATTTTTATAAGAACTAATTAATGTTTCTATTAAACTAGTAGATGAATGTTTAAAAGTAAATGAACCGTAAGTATCTATTAGAAAATTATTAATATTTACAAAAGGTACATACACGTTAACAATATCTGTATTGTTTATCTCGTCGTAAGTGATGTAATCGTTTTCAAGTAGTTTTACATTGTATTGTAAATAATTCTCAATGTTGTTTTTATTAAATAATGCTTGTGGTACTTGAGCAACAAGATTGTTAAAGTGAGTTACAATAACTTTTTTATAAATAGGTTTCAATAACTCTTCAGTAGTATATAATTCTGTTATAAATTCTAAAAGTTGATATGGGTTTTTTGAAGATCCATATTCGAATTCATAAGATGCCAGTGCTAATATTTCGTTTTGATTTGGCGAGTATATACAAAAAGAATATCCATCCAAACTAAGTTGGATGGATATTGTATTTTCATTTAGATTGTTAAAATCTAAATTGTTATTCTTTATCCAGGTTGTCTGCTTTATCATAGAAAGGAGGCCAGTTACCATCTTCACTTACTTCACCTAAAGAACCAACTCTAAGAAACTCTCCTCTAACTTCTTCACCACCAATAGCTTCTTTTTCTTGTTTCACTAAGTTAATATCCATACCTTTTAAAATAAGTCCTTTATCAACTTTTACTTCGAATACAGGAGCTTTTAAACCAGCTAGTTTTTCAATTTCACCAACTTCAATTTTAAATTTTTGATCTGTACCAGGAATATTCATCATTTGTTTGTAGTCTTTTCCAACAAAAGACCCTCTTACAGCTTCATATCCAACAGTATCAACAACTCTTCTCTCAATTTCTTTAGTAATTCCACCACCTGTATGAACAGTTTCGGCTACGTTTCTAGTTTGAGTTAAAGCAAATTTAGCAGTATCAATAAACTTAATTAAGTTTTCTCCACTAGCTGTATACTTACCAGTTACTTTTTTATGAGCAACTTCAGCATCTCTAATAATTTTTAAGTTTTCAATAACTTTAGCGTATCTTTCTTTCTTCTCGTTATTAAATTTAATAGGCTTTCTAATTTCGAAGTTAATTTTATAAACTAAAAGCGCAGCAAGAGCTAATAAAATTATAGAAATAATCCAATGTAATTTTCTTGGAATAAAATTTACTACTAAGTATGCTAAAATTCCGGTTACTACTATACCTGCAAGTATAATTAAAAGTGTTATCATTTTTTATTTTATCTTATGTTATGTACGTACGCAAATCTACAAATTTTTTTTAACGAGAAAAACTTTTCGGCAGAAATCAATTTGTATATTTGAAATTTAATTCAAACATGCGTAAAACACCCAAAGAATTTTATATAGACTTAGTTGAAAAATTCCCATTTGAACCAACTTCATCTCAAGATTTATTACTAACAAAACTATCAGAATTTGTATTTGAAAAGAGTAATAGATCTTTATTTGTAATTAAAGGATATGCTGGTACTGGAAAAACTACAACAATTAGCACTTTAGTTAATAATTTATGGCGAACCGGTTCTAAAGCTGTATTGCTTGCACCTACCGGAAGAGCAGCTAAAGTTATTGCCAATTATTCAAGTAGAAGTGCTTTTACAATTCATAAAAAAATATATTTTCCAAAAAAAAATAAGGGAGGTGGTGTAGATTTTGTTTTGCAGCCAAATAAGCATTCTAACACTATATTTTTTGTTGATGAAGCTTCAATGATTCCAGACACTCCTTCTAGTGCTAAATTGTTTGAAAAAGGCTCTTTGTTAGATGATTTAATTTCTTATGTATATTCGGGGTCTCAATGCAAACTTGTTTTAATTGGAGATACAGCACAATTACCACCTGTTAAACTTTCTTTAAGTCCTGCATTAGATTCTACTAAATTGGAGTTGGAGTACAATAAGGATGTTTCAGAAATTGAACTAAGTGAAGTTATGCGTCAGCACGAAAACTCTGGAATTTTAATAAACGCTACATCATTAAGGTTAATAATTGCTAACGGTGGTTTTAGCGATTTTCAATTTGAATTAGGCTATCCAGATTTAATTAGATTAATTGATGGTTACGACATTCAAGATGCTATAAATTCTGCCTACGATAATATTGGAGTAGAAGACACTGCTTTTATAGTTCGTTCGAACAAAAGAGCAAACCAGTACAACCAACAAATTAGAAGTAAAATTAGAGGACAAGAGAGCGATATTTCTACAGGTGATTTTGTAATGGTTGTTAAAAATAATTATTTTTGGTTGAAGGATTCTAGTGAGGCTGGTTTTATTGCAAACGGTGATATTTGTGAGGTTTTGCAAATTTTTTCTATTAAAGAATTATACGGTTTTAGGTTTGCTGAAGTAAAGGTTAGAATGATTGATTATCCAGATCAAAAACCTTTTGAAACCGTTTTGTTGTTGGATACAATTACTTCAGAATCTCCTTCATTATCTTACGAAGATTCAAATAGATTATACCAAGAAGTTGCGAAAGATTTTGCACACGAATCCTCTAAATACAAACAATTATTAGCAATTAAAAAAAGTAAATATTTTAATGCTTTGCAAGTAAAGTTCTCATACGCAGTTACTTGTCATAAATCTCAAGGTGGACAATGGAAAAATGTTTTTATAGAGCAACCATATTTGCCAGATGGACAAAGTGTTGAGTACTTACGCTGGTTATATACGGCTGTAACAAGAGCACAAGAAAAAGTTTATTTAATTGGATTCAAAGATGATTGTTTTATAGAATAATCAATAACTATAAGGAAATGAAAAATAAAAGGTTGAACCTTTAGTTGGAGTACTTTCTAGCCATATTTTACCACCTAACATTTCAACATAAGCTTTGCTAATAGAAAGGCCTAATCCTGCTCCTTGAGTTGCATTTGCATCCTCAATGTCTGCTTGTATAAAACGTTCGAAAATTGCTTTTTGCCTACTTGTTGGAACTCCAATACCTGTATCTTTTACGTAAAATTGTAGGTTAGTGTTTTTTAATTCGTAACCAATTTCAATAGTTCCAGTATTAGTATATTTTATGGCGTTTTTAACAAGGTTTGTATAAATTGCGTAAAACTTTTCATAAT
Organism: Lutibacter oricola; assembly: GCF_900106565.1. Classification (GTDB taxonomy): domain Bacteria; phylum Bacteroidota; class Bacteroidia; order Flavobacteriales; family Flavobacteriaceae; genus Lutibacter; species Lutibacter oricola. The sequence goes on from NZ_FNNJ01000002.1 coordinate 44,493, forward strand.
CTGTTCTTATAATAGATTCACTATTAGGTAATCGTTTTGTTATGGATAGTTTAATTTGTTTTTTGTGAGCTTCTAATTTAAAAAAGTTGTATAAGTTATCTAATTGCTCGTTAATATTAACATTAGAATAGGTTATACGCATTAAACTAGCCTCAATTTTTGAAATATCAATAATATTATTAATAAGGTTAAGCATTCGATCACCACTTTTTTCAATAATACTAATGTATTTTTCTCTTTTATCTTCAGATAAGTTAGGTGTTTTCAATAAATCGGTAAAGCCAATAATGCCATTCATTGGCGTTCTAATTTCGTGACTCATATTTGCAAGAAAGGCACTTTTTAAACGTTCGCTTTTTTCAGCTTCTTCCTTGGCATTTATTAAATTTTGCTCTGCCAATTTACGCTTTGTAATATCAAAAGAGGAGATAATTCCGGCTTTGTTTCCATCCCAGTTTATTAAACCAACATTAACATCTACCCATTTAATGTCATCATTTTTTTTAATGATTTTTGCTTCAAAAGATTTCTCTTTACTATTGTTTTTAATTTTTTTGAAATAAAACCGATCTATAATGTTTTTGTAATCAGTATGAATTAATTCTTTTAAACTTAAGTTTAGTAATTCATTATAATTATAACCTGTAAAATTTTCAGCGGCCTGATTAGCGTAAATAATTTTATTATTTCTGTAAATTAAAATACTTGCAGCTGTAGAGTTTAAAAGCGTTCTCATTCGTAATTCACCTTCCTTTAGTGAAGCCTCTGCAATTTCACGTTGCTTTTTTTCGTAAGCTTGGTTAAGCTTAATTCCAAGTTGATTAATTATTGGGTAAAGTTCAAAAGTTAGTGTTTCATTAAAAGGTTTTTTTCTGCCAAGAATTAGAATTCCATAAGTATTTAGGTTGTACGCATAGTAAATAGAATTCTCTACCAGTAATTGCGAAAAAGGCTCATGTGCTTTTTGTGATAAGTTAGAAAAATAGGCTTTTACATGTTCCCATTCTTTCGATTTTTTTGACACATAAGGAATTAAAAGCGATTCGTTAAAACTAGAATTTTCTTTTTTTAATACGCCTGCAGTAAAGCAGTTTAGTTTTCTTAAGTAAAGAGGAATACTTTTTTTTAAAATTGTTTTTTCATTTATTTCATTGTACGAGCTAAATACAAGTTCTAGCAACATTTCGGTTTGTAAGTTTTGCTTTACCATATTGCTATTACTATTGTTTTGTTATAAATTTCTAACACAGACTCTCCAGAATTTGCAATTTCACCTATGCTTAAAATTCCAGAAGTAGTTGTTTTCTGTTTAATGGCATCTAGTTCTTTATCAAAATTTTCGTTCATATACAAAGCTCTAGAAATACAATCTATACAAAAAGTTGTTTTTATAACGTCTTTTTTACTATTAGATAACGCTTGTTCTGAAGCTAAAAATGCACTTTTAATTAAAGAGTTTGTATTGCCATTTAATATTTCTACATATTCTCCTTCGTGTACAATATCAATTAAATGTAGTTTGTTGTCTATGGTTTTAAATGGATCTCTAACTACCTTTTCAGCATCAATTTTAGAAATGCCTAATGGATAAGATTTAGCTATTTTAAAGAAATTAGTGCTGTCAAATAATTTTCCAGAGTGTTGCTCAACAATTTCTTTATAAATTTGAAAAGCCGGTTTCCAATTTATACTTATTATTTCTTTTTTATTGGTTTGTGTAACTTTTAAAGGTTTAGATATAGACTCCCAACCATGTGCAGCACCAATTGCAATAGTTTCTTTTGTCCAGCCAATTACGGCAGCATTTTTGTGAATCCCCGAATTTGATATAATACAAGGGAAATTATTGAAATTTAAAGATCCTGCGCCTCCACCAAGATAAGTTGGGTTTACTCCGAAAAAATTAAATAAAGTTTCAATAAAATCACTTTTATTTGAACTTAAACAACTATAAAATACAAAAAGGGAACTGGAAGAAGCTGTAGATTTATTTTGTGTAGTTTCTAATTGTTCAAGAATAGATTCAGAACTATCTGAAAGATTTATTACTTGAGAGGTTAGCTTAAATTTAAGAGGAATTAAAAGAATTCCCTCTTTTTTTCTTTGACCTTTATAAATAATCTCAGGAAATACTCCTCCAATAATTGGTTTGTTTGATTTTTTTAAAAGAGGTGCAATTTCCTCTTCGGTATACTGATTTTCATCCGCCATAAAAAATAGCATAGAAAGAACAGATGCGTCAGTTTCAAACTTGTTTAAATCTTTTTTTAATGATGTTATATTACTCGGCGGTAAATATACCTCATTCATAATAGTGCAATAATTTTATTTGTAGGGCTACTTGTATACAGATATACAAAGTAAATATTAGACTAATTTACGAGTTTAATTTTAATAAATATTAAAAAAAATAAAATTTTTATTGATTTTTATATATAAAATAATTGTTCTTATTTAAACATGTCCATTCCGGGAATGTTAGGCATTCCATCTTTAGCTGCAAGAGCTAATTCGTGCTCGCTTATACTATTTGCTTTTGTTAGAGCTTTGTTTAAAGCTATAATTAAATAGTCTTCAATTTCTTCTTTTTCTGAAATTTCTTCAGCAATAGATATAGATTTAATTTGTTTGTTAGCTGTAACTGTTACTTTAATTTTTCCATTAGCAGCTTCTTCATCAATTAAAACAGTGTCTAATCTTTTTTTAGTTTCTTCAATTTTTTTTTGAGCATCTTGTAGCTTGCCCATCATTCCAGATATATCTCCAAACATTTGTAATAATTTTAACTTGTTGCAATTGCAAATATAGTACTTTTGCAACTTAGCAAAATACTTTACTAATGACAAATAAAACGCTTACAATACCAAGTGTAGAAAAAATTGAAAAGAGGTTAGAAATTCATGGCGATGTTAGAATTGATAATTATTATTGGTTAAATGAAAAAGAAAATCCGAAAGTAATAGATTATTTAAATGCTGAAAATGATTATTTTGAAGCCGAAACAGCACATACAAAAGAGTTTCAAGAATTATTATTTACTGAGTTAAAATCGAGAATTAAAGAAGATGATGAATCGGTACCATATAAAAAGAATGGATATTTTTATGTAACTCGTTTTGAAAAAGGAAAGCAATACCCAATTCATACAAGAAAATTTAAAAGCTTAGATGCAGAAGAGCAAATATTGTTTGATATTAATGATATGGCTAAAGACTATAGCTATTTTAATCTTTCGGGAGTTTCGGTAAGTCCAAATAATAAATTAGCAGCCTTTGGAACGGATACTGTTAGTAGAAGACAATATACACTTCAGTTTAAAAATTTAGAAACTGGAGAGTTATACCCAGAAAAAATTGAAAATACTACAGGTAGTGCAGCTTGGGCAAACGATAATAAAACTGTTTTTTATACTCAAAAAAATCCAACAACGTTAAGAAGCGAAAAAATATTTAGACACGTTTTAGGAACGAGTGTAGAAGAGGATGTTGAAATATTTTCTGAAAGCGATGAGGCTTTTGGAGTTTATGTGTACCGAACAAAATCAGAAAAATATTTAATGATTGGTGCCTATAGCACTGTTTCAACTGAATATAGTTTTTTAAATGCTGATGATGCTTATGGAGATTTTAAAATATTTCAGCAAAGAGAAAGAGATTTAGAATATAGTGTATCGCATTACAATGATCATTTTTATATACTAACAAATAAAGATAAAGCTACTAATTTTAAATTAATGAAAACTTTAGAATCTAAAACTTCTAAAGAAAATTGGGAAGATGTAATTGCTCATAGAGAAGATGTTTTGTTGGAAGATTTTTCAACATTTAAAAACTTTTTAGTGCTTGAAGAACGTATAAAAGGGGTTTGTAAAATAAGAATAAAACGTTGGGATAATTCAGAAGATTTTTTCATTCCTTTTAATGAAGAAACATATTCGGCAGGTGTATATTATAATCCAGAATTTGATACAAATGTTATTAGGTATGGTTATAATTCTATGACAACACCAAGCTCTGTAATTGATTTTAATGTAGATACTAAAACAGAAATAATATTAAAAGAACAGCAAGTACTAGGAGGTAAGTTTGATAAAGATAATTATATAAGCGAAAGAATCTGGGCTACTGCAAATGATGGAACTGAGATTCCAATTTCATTAGTTTATAATAAAAACACGCAGTTAAATAAAAATACACCTTTATTATTATATGGTTATGGTTCTTACGGACATACAATTGATGCAGGCTTTAGTTCAACTAGGTTAAGCTTGTTAGATAGAGGTTTTGTATTTGCAATTGCGCACGTTAGAGGCAGCGAGTATTTAGGAAGAAAATGGTACGAAAACGGAAAACTATTAAATAAAGTAAATACATTTTCAGATTTTATTGATTGTGCAAAATTTTTGGTTGAAAAAAACTATACATCAAGCAATCATTTATATGCTAGTGGGGGATCTGCTGGAGGGTTATTAATGGGAGCAGTAGTTAATATGGAACCTAGTTTATTTAATGGTATAATTGCAGCGGTACCTTTTGTAGATGTTGTAACAACAATGTTAGATGATACAATTCCATTAACAACTGGAGAATACGATGAGTGGGGAAATCCAAATGAAGAAGAATATTATAACTATATGAAATCTTATTCTCCATATGATAATGTTCAAAAACAAGAGTATCCTAATATGTTGGTAACTACAGGTCTTCATGACTCTCAAGTTCAGTATTTTGAACCAGCAAAATGGGTTGCAAAGCTAAGAGAATTAAAAACTAATAATAAATTATTAGTTATGCATACAGATATGGAAACTGGGCACGGTGGGGCTTCAGGACGATTTGATGCCTTAAAGGAAATAGCAAGAGATTACAGTTTTATACTAGATTTAGAGGGAAAAGCAAATAATTAAAAAAAATTATTAAATTTGCACGTTATATTATTAAATATAATTCATTTTTTGAATATTTCATAATTTTGAATTAAATACGTTAGAATGATACAAAATACAGGTATTAGTGAAAATATATTAGATCTTGTAGGTAATACACCCTTAATTAAATTAAATAAAATTACAAAAGATGTTCCAGGTAACTTTTATGTGAAATATGAAGGATTCAATCCAGGGCACTCTATGAAAGATAGAATAGCTTTACACATAATTGAAGAGGCTGAAAGACAAGGTATTTTAAAAGAAGGAAGTACAATAATTGAAACTACTTCTGGAAACACTGGATTTAGTATTGCTTTAGTTAGTATAATAAAAGGTTATAAGTGTATTTTGGCTGTTAATTCTAAGGCATCATCTGGAAAAATTAATATGTTAAAGGCAATGGGAGCAAAAGTATATGTTTGCCCTGCACATGCTAAGGCCGATGATCCAAGATCGTATTATTCAGTAGCAAAAAGATTACACGAAGAAACTGCAAACTCTGTTTATATAAATCAGTATTTTAATCAATTAAATTCTGAAGCACATTACCTTTCTACGGGACCAGAAATTTGGAACCAAACTAATGGAGAGTTAACACATATTGTTGCTGCAAGTGGAACAGGAGGAACAATTTCTGGGGTTTCAAAATATGTAAAAGAGCAAAACCCAAATGTAAAAGTTTTAGGTGTTGATGCTTTTGGGTCTATATTAAAAAAATTCCATGAAACAGGAGAATTCGATAAAGATGAAATTTACCCGTATAGAATAGAAGGTTTAGGTAAAAACTTAATTCCGTCTGCAACAAATTTTGAATTAATAGATGTGTTTGAAAAAGTAACAGATGAAGCAGCAGCACACAAAGCTAGAGAATTAGCAATAACAGAAGGCTTGTTTACAGGCTATACAAGTGGAGCAGTTGTTCAAGCAGCTTTACAATATGCAGAAAAAGGATATTTTGATGAAAATTCAAAAGTAGTTTTAATTTTACCAGATCACGGATCGCGTTATATGGAAAAAATTTATAGCGATGATTGGATGAAAGAACAAGGCTTTTTTGACTCTCAAACAGAAGAAGCACCAGCAGTAGAATACATAAAATAATAAAATATTTTTATAAAAAGAGGCTTAATTTTTTAAGCCTCTTTTTTTGTATATACTTATTTGAAAACCACGAAAAAAAAGCCGTACTTTGTAACTTCGTAAATGGCACATATTAAAGTACGCTCATTGTGCAAAATATATTATAATGAAAGATTTATTTGATAGAATAATAAAAGATAAAGGTCCTTTAGGTAAATGGGCTAAACAAGCAGAAGGTTATTACGTTTTTCCAAAGTTAGAAGGTGAAATTTCTAATAGAATGGAATTTAATGGAAAAAAAGTAATTACTTGGAGTATTAATGATTATTTAGGCTTAGCAAATCACCCAGATGTTAGAAAAGCAGATGCAGATGCTGCTGCAGAATATGGAATGGCTTACCCAATGGGTGCTAGAATGATGTCTGGACATACAAAATATCACGAGCAATTAGAGCAAGAATGTGCTGAGTTTGTTGAAAAAGAATCTGCATATTTAGTAAACTTTGGTTACCAAGGAATGGTTTCTGCTATTGATGCATTAGTTACTAAAAATGATGTAATTGTGTATGATATGGATTCTCACGCTTGTATTATTGATGGTGTGCGTTTGCATCATGGAAAAAGATTTACTTTTAAACATAATGATGTTGAAAGTTTAGAAACAAACTTAAAAAGAGCAACTAAAATAGCTAACGAAACAGGTGGAGGAATTCTTGTAATTTCTGAAGGTGTTTTTGGAATGCGAGGAGAACAAGGTAAATTAAAAGAAATTGTAGCATTAAAAGAAAATTATCAATTTAGATTGTTAGTTGATGATGCTCACGGTTTTGGTACTTTAGGAAAAGAAGGTAAAGGTGCTGGTTTTGAACAAGGTGTTCAAGATGATATTGATGTGTATTTTGCAACGTTTGCAAAATCTATGGCAGGTATTGGAGCTTTCTTTGCAGCAGATAAAGATATTATTCAGTATTTACAATACAATATGCGTTCTCAAATGTTTGCAAAGTCGTTACCTATGCCAATGGTAAAAGGAGCTTTAAAACGTTTAGATATGTTACGTACAATGCCAGAACTTAAAGATAAGTTATGGGAAAACGTAAATGCATTACAAAACGGTTTAAAAGAAAACGGTTTTAATATTGGTAATACAAACACTTGTGTAACACCTGTATTTTTAGAAGGAGATATTCCAGAAGCAATGGCAATGGTAAATGATTTACGTGAAAATTACGGAATCTTTTGTTCTATTGTTGTGTATCCTGTAATTCCAAAAGGATTAATTATTTTAAGATTAATTCCAACGGCTTCTCATAATTTAGACGATGTTAAAGAAACTATAGAATCTTTCTCAGCAATACGTACTAAATTAGAAGGTGGTATTTATAAAAGAATTGCTGCATCTATGATGTAGAAAACATATAAAGCATAAAAAAAGCCTTTTAGTAAAACTAAAAGGCTTTTTTTATGCTTTATTATTTTGAAGTTTAATAACCTTCAGAAATGTTGTGAAGCGTAGCTTTTTCTTTTATTCGAATTCGTTTACCAGTTAAATCAATAACACCATCCTTTTTTAAATTAGATAATAATCTAATAGCAGATTCCGTTGCTGTACCAATAGTATTAGCAATTTCTTCTCTGGTTAATGTAATATCAATAAAACCTTCTTTATCTACTCCAAAAATTTCTTCTAAATGAATTAAAGTTTCAGCTAATCTATCTTTTACAGGTTTTTGAGCCATTTGAGAAATAGAAGTATTCGCTTCATTTAATTGGTGAGAAATATTTTTCATTAAGCTTAATGAAAATTGAGAGTTTGTTCTAATCATATCTAAAATATCTCCTTTAGGAATAAAACATACATGCATATCTTCTAATGCAGTAACATTTAAACCTACAGGTTCATCACTTAAAATAGATCTGTGCCCTAAAATATCACCTCCTTTAACAAACTTAATTATTTGTTCTTTACCGTTAGTGTTTAATTTTGTTAGTTTACACTTACCATCTTTTACACAATATAGACCATTAATTGTATGGCCTTCAGTCATTAAATTCTCTCCCTTTTTAATTAAAAGTGAAGTTTTATGATCTGAAAATTTTTCAAGCTCGTCATGAGTTAACTTTTTTAAAGAGTTAAATCTCTTAATAATGCATTGGGTACACCTCGACATATAAAATCAAATTGAGAATTAGTAGTTATTGTAACAAATGTACGAATTTTAATGATATTTGTCATGTTTTTGAATAAATAAATCGATAATTTTGCATAGAATTTAAAAAAAATAGTAATTTGAGTAATTGTTTTCATTGCGGAGCTGATTGTGGTAAAAAACCGATAAAGTTTGATGATAAAAATTTTTGTTGTAATGGTTGTAAAACGGTATACGAAATCCTAAATGCAAGTGAATTAAACTGTTATTACGATTTAGAAGCTACACCTGGTACAATTCCTTCAGAAATAAAAGGAAAGTATAATTATTTAGATAATGATGAAATTGCAGAAAAACTTCTTGAATTTAACGATGGAGAGACAAGCGTTGTTGAATTCTACATTCCAAGTATACATTGTAGTTCTTGTATATGGGTTTTAGAAAATTTAAATAAGCTAAATGAAGGCATAACAACTTCTTTAGTTAACTTTCCTAAGAAAACTGTTAGAGTAACGTTTAAAAACAAATTAACTTCATTAAAAGCTATTGCCGAGCTTAATACTTCGATAGGATACGAGCCATATATTAGCTTAGAAGATGCAGATTCTAAAAATAATAAAGTAGATAAAACGCTAATTTATCAACTATCTATAGCGGCATTTTCATTTGGTAATATTATGTTATTATCTTTTCCTGAGTACTTTCAAGTAGATGGCTTTTGGTTAGAAAAATATAAGTATTTGTTTAGGTGGCTTATGTTTTTAATGGTTGTGCCTGTAGTGTTTTATTCTGCAAAAGACTATTTTATTTCAGCAGTAAAAGGTTTACGACATAAAATATTAAATATTGATGTTCCAATATCTCTGGGAATTTCAGTTTTATTTATTAGAAGTACTGTTGAAATTCTATTAGACATTGGAACTGGATTTTTTGATAGTTTGGCAGGTTTGGTTTTCTTTTTATTGTTAGGTAAGTTTTTTCAACAACGAACCTATAATTTTTTATCGTTTGAACGTGATTATAAGTCTTACTTTCCAATAGCAGTAACTAAAATTGTTAATGGTGAAGAAAAAAACATACCTGTAAAAGATATAGAAAAAGGAGACCGTTTATTAATTAGAAACGAAGAATTAATACCCGTAGACGGTATTTTAATTAACGGAAATGCAGCTTTAGATTATAGTTTTGTTACTGGAGAGTCTATTCCAGTTTCTAAAAATTCTGGAGATAAGCTTTTTGCAGGTGGAAAGCAAACTTCTGGAGCTATTGAAATGGAGGTAATTAATACCATTTCTCAAAGTTACTTAACACAATTATGGAGTAATGATGTTTTTAATAATTCTGAAGATATTACTATAAAAAACTTAACAGATACTATAAGTAAATATTTTACCATTGCAATTTTATTAATTGCTTTTGTTGCGGGTATTGCTTGGTATTTTATAAACCCTTCAATGGCATTTAATGTTGTTACTGCTGTATTAATTATTGCTTGCCCTTGTGCTTTAGCTTTATCTGCACCATTTGCATTTGGTAACATTTTACGAATTTTTGGATATAAAAAGTTTTATCTAAAAAATGCTGAAACCATTGAGAATATTTCAAAAATAGACACTATTATTTTTGATAAGACGGGTACAATTACTTCAAACGATAAAACTCAAATACACTATAAAGGAGTCAATTTATCATCTGAAGAATTAATTGCAGTAAAAACAATTTTACGATCATCAAATCATCCTTTAAGCAGATCTTTATATAGTTATATAGTAGAAAAACCATTTGAAGAAAAGCCTGAAGAATTTAAAGAGATATTAGGTAAAGGAGTACAAGCTGTTATTAATAATTCAAAATTAAAACTGGGTTCTGCAAGTTTTTTAAATGTAGAATCTAATAGTTTAAATGAAACAGCTATTCATATTCAAATTAATAATAAATATAAAGGTTGCTATATTTTTAATAATAGTTATAGAGAAGGAACAAAAGAAGTGTTTAATATATTAGCCGAGAATTATAACCTTATAATATTATCTGGAGATAATGATGGAGAAAAGCCTTATTTAGAAAAATTGTTACCTAAAAAAACACAGTTTCAGTTTAATCAGAAACCAGAAGATAAATTAACTTTTATTGAAAGTAGGCAGAAAAAAGGAGAACATGTGTTAATGATAGGTGATGGGTTAAATGATGCTGGTGCATTGGCACAAAGTAATGTTGGTATCGCAATTTCTGAAGATGTAAATGTTTTTTCACCAGCTTGTGATGCTATTTTAGATGCTCATGAATTTGAAAAATTACCAGTATTTTTTAAACTTTCTAAAAAAACTATTAGAGTAATTAAGGCTAGTTTTGTGTTTTCTTTTTTATATAATATTATAGGAATGTATTTTGCACTTACAGGGCAGCTAACACCAGTAGTTGCAGCAATTTTAATGCCTTTAAGTTCAATTAGTATAGTGGTTTTTGTAACTATTCTTACAAATTGGATTTCTAAAAAATTATAACTTCGTGGCATATTTTTTCGCAAACGTTTTTTTATGATAATTGTCATATTTATTTTGCTTAAAAAAATATAATTTTGTCGCTATTATTGACTAAAAATTACTCTTAACTAAAATGGAAGTTGTTTATATAACAATTGGCGTAAGTATTATTGTGGCCGTATTTTTTTTTATTGTATTTTTAAAGTCAGTGAAATCAGGTCAGTATGAAGATACATATACACCATCGGTACGCATGTTATTTGATGATGAGCTGGTAAAAGATGAAAAAGAGGGTTCTAAGGAGCCTGAAAAAGCTAAAGAAAATCAACAAACAAACAATAAAAATTAACAATTAATCAAACAAAAGTATGGAAAAAGAACAATTTTATTATGATAATAAAATCGTAAAAATGTTTCTTTGGGCTACAATTCTATGGGGAGTTGTAGGTATGTTAGTAGGGCTATTAGTGGCGCTACTTTTTGTATTCCCAGGATTATTAGAATTTGCAGGAGCAGATAATGCTATTTCGTGGTTAAGTTTTGGTCGTTTACGTCCATTACATACCAACGCAGTAATTTTTGCCTTTGTAGGTAATGGTATTTTCTTAGGAGTTTATTATTCAACTCAAAGATTATTAAAAGCAAGAATGTTTAACGATGTTTTAAGTAGAATTCATTTTTGGGGTTGGCAAGCTATAATTGTAGCTGCAGCTATAACATTACCATTAGGTTTTACTTCATCTAAAGAATACGCAGAATTAGAATGGCCAATAGATATTGCTGTTGTTTTAATTTGGGTAGTTTTTGCAATTAACTTAATTGGTACAATTTTAAAACGTAGACAACGTCATATTTACGTTGCAATATGGTTTTATATTGCAACAATAGTTACCATTGCAGTATTATATATATTTAATAACCTTGAAATGCCTATTACAGCATTTAAAAGTTATTCTGTTTACTCAGGGGTTCAAGATGCCTTGGTACAATGGTGGTATGGGCATAATGCGGTAGCATTTTTCCTTACTACACCAATATTAGGTTTAATGTATTACTTTATACCAAAGGTTGCTAATAGACCAGTTTACTCTTACAGACTATCTATTATTCACTTCTGGACATTAATTTTCTTATACATTTGGGCTGGGCCTCACCATTTATTATACACAGCATTACCAGAATGGGCTCAAAACTTGGGTACTGTATTTTCTGTAATGTTAATTTTCCCATCTTGGGGTGGTATGATTAATGGATTATTAACACTTCGTGGTGCTTGGGATAAAGTTCGTGAAAACCCAGTGTTAAAATTCTTTGTAGTTGCAATTACTGGTTATGGTATGGCAACGTTTGAAGGTCCAATGTTATCATTTAAAAATTTAAATGCAATTGGTCACTATACAGACTGGATTGTAGGTCACGTACATATTGGAGCATTAGCTTGGAATGGATTTATGATTGCTGGTATTGTATACTGGTTATCTGAAAAATTATGGAAAACTCCTTTATATTCAAGAAAACTTGCCAATACACATTTCTGGTTAGGTACATTAGGTATTTTATTTTATGCAATACCATTATATGTTGCTGGTTTTACTCAAGCGTTCTTATGGAAACAATTTAATCCAGATGGAACTTTAGTTTATGGTAACTTTTTAGAAACTGTAACACAAGTTATACCTATGTATGCAATGCGTGCTATTGGTGGTACTTTATATTTAACAGGTTTTATTTTATTAGCAATTAACGTAATTAAAACTGCTAAAGCTGGTTCTAAAGTAGAAGATGAATTAGCAGAAGCAGCTCCATTAAAGAAAATTAGTGGGCAACGTGTTGCTGGTGAAGGATTACATACTTGGTTAGAAAGAAAAACAGTATTATTTACAATTTTAACTACTGTAGCTATTTTAATTGGTGGTTTAGTAGAAATTGTACCATTAATTTTAGTTAAATCTAATATTCCTACAATTGAAAGTGTAAAACCTTATACACCTTTAGAATTAGAAGGTAGAGATATTTATATTAGAGAAGGTTGTAATAACTGTCACTCGCAAATGATTCGTCCTTTCCGTTCAGAAGTTGAACGTTATGGAGAGTATTCTAAAGCTGGAGAGTTTGTTTATGATTTCCCATTCCTTTGGGGATCTAGAAGAACTGGACCAGATGTACATAGAGTTGGAGGTAAATACAATGATAACTGGCACTTTAACCATATGTTAGATCCTAGGTCTACATCTCCAGGTTCTATTATGCCTCGTTATTCTTGGTTAATTAAAAATGATTTAAATGCTTCAAATGTTGAGGATAAAATGGAAGGTTTAGTAACGTTAGGTGTTCCTTATTCAGCAGAAGATATAAGCGGAGCTAAACAAGCATTGTTAGCACAAGCTAAAGAAATTGAAAATAATTTAAGACAAGACCCTGAGTTTGTTAAAAATTACAGTTCAAGTAACATCCAAAACAAAGAAATTGTAGCATTAATTGCTTATTTACAACGTTTGGGTACTGATATAAAAGCAGGTAAAACAGCTTTAAAATAATAGTATAGTATGTTAAAATTTATTAAACACAATTTAGCAGGTATTGATGGTGTTGAAATTTATCCAATAATTTCATTATTGTTATTCTTCCTAGTATTTTCATCGATGTTAATTTTCGTTTTAAAATTACCAAAAAGAAGAATAGATGAATTAAGCAATTTACCAATGGATAGTGATACCGATAAAAACGAGAATTCAAATGAATAAAAATTCAGAAAAAATATCAGGGTGGAAAAAGTTCATGCAAAGCATGACTAAAGCACACGACTTAGGAACAGAAGAAGACATATTATTAGACCACGATTATGATGGTATTAAAGAATTAGACAACGTATTACCACCTTGGTGGTTATACGGGTTCTATATTACTATTGCAATTAGTATATTTTACTATACGCAAGTATTTTATAATTCAGAAGAATATAGTCAAGAAAAAGAATATGCTGCAGAAGTAGAGCAAGGTAAAAAGGATGTTGAAGCTTATAAAGCAGCTAATCCAGAGTTATTTGATGATTCTAATATTGTAGCTTTAACCGATGATGCTAGTTTAGCAAAAGGTAAAGAATTATTTGCTTCAAAAACTTGTACAGCATGTCACTTAGTAGATTTAGGAGGTAGTATTGGACCAAACCTTACTGATAATAAGTGGATATTAGGTGGAGGAGTAAAAGATATTTACAACACTATTTCTAAAGGAGGTAGACCAGGTAAAGGAATGATTGCTTGGGAATCTACTATAAGTAGAGAAGAAAGAATACAATTGGCAAGTTATATTGTCTCTATGCAAGGTGTTGCACCAGCAACTCCAAAAGCAGAAGAGGGAGATATTGTTTGGCCAGAATAATAAAAAATAAGTTATAGATAACAAGTTTTAAAATTAAAACTTGTTTCTGATTTTTTTAGTTAGTAGTAAAAAAAGAGGTATAAAATTGTGGATTTAGATTATTTAAAATTAAATCAACGTTTTTACCTCTTTTTTTTGTCACTTTTGTTTCTAAAGTGTTTGGTAATTAACCATAAATTTGCAAGTAACAAAAACTAATTCTTTATAAAATTAAGTATGGAAAAAGAGAATAAAGAAATATTTAGAGATTCAATAGCAACAATAGATAAAGAAGGGAAAAGGAACTTTATTTTTCCTAAAAAACCTAAGGGTAAGTTGTATAATTATAGAACTTATGTAAGTTGGGTTTTATTAGCATTTCTATTAGCTGCACCTTTTATAAAAGTAAAAGGGAATCAATTTTTATTATTTAATGTTTTAGAGCGAAAATTTCACATTTTTGGATTTCCGTTTTGGCCTCAAGATTTTCATTTATTAGTAATTTCAATACTGTTAAGTGTTGTTTTTATTATTTTATTTACAGTAGTTTTTGGTCGTATTTTTTGTGGATGGATGTGCCCTCAAACCATTTTTATGGAAATGGTTTTTAGAAAAATAGAATATTTAATTGAAGGTGATAGATCTAAACAAATTAAATTAGATAAGCAGGCTTGGGATGCAGAAAAAATTAGAAAAAGAGTTACTAAATGGATTGTGTTTTTTATAATTTCATTTATAATTTCTAATGTGTTTTTAGCTTACATTATTGGAGCCGATGAAGTTTTAGGTTATATAACTGACGGACCAATGGAACATATTACTACACTAATTAAATTGTTAGCTTTTACAGCTGTATTTTATTTTGTGTTTGCTTGGTTTAGAGAGCAAGTTTGTATTATAGTTTGTCCGTACGGTAGGTTACAAGGAGTATTACTTGATGATAAATCTATTAATGTTGCTTACGATTTTGTTAGAGGTGAAGGTGATAATGGTAGAAAAAAAATAAGAAAAGACGAAGATAGAGAAGAACTTGGACATGGAGATTGTATTGATTGTAAACAGTGTGTACAAGTTTGCCCTACAGGAATTGACATTAGAAATGGTACTCAATTAGAGTGCATTAACTGTACAGCTTGTATAGATGCTTGTGATGAAATAATGGATAAAACTGGATTCGAAAAAGGGTTAATTCGTTATGCTTCTGAAGATAATATAGAGAAAAAAGAGAAATTTAAATTCAATGCTAGATTAATAGCATATTCAGCAATATTATCAATTTTAATTATAGTTTTAGTTACTATGTTGTTTTTACGAAATGATGTAGAAGCTACCGTTTTAAGGTTACCAGGACAAACGTTTATTAGTACAGATACTACTATTAAAAATGTGTACACTGTTAAGTTAATAAACAAAACAACTGATAATATTGAGGATGTAGAAATTAAGCTAGTTTCTCATAAAGGAACAGTAACTTTAGTTGGTGGAAATACAAGTATAGAGAAACAAGGTTTAAAAGAAGGAACCTTATTTATAGAAATAGATAAAAAAGACTTAAATTCGTCTAAAGAAGAATTGGAAGTTGGAATTTATTCAAAAGGAGAGTTAATTGAAACTACTACAACTAACTTTACCGGTCCAATGATTATAAAATAACTAATAGATTAAATACAACTTTTAAAAATTAAGAGATGTATTTAATCTAAAATCAAAAGCATTATGAAATTTAAATTTACTTGGCCAATGGGTATTATTATCGCATTGGTATCGTTTATGATTTTTATATCAACATTTTTGTATTTAAGTTTTACACCTAAATATTCTCATAATTTAACTTCAGAAGATTATTATAAGGATGAATTAAATTACCAGCAAGAAATTGACCTTGAGGAAAGAGGAAATAGTTTAAAAGAAAATGTTTCGATTAAAAAGGTAGAAAAAGGGTTGTTAATTTCTTTTCCTTCTGAATTTGAACCTTCAAAAATATCAGGAACTATTTCTTTTAAAAGATTATCTAATGAAAAAATAGATTTTACAAAACCAATTAAACTTAAAACTAATAAATTATTAATTTCTGATGATATATTAGTTGAAGGAAGATGGGATGTAAATATTAATTGGAATGTGAATGAAGTTTCGTATTTATATAAAGAGAAATTAATTTATTAGTATGCTTTGGACGGCATTAGTGTTAGGTTTAGCAGGTAGTTTTCACTGTATAGGAATGTGTGGTCCTATTGCATTTGTATTGCCTGTAGATAGATCTTCAAAGTCTAAACTTTTTTTTCAGATATTTTTATATCATTTTGGCCGTTTAATAAGTTACTCTTTAATAGGTATACTTTTCGGTTTTATAGGTAAAGGATTGTATTTAGCTGGTTTTCAGCAACGATTATCAATTCTTATGGGGATTATTATGATACTTATAGTATTAGTTCCTTTATCTATATTTAACAAATTTAATTTTTCGAAACCGCTTTACAAGTTTATCGGTACGGTAAAGCAAAAATTAGGTTTGTATTTAAATAAAAAATCAAATAAAGCACTTTTTTCTATTGGATTTTTTAATGGTTTTTTGCCTTGTGGTTTGGTATATATGGCTTTAATTGGAGCAATTTCTACTGGAAATTTGGTTGATGGAGCTTTATATATGGCAATTTTTGGGTTAGGTACAGTTCCTTTAATGACAGCAGCAGTTTTACTTGGAAATTTTGTAAATTTATCTGTAAGAAAAAAAATACAAAAAGTTATCCCTGTATTTGTTGTTATTATTGGATTATTATTTATTTTGCGAGGGCTAGGTTTAGGTATTCCATATATATCTCCTTCAGATGCTAAACTGCAAATATCTAACAACCCAGCAAATTGTATAACTGTAGATGGCGAAAAAACTGATTAACCTATGGACGAAACACCAAAACTAACACTTGAAGATTTTGAAAAAGCTACTTCAAATAAAGAACTGTTAGCTATTATTAAAGAAAAAAATATGCCAATTGATAAGGTTTATAAAAAACTTTTTTATCAAGAGGAACTTAGAAAACTTCAGATAGAGCTAGTAAAACTTCAACAATGGATTTCAAAAAATAATAAAAGAGTAGCTATTATTTTTGAAGGAAGAGATGCTGCAGGAAAAGGAGGAAACATCCGTCGTTTTGCAGAGCATTTAAATCCACGTTCTATGCGTTTAGTTGCACTTAATAAACCAACTGAGGTTGAAAGAGGACAATGGTATTTTAGACGTTATATTAAAGAATTGCCAAATCCGGGTGAAATAGTGTTTTTTGATAGAAGTTGGTATAATAGAGCGGTTGTAGAGCCTGTTATGGGCTTTTGTACAGAGAGTCAGTATAATAATTTTATGGTTCAAGTTCCAGAATTTGAACATATGCTGTACGAAGATGGATTGGTGTTGATTAAGTTTTGGTTTTCAATATCTAAAGATGAACAACTGTCTAGATTTAATGCTAGATTAGAAACACCTTTAAAACGTTGGAAATTTAGCCCAGTTGATAGAGAAGGGCAAAAATTATGGGATAAATATTCGCATTACAAAGAGCAAATGTTTAGCAAAACTCATACAAGTTATAGCCCTTGGATTACTGTAAGAGCAAACGACAAAAAAATAGCAAGATTAGAATGTATACGCTATGTACTTTCTAAATTTGAATATGATGGAAAAGACAAGGCATTAACTACATTATTGCCAGATCCAAACATTATTACAAGATATTACCGATCATCAAGACAAATAGATTAATTATGCACGAAGAGTTTAAATTAACAGAAGACGGTGTTAAAATATTAAACACCAATAAGGGATTAACTGCATTATTATCTAAAGAACCTTATAATTTAGAAAAAGCAGTTAGGTATGTAAATTACGAAAAACGCTTAAAAAAATTACAAGTAGAGCTTATTAGAATGCAATCTTGGGCAATAGAAAAAGATGAACGTATTATTGTTTTGTTTGAAGGTAGAGATGCTGCAGGTAAAGGTGGTGCAATTAGACGTATTACAGAGCGTATGAATCCTCGTCATTTACGTATTGTTGCTTTGCCAAAACCAACAGAAGACGAGCGTTCTCAATGGTATTTTCAACGTTATGTTCAACAATTTCCAAAAGCAGGAGAAATTGTTTTTTTTGATAGAAGTTGGTATAATAGGGCAGTAGTAGAACCTGTAATGGGTTTTTGTACAGAAACCGAACACGAGATTTTTATGAATCAAGTGAATGATTTTGAACGTATGATAACTGAATCTGGTATAAGATTGGTTAAGATATATATGTCAATTTCAAAGCGAGAACAAGCTAAACGATTTTTAGAAATTAAATCGAATCCATTAAAGCAATGGAAAATGACAAAGGTTGATGAAATGGCTCAAGAATTATGGGATAAATACACAGCCTATAAAAATAAAATGTTCGAAAAAACTAAAGAAGGTGCCGTGCCTTGGAAAATTATAAAAGCGAATAGAAAAACTTTTGCAAGGGTTAATGTTATTAACCATATTTTAAAAAGTATACCTTACGATAAGAATAAAGAGATATAAAAAAAGCCTCCAATTTTGGAGGCTTTTTTTATATCAATATGTAATAAGTTTTAATCTTCAGCTAAAACCCATTCTCCTTTATTAATTAAAGGTATAGCTTGTTTGTATTTAAGCATTTTAGTTTCTCCGCTCATTACATTTTTAATAGTAATAACTTCGTTTCTACCAATTTTACGCTCGGTTCTAACAATAGTTTCTACAACTTGTGGTTGTTGAGTTTGGTTAGTTTCAGTAGCTTCAGTAGTATTTTTGTAATCTTCTTTACTTAATTGAACTTTATCTCTTTTTTGCTCTCTTGCTTGAGAAACTTGATTAGCATCTTGCGATGGTAATTCACCTTTGAATAAGAATGATAACACATCTTTATTTACAGTATCTAACATGTTATTAAATAATTCAAAAGATTCAAATTTATAAATTAATAAAGGATCTTTTTGCTCGTAAGTTGCATTTTGAACAGATTGCTTTAACTCATCCATTTGACGTAAATGATCTTTCCAAGTATCGTCAATAATAGCAAGTGTAATATTCTTTTCAAAATCTGTAACTAGTTCTTTACCTTGAGATTCGTAAGCTTCTTTTAAGTTTGTTACAACTTTTAATTCTTTAGTTCCATCTGTAAAAGGAACAACAATACGCTCGTATCTATCTCCTTGTGTTTCGTAAACATCTTTAATTACAGGGAAAGCAGCTTCTGCACTACGCTCTAATTTTGCTTTGTAGTGTTTATAAACAACATCAAATAATTGATCAATTAATTCTTTTTCAGAAAGTGATTTAAATTCTTCTTCAGTAAAAGGAGAACTTGTAGAAGAGAAACGAATTAATTCAAATTCAAAATTAGTATAATCATCTGTTGGTTTGTTTTCTTTAACTAACACATCGCAAGTATCATAAACCATGTTTAAAATATCTACTTGTAATCTATCTCCATCTAAAGCGTGTCTTCTACGTTTGTAAACAACTTCACGTTGTGCATTCATAACATCATCATATTCTAATAAACGTTTACGAACACCAAAGTTGTTTTCTTCTACTTTTTGTTGTGCACGTTCAATAGATTTGGTAATCATAGAATGTTGAATAACTTCACCTTCTTCTAAGCCCATTCTATCCATCATTTTGGCTATTCTTTCAGAACCAAATAAACGCATTAGGTTATCTTCTAACGAAACATAGAATTGAGATGATCCTGGATCTCCTTGACGACCAGCACGACCACGTAACTGACGGTCTACACGACGAGAATCGTGACGTTCTGTACCAATAATTGCTAAACCTCCAGCATCTTTAACTTCTTTAGAAAGCTTAATATCTGTACCACGACCTGCCATATTTGTTGCAATAGTTACAACACCAGGATTACCAGCTTGGGCTACAATATCTGCTTCTTTTTTATGAAGTTTTGCATTTAATACGTTGTGTCCAATTTTTCTGATAGAAAGCATTCTTCCTAATAATTCAGAAATTTCAACAGAAGTTGTACCAACTAAAACGGGTCTTCCAGCATTAACTAATGATTCAACTTCATCAATTACAGCATTGTATTTTTCACGCTTAGTTTTAAATATTAAGTCTTCTTTATCTTTTCTTAGTAAAGGAACGTTTGTAGGAATTTCAATTACATCTAATTTGTAAATTTCCCAAAACTCACCAGCTTCAGTTACCGCAGTTCCCGTCATACCAGATAGTTTGCGGTACATTCTAAAGTAATTTTGAAGTGTTACAGTAGCGTATGTTTGGGTAGCGTCTTCAATTTTTACATTTTCTTTTGCTTCAATAGCTTGGTGTAAACCGTCTGAATAACGACGACCGTCCATAATACGACCCGTTTGCTCATCTACAATTTTAATTTTATCATCCATTATTACATACTCAATATCTTTTTCAAATAAAGTATATGCTTTTAATAGTTGATTCATTGTATGAATTCGCTCACTTTTTATACTGTAATCTCTATAAAGTTCTTCTTTTTTAGAAGTGTTTTCAGTTTTGTCTGTAAATTCAGTATCAATTTTACCAATTTCAGTACTTAAATCAGGTAGAATAAAGAAATCTTGATCTTCACCATCAGAAATATGAGAAATACCTTTATCGGTTAAATCAATAGAATTATTTTTTTCATCAATTACAAAATACAACTCCTCGTCAATTTTTGGCATTTCACGATTGTTATCTTGCATGTAGAAGTTTTCAGTTTTTTGAAGTAACTGTTTAATTCCTTCTTGACTTAAATATTTAATTAAGGCTTTGCTTTTTGGTAAACCTCTAAAAACTCTATATAAAAGAAAACCACCTTCTTTAGTGTCTCCTTCTTTTATTAATTTTTTTGCTTCAGCTAAAACACCTGTTAAATAATGTCTCTGTGTTGTAACAAGTTTATCTACGTTAGGTTTTAGCTCGTTAAACTCATGTCTATCTGCATTTGCTGTAGCTCCAGAAATAATTAATGGTGTACGAGCATCATCTACTAATACAGAATCTACCTCATCTACAATAGCATAATTATGTGGGCGTTGTACTAAATCGTTTGGAGAGTGCGCCATATTATCACGTAAATAATCGAAACCAAATTCGTTATTTGTACCGTATGTAATATCTGCATTATAAGCTTTTCTACGAGCGTCAGAATTTGGTTGGTGATGATCAATACAATCTACACTTAAACCATGAAATTCAAAAATAGGAGCCATCCAAGCAGCATCACGCTTTGCTAAGTAGTCATTTACTGTTACAATATGAACACCTTTACCTGTTAAAGCATTTAAATATACAGGTAAAGTAGAAACTAATGTTTTTCCTTCTCCAGTCATCATTTCTGCAATGTTACCTTTGTGTAATACAGATCCACCAATTAATTGAACATCGTAGTGAACCATATCCCAAGTAACTTCTTTTCCTTGAGCATCCCAAGAGTTTGCCCAAATAGCTTTATCATCATCAAGAGTAACATTAGATTTTGAAGCAGAAATTTCGCGATCAAAAGGTGTAGCTGTTACAGTAATTGATTTGTTGTTAGCAAGTCTTTTTGCTGTTTCTTTAACAACAGCAAAAGCTTCTGGCATAATATCGTTTAAAACTTTTTCTGAAGCTTCATAAACATCATCCTCTAGCTTGTCTATCTCTGTATAAATATCTTCTTTTCTATCAACAGTAGTGTCAGAATTGTGAGCCTCTTCTTTTAATGCTGCAATAGATTCATTAATATCTTTTGTTGCGTCATTTATTAATTGCTTAAATGATACTGTTTTTTCACGAAGTTGATCGTGGCTATATGTAGCCATTTCTTTTTCAAAACTAGCTACTTTTGTTACTATAGGTTGAAGTAATTTTAAATCCTTTTTGGTTTTATCTCCAACAAATATTTTTAATACTGAATTTAATATGCTCATTATTATGGTGTTAATATGTTGAAAGCGGTATGTAAAACAACGCTTTTTGTGTTTTTTTTTATATCTAGCGAATTTAAACTTTTTTAATGTTAAAAAGGTTTAAAAAACTCTAAAAAATTTAGTTATAAGCAAAAAAAAAGTCTCTTTATTTAGAGACTTTTTTTTCTTTAATATTTTAATATTCATCCTCGTTCCAAAGATAATCCTCTTCGGAGGGATAGTCGGGCCAAATTTCTAGGATGGTCTCGTAATTTTCATCTTCGTCTTCAATTTCTTGAAGGTTTTCAACTACTTCCAGAGGTGCTCCTGTTCTAATAGCGTAATCTATTAACTCATCTTTTGTTGCTGGCCATGGTGCATCTGCTAAATAAGATGCTAGTTCTAAAGTCCAATACATAACTTTTTCTTGTATTATATTTTTGCAAAAATAATTTTTTTCTTTAAAAAGTCAAGTTATTTCTAACTTTTTTCAATAAAAAAAAGAACTTTTTTAATTTTTCTCAGGAATCCATTTGATTTCCTCAGCGTTATTATCATAAGTCAATTTTCGTGCCAGTACAAAAATATAGTCCGAAAGACGATTTAAATACATAACAATATGATTGCTAATCTCTTCTTGTTCATTTAGTTGAGAGGCTATTCTTTCGGCTCTACGACAAACACAACGTGCAATATGACAATATGACACGGTAGTATGTCCACCTGGTAAAACAAAATGAGTCATTGGCGGAATATTTTCATTTATTTTGTCAATCTCATTTTCTAATAAAGTAATTGAAGCGTCATTTAATTTTTCAATATTTAAACGCTCTTTTCCATTCTTTAAAATTTGTTTATCTGCTGGTGTTGCAAGCATTGCACCAAGCGTAAACAACTCATGCTGAATTTTAAGTAATAAATTTTTAGTGTGCTCATCCATAGGTTGGTCTTTAATTAAACCTAAGTATGAGTTTAATTCGTCTACAGTTCCGTATGCTTCAATACGTATATGGTGTTTTGGTACTCTAGTTCCTCCAAACAAAGATGTTTGACCTTTATCTCCTGTTTTAGTATATATTTTCATTTTAATAAGGTGTATTAAACTCTAATTGTAAAGTGTTGTTTTTTTTGTTCTTTTCTAAAAAACACAATTCCCCAAAAGTACGTATTTATGGTTACAGTTACGGTAGGATGTTTTTTTATTTCTTCCCAAGTTTCTAACATTTCTTTAGACCAGTTAATGTCGTCAAAAATAAAAATTGAATCATTCGTTATGTTTTTTAAACAAGTATTAAAATAGTCTAAAGTTGGTTTTTTTTGATGATTGCCATCAAAGTAAACAATGTCAAAATGTTGATTCGAAACTTCATTATTTAAGGTATTACTAAAATTACCTTCAACCTGCTTAATACCATTAAAGCTAAATTGCTTAAATACGTTTTTAGCAATAGTATTAGTACTAGGGCAACCTTCTAAAGTTGTAATTATTAAGTTATTGCTTGCTATTGCTATTGCTGAAGTACCTAAACCTACCGAAGTTCCAATTTCTAAAAGGGTATTAGGCGCAAAGTAGTCAATTAGCCGTATTAAAAGTTTTGCTTTTTTTGTTGAAATACCAGCAACCTTAGCAATGTCTTTTACTTTTCGAGTGTTAGAATTAAAAACTTTGGAACCTTTACCAAAGTCAATTACAGTAATTGTTTTATTATTATTTAAAAGCCACTTTTTAACGTTTAAAAACTTATTAAACTTAGTTGCATCTGTTTTTTTATAAAAACATTTGGTAATTAATTTATATACAAAAGGAGAATGTACGCCATGCTGATTTGTAGATTTAATTAAAAAAAGTAAAAATGATTTTATTCTAAACCACATAAAAATTGAATTTATTGCGAAATTAATGCAAAAATTATTTTAATAAACTATTTAAAATTATATTTGTCTTGCTATCAATATTTATATATGAAAAAAATACTTTACAGTGCCTTTGTACTGTTGTTTCTTACTTCGTGTGTTACAAACAAACAATTAACGTATTTTCAAGGTGATCCAGTTGAGCAAACTGAAATTACAAAGTTAAATAACGAACCTTACCGAATGCAGGTAAACGATATACTTTATATAGATATTAAAGGAAATAATCCTGAAATTATTTCTATGTTTAAAAGTAGCGAAACTTCTGGAACTACATCGAACCAAGGAGGAACTTTATATTTTAATGGTTATTCGGTAGATAGACATGGGAATATTAGAATACCTTATATAGGCGATTTAAATGTATTGGGTTATACGGCAAAAGAAGTTAGAGAAAAAATAGAACTAGAATTAGCTAAATTTTTTAAAAACCCAGAGCAAATATTTGTGACAGTAAAATTAGCAGGTATTCAATTTGTAGTTACAGGTGAAGTTGGTTCTCCAGGAACAATTAGTTTAATGCAAAATCAAGTTAGTATAGTTGATGCTTTGGCAAATGCTGGTGAAATTACTGAGGTTGGTGACAGAAAAAATGTAACTATAATTAGAAAGTCTTTAGACGGCGTTAAAAAGTTTAAATTGGATATGACAAATATGGAAGTTTTTAATTCGGAGAACTTTTATATTCAACCAAATGATATTTTATACGTAGCACCACTAAAACAAAAATCTTTAGGTACAGGAACTACTGCTTTTCAAACTTTTTCAACAGTTGTAACTGTATTATCGTTTTTAGCTAGTACTGTTTTATTGATTAAAAATTTATAGGAATTTATGGATAATAAGTTCAAACTTATAGAAAACCCAAAAGAACAAATATCAGATATTAAAGATTATTTGTTTCGTATAATTTCAAATTGGAAATGGTTTTTATTTACCATACCAATAGCATTGGCAATAGCATATTATGTTAATATTTCTACTCAACGTATTTATGGTTTAACAACTACTATTGCTGTTAAAGAGCAAAGTAATCCATTATTTGCAACAGGAACAAATATTGCTTTTAATTGGGGTGGAGTTAGTGATAAGGTAGAATCTATTAGAAAGGCATTGGTTTCTAGATCGCATAACGAGAAAGTGGTTAGAGAATTAGAGTATTATATAAATTATTATACCGAAGGACGTTTTAGAAAAGAAGATGCTTATGGTACTGTACCATTTCAATTAAAGCTTCAAAATAATCAGTTTCAATTATTAAATACGTTTATTAAAGTTGAATTTATTTCAGAAAATAGTTTTAGGTTGTCAGTTAATTTTGATGAGAAATTAAATTATCAGTTAACAAATTATAAAACAGAAACATTTAAAAAATTTAATTCTTCTGAAAAAATTAGTAAAGAATTTTTGTTTGAAGAATATATAAATTTCCCATTTTTAAAAGGGCAAATTGTAAAAAATAATTTAAACGAATTGCAGGTAGGTGATAGCTTTTTTATTAACTTAAGCTCTATAAACCAAGCAACAAATACTTATAAAAACGTTAGAGCTAAAGGTTTATCTGGTACTTCTTTAGTAGAATTATCATTAACTGGAGCTAATAAAAATAGGATTGTAGACTATTTAAATAAAACGGTTGAAGTTCTTGCAGAAGTTGAGCTGGCACAAAAAACCAATTATGCTCGTAGTACTAAAGATTTTATTGAAGAACAGTTTAATAATACTTCAGATACGCTTAAGGTTTTAGAAGATAATATTGGAAAGTTTAAAGAAAAAAATTCAATTTACGATTTATCCGCTCAAGGAGGTGAAATTTTTTCTCAAACCACTGGTTTAGATCAAATGCAGAAACAGTTAAAAGATAGAATTGAATACTTTACCAATCTTGAAAATTATATAAATACGCATTCTAATTACTCTAAAATACCTGCACCTGCAATTATAAATATAGAAGACGCTAGTATATCTAATTTAGTTGGTAAGTTAACTGAACTTTCTATTCAAAAAGAAAAGCTTGAAGGGGAAGTTACAGGCAGTCATCCTTCATTAAAAATTGTAAATAAAGAGTTAGAAACAACTCAAAAAGTAGTTTTAGAAAATTTAGCTTCATTAAAAAAGGCAACAAACGTAACTTTAAGTAATAGTCAAAGACGTTTAAATTCGTATAATTATAAATTAAATAAATTACCTAATAAGGAACAAAAACTACTTAATTTTCAGCGAAAATACAGTTTAACTGAAGCAAATTATGTGTTTTTAATGCAAAAACGTTACGAGGCAGATATTGCAATTGCAGCAAGTGTTTCGGATATTTCTGTTTTAGATAAAGCAAAAGATACTGGGCAAGGATCTATTTTACCAAGAGTATCATTCAATTTTATGATTGCTTTGCTTTTAGGAACAATATTGCCATTATTTGTAATTATAGCAAAAGAGTTGTTAGACACTAAAGTACATTTAGCAGAAGATATTGAAAAAATTTCGCCAATTCCTATGTTAGGTGTAGTTGGGCAAAATACTGCAGAAAATAACTTGGCAGTATTCTTAAAGCCAAAATCTACAGTTTCAGAATCATTTAGAGCCTTACGATCTAATATTCAATTTTTATTTGATAGAAAGATTAGAGATAAATCTAAAACAGTTGTAGTAACATCATCTGTTAGTGGTGAAGGAAAAACTTTTGTATCTATTAATATGGCAACGGTTTTTGCTTTAGGAGGTAAAAAAACGGTGCTTGTAGGTTTAGACTTACGTAAACCAAAAATATTTGGCGATTTTGAAATTACAAATAATATAGGAGTAGTTAACTATTTAATTGCAGAAGAAACCAAAGAGGCCATTATTCAAGAAACCAAAGTGCCAAATTTACACGTAATAACTTCTGGGCCTGTACCACCAAATCCTTCAGAATTGTTAATTAGTAGTGCTACAGACGATCTAATTAATAGTTTAAAAGAAGAGTACGATTATGTAATTTTAGATACGCCACCAATTGGGTTAGTAAGTGATGCAATTGAATTATTAAAATATGCAGATACTACTATTTATGTTGTAAGACAAGGATATTCTCAAAAGGGAATGCTAAAAATGGTGAACGAGAAATATAATAAGGAGGAAGTTTCAAATATTAGTATAGTATTGAATGATTTTAAAGTAAAATCTAGCTATGGTTATGGGTACGGCTATGGATACGGCTACGGTTATGGCTACGGAAAGTATAATAATGGGTATCACGAAGAAGAAGAGAAATCATTCTTTAAAAAGTTATTTAAACGTAAAAAGAACTAAACTTTAACACCTTCAATATATATAGTTTCAATTTGATTATTTCCAAAGGAGTATGGTATAAAACCGTAACTTGGTATTTCTTTTGTAATTATAAAATTGGCTTTTTTTCCAATACAAATACTACCAAGTTCATTTTCTAATCCCATTGCATAAGCGCCATTTATTGTTGCTGCATTTATAGCTTCTTCAGGAGTCATTTTCATTTTAATACAAGCTGTAGAAATTATAAAATTCATATTTCCAGAAGGTGTAGAACCAGGATTGTAATCTGTTGCAAGTGCTAGTGGTAAACCAGCATCAATTATTTTTCTTGCAGGTGTGTAAGGTATACTTAAAAAGTAAGAGCACGATGGTAATGCCACAGGCATTGTATTTGTGTTTTTTAAAGATTCAATATCTTCTTGTCTCATTTCTTCTAAGTGGTCAACAGATAAAGCTTTAAACTCAACACCAGCTTGCACACCACCAATTGCAGTAAACTGATTTACATGAATTTTTGGTTTTAAATTGTATTTTTTTGCAGCTTTAAGTAGGCGTTTAGTATCGGCAACGCTAAAATAACCTGTTTCGCAAAATACATCAATAAATTCGGCTAAGTTGTTAGAGGAAACTTCAGGTAAAATTTCATTTATAACCAAATCTAAATAAACATTTTTATTGTTTTTATAGGTTGAAGGAATTGCGTGTGCGCCTAAAAAAGTGGCTTTTATGGTTGCAGAATAATTCTCATTTAGTTTTTTAATAACTCGAAGCATTTTTAATTCAGCTTCTTTAGTTAAACCATAGCCCGACTTTATTTCAATAGCACCAGTACCTAAACTCATTACTTCTTCAACTCGTTTGGCAGATTGGTTGTATAATTCTTCTTCGGAAATTTGTTGTAGTTTTTTTGCGGAATTTAAAATTCCACCACCATTATTAGCAATTTCTTCATAAGTTTTACCATTTATTCTATCTACAAATTCTTGTTCTCGATTTCCTGCATAAACTATATGCGTATGGCTATCGCACCAAGTAGGTAAAATCATTTTATTTAAAAGATCTACAGAAGTATTAAACCCTGATTTTGGGCAGTGTTCCATAACACCAAAATCTTTAATTTTGTTATTTTCAATAACTAGAAAAGCATTTTTTAGAGTAGGTAAAATCTTCATTTCTTTACCAGAAACCATTTTTTTTGAAGTTTCTTCTACTTGTATTAATTCTTTTATATTATAAAAAAGTGTAGTCATTTACCTAAAATTTTGTGAATCAAAGGTATTAATTATTTACAAAATAGCTTTTAATGTTAAATAATTGTAAAATTGGTTAACCAATTTCAAAAAAAGACCTACAGGTATGGTTTTATAACTTCATAAAAAGTATATTTGCATAAAATTTAATTTAATGAATAAAGCTATATATATTGCTACTAGTGAACCTAATAGTGGTAAATCTATTGTTGTACTAGGTTTAATGAGTATGTTACTGGGTAAAACAGCTAAAGTGGGTTACTTTAGGCCTATAATAGACGATGTTAAAAAAGGTAAAAACGATAATCATATTAACACTATTATTTCTCAGTTCGAATTAGATCTAAAACCAAAAGATGCTTTTGCTTTTACTAGAACTGAGTTTATAAATAAGAGAAACAAGGGGAAAGAAGGAGAAATTATAGACACTATAATTGAAAAGTACAAAGTTCTTGAAGAGCAAAACGATTTTATGCTTGTTGAAGGAACAGATTTCTCAGGCGAAGGATCTGCAATTGAATTAGATGCTAATATTTTAATAGCTAAAAATTTAGGTATACCTGCAATTATTGTTTCTAGCGGTGTTGGTAAATCTATGGACGAATTTATGGGCGACTTGTTACTAGCTTATGACTCTTTTAAAGATAAAGAAGTTGAAGTTTTAGCAGTAGTTGCAAATAAAATTAAAGAAGAAAACTTATCTATTGTAGAAGAAGATGTGAAAAAGGTATTACCAGCAGATGTATTGGTAAATGCAATTCCACTAATTTCAACATTAAATAACCCTACATTAAAAGAAATAGCAGCAACTGTAAATGCTGAAGTTTTATTTGGTGAAGAGCATATGAACAATCAATGTGCAAGTTTTACAGTAGGAGCAATGCAGTTAAGAAACTACTTAACTCACCTTAAAAACATGAATACTTTGGTAATAACACCAGGTGATAGATCTGATATTGTTTTAGGTGCTTTACAAGCTAATATTTCTACTAATTATCCAGCAGTGGCAGGTATTGTTTTAACTGGTGGAATAACTTTAGAAGAACCAATTGTAAAATTAATTGAAGGTTTAGGACAAGTTGTACCTATATTAAGTGTAAAAGATGGAACTTTCCATACAGCAAATCAAATTGGAGCGGTAAGGTCTCATATGTATGCAGAAAACACAGAGAAAATTATTTCAGCAATTAATACATTTGATAAATATATAGACGAGGATAAAATTAATGAGCGTTTAATTACATTTCAAAGTAGTGGAATGACTCCTAAAATGTTCCAATACAATTTATTAAAAAGAGCAAAAACAGAGCGTAAACATATTGTTTTACCTGAGGGAAGTGATGATAGAATTATTGCTGCTACAGCTAGATTACTTGCTTTAGATATTGTAGATATTACTGTTCTAGGTGATTATGAAAATATTGAAAATAGAGCGCAAAGCTTAGGTTTAAATTTAGATTTAAGTAAGCTAACAATTATAGATCCAATAAAATCTGAGTATTATAAAGAGTTTTCAAAAACCTTGTTTGAAATACGTAAACATAAAGGTTTAACTATTGAAATGGCTGAAGATTTAATGGGAGATGTTTCTTACTTTGGTACTATGATGGTGCATAAAGGTTTAGCAGACGGAATGGTTTCTGGAGCAGCACATACAACGGGACATACTATTTTACCAGCTTTACAATTTGTAAAAACTAGACCAGGAGTATCTGTAGTTTCTTCAGTATTCTTTATGTGTTTAGAAGATAGAGTTTCTGTTTTTGGAGATTGTGCAATTAATCCAAATCCAAATGCAGAGCAATTAGCAGAAATAGCAATATCTTCAGCAGAAAGTAGCATTAATTTTGGTATGGAACCTAAAATAGCTATGTTATCTTATTCATCTGGTGCATCTGGAAAAGGAGCAGATGTTGATGTAGTTAGAGCAGCAACAGAAATTGTAAAAGAAAAACGACCAGATTTAAAAGTAGAAGGACCAATTCAATACGATGCAGCTGTAGATCCTAAAGTAGGTAAAAGTAAAATGCCAGATTCTGAAGTTGCAGGACAAGCAAACGTATTAATTTTTCCAGATTTAAATACAGGAAACAACACATATAAAGCAGTACAACGTGAAACAGGAGCATTGGCAATTGGCCCAATGTTACAAGGTTTAAATAAACCAGTAAACGATTTAAGTAGAGGTTGTACAATAGACGATATTTTTAACACAGTAATTTTAACAGCAATACAAGCACAAGGAATATAAAATGAAAATTTTAGTAATAAACTCAGGTAGTTCATCAATTAAATATCAATTATTTAATATGCCTTCTCAGGAGGTAATATGTTCGGGAATTGTAGAACGTATTGGATTAGAAAATCCAAAAATCAAATACGAATCTGCTACAAATGAAATAGAAAAGGTTTGTAGAATTCCAGATCATAAAGCTGGTCTTCAAAAATTGGTTAAATTTCTTTTAGATGAAGAAGTAGGTGTAATTAAATCTACATCAGAAATTTCTGCTGTTGGACATAGAGTTGTACACGGTGGAAGTACTTTTGCTGAAACCGTTGTAATTAACGATGAAGTAAAAGAAAAAATAAAAGATTTATTTTCATTAGCACCATTGCATAACCCTGCAAATTACGAAGGTATTGTTGTTGCTGAAGAAATTTTTCCAGAAGCTAAACAAGTTGCTGTTTTTGATACAGCGTTTCATCAAACAATGCCAGTTGAAGCTTATAAATATGCCATTCCAAATAAATTTTTAGAAGAGCATAATATTCGTAGGTATGGTTTCCACGGTACAAGTCATAAATATGTAGCAGAAAGAGCAATAGAACATTTAGAAGGTGAAAATTGTTCTAAAATTATTACAATTCACTTAGGTGGTGGTTGTAGTATGACGGCAATTAAAGATGGAAAAAGTATTGATACTTCATTAGGATTTGGACCAGTTGCAGGTTTAATTATGGGAGGTAGAAGTGGAGATATAGACCAATCTATTATATTTCATTTAGTTAATAATTTAGGTTATGAATTAAATGATGTAAATAACATGCTTCAAAAAGAAAGTGGTATGGTTGGTTTAACAGACGGTTTATCTGATTATAGAGATATTGAAGCAGAAGCAGAAGCTGGTGATGAAAAATGTCAATTAGCATTAGAAATGGCTGCTTATAGATTAAGACAATATTTAGGAAGTTACATAGCTGTTTTAAACGGTGTAGATGCTATTGTATTTACAGCTGGTGTTGGAGAAAATTCTATACCAATGCGTAAAATGGTTTGTGAAAACTTAGATTTCTTTGGAATTGATATTGATTTAGATAAAAATAATATGAAAGCTAGAAAAATAGAAGAAATTCATACAGAAAAATCTAAAGTTAAATTATTAGTTATACCAACTAACGAAGAGTTAGAGATTGCAAATCAATCATTTGAGTTGATAAAATAAAAAAAACTATATATTTTAATAAAAACCTTTCAAATATTGGAAGGTTTTTATTTTTACGAATTAATATTTAGGATATAATATACAAGTAGTTTATTATTGAAAACAGATTATAAAACATATAAAATTTTAACTAATCAACATTTAATTATTGAAGTTTATAACGGAGATTTTTATATTGAAGATGTAATAGCGTTAAAGACTAAATTATTTCAGGATATAAATTATAAGCCAGATTATAATATAATAATGGATTTAAGAAACGCAACTTGGAACATTTCTGAAGAAGAAATTCTAGAATACATTCAATTTGCAACTAAAAATATTAAATCTATTTCAAACCGAAAAATTGCATTTTTAACAAGTAAACCTAAAGAGGTAGTTATTGGAATTCTATTTTCGAAACTTAATAAAAAATTACCAGTAACGTTAGATGTTTTTTCTACATTAGGAGCTTCTTTTTCGTTTTTAAATTTTAATGATGAAACATCAAGAACAGATATTATTAATGAAATTAAGCTCTTAAAAAAGAGCTTGTAACTCGATAGTTTAATACTAGCCTTGGAATAACGTTTCCAAATAAAATATTCAAAAAGAGTAAAAATTATATACTCCTTGTTTAGTTCTGACATTTGTCATATTATATTAACTTTTATACGGTTAAAAGATAAATAAACCTTTTTTCTAACAAGTTTTTTCTACATCAATTGTATATTTGTGGGAGAAAAAATTAAGTTACAAATTAAAATATATAAGATGTCTGAATTTAAATACCAAAAACCGTTTCCTATTACAAAGGACACAACAAAGTATCGTTTGTTAACTAAAGATCACGTATCTGTGGTTGAGTTTGATGGACGTAAAATTCTAAAAGTATCACCAGAAGGAATAGAGTTGCTTTCACAAGCTGCATACCACGATGTATCGTTCTACCTACGTGCTACTCACTTACAAAAATTAGAGACAATTCTTAAAGATCCAGAAGCTACTGATAACGATCGTTTTGTTGCTTATACAATGTTATTAAACCAAATGGTTACTGCAGCAGGAGAACTGCCAACGTGTCAAGATACTGGTACTGCAATTTGTGTAGCAAAAAAAGGTGAAGATGTTTACACAGGTGTAAACGATGCTGAATATATTTCAAAAGGAGTTTATAATACTTACCAAACAGATA
Source organism: Lutibacter oricola (assembly GCF_900106565.1). GTDB lineage: Bacteria > Bacteroidota > Bacteroidia > Flavobacteriales > Flavobacteriaceae > Lutibacter > Lutibacter oricola. Next base: position 77,466 of record NZ_FNNJ01000002.1, read on the forward strand.
ATTTACGTTTTTCTCAAATTGTTCCACAAACAATGTTAGAAGAGAAAAATTCAGGTTCTAATTTACCTGCTCAAATTGATATTTATTCTGAAACTGGCGATAAATATGAGTTTTTATTTATAACAAAAGGTGGTGGTTCTGGAAATAAAACCTATTTGTACCAAATGACAAAGTCTTTGTTAACTGAAGAAAATTTAACAAACTTTGTTAAAAAGCATATTATGGATTTAGGTACATCTGCATGTCCTCCTTACCATTTAGCATTTGTAGTTGGTGGAACTTCTGCTGAAGCAAACTTAGCAACTGTTAAAAAAGCATCTGCAGGTTATTTAGATCACTTACCAACTGAAGGAAATATGGGAGGTCAAGCTTTCCGTGACCTTGAGTGGGAAGAAAAAATTACTAAAATTTGTCAAGAAAGTGGAGTAGGAGCTCAATTTGGTGGTAAATACTTTGTGCACGATGTACGTGTAATTCGTCTACCTCGTCACGCAGCATCTTGTCCAGTAGGTTTAGGTGTTAGTTGTAGTGCCGATCGTAATGTAAAAGGTAAAATTACTTCTGAAGGTATTTTCTTAGAAGAATTAGAAAAAAATCCAGCACAATTTTTACCAAAAGAAGCACCGCACTTAAAGGATGCAATTGAGTTAGATTTAGATCAACCAATGGAAAAAATTAGAGAAGAACTTTCTAAGCACCCAGTAAAAACTCGTTTTAACTTAAAAGGAACATTAATTGTTGCTCGTGATATGGCACACGCACGTATTAGCGAAATGTTAGCTAATGGTGAAGAAATGCCACAATACTTTAAAGATCATCCAGTTTATTATGCGGGACCAGCAAAAACACCTAAAGGAATGCCTTCAGGTAGTTTTGGGCCAACAACAGCAGGTAGAATGGATCCTTATGTAGATCCTTTCCAAAAAGTTGGTGGTAGTATGGTAATGGTAGCTAAAGGTAACCGTTCTCAACAAGTTACAGATGCTTGTAAAGCAAACGGTGGTTTCTATTTAGGTTCTATTGGTGGGCCAGCTGCTATTTTAGCTAAAAACAGTATTAAATCTGTTGAAGTTGTTGATTTTGCAGAATTAGGAATGGAAGCAGTTAGAAAAATTAAAATTGAAAACTTCCCAGCATTCTTATTAGTAGATGATAAAGGAAACGATTTCTTTTCTGAATTTAAATAAGAAAAGGCTTTAAATATTAAATACACCAAATGATTTATTTCGTTTGGTGTTTTTTTTTGAATAATGAAATGAGAATTATCATAAAAAAAATAAAAAGTAGTGCAATTAATTCAAAATAAATATTAATTTTGTCACATAGCAAAAAAAATAAATAATTACTACTATGGATTTATCTCAGTTTTCTGGTTTTTTAGTTTTCTTAACAATTTTCACAATGGGATTTTGGTTAATGATATTTTTATTAACTTTCGTTATTCCTTATTGGTTAGTTGGTTCATTTAGAGAGTCTTTAAAGTATAGAAAGCAAGAAGAACCTGCAAGAAAAGAATAATAACAATTATTATATAAAAAAAAGAGCAACTAATTTAGTTGCTCTTTTTTTGTGTTATATATGCTAGTAGGTTTAAAACATTTCGTCTCCACCATCATTATCATAACTACCTTGTCTTTCTCTTTTTTTCTTTTGATTAAATCTATAGGTAAAATTTAACGATATTTGACGTTCTCTATACTGAAATTCTCCATACGAATAGGTGTTATCTGAAAATGAATCAGATCTTCTTTTTCTAGAGTTAAATAAATCACTAACATTTAGAGCTAAAGTTCCTTTTTCCTTTAAAATATCTTTACTGAAAGCTAAGTTAACACTAGTCATACTTTTTCGTTTACTCAAAGCACTTTCAAACGGAGCCATATACATTCCTCTAGTTTGCCAATCAATTTTTCCAGGAAGTGTAATTCTAGAAGTTAAGCGTGTAAACCACGAAGTATCATCATTATCGTAACTTATGCCGTTGTAGTCTCCTTCCATTTCAGATTTAAAAAAGTTGAAGCTAGAAGAAATTCTCCACCATTTAAATGGATTGTAATTAGCAGTAAATTCGAATCCATAACGGTTTTGTGATCCAAAATTTATTGGGGTTCTAATAATTACTAAGGTTTCTTCTCCATCAATTTCTCTGTATTCTTCATCTTGAACCATTTCAAAAACATTAGTAGAATATTGGTAATACATAGAAGAATTTAATGTGAATTTATCCCACTTTTTAAGATAACCAAGATCAAATGAACTTGTGTAAGTTGGATCTAAATTAATATTTCCTCTTCTTATATATGTTTCACTTGTTCTACTTTCAAAAGGGTTTAAAAAAAAGTGACGAGGACGTCTTAATCTTCTACTATAACCTAACGTAATACTTTCTGTATCATTTAATTCTAAGCCTAAGTTTACGGTTGGAAATAATTCAGTAAATTTTTTATTGAATTCTTCATTGCTATCTATTAGTTTAATACTTCTTTCTGTAGTTTCTGAACGTAAACCCAATAAGTAAGAAAACTTATTAATTTTGTTTCCAAATTGTATATAAAAAGCATAAATATCTTGTTTAAAATCTAGTGAATTGGATAAATTGGTGTTATTGGCAAATACACCAGAAATAATTTCACCGGTAACATTATCAATAGTTTCATCTTCAACTAAATAATTTGAAGTTAAATCTTCAAAATTTAAATTAAATCCAGCTTCAAATTGTTTGTTTTCTCCAATTGGAAGCGTGTAATCTCCTTTAATTTGAAGTTCTTTATTACTTTCGGTAGTTGTAATTCTTTCATCAGCTTCTTGTTCAAATGAAGGGTAAGTAGTATTGTCATCAATAAAATTGAATTCAGTTTCGTCGCTTTCGTTATATTGAAAATCGAATGTTAATTTATGCCCAGATTTATTAAAATCTTTTGTGTAATTTAAGTTGTATTCTATAGTTTTGTCATCTTCAGTTTCTAACTCTTCACGTATGCTAGATTCTGTTAATAGAAGATTGTTGTCAAGTACATCTAGGTAGTTAGTTCCTATATCTTCTCCGTCTGAATTTCTATATAAAAAAGTACCTGTAATAGAACTGTTTTCGCTTAGATAATATTCAATACCAAATCTAGAATTAATACCTTTTCTTTCTCTGTTGTAATCAGTTTTTTCGTTTCTATAATAATCAATTGCATCTAAATTATCATAAACAATCATATCTGTAAATGCGTTTCCAGGAGAAGTTCTAAAGTTGTAACCTAAATACGTAAAGAAATTTACCTTTTTGGTTCTGTAATTTAAATTAGCAGAAGCGCCGTACCTTTCAGGTTCACCTATATTTGCAGAAACCGAACCATTAAAACCTAAGGCTTTACCTTTTCTAAGTACAATATTTAAAATACCTGCAGTTCCTTCGGCTTCATAGCGAGCAGATGGACTAGTAATTACTTCAACTTTTTCAATTGCATCTGCGGGTAATTGACGTAAAGCATCTGTACCACTTAAGCCAACTAATCCAGAAGGTTTTCCATTTACAAGAATACGTACATTATCATTTCCTCGTAGACTAACATTTCCTTCAACATCTACAGATACGGATGGTACATTATCTAAAACATCGGAAGCTGAACCACCTTTAACGGTCATATCTTTACCAACGTTGTATATTTTTTTATCTAATCTAATTTCAACAGTACTTTTTTCTGCTATTATTTCAACTTCATTTAAGCTTTCGGCATTAATTTTTAATGGAATTACGCCTAAGTTAATGTTTGCAGTAAGAATTTTGTTTTGAAATGTTTTAGTTTTAAACGAAATAAATTCAACACTAATATTATAAGATCCTTTTGGTACTTCAACAGAAAAGTTCCCTTTGCTATCTGTAATTCCACCGGTTAGTTTTTTACCTTTTAAAGGAGTTAAAACTATTGTAGCATACTCTAAAGGTAGTTTTGTGTCAAAATCTATAACAGTACCTGTAACTTCTACTTTTGGTCTCTGCGACATCTTATTTTTATACTGAGAAAAAATAGGAGTAGCTAAAATTAAGAATAGAATTATAGTGATATTTTTCATAATTAAGTTTGTGTATTTTTCAAAAATAGGTAGAATTCAACTTAAAATATGTTAACTAGTGTTAACTTGTAAAATAAAAAAGCCATCAATTTTGATGGCCTTTTTATTTATTATAGTAATGTTTTTATATTTTCTGGTGGTCTACCAATAACAGCTTTTCCATTATTTATTACAATAGGGCGCTCTATTAATTTAGGGTTTTCTATCATTGCAGTTACAATTTCACTGTCGGTTAAATTTTTTCCTTTGAAGTTTTCTTTCCAAATAGCTTCGTTTTTTCTAACTAGATCTATTGGTGAAATACCTAACATTTTAATTATTTCGTTTAGTTCTTCAACAGAAACAGGTGTATCTAAATATTTAATTGTTTCAAAGTTTACTTTAGCTTCTTCTAAAATAGCAACTCCTTGGCGACTTTTGCTACAACGTGGATTGTGGTATATTTTCATTTTTTAAGTTTTTCAACAGCTAAATTAATAGTTTAGATTGATATCTTTCTTATCAAAATCAATTTTTCGCTGTTTTTTACTTTGGTTAAACCTATAAGTAAACGAAAGCTTTATAGTTCTATATTTATTTATAAATTTTGTGTTTTGGAAAAAATCTTCGGTATATCTATCTCTATTAGTTTCTTTAGATAAAAATATATCATCTACGTTTAAACTTATTGTGGCATTATTGTTAAATAATTCTTTAGTTATTGCAGCAGATGCATAAGTGTAGGCTTTTCTTGTTGAAATTGCGCCTTCAGATTCTGAAAAATGCTTTACATTGGTTTGAAAATTAAATAGTTTAGGAATTTTTACCTGCGTTAATAAACTAAATTCACTATTAAAATTACTATTATTGTAATCTATTTCAATAGCTTCATTTGCATCATTAACAGTATTAAACACTCCTCCTGTTTGATCCATTTGAGCTAATATTGCGTTACCGTTAAAGCTTAAAATTTTAGTTGGGTTGTATGTAAATGTTAGGTTTAAACCATAATATTTAAAATCGCCAATATTTGCTACTGTTGAAATTAATTTATCTGCTCCGTTAAATTTTTCTCCAGTTTTATAAGTAACATCTTGCCAGTAATTTTCGTAAACAGCGTAGAATAAGGTTGGAAATATAGAAATTTTATCTCCAAGATAAGAATAGGTTAACTCGTTTTGATAAATATAAATTGGAATTAAGTTTTCGTTACCAATATAACTACTAGTTTCACTTATTTTTTGTTCAAAAGGTTGTATTCTTGAGTAATCAGGTCTAGCTATACTTTTGCTAGAGCTTAAGGTTAAAGCTTTATTATCCTTAAGATCATAACTTAAATAAAGCGAAGGAAATAAATTGTCGTATTTTTGGTTTTGTTCTGTATTAGAATCAACATACTTTACATCAATTTTACTGAATTCAGCCCTTAAAGATATACCAAAGTATAGTTTATCCATTTGATTCTCAAACTCTGCATACACAGCATTTATATTTTCATTGTAATCTATATTGTTAACAGCGTTTTCTTCTGTGTTGAAAAAATTATTGTTACCAAATTCTCCTTTATATCCAAAGGCAAAAGCTTTATTATCATCTAAAGAATGATTATATGAAACTTCTAAAGTGGAATTTTTAAAGTCGTTATGTTCGATATAATCTTCATTTGTAAAGTCTGTATTGGTGTTACTAACAACTCTATCAAAATCCTCTACATCATCACTAAAATTAAAATAACCTTTTAGTGTTTTACCTTCATTAAAATTATGTTCAAAATCTATAGAATAGTCAATAATTTCATCATCAAAATCAATAGTGTAATTTCTTAAGTTGGATGTTTGAAGAACATTTGAAGCGTTAAAAAAGTTGGTATTAGTGTTACTATTTGTTTTTGAACCTATATTGCTATAATTAATTTGAGGAGTTATAGTTGTTTTATTAGAAAGGTAAATTTCTACTCCTAATAAACCAAGGTAATTGTTTTTAATAGAACTTGATTCATTATTTTCATTAAATAATAAACTAGTTAAGCCATTTTCAAAATATTCAGTATTATAGTTAGCAGTTTTAATAGGGTTGCTATGTGCATAGTTTAAAGTGGAAAAAACATTATATTTTTTCGTTTTGTAATTTAAGGTAACTAAACCTCCGTAAATATCTTTGTAACCACCAGTAGCAGTTATAGAACCATTTAAACCATTGTCTTTTCCTTTTTTAAGAATAATATTTACAATGCTTTTATAAGATGCAGAATAACTAGCATCAGGATTAGAAATTACTTCAATTTTATCTATAGAGCTTGCAGGTATTGAACCCAAAGCTTCAGAACCAGTTAAAGGTGAAAGTCTTCCGTTAATCATAACAGTTGTAGGCATTCCTCTTAATAAAATTGTACCGTCATCTACATTTAGAGAAGGTATGTTATTTAAAACATCTGTAGCTATTCCTCCTGCAGATGCAATGTCTTTAGAAACATTAATAGTCATTTTTTTAGGTGTTATTTGAATATTTTTCTTTTCAGAAACTATTTCAATTTCATCTAAAATATTGTTATCAATTGTTAAAGCTACCGTTCCAATATTTTTGTTTTCGGATACTAAAGAAATTGGTAGTTGTTTGGTTTGGTATGAAATATATTCTACAGTAACTATATAACTGCCTTGTTTAACATCAATTGAAAAATGACCTTGTCGATTCGTAATTCCTCCGTATTTAATTTCATCTTTATTATTTCTAAAAACAATAGAAGCAGCTTCTATAGGTTTTTTTGTTTCAGTATCAATAATTTTTCCTGAAATTGTATAGGAAGTTAGGCTTTTTTCTTGGCCAAAAATAAGCAAGGGTATTGCAAAAAATAATAAATTAATTATTCTTTTCATAGGGTTGATTTAAATTTCATAACAATTAAATAAAATACGCTTAAAGATTATTTTATCTATTTTTTTGCTAAAATACAAATTATTATGAATTTATACCCAAATGTTTTTAAAAATAGGTCGGTTATTGTGTTAAATAGGTATTATAGGATATTAAAACTTGCTAAATCTGTATTTAATTGTTTAATATTTTTAAAATGAATACCATTTATACCTAATCTTTTAGCTGATTGAGCGTTATCAAAATTATCATCAATAAATATTGCTTTTTCAGGAGAAATATTGAAACGGTCTATAATAATTTTATATATTTTATCGAATGGTTTTCTACATTTTTCTTGTCCGGATACAACAACACCATCAAAATCTTTAAAAAAAGGAAATAACTCTAAAGCTTTATCCCATTTTTCGGCACTCCAATTAGTTAAAGCGTAAACTTTATAGTTTTCTGATGCTTTTAAACGTTTAAATAGTTCAACATTCTCTTTAATAACGCCTTTGAACATAAATTCCCAATCTTTATAAAAAAGTTTAATTAACTCTTCATACTGTGGGTATTCTGCAATTTTTATTTTTTCAGCTTCGGCAATTGTTCTTCCAGCATCTTGCTCCATATTCCATTCAGGAGTACAAACATTGGTTAAAAACCAATTCATTTTTTTTGTATCGCCATTAAAAGCTTTTAAATAAAGGTGTTCTGGGTTCCAATCCACTAAAACACCACCTAGATCAAATATTACAGTATCAATTTTACTCATAAGTTTATAATTCGTTTGAAGTATCTTTTTGTCCTTGTTGCATTAAATATGCTTTAATAAAACTATCAATTTCACCATTCATAACAGCATCTACATTACCAGTTTCGTAAGCTGTTCTAACATCTTTTACCAATTTATACGGGTGCATAACGTAGTTTCTAATTTGAGAACCAAAATCAATTTTCATTTTACCAGCTTCAATTTCACCACGAGCTTCTTGTTGTTTTTTTAATTCAATTTCATATAATTGAGATTTAAGCATTTGCATTGCTCTGTCTCTGTTTTCGTGCTGAGATCGTGTTTCTGAGCATTGAATTTGAATTCCAGTTGGTTTATGATTTAATTGAACTTTAGTTTCAACTTTATTTACATTTTGCCCTCCAGCACCACTAGATCTTGCCGTGGTAATTTCTATATCTGCAGGGTTAATTACAATTTCTATACTATCATCTACTAGTGGATATACATAGACCGAGGCAAAACTTGTATGTCTTTTAGCATTACTATCAAAAGGAGAAATTCTAACTAAACGGTGTACACCGTTTTCACCTTTTAAATAACCAAAAGCATATTCGCCATCAATTTCTATGGTAACAGTTTTAATTCCAGCAACATCACCATCTTGTAGGTTTAATTCTTTTACTTTAAAACCTTGTTTTTCGCTCCACATTAAATACATGCGCATTAGCATTTCTGCCCAATCACAACTTTCTGTTCCTCCAGCACCAGCGGTAATTTGTAATACAGCACTTAGACTATCACCTTCTTCAGAAAGCATATTTTTAAATTCTAAGTTTTCTAATAGTTCTATAGTAGAGTTATAGATAGAATCTATTTCTTCTTCAGTAGCTTCACCTTCAGAGAAATACTCTAAAAGAATTGTAATTTCTTCTAAATTAGTAGTTAAAATATTAAAATCTTCAACCCATTTTTTTTTAGAACGTAGGGTTTTCATTAATACTTCAGCTTCCTTTGGTTTGTTCCAAAAATCGGGGTTTGCAGCCTTTTCTTCCTCGTTAGAAATTTCAATTATTTTCTTGTCAATATCAAGGTAAGTTTTTAACTTGCTAATTCGTTCTTGTAACTTATTTAGGTGGTCTTTCGAAATCATTTTAATATTTAAGAACTACAAAAATAACCTTTCATTTTTAATCTATGCAAATTAATTTAATAAGTGACACTGTTACTGTGCCAACAAAAGGAATGTTAAACGCTATGATGCAAGCCAAAGTTGGTGATGATGTATTTAATGCGGACCCTACTGTAATTGAACTTCAACAAAAAATAGCCAAAATGTTTGGTATGGAAGATGCTTTGTTTTTTCCATCGGGTACTATGGCAAACCAAACGGCAATAAAAATACATACGCAGCCTGGTGATAAAATGTTTTGCGATAAATGGGCACATGTTTATAATTTTGAAGGTGGTGGTGCTGCAGTTCATTCAGGTGTTTCTAGTCATTTAATAGATGGTGAACGAGGAATGTTTACTGCTAGTCAATTAGAAGAAATAGTAGCTGGTGAACGAGGAAGTATTCACGAAGCTTATCCTAGACTGGTAGCTATAGAAAACACAACTAATAAAGGTGGTGGTGCTTGTTGGAGTTTTGAAGAAATTTTAAAAATTAGAAAAGTTTGTAATCAAAATAATTTAGCATTGCACCTCGATGGTGCTCGATTGTTTAATGCAATTGTTGCAAAAGGAGAAACTCCAGAACAGTATGGTAAAGTTTTCGATACTATTTCAATATGTTTATCAAAAGGCTTAGGAGCACCTATTGGTTCTTTGCTTATAGGAAGTAAAACTTCAATAGTTAAAGCTTTAAGAATTAGAAAATTATTGGGTGGTGCCATGCGTCAAGTAGGTTATTTAGCTGCAGCAGGTATTTATGCTTTAGATAATCATGTGGAACGTTTAGCAGTAGACCATACAAGAGCAAAAATTTTAGGTAAAACCTTACAAAATTGTGAACTTGTAAAAAGTGTGGAGCCTATAGAAACTAATATTGTAATTTTTAATGTTATAGATAGTATTAATGAGCAAGACTTTATAAGCAGAATGAATGACGCAGGTATTCAAATAATTTCAATGGGTAGTGGTAAGTTACGTATGGTAACACATTTAAATTTTACCGAAGAAATGTTAGAAAGAGTTGTATTAACCATAAAAAACATATAAATGAAAAGTTTTAAAACTGTATTAATTTTAGTTGGTATTTTTAGTTTTACGTGTAACTCGCAATCTAAAATAGATAGAGTATTAACAGAAATTTCAACAGCTACTTCGGCTAAAAATATAGAAAATGATATTAAAAAATTAGTTAGTTTTAAAACAAGACACACATTATCTGATACCGTTTCAAAAACAGAAGGTATTGGAGCAGCAAGACGATGGATAAAATCAGAATTCGACAATATTTCAATGGATTGTAAAAATTGTTTGGAAGTAAGCTATGTTGGAGAAATAATAAAAGCTGATGGTAAGAGAATTCCTGTTGATACTAAAGTTGTTAATGTTGTAGCAGTTCAAAAAGGAACAAAATACCCAAATAGATATGTTATTATGTCTGGAGATATTGATTCTCGCGTAAGTGATGTTAATAATTATACAGCTATTTCTCCAGGTGCTAATGATAACGCAACAGGTATTGCTGGAGCTTTAGAGGCAGCAAGAGTTTTAAGTAAGTATACGTTTCCGGTTTCAATTATTTATGTTGGATTGTCTGGCGAAGAACAAGGTTTATTTGGTGGCAAAATATTAGCAGAACACGCTAAAAAGAATAATTGGGATATTATTGCGGTGCTTAATAATGATATGATTGGTAATATTAAAGGTATTGATGGTGTTATAGATAATTCTACATTTAGAGTTTTTTCTGAAGCAATTTCAATGAATACCACTGATAATGAAAGAGCGAGAATGCGTTATTTTGGAGGTGAAATTGACGGGCCGTCTAGACAATTAGCACGTTATATTGACAAATTAACAGATGATTATATGACAAATTTAGATGCCATTATGGTTTATAGGTTAGATAGGTTTGGACGTGGTGGACATCACAAACCATTTAACGATGCTGGTTTTACAGGCGTAAGAATAATGGAAACACACGAAAATTACAATCGTCAACACCAAGATATAAGAACAGAGAATGGAATTGATTATGGAGATGTTGTAGAAGGTGTAAATTTTGATTATGCTGCAAAATTAACTGCTGTTAATTGCTTAACATTAGCATCTTTGGCTGCGGCACCAATTGAGCCAAAAAATGTTATGATTGCTGGAGCAGTTCAACCTTCAACTAGATTAAAATGGGATATTTCTAATGATAAAGATATAGTTGGTTATAAAGTTTATTGGAGAAATACCACAGCTCCACAATGGGAGTTTAGTAGGTTTGTAGGTAATATTAATGATTATACATTAAAAAATATTGTAATAGATAATTTTTTATTTGGGGTTGCAAGTGTTGGAAAAAATGGAGCAGAAAGCATAATTCAATTCCCTAGAAAATTAATTCCAAATAATCAGTAATTTTTTTTAAAGTTTAACGACTCAACTTAAAATTACAATAAATGATTAAAAATATTTCAATTGTATTTGCTTTGTTATTAAGTATAACGGTAAATGCGCAAACTACTACTACAAAAAAAACAAAAATGAATACAAAACTAGAAACCGCAACATTTGCAAATGGTTGTTTTTGGTGTACCGAAGCTATTTTTCAACGTTTAAAAGGAGTCGAAAAAGTGGAATCTGGTTATACCGGTGGAGATTTAAAAAATCCTACATATAAAGATATTACAACAGGAACAACAGGACATGCAGAAGTTATTCAAATAAAATTTGATAATACGGTTATTTCTTTTGAAGAATTGTTAGATGTGTTTTTTAGCACGCATAATCCAACAACATTAAATAGACAAGGTTATGATGTTGGTACACAATATAGGTCAGGTATTTTTTATCATTCTGAAACTCAAAAAATAATTTCTGAAGCCTATATTAAGGCTTTAACCGAAGCTAAGGTTTTTGAAGATCCTATTGTTACCGAAGTAACCAAAATAGACATTTTTTATAAAGCAGAAGATTATCATCAAAATTATTATAATAACAATAAAACTCAAGGTTATTGTATGGCAGTTATTAATCCTAAGTTAGATAAATTTATCAAAAAATTTAAAGGAAAATTGAAAAAATAACGAGTTATTATAGTTATTTAATTAATAATACAAAAGCATCTTTTTTATCTTAAATAAGGGTGTTTTTTTTGTTGAAATAACTTAAATTTGTCGATTCTAATTATTTGAGAATAATTAGTTTATTTATAATTTCTTTAAAAAGTAAAAGGATGAATATCGTTATCATTGAGGATGAGGATTTAGCTGCTGAATCTTTAGAGAAATTGCTATTGAAAAGTGAACATTCTATTAATATAATTAAAAGGCTCGAAAGTGTAGCTGAATCTATAGCATGGTTTAAAAGCAATACTTGCGATTTAATTTTTAGCGACATCCATTTGGGTGATGGCGAAAGTTTTGAAATATTTGAAGCCTTAAAAATTGATATACCTATAATATTTACAACTGCATTTGATAAATATGCAATAAAATCATTTCAATTTTTTGCTATAGATTATTTGTTAAAACCTTATGAAAAAGAAAAACTAAATAATGCTATTTTAAAGTATACAAATTATAATTTTTCCATTGAAAATCAATCAAAAAAGCTTGAAGATTTATTAGTGCAATTAAATTCTACAAACGAAAATAAAATTGATCAAGAACGTTTTTTAGTATCGAGAGGTGAGCAATTAATATCTATTAATAGTAATGAGATAGCTTATTTTATGGCACAAGACAAATATTTATTTCTGTTTACTATTAGTGGTGAAAGTTATTTGTATGAAGGAACAATTTCTAACTTAGAAGATAGATTATCTGACAAAGATTTTTTTAAAATAAATAGAAAATATATTGTTAGGCATAATGCTATTAAAAATATTTTTAAATACAGCCAAAACAGATTAAAAATTGAGTTGCAGCCAACTTCAAACTCAACAGAGGTTATTTTGGTAAGTTCTAGAAATATCAACGCCTTTAAAAATTGGCTTAATTACTAGTTGAAATATAAGGGTATATGAAATTTCTTTTAAGGGTAAAAAAACATCAGCAATACTTATATATTAGTATAATTTTAATTGTAATATTTTTTTTAGGTAATGCATTAATAACGCCTAAAATTACATTGGTTACAGAAAATTTAATTGAAGATATTGTTATTGGTAACCTAAAATCTAAGCAAAATATAGTTGATTTTGAGTTTAATCAACTAAATAGTTTTTTAATTGATTCAGAAAAAATTATAGCTAATTCAGAAAAAATAACAGATAATAACCTAAAAGAAAAATTGCTATTTACAAATGATTTGGCTGTTTCGAATAATAATATTAATAATAGTTTTGTTTGCTTTTTAGTAGATGAAAAGATTGAAGATATTGTTTTTTCTGAAAATGCAAACACTGAATATAAGCGTGAAATTATTAATTTAATTAAAGTTTTAAAACTTATTAATTTTGAAACTTCAATTAATGATGTTGTAAATAAAGATGGCAATGTATATAATAGAAAAATAATAGCTAAAGAATTAGCAAACGGAAAAATTGTTGTTACTGGGTATGATATAAATTTATTGAGTTTTTGGAAATATTTTTCCGAAAATTATAAAGGTGAAGGTGGATATACTGTGTTAACAGATACTAAAGGTATTTGTGTATTGCACCCCGAAACAGATTTTATAGGAAAACCATTAAATAGTTTTTTTGAAAATATTTCAATTAATAAGGTTTTAAATAATAATTTAGGTAGAACCAATTTTGGAGTCAACCAAAAAGAGTTAATAAAAGATAAAGTAACATCAGAATTTTTAGGGCTAGAAGTTTTAAGATATTATAACTCTGTAAAAGTTGGAAAATCATACATAATTTTAATAGTAAGTTTTCCTGTTGATATTTATTTAAAAGAATCTCTAGTTAATATTAAGCGTTATTTTTCTTGGATAAGTATGTTGGCTTTTTGCATTTTTATGTTGCTTTTAGCAGTTTCCAGATTTCAACTAAGAAAAGAATTTTCAGAAAATTTAAAAATTGTAAAAGAGAAAGATCACCTTGTAAATACAAATGAAAAATACCAACGTGAAAATGCTGTTTTGCAATTAAACCAATTAAAGAAAAAAATGAATCCTCATTTTTTATTTAATAGTTTAAATTCTTTACACGTATTAATAGATTCAAACAAAGAGCTTTCTCAAAAATTTGTTTTAAAGTTAGCAGATGTTTATAGGTATCTTTTAGACGATAGGAGTGGAAACCTAATTTCGGTAAAAAATGAATTAGAATTTTTAAAACAGTATATATTTTTACAAGAAATTAGATTTAAAAGCAGTTTAAAAGTAAGTATAGTAGATAATAGTAATTTGCAAAGTTTAATAAAAAAAATACCATTTTTATCTTTAGAAACTTTAGTAGAAAATGCAATAAAGCACAATGAGTTTACTAAGCAAAAACCACTATTTATAGATATTATTATAAATAGCAAAGAAATTGAAGTTGTAAATAATTACAATCCAAGAAAAACTAAAGATGAAAACAGCCATCATATTGGATTAAATTATTTGAAAAATAGTTACGAGTATTATCAGATTAATTCATTTAAAACTGAAGTTATTGATGATAAGTTTAAATGTTTTCTGCCTTTATTGTCATAAAATCAAATTTCACTCCGTTTTTTTATGCGTTCACTCTCTTTTTTTTTATTAAGCACCTATTTGTAGGCATCTTTACAACAATATAATAAATGTAGTTTATGAAGAACTCCTATATAAAAGGCTGTTTTGTATTTAAGTTTTTATTAATTTTTGTGTTGCTTTTAACTTCAGAAAAAAGTTTAAGTCAAGATAAAGAAAAGAAAGATACTGTTAAGAGTGAAAGCTCAGCAGGATTATCATATAAAAAACTAATAAAAGAAGGTAAAGTTAAGCAAGGCCTTTTTAATGTTTATTCTATTAAAGAAGACTACTATTTTGAAATTCCGGATTCATTATTAGGAAAAGATTTATTAGTTGTAAACAAAATATCTAGTGTACCATTTTCATTAAATGGACACGGGTTAAATAAAGGTATGAATTATGAAACTAAATTAGTTAGGTTTTATAAGGATACTGTTTTAAATAAAGTTTGGGCTAAAACAATAAACCCAAGAGTTCAATCACCCAAAAATGATGCAATTTCACTTTCTGTAAACGATAATTTTGGAGAATCAATTATTGAAGAATTTAAAATTGAAGCAAAGAATAATGATTCAACTTCAATTTTTATTAAAGTGAATAAAATTTTTAATGGCAAAGAGAAAAGTTTTAGTGATATTCTAGCAAATACAGGTCTGGGAGGAAGTGTTAAAACAAACTTATCTAAAATTAATGCAATAAAATCGTTTCCAAAAAACATTGTTGTTAAATCTTTAATAACAACATCTGTAAGTGAAGGAGGTAGTGCAGCATTGCCACTTTCAATAGGTATTACAACAAATATAGTTTTGCTGCCTACTAAAATAATGAAACCTCGTTTTGCTGATGATAGAGTAGGATATTTTAGTAAACCAATGGATTATTATTCTGATGCTCAGCACGAAGTTGAAACTAGAAAAATGATTACTCGTTGGAGATTAGAGCCTAAAAAAGAAGATATAGCAAAATATAATAAAGGTGAATTGGTAGAACCAAAACAGCAAATAGTTTACTATATAGATCCTGCTACGCCAAAACAATGGAGGTCTTATATAGAAAAAGGTGTTTATGATTGGGATGTAACTTTTAGAGCAGCTGGTTTTAAAAATGTAATCAAAGTTAAATATCCTTCAAAAGAAGATGTAAATTTTGATGTAGATGATGTTAGATATTCTGTAATTACGTATGCAGCTTCAGAAAAACAGAATGCAATGGGACCTTCAATAGTAGATCCAAGAAGTGGTGAAATTTTAGAGTCTGATATTATTTGGTGGCACAATTTAATGAAAGGTTTACATGCTTGGATGCGCGTACAAACAGGTCCAATTGATGTTAAAGCTCGTTCTAATAAGTTTTCAGATGAACATATGGGTGAAGCAGTTCGTTTTGTTTCTTCTCACGAAGTAGGACATACTTTTGGATTAAAACATAATATGGGAGCTTCTTTTAGTTATCCTGTTGATTCTTTAAGGTCACCTTCATTTACTTCAAAAATGGGAGGTACAGCTCCTTCAATTATGGATTATGCACGTTACAATTACGTTGCGCAACCAGAAGATAATGTTGTAGATATTACTCCAAAAATAGGAGTATATGATAAATACGCTATCAATTGGGGGTATAGATGGATTGAAGGTAAAACAGCTCACGAAGAGCTACCAATATTAAATAAATGGATTCGTAAACACGAAAATGATTCTCAATATTTTTATGGACCACAGCAAAGTAGCACTGCAGTTGTAGATCCAAGATCTCAAAGTGAAGATTTAGGAAACAATGCAGTTAAAGCAAGTGAATATGGTTTGTTGAATTTAAAACGAATTATACCAAATATTATTGAATGGACAGAAGAAGAAGGGCAAACGTATTACAAAGCTTCAAAATTATATAAAGCAGTTATAGACCAATGGGAATTGTATAACAACCATGTAATGGCTAATATAGGTGGTGTTTATATAAATAATACAGTTTATGGCGATGGAAAAAATACTTTTAATGCTGTACCAACTTCAACCCAAAAAGAAGCTTTAGATTATTTAATAAACAATGCAATTCTACCACAAAAATGGTTGTTTACACCAGATATTATTAATAAAGTTTATGCTGTTAGAGATGCACCTGATGGTGAGCGTTACTATTCACCAATTTCAATGTTACGTATTTATCAAACAAATGTAATTTATGCGTTGCTAAAGACCGATAGGTTAATGAGAATAGTTGAGAATGAGATGCTTGTAAGTAAAAATGAAATTGCTTTTACAGAGCAATATTTATTTGATACACTTTTTAAAGCCGTTTTTACAAAAACAATAAAGGGTAAATCTTTAGATATGTTTGAGAGAATGACTCAAAAAAACTACATAGATGTATTGACTGTTGATAGAAATACATTGCTTAAAAAAACAAAAGAGAAAACCATTTCAGAAAATTCTAACAGTTTTAAAAATATACATTTTTCATACATCCCAAGAGTGTCAGATGTTGGTTCTAATAAAAGAGCCGAATTGGAAAGAGCATTAAAACTTTTTAAGAAAAAGAAAAATAAAGGAGATAGAGCTACCAAAGAACATTATAGTGATATGATAGCAAGAATTGAATATAATTTGAATAATTAAATAAAAAGGAATAATGAAGAAATTAATATATCTATTAATTTTTATACCTAGTTTACTAGTTGCACAAAAACAAAAGGTAATAAGCGGGAAAGTATTAGATGCTACTATGCAAATGCCAATTGTTGGTGCTTCTGTTTATGTATCGTCAGCAATTATTGGTAATAAAACAAAAATTGATGGAGTTATAGAAGGATCAATGCTAGGTTCTACAACCGATTTTAATGGAGAGTTTACATTAAAAGTATCAGAAGGTATTAAATACATTTTGGTTTCATATATGGGTTTTGAAACTGAAAAAATAGCAGTTTCATCTACTAGTGAGGGGTTAATTATTAAGCTGAAAGAAAAATCGGAAATGTTGGAGGAAGTTGTTTTAACAGGTTATCAAAAAATTGAGAAACGTAAAATGACATCTTCATATGCAAAGGTTAATATTGAAGAAATTCAACAAGCTGGTGTTGCAAATGTAGACCAAATGTTAACAGGACAAATTTCTGGAGTTGTTATACAAGCAACAAATGGAGCGCCAGGAGCACCTGCAAAAATATCTATTAGAGGAACTTCAACATTAAGTGGTTCATCAGAGCCTTTATGGGTTTTAGATGGTATTCCATTAGAAGGCAGTGATATTCCAGATGATTATACGGATAAAGATAATATAGATAATTTAGAATCTTATGCAATTGCAGGTTTAAATCCTGAAGATATTGAGAGTATTACTGTACTTAAAGATGCTTCGGCAACTTCAATTTATGGAGCAAGGGCAGCAAATGGAGTTATTGTAATAACTAGTAAAAGAGGAAAAAAAGGAGATATGAAAGTTAATTTCAATGCAACTTCTTTTATAACTCAAAAGCCTGATTTTGATAAACTAAATTTAATGAATTCTTCTCAAAAAGTAGATTTTGAGTTAATGTTGGCAAGTCGTTCAGATTTAAAATATCAGCAAGATAGAGGAGAAGTAGCTAGAATTTTAAATTCATTTAATGAGTACGATAATTTTAGTAACAATGGTTTTTTAAGTATTTCAAGTGAAGCTCAAAATGCAATTAACAATTTAAAAAATACGAATACTAATTGGGGAGATCAAATATATCAAATGGCTTTAAACCAACAGTATAGTTTAAGTCTTTCAGGTGGAAATGATAAAAGCGACTATTATTTTTCTACTGGTTTATTTGATGAGAAAGGAACCACTAAAGGAACTGGTCAAAAACGTTATAATATTACATTAAAAAATAATTTTTCACTTAATGATAAGTTAAAAGTAGGTGTAGCATTATTTGGTAGTCAAAACAAAACATACTCTTATATAACTGGTGCAGATGCTTATACAAATCCGTCGTATTATTCAAGAACTGCAAATCCTTATTTAAAAGTTAAAGACGAAAATGGCAACTATGTATATGATCCAGATTTGATTGAAAGATCTGATTTAAATTTAGATTACAATATTTTAGAAGAGAGAGAAAATACGGATTATGAGTTAATTTCAAACTCTATAAAATCAATTTTTGATGTTAACTATAAATTAAACGATAAAATTCATTTTTACAGTCAATTAGGGTTGCAATTAGATTTTAATAAAACTGAAAAATATGGAGATAAAAATAGTTATTACACACGTAAGTACGAGCAAAAATCTAGATATAGTGTAGACGGTACTAATTACGCATATTTTTTACCAGAAGGAGGAATTATTCAAAATTGGGATACAGATGCTTTTCAGTATAACTGGAAAACTACCGCTAATTATAATACCTCTTTTAATGATATTAATGAGTTAGATATAATGTTGGGTACAGAGTTTAGACGAAATGAAAATACTGAAATACACACCAAAGGATTTGGATTTAACTCTAATACTCTAACAACTACTCCTATAACCGACGACAGAGCTTTAGGAAATTCATCTTTTGAAACTTATAAAAAAACCTACAACGAAAATGCGTATGCGTCATTTTTTGGAACAGCTTCATATACATATGATAAAAAATATACTGTTTTTGGTAGTTTAAGGTATGATGGTTCTAATTTGTTTGGAGTAGATCCTAAATATAAATATTTACCACTATGGTCTTTGGCAGGTTCTTGGAATGTGTTTAAAGAAGCCTTTATGGATAATGTAAATGTGGTTAACGACTTAAAAATAAGAGGATCATATGGAGTTCAAGGTAATATAGATAAAACAACATCTCCATTTGTTGTTGGAGAGTATTATTCAACAAGTATCTTACCAGGTGTAACAGAAGAAACAATAAGAGCTTTAAATGCTCCTAATGGTAAGCTTCGCTGGGAAAAAACAGTTTCTTCAAACGTTGGTTTTGATTTAGGATTGTTAAAAAATAAAATTTATATCTCTGGAGATTATTACTATAGAAAAAGTACAGATTTAATTGGGTTAAAATCAGTACCATTAGAAAGTGGTTATAATTTTATAAATACAAACTGGGCAACAGTTAGTAATCGTGGATTCGAATTGGCAATTAATACAAGAAACATTACAACTCCAAATTTTAAATGGACAACGAGTTTAAACATATCTCATAATAAAAGCTTAGTTGATGAAATTGAAATTAGAGAAGAAGATTTTAAACCATCAATAAAAGGATATAGTGTAAATGCAATATTTGCCATTAAAACAGCTGGAATAGATAGTAATGGTTTGCCTTTGTTTTGGAAAGATGGCAAAAAGGTTTCTGCTGTAGATTTTTACAATTTAGAAAATGGAACAGACGGAAGTCAATTAACTAGAGAAGAGCATAGAAACTTATATTCTTATGTTGGTGATGGTACTCCAAAATTTAGTGGTGGTTTTATAAATAATTTTAAGTATAAACAATTTAATTTACGAGTTTCTACTAGTTTTAATATAAAGCAAACTGTTAAAAGTTCTCCAAGTTATCACCCAACACTAGTTGAGCCAGGTAAAAATTATAGTACAGAAATTTTAAAAGCAGGTACAGGTAATTTACCAGCATTAATTGGTTTTACAACACCAGGATTTGATACCGATTTAGTATATACTTGGTATAACTCATCAGATGATGGAAATACGTATAACGACCTAGATATTTGGGTTAAAGATATTTCATATGTGCGTATTAGCAGCATTAAATTAGGGTATGCTTTGCCAAAAAAATATCTTGAAAAATTAAAAATAGCAAGCTTAAATTTCAATTTAGAAGGACGAAATTTATTTGTTCTAGGTACCAATTACGATGGTTTTTTTGATCCAGAAACATATGGTAGTATTTATTCTCAACCAATTCCTAAAATTATATCACTAGGATTTAATCTTTCTTTTTAAAAATTAAATAATGAAAAACTTAAAATACATATATCTAATTTTTATTCTAACTTTTATTGCTTGCGATGATTATTTAGATATTGAACCTGTAGGTCAAGTAATACCAAAATCGGTAGAAGAGTATAGAAGCTTTTTAACATCGGCTTATTCAACTTCAAAAGAATATAAAGTACTTACAACTTATAGAGCAGATGAGTTAAGCTTAGATAGCAACGTAAATGGTATAGAGCAATATGAAGATATTTTTATTTGGAATGATTTAAATCCAAGTCCGTTAACAAGTGCTTTTCCGTATGCTAGTTTATATAACACAATTTTTTATACAAACCATATAATTAATAATTCGGAAACTATTGAAGGTATTCAATTAGAAAAAGAGCAGTTATTAGGTGAAGCTTATGCTTTAAGAGCTATGCAATATTTTGAACTACTTAATATGTATGCAAAACCATATAATAAAGCTACAGCAGGTGTAGATTTAGGAGTGCCAATAACTACAGAATATGATTCAGATAAAAATTATCCAGTTCAAACAATAGAAACTGTTTATACTTTAATATTAAATGATATAGAAACTGCTGAATTATTAATAAATGTAGAAAAACAAGAATTAGGTTATAATTATAGATTTTCTAAAGTAGCTATTAAAGCATTTAAAACTCGTGTGTATTTATATATGCAAGAATGGCAAAAGGCAATAAATGTAGCAACTGAAGCTTTGGTTATTAATGGAGATATACAAGATTTGAATTCGGATATTTCAATCTTACCTTCTGAGTATAGTTCGGTAGAATCTATATTAGCTTTAGAAAAAATAGCTTCTTTCGATATTGCTAATAATACAACAATTTCAGACAACTTGATTAGTAGTTATATACAAGGTAACGATTTACGTTTTTCAATTTATTTTTCAGAAAATACAGACGGAACTTATAGTTCAAATAAAAGCGCAGATACAAAGTTTAAATGCTCCTATAGAACATCTGAGTTATACTTAACTATTGCAGAGAGTTTGGCTCAACTTGGAGAAGATGATTTGGCTAAACAAAAATTAATAGAATTTGCTAAAAATAGATATACAGCTTTAGGTTGGGAAGCATACAAAACGAAGTTAAACTCATTAAACTCTGCAGATTTATTAATCGAAGTATTAGAAGAGCGAAAACGAGAATTTGCAATTGAAGGGCACAGGTGGAATGATTTAAAGCGAACAACTCAGCCAAAAATAAAGAAGGTTTTTAATGGAGTATTATATGTTTTAGAACAAAATGATAGCAGGTATGTAATTCCATTTCCAAATGACGCAATTATTAATAATCCAAATTTATAATAAATAAAAACATTATAATTCATTGTTATCTTGTGAGTTGTAATTAATAATAAAAAAGATAAAAAACAATTTTAAATATTTTAATTATGAGAAAAATTTATTCAATTTTATGTTTGTTTGTAGCTGTTGTTGCAGTTTCTTGTTCAAGCGATGACGATGACGTATTATCAACTTTAAACAGCATAGATGCATTCGAAATCAATTTTGAAGGTTTAACAGCAGATGATGTAACGTATGATTTAGGAAACACAATTACTATAAGTGTACCTTTTCAAACAAGTTTAGAAAATTTAGTTGCAACAATTGGTGTTTCTGAAAACGCAACGGTTTCACCAGCTTCAGGAGCAGCAGTAACATATGTGGATGGAGAGCCAACGTTATTTACTGTAACGGCACAAGATGGTGAATCTACCAAAGTTTACAATGTTATTATTAATGTTCGTGGAGAAGTTGGAAGTGGATCTAGAATTGAAACATATACAGTTGCAGATGCTTGGGGAGAAAATTCTGTAACTACTTATACGTATGCTGCTTCTAATTTTGTAAGTGAAACTTCAAAAGAAGAAGATGATTGGGGAACAATGATTACTACAGTAACTGCATTTATTTATAATGATAAAAACCAAGTTATTGAAACTAAAGTTGAAGCGGATGCAAAAAGTACAGTTTATGAATATAATGCTGACGGACAAATTATTGCTGGAGTATACAAAATAGATGATGTTTTAACACATACATATACTTATACTTATAATACAAATGGAGATTTAACTTCTGAAGTAAGAACTGACCACACAGATTCTGACGCAACTTCTGAAGTTTTATTTACTATTGAAAACGGAAACGTTTTAACTGAAAACAAATATGGATCAGATTATGTTGCTACATATGATGATAAAAACAACCCATTTAAAGGAGTTTATCCAGCAGCTTTTGCAGCAATTAAAGTTGGAGTTCAAAGTGTAAATACAAATAACCCAATTACAGGAACAATTGCTGATGCAGATATTACATATGAGTATAATGCAGATAACTACCCTTTAAATTCTTCATACACTTATTTTGATGGAGCTGCAACAGTTACAAAAACATTTACGTATTACGCGGAATAATTAAATCAACCTCAACCCCTTTTTTTAATTTAAATAAGCACTCTAATTAGAGTGCTTATTTTTTATAAAATTATTAAAATGAATAAATACCATAACATAGTTTTTTTAGTGTTGTTAATAGTAGTTAATAGCTGTAATACAAGTTCTGGAATAACAAACGAAAACGAACAAGTATTGTCCAATAAAGATTTATTAATAAAAACGTACTCTGAAGTAGTAATACCTTTATTTAAACAATTTGATGTAGAAATACCTACTGATTTTGTTGTAGATGAAAAAGATTTAACAATAAACGCAGGTGCATCTTTTGGTTATGTTGAAGTAAGTAAAGGACTAATAAACTCAAATAAAAGGGATGTTCAAATTTTTGTTCTAGCGCACGAGTTGGCACATATTGTAACCTTAAAACAAGCTAGTTTATTTAATTTAAAGGGTAGTATTCCCAAAGGAACAGAAACTAATGATTACCAAAAATCTGAATATTTGGCAGATTTAATTGCATTTCATCTAATAAATACCAAATTAACAGATCAAAATGAAGCTTTAATTTTGAATTTTAATTATTTAGAAAGCCTATTTGGACCACAATCCTTTACCCATCCTTCAGGAATAAATAGAATTAAATTTCTAAACGAATACTTAAGTATGTGCAATGGAGTAAATAATAATGAAATATTTAAATTGTTATTTATTAAAATTTGGAAGATGGATTAACCATTTTTGGCATTTTTATTGTATTATAGATTTTAAATAAAACAATTATATGAGTAAAAAATATAAATTGCTATTACTAGGACTTTTGTTTGATGGTATTGGAATGTTATCATTTGTTATTCCAGTAGTAGGAGAATTTTCAGATGTAATTTGGGCACCAGCTTCGGCATTTTTAATATATAAAATGTATAAAGGCACCGAAGGTAAAATAGGTGGGTTGGTAACTTTTGTGGAAGAAGCAGGTTTTTTTGGAACTGACTTTTTACCAACATTTACATTAACGTGGGTTTATAAGTACTTAATAAAAAAAGGAAAGGATTAATCTTCTTTAAAAAACCTTTTAAAACCAATTCTAGAAAGCATTTTTTTAGTAAAATTCCAAAAGAATGTATATTGACCAAAACACCAACCAAAAATAGGAAGCGTAGTTTGGTAAACAGCAAATACTAAAATAATTCTAACAGGCCAAAATAACCAAGGGTTTGTTGTTTCGGAGTTTAACCCAATAAATTCTGTTAATGGTTTAGCTATATAAGCAGCAAAAGAACCGTTTATTGAAAACACAATAAGGATTAGAATTATTTGAAAGTTCGAAGTAACACCCCAACGTTGCTTAAGTTTTTCCATTTTTTTAGTTTAGCGAGGCAAAAATACATTTTAATTTTAAATATAAAAATGCAAAAAAAAAGGTTTAGCTAATTAAAGCTAAACCTTTTTTAATATTTATTGCAGTTGTTTATTTTCCAAATAATCCACCTAATAAACCACCAAGTCCACCTTGTTTTTTATTACCGCCAAGTAACATTCCAGCAACATCATCAATCATACTTCCATCACCATCAGCATCTAATAATTTAGAAACTAAACTTTGTTGTTCATTTGAAGCTCCACCAAGCATACCACCTAATAAATCTCCAATTCCATTTTGGTCAGCAACACCTTGTTGACGTGTTTCTTTTCCTAAAGCTCCCATAACTAAAGGTCCAGCAACTTTTAAAATATTCATTGCGCTTCCTAAATCAATTCCACTAGACTTACTAACAGCTTGTGCAACATTTTGTTCACGACCACCAAAAACATGTCCTAAAATACCAGCTCCATCTTGTAAAACATCTTCATCAACTCCACCGCCACCTAGAATAGATCCTAAGTTATCCATAATTCCACCACTATGCTTTTCGTTTCCTAGAGCACTTAATAAACCTGCAGCACCTTCAGGAGATGAAGCATTGTTTTTCATTGCACCTAAAATTAAAGGAAGTGCTGCGCCTAAGGCATTAGCTGTTTTTCCTTCATCTTGTCCAAATTGTTTACTAGCACCGCTAATAAGAGTTTTTCCTAAATCACTATTCAGTAAGTCTAAAATTCCTGCCATTTTAATTTTTTTAATTGATTAATATTATGCTAAAAATATATAAAATATATTCATAACTACATTAACTATGACACAAATTAATAATTAGGTCACATTAAATAATAAATGGTATTTGTTTGTGTGGCATAAACCTTGCTATTTTAAAATAAACTTAAAAATATATAATAATGAAAAAAATAATTTTATTAACATTTTTACTAGTAGGAATGTTACAGACAAGTTTTGCGCAAGATATATCAAATAACGCATTAGGAATTAGATTAGGAGATAATGATGGTTTTGGAGGAGAAATATCATACCAGCATAAAATAAATCATGAAAACAGGTTTGAGCTCGATCTTGGTTATAAAGATAAAAAGGAATATAGCGCTTTTAAACTATCGGGTATTTATCAATGGGTTTGGAATATAGATGGAGGTTTTAATTGGTACGCAGGGTTTGGTGCAGGAATTGGATCTTGGAGTTATAGTAATGGTTATGAAACTGAAGAGGATGACGGCTTATTTTTAAACGCAGATGGAAATGTAGGTATCGAATATAATTTTAGAGCACCTTTTTTAATATCGTTAGATTTTAGACCAGAAATAGGAGTTTTAGGAGATTATGGCAAAGACACTGATTTAGATTTGGCATTATCAATTAGGTATCAATTTTAAGTATTTTTAGTTAAATTTATTGAAAAGCACTTTAAGTGCTTTTTTTTATGTCTTTAAAACACTTATTTATAGAGTATTTTTTATCTTTCCAGATAATTTAAAAACACTGAATGAAAAAATTAGCGCTTCATTGGCAAATATTAATAGGAATGGTAGTTGGTGTGTTATTCGGTTTAGGAATGACTCAATTTGAAGGAGGAAAAGAAATAGTACAAGATTGGGTAAAACCATTTGGAAAAATATTTATAAACTCATTAAAATTAATTGCAGTACCATTAATATTAGCTTCGTTAATAAAAGGTGTTTCAGATTTAAAAGATATCTCGAAGCTTTCTCGAATGGGAGGAAGAACTATTGTAACTTATATTTTAACTACTGTAATAGCCGTTTCTATTGGTTTAATGTTAGTTAATGTTATTAAACCAGGTAATTCAATTTCCGAAAAAACAAGGCAAGAGTTAGTTGAAAATTATAGTAGTAATACAGCTAAATACAAAGCCGAAGCAGCAAAACAGCAGAGTAGTGGTCCGTTACAAGCATTGGTTGACATTGTGCCCGATAATATTTTTGGAGCAGCAACTAATAATAAAAATATGTTGCAAATAATATTTTTTGCTATTTTCTTTGGAATAGGATTGATATTAATACCGCAGGAAAAAGCAAAACCAGTTAAGCAATTTTTTGATGGTTTTAATGAAGTTATACTCAAATTAATAGATTTAATTATGTTAGCAGCACCTTATGGTGTTTTTGCATTGCTAGCAGCTTTAGTTGTAGAATCACCTAGTACAGATTTATTTAAAGCCTTGGTTTGGTATGCATTTACTGTAGTTTTAGGCTTGTTATTAATGATAGCGTTTTATAGTTTGCTAGTTTGGTTATTCACAAAAAAAAATCCTTCAACATTTTTTAAAGGAATTTCCCCAGCACAGTTATTAGCCTTTTCAACTAGTAGTAGTGCAGCTACTTTACCAGTTACAATGGAACGTGTTACCGAACATTTGGGTGTAGATGAAGAAGTAACTAGTTTTGTATTGCCAATTGGAGCAACTATAAATATGGATGGCACAAGTTTGTATCAAGCAGTAGCCGCCGTGTTTATTGCCCAAGCTTTTGGTATGGATTTAAGTTTTGGAGTTCAGTTAGGTATTATTGCCACAGCAACATTAGCAAGTATTGGTTCAGCAGCCGTTCCTGGTGCAGGTATGGTTATGCTAGTAATTGTTTTAGCCCAAGCAGGTATTCCAGAAGCAGGCTTAGCATTAATTTTTGCTATAGATAGACCTTTAGACATGTGTAGAACAACAGTTAATGTTACTGGTGATGCGTCGGTTTCTATGTTAGTAGCAAAATCTATAGGTAAATTAGGCAAGCCAAAAGTAAAAGATTGGGACGATAATTACCCTAAAAGCTAGTTTATAAAAACCGTTTTTTTAATTCAGGAGAGGGAATCATACAGCTCTCTTTTTTACCGTACCACTTATACCTGTTTTTAGCAATGTAATTATATACAGCATTTCTAATAAATTTAGGCACAATAATAAAAGCATACATCCAATTAATTGGAGTTCTTAAATATTTTGAAATTCTTAGTGCAGCACTAGAATTGCTATATAACTTGTTGTTTTCAATATATAAAATTGAACTTAAATCATTTTTTTTTGAAGTAAACTGTAACAAAATTTCTTTTGCGGCGTCTGATTGAAGTGAGGCAAATAAAAAACGCTCTTTTGTATCGTGTTTTATAATAAAATTTATTGATGAATTGCATAGGTTGCAAACTCCATCAAAAAGTACAATAGATTTATTATTTATTTTTTTCACCGGGTAAAGTTACATATTTCAATTAAGAAGTTTTTAACATAATATTAATACCCATAATGAGCATCAATTCATATTTTCGTTTAAAACAACAACCAAATGATTAAGATTGAAAAACTACATAAGTCCTATCCAATAGGAAAAGATTCTTTACACGTTTTAAAAGGATTAGATTTACACATTAAAGAAGGTGAGTTTGTATCAATTATGGGATCATCTGGTTCTGGAAAATCTACACTGTTAAATATTGTTGGTTTATTAGATAATCACGATGAAGGAAATTATTATTTAAATGGGCAATTAATTGAAAATTTAGATGAAAAGAAAGCTGCAATACTTAGAAATAAGTTTTTAGGTTTTGTTTTTCAATCATTCAATTTAATTACCTATAAAAACGCTCTTGAAAACGTTGCTTTACCTTTATACTACCAAGGTATGGCACGTAAAGAAAGACAAGAAGTTGCTCTACAGTATTTAGACAAAGTTGGATTAAAAGACTGGGCTAATCATTTACCAAGTGAGCTTTCTGGAGGGCAAAAACAACGTGTAGCAATTGCAAGAGCTTTGGCAACAAAACCAAAAGTTGTTTTGGCAGATGAGCCAACAGGAGCATTAGATTCAACAACATCAGAATCGGTTATGGAGTTATTAAAAGAAATTAATAACGAAGGTATGACTGTTTTTGTAATTACACACGAAGAAGATATTGCAGAACAAACCGATAGAATTGTAAGACTAAAAGATGGTGTTATAATTAGTGATGAAAGAGTTGATAAAACTGTAAAAGCATAAGCTATGTTTGATTTAGATCGTTGGATAGAAATTTTTCAAACACTAAGTAAAAACAAATTAAGAACTGTTCTTTCTGGATTTACTATAGCATTTGCAATATTATTATTCACATTACTTTTTGGAATTGGAAATGGACTAAAACACACTTTTGAAGAACAGTTTAAAGGTGATGCTCAAAACTCTATTTATATAAGATCAGGTAGAACCACAAAACCATACAAAGGTTTACAAAGTGGTAGACGTATTCAGTTTAGAAATGAAGATTCTAAATTTATGAATGATAAGTTTAGTGAGAAAATTCAATTTTTTAGTCCTAATATAGAGCGTTTTAATGTTCAAGCTATATATAAAGGAGAACAAAATAGTTATACAGTTAGAGGTGTTTATCCAGATTATCAAGCTTTGGAAGAGGCTGTTATGGAACAAGGTCGATTTTTAAGTGTGTTAGATATAAAAAATAAAGCAAAGGTTGTAGCAATAGGTCGTTTGGTTGAAAAAGATTTATACGGCCAATTAAGTGCTTTAGGAAAAAACATAACCTTAGGAGGTATTTCATACAAAGTAATTGGTGTTTTTTCTGATCCTGGAGGAGACAATGATGAGCGTTTCATTTATACACCGTTTACAACTGCACAAGGAATTTATAAACCAAATGATGAGGTTGATAGGTATGGACTAACTTTTAATCCTAGTTTATCTGTAGATCAAGCACTTTCTTTTTCTAACTTATTAACTAAACTATTAAAAGAAAAACACAATGTAGATCCAAGAGATCAACGAGCTATTCGAGTTCAAAACTATGCAGAAGGCACAAAGAATGTTGAGCAATTTATGGGAGTTTTAAACATTATTATTTTATTTATTGGTATTGGTACTTTAGTGGCAGGTATTATAGGTATTAGTAATATAATGGTATATATAGTTAAAGAGCGTACAAAAGAACTAGGTATTAGAAAAGCCTTAGGAGCAACTCCTAAATCAATTATAGGTATGATTATGATGGAATCTATATTTGTTACTGCTTTAGCAGGGTATGCAGGTTTGTTATTAGGTGTATTCACATTAAATGCATTAGGAGATAGTTTAGAAAAGTATTTTATACTAAATCCAAGTGTAGAAACATATGTTGTAGTTGGAGCAACAATTATTTTAATTATAGCAGGTACAGTAGCCGGTTATATTCCAGCAAAAAGGGCAGCAAGAATTAAACCAATTGTAGCATTAAACGACGAGTAATATGAAATTTTTATTTGACAAAGATACTTGGCAAGAAATATATAGTAGTATTCGTAAAAACAAAATGCGAACAGGTATTACTATTGTTGGTGTAATGTGGGGAATATTTTTATTAGTAGTTTTATTAGGTGCTGCTAGAGGTGTAGAAAATAATTTTAATAAACTATTTGGAAACTTTGCAACAAACAGTGTATTTGTTTGGGCGCAACGTACTAGTGAACCTTTTAAAGGATTTCAAGAAGGTAAAAGTTTAAGTTTAAAAATGACGGACCTTGAGCATATTAAAAATGAAATAAAAGGTTTAGAATTTGTTGTTCCTCGCCATCAAACACAGGCTATGGCTATAAACAATTTCAAATCTGGAACGTTTGGTATTTTTGGAGATTATCCAACTTTAGATAAAGTTCAGAAAAAGGACTTAGTTTATGGAAGATTTATAAATGATAACGATATAAAAGAAAAGAAGAAAGTTTGTGTTATTGAAGAGGAAATATACAAACAACTATTCGACAAAGAAGAATATCCAATAGGAACATATATAAAAATTAACGACATAAATTACAATGTTGTTGGTATGTATAAGCAAGGTCAAGTTGGTAGTGGAGGTCCTCAAGGAAATATTCATATACCATTTACAACTTTTCAACAAGTGTATAATAGAGGTAATACTATTGGTTGGATGATGATAACCGGTAAGCCAGAATTTGATATTTCTCAAATAGAAGCAGATGTTAAACTACTTTTAAGAAACTTGCATAAAGTACATCCAGAAGATGAAAGAGCATTTGGAAGCTTTAATTTAGGTGAACGTATTGCACAAGTAACAGGTTTTTTAACCGGAATGCAATTTTTAACTTGGTTTGTGGGTATTGCAACATTAATAGCAGGTGTTTTTGCTATTGGAAACATACTTTTAATTACAGTTAAAGAAAGAACAAAAGAAATTGGAATACGAAGAGCTTTAGGAGCTAAACCTTGGGAAATAAAACGACAAATAATTTTAGAATCTGTGTTTTTAACAACCATAGCAGGCGCTTTAGGAATTATTTTTGGAGGTCTAGTACTAATGTTAATCGATTCAACAATAGGACAAGGACCTGAGGCAGCGTTAACAAACCCAACAGTTAATATTCCTGTAATATTAATTGCTGCAGGTGCATTAATAGTATTTGGTACTTTAATTGGGTTAATACCAGCACAAACAGCAGTTAGTATTAGACCAATAGAAGCACTAAGAGAAGAATAAGAATAATATTAAGATATTAAATTGAAAATCAACAACTAATGAAAAAAACAATAATTTTTGTAGTAATTGGACTGTCGCTAATAGGAGTATTAGCTTGGTTTGGAATGAAGAACAGTAAATCGCCAATGCAATATGAAACTGAAACACCATTTAAAGCCAATATTGTAAAAAAAACAGTAGCTACTGGTAAAGTAGTTCCTTTAGAGGAGGTTGAAATGAAACCTAAAGTTTCAGGTATTATAGATAAAATTTATGTTGAAGAAGGAGCTAAGGTTGAAGTTGGAGATTTAATTGCTACAATTAGAGTAGTACCAAATGTATCTTCTTTAAATAGTGCGCAAGGAAGTGTAAAAACAGCACAACTTCGTTTTAACAATAGCAAAACATTGTTTGAGCGTAACAAAGGTTTGTATGAAAAAGGTGTAATATCTCGTCAAGAATTTGAAACTGCAGAATTAAATTATAATAGTTCTCGTCAAGATTTAAATACAGCCCAAAGTAATTTACAAATTATTAGAAAAGGTTCGGCTGCTGGTATGGGTAAAACCGCTAATACTTATGTAAAAGCTGAAATTGCCGGTACTATTTTAGAAATTCCAGTTCGTAAAGGAAAACAAGTAATTGAAGCAAATACATTTAATGCCGGTACTACAATTGCAATTATAGCAGATATGACCAAAATGATTTTCGAAGGTCAGGTGGATGAGGCTGAAGTTGGAAAAATAAAAAACGGTACTGTTTTAGAGGTTTCATTAGGAGCTATCGAAAAGAAAAAATATCCTGCAAAATTAAATTTTATTGCACCAAAAGGTACAGAACAAAATGGTGCAGTTCAATTTAAAATAAAAGGAGATGTTACTTTAGATGATGAATTTTTTGTGAGAGCTGGATATAGTGCGAATGCAGATATTGTTTTAGAAGCTAAGGATAGTGTATTATCTATTAAAGAAGCGTTGTTACAATTCGATAAAAAAACAGAGAAACCATATGTTGAGGTTAAAACAGGTGATCAAGAATTTGAAAAAACCGATGTTGAATTAGGAATTTCAGACGGAATTAATGTTGAAATACTTTCTGGTGTAACTAAAGATGATGAAATAAAAATTTGGAATAAAACTTCTAAGGATAAAAAAGACAAAAATAAAGACAACGATTAGTTCTAAAATATAGCTATAAATAAAAAGCGCTTTAATTAATTTTAAGGTGCTTTTTTTGTATCTTTAGGTAAGAGCTTTTTAAAAAATGGATTTTTTTAAGTTTTATGATTTTTATCAGAAAAAATTCAAATAAAAAGTTTGAAATTTATTGTATAAAAATTTAAAAAACCTATTAAAGCGTATGGAAAGTCAGTTATTATTTTTGAGTGATTTAAACTTCAATTTAGAAGTTTGGAAAAGAGAGTTGAAATTTCAAGAAAGCGAAATGGATTATTTCGAAGAAAAATTAGAAGATGTAGCCATTAGAAGTCTTGGAAGTGATGTAATGATTCAGTTAGAAGGTTTTCAGAATAAAATTATACGAGAACGAGAAGTAATGGGGCAATTAAGGCACCGTATACGAATGAAAAAAAGAGAAATAGCTCAAGCTAAATTTGAAAATAATGCAGAAGTTAAATTTCATGAAAAACAAGTATTGCTAAAAGATGAAATGAAAATTTTTGTTAAAATGCATTACGATTTAAAAGAGGATATGATGGACTTCTTTCTTAAAAATTTATAAAATAAAAAACAGCCACAATTATTGTGGCTGTTTTTTTATATAATTAATTATAGTTTAGCTAAATTGTTTAGAAACCACTTCTGCTTTTCTATTCTCGGAATAATCATAAAAACCTTCACCAGATTTTACACCAAGTTTACCTGCTTGTACCATATTTACCAATAATGGGCAAGGAGCATATTTTGGATTCTTAAATCCGTTATATATAACGTTTAATATAGAAAGGCAAACATCTAACCCAATAAAATCGGCTAATTGTAAAGGTCCCATTGGGTGTGCCATTCCAAGTTTCATAACAGTATCTATTTCATAAACACCAGCAACACCGTTGTAAAGTGTTTCAATAGCTTCATTTAGCATTGGCATTAAAATTCTGTTAGCAACAAAACCAGGATAATCATTTACTTCAACAGGTACCTTATTTAGCTTTTTAGAAAGTTCCATAATAGTTTCTGTAACTTTATTAGAAGTGTTGTAACCTCTAATAATTTCAACCAATTTCATTATAGGAACCGGATTCATAAAATGCATACCTATTACTTGTTGAGGTCGTTTTGTAGCCGCAGCAATTTTGGTAATAGAAATTGAAGACGTGTTTGATGCTAAAATTGCATTAGCTGGAGCTTCTTCATCTAATTGTTTAAATATTTTTAGTTTTAAAGCTTCATTTTCAGTTGCAGCTTCAACCACTAAATCAATACTTTTTACACCTTCAGCAATAGAAGTAAATGTAGATATATTATTAAGTGTTTGTGTTTTAATTTCTTCTGAAATCTTTTCTTTTGAAATTAATCGGTCTAAGTTTTTTGTAATAGTAGCAATACCTTTATCAATAGCTTCTTGTGAAATATCTATTAAGTGTACGCTAAAATTATGTTGCGCAAAAACGTGGGCAATTCCATTTCCCATAGTTCCAGCGCCAATAACGGCAATGTTTTTCATTTTTTTAAGTTAATGTTAATTTTCCTTTTAGGTATGTAATTGCTTGTCCACTCATTTCAACACGGTCTTTTAAATAGGTGCAATTTAAAATTCCCCTTCTTTTTGAAAGTTGAACAGCATTTAAGTTAGTCTCATTTAATTTTTTAGCCCAATAAGGTATTAAAAGCGTATGAGCAGAACCTGTTACTGGATCTTCATTAATGCCTATTTTGGGAGCAAAAAAGCGCGATACAAAATGAACATTCTTTCCTTTTGCAGTAACAATTATTCCACGTTCTTTTAATTCACAAAGTTTACTAAAATTGGGTGTTAAATTTTCAACAGTATCTTCATTTTCTAAAATAGCTACCATTTTCCATTTACCTTTCAATGTTTTTAAAATAGGAACATTTAAGGCTGTTTTTAAAATGGTTGGTGTCTCAATTTCTGTAATTTCTTCTGAAGGAAAATTTAAAGTATACCAATCTATTTTTTTTTGAACAATTAAATCTCCACTTTTAGAATTGAAAATTAGTTCTTTTTCTGCATAATTTAATTCAGAATAAATTATGTGAGCAGCAGCTAATGTTGCGTGCCCACATAAATCTATTTCGCAAGTAGGGGTAAACCATCGTATTTCATATGATTTATCCTTTTTAACAAAGTATACTGTTTCAGAAAGGTTATTTTCTTCAGCAATAGCTTGCATCAATTCATCAGAAATCCAATTTGTTAATGGTATAACAGCAGCAGGATTTCCTTTAAATAATTGATTGTTAAAAGCGTCTACTTGATAAATTGTCATATTAAAAATCGTTAATAATCATATGCGCAACACGCAATGCTTCCGTACCTTGCTCTAAAGTTACAACAGGTGTAGTATTATTGTTAATTGCATCTGCAAAAGTTTCAAGCTCATCTAAAATAGCGTTGTTAGCTTCAACAGTAGGATTTTCAAAGTAAATTTGTTTTTTAATACCTTCAGCATTTTGTAAAACTATATCAAAATCTCCAGGGTTTTCTGGCGCATCTTTCATTTTAACAACTTCAGTTGCTTTTTCAAAGAAATCTACAGCTATGTAAGCGTCTTTTTGAAAAAAACGAGACTTACGCATATTTTTTAATGAAATTCTACTTGAAGTTAAGTTAGCAACGCATCCGTTTTCAAACTCAATACGTGCATTTGCAATATCTGGTGTTTCGCTAATTACTGAAACTCCACTAGCGTGTACACTTTTTACTTTTGATTTTACTACACTTAAAATAACATCAATATCGTGTATCATTAAATCCAATACTACGGGTACATCTGTACCACGTGGATTAAATTCAGCCAATCTATGTGTTTCAATAAACATTGGTGTTTGTATAGAATCTTTTACAGCTGTAAAAGCAGGATTAAAACGTTCTACGTGTCCAACTTGACCTTTTACATTGTGTTTTTTTGAAAGTTCTAAAATACTTTCAGCTTCTTCAATGGTTTTAGTAATTGGTTTTTCAATAAAAATATGTTTTCCTTTTTCTATAGTTTCTTTTGCACACTCGTAATGAGATAGCGTTGGCGTTACTATATCTACAACGTCTACAGCATCAATTAAAGCAGCAACAGAATCGAAAGCTTTATAGCCAAATTCTTCTTCAACTTTTTGTGCATTTTCTTTTATAGGGTCGTAAAAACCAACTAATTCGTATTTATCTGATTGATTTAATAATCTTAAATGTATTTTTCCAAGGTGCCCAGCACCCAAAACTCCTGCTTTTAGCATTGCTAATTTGTTTAAAATTGTGATAACAAAAATAACAATCTTTAACCATTTATTCCTACTTTTAGCAACTCAAATTTTAAATATTAGTGAAGGACTCGCATAAACATCAAGGGCTTAGAAATCAATTAGTAAAAACATTAGTATCTAAAGGTATTACTTGCAAAAAAGTATTAGAGGCTGTAGGTAAAATTCCACGACATTTATTTATGGATTCTGGTTTTGTAGATTTTGCATATCAAGATAAGGCATTTCCTATTGCTGCAGAGCAAACTATTTCGCAACCTTATACAGTTGCTTTTCAAACACAATTATTAGAAATTGAAAAAGGAGATAAAATTCTAGAAATAGGTACAGGTTCTGGTTATCAAACAGCAGTTTTATTAGAAATGGGTGCAAAAGTGTATACTATTGAGCGCCAACAAGAATTATTTAAAAAAACAAAATTGTTTTTACCTAAAATAGGGTATAAAGCTAAACAAGTTATTTTTGGTGATGGTTATAAAGGTTTACCAGCAGAAGCTCCTTTTGCGGGAATTATTGTAACAGCTGGAGCGCCTTTTGTACCTAAAGCTTTGTTGGCACAATTAAAAATAGGAGGTAAGCTAGTTATTCCGGTAGGTGATGATGTGCAAATAATGAATCTATTTGTGCGAACTAGTGAAAATGAATTTGAAAAACACGAACTTGGGGATTTTAAATTTGTACCTATGTTAAAAGATAGAAATTAAATTATTAAAAATATAAAACAGTTTTATGAAACAAATTAGTGTATTTATAATGTTAGCTTTTGTAGTTTTTACTTCCTGTAAAGAAGCAAAAAAAGTTGAAAAACCTACTAATGATGTAAAAAAAGAAGTTGTAAAAGCAGAAAAGATTGTTGCACCAAAATCTGAAGCAGATTTAAGTAATATGGTTCATTTTGAAGGTGGAAAAATTTCAATAGGAAATGATACTGGTTTGGTTAATGAAAAACCTGCTTTTGAAATAGAGGTTAAACCATTTTATATAGATAAAAATTTAGTTACTGTAGCTGAATTTAGAGTATTTATTGAAAATACAAACCATAAAACAGAAGCAGAAAAGTTTGGAGACTCTGGTGTGTTTTCTTTTGAAACTGGAAATTGGAGTTTGTTAAAAGGTGCAACTTGGGAGTATCCATTAGGAGAAGGACAGCCTAAGGCTAAAGATAATCATCCTGTAACACATGTAAGTTGGAACGATGCGAAAGCTTATGCTGCTTGGGTTGGAAAACGTTTACCAACTGAATTTGAATGGGAATTTGCAGCTAAAAATGGTGAAAACTCTAAAAATAAATATGCTTGGGGATCAAACATTGTTGAAAATGGAAAATACAAGGCTAATGTATGGCAGGGAGCTACAGTGCAAGATCAAAAAGTACTAGACGGATTTTTATATACTTCGCCAGTTGGTACTTTTGGAGCAACTAAAGCTGGTTTGTTTGATATGGGAGGAAATGTTTGGCAATGGTGCGAAAATTATTACAAACCTTATCCAGAAAATTCAAGCCAGGCACCGCAAGACCCAAATGTTAGAACTACGCGTGGAGGTTCGTTTATGTTTGATGAAGCAT
The DNA here is from genome assembly GCF_900106565.1 of Lutibacter oricola. GTDB lineage: Bacteria > Bacteroidota > Bacteroidia > Flavobacteriales > Flavobacteriaceae > Lutibacter > Lutibacter oricola. The sequence continues at coordinate 114,125 of NZ_FNNJ01000002.1, forward strand.
TGGAAAATAGTTATACAACTACTTTTAGAGGTCAAAATTCTATAGATACATCGTTATTTAATATGGGTTTTAGATGCGCTAAGTAGCATTTAAAAACATAACATAAAAAAGCCAGCAAATTGCTGGCTTTTTTATGTTTTAGAATACGAGTTATTTTTTCATCCAATACTGTGTTCTACCAATTAAAGCGAAACCTACATAGCCTCTTACTTTAAGTTTGTTATCATTTTCTAGAGTAATATAACATTTGTACTCTTTACCAGTTTTAGGGTCTAAAATTTTGGCATCGTTCCATTCGTCACCATCTTTAGTTAAACCGTTAATAATAACCATACCCTTAATTGGCTTATTTTTTTTAGAACCTTTACATTCTTCACAAAGCTTATCTTCTTTACCTTTTTCTAGTAATTGTTTAATTTTTGCATAAGCTTTACCATCTTGTTCGTAAATTTCTACAATAGATTTAGCTTTTCCAGTCTCATCATCAATTGTTTTCCATTCTCCAAAAATACTTTGAGAATTAGCTGAGAATGAAATAATTAAAGCTAAAATAAATGCGATTGATAGGTGTTTTTTCATTTTTTTTTGATTTTTATTTGTTAATAGAATAATTGGTTTCTTTTTTAGTTATTGTAAATGTTAGCGATACAATGTTTTATGCATTGTATTGTCCTTCCCATTTACCTTGTACTTTTAGTACTTGCTCAATTACATCACGAGCACAGCCTAAACCTCCTTTTTTTTGTGAAATATAATCAGAAATTTCTTGAATTTCAGCAACAGCATCCTTCGGGCACGTTGCAAGTCCAACTAATTTCATAACAGGATAATCAGGAATATCATCTCCCATATATAGTATTTCTTCAGGTTTTATATTTTTTTTAGTAATGTATTCGTTAAACAATTCAATTTTAGCATGAGCGCCTAAATATATGTCTTTTATTCCTAATGCTTCTAAACGGGTTCTAACACCTTCATTATTACCACCAGAAATAATACAAACATTAAAACCAGCCATTACTGCTGTTTTTAGGGCGTAACCATCTTTAGTGTGCATTAACCTTGTTAATTCTCCGGTAGAAGATACGTGTACCATTCCGTTGGTTAAAACTCCATCTACATCAAACATAAATGTAGTAATTTCTGGCATAATTTCTTTATAACTTTTCTCCATAAGTTTTTGTAATTGAATTGCTTAGCAATTGGTAAATTTCTTTATTATTTTTTGAAAGAAATTCTAAATGTTTATTAATTGTTTTTGTGTCGTTTCGTTTTGCTGGTCCGGTTTGAGCTTCAAAAGGTTGTAAATTAGTAATTTTTGAAGCGGTTTCCTTAATTAAAGGCTGTAAAATTTCGAACGGTATATTATTACTATTGCAAATACCGTTCCCTAAATGATATAAGTGATTTACAAAGTTATTTACAAACACGGCAGCAACGTGTAAAGTTTCGCGTTGTTTAGTATCTATAAAATAGCAATGGTTTGTTATTGCTGAAGCTAGTTTTTCTAATAAAACAAGATCATTTGGCTTATTGGCTTCAATACAAATAGGAATATTTTTAAAATCTACTTTTTTATTTTTTGAAAAAGATTGTAACGGATAAAAAACACCTTTGTTGGCCTTAGCTTTAATTTCATTTAACGGCATTGCACCAGAAGTATGCACTACCAATTTGTCTGGAAAATTAAGCTTTGCACTTAAGTTTGCTATTTCATTATCTGAAATGGATATTATATAAATATCCGCAGTTTTTAATTCTTTTAAGTTGTTGGTAAGTAATGTTTTATTTTTGAATTGCTCAATGTTTTTAATGGTTCTATTATATATTTGAACTAATTCAATTTGATTGGATGCTAAAAAAGTTTTAGCTAAATGACTTGCCAGGTTACCACCTCCTAAAAGTGTTACTTTAATCATGCTGCTAATATACTAGAATTAGCTGAAATTTATTCCTTAATTTTTTTGAGAATGAATATATTTTTAACTATTAAAGTATTTTATAATTAAAGCTTCAATTTTTATTTTATCTATTGGTTTTGATAAATAATTGTTACAACCACTTTTAAGTGCAGTTTCTTTATCGCCTTTTAAACTATAGGCTGTTTGTGCTATTATAATTACACTTTTATTGAATTCTCTAATTTTTTTAGTTGCTTCATGTCCATTCATTTTAGGCATTTGAATGTCCATAAGTATTAAATCTATATCTGTATGTTTTTTGCATATTTCAATTGCTTCGTATCCGTTTTTAGCTTTTAAAATTTCGCTACTATATTTTTCTAGTGTTATATCTAATAAATTACTTGAAACTTCATCATCTTCAACAATAAGTATTTTTAATTTGTTTAATATGCTATTATCTGTTTTTGTTATTTTTGGTAAAATTTTCACATCATTAGTGTCTGGAGTAACTTTTAAATATGGTAGTGTAAAAAAGAAGGATGATCCAATATTTCTTTTACTTTCAACCCAAATTTCTCCTCCTAATAATTCAACAAAAGCTTTAGAAATGGATAAACCTAAACCGTTTCCTTGTCTTGCAGAATCTATAGTAGATTCAGATTGTATAAATCTTTCAAAAATGCTACTAATATCTTCTTCAGGAATTCCAATACCGGTATCTTTTATATAAAAATGTAATTTTTTATTTTTAAGATTGTAACCAAACTCTATAGATCCATTATCGGTAAATTTTAATGCATTTTTTACCAAATTGGTTAATAGGGCAAAAACTTTTTCTTTATCTGTATTTATAAATGCATTTTCTAAGGGTAAATCGCAATGATAGGAAAGTTTTAAATTTTTTAAGGTTGCTTCTTGAGAAAAAAAAGTAAATATAAAATCTAATTGTTCATTAATATTTGTTTTTTCTAAATGTACTTTAGTTAATCCTGCTTCAATTTTAGAAATATCTATAATGTCATTAATAATGTTTAATAAACGATGACCACTTTTTTCTAGAATGTTAATATATTTTAGTTGTTTGTTATGTGGTAAATTTGGTGTTTTTAACAAGCTTGAAAAACCTAAAATACCATTTAAAGGTGTTCTAATTTCATGACTCATATTAGCTAAAAATGCAGATTTTAATTTATCACTTTCTACAGCTTTTTCTTTGGCTTTATATAATTGATCCGTTCTTTTTTTTACAGATTTTTCTAAACCTTTATTGAGTTTTAAAATAGTAGAACGTTCTTTATTTAAATTTTTATGTAAATTAAAATTATTTCTAGCTCTATTCTCACTATTATAAGCCGCAAAAATTCCAATAATATTGGCACTAATAAAAAAGAAATTATGATTTATTAATGTTATTTTCGGGAAATCAATTGTAAATATTGCTAATATATTAAAAAATAGAAGTAATGATATTCCTGTTATTGTTGCATAAAGAAAGCGAAGTTTTATAATGAAATATCCTGCTGAGAAAATAAGAATCATACCAGCATAATAGCCAGAGTTTTCAGGCATATAGAGAGTCATGATTATAATACCAGAACCTGCAACAAAAAAGCTAATTATTAATAAAAGCTGCCATATTTTTTTAAAGTATGAGGTAAAAGAGGTTAGCAAAACCAATGTAAGTGTTGGTATTACAATTATAAATCTAATAATGAAAAAAGGTTTTATAAATTGAGGAAATACTTTTAAATCTAAAAATCCGAAAAGGCCATATAAAGCTATAGTTAGAATAAAAGCAATTCTAAATTGTAATAATGAGTTGTTAAAATAAGAAACTCTAAACTCTTTTTCAACTTCCTTATTAAAAAAGGAGAGTGTTAGTTTATTTAATTTCATATATGAGGGGTTATATTATTAATTTAGTAGGGTAAATTTTAAAGACACCTCAAGTCTAATAATCTATATTTAAGCAATATAGTTATTATATATAAAAATACAATTAAATTTTATATAAAAATAGGAATAGTAGTATTATTTATTATTATATACGAAATATTATTGTGATAGAATTTTTAAGCAATAACTCTAGGAGTTGGATCATTCTCTTTGATTCTTAAACGACATTTTTTTTCAATTTTAAAAACATCCTTTAAACCGACCATATGAATTACGTTTGGAACGTATTTATCTGGAGCATTTTTTCTACTTTTCATTTTACCTGTTCTAAGTTCAAAAGCAAGGTTACCGCTTTGTCCACTGCTTTTAATTTTAATGTTTCCAGAAAATTGTTCCCAATCATAAGTTTCAATTTTGCCTTTACGGTATTTAATTAATCTGGTTTCGGTACCTACAAAATAAGATCCTTTTTGAAGTAATGTAAACATACCATAACCAAACATTATAATGCCAATTAATGCAAAAAGCCCCATCATTAAGCCAGGTACTAATAACGGTTTAAGGTTGTCTAAACTAGCTGTAGTTGGAACATCGTTTACTTTAAAATTAACATTATCTCCATCTAATAATGGCCCGAAAAATGAAAATATAAAGAAACTAACAAAAACTAACCACACTACTGAAAACGATAATGAACCTATTGCTTTGCTTATAGGAACATTTCTTTTAGTTAGAACTGTAAAATCTGTTTTTTCAGAATCTATTACTCTTTTTAGTTCTAGCGGAAGTGTGTAAAATGCCATTTTTAACTAAATTAATTGGTTAATTTTTTATTCAACAGGAATTCTAATTTTTGATTTTTTTATATGTAAGTTCTGTTTTGTAAAAGTTTTAATAATAGCTTCTTTTTTTATTTCAAAATCTTTATCAATTTTAAAATGTTCAACTTTTTTTATCGCTACAATTTTTATACTTACATCAATTTCTTGAATTTGATTATCGTTATGCAAACCTAAATAAAAGGTACCAGTTGTTTTATCTTCATTTTTACCATAAGCAACAATACCTTTTCCAGAGTCGAAGGTTTCAAATAATTCGCCATTTTTAAAAAGTTTTGCATCTTTTAGTGTTGGTAAAAAGTTGTATGATACATCGTCTCCTTTTTTAGGTATAAATAATTGTGTTATAGAACCAATAGCTAGTTCTGTAATAGGTGTTTTATATTTTGTTGAAAGTTCTTTTGCTATATCTCCAATAGTTTTAATATCCTTTTTATAGGCTTCTTGAGCTTCGTTACCAACACCAATCCAATAAGCCCAAGCAATTGTTTTTTCTTCTTTTGTAGGCGTTGTTATTAGTGTAGGTAAACTTACTTTAAAGTATGTTTTATTACTGTTTCCGTTATAATATGAGTGTATTCTTTGATTCTTGTCAATTAACACCTCTTCAATGGTTTCGGTATTAATAAGTTTTCTGTTTTTGGTGTAATCTGTAGTTTTATAACCAATAATACTATCAAATTTATAAGGTGTGTAAATTGTATCATTTACTGTTTTCCATTTCCAGTTTGTATTAAAATTTTTGGTTTCTTCATTTTTAGGAGTTCGCTTAATAATAATTTTACAAACTCGTTTTGTTAGCGCTGTATTTTTAAACCTAAAAAGATATAAACCTTTACTATTTACATGAAATTGTTTTTTTTGAATACTTTTTGCTTTGAATTCAGAAAATAATTTGTGATTTGGAAGTGAAAATATTTCTACGTTTTTTAAGCTTTTTCCTTTCACCATATTAAAACTAAATTCAATAATATCTCCTTTAGCAAAACTAAAATATAATTCTTCAGTTTGATTGCGGTTTAGACTAATAGTTGATTCTGTTACTAGAATTGAACTTTCGAAAGAGAAAAGCTGATGGGTTGTTATAATTAATATTAAAACGAATATTTTTTTCATTAGTTGTTGAATCTAACAGGAGTTAATTTATAGTTTGATTTTATGCTAGTATGTATAAAACCAAAAATAGTAATTTAAGGTTTAACATTAAAGCTTAATCTTTTTAAGTGTAAAAAGGTTGATTAAAAGTTTTCCAATACTTAATTTAAATATTTAAAAATAATATGTTCAAGTTTGTCTTTTTTAATGGGTTTAGAAATAAAATCATTACAGCCATGTTTTAAAGCTAACTCTTTGTCTTGTTCTGTGGAATAAGCTGTTTGAGCTATAACTGGTAGTTTTGGGTGTATAGTTTTTATTTTTTCAGTTGCTTCATAACCATTCATTATTGGCATTTTAATATCCATTAAAACCAAATCTATATTAGAATTCTGTTTGCATATATCTACACTTTCTTGTCCGTTAATGGCGTGGATTAAATCAAAGTTTACCGAATCTGTTTCTTGTAAAACAGCTTCTAAATATAAATAGTTAACTTCTTCATCTTCAGCAATAAGTATTGTGTATGTGTTTTTTTTAGATTCCTTAGTTTCTTCTTTTATTTTTGTATTAATAACAATATTTTCATTTCCAGGTTTGTGAGGTATTTTTACAGAGAAAGTAGAACCAGCACCTTTTTCAGATTCTAGAAATATATCTCCACCCAATAGTTGTGCATTTTCTTTTGAAATTGATAAACCCAAGCCAAGCCCACCAGTAGAGTTAGAAATATCTCTTTCTTCTTGTGTAAAACGCTCAAAAATTCGTACTTTATTTTTAGGTAAAATACCAATTCCTGTATCTTTAACATATATGTTAAGTTTAGAATCTTCTTTTAGGTAACCTAATTCAATATGGCCATTATGGGTATATTTAAAGGCATTATCAAGTAAGTTGCTAAAAATTTTATGAAGTTTAGATTTATCAGAAATAATTAAGCTTTCTTCATCTTTTAAGTCTTTATGAACATAAATTGGTATGTTTTGTTCTTTTGATTTTAAATCATAAATAGAAAACAATTCCATTATAAAATCATTTAAATAAAAAGCTTCTTCTTGTAGTTTTATTTGTTTTGTTTCTAATGTTGAAATTTCTAAAATATCATCTATTACCCTAAGTAGCTGTTTACTACTGTTTTGAATTATTGATGCGTAATAATTTTGTTTTTCATTACTTAAGGTAGTATCTGATAATATGTTTGAAAATCCGATAATTCCGTTCATAGGAGTCCGAATTTCGTGCGACATGTTGTGTAAAAATTCTGTTTTTAATCGATTACTTTCTTCAGCTTTTTCTTTAGCTATTCTAAGTTGATCGTTTGTATTTAATAATTCTTCTGTTAAATTTTCGTATTTATTATTTTGATCTAATATTTTTTGTTCGTTTAGCTTTCTTTCTGTAATATCTTCAATAAAAGCCATACCAAATTCTGGTTCCCCATTATTGTTATAAATAGTTCCTGCATGAATTAATACATTAATTATTTTTTTATCCTTTCTAATGTATCTTTTTTCTAATTGAAATCCATTATCTTGCTGTGTAGCCATTTTATTAAACAAGGCTTTGTTTTGTTTTAAATCGTCTGGATGAGTAATATCATAAAAAGATAATTTTTGAAGTTCTTTTTCTGTATATCCAGTAATTTTCTTGTAGGCTTCATTACTAGAGATAAAATTTCCATTCATATCATTTATTGTAATACCTAATGGAGATTTATCGATAGTTAATCTTAGTTTCTCTTCACTTTCTCTAATTTTTTCTTGAGCTTCTTTACGTTTTGTAATGTCAATTAAGGTTCCTCGTACAAGTAAGGTTTCACCTTTTTTGTTACGTTTAGCAACTTCACCTGAAGCATCTAACCAATGTATACTTTTATCTGGCCAAACAACTCTAAAATCTATTTGATAATTATTTTTACTGTTAATGGATTTAATTTCATTTATAGTTTTGTTATATTTATCTATATCGTCTTTATGAATTGTACGCTTTATGGCGTAAAAATCAATATCATTATTAATACCTAATCCATATAATTTATTATGATTTTCAGATAATTTTGTTTTTTTTGTTTCAAAATTATGCTCCCAAATAGCAATCCCAGAGTTTTGAGTACTTAACCTTAGTCTTTCTTCACTCTCTTTTAATTTAGTTTGAGTTATTTTGGTTTCGGTAACATCTTGTGCTACAGCATGTATTATTTTATTATGCTTAGTTATAATTGCAGACCAATTTAGTGTTACATAGTGGCCTTTTTTATGTTTGTATCTATTTTCAAAACTAAACGTTGTATGTCCTTCATTTAGTTTTTTCATTACATCTAATGTCTTATCAACATCATTTGGGTGAATTAAATCTAAAAATAAAGTACCAACCAATTCTTCTTTACTATAACCTAATATTGTAGTCCAGCCTTTATTAACTCTTAGAATTTTACCTTCAATACTCGAAATTAAATGAATATTCATTGGTTGGTCGAAAAAAGTATCTACAACTTCTGTTGCTTTTTTCTGTTCAGTAATATCAACAATCATTACAATTAAAGAATCAACCTGATTATTTGCATTTTTTTTGGCAGTTATAGAAGCGTCTACCCACACAAAATCTTTATTTTTGGTTTTTATTTTTTTTACAATTCTATAATTATCTATTTCTCCTTTAGATAATTTTGTAAATAGAGGGATTTCAACCTCTAGGTCTTCTGCATAGCTAATATCTGAAAAATGAAAATTTAAGAATTCTTCTTTAGAATAGCCTGTTAATTGTAAAAACTCGTTATTTACATCGGTAACTATACCTTTGTTATTAGATACGGCAATACCAATATTGGCATGTTCATAAATACCTTTAAACTTATTTTCGCTTTCAATTATTGCTTCGTTAACCTCTTTTTCTTGTGTAATATCTATTATTGTAGAGATAGTATGTTTAATACCTCCTTTTGAGTTTCTAATAACATTAGAGTACAAACGTATCCAAATAATACGTTTATTTTTATGGATGTATCTTTTTTCAATCGTAAACTCATTAAGTTCATTATTAATAACCTTTTTAGTAAATTCAGCATCCATTTCTAAATCATCAGGATGCGTTATTTGTTTAAAGTTTAAATCTAAAAGTTCAGATTTTTTATAACCAACAATATCACAGTACTTTTTGTTTACTTGTATAAAATTTCCTTTAGCATCAAAATGTGCAATACCTGTGGCAGATTGTTCAAACAAAACTTTGTAAAGAGTTTCACTTTCATTTAGTTTGTTTTTAGCAACTATTTCGTTGGTAATGTCTTTAAAAGTACAATAAGTTTGTTTAAAATCTCCTTGTTGATTTAAACCTATACAACCTTCAAATTCAACATAAACAAATTGGCCATTTTTTTTGACCATTTTAAATTGAACATTATTAATAAAACCTTGCTTTTTAAAAATTGGAAAGTTTTTTTTGAATGCAGCAACATAGCTTTCTTCAAGAAAACTACCAAACCATTTACCTATAACATCTTCTTTATTATACCCAAGTATTTGTAACCATCTTGGGTTTGTTTCTATAATATTGCCATCTATATCTAAAGATTGAAAAGCAAGAGGAGAGTTGTTATACATGCTTTTGTATTTCTCTTCACTTTCTTGAGTTAATTCTTTTTCTTTTTGAAGTTTTAACTCGGCATTTTTTAAAGAGGTAATATCTTGATGAGCACCAAGCATTCTGGTAGCTTCTCCTAGTTCGTTTCTTATTGCAATTCCTCTACATCTAATCCAAACAGTACTTTTATTAGCATGCGTATATCTAACTATTTGATCGTAGGGGTGTTTTGGGTTTTCAATATGTTTGTTAAAGTTTGATATAGCAAGTTTTAAATCATCTTGATTAATAATATCTTGCCAAGAACTTGTTAAATGAGGCATTTTTTTAGAATCATAGCCAAGCACTTCCCAGAACCGTTCACTCATCCATTCATTTTCAGGATTTTCTAGATCCCAATACCATAACCCATCTAAAGAACCATTTTGAATAAAATCAAAAATTCTTTCATCCTTTTTGACTAGTTCATATAATTCTTTTTTTAAATAGTTTTCCATAGCAAAAATTTATCGATTAAATATACAAAAAAATGTATTTAAATTTGGTTGATTAGAGTACCTGTAGATATTTAGATTTGTTATAAATAATTATTGTTGAAGTCTAGTAATAATAAAAAAAAGGCTGTTTTAATAAACAGCCTTTCTATAATTTATATTAATTAAGCTTCTTTTTTTATAGCAGCTTGAGCAGATGCAATACGAGCAATTGGCACTCTATATGGAGAGCAACTTACGTAATTCATTCCAGTATTATAACAAAATTCTACAGAACTTGGTTCACCACCGTGTTCACCACAAATACCAACTTTTAAATTTTCTTTTACACTTCTACCTTTAGAAGTACCTATTTTTACAAGTTGTCCAACACCTTCTTGATCTAAAACTTCAAAAGGATCGTTTTTTAAGATTCCTTTTTCGATATAAATAGGTAAAAATTTACCAGCATCATCGCGTGAATAACCAAATGCCATTTGTGTTAAATCATTAGTTCCAAAAGAGAAGAAATCAGCTCTTTTTGCAATTAAATCAGCTGTTAAGGCAGCACGTGGAATTTCAATCATTGTTCCAACTAAATATTCAACAGTATTATTTCTTTCTTCGAATACCTTTTCTGCAGTAGCTCTAATAACAGCTTCTTGACTTTCAAATTCTTGAATTGTACCAATTAATGGAACCATTATCTCAGGTTTTGCTTCTATTCCTTTTTCTTTTAAGTTTAAAGCAGCTTCAATAATTGCACGGGTTTGCATTTCTGTAATTTCTGGATATGTAATTCCTAATCTACAACCTCTATGTCCTAACATTGGATTAAATTCTTCCAACTCAGCAACTTTACTTTTAACATCAGCTAAAGAAATATGCATATCTTCAGCTAAACTACGTTGTGTTTCTAGCTGGTGAGGCACAAATTCGTGTAATGGTGGATCCAATAAACGAACCGTAACTGGTAAACCTGTCATTGCTTCAAAAATACCTTCAAAATCTTCGCGTTGCATTGGTAGTAAATCTAATAAAGCTTCTTTACGACCTTTAACAGTATCTGCTAAAATCATTTCTCGCATAGCTTTAATTCGGTCTACTTCAAAAAACATGTGCTCAGTTCTTGTTAATCCAATACCTTGTGCGCCAAATTTAACGGCTACTTTTGCATCTTTAGGAGAATCGGCATTAGTACGTACTTGCATGGTTGCATACTTATTTGATAATTCCATTAATTCGGCAAATTCTCCGCTTAATTCAGGTTCACTTGTAGCAACTTTCCCCTCAATAATATTTCCTGTAGATCCGTTTAAAGAAATCCAATCACCTTCGTGATATTCGTGGCCATCTACAGTTAAAGTTCTATTTTTATAATTAATTTTTAAAGCACCTGCACCCGATACACAGCATTTACCCATACCACGTGCAACAACTGCTGCGTGAGAAGTCATTCCACCACGAGCGGTTAAAATACCTTTAGCAATGTTCATACCCTCTAAATCTTCTGGAGAAGTTTCTATACGAACTAGAATACTACTTTTATAATTTGAAGCTTCATCTGCAAAGAACACAATTTTACCAGTTGCTGCTCCTGGAGAAGCAGGTAAACCTTGTGCTATTACATTTGAATTCTCTAAAGCCTTAGCATCGAAAATTGGATGTAATAATTCATCTAATTTATTTGGTTCTATTTGTAGTAGCGCTTCTTTTTCTGTGATTAAACCTTCTTTTATTGCATCCATTGCAATTTTTACCATTGCAGCTCCTGTTCGCTTACCATTTCTTGTTTGAAGTATCCAAAGTTTACCATTTTGCATTGTAAACTCCATATCTTGCATATCTCTGTAATGCAATTCTAGTTTTTCTTGATATTCGTTTAGCTCGTTATATATTGAAGGCATTAATTCTTCTAATGAAGGATAATTTGCAATTCTATCTTCTTCTTCAACCTTAGCCAACTCAGCCCAACGTTTAGAGCCTAATTTTGTAATTTGTTGTGGTGTTCTAACACCTGCAACTACATCTTCACCTTGAGCATCTATTAAATACTCTCCATTAAATACATTTTCTCCTGTACCAGCATCACGAGTAAAGCAAACACCTGTACCAGAATTTGAACCCATATTACCATAAACCATAGCTTGTACGTTTACGGCTGTTCCCCAATCTGCAGGGTATCCATTCATATTTCTATAGTATACAGCTCTATCACCATTCCAGCTATTAAATACAGCAACAACAGCACCCCATAATTGATCCCAAGGATCTGTAGGAAAATCTAAGCCTGTTCGTTTTCTAACTGCATCTTTAAAATCATATACTAAATCTTTTAAATCTTGAATAGTAAAATCTGTATCTAATTCTATATCTCGCTTATGTTTTAAAGCTTCCATTATTTCTTCAAACGGATCTATATCTTCTTTAGATTCTGGTTTCATTCCTAGAACCACATCACCATACATTTGTATAAAACGACGGTAAGAATCCCAAGCAAAACGTTCGTTGCCTGATTTTTGAGCTAAACCAAGTACAACTTCATCATTTAATCCTAAGTTTAATACGGTATCCATCATTCCGGGCATAGAAACTCTAGCTCCAGAACGAACAGAAACTAATAAAGGGTTGTCTTTATCTCCAAAAGAAGAACCCATAATCTGTTCTATATTTCTTATTGATTCTTCTACTTCTTTAGATATCATTTCGACAACAGTATCTTTACCAAGTTGGTTGTATTCTGTGCAAACTTCAGTTGTTATTGTAAAACCTGGAGGAACTGGAATTCCTATTTTACTCATTTCGGCAAGGTTTGCTCCTTTACCACCTAAGAGGTTTTTCATTGTACTGTTTCCATCGGCCTCTTTATTTCCGAACTTGTACACTCTTGTTTTTACGTCTTGTACGGTCTCCATTTATAATAATTATTTTGGTTAAAATTTTTTGGTATAACTCAAATTTAAGAAGAGTAGGTGTAGAAAAGGCTGATTTATGTCATATAGTGCTGCTAGATAGCGTTATAGGTGATGATTGTTACACTGACTTGATTTTAACAAAAAAAAAGCGTATTTAAAGATAAATACGCTTTTTAACCAAATAAGTTGATTTGTTAGAACGAAGTATTTAATAAATCTCCAGTTAATTGAAGCAATTGTAGTTCTGCGTTTTTTGCATTATACTTTGCTGTGTTTAAACTAGATTTTGAATTTAATAAGTTAACCTGAGCTTGTCTATATTCTATAGAAGTAATTTGTCCTAATTTAAAGTTTTCTTCACTTCTTTCGAAATTACGCTGGTTAGTTTCAACATTTTTTTCTTCAGAAGAAAGAATAAATAGAGAGTTGTTATAAACTTCCAAAGCGTTTGCAACATCACGTTCCAATTGGTTTTCTATTTGTTCTTTTTGAATTTTTAAATTATCTCTAGAAATTTTTGCGTTTGCAACACGTGTCTTTGTATTTCCTCCATCAAAAATATTCCAATTTAGAGATAAGCCTGCGTTTACACCTTTAGAATATTGTTCTGCAAATAACGCTGTTGCTGGGTTGTCGTTTTTATTAAATGAATAAGCAGAGTTTAGCGATAGGCTTGGTAAATAACTAGATTTGTTAATTTTTATATCAAAATCACTTAATTCAATATTTTTAGTTGCTTTTTGAATTTCAATATTATACTCCTTTGCTTTAGTTTGAAGCGTGGAATTATTAAAAGTTAGTTCAAAATTTACATTGGTATCAATTCCAAATTTTTCTTGCGCACTTCTTCCTAATAAAACATTTAAATCTCTTTTAGCATTTGCTAATAAGCGTTGAGAGTTTATATAACTAATACTATCGTTATTTACATCAACTTCTGCATTTAAAACATCTAGCTTTGTACTCTGACCATATTCATAAGCATATTCACTTCTTTTTAATCTATTTTTTGAAATACTTAAAGTTTCTTCTAAATTCTTATTATTTTCTGTTAAACGAGCTACTTCATAATAAATTGAAAACAGTTGAAGTAAAGAATTTTCTATTACAGTTTTAGCTTCTAATTCGGATAAATTATGACTTTCTTTTAGCTTTTGATAATTGTATTTTCTACCAAAACCATCAAATATTGTATAATTTAAACCTATAGAGGCGTTATACGATTTTGTTTCACCATTTTCAACTGTACTCTCAACACCGGTTTGAGATGTTAAATCACTTGTAGAATTATTATAAGTTGCTCCGGCGCTAGCACTTACTGTTGGTAAATAACCGCTATTGTATACGCTAGCATTGTTTTTTGCAATTTCAACAGCATTATTTGCCATTTTAATTCCGTAATTATTTTCTAAAGCAATTCTAACAGCCTTATTTTTTGTTAGTATTTCAGATTCTTGAGCGAAACTATTTGCAACGCTAAAAAGGAAAATGAAAAGGATGTATTTATAATTCTGCATCGTGTTCTGTTTTTTGTTCAATAATAGCTCTTTCAACTTCTTCTTTAGTAACATTTTTACCCGTTCTAATCCATTTAAAAAATACTTTAATAGAATTTCCTAATGATAGTAATAGTGGAAGCATAACTAATGTTAATACGGTTGCTATACCAATTCCATAAGAAATTGCAATTGCCATTGGTTTTAAAAATTGTGCTTGTCTACTTGTTTCCCATAGTAAAGGAGCCATACCAGCAATGGTAGTAAGTGAGGTTAAAAATATAGCTCTAAATCTTGAAATACCTGCTTTGTATAACGCTTGATCGTATTTTAAACCTTCTTTTAAATATCCATTAAACTTACCAATTAGTACCAATCCATCATTTACCAAAATACCTATAAGAGCAATAATACCTAAAAATGAAAGTATATTAATAGGGAAACCGTGAATATAATGTCCCCAACCTACACCAATTAAACTAAAAGGAATCATAATCATTAATAACAATGGTTGATCGTAACTTCTAAATGTAAACGCAATAGTTATATATATTAGCAATAAAATTATTGGAAAAACAAGTTTTGCAGAATTCATAGTTTTTGCTGCATCTCTATTTTGACCTTCATAAATTGCTGAAACGGTAGGATATTTAGATAAAACATCTGGAATTATATTTTCTTGAATATCGGCTAGGGCATCAGTTGCACTGGCTTCAGGATCTTTTAATTCTGAATTTACTTGGATTTCTCGCTTTCCTTCTAAGTGGTTAATAGCAACTTCACCACGTTTTATTGAGTATGTTGCAATTTCAGAAAAAGGAACTCTATTTCCTGTAGGCGTAGAAACCCACATATCATCTAAGTTTTTAATAGAAGAACGGTCTTCTTTTTTATAGCGTACCCAAACTTTAATTTCGTCTTGGCCGCGTTGAAAACGCTGTGCTTGAAAACCAAAGAATCCAGAACGAACTTGAGCCATTACTGTTTGTAAATTTAAGCCCAATAAATACGCATTGTCTTTTAGTTTAATTTGAACTTCTTTAATACCTTGTGGATCATTATCGTAAATATCTTTTAAATCTGGATTTTGATTCATAGCAGCTTTTAAATCTTCTTTAGCAGCCTTTAATTCATTAATGTTGTTTCCTAATAATGAAATTGAAATTGGACTTCCACCCATTCTACCTCCAGAACCGTAACTTAAAGATTCGTATCCGTAAAAGTCTCCTGCTTTTTCTCTAATGGCAGCAGTAATTTTTGGAGATGAAGCATCTCTAGATTCACCAGGTAATAAATTAACAGTTAAAGAACCATTAGAAGTTCCAGGCCCAATACGTTTAATTACATTTTGTACAACTTGCTCATTACCAGTTTGTTTTTTAGTAAAATCTTCATTTACTAACCAAACTGCTTTTTCAATTTCAGAAATAATAGAATCTGTAATTTTCTCATTAGTACCTTGTGGCATTTTTAAAGTTATTGAAATTCTATCGCTTGCAATACTAGGGAAAAAATCGGCTCTAATTATTCCACCTTTAATACTTGCAATGGTTAAAATTAAAAGTGAGATTGGAATTACAAAACCAAAAAATTTATTTCGTAAAAAGAATTTTAAAAATGGTGCATATATTTTATCTCGTATGTAAAACAAGAAGAGTTCAGATTTTTGGTTAATTTGAAAAAAGAACTCATTTATTTTTGATCTTTTTTTGTTTTTTCTAACCAATGCTTTTGAATGCGCAATATGTGCAGGTAAAATTAATAGTGCTTCAATTAAAGAAATAGAAAGTGTTAAAATTACAATAGATGCAACTTCTCCAAAAAACTTTCCAATTCTACCGTCTAAAAAGAAGAATGTAGAGAATGCTAGTAGTGTAGTTATAATTGCTGAAACAATTGGAGGAATAACCTCTAAAGTACCATCAATAGCCGCTCTAATTGGCGTTTTACCTTTTTCGTAATGGTTGTATATGTTTTCTCCAATTACAATTCCGTCATCAACCAAAATACCAATTACAATAATCATCCCAAATAAGGATAATACGTTAATAGTTACACCAATCATTGGAGCAAAAACAAACATACCTAAAAATGAAATTGGTAAACCTGCTGCTACCCAAAAGGCCAAACGTGGATTTAAAAATAATGATAAAAATAGCAATACTAGTACCATACCAATTAAACCATTTTCGGCTAATAATTGTGTTCGTTGGTTTAGTGTTATTGAGCTATCACTAGAAACAGTAATACTAATATTATTATGTTCTTGGTTAAATTTGTCTATATAGTCATTTACGGCATCTGCAGATTCTAATAAATCTTCACTATTTGTATTGGTAACAGCAATTCTAATAGCCATTTCGCCATTATTAAAAAGCCTATCAGGAGTTTCAGACCAAGTATCTTTAACAGTTGCTACATCACTTAAACGAATAATATTACCCGAAGCATCTGTTTTTACAACTATATTTAATAGTTCTAAACCTTGATATTTTTTATTTCTAGCTCTAATTAAATAATCTTCACTTGATGTTTTAATATTACCACCAGAAATTAAAATATTAGCTTGTGAAACTGCATTTGCAACTTCTTGAAACGAAAGGTTGTAGGCACGTAAATCACTTTCTTTTACGGCAATATCAATTTCTTCATCAGGAAAACCACTTAAACTTACTTGCGAAATTCCTTCAATTCCACGTAAATCATTTTCAATAGTTCTTGCATATTGTTTAAGTGTAGCTAATGATAGTTTTTTTCCACTTACAGTGAAAGATATTGTTGATCGTACTGTTTCAATTTTTGCTACAACAGCAGGTTCCATACCAGAAGGATAGGAGGGAACTCTATCAACAGCATTTTTAACATCTGCTAAAACTACATCAATATCTTTACCTTTTTCTACTTCAACAGTTATACTTGCAGAATTTTCTTGAGAAACTGAAGTAACACGTTCAACACCAATAATTCCTTTTAAATTGTCCTCGATTTTTAAAACAATACCTTCTTCCATTTCTTCTGGTGAAGCTCCAGGGTAAGTAAGAGAAATACTAATTGTTTCAGAATCTGTTAATGGAAAAAATGAAGACTTTAAATTGAATGCTCCAAATATTCCAAAAATAACAAAAGCAATAATGAAAATATTAACCGCTACAGGGTATTTTATAAAATATGAAATTACTTTTTTCATTATTCTTTATCGTTTATAGTTTTTACTAACATTCCGTCGTAAGCTCCTGGTAAACTTTTAGATAAAATAGTTGTGCCATTTTCTATTCCTTTTATTATAACTGATTCATTGTCAAAGTAAACAGGATCTATGGTAATAAGGTTTAGTATTGTGTCATTAACAACAAATACTTTGGTATCATCAACTAACAATTTTCTTGAAATTTCGGTTGCGTTTTCAATTTTTTTAGTTTCTAAAGCTGCGTTTAAATACATACCATCTCGTAAACCTTCTCCTTTAACTTCTAAATAAGTTTTAATTGTTTGGGTTGTTTGGTCTACTTTAGAATTTATTCTAATAACTTTTGCTTGCCAAGATTTAGTATTGTTAATATTACTAACATTTACGTTATTTCCAATTTTTAAAAGGTATGCATATGCTTCATTTACATTAACTTCTAATTCGAATACTGAAGTATCTATAAATTCTCCTAATTTTTGACCAGATCTAACCAAAGTTCCTTGTGTAACAGCAACTTCTGTTAAAGTTCCATTAAATGGAGCGCGTATACTATATTTACCCAATTTGGTTTCTAAATTTTTAACATTGTAGTAATTAGTTAAAATGCTTCTTCCAGAAATAAAGAATTTTTCTTTTTCTGAATTTGTTTGTGGTAACTTAGGAGTAGTTTTATTAATGTCGAAACTACTTAAGTAATTTTGCCATTTGTTATATTCATTTGGATAATCTAATTGAATATCGGGCATAATAGCTGTTAAACTATTAAAAAATGCGCTTTTTTGAGCTTGTAAATTAGCATAAAATTCATCGCTATTAATTGCAAGTATTGTTTGCCCTTTGTAATATTTTGTTCCTGCTTTAAAGTCTTTACTTGTAGGTTTTAAAATTCCTTGAACTTCAGCATATAAATCAATTTTATTTTTTGCTGTTAAATTACCGCTTGTAGTAATTTTAACTGGTATTGCTTTATTGTTTACAGTTTGAGTGTAAACAGTTTTTATAATTTTATTAAATTTTGGTTTTTTTTTCTTGTTCAAGTCGGCTATTTTAATACCGGCAAAAACAGCAGCAGCTAAAATTAGAATGCTTCCAATAATTATTATTGTTTGTCTCATAGTTTAATTGAATGTTCTTTTGATATATTATTTTGTATTTTTTTTATAATATTGATTGTTAATTCTATTTCTTTTTCTGAAATTCCTTGTTGAAATTTTTTCATAGCAGCAACAATTATTGGTAATGTATTTTGATAAACTTTTATGCCATTAGGAGTTATGTATACATTTTTTACTCTTTTATCTCCCTTAATTGATTTTCTAGAAATAAGTTGCTTTTTCTCCATATTAGAAATTAATCGAGATAGTGAGGTTTTATCACTTTCGGTAATAAAAGCTAAATCGTTTTGCGGTAAACCATTATTTTTTTCTAATATTTTTAATATAATAAATTGTTCTCTTGTTAAATTTATAGCATTGCTTTTAAGAATACTCTTAATAACTGCTCCAAGCATTTTACCCGTTCTACCAATCCACGGTATTAAATTTTCTTCTGCATCCATTAATAAAATTTAATACAAATGTAAGGTAAAAAACAAATAGTTGCATATGCAACTATGTTAATTAGTGTTAATAAAAAAAACTTACTCTTTTTTCGATAGAAGAGTAAGTCTTTTTATAACTAAAGTTTATAGAATTATTATTATATGTGGTTACATATTAGTCTGAGAAACGGGGTTAGACATTATATCAATATCTTTTGGATTATTATTATACTCAAAATAACTAAGTTTTGGTAAAGAAGTAATTGAAGAACTAATTTTACCGTTAAAACGGTTGTTACTAAGAAGTAGCATTTCTAAGTTAGCAAGTTTATTTAATTCTAAAGGAATTTCTCCTTCAAATAAATTATTAGCAATTGTAAGTTCAGTTAAATTTAAAAGCAATCCAATTTCCTTTGGTAGTTCTCCAAAAAATGAATTATCAAATAAGCTTAAAACTTTTAAATTAGATAATTGAGCAATTTGATGATTTAATGTTCCAGAAAAGTTATTGCTACTTATATGTAATGTGTTTAAATTTTTTAAGTTATATAATGATTCAGGAATAGTTCCACCTATAGCATTGTTATAAATAACAAACTCTTTTAAAGATACTAAGTTACCTATATCTGAAGGAATAGAACCTTCAAACCTATTCATAAAAAGTTTTATGCTTTCTAACTTAGTTAATTGTGTTATTTCATTAGGTATTTCACCATTAATTTTATTGAAACCTAAATCTATACTTTTAAGATTATATAATTTCGAAATACTTTTTGGTAATTTTCCAGAAAGGTTATTCATAGTTAAATTTAGTTTAACTACACTGTTTTCTTCAACAGTAACACCATACCAGCTTTCTACATCAGAACTTAAATCCCAAGAGTTTGTCCAATTTTCACCATTTGTTGAATTGTAAATATCAATTAAAGCACTTTTCTCAGATTGAGAAACTTGACTAAAAGAAACAGAGGTTATAAAAATAAGTACTAAAGAAAATAGAAGATTTTTCATCATTAAGGGGGTTAATTGGGGTTAAATCTTTTCTAATTATATGCTAATATAGAACTATATTTTTTAATAACCAAATTAAAACATACCGTTTGTTTGAAAAAACATACCGTTTATTTGTTTTTTGTGTCTTTTTAAGGCTTTTCGAAAATTTCGCAGTTTTTAAAGAAGAGAAATTAATCTTTTTTATAATGTACCTTTAAAATAAACTATATTTGTTATTATATAATAAAGAATTATTTATGAAATTAGATATTTTAGCAATTGGAGCTCATCCAGATGATGTTGAATTGGGTTGTGGTGCAACTATAGCAAAAGAAATCTCTTTAGGTAAAAAAGTAGGGATTTTAGATTTAACTAGAGGAGAGTTAGGTACAAGAGGCTCTGCAGAAATTAGGGATAAAGAATCTGCTGCAGCTGCTAAAATTTTAGGTGTTGAAGTGAGAGAAAATATAGCTATTGCCGATGGGTTTTTTGAAAATTCTAAAGAAAATCAATTAAAAATAATTGAAATAATAAGAAAATACCAACCAGAAATAGTTTTATGTAATGCAATGGATGATAGGCATATTGACCATCCAAAAGGAAGTAAGTTAACATCAGATGCTTGTTTTTTATCGGGTTTAAGAAAAATTGAAACTAATTTTAATGGTCAATTGCAAAATGCTTGGAGACCAAAGCAAGTTTACCATTATATACAGTGGAAAAATATTGAACCAGATTTTGTTATTGATGTTACCGGTTTTATAGAAAAAAAGGTTGAAGCTGTTTTGGCTTATAAATCTCAGTTTTTTGATCCAACAAGCAAAGAGCCAAATTCTCCTATATCAAGTAAAAATTTTCTAGATAGTATTACATATAGAGCACAAGATTTGGGTAGGTTAATAGGAACTGATTTTGCAGAAGGCTATACCTCAGAGCGTTATGTGGCTGTAGAAAATTTAAGTAAATTAATATAAAAAATGTTTGTGTAGTAACATAAATGTTTTTAAATTTGCATCCGTTAAAATGGTGATTGTAGCTCAGCTGGTTAGAGCGCCGGATTGTGGTTCCGGAGGTCGCCGGTTCGAAACCGGTCTTTCACCCAAAAAGCAAAAGGTCTGATTATTCAGACCTTTTTTTGTTTCTATATGTTAAGTAGTTCAATTTTTATATTTTAGCATCTACAATAGCTATTAATTCTTGTTCTTTTTTAACTGTATTTTTATAAATAGCAGCTGCCTTTGCTAAAATTTCTTCAGCAAATACTTTATCTTTTATGTCTTTTGCATTTATTCTTACGTTATAATAAGCTCCAATTACCGCTGTTCTTGCACATAAAGCTCCAACTCCAGCATCAGATAACGAAGTTTGTAAACCTTCGTTTAACATAGCTTCCATTACTTCCATAGAGTTATAAGCAGTTTCCATAACTTGTAATGGAATTTCAGTAGCGTATTTTGTTGCGTTTTGAATGGCTTTAGTTCTAGCTTCTTTTTCTTCAGCAGTACCCTTTGGTAACCTAAAACCATCAATTATTTTATTAAAAGCATTGGTATCTTCATCAACCAAGAATAATAATTCGTTTTTATAGGCCTGGCCTTTTTCAGCCCATTTAGAATAAAATTCCCATTTATCATCCCAACCAGCTTTGTGAGCAGAAAGGTTTGCAACCATAGTTCCTAATGAAACTCCTAAAGTACCAACATAAGCCGAAATTGACCCTCCACCTGGCGCCATAGATTCTCCTGCAGTTTCTTCAGCAAAATCTTTTACTGTTAAATCAACAAGTTTTTTAGTATTGTCTTCTAATAAATATTCAATAATTTTTTCTTTTGGGTTAAAAGGTTTTAAATCGTCTAACCCAAGAGATTTTACAGCTATTTTAATTTTTTCTTCTTCTGAAATTCCTAACGAACGCTCTTGCTTGCGTAAAAAGAAATCGCCAGCATCTAACATAGCTTGTAAAGGAATTAACCCAATTAATTCAGATCCTGTAACGCGTAAACCTCTTTTGGTAGCAGAAAGTACAGTTTCATAAAAAGCTTCGTGCATAGAAGTAATGGAAATATTAGTTAAATTGTACGAAATTTGTGCAATTCCATACTCATCAATATACCAACCAATTCCTTTAACAGCTTTTAATTTTCCTGGAATACGAACTGGTTCCCCGTTTTTATCCAGCACTTTTTTACCAGTTGCAGGGTTTCCTTCTCGTTTAACTCTACCAGCTTCTCTTATATCAAAAGCAATGGCGTTTGCGCGTCGAGTAGAAGTAGTGTTTAGGTTTACGTTGTATGCAATTAAAAAATCGCGTGCAGAAATTGCTGTAGCTCCTGTTTTTGAAACCGAATTATTAAATTCTGAAGGGCCAAAATCTGGTTTCCATTCTGTAGAACTTAACTTTTCTTTTAAGCCTTCATATTCTCCTGAACGGCAATTAGCTAAGTTTTTTCGTTTTTCTTCTTTTGCAGCGTTTTCATAAAAGTAACCAGGTATTCCTAATTCTTTTCCAACGCGTTCGCCTAATTTATGCGCATAAACAGCAGCTTCATCTAAAGTAATATTCGCAATTGGCACCAACGGACAAACATCTGTAGCGCCAAAACGTGGATGTTCTCCATTATGCTTACTCATATCTATTAATTCTGAAGCTTTTTTAATTAATCTAAAAGCAGCTTCAATAACATTCTCAGGTTCGCCTACAAAAGTAATTACAGTTCTATTGGTAGCTTTACCAGGATCTATGTCTAAAAGTTTAACACCTTCAACAGTTTCAACAACTTTTGCTATACTATTTATTTTGTTTGAATCGCGTCCTTCACTAATGTTTGGAACACATTCTATTAATTGTTTATTCATTTTGTAAAATTTAGGTATTCAAATTTAGTAAGATTGTTTTGATGTTAGTGTTACTATTTTAAAATACTTCACACATATTTTAGCAGTTTATAGTATTTAATTCTATTTTTGTGCCAAAGCAAATTTTATTTTTTTATGAAAAAAGTTTTAGTAACTGGAATGGCTGGGTTTATTGGGTTTCATTTAGCCAAATTATTACTGAAGAACAATTATGAAGTAGTTGGGTTAGATAATATTAATGATTATTACGATCCTAATTTAAAATTTGCGCGCCTTGAAAACTTAGGTTTTGATACTTCAAAAATTGAATATAATAAATTATTAAAGGCAGGTAAGTGCTCATTTATAAAACTAGATTTAACCGATTTAGATACTATAAAAGCTCTTTTCGAAAAAGAGCAATTTGATTATGTGGTAAACCTTGCAGCTCAAGCAGGAGTTAGATATTCTTTAGAAAACCCACATAGTTATGTAGATAGTAATATTACTGGGTTTTTAAATATTTTAGAAAGTTGTAGAGCTTATCCTGTAGAGCATTTGGTATTTGCATCATCAAGTTCTGTTTATGGTTTAAGTGAAGAAGTTCCTTTTCACGAAGATAATTCAACAGATCATCCACTAGCCATGTATGCTGCAAGTAAAAAGGCTAATGAAATGATGGCTCATTCGTATGCTAATTTATATAATATTCCATCTACAGGTTTACGTTTTTTTACGGTTTATGGACCTTATGGTAGGCCAGATATGGCATTGCATATTTTTACAAAAGCAATGGTTGAAGATCGTGAATTTGAAGTTTTTAATAATGGAGATATGAGTCGTGATTTTACGTATGTAGCAGATATTGTTGAAAGTATAAAACGATTAATTCCGTTAGCGCCTAAAGAAAACAATCCTGAATTTGATCCTAAAAAGCCAACACCTTCAAAAAGTACAAAAGCTTATCAAATTTTTAATATAGGTAATAATAGTCCGGTTGCTTTAATGGATTTTGTTCTGCAAATTGAAAAAGCTTTAGGTAAAAAAGGGAAAATTAAATTTAAGCCCATGCAACTAGGAGATGTTCAATCTACCTATGCAAATGTTGAAAGTTTATTTGATTATATTGGTTTTAAGCCAGAAACTAAACTAGAAGATGGTGTAAAAGAATTTGTAAACCAATACTTAGAATCTATTAAAAAATAGCACGTCTAATAAAATCTTCAAAATCTTCGAAAAACTCTTCAAACATATGCATATTTGCATTGAAGAACTCGTAAGTTGCTTGCCAAGTGTTTTTATTGTAAATATTAAATTTTTCGGTATGTTCTACATATATTCTATGTATAATTTTACCACTTTCTAGTTCGTAAGAAGGGTCAAAAACAGCATTTGGTAAGTAGTCTTCAATTAAAAGGTTTTTTACTTCTAAAAGTTGCTCGTACAATAACTCGTTCTTCATCTTATCGAACGATTCTATGTCTAAACAAACCATTGCTTGTTTTTTTGTAGCAACAAATTTAAATCCAAAATCTTTAATTCTGGTATTGTATAATAGCCATTTTCTTGGAAATGATTTTCCGTAGCTAGTCCAAAATTCTTTTCTAAGTTTTGCGGCTTCTTCTTTACTGAACATATAGTAATTCTTTTAATGAAGAAACAACAATTGTATTTTTACTCGATTTACGTTCTAATCTTTCTTTATTTTGGTGTCCGTTAGCAATAAGTATGCAATCAATATTTAATTGTTCAGCAACTTCAAAATCGTGTGTAGTATCACCAATTAATACCGTAGAGTTTGTAGAAATTTGTTGTTGTTTCATTAGTTCAATTCCAATAGCTGTTTTACTTTCAGCTCTATAATTTGTTAACCCTGTAATATGTTTAAAATAAGGAGTAATATTAAATTTATTTATAAATTTTAATACATCTTTTTCGTTGGCAGCTGTTAAAATATATTGAGTTTTATTATTGGTTTTACAATAATCAAGAACTTTAAGTACATGGTTATGAAGCGGTTGTTTCATAACATTAGAATTGTATTTATAAATAAATTTATGAGTTAATTCTTCAAAAGAAGCCTCATCAAATTCTAAGCCAACAGATTTGTAATACTCAATTATTGGAAAATCAAACGCGTTTTTGTAGCTGTCTATAGTTAACGTTGTTTTATTTTGAATTTTTAAAAAATCATTAACAATTTCTATACACAACTGTACGTCGTTTAATAGAGTTCCATTCCAATCCCAAATAACATTATTGTACGAGTTTAAAATACTCATTAACCGTGAATTTTAGCTTTAATACCTCTTTCTTTCATAAATTCAGCCTCATAAGCCAATAGACCTTTCCATTTTTTGTCTACTATTTCTTTATCTTGATATTTACGTGCAAAGCCTAAAAATGTAGTATAATGATTTGCTTCCGAAGCCATTAAATCTAAATAGAATTTAGATAGTTCTTCATCTTTCATATTGTCTGCAAATACTTTAAAACGTTCGCAGCTTCTTGCTTCAATTAAACCAGCAACAAGTAATCGTTGAATTAAACTTTCTAAGCGGTCTTTAGTTTTTGGAAAATATTTTTGAAGATGTGCAGCATAATCGTTTTTGTTTTGCCTTCCTAAAACCATTCCACGTTTAACCATAATATCGTGCACCATTTTAAAATGTTCCATTTCTTCAATAGCAATTAAAGCCATTTCTTGCACAAGTTCTGTTTCTTCAGAATAATTAATAATGATTGAAGTTGCATTTGCAGATGCTTTTTGCTCGGCATAAGCGTGATCTGTTAAAATTTGTTGTAAATCATTTTTGGCAATTTCTGCCCACGAAGTTTCAGTTTCAAACTGTAATCCTAGCATCATTATTTTAAAATTTTAAAGTATTAAGAAATTAAATATCTAAATCGAATGTTTTTTTAAACTCTTCAATATGCGTATTTATTTCTTTTAATTTTTGATATTTTTCTTGAGGTGTATAGGCGTAACGCTTAAGCTGTTCTTCGTTAACAGTAATAATAAGTTGAATTTTATAACTGTTTAATCGTTCTCTTATGTATCCCAGAATATTAGGCTTAAACTTTTCTAATTGACTTTTCATCATTTCTGAAGCAACAACAAAATGAATGTTTTTGTCAATTACTTTAGGTACGTTAGCAGTCATAATAGATGAGGCACTAATTCTACCTTTTTCAGATAATTTTTCAGAATATTTTTTCCATAACAATTGAGCTTGGTTTTCAGCAAAATCATCAGTAGGTTTATTATCTACTTCTTCAGCATCTTTAACTTCAATTTCATCAATTTCTTTTTTACGCCCAATACTTTTAAGTGATAGGGCAGAAGGGCGCCTATTTTTTGCATCTATTGTAGGTTTAGGAGCGTGTTTCTCTTTTTCTTTAATAATAGGTTTTGAAACTGGAGTAGGCGCAATTGCTTCCTTTTTTAATTGCTCTTTAATTTCTGTAGTAGGTATAGGCGCTTTTTTAGTTCTCGCTTTTATTCCTTTGTTAAAATGAAGTGCAGCAATTATGAAAGGTTTGTTATTTTTTTTTTCTCCATCAAAATTGATAGAGGCTAGTTGCATTAAAGTAAGTTCAACTAATAACCGTTGATTTTTGGAGGTTTTATATTTTAAATCACAATCGTTACTAAGCTCAATTGCTTTTAATAAAAAGGTTAAATCACATTGTTCAGATTGTTCTAAATATTTTTGTTTAGCATTGTCTCCGACTTCTAATAAACCTACAGTAATTCTATCTTTGGCTACCATTAAGTCTCTAAAATGAGCAGCTAAACCAGCTATAAAATGATGGCCGTCAAAACCTTTAGCTAATATTGTATTGAAATGCACTAAAACTTCAGGTATTTTATTTTCTAATAGTAAACTAGTAGTAATAAAATATTCATCATAGTCTAAAACATTTAAATTTTCAGTAACAGCTTTGCGAGTTAATTCTGTCCCAGAAAAACTTACAACTCTATCAAAAATAGATAAAGCATCACGCATTGCGCCATCTGCTTTTTGAGCAATTATATGTAGTGCATCATCATCAGCATTTATACCTTCTTCTTTGGCAATTTTAACTAAATAGTTTTTAGCGTCTAAAACTCCAATTCTTTTGAAATCGAAAATTTGACAACGTGATAAAATTGTAGGTATAATTTTATGTTTTTCAGTTGTTGCTAATATAAATATTGCATGTGCTGGTGGTTCTTCTAAGGTTTTTAAAAACGCATTAAAAGCTGCTTGAGATAGCATGTGTACCTCATCAATAATATAAACTTTATATTTTCCTGTTTGTGGAGGAATTCTAACTTGTTCAGTTAAATTTCGAATATCATCAACCGAGTTGTTTGAAGCGGCATCTAATTCAAAAATGTTGAAAGCAAAATCATCTTCGCTTGTTTCACCAGCATTTTCGTTAATTTTTTTTGCTAATATTCTGGCACAAGTAGTTTTACCAACACCTCTTGGTCCTGTAAACAGTAATGCTTGAGCTAAATGGTTGTTTTTTATAGCATTTTCAAGCGTGTTTGTAATTGCTTGTTGCCCAACAACATCCTCAAAAACTTGAGGTCTATATTTTCGAGCAGATACTATAAATTGTTCCATTTATTAAAAGTTTTGTGTTTTATACAAAAATATAAAAACAAATGGTAAAGCATAGTTTTATTCTAAAAAAACAAGATTAAGTTATTAACTAAACTTAATCTTGTTTTAAACCAAACTTAAATTGTTGAATTAGTATTGTAATTCTAAGTTAACAGCATTTAATCTGTCTAAAACTACATTTTTTATTCTAGGTATTACATCTTTCATTAAGTACGGTGGGTATGCACCATTTATGTCTTTACTAATTTCATTGTATAATTCTTTCATATAGGTAGTATGTACAATAGTACCAACATTTAATTTAGCAACTCCCATTGTTATTGATTTTTGAATATCTTCATCAGGAATTCCTGTACCACCGTGTAATACTAAAGGAACACTTACAGCCTCAGCAATTTCAGATAATCTATCGAAATGTATTTGTGGGGTAGTAGGCGTGAACCCGTGAGAAGTTCCAATTCCTACAGCCATAATGTGCGGATTTGCTTCTTCTACAATTGCTTTTACATCATCTACACTTGCTAAAAAGTCTGCATCTGATTTTACAACAACATCGCGTCCCATAATTTTTCCTATTTCAGCTTCAACCAAAACACCTGCAGACTCTGCATATTTTACAACTTCTTTGGTCATTGCAATGTTTTCTTTTAAGCTTTTTTGTGAACCATCAATCATTACTGAATCATAACCATCATCAATTGCTTGTTTACACATATCTACAGAAACACTGTGATCTAAATGTAAGTATATTGGTTGTTTTGTATAAGGTTGAATTCCTTCTACCATTTTTTTACATAATAAGCTCGAATTTAATTCAACAACTGGTGGGTATGTCATTGCCATTACTGGGCAATTTGCTTCTTCTGCAGCTAATGCTACTGCTTTTAAGTCGTAAATGTCGTTTACATTAAAACCAATTAAACATTTTTGCTGTTTTCTGTAGTTGTTTAATAACTGTATTAAATCTGGATTATTCATTTTTGTAATATTTTTATGTTAGTAGTTTAAATTTTTTTGAATACTTCTGCCTGTTGTTCCTGCTTTTACAAATTCTAAATCTTCAATATTTGCCCAATGGTTAAATTCTTGTAATTCTTCTTGAATATGACCACGACCAATTATCCAATGGTGATCTAAGCCTTTACTTAATATGGTACCAACAATTGCAGAGGCTTTTACATTTTTAGGGATAACTTCTCCATATGCACCTCTAAAAGCCATTTCAGAATCTATTATTTCTCCTTCAAAAGAAAGCATACTTGAAGCGTGTGGATATTGATATTTTGCAATAGTTATTTCTCCTTGTTCTAATAAGAATTCTAATAACATTCCATAAGATTGCTCTTCATCGTAATTATCTAAAATACTATGGTTTCTAACCTCGAAACTTGTTCCTTTTCTAAGTAATTTTGTTGGAGAACCACCACAATGCCACATTCCCAATTTATTATCATTAGTATTTAAAATAGATAAATCTGTAAGTGTTGGTAAGGCATCGCCATTGCTAATTTCATTCATAGTAATCATAGTTAACAAACCTCCCATATCAGATTCATCAGCAACAGGAATTCCTAAATCTTGTACCAAAGCCCCAGCTCCATCACCTGCAATTTGGTAATTGTCAAATAATTCTGGCCAATTTTTTAAAGCAACACCTAAATATTCACCTTTACGAGCATAATCAGCAATTGCTAAACTAAAACGAACAGATAAATACAATTCACGCTCACTTACTTTGTGGTACTTACAATCTTCAGAATTTATTAATTTTTGAACAATATTATTAATGTCTTCTTTATTGAATTTATCACCGTGTTTCCAAACAGTTTCAATATCAACTTTATCTACACCTAAAGCAAAATGCTTGGCTATTGACATTTCGTTTAATTCACAGTCGTAAAACCCTGGAACGCGCATACCACCAATCATAAGCATATTGGCATGTTGCATTCTTTTTTTAGCGCTAACAACACGTATAAATCTGTCTAAAACAGTATCTAATTGTTTTGTTTTTGGAGCATTTAACACCCAAGAATATTTTACTTCCAAAGAATTTAAAATATTCAACAAAAAGTTTTGACCACACAATCTGTTAGCTGTTAGTCTTCCGCCTGTAACTTCGTTGTGAGACCAGCTTAATAAAGGAATTTTATTTTCGCGAAGCCAATTTCCTAATGCCAAAGCCAAATCACCAGCAATGTAAGAGGCCTGATAAATAATGAGCCCACTCATATCCTCAGCTTTAAAATTATTTAAAACCTTTAATAATTCTTTCTTAGTTTGAACGGGTTCATTAAGAGCCAATAATTGATTGTTTGGACCAAAAACACTTTTTGTTTGTTCTATTGCTTCGGTGTATGATTGTTTTGCTTTTTCCCAATCGAAATGTAATTCAAAACCAATTCCTATTAACCCAATTTTTACATCTTTTTTTTCTGGAGCATCACAAATAAGTTCCTCCATTTCTTCAGCTACAACACCTTTTCGTTGTAGAATATCTAAATTCAAATCTATTGAACTTAGTATTGGTTGTTCTAATATATCTGTTGGCATATTTTTATTTTTTTAATATTTTTTGTTGTACTTCTTCCATAGTTGGAAAATAACTTCTACCTCCAAAATGGGCTGCAATAATTGATGCATATGCAGAAGCATATTCCATACGTTCAGCTAAGTTTCTTCCTTTTAATAGGGCAGAAGCGTAAGCTCCGTGAAATGCATCACCACATCCTGTAGTATCAACAACTTTGGTTGGGAAAGCGGCTTGATGAATAATTTTATGGTTCTCTAAAGCCCAACTTCCATTCGCTCCATCGGTAATAACTAGCAGACCTTTAGTTAATTTACTAAGCGATTTAATACATTCTTCTGGGGTTTCTAATCCACTAATCATTTGAGCACCTTCTAATGGTAGAATTATATGGCTTCCAAGCGAAATCATTTCTTTTAATATTGAAATATCACCAGCTTCAATATCTAAAACAGAAGGAATACTGTGTTTTTTAGCAATTTTTAATAGTTCTAAATTTCCAACAACATCATAACCATCTACTAATAATAATCGACTGTTTTTTATCCATTCTTCATTTATATCTTTTGGTTGAAGTGGTTTATAGTTATTGGTTGAATAAAAAACTGTGCGATCTCCATTATTCGGATCAACTTCTACAACAGCAATTGCTGGTTGAAAATTTTTACTTTCAATTAATAGAGAAGTATCTACATCACACTTTTTCAATTCTTCATTTGCTATTAAGCTTAATGTATTATTTGCTTTATAACCTAAAAAAGCAGTTTTTAAATTGTTTTGAGCAATTACGCAGGCTGCATTTCCTGCTGGTGCACCACCTTGAACTAGTATTTTTGAAACTTCGTGTTTTGCTCCTTTTTTTATTGTTGATGGTACTTCAGATAAAATATCTACCACCATCATTCCTGAAACTATAACATCAAATTGCATTTTATTAGCTTTAAAATTATAGTGTAAAAGTAATATAGGTTACATAGTAATGTTAAACACAGATTTAATCATAAAGTGTACTATTTTTCCATATATTTGATGTATTTAACTTTTAAATTGAAAATGTATACATAATGAAAGCTGTTTTTGAACCTATTTATAATTCTTTAAATCAATCATTTCATTATGGTATGTTTCAAAACAATGAATTTAAAACGCCTTGGCACTACCATCCAGAATGGGAATTAACATTTATTACCGAAAGCACAGGTATAAGAAGTGTAGGTAATTCTATACAAGCTTATAGTGCTGGAGAGTTGGTTTTATTAGGGCCTAATTTACCTCATTGTTGGAAAACAAATTCTACAAATGAACAAACAGCTAAATCTACTTTTATACAATTTAATAAAGATCTTTTAGGTAAAGATTGGTTAGAAAAGGAAGAGTTTTTGTTAATTAAAAAGCTTTTAGAGGCTAGTAAGTATGGATTAATTTTTAACGATGAAATTTCAAAAATTGTAGGAAATAAAATGTTACATATGAATTTTATTTCTCCTACTTTGCGAATGATAGAGATTATTAAAATATTACACGAACTTTCGCTCGAAAAATATGAGGTTTTAAGTTTAGGAGCTCGTTTTGATGTGAATTCTATTGTATCGGACAGAATTGAAAAAATAATAGATTTTGTAGAGAATAATTATCAGCATAAAATTGACGCTTCGCAATTGGGTGAGCTTGTTTTTATGACGTCAGTTTCGTTTTCAAAGTTTTTTAAAAAAGCATTTAATAAAACATTTACTTCTTATTTAAATGAATATAGAGTAAGTAGAGCTTGTGAATTATTAAAAGAATCTGAATTTTCGGTAGAGCAAATTGCTTTTGAAACGGGATATCAAAATCTTTCATTTTTTCACAGACAGTTTAAGTTATTTACAAAAAAAACTCCTGCCAATTATAGGCAAGAGTTTTATAAGTAATTAGCTACTTTTTTTAAGCTTCTATTTCGTAAATTTTATTATATAAATATTGGTATTTCTTTATTATTTCGTCTCTTTTAGGTTTCATAGTAGGTGTTAACAACCCATTTTCTATTCCCCAAACTTCAGGTGTAAGTTCGAATTTTTTAATTTTTTCCCATTTACCGAAGCCTTTATTTGCTTTTTTAATTTCCTTTTCAATTCTAGCTATAATATGAGGGTTCTCAATTAAATCTTGATTGTTTCCTGGAATTGGCTCGTGATGAATTCTAGCCCATTCACGTAAAAAGTCAAACGCAGGTTGAATAATAGCTGCAGGTAATTTTTGACCTTCACCAATAACTGTAGCTTGCTCAATAAAACGAGATTCTTTCATAGAATTCTCTAATAATACAGGAACAATATATTTTCCACCAGAAGTTTTAAATATCTCTTTTTTACGACCTGTTATTGTTAAAAATCCATTTTCATCCAATTCTCCTTTATCACCTGTATGAAAATAATCGCCAGTCATAACGCTAGCCGTTCTTTCAGGGTCTTTGTAGTAACCCATCATTACGTTTGGTCCTTTTGCTAAAATTTCTCCATCTTCAGCAATTTTAACTTCAACATTGTCAATTACTTTACCAACAGAGCCAACCTTCATCATCTTATTTTTGTACATATTTACAGCTATAACAGGGGAAGTTTCTGTTAAACCATAACCTTCAATAATAATCATACCAGCAGCAGAAAATACTTTTGCTAACCTTGGTTGTAAAGCTGCACTACCAGAAACCATGTCTCTTAAGTTTCCACCAAGTGCTTCACGCCATTTACTAAAAATTAATTTATCAGCAATTTTTAATTTTTGATGATACCACCATCCATTTTTTTCATACGGTTCCCATTTTAAACCTAAATCTACAGCCCAAAAGAATAATGCTTTTTTTATTCCTTTTAACTCAGAACCTTTATTAATAATACCATCATATACTTTTTCTAATAGACGAGGAACAACAGTCATAAAGTTTGGTTTAATTTCTTTTAAATTATCACCAATTTTATCAATAGCTTCGGCAAAATATATTTGTCCACCAGCATATTGATAATAGTACAATAGCATTCTTTCGAAAATATGACATACGGGTAAAAAACTTAATGTTTTAAAATTACCTCTTTCCATTGGTAACACTTTTTGACAATCAAGAGCATTACTAACAATATTATTGTGAGAAAGCATAACACCTTTAGGAGTTCCTGTAGTTCCAGATGTATAAATAATGGTAGCTAAATCTTCTGGTTTTACGCTATCCATTATTTTTTGAACTTCAGGTTGTGTACTTTCGTCTTTACCTAATTCAATTATTTCTTCCCAGTTTTTGCATTTATCAACTTGTTCAAAGCAATAAATTTCTTGAAGCGTTGGAACTTTCTTTTTTACTTTCGAAACTTTTTTATACAAATCAGCATCTGAGATAAAGCATAAGCTTACTTCTGCGTGATTAAAAATATATTCGAAATCATCTTTAGTAATTGTTGGGTAAATTGGTACTCCAATTGCTCCAATTTGAAGAATTCCTATATCAAGAATATTCCATTCGGTTCTATTAGTTGTTGAAGCAACTGCTATTTTATCTCCAGGTTTAACACCTAGTTTTAATAACCCTCTACTAACTGCATTGGCTTTTTCTACATATTCTTTAGCAGAAGTTGCAACCCATTTACCATTTACTTTAGAGTTAAATTGATTACTTAAATTATATGTTTCTAATTGATAATGAGCAAAATCAAATAGACGAGTAACTTTTATAGACATTTATTATATTTTGGTTAAGTGTAACACGGCAAAGTATGAAATTTAAAACGATTTCGCAAGTACTTGCCTTACATAGTTAATTGTTGATGTTTTGATATATTTTTTGATACAAATGATTGTATTTTTCTTTAACAAGTTTTCGTTTCATTTTCATAGTTGGAGTTAATAATCCGTTTTCAATTGTCCAAACATCAGGAGTTAATTCGAATAGTTTAACTTGTTCCCATTTACCAAATGTTTTATTGGCTTTAGAAACTTCTTTTTGTAGGCGTTTTATTACTTTTTTATTTTTAACCAACTCTTCGTGGTCTTTAAACGAAACTCCTTTTCGTTTTGCCCATTCATCTAAAAATTCAAAATGTGGCTGAATAATAGCGGCAGGCATTTTTTCTCCTTCACCAATTACCATTGCTTGTTCAATAAAACGAGATTCTTTTAAAGTTCCTTCTAAATGTGCTGGAGCAATGTATTTTCCTCCCGAGGTTTTAAACATTTCCTTTTTTCTATCAGTTATAGTTAAGAAACCTTCTTCATCTAAATTTCCAATATCACCGGTATGAAGCCATCCGTTAATAATTGTTTTAGCTGTTAGCTCGTTGTTTTTATAATAACCTTGCATAACACTAGAACCTTTAACTAGTATTTCTCCATCTTCAGCAATTTTAATAGTTATGCTTTCCAAAGCTTTACCAACTGTACCTACTTTAAAACCTTTATTTCTAAAGTCATTTACTGAAATTCCAGGTGAAGTCTCGGTCATTCCATACCCTTCAAAAACAGGTATTTGTGCAGCAGTAAAAACACGTGTTAATAATGGTTGAAGTGGTGCGCTACCAGAAACTAAAAACTTTATATTTCCACCTAAAGCTTCTCTCCACTTTGTAAAAATAATTTTATTTGCAATGTTTAATTTAAAATGATACCACCAACCGTTTTCGTTATAAGGCTTGTATTGTTTAGCCAATTCTAAAGCCCAAAAGAACAATGCTTTTTTAATACTAGATAAATTCGAGGCCTTATCTATAATTTTGTCGTAAATTTTTTCTAGTAACCTTGGTACTACTGGAATAAAATGTGGTTTTACTTCTTTTAGGTTATCTCCTAATTGTTCAATAGATTCAGCAAAATAAATTTCATAACCTATGTACTGATAATAATACAAAGCAAAACGTTCGTATATATGGCAAACAGGTAAATAGCTAACTACACGATAAGTTCCTGGTTCTAAATCTAAAGCTTTAGCACTTATTTTAGTGTTGTCAACAATGTTTTTGTGAGAAAGCATAACGCCTTTAGGTGTTCCAGTAGTACCTGAGGTATAAATAATTGTGGCTAAATCATTTTCGTTAACTTTTTCTTTTAGTAGATCAACTTCATTTTGATTAGAAGTGTCTTTTCCTAGTTCTAATAGTGATTCCCAACTTGATGCTTTTTCAACTTTATCAAAAGAATAAATATCATTTAGTTGAGTTTCATCCTTTATTTTATTTACTTTTTTAAATAAATCTTTATCAGAAACAAAGCATAAAACAGCATCAGAGTGATTTATAATGTATTGATAATCTGATGATGATATAGTAGGGTATAAAGGTACATTAACCGCTCCTATTTGTAATATGGCAACATCTAAAATGCACCATTCAACGCGGTTTGTAGTTGTTACCACTGCAATTTTATCTTTAGGTTTTACACCTAGTTTCAATAAGGCTCTACTTATTGTGTTAGCTTGTTCAACATATTTTTGTGTTGAAGTTGGAACCCATTTACCATCAGTTTTGGTGTTAAAACATTTAGGTATGGGTTTGTTATCTAGTTGATTGTAAGCGAAATCAAATAGACGCGTAATTTTTTTAGTCATTTAGTGTAATAATTGGTTGGCTGCAAAATAGAAAAAAAAAAGGATTTTGCAAACAGCAAAACCCTTTTGAATCAAATATTTAGGTGTTATTAGTTTTTTACAAGTCGTAAACTAATTGTTTTTTCTTCAACTTTTATTTTTAAAACATAGAGTCCCGAAGCTAAATTAGAAACATTAATAAACTCATTTTCTGAAATAGATTTTCTTATTAATTTAGAATTAAAATTGTACAATTCATATTCAAAATTAGTTTTATTATAATTGTTTATTCTGAAAGTTGTTTTAGCAGGGTTTGGATAAATATAAGGCTCTTTAATTGTTGTAATTTCTACATTTTTATTGTTGCAACAGTTTTCTTTATAACTTATAATATCTGTGTCATCAGCAATTTTAACATATCCTAAATCTAAAGATTTTGTAAAAAATTGGCAAGCCTCAGTAAATTTTCCTAAATCGTAATATACAATTCCAAGGTATTTTAATGTGTAAACATTGTTAGGGTTTAAATCTAATGCTTTTTTAAGCAATTCAAGTCCTTCCTTAGTTTTTCCTAATTTATGTAATGCAAAACCTTTAATATATCTTAATTCTTCTGAAGCAATTCCAGAGCTAAGTTCTATTATGTGTTTTTCTCTTTGTAAAGCTAAGGTAGAATACTTTAAGGCTTCTTCATATTTTTCTTCATTCAAATAGATTTTACTTAAAGACCAAAATGTAAATGGATGCTTAGGGAAAAATTTTAATGTTTTTTGAAGGTATTGATGGGCTAAATCATACTCTTTAATATCTACTAGGTAACTACCTAGGTTATAATAAAGTCTACCAGAATTAGGATCAACTTTTAAAGCTTCTAAATGATAATTAATAGCTTTGTTTTCTTGCTCAAAAGATTGGTGTATTCTTGCTAAAACATCGTAAATACTACCTTTCTGTTTAGGAGTCATACTTTTACCAAAAGGCTCTCTTTTAATAAGTCTTGCATTTATAAATTCAAAATCTTTTAAGGCTAACATAGTATTGCCTATTTGGTATCTTAAAAAAGCACGTTCAATAATATAGCCAACATTACCAGATTTGTTTTTAATTAAAAAATTATTAATAAATTTTAATTTATTATGTCTTTTTAGTACGCTCTCTTTGTTTTTTTTATGATAATCAATTTTAAAATCAAGTCTTTGAACTAATCTACCATTATTAAATTTCCAAGAAGTTAATTTTTCGCCAATTTGATTATACTTGAAAGAAAAGCCATTTAATTTGCCTTTATTAAAATGAAGCACTTCATTTATATTACCGTTTTTATAATACGTTTTTAAACTGTCTGTTTGGTAATATTTATTAGTAAACTTTTCTATAGCAACAACGCTATCTTTAAAATAACTTCTATTAACCTTAGCTTGTTGAGAAAATGTAGTTAAAGTAACAAGTAATGCGGCTAAAAATAATCCTTTTTTCATAATTATAATTTTAAATAAATATACTTAAAGTTGAATTATAAAAAGAGTAAATTATGTTTAAAATTTAAAATTATTTATTAGTTTTTCTATACAATCTAGCAAATAAAAGTTGTCCAATAAATTCTTTATAAAAATAGTATTTTTGATATTCAAAAAATCTTAAAAAAGATGAAATACAATTTTGACGAAATAATTGAACGTAGAGGAACAAATTCTTTTAAGTGGGATAGTTTAGAACTTTTGAAAGAATGGGGAATAACAGATCATTTTAATAAAAATACCATCTCACTTTTTACAGCAGATATGGATATTGCTGTAGCACCAGCAATAGAGGCAGCTATGCACAAAACGGTTGATAATCGTATTTATGGTTATTCATTTCCATCACAAGATTATTACGATTCCATTATCAATTGGTTTAAAAGAAAGCACGATTGGGATATAAAAAAGGAGGAAATTATTTATTCTCCAGGTACTGTTTTTGCTCTTGGAATTGCCATTAGAGCTTACTCTAAAGAAGGTGATGGTGTAATAATTCAGCGTCCGGTGTATGCTCCTTTTACAGGGCAAATAGAAGGTCATAACCGGGTTGTAGTTAATAATCAGATGCTTTTAGATGAAGAAGGAAACTATTCTATAAACCTCAAAGAATTTGAAGAGTTGGCTAAGAAGGATGAAAATAAAATGTTTATTCTTTGTAATCCTCACAATCCAAGTGGACGTATTTTTTCAAATGAGGAATTAAAAATAATGGCTGAGATTTGTGCAAAGAATAATGTAGTTATTATTGCAGACGAGATTCACGGAGATTTAATTCGTAAAGATTCTATATTTACCCCAATTGTAAAAACTACAGATAAAACGGATCATATTGTAACGTGCACGGCTATAAATAAAACTTTTAATGTTGCTGGTCTTCATGCTAGTAATATTGTTATTCAAAATAAAGAATTGCGAGATAAATTTCAGAAAACATTGGGCTTTGCAATGCCTACACCATTTACAATTAATGCTGTTATTGCAGCTTATAATGAATGTGATGAGTGGTTAGATGAAATAAATACATATTTTGATGGTACTATTGATTGGTTAATGAATTTCTTAAAAGAAAAAATGCCCAAAGTAAAATTTGTTAGACCAGAAGGAACTTATATTTTTTGGATGGATTTTAGAGCTTATAATATTTCTGCAGCAGACATAAAAAAACGTATTTATGTAGATGCCAATGTTGTTTTGGAGTCTGGCTCTATGTTTGATCCTGAAAAAGGAGATGGTTTTGAAAGAGTGTGTTTATCTTCACCTCGTCCGTTAATTAAAGAAGCGTTTGAGAGAATAGTAAAAGCTTTTGAAGATATAAATTAATTGAAAAACAGATAATAGAGGTTTTTATAATTTTGTGTTACCTGTTCTTTAAAAATTCAAATTAGCTTTTAATTGTCTGTCGTTTCTCTAAACACACCAGCAAATAAAAGTCCACCAATAATACCCATTAAAATAAATGCAACTTGTTCAAATAAATTAGTTGTATTTATTATTGAAGAATTTAAAAAAGAGTTGCTTAAACCCATAAACGATTTACTTCCTGGTACTAACATAATTATGCCTAAAGTAAGGTATACAGTTTTTGGTGTTTTTGTAAGATAGCTAAATATATTACTAATTATTACAACGGCTAATGTTCCTATAAAAGTACTTAATAACAATCCAAATCCAGAAAATACTACGGTTAAAAAGAAACCAGAAACGCCTGTTAAAACACCCAAAATCATATCTTTTTTTCTTATTTGAAAAATTGGTAATAAAGAAATAGAAAAGATTGGAATTGCACAAAACATTATCCACTTTGGCATTTCTGAAAAATGGTTAAGTAGTTTAAAATCTATAGCTTTAGACATTATTATAACACCGAGTAGTACGCCAAAAAATTGTTTAAATAATGAAATAAGGGCATCAAATAATTTAGCACCTCCTGATACTAAACTTTTAGAAGTTATTTCTTCTAGAGCGGTAGTAATAGCTAAACCAGGAATAAATATAATAATTGATGAAAGTATGCTTAAACCTACATTAAAATTAGGGAAGGCTAAATACACAAAACAAGCTAATATTGTAATTATAAAAGAAGCTAGAGATTCGAGAGTTGTATTTATATATTTTGATTTTTTTGAAAAATAAACCATAAAATATACTAAAGCACCAAATAACATAGAAAACGCAAAAGAAATCCAGTTGGTGCCAATCATTAAGCTAAATGAGCCAGAAGCAAAGGCATAAGCTAAGGTTAAAATAAAGTGATTTACTTTTTTTGTTTTTTCGTGAATAAGATGTAATTCATCTTTTAATGAGAATCCATCATCATTATTTTCTATTACTTTGTTTGTTACTTCAACAACTCTAGATAAAGCTCCTAAATTTAAATTTCCTGGAGGAATACTTTCTACATAATTGTACGATTTTTCATCTTCATAAAAGGCATAATTTATCCAGGTAGGTAAATCCATAAAAACACCTTTTATTCCTTGTTTTTTTGCTACTTGAGATAGGTATGCTTGTATTTTATACGAAGGAATTCCATAAATATGCAATGCTTTTCCTAATTCAATAATAAATTGATACTTTTTTGGAGGTTTCATCTGTTATCATCAAAATTTGTGCAAAAATACATTATTTAAAGCTATGAAATTCAGTGAATTGCAGGTTGTTTTGTTTTATGTAGAATATGAAATAAATAAGGAGTAAAAATAAAGA
The DNA here is from genome assembly GCF_900106565.1 of Lutibacter oricola. Lineage (GTDB taxonomy): Bacteria > Bacteroidota > Bacteroidia > Flavobacteriales > Flavobacteriaceae > Lutibacter > Lutibacter oricola. The sequence goes on from NZ_FNNJ01000002.1 coordinate 153,794, forward strand.
CCTAACAAATATTTTAAAATATGTTAGGTCTTATTATAATTATTTGGTTAATTTTTTTAAAATTATTTAGTCAACCATTTTCTTGCATTTACAAAAGCTTCTGCCCAAGGCGAAACTTCATCATTTCTATGAGTCGGGTAGTTTGCCCAGTTCCATTGGAAAATTGAACGCTCAATATGTGGCATCATAACTAAATGTCTACCATCTTTACTACTCATCATAGCAGTGTTATAATCAGATCCATTTGGATTTGCTGGGTAACCTTCGTAACCATATTTGGCAACAATATTATAAGCACTTTCTTCCATTGGTAAGTTAAATTTACCTTCACCGTGCGAAATCCAAACTCCTAATGTACTTCCTTCTAAGGTAGAAAGCATTACAGAATTATTTTTCTGAATTTTTACTGAAGTAAAGTTACTCTCGTGTTTATTAGAATCATTATGAAGCATTTTTCCGTGAACTTTGTGCTCTGGGTTAATAACTTCTAGTTCCATAAACAGCTGACAACCATTACAAATACCAACAGATAAAGTATCTTCTCTTTCAAAGAAATTCTTTAGAGCTGTATTTGCTTTTTCATTATACATAAATGCTCCAGCCCAACCTTTTGCCGAGCCTAAAACATCTGAATTTGAGAATCCTCCAACAGCTCCAATAAACTGAATATCTTTCAATGTTTCACGTCCAGAAATTAAATCTGTCATATGTACATCTTTTACATCAAAACCAGCTAAATACATTGCATTTGCCATTTCACGTTCAGAATTTGATCCTTTTTCACGAATAATAGCAGCTTTTGGTCTTGGTTTGGTTGCATCAATTTCAGGAAGTTTTCCTGTAAAATCAGCTGGGAATGTATATTTTAATGGTTGTTTTTTATAATTATCAAAACGATCTTTTGCTAAACCATTTGCAGTTTGCTTGTTATCTAATAAGTATGAAGTTTCATACCAAACATCACGCAATTCAGGAATATTAAATTCTAATACCTCTCCGTTATTTGTAATTTTAACTGATTCACCTCTAACAGCATTTCCTATTTCAAAAAACTCTACGTTATTTTCTTTTAATATTGAAGGAACATCATCAGCATCACTTTGGAAAATAATACCGCTATTTTCAGCAAATAAAACTTTTACAGTATCTGCTTCATTTAATGCAGAAATATCAATATTTAAACCAATATTTTCTTCAGCAAAAGTCATTTCTAATAAAGTGGTTAACATACCACCAGCAGAAACATCATGTCCAGCAAGTAATTTACCGTCTTTAATTAATTGTTGAACGGTATTAAATGCGTTTTTAAATTTAGCAGCATCTTTAATTGTTGGAGTTTCTGTACCAATTTTATTTTGAGTTTGCGCAAAAGAAGAACCTCCTAATTTAAAAGCATCATTAGATAAATTAACATAGTATAATTTATTTGTCTCGTTTTTTTGTAGTACAGGTTCAACAACTTTAGTAATATCATTACAATGAGCTGCAGCAGTTATAATTACTGTTCCAGGAGATAAAACTTCATCATTAGGATATTTTTGTTTCATTGATAAAGAATCTTTACCTGTAGGAACATTAATTCCTAATTCAATAGAAAAGTCTGAAACAGCCTGTACAGCTTTGTATAAACGTGCGTCTTCACCTTCATTTTTACAAGGCCACATCCAGTTTGCAGATAATGAAACTGAAGTTAACTTATCTTCTAAAGGAGCCCAAATAATGTTTGTCAAAGATTCTGCAATGGCATTTTTACTACCAGCAGCTGGGTCTATAATAGCACTTACAGGTGCGTGTCCCATAGCAGTTGCAATACCTTCTTTACCATTATAATCCAAAGCCATAACGCCAACATTATTTAATGGTAATTGTAATGGTCCTGCGCATTGTTGTTTGGCAACTTTACCACCAACACAACGGTCTACTTTATTTGTTAACCAATCTTTACAAGCAACAGCTTCTAACTGTAATACTTGTTTAATATAATTGTATATTTTATCTTGAGTATAAGAAATTTCATTATAGTTTCTTACAACAGTTTTGTCTGTTAAAATAGTTTTTGGAGAGCTTCCAAACATATCATTTAACTCTAAATCCATTGGTTTTTCTCCTGTAGTTTTAGATTTAAATGTAAAACGATCATCGCTAGTAACGTCACCAACTTCATAGTAAGGAGAACGCTCACGATCTGCTATTCTATGTAAATAATCAGCATCTTTTTCTCCAATAACCAATCCCATACGTTCTTGAGATTCGTTACCAATAATTTCTTTTGCTGAAAGGGTAGGATCACCAACTGGTAATTTGTCTAAGTCAATTAATCCACCAGTATCTTCAACAAGTTCAGAAAGGCAGTTTAAGTGCCCACCTGCACCGTGATCGTGAATAGAAACAATTGGATTTACATCACTTTCTACCATTCCACGAATTGCGTTTGCAGCTCTTTTTTGCATTTCAGGGTTTGAACGTTGTACAGCATTTAATTCTATACCACTTTCAAAAGCACCAGTGTCTGCAGATGATACTGCTGCACCACCCATACCAATTCTATAATTGTCACCACCAAGAATAACAATTTTATCATCTTCTTTAGGTGTGTCTTTTAATGCTTGCTCTTCTTTACCATACCCAATTCCACCAGCTTGCATAATAACTTTATCAAAGCCTAGTTTTCTAGCTTCTTCTTCGTGTTCAAAAGTTAAAACTGAACCTGTAATTAGTGGTTGTCCAAATTTGTTTCCAAAATCAGATGCTCCGTTAGATGCTTTAATTAAAATATCCATAGGTGTTTGGTATAGCCACTCACGTTCTTGCATACCGTTTTCCCAAGGTCTGTTTTCATTTAAACGAGAGTAAGATGTCATATAAACAGCAGTTCCTGCTAAAGGTAAAGAACCTTTTCCGCCAGCTAACCTATCTCTAATTTCACCTCCTGAACCAGTTGCTGCACCATTAAATGGTTCAACAGTTGTTGGGAAATTATGTGTTTCAGCTTTTAAAGAAATAACCGATTGAAAATTTTTTGTCTCATAAAAATCTGGCTTGTCTGCTGTTTTTGGAGCAAATTGCTCAACTTTTGGTCCTTTTACAAAAGCAACATTATCTTTATATGCTGAAACTATTCCGTTTGGATTTTTTTCTGAAGTTAAACGAATTAACTTAAATAATGATGATGGCATTTCTTCTCCATCAATTACAAAAGTTCCGTTAAATATTTTATGACGACAGTGCTCTGAGTTTACTTGCGAAAATCCAAATACTTCAGAATCGGTAAGTTTTCTACCAATTTTTGTACTTAAATTGTTTAAGTATTCAACTTCATCATCACTTAATGATAAACCTTCTTGTTGATTGTAAGCAGCAATATCTTCAATATCTAAAACCGCTTCAGGCTCTATTTCAATATTAAAAATATCTTGCGTTAATTTCTCAAATTTTTGGAAAATCATTGGGTCGAATTCTTCATTTTTGTTTGAAGCAGAAAACTCTTCAATTCTAATAATGCCTTCAATACCCATATTTTGAGTTATTTCAACAGCATTTGTACTCCAAGGAGTTATCATAGCTGCACGTGGCCCAATAAAAAAAGCATCTATTGATGCCTTGCTTAATTTTTCTTGATTTCCAAAAAGCCAGTTTAATTTTAAGGTGTCTTCTTGTAAAAGTTCTTTTGACGTTTGCACAGCAAATATTTTACTGTCTTGGTTTCCAAAGAAATGAATCATATGTTGACTTTTTTTAGTGTGTTGTTTAAAAGTGCAAATTTAACCAAATTATTAGAAAAAATAGCCTTTGTTGTTAAAGAAATAACACACTTATTAAATGAGTTTTAAACAATTTGAAATGTTCGTTTTATAGGTTAAGAAAAAGATATTGTTATTAATTTCAAAAGATTAAGGTGGTAAGCTATTGATTTTATTGAAGTAGTTACTGTATTTATTATATGTTTGTTGAAGATTTAGTTTAAATTTGCGCCTTACTTGGTTATTAAAATTTAACTAGCTTATATTATAAAATATAATGAAGATAAAAAAGATTCAAAAATTCTTACTTTCATTTGAGCAAGTTCCTGCACTAATTTATTTAGTTAAGTGGATTTCTATATGCTTATTATTAGGTGCTCTTGCAGGAAGTGTTTCTGCATTTTTTCTAACAAGTTTAGAATGGGCAACAAATTGGAGAGAATCTCATTTATGGATTATTGCTTTATTGCCAGTTGGAGGTTTTATAATTGGGTTGTCCTATCATTATTATGGAGATAGTGTAGTAAAAGGAAATAATTTATTACTCGAAGAGTTTCATTCACCAAAAAAAGTAATTCCATTTAGAATGGCTCCATTGGTATTGTTTGGAACCATTGTAACACATTTGTTTGGAGGTTCGGCAGGGCGAGAGGGAACAGCAGTTCAAATAGGAGGTGCAATTGCAGATAGGTTTACCAAAGTATTAAATTTATCTAAACGAGATAGGCAAATTGTATTAATAGCAGGTATAAGTGCTGGTTTTGCTTCTGTATTTGGAACTCCATTAGCAGGTGGAATATTTGCTTTGGAAGTATTGGTTTTAGGTAGAATAAGATTGGATGCTATAATTCCTAGTTTTTTATCTGCTGTTTTAGCTAATTATTTTTGTGAAATATGGGGTGTTCCTCATACGCATTATCATATTTCTTCTGTTGCTGAAATGACGCCAATAAATCTTTTATGGGCAGTTTTAGCAGGGATAATATTTGGGCTAGTTGCTAAGCTGTTTTCTAAATTAACTCATTTTTGGAGTGGTTTATTCAAAAAAAAGATAAAATATCCACCTTTAAGGCCTGTTGTTGGAGGTTTAATTTTAGCTGTAATAATTTATTTAATAGGTACTACAAAATATATTGGACTTGGAGTACCAACTATTGTAGAGTCGTTTAGTGAGCAAATGAATTCTTATGATTTTTTGCTGAAATTATTATTTACATCATTTACGCTAGGTGCTGGATTTAAAGGGGGAGAAGTAACACCTTTATTTTATATTGGAGCAACTTTGGGAAATGTATTAATTTGGTTTATTCCGTTACCAATGGGATTGTTGGCAGGAATGGGATTTGTAGCTGTTTTTGCAGGTGCTACAAATACACCAATTGCTTGTACTATTATGGGAATTGAATTATTTGGAATAGAGTCAGGAGTATTTATTGCTTTAGCCTGTAGTACTGCATATTTATTCTCAGGTCATTCTGGAGTGTATTCTTCACAAATTATTGGACGACCAAAGCACGTGAAATATAATAAAGAGAAAGGTTTGCAATTAGCGGATGTAGTTAAGGATAGGAAAAAATAAATGTAAATTGTATAACTGTTTGGTGTAAAATTATAGTTGAAAAATTTTATTGATTCTTAATTTTTCAACTTTAGAATCTATTAAATTACGGCATTTAAATAATTTAATTTCAAATTGCCTTTCAGGTATAACCTTATAAGTGGTTTTTATTAAAAATTGAATGGAATTGATTTTAAAAAAATGATAAGTTCCTTTTAATGAGAATGTTTCGGAAACTATTCTGTTGTTTAATTTTACTGTTTCTTTTCCTAAAAACGAATTATGTAGTTCAAGTTTGTTAGATCCAATATGGCATTCGTAATATTTCATAATTTGATTAATCTAATTTAAAGTTTGATTTCTAATTTTTTAACTTTTAAAAAGGGTTTCTTAAACAAAAAAGTTAGAGAAACCCTCTAAATAGACTGTAGGGACAATCGAATATTTTATAACATATTTAATACTGCAGTTGTGGGAACATATAGTTTAAGTGTTAGTGAAACATTTTTGATTGTATTCATACAAGCACTTCCAAAATAACAGAATAACTTCTGTAGTTTTGAATGTTTTTTTTTATTATTTAAATTCAGAATTGATTCAAAAAGTTGATTCAGATTCATAGCTTTTTACTTAATTTTATTATATAAACGTTACTCACAAACAATTGATTTAGTTTGTGTTATGAGGTATAATTATTAAGTTGGGTAAATTATTGCAATTAATTTTGCACGAAAGTAGTTAATGAATTTTAAAGTTCCAATAAAAATCTAATATTTTTTATAATTGGTAAAATACGTACTATTTTTAGTAGTTAATTTATGGGTGTAGCAATTTAAACCCCATTAATTTATTGCATAAATAATAGGATGAATTCTTTTAATAAACAGATAAGTAATTATGGTAAAAACCTACATTCTTTCTTCAATCCACTTTTTAAAAGCAAAAAAGTTTTGTGGAGCCACACCATGACCAACAGGATATTCTTGGTAGCTATGTTTAACTTCTATTTGGGTTAAAAATTCATGAGTTTGCCTAGCCCAATCAACAGGTAAAACTTGGTCAACGGTTCCGTGTGAGATAAAAAAGTCTAAATTTTTATAAAGAGGATTGTTGTAATTATCAGGTAAAATATCAAAATTAGCATAACCGCTTAAGCCAATTACTTTTTGAATCTTTTCTGGGTAGCTTAACGCAACAGATAGGCTTAATATACAGCCTTGGCTAAAGCCTAGTAAAAAGGTTTGCTCAGGAGTTTTTCCATAACGTTCTTGAACTTCAGAAATAAATATTGATATTTTATCTCTAGATTCTATAGCTTCTTCATCATCAGAAAATTTACCGCCGCTATTATCTACATTAATAGTGTACCAGCTATAACTACCAAAACCTAATGTTCTAGGTGCTCTAGCACTTACAATAATTAAATTTTCAGGCAGTTCTGTAGCGAAAGAGAATAAATCTTCTTCATTACTACCGTATCCGTGTAGTAAAATTAATAAGTTAGTTTGCTCGTTAATTTGGTTAGGTTCTCTAACTATGTATTGTAATGATAAGTTTTCCATTGTTGTGTAAATTTAAAAGTGTCATATAGAGCGCAGTAAAATACCTTGTAGATTTTTCACTTCGTTCAGGATGACACTTTTTAAAAGTTTATTTTTTGTTATGCAATTCCTTTAAACCAATCTTGAAAAAGATCTCCTAATAAAGGTATTTTTTTTTCTTCACCTTGAATAGCTCCTATTAAGGCAATAATCCAAAATACAAAAGCTCCTAAAGATATAATCATTCCTACAGTTCCGTTAATGTAAGAAGAAATTATACCTGCAGCTAAACTTAAAAGATTAATACCTACTGATTGACGAATATGAAATCCTGTAAATGAGTTTTTAGTATTGTTATTCATAAAATAAGCGATAATAAGACCAATCCACCATATATATGAAATTATTGCCATAGTTTTTCCTTCGTTTACTGTTTGATTTTCCATAAGTGTAGTTTTAGTTTATTTATAATTATAGTTCAATTTTATTATTTGCAATAACACCATAAACAGTACCTTTAGTAGGTTTGTTTAAATAAATTGCATTTTTTGAAGTAGAAAATATGTTTTCTTTTAGAAATAAATTCTCTCCCTCTGGGTTAAACAGAGTTAAATCTGCTTGTTCGCCAATATTTACAGGTGTTTGTTTAATATTAAAACGATTTTTGGCATTTGTTGTTAATGCATTAACAATTGTTTCTGTAGCTAAAACAGTGTTGGTGGCACCAAATAAACTTTCTAAACCTATAGTTCCGTTTTTAGCATTGCTATATTCAACTTTTTTATGTTCAATATCAATTGGGTTATGATCGCTTGTAATCATATCTATAGTGCCATTTTCTACACCTTTAATTAGAGCTTTAATGTCTTTTGAAGTTCTTAATGGCGGTAAAACTTTGGTATTTGTATCGAACGATTTTAATTCATCGTCCGTTAAGGTTAAATGATGTGCTGTAACACTACAAGTAACATCTAGTCCTTTTTGTTTTGCTTCTTTAATTAGCTTTACAGATTTAGCAGTTGAGATTGTTGGTATATGTAATTTACCACCAGTATACTCTAATAAAAATAAATCACGAGCAATTTGCATTTCTTCCGCTAATGTAGGTATTCCTTTTAAACCTAATTTAGTGCTGTTAACTTCTTCATTAACTATTCCTAAACCAGCAATTGAATTATCTTGAGGGTAACTTAATACTAACGCATTAAAATTTTGAGCGTACTGCAAACAAATTTTTAATAAATTGGCATTGTTTAGCGCTTTGTTGTAGTCGCCAAAAGCAACTGCTCCAGAGTTTTGCATATCAAATAATTCAGCAATATCTTTACCTTCGCTATTTTTAGTTAAGCTACCAATTGGGTATATTTTTGTTGCAGAACCGCAAGCTTTGTTTAAAATGTATTCAACGGCAGATTTATTATCAACTACCGGATTTGTTTTAGGATTTACAGCTACCGCAGTAAAACCACTTTTAGCAGCAGTTTTTAAACCGTTACTAATAGTTTCTCTTTCTTCAAAACCAGGTTCTCCAAAACATACAGAAGAGTCGAACCAGCCTTGCGAAACATGCAAGTTTTCAAAATTGTATTCTTTGTAATTTTCCGAAGAGGAAATAGAAGGAGAAATTTCTTTAATAATTCCATTTTCAATTAAAATATCAACTGTTTTATTATGAAAAGGACTGCTTTGGTCAATAATTTTAGCAGATTTAAGAAGTGTCATCATATTTTGAAATATTTTAAAATAAGCATTTCAATTAACAAAAATAGGGCAGAAAATGCTAAAAACCACTTAAAAAGCCAATTGATTTTGTAATCGGTATCAATTTTCTTTAAAACTGCGTCAATTGAATTGTAAAAGGTAATGTTAGAATTGGTTTTTTCTAAGTTTTCAATATCCATATAATTTTGAATACTTTCATTTCTATTATAGTTAAAAGCAATATTTTTTATGGTTGTATTATTGTTTTGAATATTGTAAAATCCACTTTTGCTAATTTGATCTTCAATAGTGAGTGTTGTTTTGTTAGTTGTGTTTTGTTGAAGTGGGATAAAAGATTGTAGCTTGTTACTAATTTTTAATACAGCATTTTTATCTAAAGTTGTTTGAATGTCAATTTTGTTGTTTTTGTTTAGCGTATAATAAAGTTGGTTTATGTTTATACTGTTTTTACCAATGTTGTAAAATATAGGAACAATTAAGGGGGTTTGTGTAAAATTAGTTGTGCTTGTTGAAAGGGGAGAAGCTACCCAATAAAACATTCCATTATTGTTGTTAGACGAAATGAAATTTTTAGTATTATCAAATTTTACAATAGGTAAACTTTTACTAAAAAAACTTGGGTAGTGTAAATCAGTTTTTGGGTATTCAAAATTCTTAATCTGTTTTTCAAATACGTTTTTAAAAATTGGATGATTAAAATTAATATCACTAATTAAGTGAGAAGTGTTCATCTTTTTTTTAATGGAACCAATAGTTAGTTTTTGAAGAAATGAGTTGTATAAATTTAGCTCAATATTTTCTGAAGGAATTAAAACAACGCTTCCACCATTTTTATAAAAATCATTTATTTTTAATGCTAATTCGTTTGGTATTTTATCTAATTCATTTAGTATAATTAAATGTTGTTTATTTAGGTTTCTATAGTTTAAATTTTGAAGTGAATGTTGCGTAAAATTAAACTCGTTTTTAGAGTATATTTTTTTTAAGAATTCAGCGGTTTTTCCAATGCTTAAAACGTTTATTTTTTCGGGCGAAGAAATGGTGAAATAAAAGTCGTTGTCAAAGGCTAGAGATTCATCATTAATAGATAGTTTTCCATTTAAATTTACACCTCTTTTTATTGTAAATTGAACTTTAGAAACGTTGCTTTCTAAAAATTTTGAAGAAGTTTTACCCAGTAATTTTTCTTCAGAAAATAAAGAAACAGGTAGGTTTTGTGTAATAATTTGGTTGCTTTTAATGAGTACTTCTAAGCTAATTTCAGAACTATTTTTGTTAGCAATAAATACACTATCTATATAAAAGTTATTTTTTTGAATAGGTTTCAAATTTACTGCTAAAAAAGAGCTGTTTACATTTGTAACTTCTTGGTTTATATTTTTTTTATTAGTATGAAAATCAGATATTAATATTTTTTTATGTAAAGTGTTTGTTTGATTGTTGTTTGTGCTGTTTAGCTTTAGTGTAGCAGTGTTTAAATTTATAGAATTTGAACTATATTTTAAATTTATTAACTCATTTTTTAACGTTGGAACGTCAATATTTTTAAAAATAGAATTGTCTGTTATTAAAGAAAAGTTAGAATTTTTAGAATCTAAGTTTTCAATAATTGTTTGCGTTGCATTTTTTAAAAGCTCTCCCTTTTCGCTTTTAGCTTGCATACTTAACGAGTTGTCTAAATAAATAGTTGTATGTACTTTTTGAGAAGCTTCGATATTAGAAAAATACGGTTGAGAAAAAGCTAAAATTAAACAACTTAAAGCAAGTAGTCTAGTGGCTAAAATTAACCACTTTTTTATGCGTGAACTTTTACGAGTTTTAAGTTCTATTTTTTTTAAAAATTTTACGTTTGTAAATGGAACTTTTACAAACTTTTGTAGCTGAAATAAATGAACAATTATCGGTATGATAAGAAGTAGAAAAGCGTATAAAATTTCAGGATTGTTAAACTGCATTTTTTAATAAAGATTTATCAAATATATTAATTTTTAAATGTTTTAATTAAAGTAATTTTTTAAAATTCCTAGTGCATAATTACTGGCAATTGTATTAGCAAATCTCGAAAAATCTATTGTTGCATTGTCATTTGCTTTGTCAGAAATTATTCTAATAATTGAAAATGGAGTATCATATTCATAACAAACTTGAGCTACAGATGCACCTTCCATTTCAACACAAATTGCAGTTGGTAATTGTTTATTTAAACGTCCTATTTTTTCTAAACTAGAAATAAATTGATCTCCACTTACAATGTCGCCATGAACAGTTTTTGGAGCTGTAATATTAAACTCTAGAGCTTCCGTTTTTTCTATATATTTATTATAATCTGTAATAAATTTAGATGAAGCATTTAATAGTTTAGAAGCATTTTTAGTTTCTAAATATTTCATTTTTAAAATAGGTATTTCGAATTTTTTGTAAAATGGTCTAGCATCTAAATCGTGTTGATATAAGTGTTTTCCAATAACAACATCGCCTATGTTTAATTCTGGTTTTATGCCTCCAGCAACTCCAGTAAATATTATTTCGTCTAGATTATAATCGTTAATTAATTGCGTTGTTGTAGCTGCAGAAGCTACTTTTCCCCAGCGCGAAAACACAATTACTACCTTTTTATTAAATAATGTTCCAGTAAAATAAGTTCTTTTTCCTTTTTCTGTAGTTTGTATATCCTTGAGTTCGTGCAATAGTGCTTGCACTTCTTCTTGCATTGCGCTTATAATTCCAATCATTAATTAGTTAATTTATAATGTGTCCGTCTTTCATTTCTAATTTTCTATCAGCCATATTAGCTAACTCACTGTTGTGAGTTACAATAACAAATGTTTGATTGAATTTTTTACGTAATTCAAAAAATAGCTCGTGTAAATTTTTTGCAGAAGCAGAATCTAGATTTCCACTAGGTTCATCTGCAAAAACAACATCTGGATTGTTAATTAGAGCTCTAGCTACAGCAACACGTTGTTGTTCTCCTCCAGATAATTCGTTGGGTTTGTGATTAATTCTATTCTTTAACCCTAAAAAATCTAACAGTTCAATTGCTCTTTTTTCGGCTTCTGTTTTGTTTTTGTTTGCTATATAAGCAGGAATACATACGTTTTCTAAAGCTGTAAATTCCGGTAATAATTGATGAAATTGAAATATAAAACCAATATGTTTATTTCTAAATTTTGAAAGGTTTTTTTCTTTTAAGTTTAATAAATCAGAATTATTAATGCTTAATGAAGTTTTATTTGTTTTGTTTGGCTTGTCTAAAGTGCCTAATATTTGTAATAATGTAGTTTTTCCTGCTCCAGATGGGCCAACAATGGCAACAATTTCACCTTTGTTAATTGTTAAACTAACACCTTTTAAAACCTCTAAATCTCCGTAAAGTTTATGTATTTTTTTTGCTTCTATCATTGCTTGTAATAATAGATGTGAAAATACAATTAAAATTTAATTACAACCAATTTTTCGCTTTATTATAATCTATATAATAAACAAGCCTTAAAGAGACATTGTGAAGTGCTGGTTGTTCAAATAAATTATCTAGATTATCTTTAAAATTTAAGTCTGCTAATTGATCTGAATTAAAAATTGAATTCCTATACAAAGCAATTAACTGGCTACCCGGAGCAAACTCCCAAGTGTAGTTTAAGTCTAAATTCCAAATATTATAGTTTATATCATTATTTTCTGAATAATTGCTGTACTCAGTTAAATTTCCTTTTTGCTCTAATAAATAATACTCTTTATCATATTTAACTGGCGACCAATAATGTCTAAAGGTTAAACCTAAAGCAGATTTTGTACTAAAATTATATTTACCTGAAATAGCATTTACAAACTCTTTGGTGTCTCTTTCTCCAAAAATTATATCATTAGTATCTAAAACAGTTACATACCCTTTATCGTTTGCATCTAACGCAAAGTTAAATTCATATACTAATAAAAGGTTGTCGGTAAACCTATATCTAGGCGAAAATCCAAATTTAAAAAAAGTGTTATTATCATTTAATCTTTGTGAAACAAAAAAATCGGTATCTAAAGCAAGTTTTTTATTGTAATCTGTTGAAATCCATTGTCCAATAGCTGCTCTACTCGGTTTTTTAAAGTAGCGTCCTTCAACTCTTGGTTCAAAAAAATCATATTCTTTACCAATGTTACCGTTAATATTTCCGCCATATGCAAGATTATTTTTTTTGAATTGCATATAATAATTTATCCCTGCTGAGCTCTCGGTAAATTTACTAGGTTTAAAAAGGTAATCAAAATCATTCCAAAAAGTAATCCTAAAATTGTTAAGCTTTTCTGTAGGTTCAAAAATTCTATAGGACAAATAAGTTTCAAAATTATTGAAGTTATTTCTTCTTTGAAAACCCAAATCATTTTTATCAAATTTAGTATCTTGAATGTGGTTTTCGATTCCCCATTGCCAATTTCCACTGATGTCTCTAAATGCTATGTCGCTAGAAAAACCGGTAGTAATTTTACCAAACTCATTTATAGTGCTTAATGCGCCTCCACCTTCAAGTTTGTATTTGTTTGCTTTATTTGTTAGGTCAAAAAGCAGTGCAGTAACATTAGCGTCTCTAAAAGACCCTTCTCTCCAAACATTTGTATTTACAAAGCTAACCGAAGAATTTTTATTAAACTGCTGATCTAAAACTAGTACATTGTAATTCGCAAAAGGCTCTGTAATTTGTTTTCTGTAAGAGACTATTTCTTCGTTTGTATCTGAATCCGTTTTTGTTTTTTTAATAGTTGCTTCGGTTTTTTGAGTTATTGCATTGAAAAAACCAATTCCTAATCCTTTTTTGTTTCTACCAGAAATTTTAATTGCGTTAAGCATATCAACACTAGATGGTTCGTTTGAAATTTCTTCATCGTCTTCTAAATCATCTGAATTTACATATGTTGTAGGGCTGTTACCAACTCTTCTAGAGTAGAATAAATCGCCTTTTTCAAAAAGTTCTGTTCCTTCAGTAAAAAAAGCTCTTTTTTCGGAAAATTGTTGCTCAAACGGACTTAAATTAAGGGTAATGTTGTCAAATTCTGTTTGACCAAAATCAGGAATTAAAGTGGCGTCTAAAGTAAAGGCTTCATTAATTCCAAATTTTACATCCATTCCAAAGCTTGAATCAAATTCGTTAGTTCCATCAAATGAAGCATATGAGCCTGAGGCATAAGGGAAAAAACTTAAGCGAATAGGAGGTGAGATGTTTTCTAAACCCGTTAATTCTCCTGCATATTGTTGAATGTTTCCTTTAGTTCTATCAATAAAATTCCAAGTATACTGCTCTCTAGAAATATTAAATTTTCTATGAAAATTTAAACCCCAAGTTTGAACTTTTTCATTAGAAAAGCGTAATTCAGAATAAGGTATTTTAACTTCTATAACCCATTTTTCATCATCAATTTTTACAGCACTTTGCCAAACACCGCTCCAGCTAAAATCTTCGTTGTTAGGAGTTGCTTTTGCATCAGCTTGATTACCTGTGGCTTGAATAAAAAATTCAGTATCATTTTGCCCATCATTTAATGGGTTTATCATAATTCCGAACCAATCTACCTGTCCAAAATTATCACGAGTAGAAGATTGTAATGAAATATTTTTTATATCATCATCATATAAATAAGCTCCAAAATAAATAGCTAAATCATCATAAGCTACTTTTACAATTGTTTTTTTGTTTTTAGGTTCTTTGTTTCCAGTTCCAGGACGAAACATTACAAAGTCTTTCATTTCTTCAGCTACTAACCAGAAATCTTCATTTAAAACACCATCAATTTTTGGTGCATTCTCTATTCTAAGAGCGTTAACAGATTTTGGGTTCGGGTTTATTTGAGATTGAACTAAATGTGCTATAAATAAGGCAATTAAGAATAGTTTGTTTTTCATCTAGGAGGTAGCTGTTTGAATTTATTATGCTAAAATATTTAACTTGTGTTTTTTCAGCTCTTAAATAAATGTTAATAATACGGTTATTAATATTGTTAATGACATATAAAGATTTTTATTGTTACAGTTTTGTATAGTTTTTTTTAAAATTTTACATTAAAAAGAAAAGGTTAGAGTTATTGGAGCTTTTATTAAATTCAATAATTATAGGTGTTTTCTTAATTTTTATGAAAATTCCATATTAAATATCGAATTTGATTTATTACATTTGTTGAAACCTAAACAAAAATTATTAACTAATGAATTTACACGAATACCAAGGAAAAGAACTGTTGAACAGTTTTGGTGTAAGAATTCAAAGAGGAATTGTTGCCGATAATCATAAAAAAGCAGTTGAAGCTGCAAAACAATTAGCTACAGAAACCGGTACGGGTTGGTGGGTAGTAAAAGCTCAAATACATGCTGGTGGAAGAGGAAAAGGTGGTGGAGTAAAGCTTGCCAAAAGTTTAGAGCAAGTAGAAAGTATTTCTGAAGATATAATAGGAATGATGCTTAAAACACCACAAACACCACCACAAGGTAAAAAAGTGAGTCAGGTTTTAGTGGCTGAAGATGTGTACTATCCTGGAGATAACGAACCTGAAGAATATTATATGTCTGTTCTTTTAAATAGAGCAACAGGAAAAAATATGATTATGTATTCTACTGAAGGTGGTATGGATATTGAAACAGTTGCAGAAGAAACACCACATTTAATTTTTACTGAAGAAATTGATCCATTAATAGGGTTGCAAGGTTTTCAAGCAAGAAAAATTGCTTTTAACCTAGGTTTATCTGGTGGTGCATTAAAAGAGATGATAAAATTTGTTTCGTCACTTTATACAGCTTTTGTTGAGTCTGATTCTTCTTTATTTGAAATAAACCCAGTTTTAAAAACATCAGACGATAAAATTTTAGCTGTTGATTCTAAAGTAACTTTAGATGACAATGCGTTATTTCGTCATAAAGACTTAGCTGAATTACGTGATTTACGTGAAGAAAACGAAATTGAAGTTGAAGCAAATGCAGCAGGTTTAAATTATGTAGATTTAGATGGTAATGTTGGTTGTATGGTAAATGGTGCTGGATTAGCAATGGGTACTATGGACTTAATTAAGCAATCTGGAGGTGAGCCTGCAAACTTTTTAGATGTTGGTGGAACAGCAGATGCTAAGCGTGTTGAAACAGCTTTTAGAATTATTTTGAAAGATGATAATGTTAAAGCAATTTTGGTTAACATTTTTGGAGGAATAGTTCGTTGCGATAGAGTAGCACAAGGTGTTATTGACGCATATAAAAATATGGGAGACGCTATTAAAGTTCCAATTATTGTGCGTTTACAAGGTACAAACGCTATTGAAGCTAAACAATTAATTGATGATAGTGGTTTGGATGTAATTTCTGCTACCGAATTTCAAGAAGCTGCAGATAAAGTACAAGAAGTATTAGCTTAAAAAGCTTATAATATAATATGAAAAAAGCCGACTAATTTAGTCGGCTTTTTTATTTTTTAAATTTGATAGATATTTTAAATATCATCAAAACTTACATCCGTAAAACTTTCAGAAGTAGCTTCTACTTCTACAGCAGCTTCAGATGGTCTTTTAAAATCTTTTTGGTGACGTTCAGAAATTACTTCTTCACCTTTTTCATTTATAATATAGTCTGTTGCAGCTTGTAACATTTCGTTAAATTCGGCAAAGTCTTCTTTATATAAATAAATTTTGTGTTTTTTGTAATGGAAAGTTCCATCGTCGTGAGTAAATTTCTTGCTTTCAGTTACTGTCAAGTAATAATCATCGGCCTTTGTTGCTCTTACATCAAAAAAATATGTTCTTCTACCAGCTCTTAAAACCTGAGAAAATATCTCTTCTTGATCTAAATGTTCTTTGTCATTCATAATTAACGTTCTATTTAATTAATCTTAATTTTAGATTTACACACACAAATCTATAAAAATAAAAGTATTTAAAAGCGTATTTTATATTTCTTTTTCTAAAAGTTGTTGATCAAAAAGTTCTTTATAATATCCGTCAATAGCAACTAATTCAGTATGAGAGCCTTGTTGAATGATTTTACCCTTATTTAGAACGATTATTTTGTCTGCATTTTTAACAGATGAAATTCGATGACTAACGATTACTGAAGTCTTGTTTTTGCTAATTTTATAAAGGTTATTTAGTATAATTTCTTCTGTTTCAGTATCTACAGCAGAAAGGCAATCGTCAAAAATTAAAATTTGAGGGTTTTTAATAATTGCTCTAGCAATAGAAATTCGTTGTTTTTGACCTCCAGATAAGGTAACACCTCTTTCGCCCACGTAAGTGTCGTAACCTTCGTTAAAATCGATTATATTATGGTGTATGTATGCATCTTTTGCGGCTTGTTCAATTTTTTTATCACTAGCATTTTCATCTCCAAATTTAATATTGTTTTTTATGGTGTCTGAAAATAGAAAAGCTTCTTGTGGTACAAAACCGATTGACTGTCTAAGGTTATCTAAGTTTAGTTGTTCAATATTCTTATTGTCAATATTAATAGATCCGTTAGAGACATCGTATAAACGAGCAATAAGGTTAATAATGGTAGATTTACCAGAACCTGTATTTCCAAGTATTGCAAGTGTTTCACCTCTTTTTATAGTAAAGCTTACATTGTCTAGAGCAGTAATATCAGTATCGTCATAGGTAAAAGTAACGTTCTTAAATTCAATTTTACCATTAATAGTAGATGGTTTAAGTTGGTTATTTTTAATTTCAGGTTCGTGTTTTAAAAATTCATTAATACGTTTTTGAGATGCTTCAGCTTGTTGAATTATTGAAGTAACCCAACCAACAACAGCTACAGGCCAAGTTAGCATATTTACATACATAATAAATTCTGCAATTACACCTAAAGATATAGAACCTTCAATATATCTTAAACCTCCAATATATACCACCATAACATTGCTAATTCCTATTAATAGAATCATTAATGGAAAAAATAAAGCTTGCGCTTTAAACAAATCAATATTTTTTTCTTTAGTAGTATTTGTTAAATCTTCAAACTCAGCAATAGCTTTATTTTCTATACCATAAGATTTTAAAATGCTAATTCCCGAAAATGTTTCTTGTGCATTAGCTGTTAATTTAGATAGGTATTGTTGTACAATAGTACTGCGTTTATTTATAATTCTGCTTAATATATAAATTGAAACAGATAATACAGGTAGAGGAAGTAATGTGTATGTAGTAAGTTTAGGGTCTATGCTGTACATTTTTATAATTGCAACAACAAAAAGCACCAACATGTTCATTGTATACATTATTGCAGGCCCAAAATACATACGCACTTTACTAACATCTTCACTAATTCTATTCATTAAATCACCTGTTTGATTTTTTTTATAGAAGTTTAGTGAAAGTCGTTGATATTGAGCATAAATTTCGTTTTTTAAATCGAATTCTATTAAACGAGACATTACAATGATGGTTTGTCTCATTAAAAAAGTAAAAAAACCAGAAAGTAATGCCACACCAACAATAAGTAAAATGTTGTTTAGTAAATCCGCTTTAACAACCGCTATATCAGTAATAAGTCCTTTGCTATAATCTTCAGCTGTATTTACAGAGTTTCTTATAATTTGTGGTACTTGTAGAGCTAATATTTTTGAGCAAACAGTAATTATAATACCTAATATTAAACGGTATTTGTATTTTGAAAAATATTTATTTAGGTATTTTAATGCTTTCATAAATGAATAAAACGTTGACTCAAATTTTAAAGCACGAATATAAGGCAATATAATTTTAAATAATCTATTTTAAGATACATTTAACGCTGATTAAAAAAGTAAAAACAATATTCTTATTCTCAAAAATAATAGTATTTTTGCGCTGTTATAAAAAACAATATTCAAAGTTCTTTAAATGATAAACAGAAGACACATTAGAGTTAAAGTAATGCAATCGGTATATGCAATGCTACAATCTAAAGATGACAACCTTCCTAAAGAGGAGAAGTTTCTATACCATAGTATAGATAAAATGTACGAATTGTACGCAATTATTCTTCGTCTTTTAGTTGAAGTAAGGAATATGGAGAAAGAACATATTGCACTTTCAAGCAAAAAAAGGTTTGCTACTAAAGAAGAATTAAATCCAAACAAAAAATTTATTGACAACGAAGTTTTTAAACAACTTTTTGAAAGTGTTTCATTAAACGATTTTATTGAAACCCACAAATTAGATTGTTGGTATTTACACCCAGACTATGTAAAAGAAATCTTGAAAGAGATTAAAGAAAGCAAAATTTACACTAGTTATATGGAAACTGAGACTTCTAACTTTAATAAAGATAGAGAGTTTGTAGTTGCAATATTTAAAAATGTAATTGCACCAAATGAAAAAATTGCAGACTATTTTGAAGGAGAAACAATTAGTTGGGTAGACGATATTCCATTTGTAAATACGTGGGTTGTAAAAACACTAAATCAATTAAAGGCAGGAAATGCTTTTATAATTGGGAAACTTTATAAGGATGAAGATGATAAAAAATTTGTTGTTGAATTGTTTAGAAAAACCATTTTAAATCATACTTCATTCGAAAAAGATATTGAAGATAAAACACCAAACTGGGATACAGAGCGTATAGCTGAAATTGATATGATTTTAATTAAAATGGCAATATGCGAGTTTTTAAAATTTCCATCAATACCTGCAAGAGTTTCTATTAACGAGTATATCGAAATTTCTAAAGATTACTCAACAACAAAAAGTAGCTTTTTTATAAATGGAGTTTTAGACAAAGTTTTAAAAGAGTTCGAAAGTGGAAAAAAAATAAATAAAATAGGAAGAGGATTATTATAATTTATATTTTTACAAAAATTAATACAATGAAAAAAATAACATTTTTATTAGCAATTCTTAGTATTGCGTTTGTATCATGTAAAGATGATGCTACAAAAAAAATTAACGCAAATAATGTTGAATTAGCAAAAGAGCGCGATAGTAAAATTAAGCTAGGAAGCCCAGTTATTGAGTTTGATAAAACCGAATATGATTTTGGGACTATTTCTGAAGGCGAAAAAGTAGAAGGTGTTTTTAACATAAAAAATACAGGTAAAACAGATTTAATGGTGTTAAGTGCAAAAGCAACTTGCGGATGTACTGTACCAACTTGGCCAAAAGAGGCAATTAAGCCTGGAGAATCTGCAGAGTTAAAATTTACTTTTAATTCTAAAGGAAGATCAGGAAAGCAAACAAAATCTATTACGTTACAAACTAATACAGAAAAAGTAACTGAGATTATTCGTATTAAAGGAATGGTTGAAAAAAAGAGTTAATAATTAAAACAAAAAATGCAAAATATGTTTAATACAATATTATTACAAATGGACACAGCGTCTTTAACAGGTATGTTACCGTTTTTATTAATGTTTGTGGTTATCTATTTATTTATGATTAGACCACAAATGAAAAAAGCAAAAAACGAAAAAAAATTTCAAAGTGAGTTAGCTAAAGGAGCTAAAGTTGTTACAACAAGCGGAATTCACGGAAAAGTTTTAGATTTAGTTGATAGCGATAATACGGTTATTATTGAAACAGGAGCTGGAAAAATTAAATTTGAAAGATCTGCTATTTCTATGGATTTAAGTAAAAAGTACTTACCAAAAGAAAAAAAGTAGTTTTTAAATAAAACATAAGTTTTAAAAAGTGAGCAATAGCTCACTTTTTTTGTATATTTAACTTTATTTTTTTGCAATGAAAAACTCTGTAATAAATTCAAATTTTGCTAAATTAAATAATAGAAAGGTAAAAGTCTTTTTGTTTTTTTTGGTGCTAACATCAATAATTTGGTTGTTGGTAGAACTTTCTAAAACCTATAAAAGTAAAGCCACTTTTGAAGTAAATTATATCAATGTTCCAAACAACTTACTATTACAAAAAGCACCAGATAAAGAGCTTGTTTTAGACTTAAAAGCACTTGGTTTTTCTTTATTAAAATATAAATTGAGTAAAAAGGAGTTGAATTTAAATTTAAGTCATTTACGCGAAAACACAAATGGCTACTATCTATTAGTAAACAATCAAAAAAGTTATTTATCTGCTCAATTAAAAGGAGATGTAGAAGTGTTAAACGTTTTGCAGGATACGCTTTATTTGGATTTTGGTAAAAAAATATTTAAAAAAATTCCGGTTGAGTTAGTGAGTGATTTAACGTTTAAATTAGGTTATAATTTTGTTAATAATATTCATATAAATCCAGATTCGGTTAGCATAAGTGGACCTAAAAAACATATTGATTCTATTCAAAAAATAACTACAACATTATTTACTCGTAATGATATTTACCAAAACATAAATGAAACAATAGGTTTAAATTTACCAGTTTCGGCTCAAAATGTAGAAGTATCTGCAAAAAGCGTTAAAATAACAGGTAAAGTAGATAAATTTACAGAAGGATCGTTTAAAATTCCAGTTTCAATTATTAATAAGCCTGTTGGCGTTGAAATTAATCCTTTTCCAAAAGAAATAGAAATATCCTACCAAGCAGGATTGGAAAACTTCAGCAAAATAACTAAAAATAGTGTACATATAGTTTTTGATTATAACGAGTATAAAAACGATACGTTAACCAATTTTTTAACACCTGTTGTAAAACAACAAAGTGAATTTATTTCAACATTAAAAATTTCTCCAACTCAAATCGAGTTTTTAATTCAACAACAATGATAGTAGGTTTAACTGGCGGTATTGGAAGTGGTAAAAGTACAGTGTTAGAGCTTTTTGTTAAGTTAGGCGCTATTCCTTTTATTGCAGATATAGAGGCAAAACAACTAATGGTTTTAAACCTAGAACTTGTGGAGCAAATAAAACTATTATTTGGTGAAGATGCTTATAAAAATGGAAAATTAAACAGAGCTTATATAGCTTCAATTGTTTTTAATGATAAAAGTAAATTAAGTCGGCTAAATAAATTAGTACATCCAAAAGTAAGAGAACATTTTAATGAGTTTGTAAAAAATAATGCAGGAAAAATTATTATTTATGAAGCAGCAATTTTGTTTGAAAGTGGAAGTAATGAGCTGTGTGATTCAATTATTACCGTTATTGCTGATAAAGATATTCGGATTAAGCGTATTTTAAAACGAGATTCAATAACAAAAGAAGAGATTGAGAGTAGAATGAAAAATCAATTGAATGATGAAGAAAAGGTTTTGAAGTCTAATTTTGTAATTAAAAATCATAGCTTAGAGGCTACAAAGCAGCAAGTTAGCGTAATTTTTGACGTGTTGGTTAAAATGAATATATCTTAGGAATTTTCACAAAAAATTGTTAAAAAATTATTAATACTGTTAATTTAAGTTAAAAACACTTCGTTTTAATGTTAAAACTTTAATTTTGACGTAATGGGAAAAAGAATATTTATACTCATAATTATTTTAATGAGTGTTTCTTTAATAGGTATTATTTCGGTTCAGTTTTTCTGGATTAAAAATACAATACAAATTTCTGAAGAACAGTTTTCAGCAAATGTGAAGTATTCTTTAGCAAAAGTATCTGATGAGATTAAAAAAACTGAGTTTGAACGTTTTTATAACGATTTGAATGAAAGATTTCAAAGTGAAGGTAAAAGCTTAAAATACTCTGATGTTAGAAAGTATATTTTTGAAAAAATAGATACAGCTAATAACGAAAGGTTTACCTATTCACAAAGTATAATTGAGGCCAATTATAAAGTTCCAACAGAGTTCTTTGAAAATGATTCTATAAACTTTAAAGAAGTTTTTAGTAAAGAAGAGTTTGTACTTGTAAAAGATAAATTATTTGATACTAAAACAGATGAAGTTCCAGAAGAAAGAATTGTAAAAACAGGTAGATTTAAAGAAGTTGAAAAAGCAAATATTTTAAGAGCTTTTGATGCTATTACTAGTAAAATGCCAATTCATAAACGTGTAAGTAATAGAGAAATAACTTCGCGTTTAGACAAGGAGTTAAAAACAAGAGGTATAAATACAAACTTTAAGTATGGTATTTATAGTAACGGTTTAGCAACACAAGTAAAATCTGGCTATTTTAGAAAAGAAGTTGGTAAAAGTTACATGGTACCAATGTTTGCAGATGTAAATGGTAATAGTAAGTTTCAATTGTTTGTAACTTTTCCAGAAAAGAAAAACTTTATAATTTCATCTATTATTAAAATTTTAAGTTTATCGGCATTATTTATTTTAATAATTATTATTGCATTTGTTACCGCATTGTATCAGTTAATACGTCAAAAGCAAATTTCTGAAATTAAAACAGATTTTATAAATAATATGACGCACGAGTTTAAAACTCCTATAGCCACTATCAATTTAGCGTTGGATGCTATAAAAAACCCTAAAATTATTAGTGATCAGGAGAAGGTGAAGCGTTATGTAAAAATGATTAGAGATGAAAATAAACGTATGCACGGACAGGTTGAAAATGTATTGCGTATTTCTAAACTAGAAAAAAATCAGTTAGATATTTCAAAAGATAAAGTTGATTTACACGATATAATATATGACGCTATTACGCATGTAGATTTATTAATAAAAGATAAAGGTGGTTATATAAAAGAGCATTTAAATGCAGAATTAACAGATATATTAGGTAACCATTTTCATTTAACAAATATTGTGGTTAATGTAATTGATAACGCCATTAAATATTCTGAAGAAACGCCTAAAATTGATATTTTTACGGAAAGTACACCAAAAAACATTATATTAAAGGTTAAAGATCAAGGTATTGGAATGACTAAAAATGTTCAAAAGAATGTTTTTAAAAAGTTTTATAGAGAAGAAAGAGGAAATGTACATAATGTGAAAGGACACGGTTTAGGACTTTCATATGTTAAAAAAATAGTAGAAATTCATCAGGGTGAAATATTTGTAGAAAGTGAAAAAGGAGTAGGAAGTACTTTTACAATTAAATTACCTTTGATATAAAATTAATTATAATGGAAAACAGTAGAATTTTATTAGTTGAAGACGATCCAAATTTTGGAACAGTTTTAAAAGATTATTTATCGCTAAACGATTATAACGTAACACACGCCAAAGATGGTTTAGAAGGGTTAATTATGTTTAAAAACGACGATTTTGACTTGTGTATTTTAGACGTTATGATGCCTAGAAAAGATGGTTTTTCATTAGCCAAAGATATTAGAGCAACAAATTCTGATGTTCCAATTATTTTTTTAACGGCAAAAACAATGAAAGAAGATGTTTTAAAAGGGTATGAAGCTGGAGCTGATGATTATTTAAACAAACCTTTCGATTCGGAAGTATTACTGTATAAGATTAAAGCCATTTTACAACGTAAAGAGTCTGAAAAATCTACAGAAGAGGAAACCTTTGAATATAAAATTGGAGGTTTTGATTTTAATTCTAAATTACGTCATTTAACGTATAATGGAGGTGAAGCTCAAAAATTATCTCCTAAAGAAAGTAAGTTGCTTAAAATGTTGGCAGTTTATAAAAATGACTTAATGCCAAGAGAATTAGCATTAACAAAAATTTGGAGAGACGATAATTATTTTACTTCAAGAAGTATGGATGTTTATATAGCTAAGCTTAGAAAATATTTAAAAGCAGATGAGCAGGTTGAAATACTAAATATTCACGGAGAAGGATTTAGACTAATAGATAAATCATAAAATAAAAAAGCCTGGAACTAAGTTTCAGGCTTTTTTTTGTAATAATATATTTTGTCATTCTGAACGATAGTGAAGAATCTCACGTATTGGTTGACACATAGATTTTTATTCCTTTATCACTCTATTCAGAATTACAGTACTTGATATAAGTTCCGGTTGTCATTCTGAACGATAGTGAAGAATCTCACGTATTGATTGGTACATAGATTCTTCATTCCTTTATCACTCTATTCAGAATTACAGTACTTGATATAAGTTCTGGTTGTCATTCTGAACGATAGTGAAGAATCTCACATTATGCTTTAGAAATGAGTGTTTATAAAATTCTCTAGCTTAGTATAAGTATCGTTTAAAGCATCGCCTTCCCAACCGTGACCTTCGTTTTCATATAATTTAAATTGATTGGTTACGCCTAATTCATCAAGTTTAGCTTGCATTTCAACACCCTGTGTTGTTGGAACCAAATTATCCATACCGCCATAAAAAAGAATGCTTGGAGGAGCAGAAGAGGTAACTACATGATACGGACTTATATTTTTATAATAAGTAGGGTTTGTTTCATAATTTACACCTGTTACTAATTGTATTCCTTGAGAAATTTCTAAATAATCTGGATTTTCAGTGTAATTAACATCTGTAAAATTTGTTGGGCCAACAATGCTGCAAACCATTTTTACATTTTTATCGGTATCGTATTTATAAGAATATAACATAGATAAATGAGCTCCAGCACTAATACCAATAAAACCAAAATTACTTGAAATTTGGTACTCATTGGCTTTCGTTTTTAATTTTGTAAAAACACTTTCTAAATCATCTATTTGCATTGGAAACGGGCTTTTGCCAATACCAGCAAGTCTATAATTTACGTTAACAATAGCGTAGTTAGGATAAGTTTCTTTTAATTTAGCAACAATATCATTTAAATCATTTTTATCTCCGCTAACCCAGCTTCCGCCGTGTACTAAAACAAAAGTTTTGGTAGTACTTTCGTCTCTGTTTGCAGGTAAATATACATCAAAAACTTGTTTGGTTTCGTTACCATAACTAACATTTAAAAGCTCCTTAGCAGTAGTTTTATCAATTATTACTGAATCATCACTACTAGAACAGCTATAGCTTACAACTATAAAAAAACTAAGAATTAATATTTTATTTATTATGTTTAATGTATATTTCATCATATTAAAATTAAATTTTTCTCAAAATACATAAAATATGGCACAACTTTTAAAAATATACGAAGAAAACCCAAGCGAGAAAATGTTAGATAAAGTGGTTGATGTATTAAAAAAAGGAGGCTTAATTATATATCCTACAGATACAGTTTATGGCTTAGGATGCGATATTACCAATACAAAGGCAATGGAAAAAGTTGCTAAAATAAAAGGAGTCAAACTTCAAAAGGCAAATTTTTCATTTATTTGTTACGATTTAAGTAACCTGTCAGATTATGTGCGTCAAATTGATACGCCAACCTATAAAATTTTAAAAAAGAATTTACCAGGTCCATATACATTTGTATTGCCAAGTAATAATAATTTGCCAAAAGCGTTTAAAGGAAAAAAAACGATAGGTATTCGTGTGCCAGACAACACAATAATTAGGGAGTTAGTAAATAGATTGGGAAATCCAATTGTTTCAACATCCATTCACGATGAAGATGATTTAATTGAATATACTACAGATCCAGAGTTAATTTACGAAAAATGGGGTAGCATTGTAGATATTGTTATTGATGGTGGTTATGGTGATAACACGGCATCTACTGTTGTAGATTTGTGTGATGGAGATGTGGTTGTGCTGCGAGAAGGTAAAGGATCTATAGATAATTTATAAATCGTTGTATTTTTTAATTCCTTGCACAAAATGGCTCCATACAATACTCTTATGGGTGTAGTAATTCTCTTTTTGAGTTAAAGCTTTACGTTTTTTTAGTATTTGAGGTAAATAGAAGTAAAAACTAAAATGAGCTTTTATAATAGCCCAAGTATGTTTGGGTCTAAATTCAGCTAAAAATTTAATTCCAGCAACGCCATCTAAAACTAGTCTTATAAAAATGATTCCTATTATTCTTTTTGAAGGTAAATTTTTAACCAGTGTAAATAAGCTATTTCTAAAATTTAAAAATGTTTTTTGTGGGCTCGATTCTTTTAATGTTGCTCCACCAACATGGAATACTGTTGAAGCACCTATATATTTAATATCGTAACCTAAATTTTGAACTCGCCAACATAAATCAATCTCTTCTTGATGTGCAAAATACTGATTATCAAAGCCTTTTAGGTTTTTGTAAACCGTATTTCTTATGAAGAAACAAGCTCCAGAAGCCCAAAAAATGGAAGTAGTATCGTTAAATTGATTATTGTCATTTTCTATATTATTAAATAATCTACCACGGCAGTAAGGGTAGCCATATTTATCTACAAAACCACCACCTGCACCTGCATATTCAAATTTGTTTTTATTTTTGAAGTCAAGTATTTTTGGTTGAATAATAGCTGTGTTAGATTCCTTTTTAAAGGTATCTAAAATAGGTGTAAGCCAATTTTTAGTAACTTCAACATCAGAGTTTAATAAACATAAAATATCTTCCTTAACTTGCTCTAAAGCTATATTGTAGCCTTTTGCAAAACCACCGTTTTGTTTATTTTTAATAATGTTAACTTCTGGATAGTTTTTCTTTAAAAAGTTAATAGAATTATCTGTTGAAGCATTATCGGCAACGTAAATAGAAACATTATCTAATTTGCTATTTGTAATAACTGAAGGAATAAATTTTTCCAACAATTTTTTTCCATTCCAATTAAGTATAACAATAGCTGTTTTCATTAGTGCAAACTTACTTTAAAAAGTGTAATTAAAGCCTAAAATTTTTCTTAATTAATTGCTGTAATGTGGAATATTTTCTAAAAAAACGTATTGTTCATTTTCTTTATCCATAGAACAGTAGTAATGTTGTAGGCCATTGGATACAACTAGATAAGTAGCATCTAATTTTAAATTGTATCTAGCTATTTGATCGAATGAGTTTTGCGTTATTTTTACCTTAGGAGCTTTACATTCCACAATTAAGTGAGGTAAGCCTTTAGTATTAAACACTAAAATATCAGTTCGTTTAGTTAGGTTGTTTATAGTTAGTTTTTTTTCAACAGCAATTAAAGAAATTGGATAGTTTTTTTCTTCAATTAAATAATGAATTATATGTTGTCTAACCCATTCTTCTGGAGTTAAAACCACATATTTTTTTCTAATAATATCAAAAATAAGATACTTATTTTCGTTACTTTTGATTTTGAATTTGTAAGTTGGTAAATTCAACACTTGCATACAGCAAAAATGCTAATTTTTTTTAATAAATGAGTGACGTTACTAAAATAGTTTCTGATATAAAAAACGGAGATATAAAACCTATTTATTTTTTAATGGGTGAAGAACCGTATTATATTGATAAAATTTCAGAATACATAGAGAAAAATATCCTTCATGAAGAAGAAAAAGGATTCAATCAAATGGTATTGTATGGAAGAGATGTTAGTGTTGAAGATATTATAGACAATGCAAAGCGTTTTCCTATGATGGCCGAAAGACAGGTTGTTATTGTAAAAGAAGCTCAAGATTTATCTCGTTCTATAGAAAAATTATCGAGTTATGCACAAAACGTTCAACCTTCAACAGTTTTAGTACTTTGTTATAAGTATAAAAAAATAGACAAGCGTAAAGCGCTTTATAAAGCAATTAATAAAGTAGGCGTTGTTTACGAAAGTAAAAAATTATACGAAAATCAAGTTGCAGATTGGGTTAGGAGAGTAGTTTCTGGAAAAAGATATGATATTGAAACGAAGGCAGCTTTAATGTTGGTGGAGTTTTTAGGAAGTGATTTAAGTAGAATTAGTAATGAGTTAGATAAATTGATGGTTATTTTACCTGAAAATTCTAAAATTACAGCCGATGATATTGAAAAAAATATTGGTATTAGTAAAGATTATAACAATTTTGAGTTACGAAAAGCTATAGGTGAGCGAAATATATTAAATTCAAATAAAATAATTAATTATTTTGCTAAAAATCAAAAATCGAATCCGTTGGTAATGACAATCTCGTTACTAAACAGTTTTTTTACTCAGTTATTAATATTCCATAGCTTAAATGATAAATCTAAAAATAATGTAGCTAAAGCATTAGGTATTAATCCGTATTTTGTAACAGATTATTCTAACGCTGCTAAAAATTATCCAATGCGAAAAGTGTCGCAGATAATAGCTTTACTACGAGAAGCGGATTTAAAAAGTAAAGGTGTAGGTGCTAATGCTTTACCTGTTGGCGAAATTTTAAAGGAGTTGGTTTTTAAAATAATTCACTAAAAATAAATATTATGAATTCAGTTATAAAAAACATATTGGCAGTAATTTTAGGTTTAGCTATTGGAAGCATTGTAAATATGGGGATTATAACTATTAGCGGTAGCGTTATTCCACCTCCAGAAGGTGTAGATCCAACAAGTATGCAAAGTTTAAAAGAAACAATGCATTTGTTTCGACCAAAGCATTATCTAATGCCATTTTTGGCACATGCATTGGGTGCATTTGTTGGAGCTTTTGTAGCTAGCGTTATAGCAAAAAAATCTAAATTAAAAATGGCACTAATTGTAGGTGTATTATTTTTAATTGGTGGCGTAATTAACGTTTTTATGTTGCCATCACCAATTTGGTTTGCTGTATTAGATATTGCGGTGGCTTATTTACCAATGGCCTGGTTTGGATATAAATTATCAGAAAACTTTACTAAAAAATAAAATTAGTTATTCAAAGTAATTCGTTGTTCTCGGTTTGCTAACTCCCAAGTAGTATAAAAAATTAGCTTTGTTCGTTTAGCTAATAAATCATAATTAATTTTATCGGGAGTATCAGAAGGTTCATGATAATCTTGATGCGTACCATTAAAGTAAAATATAACCGGAATATTATTTTTTGCAAAATTGTAATGGTCTGATCTGTAATAGTATCTATTAGGATCATTATCGCTATTATATCTATAATCTAAAAATAAGTTGGTAAATTTTTTGTTAACAGCTTCAGATATTTGGTGTAAATCAGTACTTAACTTATCTGAACCAATTAAATATATAAATTCAGGATTGTTTTCGTGCGCATCATCTACACGACCAATCATATCAATATTAAGGTTTGCAACAGTTTTTTCTAAAGGAAAAACAGGATGATTTGAGTAATATTTAGAACCTAATAATCCTTTTTCTTCACCAGTAACGTGTAAAAATAATATAGATCGTTTTGGACCATTTCCATCTAACGTTGCTTGTTTAAAAGCTTGAGCCATTTCCATAATAGCAGCAGTACCAGATCCATTATCATCGGCACCATTATAAATTTCTCCATTTTTTTCTCCTAAATGATCTAAATGAGCAGAAATAACAATAATTTCATTTGCCTTTGTGGTTCCTTCAATAAAAGCCAACACGTTTTCACTTGGTTTTAATGATGGATTTAAGAACTCTGTAGCAATTTCTTGGTAATAATCACCTTCACCATAAGGAGATTTAATAGTATTAGCAATGTAAAAGTTTTTTAAATATTCTGAAGTTAATTTTTGACCAGGCTCTCCTGTTAATCTACCATTAAACTTATCTGAAGCAATAATGAATAAATGTTCCTTTAGCTCACTTTTTTTAATTGTATTGGCATATTTAATAGCGGTTTCGCTTTCTGTTTCTAAAGAAATAGGTGTATGCAGCGTATTGTTATTGTTGCTTGCACAACTAAAAAACAAATAACTTAGAAGAATTAAAATAGTATGCTTCATAAAAATAATTATGTTGCAAATATATTAAATAACATTTTACTGGTTTATAGTAAACTGTTTAAGGCTTTTGTTAAAGGTAATTAAGTCAGAATCAAATAGGAAGTTTAGCTCATCTTTTTCGATTAAGACGTTCGTGTTTCCGCTAACAAATTTAGAAGAAGACATTAACCATAGTTCGTCAGCTAATTGAAGCGCTAAATTTGTTTGGTGTGTAGAAATAATAATTGTTTTATTAAATTCTGAAGCTAAATTTTTTAATAACGTAAATGTATTTACAGTGTGGTGTAAATCTAAATGAGCAGTAGGCTCGTCTAAAATTATTAGAGGTGTATCTTGTGCCAGAGCTCTGGCAATCATTACTTTTTGAAGTTGACCATCGCTTAATTCGTAACACTTAGAATTCATTAAGTGTTGGGTGTTGGTTTTCTCAAACGCAACTTGAATTATTGCCATATCATTATTGGTTAAATAACCAATCCAGTTTGTAAAAGGTTGTCTACCTAAAGCAACTAATTCAAAAACAGTTAAACTACTATCTGGTAAACGTTCGGTAAGTACCAAACTCAAGGTTTTAGCTAAATCAAAATTAGTTAGTGCTTCTAATTTTTTATTATTTATATAAACTTCACCGTCTAAAGCAGGCTGAACTTTAGTTAAAGTTCTAAGTAATGTAGATTTTCCAATACCATTTTTTCCTAACAGGCACACTAAATTACCAGGCTTTAATTCAATATTTAAATTAGAAGCAATTACATTTTGTTCTTTTTTTGAAGTATAACCTATACTTAAATTCGAAACCTTTATTATATGTTTAGCAGCGGTATCCATTAGTAATAAATTTTTCTTTTTCTAACTAGTAACCAAATAATTATTGGAGCTCCAAATAATGATGTTATTGCATTAATTGGTAGTGTAAATTCACTATTAGGTAATTGTGCAATACTATCGCAAATAAGCATTACTATAGAGCCAGTAATAGCAACAGCAGGTAATAATGTTTTATGGTTGGATGTATTAAATAATAATTTTGTTAAATGTGGTACAGCTAAACCAATAAATGCAATTGGGCCAGAAAAAGCAGTTATTACACCAGTTAATATGCTAGTAGCAATCAATGTTATATTTCTTGTTAGTTTAACATTTACGCCCATACTTTTAGCATAATTTTCACCTAAAAGTAGACTATTTAAAGGTTTTATAATAAAAGTAACAAGTAAAATTCCAATAACAAAAGTTATAAATAAGGCAGAAATTTCTTTCCAGTTTAAGTTTCCTAAACTACCAAAACTCCAAAACATATATTGTTGTAATTGACTAGCGCTACTAAAGTAAGCTAGAATACTAATTATTGCGGAAGTTAAACTACCAAACATTAATCCAATTATTAGAATACTCATAGTATTTCTAACTTTAATTGCGGCTAACATAACAGCAAGTAATACTAAAAACGATCCGGCACTTGCGGCAATTGCAATTCCCCAACTAGAAAAAGCAAAGTTAGCAATATTTGTACCCAAAAAAGTAGCTCCCATAATTAAAATGGCAACTCCTAAACTAGCTCCAGAACTAATACCTAATACAAAAGGACCTGCAAGTGGATTTCTAAATAATGTTTGCATTAATAAACCGCTAATAGATAAGCCAGAGCCTACAATTAAGGCAGTTACAGCTTTAGGTAAACGATAATTTATTACAATTGCCCTCCAAGATTCTTTTTCTACTTCGCCATTAAAAAGTGAAGCTAATATTTCTTTTATTGGAATGTAAACAGAACCTAGACTAATATTAATAAGTATAAAAATTATTAATACAGCAAGTAGTATTACAAATGTTCCTTTATATGATTTTATTGGGGTTACCAAGTAGTTTTATTTAAAAAGTTTACTAATTGTTCAATTGCTTTTCCTCTATGACTAATACTTCCTTTTTCTTTCATTTCCATTTCAGCAAAGGATTTGTCGAATCCATTTGGTTTGAAAATAGGATCATAACCAAAACCTTCGTTACCTTGTTTTTTGGTTAAAATTTCTCCTTTACAAACGCCTTCAAAGATAAACTGTTTTTCTTGAATATTAAGTGCAATTGCCGTTCTAAATTGTGCTTTTCTATCGTTTTTGGTTTTTAATTCCTTTAATAACTTACTCATATTTGCTTCTGCATTATGGTGCTCTCCAGAATATCTAGCAGAATAAACTCCAGGAGCATTATTGAGTGCTTCAACTTCTAAGCCAGTATCGTCAGCAAAACAGTTTAAACCAAACTTTTTAGTAATATAATTAGCCTTTAAAATAGCATTACCTTCTAATGTGTCTGCAGTTTCAGGTATATCATCAAAACAATTGATATCTGCTAAGCTTACTATTTCAAAATTAGTTAACATAGCTTGTACTTCTTTTAGCTTGTTTTTGTTATTGGTAGCAAAAACTAGTTTAAGTTTATTCATGATGGTAAGGTTCGTTTTTTAAAATAGTAAAAGCTCTATAAATTTGTTCAACAATAAATAAACGTATCATTTGGTGAGAAAAAGTCATTTTTGAGAATGAAATTTTACCTTGAGCCTTTTTGTAAACTTCCTCTGAAAATCCATAAGGACCACCAATTACAAGTACAATTTGTTTTACACCAGAGTTCATTTTTTGTTGCATAAACTTAGCAAATTCTATGGAACGGAACTCTTTTCCTTTTTCATCCAACAAAATTAGCTGATCAGTAGGAGATAATTTTTTTAGAATTATTTCGCCTTCTTTTTCTTTCTGTTGTTTTTCGCTTAAATTTTTAACATTTTTTATGTCTGGTATAATTTCAAGCTCAAATTTTATATAATGTTTTAACCTATTTTGATAAGTTTCAATTAGGTTTTGTAAATTTTTATCATCGGTTTTACCAATGGCCAATAATTTAATTTTCATTCAGCAAATATAAAAAGAAATAAAGATGAAATTTTTGAAAATAAAAAAGTTATTTTTGTGTCAAATATTACAATAAAATGATAAGTAAAGAACAATTTGAAAAGGAACTTGAAATTATAATTTCGAATGCAATAAGAGAAGATGTAGGAGATGGAGATCATAGCTCATTAGCTTGTATTCCTGAAGACGCACAAGGAAAAGCTAAATTATTAGTTAAGGAAGATGGTGTTATTGCAGGTGTTGAAATGGCTAAAAGAATTTTTGCCTATGTTGATAAAGATATGACTATTGAAACATTAATTAATGATGGTGAAGAAGTAAAATATGGCGATATAGTTTTTTACGTAACAGGTAGATCTCAATCAATTTTAAAAGCAGAACGTTTGGTATTAAATGTGTTGCAGCGTATGAGTGCAATTGCAACTAAAACTAAAGAATTTGCAAAGCTTTTAGAAGGCACAAAAACAAAAGTATTAGATACTCGTAAAACTACACCAGGTATTAGAGCGTTAGAAAAATGGGCTGTTGTAATTGGTGGAGGAGAAAATCACCGTTTTGCATTGTATGATATGATTATGTTAAAAGACAATCATATAGATTTTTGTGGTGGTGTTGCAAAATCAATTTCACAAACTAAAAATTATTTAAAAGAGAACAATTTAGATTTAAAAATTATTGTTGAAGCTAGAAGTTTAGATGAAATTAAAGAAATTTTGGCAGAAGGTGGAGTTTATAGAATTTTAATAGACAACTTTAATTATGAAGATACTAAAACTGCGGTTGCGTTAATTGGTGACCAATGTCAAACAGAATCTTCAGGAGGTATTAATTTAGAAACTGCTAGAGCTTATGCTGAGTGTGGTGTAGATTGTATTTCTTCAGGAGCTTTAACACACTCTGTACACAATATGGATTTAAGTTTGAAAGCGGTTGAGTAAATGCTAAACTTTTTTGACGATGAAACATATAGAGGCGTAGATTATACAAAAACAAAATTTGTAAAAGGAGAGTATGATAATTGCTCTTTTATAGATTGTAATTTTGAAAATGTTAACACTTCTAATGTTCAATTTATTGAATGTGAGTTTGTTAATTGTAATTTTAGTAATGCAGATATTAATAATACGGCATTTAAAACAGTATGTTTTACAGAATGCAAGTTGTTAGGGCTTAAATTTAATAAATGTGATACATTTTTATTAAACCTTGAATTTATTAACTGTAAGTTAAATGTAGCTTCATTTTATCAATTAAAACTTCAAAATACAAAGTTTAAAAATTGTAATTTAAATGAAGTAGATTTTACTGAGTCAAATATTTCAAAATCACTTTTCGATAATTGCGATTTAAACAATGCTGTTTTTAATAGAAGTAATCTAGAAAACGCTAATTTTAGTACATCGTTTAATTTTAATATTAACCCTTCAGAAAATAAAATGAAAAACTCAATATTTTCGAAAGATAATATTGAAGGTTTACTGAAAGAATTTAAGATAAAAGTAGAATAGTGCTATGAGTAAAACTGTTGAAGAAAAACTACTTAAAATACCTGTAGTAAACTTACTTGTTAAATTTGGAAAAAGTATAAAAGTTCCAGGTTTAGAAGGTATGTCGCTATACGATGTAATTGAAATGTACATTATTGGAATTTTAAAAGGAGCCCTAACTTCAAGAGCAGGTGCAATTGCATTTAGCTTTTTTATGGCAATATTTCCTTTTTTACTTTTTATGCTAAATTTATTACCATTTTTACCCATAGATGCTAACGAGTTTATGGCGGTAATTAATAATGTAGTTCCGCCTAAAACTGCCGATTTTGTAGATGCAATTGTTGAAGATATTATAAGTCATCAACGTGAAGGATTACTTTTTTCAACCTTAGGTTTGGCAATGTTTTTAATGGCAAATGGAGTTAATGCTATTTTTAGTGGTTTTGAATATTCGTACCATGTAAAACATACACGTAATATATTTTCTCAATATTTATACTCATTTGGAGTAGGTATATTATTAGCATTTATGTTGTTGTTTACAATTACAATTTTAGCTTATGTTGAAGTTTATGTGATTCAATATTTAAGTGAATTAGCTGCAAAAACAACAGGTATTAATGTTGAAGAAGGCGATGTTGTGGGTATTAAAATTGCACAATATGTATTTTTTATTTTAATGATTTACATAGGTACTGCCATTTTGTATTATTTTGGAACTAAAGAAGGTAGGAAAGCAAAATTCTTTTCATCAGGAGCCTTACTAACAACAATATTAGTGTTGTTAACTACCTATTTATTTGGTATTTATGTAAAAGATTTTGCACAGTACAATAAGCTATATGGCTCTATAGGAACATTATTAATTTTAATGCTGTATATTTGGTTAAACTCAATAATTTTATTGTTAGGTTTTGAATTAAACGCAAGTTTAAACCGGTTAAGAACATTACATTTAAAAGAATAAATTAAAAAAAATGAAAGTTATTGCAATGATTCCGGCTCGTTATGAAGCCAGCCGATTTCCGGGTAAATTAATGAAAGATTTAGCAGGTAAATCTGTAATAATAAGAACCTATGAGGCTACTAAAAATTCAAATTTATTTGATGAAGTTTATGTAGTTACGGATAGCGATATTATTTTTAATGAAATTACTTCTAATGGAGGTAAGGCTATAAAAAGTATTAAAGAGCACGAATCTGGAAGTGATAGAATTGCTGAAGCTGTTCAAAATTTAGATGTTGATGTTGTTGTAAACGTGCAAGGAGACGAACCTTTTACACAAACCGAACCATTAAAAAACTTACTAAATGTATTTAAAGAAGATACTTTGAAACAAGTAGATATTGCTTCTTTAAAAATTAAAATGGACAATATTGAAGAAATTAACAACCCAAACAATGTAAAAGTTGTTACTTCCGAAGAAAATTTTGCCATGTATTTTTCTCGTTCACCAATTCCTTTTCCAAGAGATAAGCAGTATGCTACTTATTATAAACATATTGGTATTTACGCTTTCAGAAAGGAAGCTTTACTTCAATTTACCCAATTACCCGTAAATAAATTAGAAGCTGCAGAAAAATTAGAGAATTTACGCTTTTTGGCACATGGTTTGAAGGTTAAAATGGTAGAAACTAATCAAATAGCAATAGGTATTGATACGCCAGAAGATTTAGAAAAAGCCATTGCTGTTTATAAAAACAACTAGCATATGAGTTTAACACCAGAAACAATTTTTAGTATTTTAATAGGTATAGGTTTAGCCGCTTCAGTAGGTTTTAGAATTTTTGTACCATTATTTGCACTTAGTTTAGCATCTTATTTTAATGTAATACCGCTAAACGACAATTGGGAATGGGTTGGAAGCTCAATGGCAATTATAATTTTAGGTGTTGCTACATTAGTAGAAATACTTGCTTATTTTATACCTTGGTTAGATAATATTTTAGATACTATTGCCGTACCATTAGCAGCAGTTGCAGGTACAGCAGTAATGGTTTCAACAGTAAGTGATTTAGATCCAACAATAACTTGGGCATTGGCAATTATAGCTGGTGGAGGTACTGCTGCAGTAATAAAAGGCTCAACAAGTACTACACGTTTAGCATCTACGGCAACAACGGCTGGTATTGCAAATCCAGTAATTTCAACAGTAGAAACAGGTACATCCATAGTAATGTCTGTTTTAGCAATATTTATTCCAATATTGGCAATAATATTTGTTGTACTAATTTTATGGTTAATTATAAGAGTATTTAAATTATTTAAACGAAAAAAAGCAACAGTATGAGTTACACAAATTCACAACTAAAAGATTTTATCAAATCACTTCAAATAATTCATTTAGTATTAATTTTAGGAGTTGTAATATTTGGTGGTTACATTGCATTTACATTGCAAAATGAGTTGTTTTTTTCTTATGAAGATGATAAGGCATTTTTATTTTTAGCTATAGTTATTGCGTTTGTAGGTAATTTATCTAGCAAGTTTCTATTTGCTAAAATGTTGAAGCAAATTCCAGAAAAATCTAATTTATCTCAAAAAGCTGTTAAATATAGTACAGCACATATATTTAGAATGGCTATGTTAGAGTTTCCAGCTTTAATGTGCATTATTTTTACGTTTCAAAGCTCAAATAGTTTCTATTTTATTTTAACAGGAATTCTAGTTTTAATGATGATAGCAATATTTCCTACCAAAAATAAGTTTGAAAATGATGTTCCGTTAACTTCAAAAGAAAAAACTATACTAGAAAAGCTTTAATTAGTTTTTTAAATTTTAGATATTTGCAGTCTAATTTTTAAAAATGGCACAAAAACCAGGTATTCCTAAAGGAACAAGAGATTTTTCACCTACTGAAGTAGCGCAAAGAAATTATATTTTTTCAACAATAAAAGAAGTTTTTGAAGTTTTTGGATTTCAACCAATTGAAACTCCATCATTTGAGAATTCATCTACTTTAATGGGGAAGTATGGAGAAGAAGGAGATCGATTAATTTTTAAAATTTTAAACTCTGGAGATTATTTAAAAAAGGTTGATGAAGGTTTACTAACTAATAAAGAAAGTATTAAGGTAACTTCAAAAATATCTGAAAAAGCGTTGCGTTATGATTTAACGGTACCTTTTGCACGTTATGTAGTACAACACCAAAACGATATTGTTTTTCCTTTTAAAAGATATCAAATGCAACCGGTTTGGAGAGCCGATAGACCGCAAAAAGGTAGGTTTAGAGAGTTTTACCAGTGCGATGCAGATGTTGTTGGTAGTAAAGGACTTTGGCAAGAAGTAGAGTTTGTTCAATTATATGATGCTGTTTTTAGTAAGTTAAAATTAAACGGCACGACCATTAAGTTGAATAACCGTAAAATTTTAGCTGGTATTGCTGAAATTATTGGAGCAAAAGATAAACTAATTGATTTTACAGTTGCTTTAGATAAATTAGACAAAATTGGTGCTGAAGGTGTAACAAACGAAATGCTTGCTAAAGGAATTTCAGAAGAGGCAATTTCTAAAGTTCAACCATTATTTAGCTTTAATGGTACAAGTCAAGAAAAGTTAAATCAGTTACAAGATATGCTTGCACAATCTGAACAAGGTTTGCAAGGTGTTAAAGAATTGAGATTTATAGTAGATAATGTTGAAGAACTTGGTTTACAATCAGCAAAATTAGATTTAGATGTTACCTTAGCACGAGGATTAAACTACTATACAGGAGCTATTTATGAAGTTTCTGCACCAGAAGGCGTAAAAATGGGCTCTATTGGAGGTGGAGGTAGATACGATGATTTAACTGGAATATTTGGATTGAAAGATGTAAGTGGAGTAGGAATTTCTTTTGGATTAGATCGTATTTATTTAGTGTTAGAAGAATTAGGTTTATTTGATGATGTTGCTTTACCAAAACCCAAAGTTTTATTTATAAATTTTGGAGAAACAGAAGCTGCTTACTGTATGAAAGCTGTAAGTGCTTTAAGAGTCAACGGTATTAAATCTGAATTATATCCAGATGCTGCTAAAATGAAAAAGCAAATGAATTATGCAAACCGAAGACAAATAGATTTTGTGGTTTTAGCAGGAGAATCTGAGTTAGAAGGTAATAATTATACATTAAAAAATATGCAAAGTGGAGAGCAACAAACTTGTACTTTGCAAGAATTGATTGAAATTACAAAATAACTTAAAACTAATTTGTAAATTTGCTGGCTATAATAAATTAAAAAATGTTTGAAACGAATAAAACAATGGCAGAAAAAATTAATGAAATTGGAGATAACCATATTGGTACTTCAGCAAAAACGCCTTTAAGAGCAGACGCTTTTGATATTTCAGACGAAGAAAAAAGAAACAGAATTGAAAAAAGTGTTAGAGATATTTTAGACACTTTAGGAATGGATTTGGAAGATGACAGTATAAAAGGTACGCCGCGTAGAGTTGCAAAAGCTTTTGTAAATGAATTGTTTGGAGGTTTAAGCCCTGCAAATATGCCAAAACTATCAACTTTTGATAATAATTATAAATATGGTGAAATGTTGGTAGAAAAAAACATAGTTGTTTATTCTACTTGCGAGCATCATTTGTTACCAATTATTGGTAGAGCACACGTTGCATATATTTCTAAGGGGCAAGTTATAGGCTTGTCTAAAATGAATAGAATTGTAGATTATTTTGCAAAAAGGCCTCAAGTACAAGAACGTTTAACAATGCAGGTAGTGCAAGCTTTACAAGAAGCTATGGGAACTGAAGATGTTGCATGTGTTATTGACGCCAAACATTTATGTGTAAATTCTAGAGGTGTTAAAGATATTGATAGTAGCACGGTAACTTCTGAATTTGGTGGTAAATTTAAAGACCCACAAACTAAAAGAGAGTTTTTAGATTACATAAAGATGGATACCGACTTTGAGTAGAAATAACAGGATTTAATAATTTAAAAAATTACTTTGTTGAAAAATAAAGTAATTTTTTTTCTTAAAATACTTTATGAAAAAATATATAATAGCAATGTTCATTTTATGTTATACAATGAACTCTTTTTCTCAAAATGATACTAAACTTAAAGGTAACCTTTGGAGCGATGTTAAAAAAGATGGTGTAAAAGTTTGGGGAGGAATAAAACACGCTTATACGCAACCTTTAAAATGGAAAAAGAAAGATTGGCTTACTTTTGGTGGAATTGCTGCTGGAACGGCAATTATTTATATGTACGACGAAGAAACTTCTGAATATTTTATAGAGCAAGAACCAAATGCACCTCATATGCTTAAAGAAATTGGTTGGTATTATGGTAGCCCTCAAAATTTCTTTATGATTACTGCAGGAATATATTCTTATGGTTTATTTGCAAGAAACGAAGCTTGGAGAGATGCAGGTATTCTAATTGTATCATCGGCAGTTGCAACAGGGTTTATTCAAACTATTACTAAAAATGCTTTTGGTAGAGCTAGACCTGGGG
Source organism: Lutibacter oricola (assembly GCF_900106565.1). GTDB lineage: Bacteria > Bacteroidota > Bacteroidia > Flavobacteriales > Flavobacteriaceae > Lutibacter > Lutibacter oricola. The sequence goes on from NZ_FNNJ01000002.1 coordinate 193,620, forward strand.
CTGGTGTAGGAAGCGATAAATTTAAACCTTTTAGTAGTGAAGGAATGTACCATTCTTTTCCATCTGGCCATACTATGTTATCTATGACAGCTTCGCACGCCATAGCTAAACAATTCGATAATATTTGGGTTAAAAGTGGTATTTATGCTGTTGGATTAATTGCTCCAATTTCTCGTTTATGGGAAGGTGCACATTGGTTAACCGATGTTGTTTTAGGTGGGGTAATTAGTATTGTTGTGGTTGATGGTATTGATAAATTTTTTCATAAAAATGATATGTACCTTCATAAGAAAGAGAAAAAAGTATCTTGGAATTTAAAAGCTGGTTTAGGAACTGTAGGTATTGTTGGTACTTTTTAATGTGGTGCTAACCAGTTAAAAGGTTCGAAAGGCAAATTTCGAAGAATAAAAAACAGAATAATTACTATAAGTATTATTACTAATGTTTTTTGTTGCTTTAATTTATTGGTATAGTGTTTATTAAAAAACGTGTTAGATATTTCAATAAAACAATAATAAAGCAAAGCAAATAAGCCAACAATAAAAAGTATATTTTGTTGAGCTGCTTTGTAAAAATCTAAATTTAATAAATGGTGTGCTGCTCTTTGGCTACCACAACCAGGGCAATAAGCACCTGTAGTTGAGTATAAAATACACTTTGGTAAAAAATTTACTTCACTAGGGTTTATATAAAAATAAAGGAATGCTAAACCAAAAACTGGCACTAACATTCCTAAATATTTTTTATTCATTATTAAAAAATTACTGAGCTTGCTCAATTGCTTCTTTAATAAGTTCCATTTGCTCTTCTATATTACCACTAGCAATAGAATATATTGTTTGGATTACAAATATTACACCTAATACAATACCAATAATAGAAGTAATTTTACCTGTATTAGCGTTACCTTCACCTATATATTGAGATGGATCTTCATTATAAATAGCCATCGCTTTTTTAGAGTTGTTTAAACCAATAAGTCCAAAAATTAATCCAGGCAATCCCATACAACAACAAGCTGTTACAATTGAAACAATTCCGTAAATTAAGGCACTTTGCGAATGAGGAAGTTTTTGTCTTTCCATAGTTGTGTTTTAGTTTTGTTAAAATGATTTTATTAAATAATTCCCTAAGATAATAATTACATTTAAAATAAATAAGTACTTAAGCACTAAATGACCTTTAATATAATTAAACTTTAAATGAAAAAGTAAGTAAATAAACATTATTATTAAGGTAATAAGCGCTGGGTACATTTTTATAGAACCTATTATATCACCTTTTAACAGTAATATAATGGCTCGTTGCATACCACAGCCCATACATTCTTGGTTTAAGTATTTTTTGGTTGAACAGGATAGCATATTCTGTTCTAAAAATGCAATTATTTTATTCAAAAATTATTTTTTTAATAAAAGTAAAAAAATTAAATAGATTCACTAATTATTTTAAATATAAAATGAATTTCTCCTGCTATTTGTTTGTTAATTTCTAAATATTTTTCTGTTTTATATGGAGATTTATCATAAAGTTTTGGGTCTGAAAAAGGTAAATAGAAACGTTTAGTAGACTCCGGAATATATGGGCAATTGGCATCTGCACTTGAGCAAATTGTTATGGCAATATATGGTTTTGGGTTATGATCGTTATCGTATAGCTTTGAAAAACCAACAATTGGGTTTGTGCAATTTTTATAATTAATTAAATATTCTGGATTTAAATGAGAAAATTCGATTAATTGAAAATTGAAACCAACAGATTGCAATGTTTTAACCGTGCTTCTATAAAACGAAGTTACAATGGTACCTCCAGAAAATGATTCAATACTTTTAATATTATAATAATTAGCAGCAAAGCTACTCCATACTTGTGCTAGCTGACTTCTACGACTGTTATGTATACAAATAAAGTTTAAGTTTACTTTATTAGTTGTTTTAATTTCTGAAATTAAAAAATCAGCAATTTCTTTCAAAAGTTCTTTTCGTAGGGAATCAATTTTTAATTCGTTTAGTGATTTTAAAAAAAAATTGTCAGTACTTATTGAAATCGAGTTTATCATATAAAAATTTTATACAATTTTAGTACTTTTACATTTTTAAAATATTGCTTAAAAATTAATAAATAGTTAAGATTAATGAGTTTAAAAGTAGGAGATTTTGTTGCTGCTATTGATGATGTGGTAAAGGGTTACATAATTAAAGTGAAGGAAAAAACTATTATTGTTGAAGGAGAAGATGGTTTTCCATTTGAATATATACCTAAAGAAGTGGTTGTTATTAAAGAAAACCAAAATGAACTTTCTAAATACAGCGATATATCTAATAGTGATTTGTTAGAAAAAACTGTTGAAAAACCTAAACGAAGAAAATCTCAATTTAAATCGGATGCTAAACCAGAGAAACAACCACCTATGGAGGTTGATTTACATATCGAAAAGTTAACAAAGTCTTATCGAAGAATGGATAATTACGATATTGTAAATATTCAAATAGATACAGCAAAGGCAAAATTAGAATTTGCTATTAGAAATAGATTACCAAAAGTTGTTTTTATTCACGGTGTTGGAGCAGGTGTTTTAAAAACAGAATTAGGTTATTTACTGCGTAAATACCCCGTTAAATGGTATGCAGCAGATTTTAGAAAATATGGTTTAGGAGCTACAGAAGTTTATATACTTCAAAATCCAAGAGATTAATTACTCATCAATTTCTATAGAGCCAAAATCAAAACTGTTATATACAATTTTGTCTTTATCATCTATAAAAACTAAATCTTCAATAACAATATCATAAACAAAACCATCTGGATCACCAGCAGATGTTGTAATAATAATGGTTCCGCTTTCTGCATTTAGTTCTTTTAAAACATTTGGAGTTGTAGGAGGAATATCTTGACAAAAATAGCTAGAGCTAAATCCACTATCAAAAGCTCTATAAACCACATTGTATGTACTAGAAATAGCGTGTTCTTGTTCTTCTCCTATAGTTTCACCTAAATCGCTAGAACTTAATGTTAATACAATTACTTCAGTATCATCTTCATTAGCTCGGTAAAGTACATATTCTCCACAAGTATTTACGGTGCTTTCAAATTCAAAAGAAGGGATGTCAAAATTACCATCGTTACAAGAAAATAAAGTTGCAGTTAATATTAAAAGTAAAAGACGTTTCATTAGTTTATAATTTTAAAAGGCAAAAATAATGTTTTAAACAATTCAACGGTATTTCAAATCATTTATTTTATACTTTTGTTGTTTATGAAAGCAATATATTTAGACAACGCAGCAACTACACCAATATTACCTGAAGTTATTAGCTTAATTACAGAGGTAATGCAAAATACTTATGGCAATCCGTCATCTACACATCACATTGGTAGAAAATCTAAGGCATTGGTAGAAACAGCTCGTAAAAATATTGCAAAACAGTTTAATGTTGGTGCAAATGAAATTGTATTTACGGCTGGTGGAAGTGAAGCTGATAATTTAATTTTAAAAAATGCCGTTGATAATTTAAATGTAACAACTATTATTACTTCAAAAATAGAGCATCACGCTGTTTTACATACTGTAGAATTTATTGCTAAAAACAAAAAAATAAATGTAATATATGTAAATGTTAACGAGCTTGGAGGTATTGATTACAATCATCTAGAAACACTTTTAAAGGCCGATAATACTAAAAAACTTGTTAGCTTAATGTATGTTAATAACGAAATTGGAAATTTATTAAATGTTGAATTGGTTTCTAATTTATGTATTGAAAACAATGCCTATTTTCATTCAGATGCTGTGCAAGCAATTGGCCATTTTAATATAGATATGCAAAAAACACCTATAGATTTTTTTGCTGCAAGTGCCCATAAATTTCACGGTCCAAAAGGTGTAGGTTTCGCATATATAAAAAATGGAATTGGCATTCAACCTTTATTGCTTGGTGGTGAACAGGAGCGAGGAGCAAGAGCTGGAACAGAAAATGTGCATAGCATTTTGGGAATGGAAAAAGCCTTGCAAATAGCCTATTCTAACTTAGAGGAAGAAACTACTATTATTAAAGAGCTAAAATTTTATTTTATTCAACAATTAAAACAAGAATTTAAAGGTGTTGAATTCAATGGTTTTTCAGAAGATAAAGAAAAAAGCAGTTACTTAATTTTAAACGTTCGTTTTCCTAAAGAATATGCAATGTTGCTTTTTAGTTTGGATATAAAAGGTATTGCTGTTTCTGGTGGAAGTGCTTGCCAAAGTGGAAGTAACAAAGGTTCTCACGTATTAAACACTATTTTAAATGAAGAAGATGCTATAAAAACTTCTGTTCGATTTTCTTTTAGTAAATTTAACACAAAAGAAGAAGTTGACACAGTTATTACAGTACTTCAAGATTTGATTGTATAGTAAGTGGCTAAGCGCATTTTAAAGCTTAATTATTCTAATATTACAACTTTTATATAATTTCTAAAAAGTGCTTTGTTATTCCTGCGAAGGCAGGAATCCATTTTCATATGCTTTAGTAGTACTTAAATAATATTTACTTCAATTTCTAAATCAATATTAAAATTAGATTTAATAGAATTTTGAATTTTTTGTGCTAGTTTATGTACCTCTTCACCAGTAGCATTTCCATAATTTACTAATACTAACGCTTGTTTTTCGTGTACACCAGTTTCACCAAAACGTTTACCTTTAAACCCGCTTTGTTCAATTAACCAACCTGCGGGTACTTTAATTTCATTATTAGAAACCACGTAATGAGGTATTTCTGGATATTTTTTTTGAAGAATATTAAATTTATCTTTAGAAATAACAGGGTTTTTAAAAAAGCTACCGCTATTTCCAATCTTTTCAGGATCAGGAAGTTTACTTTCTCTAATTGCAATTATAGCTTTCGAAACATCTTTAATTGTTGGTGCTGTAACACCTTCTAATTCTTTTTGAATTGCTCCGTAAGAAATATTTAAGTTATGCTTGTTTTTAGTTAATTTAAAAGTAACATTTACAATAATATACTTTCCTTTTAAATCGTTTTTAAAAACAGAGTTTCTGTACCCAAAATTACAATCAGCTTTAGTAAAAGTTTTAATTTTACCAGTTGAAATTTCTAACGCTTCTAATTGATGAAATGTATCTTTAATTTCTACACCATAAGCACCAATATTTTGAATAGGAGAAGTACCAACATTACCAGGGATTAGTGATAAATTTTCTAAACCACCATAATTTTGGTCAATACACCAAATTACAAAATCGTGCCAGTTTTCACCAGCTTCAGCAGTTACAAAAACAGAATCATCAGGAGTTTCATTAATAATTACTCCGCTTAAATTCAGTTTTACAACTAGTTTTTCTATGTTTTTTGTCAATAACATATTGCTACCTCCTCCTAAAAGAAAAATATCTTTTTCAGTAGCAATCAATTGTTTTAATTCTTTAGTAGAATTTACATTAACAAAGCGTTTGGCAATAGCGTTAATACCAAAAGTATTATATGGTTTTAACGAAATGTTTTTTTCTATTTTCAATTAAATTATATTTTGAAATAGCAGCTTTAATTATGTTTACTGCTTTTATTAAATCTTCTTTTTTAAGTACATAAGCAATTCTAACTTGCTTAGTTCCGTAACCAGGAGTAGAGTAAAATCCTGCACCAGGTGCCAACATTACAGTTTGGTTATTTATACTAAAATGTTCTAACAGCCATTGAGCAAAATTATCTGCATTGTCAATCGGTAATTCAACAAGGCAATAAAATGCACCTTTAGGAGTATTAACTTTTATTCCTTCAATTTTATTTAATTCACTAACAAGAGTATCTCTTCTTTCTTTATATTCTTCTATTACTTCGTCAAAATATGATTGAGGTGTATCCATTGCCGCTTCACTAGCTATTTGAGCAAATGTTGGTGGGCTTAACCTTGCTTGTGCATATTTTAAAGCAGTATTTATTACTTCTTTATTTTTTGAAGCTATACAACCTATTCTTGCGCCACACATACTGTAACGTTTAGAAACAGAATCTATAATTATAGCATGTTCTTCTAAACCAAAATTACTTAATACAGATTGGTGTTTAACAGAAGAATCATAAACAAACTCTCGGTAAACTTCATCGGCAATTAAAAATATATCGTGACGTTTAACTATTTCAGCTAATTTTTGAAGTTCTTCTTTAGAATATACATAACCTGTTGGATTTCCAGGGTTACAAATTAAAATAGCTTTTGTTTTTTTTGTAATTCGTTTTTCAAACTCTTCTATAGAAGGTAACGCAAAGTTATCTTCAATTTTAGAAATTATTGGAACAATTTTAATAGCAGAAGCTGTTGAAAATGCAATGTAATTTGCATAAAAAGGTTCAGAAATAATAATTTCATCACCAGGATCAGTAATACTTCCTAAAGTAAAACGTAAAGCTTCTGAACCTCCGGTAGTTACAATAATTTCATTAGAGTTTAAACTTATTCCATTTTTGTGGTAATAATCGGCTAATTTTTGTCTATATGCCTCGGAGCCTGCAGATTGACTATATGATAGAACTTCTACGGCGTTATTTTTAACCGCTTCTAAAGCAACTTTAGGCGTTTTTATATCTGGCTGCCCAATGTTCAAATGAAAAACTTCAATTCCTTTTTTCTTTGCATTTTCTGCATAAGGAACCAATTTTCTAATTGGAGATTCTGGCATTTTAAATCCTTTATTTGATATTTTTGGCATTACTAGCTATATTAGGATTAATAATTAATACAAAAATCAACAAAAATAAATGAATACTTGCATAATTTAGTGTTTTTATTGAAGGTTAAATAAATCATAAAAGTTAGGTTATGCTAGTGCATTTTTGTAAATTAATTGTTTATACATAAACTACTAACTTGGAAAATAAAAAACTAAAAATATTAATACTTTTTATAGGTGTTTTTTTTACTTTAAATGTAAGTTCTCAAGGCTATTTTAGTTTTCCAAATACGGTAAAAAAGCAAAGCTTTAATTTTAAATTATTAAGTAATCTTATAGTTTTACCTATTGAAGTAAATGGCAAAAAATTAAACTTTATTTTAGATTCTGGTGTAGGTGCTACAATTTTATTTAACCTAAACGCAAGAGATTCATTAGACTTAAAAAATGTTAAAAAAATTAAATTGCAAGGTTTAGGAGGTGAAGAAGCGGTAGATGCAATAGTATCTAATGGCAATAAAATAAAACTTAAAAGTATTAATGGTTATAATCAAAAATTGTTTGTAATATTTAATGATAATTTTGATTTGTCTTCTAAATTAGGACTTACAATTCACGGAATTATAGGGTTTGATTTATTGAAAAATTTTACAGTTAAAATTAACTATAGCTCAAAAAAAATTACTTTTTATAAGGCAAATACGTATAAATTAGATGATTGTAGGAAATGCGATATTTTTGATTTGGAATTTTATAGGAAGAAACCATATATAGAAGCTGGAGTAAAATTAACTTCAGATAAAATTACACCTGTTAAATTATTAATAGACTCGGGTGGGAGTGATGCTATGTGGTTATTTGAAAACAGTCACCCAGACATTGTTCCTCCAAAAAAATATTTCAAAGGTTTTTTAGGTGAAGGTTTAAGTGGTTCAATTTACGGAAAACGAGCTAGAGTAAAAGCATTGGTTTATGGAAGTCACGAAATAAAAAATCCAACAGTTTCCTATCCAGATTCAATTTCAATTAGACATGCACGAAGGTTTAGAAGTAGAAATGGTAGTATGGGCGCCAATATTTTAAAACGGTTTTTAGTAGTTTTCGATTACCCTAACAAGAAAATTAGTTTAAAAAAAGGAGCTCATTTTAACAAACCATTTTATTATAATGTAAGTGGTTTAGAACTGGTTCATAATGGAAAAATATTGGTTAAAGAGAAAGATAATAAATCTACAAGTTTTAATTTATCTGGTAATGGTCAAACAAGCAATAACAGTGTTATTATAGATTATAGATATAAATACAATTTTAAACCATCTTATAGAGTACTAAAAGTATTGGAGAATTCGCCTGCAGATTATGCTGGAGTTATGGTAGATGATGTTTTAATTAAAGTAAATGGTAAGTTTGTTCACGAAATGAAATTGACTGAAATAATTGAAAAATTTTATTATAAAAAAAACAGAAAAGTTTCTCTTGTTGTTGAACGTAACGGTCAGCATTACGAATTCAAATTTTATCTAGAAGATATTCTTCAATAAAAAAAGGCTTTCCATTTGGAAAGCCTTTTTTTATTAATTTTTTAAATTCTTACTTAGAAGATACTGCCGATTTTTGTTTAACAACAGGAGATTCTGGTTTAGAAACAATTCCTTTAATACGTACTCTTTTAGTTTTTTCTGTAGCATTAGAGTAAATAGTTAAAGTTTTAGAAAAACCACCGGTTCTATTAGTAGCATACTTAACTTCAATTTCACCTTTTTTACCAGGTAAAATAGGCTCTTTAGAGTATTTAGGTACCGTACAGCCACAGCTAGATTGAACTCTTGTAATTACTAATGGAGATTTTCCAATATTTTTAAATTCGAATTTCCTGACACCGTTTGCGTTTTGTTCAATCTTACCATAGTCAATTACTTCAGTTACAAATTCAAATGCTGGTGCATTAGGGTCTACTACTGGTTGTTTCTTTTGTTGTGCGTTTACTGATAAAGTAATAAACCCAACAAATAAAAGTGTCATAAATTTTTTCATAATATTCGTTTTAAAGTGTAAAGTTAGTTTTTTTTTTATGCTTTCAAAATATTTTATGTTAATGCTTATAATTGTACATTTGCAAATTATATTACAAATATTAGACCAAAATGAGTTTAGCAACAAAATATACACCTCAAGAAGTAGAAGATAAGTGGTACAAATATTGGATGGATAATAATTATTTTCATTCAACACCAAATGAAAAAGAACCTTATACCATAGTAATTCCACCACCAAATGTAACTGGGGTTTTGCATATGGGGCATATGCTAAATAATACTATTCAAGATGTATTAATTAGACGTGCTCGTTTAAAAGGTAAAAACGCTTGTTGGGTTCCTGGAACCGATCACGCATCTATTGCTACAGAAGCAAAGGTAGTTGCTAAATTAAAAGAACAAGGTATTGAAAAGAGCGATTTAACGCGTGATGAGTTTTTAAAACACGCTTGGGATTGGACTGATGAGCACGGAGGAATAATTTTAGAACAATTGAAAAAATTGGGAGCTTCTTGTGATTGGGAACGTACAAAGTTTACAATGGACGAAGATTTAAGCGAAGCAGTTTCTAAAGTATTTATAGACTTATACAACAAAGGTTTAATTTACCGTGGTTATAGAATGGTAAATTGGGATCCTGAAGCGCAAACTACTTTATCTGATGAAGAAGTTATTTTTGAAGAAAAACAAGGAAATCTTTACTACGTAAATTATAAAATTGAAGGAAGTGATGATGTGCTGACAATTGCAACTACGCGTCCTGAAACAATTTTAGGTGATACAGCAATATGTATAAATCCAAACGATGAGCGTTTTACACATTTAAAAGGTAAAAAAGCAATTGTGCCAATTGTAAACCGTGTAATTCCAATTATTGAAGATGAATATGTAGATTTAGAATTTGGTACTGGTTGTTTAAAAGTAACACCTGCACACGATCAAAACGATAAAGTTTTAGGTGAAAAACATAATTTAGAAGTTATTGACATTTTTAATGATGATGCATCTTTGAATTCTTTCGGTTTACATTACGAAGGTAAAGATCGTTTTGTTGTTCAAAAAGAGATTACAAAAGAATTAGATGAATTAGGTTGTTTAGTAAAAGTTGAACAACATATGCATAAAGTTGGTACTTCAGAAAGAACAAAAGCTGTTATTGAACCAAAAATATCTGCTCAATGGTTCTTAAAAATGGAGACAATTGTTGAACCTGCTTTGAAAGCTGTTTTAGAAGACGAAGAAGTAAAATTCTTTCCAAAACATTACAACAGTACTTATAAGCACTGGTTAACAAATATTAGAGATTGGAATATTTCTCGTCAATTATGGTGGGGTCACCAAATTCCTGCATTTTTCTATGGAGATGGTGTAAACGATTTTGTAATTGCTGAAACTATTGAGGAAGCTACTAAATTAGCTTCAGAAAAAGTAGGGAAAGAGTTTAAAGTTGAAGATTTAACTCAAGATCCTGATGCTTTAGATACTTGGTTCTCATCTTGGTTATGGCCAATTTCTGTTTTCGATGGAATTAGAAAGCCAAATAACGAAGAAATAGAATACTATTATCCAACAAACGATTTAGTTACGGGTCCAGATATTATTTTCTTCTGGGTTGCGCGTATGATTTTTGCTGGTTATGAATTTAGAGATGAAAAACCTTTTAGCAATGTTTATTTTACAGGAATTGTACGTGATTCTCAACGTAGAAAAATGTCTAAATCGTTAGGAAATTCTCCCGATCCAATTAAACTAATGGAGAAATATGGAGCAGATGGTGTACGTGTTGGAATGTTATTGTGTTCTGCTGCTGGTAACGATTTATTATTTGATGAAGAACTATGTGCGCAAGGACGTAATTTCTCTAATAAAATATGGAACTCTTTCCGTTTAATAAAAGGATGGGAAGTTTCTGAAGATTTAGAACAACCAAAATCAGCAAAAATTGCAATTGATTGGTATCAAGCTAAATTTCAACAAACATTAGTAGATTTAGAAAAATCTTTCGACCAATACAGAATTAGTGAAGCTTTAATGAGCATTTACAAATTAGTTTGGGACGATTTTTCTTCTTGGTTTTTGGAAATGGTAAAACCAGGTTATCAACAACCAATGGATGCTAAAACATACAAAGCAGTTATTTCATTTTTAGAAGATAATTTAAAAGTATTGCATCCGTTTATGCCTTTCTTATCTGAAGAAATTTGGCAAACAATTGCTGATAGAACTCCAGAAGATGCATTAATTGTTGCTGAATATCCTAAAACTGTTGAAGTAAACGAAAGTTTAATTGACGGATTTAAAGTAGCTTCAGAAGTAATTTCAGGAATTAGAACTATTAGAAAAGATAAAAATATTTCATTTAAAGATCAGATTGAATTTTCCGTATTGAATAATGATAAGGTTTCTACAGATTTTGATGCTGTAATTGAAAAGTTAGGAAATCTTTCTTCTTTAAATTATGTTGAAGAAAAAGTTGATGGAGCTTTAAGTTTTAGAGTAAAATCTAACGAATACTTTATTCCAATGGGTGATGCTATTGATGTTGAAGCTGAAAAAGCGAAGCTAGAAGAAGAATTAAAGTATATTGAAGGTTTCTTAAAATCTGTTCAAAAGAAATTAAGTAACGAGCGTTTTGTAAACAATGCACCGGAAAAGGTAATTGGAATGGAACGTCAGAAAGAAGCAGATGCTTTAGCAAAAATAGAAACAATAAAAGCTAGTTTAAGTAGCTTGTAAAATACGATGCACTAGCTATGGCTGGCGAATGCATAATAGAAAAGGGATTCCATTTTATTGGAATCCCTTTTTGTTTTTTATATTATTGTTGTTGTTATTCTGAACGATAGTGAAGAATCTTATGTAATGTTGTATAATGAGATTCTTCATTCCGTTGTCACTACATTCAGAATGATAATTTTACTACGTTGTCAGTCCTGTGAAAACAGGAATCCATACCAACATTCTATAGATTCCTGCTTGCGCAGGAATGACAGTATAATTTTCAGAATGATAATAAAATGATTATTTTAAAATTCCTTCTATTCTATCTAATTCCTCTTTACTAAAATTAGTGTTTTCTGTTGCCTTTAAACTATCTAAAATTTGTTCAGTTTTACTAGCACCAATTAATACAGAAGTAATACGTTCATCTTTTAAAATCCAAGAAATTGCCATTTGTGCCATACTTTGACCTCTTTCTTTAGCAATTTCATTTAACGCTCTAATTTTATCAATTTGCGTATTAATTTGATCTGTTTTTAAATAGCGGCCATCTTTTACAGCTCTAGAATCTTCAGGAAAACCATTTAAATATTTATCAGTTAACATTCCTTGTCCTAATGGAGAAAACGGAATAGCACCAACACCTTCATTTCCCAGTAAATCTAACAAACCATCTTCAACCCAACGATCTAGCATACTGTATCTTGGTTGATGAATTAAACAAGGAGTTCCTAAATCTTTTAAAATTTTAAATGCTTCAGCAGCTCTTTCTGGTCTGTAATTTGAAATTCCAACATACAATGCTTTTCCTTGGCGAACAATTAAATCCAATGCTCCCATAGTTTCCTCTAAAGGAGTTTCATTATCTGGTCTATGGTGATAAAAAATATCAACATAATCTAATCCCATACGTTTTAAACTCTGATCTAAACTAGAAACCAGGTATTTTTTTGATCCTAAATCTCCATAAGGTCCGGGCCACATATCATAACCAGCTTTTGATGAAATAATTAATTCATCTCTATATTTTTTGAAATCTTTCTTCAATATTTTACCAAACGTAGTTTCAGCTGAACCGTAAGGAGGACCGTAATTGTTGGCTAAATCAAAATGTGTAATTCCATTGTCAAAAGCACATTTTAAAAGGTTTCTTGCGTTTTTAAAATCGTCGTTTCTACCAAAGTTATGCCATAAACCTAGTGAAAGTTCAGGTAATAATAAACCGCTATTACCAGTTCTACGGTAATTCATTTTCTCGTAACGAGCTTCATTTGCTATGTATTTCTTCTTTTTGCTCATAATTATTTAAGTGCTTCTTTTAATAGTGTAATTGGGTGTTTGCTCTGTTTTTTTGTTCCATCTTTTATTTGATGTCTACAACTTGTTCCTGCTGCTGAAATTTCAATTTCTTCTGTTAAATTTCTAATTTTTGGAAATAAGGTGTCTTCACCAACTTGCATAGAAACCTTATAATGCTCTTTTTCGTAACCAAAACTTCCTGCCATACCACAACAACCTGTATTTAAAATTGTTGGTTTGTAATTAGTTGGGATATTCAACATTGTAAAAGTCGCTTCGGTAGAACTTAAAGATTTCTGATGGCAATGTACGTGAATTTTAATTTCTTTTGAATTATTATTGAAATCAGAAGTATTAATTTTTTTATTTTCAAATTCAGCTTTTATAAACTCTTCAAAAGTAAAAGTGTTTTTAGAAATGTTTTTTACTGAAATTTTATCATCTGCTAATCTTAAATATTCATCTCTAAAGCCTAAAATTGCTGAAGGTTCAATACCAATTAGTGGTTTTTCTTCAGAAATTAAATCCTTAAAAATATCAATGTTTTTATCAATTACTACTTTGGCTTTATCTAAAAATCCTTTTGAAATAGCACTTCTACCACTTTCTTCGTGATTAACAATAATTACTTTGTAACCTAATTTTGAAAGTAATTCTATTGCGTCAATTCCAATAGTTACATCGTAATAATTGGTGAATTCATCACAAAATAAATAAACTTCACCGTTTTTAAACTCTTTAGAATGCAATTGGTCCACATTGCGTTTATACCATTTTTTAAGAGTGGTTTTATACAATTTAGGAATGCTACGTTGTGTTGCAATTCCTAATACTTTTTTTGTAATTACATTATTTAATACAACGTTAGTTATAAACGGAACAATGCTTCCTAACTTGTTATATTTTACGTTGTCTGCGAACAATTTAGTTCTTAAAGTTGGCTTATTAGTTTTGTAATACTGATGTAGAAATTCAGCTTTTAAAGCAGCAATATCTACATTACTCGGACATTCGCTGGCACAAGCTTTACAACTTAAACACAAGTCGAAAACATCTTTCAACTCTTCGTAATCGAACTTATTTATTTTATCTGAATTGGTTAAAAACTCACGTAAAGCATTTGCTCTTGCACGTGTGGTATCTTTTTCATCTTTGGTAGCTCTGTAACTCGGACACATAGTTCCTCCAGCAGAAACTGGTTTTCTGCAATCTCCAGAACCGTTACATTTTTCAGCAACACGTAAAATTCCTTCACTTTCAGAAAAATCTTGGATAGTTTCTATTTCAGGTTCAATTCTATCAACTTTATAACGCAAACTTTTATCCATTGGATAAGCATCTACAATTTTTCCTTTATTAAAAATGTTGTTTGGGTCAAAAACTGATTTAATTCGTTTTAATAAATCGTAGTTTTTTTCTCCTATCATTAATGGAATAAATTCAGCGCGAACAATTCCATCTCCGTGTTCGCCACTAAAACTACCTTTATATTTTTTAACCAATTTGGCAACTTCTGTAGTTATGGTTCTAAAAAGTTCAACGTCTTCATTCTTTTTAAGATTCAAAATAGGGCGTAAGTGAATTTCTCCAGCTCCAGCGTGTGCATAATACACTGCATTTTGACCGTATTTTTTCATCATTTCAGTAAATTCTGAAATATAATTTGGTAAATCTGTTACTTCAACTGCTGTATCTTCAATGCAAGCAACGGCTTTTTTGTCGCCAATAATATTACCTAATAAACCTAAACCTGCTTTACGAAGATTTACAGCTTTTTGAATTTCATTCCCTTTTAAAATTGGAAAGGCATATCCAAAATTGTTGTTTTTTAAATCTTCAATTAGTTTTTGAGCAAGTTCTTCAACTTCGTTTTTTGTGTTAGCCTTTAATTCTAACATTAGAATAGCAGCTGGATCACCTTCAACAAAATCTCTATTTTTTAGTTGCTCTCTATTATTTTTTGTGCAATCTAGAATGGTTTTATCCATTAACTCGCACATATAAAGGTTGTGTTGCATTGTAACAACCACAGCTTTCATACTTTCTTCAATACTAGTAAAATGTGCTGCAACCAACATACTTTCAGTAGGAGGTAAGTTGTCTAATTTTAACGTGATTTCAGTAGTAAATGCTAAAGTTCCTTCACTTCCGCATAGTAATTTTGCAAGATTAATATTATCTTTAGAATTACTGAAAACATTGGTTTCAATTAATTCGTCAATAGCGTAACCTGTATTTCTTCTGTGTATTTCTGGTTTTGGAAATTGGTTTCTTATTTCTTGTTGAACTTCTTCTGAAGAAAGTTCATTATAAAGAGATTTATAAATGCTGTTCTCTAATGAATTTCCAATCTTTTTAGTATTGAATTCATCTTTTGAAATTTCATTAAAATTAGCTTCTGAACCATCACTTAAAATGGTTTTTAGATCAATAACTTTATCACGTGTAACACCATATTTAATTGAAGTTGTACCAGATGAATTATTACCAACCATTCCACCAATCATACATCTATTACTTGTAGACGTATTAGGACTAAAAAACAATACGTATGGTTTTAGAAATAGATTTAATTCATCTCTAATTACTCCAGGCTGAACGGTAACTGTTTTATTCTTTTCATCAAAAGATAAAATATTTGTGAAGTGTTTTGAAACATCAACTACAATTCCATCTCCCACACATTGTCCGGCTAATGATGTTCCTGCAGCTCTTGGAATAAGCGTGATTTTGTTATCAGAAGCAAATTGAATTAGTGTTTTTAAGTCTTCGTTGTCTTTAGGAAAAGCTACAGCTAAAGGTAATTTTCTATAAACAGAAGCATCTGTTGCATAAATACTTTTATGCAAATTATCAAAAACTAATTCTCCATTTAGTTGATTAGAAAGTGCTGTTAGTTGTTGTTGAATCACAAATAATAATTTAGTAATTCAAATATAAGAATAGACTTTACATTAGCCTAATCTAGTTAAGAAACTTGTTCGCCGTTTTTTATTTCAGTTTTGTCAGCTTGTAATAAAACAACTTCATTTTTTGAATTGTAAATTCCCAATACTAAGCACTCACTGAAAAAATTTGCAATTTGTTTCTTTTTAAAGTTAACTACAGCAGTTATTTGTTTTCCAATTAAATTTTCTTTGGAATATAAATGAGTTATTTGAGCACTTGAGTTTTTAATACCAAGTGTTCCAAAATCTATTTTAAGTTGATATGCAGGAATTCTAGCCTTTGGAAAATCATTAACCTCAATAATAGTTCCTATTCTAATATCTACTTTCTGAAAATCTTCAAAAGTTATTTCTGGTTTCATTATTCTTCAATTACTACAAATTCGGTTCTACGGTTTAATTGATGCTGGGCTTCGGTACATTTAGCTCCGTTTTTACATTTATTTACTAGTTGAGTTTCTCCGTATCCTTTTCCGTAAATTCTTGATAAATCAATTCCTTGAGCAGCAATATAATTTATAGTTGATTGTGCTCTGCTATTAGATAAGTTTAAGTTATAATTGTCTGGAGCTCTGCTGTCCGTATGAGATTTAACTTCAATTTTTATGTTAGGGTATTTTTTTAATACATCAACAACTTTGTTTAATTCTATGGCGGCATCAGTTCTAATATCTGCTTTATTTAAATCGAAATAAATAGGGTTTGTTTTTACCATTTTTTGTTCTCTAACGGTAACAAATTCTATGTTTGGTTTTAGGCTTAAAATTTTATTAATTATTTTACCGTGGTTGTAATTAGTATTTATTAAAACTGAATCTTTTAAATAATCCCTTTGATTGGCAACCAATTTATAGTTAGCCTTACATTTTAAATCTAATTTAAATTTAGCTTCATTAGTAACTTTAATAGAATCTATTAAAATATTTTCTTTAAATATATTTATTGAGGCAAGATTAAGTGGCGTATTGTTATTTATATCTACAACTAGCCCTTTAACTTTATGAATACAGTTTTTTGGACTTAATAGAATTTTTTTTCCAATTTTTCGATTGTTAACATTGCTAGTTGTAACTTTAATTTCATTAGGTAAAAAGCCATCTTTTTGAACTTTTATTTTGTAGGTAGCGTCACAATCTACTTCAAACAAGAATTTTTTATTTTCTTCAAGTGTTTGTCCTTCAATAAGTTTATCATCTTTATATAAAAATACTTGAACATTATTTAATTGTTGTCTATTATTTTTGTTTAGTATTATTCCCGTAATAGATTGCAAACATATTTCTTCAATAACTTCTTCCTCAATTTCTTTAATTTTAAAGTTGTAAATATCTACATCTCCTTTACCTTCAGGTCTGTTTGAAGTGAAAAAACCAACGTTGTTTTGGTTGTTTATAACAAATGCAAAATCATCATATTTACTATTAACAGGCGAAGGGAGTTTTGTAATATTAGAGAATTCATTATTTGCTCTTTCGGCCTTAAATATGTCAAACCCATTTTTATTTGTATGCCCTGTTGAAGCAAAATAAAGATTGTTCTGACTGTCTATAAAAGGGAATAATTCAGCTTCTTTTGTATTTATTTTAGAACCTAAGTTTCTTGGTTGGCTATACTTATTATTTCCCAAAATATCTACAACATAAATATCTGTTTCTCCTAAATTATCAGGGTTGTCTGATACAAAATATAGTTTGCTTTCATCACTATTAAGCATTGGGCTTTTTACAGAATATTCTTCATTATTAAAAGGAAGGTCTATAATATTACTAAGTTGAAAGTTTTTATTAATAGTTGCCTTTACAATATGTAACGTTTTCCAGTTTAACGAATCTTTTCTTTTGGAAGTATTGTAGTAATTATTCCAAGTAAAATAAACAGTTTTTAAATCTTTGGTGAAACAAACATCAGATTCAAAAAATTTATTATTAATATCGTTGGTAAATTTTTTTGTTTGCTTTAGGTTTCCATTTTCTGAAATGGTTGCGTTGTATAAATCTAAATATAGTTGTTTATTGTTTTTTCTTCTATTTTTTTTAAATGCTCCATCGTTTTCATCTCTTTTTGAAGAGGCAAAAAGTACATTGTTTTCAGATAAATATATAACACCTACTTCGGCATATTTAGAATTTATTGAAGTGTTAAAAATTTTATATTCTTTTTCTTTTTCTTGAGCTTGAGTAAATATAGCTGTTAATAATAAAACGGCTAAGGCAATTTTTTTCATTTTATGAAATTTTGGGTTTCAAAAAACAAGTAGGGACAATTAATTAAAACTGTTAATTTTTAGAAAAGAGGTTTTTGTAGTTAAGAGTTAAGTTAAATTATTTTTTAATTTGGAGGAGAATGTTGAAATACGAAATAAGTTTTTACATATATATTTGTTAAAAACACATTTAAGCAATTTATAAATAATAGGCCCATTGGTTTCATAATTGTTAAAATTATATTATTAAAATATTCAATGGTAGGGGCTATAAATATATAAAATAAACCTTGTTTTAAAAAATAAGTATAAAGTTTAAGCTAAATAGTATTGTTAAGAGAATATTGTTTTTATTCTTTAACTACAATAAATTCTGTTCTTCTATTTAATTGATGAAGGCTATCATGACATTTTACGCCATTTGTACAATGATTTACCAATTCTGTTTCACCATAACCTTTACCATATATTCTACTAGAATCAATGCCCTTAGAAATTATATAGTTAATGGTAGATCTTGCTCTTTTATTAGATAAAACAAAGTTATACTTGTCTTGCCCTCGGCTATCCGTATGTGATTTTACTTCTATAACAATAGTTTCATATTTTTTCATAATTGTAACTACTTTATCTAATTCAATAGAGGCATCAGGCCTAATATTTGACTTGTCTAAATCAAAGTATATAGGGTTTGTTTTAATCATTTTTTGTTTGCGAACAGTAATAAATTCGATGTTTTCCTTTAAATAAAGATTGTTGTTATGTGTTTCTTTATTATTTTTTTGAGTATTTATTATAACGTTATCTTTAGAGAAATCTGTTAATTCAGCAGTTATTTTATATGTTGAATTACAATTAATTTCTGCTTTATATTCAGCAAGTTTATTTAGTTTAAGTGTTTTTACTAAAGAATCGTTTTTAAATAGTTTTACAATAGCGTTAGGTAGCGGAGTTTTTGTTTCTTTATTTAGAATTTTTCCTTCTACAAAATTTATACACTTTTCGGGCTCTAGATAAATATTTTTATCTAAAGTAAATTTATCTGCATCATTAGTAGTAAATTTTATTTCATTGCTAATAAACCCTTTTTTCTTTGCAACTATTTTATAGCTTTCGTTACACTTTAAGTTAAATTTATAATTGTTGAAATTAACAATGTCTTTACCTTCAACAAGTGTATCGTTTTTATAAAGAAACAATTGATAATCGCTTAATTTTACATTGTTTTTAATATTAAAAACATTACCTGTAATAAGTTGATCACAAGGTTTTTCTTTAATATGATACTTAAAGGCGTAAATATCTACATCTCCCTTTCCTTTATCTCTGTTTGAAGTAAAAAATCCTTCTTTTTTATTTGGCCTATGAACATAACCAAACTCATCGTATGGAGAATTGATAGGAGAAGGTAAACTTACAGGTTTTTCAAAAGTATTATTTACAAAATTAGATTTAAAAATATCTAAACCACCTTTTCCTTTATGTCCAAAAGATGAAAAGTATAAATTGTTTTCATTATCTGAGTATGGATACAATTCGTTGTATTTTGTATTAATGGTAGGCCCCATATTTTTTGGCCAAGAAAGCACACCTTCATTGCTAACTTCAGACACAAAAATATCGTAACCACCTGATCCACCAGACATATTAGAAGAAAAATATAGTTTTTTTCCGTCTGCACTAAACTTTGGATTTTTAATAGAATATTTTACACTATTGAATCTTACAGGCGAAATACTTGTTAAATTAAAATCTGCATCAATTGATGCTTTAAACAAGTAAAATGTTTTGTTTTTTGGATTATCAATCTTAGGATCATTGTAGTAATTATTCCAAGTAAAAAATAACGTTTTCAAATCTGGAGAAAAAGCAATATCACTTTCGTTAAATTTGGTGTAAATTTCTTTATTTAGTTTTTTATCTTGAATTATATCTCCTTTATCTGTTATTTTTCCGAAATAAAACTCTAAGAATAAATGACGGTTGTTCTTTCTTCTATTTTTAGAGAAAGGAGTATCTTCTTCAGTAATTTTTGATGATGCAAATAACACCAAATCATTATTTACATAAAAGGTTCCTAATTCTGCATATTTAGTGTTTACAGATGTATTAAATACTTTGTATTCTATATCTTGAGAGCTAACTTTATTAAAAAGCAGGGATAATAATATAATTAATAAGTTTTTTTTCATTTTAAAATTTAAAAATATTGTCAAATACCCAAGCTGGGCCAATTAATAAAAATTGCAAATCTTTTAAAAAAGATGGTTTGGCACCTTCTAATTTATGCCCATAAAATTGACCAATCCAAGCAATTATAAATATTAACAATGATGTATAAAATATAGGTGTAACCAAACCTAGATAATAATTACCAACTATACATAATATAGTGAAAATTAACATTTTTAAAAACACTTTAAAAGATAATCGTAAATAAAATATTAATAAAAAAAAGGCTACTACTACTGCCCAATTTTCTATAATAGGCATATTTAAATTAGTAATTTTCCCTATAAAAGTGCTTGGAATACTTATAAGTAAACCTACAATACTAAAAAAAATTGCAGGTACACATATATAATGTATTTTTTTATTAGTTTTATTTTGGTGGCTAATCGAATATTCGCTAAACCATTGATGCATTGTTTTCATAATTGTAAAATTTTGAAAATATAAATTATATACTATAAACCAATTTAATACGCTAGTTATATAGTATGTAATATATAAATTTTGTAATGTTTTACTTATTTATTAGAAATAAGTAATAAACAACTTTTTCAACAATTTTATTTAGACCTATTTACTTTAAACAATTGTAAATATGTGCATAATGGTGATTACAGTGCCAAGCATAAATACCAATATTTTCTGCTAATGATACTGTTTTATTATTTGCGGGGTGAATAAATTCTTTTTCTAGATCTTCTTCATTTAAATTAGTTAATAAATATACCCATTTAGCGTGCAAGGCTTTTAATTGGTTTATTGATAAGTGAATAGGAGCTAACTTAGAATCAAATAGTTCGGCCCATTTTTCTTCATAATAAGCTTTAATTACAGGTTTGTTTTCTGTTAAAGCCCATTTAAAACGAATATAACTATTTAAATGACTATCTGCACAATGATGAATTACCTGTCTAATTGTCCACCCATCTTTACGGTAAACGGTGTCTAATTGTTCGTTGGAAAGGTCTTTTACTAAAGAATTAAGTTTAGAAGGAAAATTTTCGATAACTAAAATCCATTCTTTAATAATTTTTAACGAAATATTTTTTGGAATATTTGGTTGTCCAATAGGATATTTTAGTTCTTCGAGCATTAATTTATGTTTTTTTATAAAACTTAACCTAATTTACTAATTTGAGTTAATTTTTTAATGTTTAAAATTTCAATTTTTCTATCGGAGACTTTTATTATTTTTTCTTTATTAAACTTAGACAATGTATTTATAACACTTTCTTTAGAATAGCCTAACATATTAGCCAAATCTTTTCGTACCATTGGAATAGTAAACGAGTTTGAATTGTAAACTTTTGCAAAATCTAATAGTATTAAGGATAACGCACCATCAATATTTTTTTGAGATAGGGTAGTTATGCGGTGCAAAAGTCCGTTTGAAACACCAGACATATGCTTAATTAAATTTAAAGCAAATTCTCCATTTGTTGAAATAAATTTTTCAAAAATGCTTTTTTCAATAAAACTTACTTTAGTTTTTTCTAGGGCTGTTGCAGTAAAATCGAATTTTTCAAAAGCAAAACAACAAACTATTCCTATAAATGAGTGAGGTTCAACTAAGCCAACAGTAAAAGGTTTCCCCTCATTAACCATTTCTAGTTTTACCAATCCGCTATTTAAATATAAAACGTTGTTAACTAGCATACCACGTTTAATTATGGTTTCTCCAGCTTTAAATTCAATATCGGTTTTATGTTCAATTAATTCGTTTTTTTCAGTATCACTTAGCTTATTTAAGCTCTCTTTTGCGTTTAAAAACGTATAATCGAAGTTAGTTTCTTTTTGTAAAAAATCAGGCATAGCAGTAAACGTATTAAAATTACATTCTAACAGATGTAAAATTACATCATTATTTAATAAAAACTAATTTAATTTCTATTAAATATACGAATGTAAAAAATTCGTATCTACAAAAATAGCATGTTACTTTTACTATGTAATAAGTTCTTAAATAATTGAAGTGTTTATATGTTTTGTTTTAGTCGATAGAATTTAAACTATTCTAAAAAATTTAGAAACTATTATATTGTTTGTTTAATTGTTTGTGTAACCTAAAGCTATAGTCATGAAAGATATTCTTTTAAAATCGTTAGTAATAATTCCAGTTATTGCTTTTGTTGATTATTTGATAATGATTCTCGTTGGGTGTACAAGTTGTTTATTTGGTTTTAAAGACAATTTTTATGAATGTACGTTTTGTACTATCGGTAAAATTGTACTTGTGGCATCTGTTTTGACTTTTTTGGTTATTATATTTAAGGACACAATGTCATTATTTAATAATAAAAAACAGGTTTGTTAATAGCTTATTAACTATTAGCTTGAAATTACACAAAATCATAATTTGTTTTTATAATACATTAAGATATTATATAACAAAAAAGCATTGACTTTTTAAAGTCAATGCTTTTTGATTTTTTATAGAATAGGATTATTTAACATCCATTAATTCAACATCAAAAATTAAAGTTGCATCTGGAGGAATAACACCACCTGCACCTTGACTACCATAAGCCAAATTAGAAGGAATTACTAAACGAGCTTTATCTCCAACTTTTAATAATTGAATACCTTCATCCCAACCAGGAATTACTTGACCTACACCAATAGTAAAATCGATTGGTTGTTTACGTTGGTATGATGAATCAAAAACTTGTCCGTCTACTAATTGACCTTTGTAATGTACAGAAACTCCAGCACCTTTTGTAGCAGGTTTTCCATTACCTTCTTGTAGAATTTTGTAACGTAAACCACTTGGAGTTTCATCATAACCTTTAGCTATTTTATCCATTGCTTCTTTAGCAGCTTTTTTAGCTTCAGCTTCTCTTTTTTCTCTAGAACCTTCAAAAACTCTAAAAGCTTCAACTGCGTTAAATTTCTCAGCAGCTTCACCAACTCTTGTAATTTCAATAGATTCTAATATATCGTCTTGAGCAACAGCATTAACAACATCTTGCCCTTCAACAACTTTACCAAAAACAGTATGTTTGTTATCTAACCAAGGAGTTGGAACATGTGTAATAAAAAACTGACTTCCATTAGAAGCAGGTCCTGAGTTTGCCATAGACAAAATTCCAGGAACATCATGTTTTAATTCTGGGTGAAACTCATCATCAAAGCTATATCCAGGAGAACCTGTTCCAGTTCCTTGTGGACAACCACCTTGAATCATAAAGTCTGCAATTACTCTATGAAATTTTAAACCATTGTAATAAGGAGTTCCTTGTGGTTTAGATCCGTTTTCTAAATTTCCTTCAGCTAAAGCAACAAAGTTACCAACTGTACCAGGAGTTTTTTCAAATTCTAAGTTTACTAAAATAGCACCTTTAGAAGTGTTAAATTTTGCGTATAATCCGTTATTCATTTTCTTGTTTTTTAAAAGCGTTGCAAAGATACATACTTTCAATTGATATAAAAGTATATTAGTTGTTTTCTATTATGAATGAAAAAAACCTACTAAAAAGCAGGTTTTTAAATATTTATGTATTTTTAAAACTATTTAGCTTCTGCAATAATAGTAGTTTGAGTTTTTGAAATTGTCTGCTCTATTTTTTGAGCATCACTAGTTAAACCACAACCTCCTTTTTTAGCTCCGCAAGCTATAAATAAAGTTGAAACTAATGCAAATATTACTAATTTTAACGTTTTACTTTTCATTTATGTGTTTTTTAGATAACGTAAAATAAAATATTTTATTTTACTGTGCTAATTTATTTAAAGTGTAAATTATTAATTCTTCAACCGGTTTGTACGGATCTTCGCTAAAAGTTCCGTTAGCTCTATTGGCAATAATAGCATTCATAGAACAAGCATTATGACCTAATAGTTTAGATAACCCATAAATGGCTGAAGTTTCCATTTCTAAATTAGTAATTCTTACACCGTTATATTCAAAATTATCAATTTTATTATTTAAATCAGGATCTTGAATAGGTAACCTTAAAACTCTTCCTTGAGGTCCGTAAAACCCAACAGCTGTAGCGGTTACACCTTGAAAAACTTTATCTCCAGATAATTTAGTTTGAAGCTCTCTACTGTTTTTTACAATATAAGGCCTCGCTTTTCTTGGGCTCCAATTAGTATGTTTAATAAAGGCATCTTCAAAATCACTTTCTAATACTTCATCACAATCATAAGAAAGCAGCATACCATCAAAACCTAATCCGTATTTAGCTAATACAAAGCTATCTACAGGAATATCTGCTTGTAAAGAACCGGAAGTTCCAATTCTAACAATGTTTAATTTTGTATGCTCTTTTAAAGGTACACGGTTTATTAAATCTATATTTACCAAAGCATCTAACTCATTCATTACAATGTCAATATTATCTGGTCCAATACCAGTAGACATTACAGAAATTCTTTTGCCTTTATAAGTACCTGTTATGGTTTTAAATTCTCTTTTTTGAGTTTCAAATTCGATTGAATCAAAATGTTTAGAAATTTTTGCTACTCTATTCTGATCACCTACAAAAATAATGTCTTTTGCAATATGTTCAGGTTTTAAATTTAAGTGGTATATACTACCGTCTGGGTTCAGTATTAATTCTGAAGGAGCTATTTTATTCATATATAATATTATCCGCCTACGCGTTTTACGTTATATCCATCCTTTTTAAGGATTTCCATTATTTTATCTCTAAATTTTCCTTGTATTATTATTTCACCATCTTTTACACTACCACCAACACCACACTTTTGTTTTAGCATTTTACCTAATGCTTTTAAATCTTGATCACTACCTTCAAAACCAGTAATTACTGTAACTGTTTTACCGCCACGGCCTTTGTTCGAAAAAAGCGCTTCTAAGTATTGTTGTTTTGGTTGAAGTGTTTCTTGTTCTTCATTTTGATCGTATTCAAATTCGTTATTTGTTGAAAAAACAAAACCGCCAAGATCTTCTAAACTATTTAATTTTTTTTTACCCATTTGATTTGTGAAAAAATAAGACTCAAAAATACGGAATCTTTCTTTATTTTTTAATTTTATTCCAAGCAAAAATTAATACAGCTATAGTTTCAAAAACTAAACCAATGGCCATTACAATATTTGCTTGTGGATTATTGGCTATTTTTAATATTGCACCTCCTACAAGTAGAAAAATACCGAATGTAAATACTGAAATTACTTTTTTTGAAATCATTTTAATAAGCCTAATTCTCTTAAACGTTCATTTAAAAATTCACCAGCAGTAATATCTTCATATACTTTTGGTCTTGTTTCATCAATACATTCAGGTAAACAATTTAGTTTCATTTCACTAATTGGGTGGGTAAAAAACGGTATTGAATAACGAGGTTTGCCCCAATCTTCTCTAGGTGGGTTAACAACTCTATGTATTGTTGATCGTAATTTATTGTTAGTTAAACGTTCTAGCATATCACCAACATTAATAACTAATTGGTCGGGTAGTGCAGTTACTGCAATCCAATCTCCTTGTTTATTTTGAACTTCTAAACCAGAAGCCGAAGCACCCATTAATAGGGTTATTAAATTTATATCTCCATGCGCAGCGGCTCTAACAGCTCCTTTTGGTTCTCCTTTAATAGGAGGATAGTGTATAGGGCGTAAAATACTATTTCCGTTGGTTACATATTTATCGAAATAGTTTTCTTCTAAGCCAATATATAAAGCTAAAGAACGTAGCACATAAATTGCTGTTTTTTCTAACATTTTATAGGTTTCCATTCCTGTTTTGTTGAAATTTTCAATTTCCGTTACTTCAACATTATTCGGGTATTCAGCTTTTAACTTATCGTTTCCAATAACATCTTGACCAAAGTGCCAAAACTCTTTTAAATCTCCTTCTTTTTTTCCTTTCGCACTTTCTTTTCCAAAGGATGTATAGCCACGTTGTCCTCCAATTCCATCAATTTCATAAGACTCTTTTACTTCTTCAGGAAGGTCGAAAAAGGCAGTTACTTCTTTATATAAATTGGCAGTAAGTTCGTCGCTTAAAAAATGGCCACGTAAAGCTACAAAGCCAATTTCTTCATAAGCTTCACCAATTTGTTTAATAAATTTTTGCTTTCTGTTTTCATCACCCGATATAAAATCAGATAAATCTACACTTGGTATATTTTGCATTTTTTTAATAGTTAGGTTAACTTTTTAAAAATACAAAATTTATTTAGTTTTCTTAAAAATAGGAATTAAATAGCTAATTGTATAGTTAAAACCAATTCCCATATCGTTATCAAACACTCTATTAAAGCCAGGAATGTAAAGGTTTCTAAAGTTTTCTGGTTCTTTACTACTAATTAATTTGTTAACGGAAATTGAACCTCCTAAGTAAAGGTTTCTAAAGGTTTCAACTTTCATACCAAAAAGGAATTCTACCCAGTGTGCAGATAGGTCTTTAAACTCAGTACCAACTTCAACTAAATCGCCTTCAAAATATGTTCCATAGGCATTAGGTGTGTAGCTGTTTAATGTTTGGTTAAACATACTAAAACCATAACGCATACCTACATAAATTTCATTATTCATTCCTTTCCAATTTTCATAAGCATTGTAATTTACACCTAATTTAATGTAAGTTCCATCTGTAGTGAAATTTAAATAATCTTCATCTCTAGTTTTATCGCTATAGCCCAATTCAACAGCAGCATATAAATTTTTAGAAATATTTACATCTGCAGTTATTTCAAGTTCAGAGAGGTCATCTTTAATTTGAGAAAGAATAGGCTTACTTATATCTATACCAACTCTTAAATTGTATTTTTTAACAGCGGCAATTGTATCTGTTTCTTCAGTTGATAATTCGGTTTTATCTTGCGCAAAAGTAGTTGCACAAGTTAAAATACTAATGAGTAATATGTATATGTGCAGTTTGTTCATGATTAATTATCGTATCAATTAAAGTAACATTGTTTATCCATTCATTTGTAGTCTCAACTTCTACATTTTCAAAGTCAAATTTATAACCACAAGAACGCGAAACATATATTTCATTTCTGGTGTAGTTTACAGTTATTTGGTCTACAAGGCTATTTGTTCTAATATTGTAGACAGTTGTGTTATTATTTAAATCGAGAGGAAGGTAAATAGAGTCTAATGATTTACTAGTGTAAATACTATCCATACCTTCAGCCCAAACGTCCATACTGGTTACTTTTTTCTTATCAGTTAAAGTGTCTTTATTATAAAAACTTATAATTAGGTTAGGAGTAGTGCCATCAAGACATATATCATCTTTCTCACAACTTAAAATAGCTGCAATGCTAACAATAATTACTATTAAATATTTTTTCATTTTATTGAATTATTTCAATTCTAAAAGCACAACATTTTCTACGTGATGTGTTTGTGGAAACATATCTACAGCTTGTGTTTTTACTATTTTATATGCATCTTTCATTAAAGCTAAATCTCGAGCTTGCGTTGCAGAGTTACAGCTTACATAAACAATACGTTTTGGTGCAATTTCTAAAATTTTTGCTACAACATTTTTATGCATTCCATCTCTAGGAGGATCAGTAATAATAACATCTGCTTTTCCGTGTTTTTTAATAAATTGATCATTAAACACATCTTTCATATCACCTGCATAAAACTCAACGTTATTTATGTTATTAAATTGTGCGTTTAGTTTAGCGTCTTTTATAGCGTCTGGTACAGCTTCAACACCAATTACTTTACCTGCTTGTTTTGCTACAAATTGTGCAATTGTACCAGTACCTGTATAAAAATCGTACACAGTTTCGTTACCTGTTAGGCCAGCAAAATCTCTTGTTATTTTGTATAATTCGTATGCTTGAGTAGAATTTGTTTGATAAAATGATTTTGGTCCAATTTTAAATTTTAAACCTTCCATTTCTTCAAATATATGATCTCTACCTTTAAATAAGATAATATCTTGATCATATAATGTATCGTTTGCTTTGCTATTTATTACATATTGTAATGAAGTAATTTCTGGAAATTTATCAGCTAAAGCATTTAATAAGTTTTCTCTATTTTCTTTTTGTTCTTCAAACAATTGAAAAACAATCATAATTTCTCCGGTAGATGAAGTTCTAATCATCATAGTACGTAAAAAACCAGATTGCTCTCTTGGGTTGAAAAATTCTAAGTTATGTTCTAAACCATAGGCTTTTACAAAATTTCTAATTTGGTTTGAAGGATCTTCTTGTAAATGACATTTTTCAATATCTAAAATTTTATCCCACATACCTGCAATATGAAAACCAAAGGCATTGCGATTGTCAATTTCTTGGTCAGAATTAATTTCTTCTAGAGTTAACCAACGGCTATTAGAAAAAGAAAACTCCATTTTATTTCGATAAAAGTATGTTTTTTCACAGCCAAGAATAGGAGTAACTTCAGGCAATTCTAAATGCCCAATTCTAATTAAATTGTTTGTAACTTCATTTTCTTTATAAGCAAGTTGATGCTCATAAGCCATATTTTGCCATTTACAACCACCGCAGTGTTCAAAATGATCACAAGCAGGCTCGGTTCTTTTGTCAGAATATTTATGAAATTTTATAGCTGTACCTTCAAAGTAAGCTTTACGTTTTTTACCTGTTCTTATATCTACAATATCTCCAGGTACTGTATTTGTTAAAAATATTACACGTCCGTCAGGAGCTTTAGCAACAGTTTTACCTCTTGCACCAGCATCAATAACTTCAATATTTTCAAAAATAAGTTGTTTCTTTTTTCTTGCCATTATGCAAATGTACATTTTTAGCATAAAAAAAGCATCCCAAAATATAGGATGCTTTTAAAATATATTGTGTTAAATTATTTTACACTTCTCATGTAAGCAGCAATTGCAGCTAATTCATCACCACTCATATCTTTTACAAAACTGTCTAAGTTAGCTTTCATAACAGCAACTTGACCTGGGTCAGTATCAACAATAGCAGGAGATTCTCCTTTTAAAAACTTAACAATGTTTCCTTTTTGCTCACCGTAAACTTTAGTAATTTCTTTAATTGAAGGTCCAATAACCTTAGCATCAGCTTGGTGACAAGTAGTACAAGTTTTTTCAGTAAATAATTTTTTACCTAACTCTATACTGTTAACAGCTGTTTTAACTTCTTCTTTTACAGTTTCAACCTTAGTTTCAACTTCTTTTTTTACTTCTTCTTTCTTTTTTTCACCACAACTAACAAAAAATAGTGCAGACAGACCTAATACTAATACAGATTTTTTCATTTTTTTTGAATTGATTTATGTATTACAAATTTATTTAAATATTTTACATCACTATGTAATTATTATAACATTTTTTTGAATTCTAAAATTTAGAATGAATCTAAATAGTAATATCTAATGTTAATTTAGTATTATAAAAAGACATTTTTTTAAATGAAAATTATTGTAATTTGCGAGCAATTAGGATGATTTCTCTCCTTTAATGAGGAATTGATATTTTTCAATTTATAAAACTTTTTAAAGATGATTTCAGAAAACAAATTATCACAACAAGCAATTGATTTAGAAAACGAGTATGGAGCTCACAACTATCATCCATTACCAGTAGTATTAAGTAAAGGAGAAGGAGTATTTGTATGGGATGTTGAAGGTAAACGTTATTACGACTTTTTATCGGCTTATTCTGCAGTAAATCAAGGGCATTGCCATCCTGCAATTATTGGAGCATTAAAAACACAAGCAGAAAGTTTAACCTTAACTTCTAGAGCTTTTTATAGCGATATGTTAGGTAAATACGAGCAATTTGTAACCAATTATTTTGGTTTTGATAAAGTATTACCAATGAATACAGGAGCAGAGGCGGTTGAAACTGCAATTAAACTTTGTAGAAAATACGCTTACGAGAAAAAAGGTATTGCTGAAAATGAAGCACAAATAATTGTTTGTAAAAATAATTTCCACGGAAGAACTACAACAATTATATCTTTTTCTAATGATGAAGTTGCACGTAAAAACTTTGGACCATATACAAGTGGTTTCTTAAAAATAGATTACGATAATTTAGAAGCTTTAGAAGAAACAATAAAAGCAAATAAAAATGTAGCAGGTTTTTTAGTTGAACCTATTCAAGGTGAAGCTGGAGTTTATGTTCCTTCAGAAGGATATTTAACAAAAGCAAAAGAAATTTGTGAAAAACACGGGGTTTTATTTATTGCTGATGAAGTTCAAACAGGTGTTGCTAGAACAGGTCAATTATTAGCAGTTAATCACGAAAATGTAAAGCCAGATATTTTAATTTTAGGTAAAGCATTAAGTGGTGGAGTATACCCAGTTTCTGCTGTGTTTTCTAGTAGTGAAATAATGGATGTTATTAGACCAGGTCAGCACGGATCAACTTTTGGAGGTAATCCTTTAGCTTGTGCCGTTGCAATTGCAGCGTTAAATGTTGTTACTGATGAAAATTTAGCTGAAAAAGCTGAAGAAT
The DNA here is from genome assembly GCF_900106565.1 of Lutibacter oricola. Taxonomy (GTDB): domain Bacteria; phylum Bacteroidota; class Bacteroidia; order Flavobacteriales; family Flavobacteriaceae; genus Lutibacter; species Lutibacter oricola. The sequence goes on from NZ_FNNJ01000002.1 coordinate 224,110, forward strand.
TAGGACAATTATTCCGTTCAGAAATTAATACACGTTTGGTAGAGAAAAGTAAATTTGTTTCACTTGTTAGAGGTAAAGGGTTATTAAATGCTATTGTTATTAACGATGATGAGGATAGTTCAACTGCTTGGGATATTTGTATAAAACTAAGAGATAATGGATTATTAGCTAAGCCAACACACGGCAACATTATTCGTTTTGCACCACCTTTAGTTATGACTAAAGAGCAATTATTAGAATGTGTATCAATAATTGAATCTACTATTTTAGAGTTTGAAAACTAAACTTTATAAAATTTATATAGAAAAGCGGCTAATTAGTCGCTTTTTTTTATGTGTTATAGTTACTATTTTCAAAAAAAATAGTACTTATAAACATTGTTGTTAATTAATTAAATAGTTAAAACATAGTTATTTGTTGATTTTTAGATAATTAGTTTGTATTTTTAAATAATAATTAAACCCCTATAATTATGATTAAAAAATTACCCCTACTAATTTTAATTTGTTGTTTTTCTCTAAGCTTTGCAAAACCACCCAATATTACAAGTGCTTTATTTGTAAAAAAAAATCAAGTAAATTTTGATTTTAGATTTAATAATACAGTAAAAATATATGGTAATAACTCAACTATTTATATAAGCAGTAAATTACCAATTTCTACTAAAGTAGAAGTTTATAATATTTTGGGACAGCAAATTTTATCTAAAGAAATTATAAAGCAAACTAAAACTAAGTTAGATGTGCCAGGCTATAAAGGAATAGCATTTATTGTTTTAACAGTTGATAGAGAAAAAATTAAAAAGAAAGTAATTTTATAAAAAAAAAGCGGCTATTAATAGCCGCTTTTTTTTATCCGTTTCTTCTTCTAGAATTCTTATTCGATCCAAAGTCGCCTGGGTTAGAACGTTTTCTTCCAAATCCGCTAGTGTTTCCACCACCTTCTTTACGATCTTTACTACGTTTTCTTCCTCCACCGCTTCTTCGGTTTTCGTTTCTTTCACCACCATCATTATCTCTTCTTCTACGGCCTCCACCGTTTCCACCATCTCTTCTTCTTCGGCCACCGCCGCCTCTTCCAGAGCGTTTCTTTTCAGTAATTTCAACATTTACACCTCTACCTTCAAAATCAACATCATTTTCTTCAAAAGAACTTATTGTTTCTTTGGTGTAGTTTTTATCTAATTCAAAAAACGAGAATGTGTCTAAAATTTCTATCTGACCAATTTCAATATTTTTCGCAATTTGCTGGTCATTAATTAAACCAATTAATCTTGCAGGGTTTAATTTGTCTTTTCTACCAATATTAATAAAGAAACGAGTCATATTCTCGTCATCTCTGCGTTTTCCTCTACTATCTTGACCACGCATTTGATCGCTGTCATTTAAGTCAGGAGCGTTCTGGTAGTATGATAAGAATGTGTTAAACTCTAACGAAACAAACCTTTTAATTAACTCTTCACGATCTAAACCTTCTAATTTCTCGTAAATAGATGGTAAGAATTCAGTTATTTGATCTTCGTTTACTTCAATATCGTGTACTTTATCAATTAATTTTAATAATTGATTTTGGCAAATTTCTTTTCCTGTTGGAATTGGAGTGCTAACAAACTTTTTACCTATAATTCTTTCAATAGGGCGAAGTTTACCTTTTTCTCTACCTGATACAATTGCAATTGAAATACCTTCTTTACCAGCTCTACCAGTTCTACCGCTTCGGTGAGTGTAAGATTCTATTTGGTCTGGTAATTTATGGTTAATTACGTGTGTTAAATCGTTAACATCTAATCCTCTAGCAGCAACATCTGTAGCAACTAAAATTTGTAAATGCTTTTTTCTGAATTTATCCATAACACCATCACGTTGTGTTTGAGATAAATCTCCGTGTAATGCGTCTGCGTTATAACCATCCTTAATTAATTTATCAGCTATTTCTTGAGTTTCTCTACGAGTTCTACAGAAAATAATACTGTAAATATCTGGGTTTACATCTGCAATACGTTTAAGTGCAGCATATCTATTTCGTTCAGATACCACATAATATTGATGCGATACTTGATCAGACCCTTTATTTTTTTCACCTGAAGTAATTTCAACAGGGTTATACATGTAGTTACGTGCTATGCTTTCCACTTCTCTTGGAAATGTTGCAGAGAATAATAACGTTTGTTTTTCGTCTGGAGTTGCAGCAAGAATTTTATCTAATTCATCTTTAAAGCCCATATTTAACATTTCGTCTGCTTCGTCTAATACTAGCCACTCAACGTTAGAAAGTTTTAATTGTCTTCTGTTAATTAAATCAACAGTTCTTCCAGGTGTTCCAACAACAATATGTACACCTTTTTTTAATTTTCTAATTTGCTCTTCGATATTAGCACCACCATAAACGGCAGCTACTCTAAAGCCTTTAATGTGTTTTGCAAATTCTTCAATGTTGTTTGCTATTTGTAAGGCTAACTCACGCGTTGGAGATAGAATAATAGCTTGTGTGTTTTTACTTTCTGTATCAATTTGTTCTAAAATTGGCAAACTAAAAGCAGCTGTTTTACCAGTACCAGTTTGTGCGAAAGCTTTTAAATCATCTTTAGATGCAATTACTTGTGGAATTGCTTTTTCTTGAATTTCAGTTGGGTTTTCATAGCCCAAGTCGGTTAGAGCCTTAATGATATTTTCATTAAGCCCTAAGTCTTTAAATGTAGTCATTCTGTATAAATTATTGATTTACAGATGCCCATCTATAAACCGGTTAAAAAACGTGCAAAGGTACACTTATATTTGGTCTTAGCGACTAAAAAGTAGTTTTTTTATAATTTGTTTAATTCCGAACCTAACTTTCTAGAATCTAAATAAGTAAATCCATTTTTTACAATACCCTTATTATCTATAATAATTGTGCGAGGGTATTTACTAGTTAAAAATGTGTTTGCAATACTGTTTTTTGTTAAAATAAATTGTTTGCTGGTGTCTAATTTTTTAAAATTAGGATCGTTAGAAATTTCTTCTAAAGAATTTTGCATACTAATACCAATAAATAATATTGATGGATATTTTTTTTCTAAGAATTGAATTCGATTTGTTAAATATTCTGAAGACATAAACTCTGTAGACCAAAAGTAAATTACAGTATTTTTCTTTTTAATAATATCGTTTATGTTAATACTGTCTTTAGTAATTGAAGCAACTTTAAAATTTTCTAAAGGAGCATTGTTTCTAACTTTTTTACTGTCATTTACTAAGTTTTTAACCTGGTTAACAGCTTGTCTATTAGTGCAATTGTCTAAAAATAGCTCTAAAGTTTTTTCGTTAATACTGCAAGTAGATTCACTTTTTAAAAAATCGTTTACAACAACTTTTTTTAATAAAGTGTTTTTAAAATCTTCAATTTCAACGTTATCAATTATTGCATTTAATAAGTTTATTGTTATGTTGTTTTGTGTAGAGTCTTTCTCTTTTAATTGATGTGAAAGATTGTACATATAACTTACAACATAGTTTTGATAAGGGTAAAAACTAACTAAATCACTTTCATCTAAATCAATATCTTTTCTAAACTTGTAAAAGTTAGACGATACTGTTGGGAATTTAGCTAAATTATTTGCCTTTTTATTGTAGTAAGGGTATACTTCTTTTAAACGATAAATAGGGAAGTGAATTGCAGAGTTTGTTAACTTTTTAAACCCATCCGAAAGTTCATTGGGTAAATTTTGGGCAAAATTATTATAAATAGAAATGCGTTCATTAGTTAAAGAATCTAGCTTACTTTCAAACTTTTGTTCGTTTAAATTAAAGTAGCGGTACATTGCTTTTTCTTCTTTCTCATTTTGCAAAAATAAATTTATTAAAAATTCATTTTTACTACTTCCATTACCACTAAAAACAAGCGATTCATCAAAATCCCATGTGTTTAAACGAATTAATATGCTGTCTTTAGGTTCTAAATAAATATATTGAAATTCAATACCATGTTTAAAAGTATATAAGCCTTCTTCTAAACTATTGTATTTATTTATAAAGCGGTTGTTTTTATCTAAATTTAAAGAGTCTATAACTATATCATCTTTTAATAACAAAACATAGTTAGATTTTGGATTTACAACTTCGCCACCAAAATAAATTGTAGAGTTACCATTTTTTGTTGAATTACAACTAATGGTTAGGGCTAATATAATAATACTTAATATATATCTCATTGAAATTGAATTACAACAAAAATAGACACTGTATTATTTATAGCTTGTTAACATGTTGTTAAATGTATAATTAGAAATCTTAAAAGAAGTAAAATTAACTTCAATTTAAGTGTTTTATACTAAAACTAATTGATTACTTTTGCAGCGAAATTAAAAATTATATATAAGAATGCTTTCAGTATCAAATTTATCAGTTCAATTTGGAAAAAGAGTTTTGTTTGACGAGGTTAATACAAAATTTGTTGTAGGAAATTGTTACGGAATTATTGGAGCCAATGGCGCAGGTAAATCTACTTTTTTAAAAATATTATCTGGTGAAATAGAGCCAACATCCGGTGGAGTTCATTTAGAACCAGGTAAAAGAATGTCTGTATTATCGCAAAATCACTATGCTTTTGATGAAGTAGAAGTTTTAAATGCGGTTATGATGGGTAATAAAGAGTTATTCGATATTAAAAAAGAAATGGATGCCATTTACGCTAAAGAAGATTTTAGTGAAGAAGACGGTATTAAAGCTGGTGAGCTTGGTGTTGAATTTGAAGAAATGGGAGGTTGGAATGCAGAAAGTGATGCTGCAACTTTATTATCTAACTTAGGTATTAAAGAAGACCAACATTATACACTAATGGCAGAATTAGATGGTAAAGCTAAAGTACGTGTTTTATTAGCACAAGCTTTATTTGGTAATCCAGATGTATTAATTATGGATGAGCCTACCAATGATTTGGATTTTGAAACAATTGGTTGGTTAGAGCATTTTTTAGCTAATTACGATAATACGGTTATTGTTGTATCGCATGACCGTCACTTTTTAGATGCTGTTTGTACACATATATCAGATATTGATTATGCAAAAATAAATCATTACTCAGGTAACTACTCGTTTTGGTACGAGTCTAGCCAGTTAGCTGCAAAACAAAGAGCTCAACAAAACAAAAAAGCCGAAGATAAAAAGAAAGAATTAGAAGAGTTTATTCGTCGTTTTTCTGCAAACGTTGCAAAATCTAAGCAAGCAACTAGTAGAAAAAAAATGATTGAAAAATTAAATGTAGACGATATTAAGCCTTCAAGTAGAAGATACCCTGCAATTATTTTTGATAGAGAAAGAGAAGCTGGAGATCAAATATTAAATGTTGAAGGTTTGTCTTTAGCAAATGAAGAGGAAGTATTTTTTAATGATATTAGTTTCAATTTAAACAAAGGAGATAAAGTTGCTTTAATTTCTAAAAACTCTAGAGCGGTAACTGCTTTTTATGAAGTTTTAAACGGACACGCAAATGCAGATAATGGTAAGTTTCAATGGGGTGTAACAACTACACAATCATATTTACCGCTAGATAACTCAAACTTTTTTGTTGATGCTAGTATGAATTTAGTAGATTGGTTACGCCAATATGCTAAAACTGAAGAAGAGCGTGAAGAAGTATATTTAAGAGGATTTTTAGGAAAAATGATTTTTAGTGGTGAAGAAGCATTAAAAATGTGTAATGTATTATCTGGAGGAGAAAAAGTACGTTGTATGCTTTCTAGAATGATGATGAAGAGAGCAAACGTATTAATGTTAGATGAGCCAACAAACCACTTAGACTTAGAATCTATTCAAGCGTTTAACAACTCGTTAAGCAACTTTAAAGGTACAGTGTTGTTTACAACACACGATCACGAGTTTGCACATACAGTTGCAAATAGAATTATTGAAATTACACCAAATGGAGTTATTGATAGATATTCAACATTCGATGAGTATTTAGGAGATTCGAAAGTAAAAGAATTACGTAAAAAAATGTATTCTTAAAAATGTATTTATAAAAAAAAAGGGAGCTTTAAGCTCCCTTTTTTTTATTTCCCATTCATTCGTTTCCGCTTACCAAATTCACGTAACAATCGTCGATTGAAATCTCTTTCTGCTTTATGCAGCTTTAATATTTTTTTTGCTGAAATTATTTTTCGCAATTCCTTAATCATTTCAGTTTTTTGCTTGCTAATTTCAATTTCTTTAGAAAGTCTTGCTTCAATTATTTTTGAAGCTTCAGCTTCGCTTAAGTCATCAATTCCATTATTTCCAGCGCCTCTAACTCCTTTTAAAGAGCCGTTTTCTAAATTATATTTTATTGTTTGAATTTTCGTGTTGTACTTATTATAAACAGGCCAAAATTTTTCAGCTTCGTTACTAGTTAAATCAATAGCATCTGTTATGTACGATGTTTTAAGTAATTTAATCCGTTCTCTGCTCATTTTTTGTGCAGTTGTAACAGAAATTGAAGTAATAAATACAATTAATATAAGTAGTGCTTTTTTCATGTTTAATTTTTTATCATAAATTGTTCAATAGATTCTAAATCAATAGATTCAAATAATTCATCATCGCTAATAGAAGTATCTAAAAAGGAGTCTTCTAGTTCAACATCAGCATAAATGTTTGCTAATGTGGTATTGCTTAACTCTATATTTCCTTCGTCAATCCAATTTTCAATATCATTTGTAGCTAAAGAATCGAAGCTCACCGGTTCTGTATTATTTGTTAGCGTAAACATAAGTAGGAGCGAAGCAGCTATAGCTAAAGGTATAAATACTTTTTTAGCGTTATTTTTTAATTGAATTACTTTACTAGGTTTCTTATTTAGTTTTTCAAAAACAGCATCTTCAATAGAATCAAAATAATTATTTGGCACATTGTGAGTGTCTTTTTCGTTTAATGCTTCAGCCTTTAATTTTGAAATTGTTATACTTTCAATGTCTTCAAAATAATTAGTAGGAGTCTTAAAAATTTCTTGAGAACTTTTGTTTAAGCTATTTTTTAAATTTATTTCAGAAATAACAAGTTCTTCAACAGAGTTAAAGTAATTAGCAGGTACTTTAAATCCAATTTCTTTTTTTGAAATTGAGCTTAAATTAGGAGCTATTTTATGTAATTCTTCTTTATTCATATCTATATTATAGACTATATCTAATTGAAATAGTTTAATGTGTTTTTATATATTTTTCTATTTTTTTAACTGCGTGAAAGTACGAAGCTTTTAAAGCGCCTACCGATGTGTCTAATATTTCGGACATTTCATCGTATTTCATTTCATCAAAATACTTCATATTAAAAACTAGTTGTTGTTTATGTGGTAATGTAACTATTGCTTTTTGAAGTATTAGCTGAATTTGATCGCCATTAAAATGATTGTCAGATTCTAAATTACTAGCCATTTCGCTTTGTAGTTCACTTAATTCTACATTTTTAACTTTTGCTTTTTTATTAATAAACGTAATGGCTTCGTTGGTTGCAATTCTATAAATCCAAGTAAATAATTTACTGTCTTCGTTAAATTTATGAATGTTTTTGAAAACCTTTATAAATGTATTTTGTAGTACATCATCAGCATCTTCATGATTTAACACCATTTTTCGAATATGCCAATACAAACGCTCTTTGTACGCAGTCATTAAACTACGAAAGGCGGTTTCTTGGGTTCTAGAATTTTTAAGTTGGCTAACTAATACTTTTTCGTCTATCACGTAAAACTTTTTTAATTAGACTACTAAATGTACTAAAAGTTTAATTAGGTTATAATTATTTTTTGTTGAATTTCCTTTTTGAGTATCCAAAAAGTCTATGATCTTTAATTGTTTCAGAAATTCCAGTAGGTAACATAGCTTCCCAGCCTTCTTCACCTTCAGCAATCATTTTTAAAACTTTTCTAGAAAAAACTTCTAAAAGTTCAGGATTGTAATCTTCAATATCTAATACTTTTCCGTTGTATTTAAAGAATTTGTATAACTCTTTCATACGTGGATGTACTTTTAAATTTTTACTAGTAACAATTTCTTGTGTTTTTTGATTTTTAAATGGATACAAGTACACTTTTAAATCTTTAAAGAATAGTTTTCCAAAAGCTTCTAAAATTCCACCACTTAAATTTCTGTAGTATTTTTCGTCAAATATTTGAATAAAACTAGCTACACCCATTGCTAAACCAATACGAGCTTTGGTAAACTCAGAAAAATATTCAACCAATTTATAGTATTCTTGGTAGCTTGTAATCATTACATTTTGCCCAAGAGAACATAATAATTCGGCTCTATCTAAAAAATCTCTTTCGTCTATTTCACCTGCCGAAAGGAGGTTAGATAATGTTATTTCAAAAATAATTTTAGTGTTTTTTTCTGCAACTTTACTTTCATTTAAAAACAGTTCCATTGCTTTTTTATACATATCCATATTTACCTTAGTAACAGGTCTAAAACTACCTCTTAAAGCTAAAATATTGGCTTTGTATAATTGTTGTGCTGGCAATAAGTTATTTCCGTCTGGGCCAAACATAACGGCATTTGTAAATCCGTTTTTAACCAATAATAAACTCATAAGTCTATTATCTACGTAAGAAAAACGTGGTCCAGAAAAATTAATCATATCCAATTCAATTTGTACAGTATGCAAATTGTCGTATAATGATTTTAATAATTCTTTTGGTTTATCGAATAAATAAAATGCTCCGTAAATTAAATTAACCCCTAAAGTACCTAAAGTTTCTTGCTGAAGTTTAGCGTCGGTTTCTTTAAAGCGAACGTGTAAAATAATTTCGTTGTATTTTTCTAAAGGATCTAATTGAAATTTGATTCCTACCCAACCGTGCCCTTTAAATTTTCTGGCAAAATCTATTGTTGTAACTGTGTTTGCATAAGAAAAGAACATTTTACCAGGATGTTTCTTTCTGTTTAAACGATCTTCCATTAACTCAATTTCGTGAGTTATCATTTTTTTTAATCGTTCTTCAGTAACATATCTACCGTCATCTTCTATACCATATATAGAGTCTGAGAAATCTTTATCGTAAGCACTCATTGCTTTTGCAATAGTACCAGACGCACCACCAGCTCTAAAAAAATGACGAACAGTTTCTTGACCTGCACCTATTTCAGCAAAAGTACCGTAAATGTATTTGTTTAAATTTATTTTTAATGCTTTCGCTTTGCTAGTAGGTATATCGCTAATTTCAATATCTCCTTTTAATTTTATAGCCATAGGTTTTTTTAGGTTTCTACAAAATTAATAAAAAAAAGGAGATTTAGTAGGCAAATTATTCGCATAAAAAAAGGGTGAAAATTTAATTTCACCCTTTTTTAGATATATAATTTTTGGAATTACATATTTTTTAATTCGCTAACCAATTCGGTTAAAGCATCTTTTGCATCACCAAATAGCATATTTGTTTTTTGGTTGAAGAATAATTCGTTTTCAATTCCGGCATAACCAGGTTTCATACTACGTTTGTTAACAATAATATGTTTAGCGTTTTCAACATCTAAAATTGGCATACCATAAATAGGGCTCGAAGGATCATTATGTGCAGCTGGATTAACTACGTCATTTGCTCCAACTACCAATACAACATCTGTATTTGGAAATGAAGGGTTAATATCATCCATTTCAACTAATTTATCATAATCTACATTACTTTCAGCTAATAAAACATTCATATGTCCAGGCATACGACCAGCTACAGGATGAATTGCATATTTTACATTTACACCTTTGCTTGTAAGTAATTCTTCTAATTCATGAATAACATGTTGTGCTTGCGCTACTGCTAAACCGTAACCAGGAACAATAACAACATTGTCTGAATAATTTAATAAAACAGCAGAATCACTAGCGCTAGTTTTTTTAACTGTACCACCAACAGTACTTCCAGATCCAGCCGCAACATCGGCACCACCAAAGGCTCCAAAAATTACACTAGCTAATGATCTGTTCATAGCTTTACACATAGCAAATGTTAATATTAAACCAGCAGATCCTACAAGAATACCACCAACTAACATTACCATATTATTGTATAAAATACCTGTAATTGCAGCTGCAATACCAGTTAAAGAGTTTAATAACGAAATTACTACAGGCATATCTGCACCACCAATTGGTACCACAAATAAAAATCCATATACTAAAGATGCAGCTAATAAACCATACATTAAAATAGCACTATCCGTATTTAAAACAGCTATATAAGTAGCAAATGCAACTAAGCCAATAAATAAAATATTGTTTATTAAATTGTATTTTGGAAATCGAATATCATTCATTGAGCCATTTAATTTTGCCCAAGCAACTAAACTACCAGTAAAGGTTATGCTACCAATTATTATTGCTGCAATAATTGTTGCAATAATTGATATTGAAGCTTTTTCAGAAGAGTCTACTCCAATATTTTTATTAAATTCTACAATACCAATTAAAAGTGCACTAGCTCCACCAAAACCATTAAATAATGATACTAGTTCTGGCATTTTTGTCATTTCAACTTTAATGGCTATTATCCAACCAATTATTCCTCCAACTGCAATTGCAGAACCTATTAATATGTATATAATAGTTGGTACTTCTTTTTCTGCTAATAAAATTGTTCCAACAATAGCAACTCCCATACCTATTGCTGAAGTTAAATTACCTTTTTTTGCAGTTTCTGGGTGTCCTAACATTTTTAATCCAACAACAAAAGTTACTGTTGCGATTAAATATAAAATACTTAATGTAATACTCATTATTTTTTCTTTTTAAACATTTGTAACATTCTGTCGGTAACTGCAAAACCACCAACTACATTTATAATACCAAGTACAACCGCAATAAAACCTAAGCTTAAAGCCAAATAATCTTCAGGGTTAGATTGTAACATTACTAAAATTGCACCTACAATTACAACGCCACTAAGTGCATTTGCACCAGACATTAATGGTGTGTGCAGTACTGTTGGTACGTTTTTTATCAATTCAAAACCAATAAATATCGCTAATATTAGGATATAAAAAAGTTGAAGATTACTACTTATAAATTCTAAAAATTGATCCATTTTCTATGTTTTAATTTTTTCTAATTTTTCCTTCGTGTACAATTAAAGTTCCATCGGTAATTTCTTCTTCTAAATCCCAATTAAAAGCACCTTCTTTGTTAACCAAATGCACTAAGAAGTTATACATATTTTTACCATATAAGTCACTAGCATTTGTAGCAACACTTTCCGGTGCAATGGTTGTACCTATTATTTTAACATCGTTAGCAATAACCGTTTCATCCATTTTACTAAGCTCGCAGTTACCACCTTGTGCTGCGGCTAAATCGACTATAACAGCACCACCTTTCATTTGTTCTACTTGTTCTTTGGTAATTAATACAGGAGATTTTCTACCAGGAACCATAGCCGTAGTAATTACTAAATCTGCTTTAAAAAGTGATTGATTTACAGCTTCTTTTTGTCTTTTTACATAATCTTCAGAGGCTTCTTTTGCATAACCACCTTCAGCTTTTTCTTCACCAGTATTATCTACAGAAATAAATTTAGCACCTAAAGACTCTGCTTGTTCTTTAGTTTCCATTCTAATATCTGTAGCTTCAACAACTGCACCTAAACGTTTAGCAGTTGCTATAGCTTGTAAGCCAGCAACACCAACACCATAAATTAAAACTCTTGAAGGTGTAATTGTACCAGCAGCAGTCATCATTAAAGGAAAAATCTTAGTCATTTCATAAGCACCTCTAATAACAGCTTTGTAACCAGCTAAGTTGTTTTGTGAACTCAAAACATCCATATCCTGAGCACGTGTAATTCTTGGCATAGCATCCATAGAAAAAGCTGTTGCTCCTTTTGCAGCAATAGCATTAACCAATTCTTTATTAGAAATATGAAATAATTGACTCATTAAAATATGATTGCTATCAATAAGTTTTAAATCATCTTCATCAAAAGGGTTAATTTTAACAAGAATTTGTCCTTCTTTAAAAATTACTCCTCGTTTTTCTACAGTAGCACCAACTTCTGTGTAGTTTGAGTTTTTGTACGATGAGGCCTTACCAGCATCATCTTCAACTAAAATCTCAAAACCTTTGGAAATTAGTTGTTTGGCTATGTTGGGTGAAATAGCAACCCTCTTTTCGCCTTTTTTTTGTTCTTTTAAAATACCTATTTTCATTATGATTGATTGTTTTAATATTTACGTATACTTTATATTTAAAACATTATTTTACTAATAAAATATATAAAGTAAAACTAACTCAATATTATGTAATTCTTATTAGAATTTATGTTTTTTAAATAAAAAACTACTAAAAGGAAATAGTACTACATATTTAGACATTTATTAGGATTATTTTTATAGTAAAAATACGAGATATAATACTTGAATTGATTAATAATTTAAAATTTTAAGCAAATAACTGCATAATCAATTGTTTTAAGTAAAAATATTACGTAATTAACAAATTTTGAATTATAGTTCAAAATTTGTAATTACTGTTTGTATGTTTAATTTATACGTGTATTTTTATAAAAAATTTAAGTTTGAAGATTACTTTTTTAGGAACAGGAACGTCACAAGGTATACCAGTTATTAACTGCGATCATCCAGTTTGTTTTTCTACAGATAAAAAAGACAAGCGTTTGCGTGTTTCAATTATGGTAGAATGGGATAATTATAGGTATATTGTAGATTGTGGTCCAGATTTTAGATACCAAATGTTACGTGCCAATGTTCGTAAAATAGATGGTGTTTTAGTTACCCACGATCACGCTGATCATACTTTTGGTATTGATGATTTACGTCCGTTTTGTTTTCAAATGGGCAAAGTACCAATGTATGCACAAAAAAGAGTAATTGAAATTTTATCTAAACGTTTTGATTATATTTTTAAAGATGAAGATAAATATCCTGGAGCCCCAAGTATTTCACCAGTATTTGTAGATAAAGAGCCATTTACATTAAATAGTTTAGAGGTAATTCCAATTCAAGTAATGCACGGAAACTTAAATATTTTGGGCTATAGATTTAATAATGTTGCCTACTTAACTGATGTTAAAACTATTGAAAGGGAAGAAAAAGAGAAATTAAAAAACCTGGATGTTTTAATATTAAGTTGTATTAGACATAAAAAACATCATTCTCATTTAAATTTAGAGGAAGCTCTTCAATTAATTGATGAATTGAAACCTAAAAAAACATATTTAACACATATTAGTCATTTATTAGGTTTTCATAAAGAAGTTGAAAAAACATTACCCAAAAATGTTTATTTGGCGTATGACGAGCTGGTTTTAGAGGTTTAAATTTTTCAACTCTAAATTATAATCATATTGTAAATCTTCGTGAACAACTTTTATTTTTTTCTTTACTGAAATTACTTCTCTTTGTAAAATACCTAATAATACCGAGTTTTTACGAACAGAAGGTTTAAATTCAGATAATTTTTTACAAAAGTAGAGTAGTAGCTCAATTTCAGTTTCCTTTTTTTTGGAATAGCGAATGTACTTTTTAATTAATCGTAGAATTTTACGCACACTCTTTTTAATATAAAAATAACTATTGGTATTAATTTCAGTAAATAGAACATCAACTTCAATTTTTACATCTTCAATAAAGCCTTCTTCATTAGATTTTTCAAAAAGTAAATAGGTGAGTAGTTCCTTGTTTTCTTTTTTAAATTTTGAAAGCTGTAAGCATAACTCAATAAGTTCTGCTTGTGAACTATAATTAAGTTCTGTTTTTAACTCTTTTACAGTTGCTGTTTTCATAAAGTTTATGGTTGAAGCGAAAATAAATCAAAAGTTTCAGGTTCATAATAAGCTCCTTTAATAGGTTCAATAATAGTTTCTTCTTTTTTTAAAAAAGCATTTAGAATGCGTTTAACATCTGTATTGTCTTTTTTAGGTTCAATTATTTTTAAATAATCGTTTGCAGTTGTTAATTGTTTTTTAGCTGAAATGTAACCAAAACCTTTATAAATACCATTTAAAATAAGCACATAAGCGTTTTCATTTTTAGTTCTACCTTTTTCTTTAATGGCAAAATTTTCGGTTTCAAATTGAATAGAATTTACAGCTTGTTGTACTCTAATATTATATAAAGCAACACTTTCTTTATTGCTACAAATGCCTTTGCATTTTTTTAGCTGGTAATGAAAACAGCTAGAAACATTAGATTGTAAGTGGCAATATTTTGGGCATAATTCAAATTCATCGCAAAGCTTTTCAATAAACTGTCTACAATCTGTTGCGTTGTAAAACTTCATTAATGGATTTTTAACCAGCTTTAATTTATTAAAAGCAATATGTTTTATACCATTTCTGTCAACATAGGTAAATAAACCAATACTTTCGCTGGTTCTACGTTGTGCCCTATTAAATTTGGGGTATATTTTTTTTATTTCTGAAGATTCTAAAAGCAGAGCTAAAAGTTCGCTACCAGTTTCGGTATACGTTACATTAGCTGTTTCTAAACACATTGAAACTTCTTTTTTAGCTTTATCGTAAAAGTGACTAGTTACGCGTTGCTTTATATTGTTTGCTTTACCTACATATATAATTTCGCCTTTGTTATTTTTAAAATAGTAAACACCTTCTTTGGTAGAAAGGTTATCAACTACTTTTTTTGGTAATAAAGGAGGAAGTGTAGCTTGTTTAGACTTAGGGTTTAAAAAAGAGTTGAATACAGTTTGGTCTTTATCTAATTTTAATAATTTTTCGAATAAAATGGTTGTGGCTTCAGCATCACCTTTGGCTCTGTGCCTATCTTGTATATGGATATTTTGAGTACTACAAAGCGATCCTAAACTGTATGATTTTAAACCAGGAATAAGTTTTCTAGATAAACGAACAGTACATAGTTTTTTTCGTTTAAAATCAAAACCTAAATCCTTAAATTCTTTATGAATAATATTATAATCGAAATTAACATTATGAGCAACAAAAACAGTGTCTTTAGTAATTTCGTTTACCTTTTTAGCTATTTCATAAAACTTTGGAGCATTGGCAACCATTGCATTATTTATACCAGTTAAATTTGTTATAAATGGTGGAATATTGCTTTCTGGGTTAACCAATGTTGTGTATTCATTAATTACCTTTTCGCCATCAAACACAAAAATAGAAATTTCAGTAATTTTAGAACTATGCCCTGTAGTTTCAATATCTATAATAGAATACATTAATTTAATGTTTTTTCCAATTCTTTTAATTCAACACCTAGTTGTGTAAGCATATTTGCAATACTACTAATTTTTAATTCGTGCTCATTATATTCTTGCGTGTTAATGCTACAAGTAAATTCCCAAATTTCTAAAACATCTGCAACTGGCAAATAATAAGGATCATATTTTTTATTATCTGATACCATTAATAACATATTGTGTTCTTCAATTTGTTTAAAAACACGTTTGTAAACCATTCCTTCACTTCTAGACAATATTATATATGTTTTTCCATTTCTAATATCGTGTATGTCTTCAATAAATTTAGCAACAATATATGAACCGCTTTTTACGGGTAACATAGAATCTCCTTTTATAGGAAAAGCTCTATGCGTACCAGTTGGTAAAAATGGCAGTTTAATTTTATTTAGGTGTTCTATATATTCAGGATCTGAATAACCTCTTAAATAACCTGCAGAAGCTTCTACAGGAACAATGTCAATCATTTCTTCTTCATTATTATCTACCGTAATTGGAAATAAAACACGTTCGCTACCAATATTAATAAAAGTTTCTTCTGTAGCGCCAGTTAAATCATTTTTTAATAAGGCATCAATAGGTATATTGAAATAATTAGATAATTCAATTAAAAAATCTACTTGAGGAGTAGCTCTATTTTCTTCGTATGAACTTATGCGAGAACGTGTTATATTAAAATGCTTTGCAAATTGCTCTTGAGTAAGTCCTTTTAGAGCACGTAAATGTTTAATGTTTTTTGGTAAAAAAATCATAAAGCTAATTATATTGGTTTTGATTGCTAATATTTTAAGCTAAGGTACTATTTTTTTTTAATTTTCCTAATCTTCTTAATTATTAAATATTATTTGTTTGATAGAATTGTTAGAGAAGCAGAAGTTTTATTATTGAAAAATCATTTTTTACGCAGAAATGGCATTTTTTTTTGCGTTTTTTTTACAAAAAAGTGAGTGTATTTTCACTCAAAAAGGCTATTAAATGATAATTATCATATAATAAGAAATTTATACCAAAAAAATATGTTTCGTCAGCTACCAATCTCAAACGTTTTAGTAAAAAAAGCCTTGAAAACAGAGGGCTAAAAGGTCTTTTTTATTGTTTCTATGAAGTTATTATGAACCTAAATTGGTAAATTTGTAGAGTAAAAACTAAGAAGATTATATCAAAACAAATATTCGAAAAAATGGAAGTAAAAGATTTTAAAAGTGGAATTTGGAACAAGGCGGTAAACGTTAGAGATTTTGTTGTTAACAATGTTACTCCTTACCATGGAACTTATGAATTTTTAGTAGGGCCAAGTGAAAAAACACAAAAATTGTGGGACAGTTGTAAAGCTGCTACAAAAGAAGAAAGAGACAGAAACGGTGTAAGATCGGTTGATACTGAAATTATTTCAACAGTAAGCGCTTTTGCTGCTGGATATATTGATAAAGAGAACGAAGTTATTGTTGGTTTACAAACTGATGAGCTTTTAAAAAGAACAATGAAACCTTTTGGAGGTTTTAAAGTGGTTCAAAAAGCATTATCTGAGCACGGTGTAAAACCTAATGATGCGTTAACTGAATTATTTTCTAAATACGTTAAAACTCATAACGATGGTGTTTTTGATGCATATACTGCTGAAATTAAAAAATTCCGTTCTTTAGGATTTTTAACAGGTTTACCAGATAATTATGCACGTGGTCGTGTAATTGGAGATTATCGTCGTGTAGCTTTATACGGGTTAGATTTTTTAATTAAATCTAAACAAGAAGATTTAGCGAAGATTGAAGGGCCAATGAGTGACGCAGTAATTAGACTTCGTGAAGAAGTAGCTGAGCAAATAAGATCTTTAAAAGATATGATTGTTTTAGGTCAAAAATATGATCTAGATTTAGCTCGTCCAGCACAAAATGCTCAAGAAGCAGTGCAATGGACTTATATGGGTTATTTAGCAGCTGTAAAAGAGCAAGATGGTGCAGCAATGTCTTTAGGTAATGTTTCTACATTTTTAGATATTTTTATTGAAAAAGATATTGAAAAAGGTTTAATTACTGAAGTTGAAGCTCAAGAATATATAGATCAATTTGTAATGAAATTACGTATGGTTCGCCATTTACGTATGAGTGCTTATGACGAAATTTTTGCTGGAGATCCAACTTGGGTAACTGAAGCAATTGGAGGTATGTTTGCAGATGGAAGAACTAAAGTTACTAGAACTTCTTTCCGTTTCTTAAACACATTATATAACTTAGGACCATCACCAGAACCAAATATTACAATTTTATGGTCGGCTACATTGCCACAAAACTTTAAAGATTATTGTGCAAAAGTATCTATTGATACTTCTTCAATTCAGTTTGAAAACGATAATTTAATGAGAGCTCACCGTGGATCTGATGATTATGGTATTGCTTGTTGTGTTTCTTACCAAGAATTAGGAAAATCTATTCAATTCTTTGGAGCACGTACTAACTTAGCAAAAACATTATTGTTAGCTGTTAATGGAGGTAAATGTGAGTTTACAGGAACTCAAATGGTAGATGGAATTGATGTTGATACAGATGAGTATTTAGACTTTGATAAAGTAATGGCTAATTTCGAAATAGCTATGAAAGAAGTTGCACGTGTGTATAACGATTCTATGAATATTATTCACTACATGCACGATAAGTATTACTACGAGAAAGCTCAAATGGCTTTAATCGATACAAATCCAAGTATAAATATTGCTTACGGTATTGCAGGTTTATCTATTGTTGCAGATTCACTTTCAGCAATTAAACACGCAAAAGTAAAACCTATTAGAAATGAAGAAGGTTTAACTGTAGATTTCGAAATTGAAGGAGAATTTCCAATGTATGGTAATGATGATGATAGTGTAGATTTATTAGCAGCAAAAGCTGTAGCAGATTTTAACGATGAGTTAAAGAAGTTACCAGTATATAAAAATGCAGAACCAACAATGTCTGTATTAACTATTACTTCTAACGTAGTTTACGGTAAAAAAACAGGAGCAACGCCAGATGGTAGAGCGCAAGGTGTACCATTTGCACCTGGAGCAAATCCAATGCACGGTCGTGACTCTAAAGGAGCAATAGCATCATTAAATTCAGTTTCTAAAATTAATTATAACGATTCTAAAGATGGTATTTCAAATACATTCTCAATTGTACCAAAATCTTTAGGAGCAACTGAAGAAGATAGAATAGACAATTTAGCAACTACACTAGATGGTTATTTCTCTAGAAATGCACAACACTTAAACGTAAATGTTTTAAATAAAGAAACATTAATGGATGCAATGGAAAACCCAGAAGAATATCCACAATTAACAATTCGTGTTTCTGGTTATGCTGTTAACTTTGTACGTTTAACAAAAGAGCAACAATTAGAAGTTATTACACGTTCGTTCCACGAATCTATGTAATTCTAAAATAATATTTGTATTATGCGTGTCCAAAGAATTAAGTATTTAAATCTTTGGACACTTTAATTCAAAAACTACTGCTTATCAAAACTTCAAAAAACATATTAAACGTACATTCAATAGAATCGTTTGGAACACATGATGGTCCAGGAATCCGATTGGTTATATTTTTACAAGGCTGTAAACTTAAATGTTTGTACTGCCATAATCCAGATACTATAGAAACTTCTGGAGGTATGGAATATGAAATTGAAGATTTGGTTGAAATTGCATTAAAAATGAAACCTTACTTTGGTAAAAAAGGTGGAGTTACAGTTTCTGGAGGTGAACCATTATTACAATCTAAAGGCTTAATTCATTTTTTTAAAAGATTAAAAGAGGAAGGTATACATACAAATATAGATACTAATGGTAGAATTTTAAATCATTTTACTGTAGAGTTATTAGATAATTATGCCGATTTAGTAATGCTTGATATAAAAAGTATGACCGAAGATGGTTATGAGTTTTTAACAGGTATGCGTAATAAAGAAACTACATTTACTTTTGCGGCTCACAGAGAAGCTTCTGGTAAAAAAATGTGGTTGCGTTATGTATTAATTCCTGAAATAACTAATAAGCCTGAGTTGTTACATGCAATGGGAGAGTATTTTAAAGATTATAAAACCATTGAAAAAATTGAAATTCAACCATATCATAAGTTAGGAATTCATAAATGGGAATCTTTAGGTTGGGAGTATAAATTAAAAGATGCACGAGAAAATACCGAAAAAGAAATAGAAGAGGCTTCAGCTATTTTAAGTAAGTATTTTAAAGAAGTAAAAATAAATTAAAAAGTGTTGTTAAATCAACCAAATTAAAAAATAATGAATAGCTCTAAAGAAGTTATAAAAATAGTTAACAAATTAGCTCTTAATAAAGGAGATTATAAAGTAAGTAAAACATTAATTTTAGCATTTTTAGCAGGAGCATATATTGCTTTTGGTGGTTTATTAGCATTAATAGTAGGTGGTGGTTCACCAGGAATTGCAGCTGAAAACCCAGGAATAACAAAATTTCTTTTTGGAGCAACATTCCCACTAGGTCTTATACTTGTTGTTGTAGTTGGAGCAGAACTTTTTACAGGTAATAATGCCTATTTTATTCCAAATGTATTAAACAAAAAACAATCTATTGGTACTGTATTAAAAAACTGGGGATTGGTTTATGTAGGTAATTTTGTAGGAGCAGTTTTTGTAGCTTATGTAATTACACATTTAACTCATATTGTAAGCGGAGAACCTTTTGTTAATTCTGTTTATAAAGTAGCAATAGGAAAAACAAGTCACACATTTTTAGTTACTTTTCTAAAAGGTATAGGTGCAAATTGGCTAGTATGTTTGGCTGTTTGGCAAGGTATGGCAGCTAAAGATACAACAGGTAAAATATTTGCCATTTGGTTACCAGTAATGGCGTTTGTTACTATGGGATTTGAACACAGTATTGCTAATATGTATTTTATTCCGTTAGCTATTTTTGAAGGAGCTGATATTACCTGGGCTACTTTTATTACCAAAAATTTAATTCCTGCAACCTTAGGAAACATTGTTGGAGGTGTTCTATTTGTAGGTATGGCTTATGGATATTTATTTGGAAAAGATAAATAACATTATAATTAAGTATAAAAAATACTCCTTTTCAAATAATGAAAAGGAGTTTTTTTATGCGTTATTGTTTTTTTCGCTAATTTTTCTTTTGAGTTCCTGTAGTTTTGAAGCTCTATTATCTTTAGCCGCTTTTAACTTCGCCTTTTTTTGGTTCATTAATTTGCTATGTTTAGCTTTATTTCGTGTATTTTTTGGTTGTCCTTTTTTTGGCATAATCTTATAAGTTTTCTATGGCAGCTTCTGCACATCTTTCACCATCCATTGCAGCAGAAATAATTCCGCCGGCATAACCACCACCTTCACCACAAGGATATAAGCCTTCAATTTCTGGATGTTCTAAATTAATTTTTCTTGGTATTTTTACTGGTGAAGAAGTTCTAGATTCTACACCAATAATATTTGCTTCTTCAGTATAATAACCATGCATTTTTTGCCCGAAAGCTTTAAAACCTTTACGCAATCTACTACCAATATGTTTTGGAAGTAAAGAGTGTAACGGAGAAGATTTTAAACCAGGTTGATATGAGGTTTCATTTAAGTTAGGAGAAAATTTACCTTCAACAAAATCAGTTAAACGCTGTGCAGGTGCTGTTTGTTTTCTTCCGCCTGCATTAAATGCTAATTTTTCTAAATCCTTTTGATATTCTAAACCTTTTAAAACGCCAAACTTTTCATACTTGTACAAATCCTTTTCGGCATTAATTTCAACAACAATACCAGAGTTTGCAAATTTATTATTTCTACTTGAAGGAGACATTCCGTTAACTACAACTTCGCCATTAGCAGTTGCTGCCGGCACAATAAAACCACCAGGGCACATACAAAAAGAATACACGCCACGTTCGTTTACTTGATGCACTAAACTGTATGATGCTGCAGGTAATAATTCATCTCTTTTACCCTTGCAATGGTATTGAATAGAATCTATAATGTGTTGTGGATGTTCGGCTCTAACACCCATTGCAAAAGATTTTGCTAGCAATCCAATATTTTTTTCGTGTAATAAGTAATAAATATCTCTAGCTGAATGGCCTGTTGCTAAAATAACAGAATTTACAGTCATTTCTGTATTGTTTAAAAGCTTAATTGCTTTTATTTTATTCTGTTTAATAACAAAATCTACAACACGACTTTCAAAATGAATTTCACCACCATATTTTAAAATTGTTTCACGTATATTTTTTACAACTTTAGGTAATTTATTTGTTCCAATATGCGGATGAGCATCTACCAAAATTTGATCTGTTGCTCCGTGATACACTAAATTCTCAAAAACACGACGAACATCACCGCGTTTTAAGCTTCTGGTGTATAGTTTTCCATCAGAATAAGTTCCGGCACCACCTTCACCAAAACAGTAATTAGAATCTTCGTTTACTGTGTGAAATTGATTTATAGCACGTAAATCTCTTCGCCTATCTTGTACGTTTTTACCACGTTCTAAAACAATAGGTTTAAAACCTAGTTCAATACATCTTAAAGCTGCGTACATACCAGCTGGTCCAAAACCAATAATATGTATTTCTTTTGCTGAAGACACATCTTTATAATCAAAATTATAAACAGATTCTTCTACAGGTTCATTAACATAAACAGCAACTTTATAATTAAAAACAATAGTTGCTTTACGTGCATCAATAGATTTACGTAGTACTTTTACTGCTGTAATTTCGCTTCTTTTAATTTTTAATTGTTGTGCTGCTTTTTTTAGAAGAATATCTTCAATTTTTTCTTCTTTTAAGGTAACACGTAACTGAATGTCTTTAACCATAGCTGCAAAAATACTTTTTTAAAAATAATCCTATAGCTATTTTAGAAATTAATGAGATAAGTAAGCGAAAATTGAAAAGATAGTTATATTTGAAATTCTAAAAACAAAATAATGAATACAACAGACTGGTTAGGTTTTATAGGTGTTTTTTTAATATTATTAGCTTATGTATTAAACGTAACAAATAAATTAACAACCACTAGTGTTTGGTTTATTTTATTGAATTTAATAGGAGCAAGTATTGCTTGTTTAGCTTCTGTATTAATAAAATATATGCCTTTTGTATTATTAGAAGGTATTTGGGCAAGTATTTCTTTGTATTCATTAATAAACCACTTGAGAGCAACAAAGTAGTTATTTGAACACATTTTTTTCAATTTTGAAGTTTATAAAAATAGAGTAGAAGTATTTTACTTTAAATTGAAAGCTAAATACTTCTACCTACTTAATAATTTTAAAGTTTTATTTTAAAATAAATCTGTTTTTAAAATGGCTCCGCTACTAGCATTAGTAACCAAAGCTCTATATTGTTTTAACCAGCTAGATGTTAGTTCTTTTTTTAATGGAACAAACTCTGCTTTTCTTTTTTCAATTTCTTCTTCACTTAAATTAACAGACAAAATGTATTTATCTACATCAATATGAATTTCATCACCATCTTTAAGTAAGCCAATCATACCACCTTCTGCAGCTTCAGGACTTACGTGTCCAATACTAGCTCCTCTTGTAGCGCCACTAAATCTACCATCGGTAATTAATGCAACTTTATCTCCTAATCCCATTCCCATAATTAATGAGGTTGGCGCCAGCATTTCTTGCATTCCAGGTCCTCCTTTAGGCCCTTCGTAACGAATTACAACAACGTTACCAGCTTTAACTTTACCAGCTAAAATACCATCAATAGCTCCTTGTTGTCCATCAAAACACACCGCAGTTCCAGTTAATGCTCTTGCTCCAGTAATTCCAGCCGTTTTTATTACGGCACCTTGTTCAGCCAAGTTTCCGTATAAAATAGCTAAACCACCTACTTCAGAATACGGATTATCTATTGTATGAATAATATTAGTGTCTTTTATAGTAGCATCTTTAATTTTTTCTAATACTGTTTCGCCAGTTATTGTTAGGTTTTCTTTTAAAATGTTATCACCTCTTTTGGTCATTTCTTTCATAACGGCATTTACACCACCAGCTCTATTAATATCTTCCATATGTACGGTAGATAAACTTGGTGAAATTTTAGCAATGTGAGATACGTTTTTAGAAATACTATTAATGTCTTCTAAATTAAAATTAACATTAGCTTCTTTAGCTATAGCTAACATATGCAGTACTGTGTTCGAACTTCCACCCATTGCCATATCTACAGCAAAGGCGTTTCTTACAGCGTTTTCATTTAATATATTTCTAAGTTTAAATTTTTTTGTTTGGGCTTCACTTTTTGCTATTTCACAAATTCTTCTAGCTGCTTGTCTATACAGCTCTTCGCGCTCTTTAGTAAGTGCTAAAATAGTTCCGTTTCCAGGTAAAGCAATACCCATAGCTTCCATTAGCGTATTCATAGAGTTGGCTGTAAACATACCAGAACAACTACCACCACTAGGACAAGCATTACATTCAATATCGTTCAATTCTTCATCAGTAATTTCACCAGCTTCGTGTTTTCCAACAGCTTCAAATGCTGTAGCAAGATCTATTGGAACACCATCTTTTGTATGACCTTTTTTCATAGGACCTCCACTAACAAATATAGTAGGCACATCAACTCTTAGTGCTCCCATAATCATACCCGGTACAATTTTATCACAGTTGGGTATTGCAATCATAGCATCTAACTTATGCGCATTCATAACTGTTTCAATAGAATTTGCAATAATTTCTCTTGAAGGTAATGAGAATAACATTCCATCGTGCCCCATAGCAATACCATCGTCTACACCAATAGTATTAAATTCAAACGGAACACAGCCATTTGCTTTAATTTCTTCTTTTATAATTCTAGATACTCTGTCTAAAAAAAAGTGGCCAGGAATAATTTCTATATAGGAATTTGCAACACCAATAAACGGTTTATCAAAATCTTCATCAACTAACCCTGTAGCTCTAAATAGTGATCTATGCGGTGTTCTTTGATGTCCTTTTTTTACTTCATCACTTCTCATAATATCTTAATTTTCTATATTTTGTATTGTTTTATTGTGTAAATTAAAACGAGTTTATTTATTTAAAATTAGAATTTGGAACTAATTTTTTTTGAAGGTATAAATATATTGTTTTTTGAGTTTTAATTATCTCGATTTACAAAAAAGTATATTTAGTTAAATATTGCTAATTCATATTATTTTTTTTGAAGAGATGTAATTGTTTACCTTTACCATTAAATTCAAACAATATAATATTCGAGGTTATGAAAAATGTTATTTATATAGTAGCAATTGTTCTTTTTACATTGGTTTCTTGTGAAACTAAATTAGAAAAAGAATCTGTAATGCTGGTTGAAGCTCCAACAGCAAAAAAAATACCAGAAAAGTTAACTGTTCACAATGATACTAGAGTAGATGATTACTTTTGGATGCGATTAACTGATGCTCAAAAAAATGCTGAAAAGCCAGATGCTCAAACAAAAGATGTTTTAGATTATTTAAATGCTGAAAATAGTTATTTAAATAGTGTAATGGAACATACTGAAGATTTACAAGGTAAACTTTATAACGAAATGGTGGAGAGAATTAAAAAAGACGATGAATCTGTACCAGTTAATGATAATGGTTATTCTTATTATGTGCGATTTAAAGAAGGTGGAGATTACGCTTTATATTGTAGAAAAGAATTAAAAGAAAACGCTAAAGAAGAAATAATGCTAAATGGACCAGAAATGGCAAAAGGATTTGCTTATTATGGTTTTGGAAGTCGTTCTGTAAGCCCTAATAACAATATTTTGGCATATGGTTTAGACACCGTTTCTAGACGTAGATACACTATTTATTTTAAAGATTTAAAAACAGGTAAGTTATTAGCTGATAAGTTAGACAATACTACTGGTAGAGCAACTTGGGCAAACGATAATAAAACGGTTTTTTATACTACAAAAGATAAAGAAACATTACGTTCAAACAAAATATACAAGCATATTATAGGTACAAGCCAAAAAGATGATGTATTAATTTTTGATGAAAAAGATGCAACATTTAGTTGTGGAGTTTTTAAAACAAAATCTAATAATTACTTATTAATTTATAGTACGCAAACAATATCTTCAGAATATAGATTTTTAGATGCTAATAAACCAAATGGAGAATTTAAGGTAATTCAACCAAGAGAAAAAAACCTAATTTATTCAGTAGATCATTATAAAAACGATTTTTATATAAGAACCAATTTAAATGCTAAAAACTTTAAATTAGTTAAAACTCCAATTAAAGCTACCAATAAAAAGTACTGGAAAGATGTTGTAGCTCATAGAGATGATGTTTTATTTGAAGGTGTAGATTTATTTAAAGATTTTTATGTAGTTACTGAACGAATAAAAGGCTTAAAAAATATTAGAATTGTAAATTGGAAAGGTGGAGAACAAAATTTAGAGTTTAATGATCCAGCTTATTTGGCAAATACAACTTCAAATATAGATTTTAATACTAATATTTTACGTTACTCATATACTTCATTAACTACACCTAATAGTATTTATGAGTACAATGTAAAAACAAAAGAGCGTGTGTTATTAAAACAAGATGAAGTTTTAGGAGGTAAATTTTCAAAAGATAATTACACTTCAGAGCGTTTATTTGCAACTGCAGCAGATGGAACCAAGGTGCCAGTTTCTTTAGTGTACAAAAAAGGTTTAGAAAAAAGTAATAAAACGCCATTGTTATTATACTCTTACGGATCTTACGGAAGCAGTTCTGAACCAAAGTTTAGTAGTACCAGACTTAGTTTGCTAGATAGAGGTTTTGTGTATGCAATTGCTCATATACGTGGAGGTCAAGAAATGGGAAGAGATTGGTATGAGAATGGAAAACTATTAAACAAGAAAAATACATTTACAGATTTTATTGATGTAGCTCATTTTTTAATTGATAAAGGTTATACTAGTAGCGAACATTTATATGCTTTAGGTGGAAGTGCTGGAGGTTTACTAATGGGTGCAATAGTAAATATGGAACCAAAACTTTGGAATGGAGTAGTGGCTGCAGTTCCTTTTGTAGATGTTGTTTCTACAATGTTAGATGAAAGCATTCCATTAACAACTTTTGAATTTGATGAATGGGGAAATCCTAAAAACAAAGAATATTACGATTATATGAAGTCGTACTCTCCTTATGACAATGTTGAAGAAAAAGAATATCCTAATATTTTAGTAACAACAGGTTATTGGGATAGCCAAGTACAATATTGGGAGCCTGCTAAATGGGTTGCAAAATTAAGAGCCAATAAAACCGATCAGAACTTATTAGTTATGGATTGTAATATGAAAACCGGACACGGAGGTGCTTCTGGACGTTTTGAGCGTTACAAACGTACTGCGTTATACTTTTCGTTTTTATTGGATTTAGAAAATATTAAAGAATAATTCAAATAATTTTTAAAGTTAAAACGTGTAGTTATGTTATAATTACACGTTTTTTTTTACCTAAAACTTTAATATATTTGATAAGCTTTTATGAAAGACATTATTAAGAAATATACATTTAAAGAAGAATTAGAGCTTGAATTTGAAATTTTAGATTTAGCCAAATTGTTTAAGTCTAAAAAAGAAATGATGACAAAGCCTCATAGAGCACAATTTTATCATATTCTTATTATTGAAAAAGGAAAAGGAACTCATTTAGTAGATTTTAATCCTATTAAAATTGAAAATAATACTATTATTTGCGTACCACATAATAGTGTTAATAAGTTCGATATTAACGGTGTTTACAAAGGAAAAGCTATTCTTTTTACCAAAAGTTTTTTCTGCAGAAATAAGTACGATACACAGTTTTTACATTTAAGTAGGCTTTTTAGCGATTTATATTCAGTTACTAAGTTAGAATTTAATCCAAAAATATCGAATTTAAGTATACTTATAAACGCTATGGAAACTGAATATCTGAGAGAGTCAGATAATGCTAAATTTCATATTTTATATAATATGTTGCATATTTTTTTATTGCAAACAGAGCGTGAAATGCGTAAACAAGGGTATGTAGAATTGAAGCCAAGTGCTAACTTAGATTACCTTGTTATGTTTAAAAATGTGTTGGAAAAGAACTATAAAACAGAAAAGTCAGTAAGTGCATATGCTTCAAAACTAAGTATTTCAACAAAACAATTAAATAAAGCAACTACTACTTTATTAGATAAAACCCCCAAGCAAATTATTGATGAACGTATTGTATTAGAGGCAAAACGCTTATTATCTCACAGTAGCCAAAGTATTAAAGAAATTGCTTATAAACTTAACTATGAAGAGCCTACAAACTTTATCAAATACTTTAAAAAACATACAAATTCTACACCTTCAGAATTTAAAGAAAACATTAAAAAGTAAAATTCTGTTTGGACTAAAAGTATCACTTTAAGTACTAAAATCACCTTTTTTTTAGTTGATGATTGCCACATCTTTGCACTGTTATAATTAAAACTAACAAACAATGAGAAAATTATCAATATTAATTTTACTAGCAGTAGCATTTATTGCTTGTAATGATAAAAGTAAAAAAGAAGATTTAAAAACTAAAAAAGTAGAAAAAATGGAAATATCTAATAAAGATAAAGTAGTAGCATTATTAAAAAGTATAGAAACTGGCGCTCAAGAACCAGCAGGTTATATTAACTCAAATAAATATATACAACACAACCAAGGTGTAGCTGATGGTTTAGCAGGTTTTGGAGCTATATTAGGAACATTAGCTGAGGTTGCAAAAACGAATCCGGCAATGGCTCCAAAAGTAAATACAGTTCGTGCATTTGAAGATGGAGATTTTGTAATAGCTCATACAGAGTACAACTTTTTTGGACCTAAAGTAGGTTTTGATATTTTTCGTTTTGAAAATGGATTAATTGTTGAACATTGGGATAATTTACAAGAAATTGCAGTGAAAACAGCTTCTGGTAGAACTCAAACTGATGGACCAACAGAACTAACTGATTTAGATAAAACGGAAGAAAATAAAACATTAGTAAAAAACTTGTTAAATGATGTGTTTATGGGAGCAAACCCAAATAAGATAACAGATTATATTTCAACTGAAAAATACGACCAGCATAATCCAGGAGTAAAAGATGGTTTAGCAGGTTTAGGTGAAGCTTTAGGAGCTTTAGCTGAAGCTGGAATGCCAATGGTTTTTGAAAAAAATCATATAGTTTTAGGGCAAGGTAACTTTGTACTTAGTGTTTCTGAAGGAATTTTTATGAAAGAAAAGGTTTCTTTTTATGACTTATTTAGAGTAGAAAATGGAAAAGTTGTTGAACATTGGGATACTGTAGAAAATTTAATTCCAGCATCTGAAGCAAAAAACACCAACGGAAAATTCAATTTTTAATATTGATTTGATTTTATGTAGAAACAGCCTTTCATTTATATATGAAAGGCTGTTTTATTTTTAACGTCTTCTTTGTCCAGAAAATTGCATTGCTTCTCCTTTTCCAAAGCCATAACTTATTCCAAAGGTTATAAAACGTCCACGAGTTCTGCTATTAAATAAGTAAAAATCGGGTTGAATAGTTTCGCTTTCATAAATTCTAGAAGCAAAAACATCTCTAACGCTTATATTAAGTATTGTTTTTCCTTTCAGAATTTTTTTTCTCAAGCCAAAATCGGCAAAAAGATTACTAGAAACTTTTTGTTGAACTGTTTTATATTTAGATCTAAAATCTCCAGAAATTTCGATATCAAATTCTGCAGGAAGTTTAATTTTTGATGTTAAACGTGTAGACCAACGGTTTCCTTTAAAGTCGAAAGAAGTATTGTTGTAAAAACCTTCTCTATTAAAATAATTGATATTAAAATCACCATTTATAGATAGCCAACTTAATGGAGCTATTTTACCATTTATTTCGAAACCAGTAGTAGTATTAGAACCAATATTTTCTGGCCTGGAAATACTAACATTGTTTTCAAAAACAGAAACTCGTTCCATAACATCGGTAGTATGTCTGTTATACAAACTAAAATTAAGAGAAGTTTTTCCAATTTTATGAATACTTGTAATCTCGTATGAGTCTGTGTACTCAGGTTGTAAATCTGGATTTCCTGTTGAAATACTAAAATTATTTCTAATACTAGAAAATGGATTCAGAGATCTTAACCTTGGTCTGTTAATTCTTTTTGAATAGCCAACTTGTAACGAAAAATTATCATTAACCGTATATGATGTATGCGCACTAGGGAAAAAGTTAGTGTAATCATCAGAGCTTTCTTCATTAGTAGTTTTTAAAACAGTACTTAAGCTTGTGTTTTCCATTCTTAAACCTACTTTTAATCCCCATTTATCACCTTCAAAAGCTGCAGTAGTGTAAATACCTAAAACTTTTTGTTCATAATTAAAAATATTAGATAAATCGGCATCATTTATCCATTCGCCATTTGTTAAATTATCAACAGCAAAATCATTAGTTACATTGTTAATTACATATTGCGAACCAGATTCTAGCGTATATTTTTTTAGAAAAGGATGCGTATAATCCAATTTAAACGTATAATCTTCTAATTTATAGTCTGTTCTAGTTTTTTGTTCAAGATTATCAACATCTCCAATAATAGGTGTGTTTTCATAATCAGAAAATTGATCTTTTCTAAAAGAACTACCTAATGCACTAAATAATAAACTTTGCTCTTTATGCCTTTTGAAGTTTTTCTTGTACTGTAATTCATAACGAAGTTTAGGATTTGTAGCTTCGGTTTTTTCGCTACGTAACCAATTATCGGTTAATTTATTAGATGCATTAAATCTATTATATGTAGTTAAATTGTCTTGATCTTCAACTTCGTAAGCATATGAACCCGAAAGTGTAACAACATTTAAATCGTTTATGTGATAATCTGTTCCTAACAGTATATTATTAAATTTTTCATTAAAATTACCATCACCAATACTAGTAACACTAATATCATTTACCAAATCATTATTTACACTTTCACTTTCTGAAGGATATGTGCGCAGCCCAATACCAATCTGGCTAAATAAATTAAACTTTTCAGTACGTTTATTTAAACTTAAACCAAAACTATTACTATTTGGTACACCAAGATTTAAGGTTGCAGAACCATTTAAGCCTTTCTTTTCAGATTTTTTAATAACAATATTAATAATACCAGCTGTTCCTTCGGCATCATATTTAGCAGAAGGGTTTGTAATTACTTCAATTTTTTCAATCATATCTGCAGTAATACTACCAAGAGCATTACTATCTCCATTTGTTAAAACTGAAGGTTTTCCATTAATTAATATTTGAACTCCAGAATTACCTCTTAAACTTACCTGACCTTCAATATCTACATTTACAGATGGAACATTGTTTAAAACTTCCAAAGCTCCAGCTCCAGTTGAACTTAAATCTTTACCAACATTAAATACACGTCTATCTAATTTAAATTCGGTTTGTGATTTTTCTGAACGAATTAAAACCTCATCTAAACTTTGAGAATTTTCTTCTAAAACAATGGTTTTTAAATCAATTTTTTGATTTTTTACAGTGTAAGAAGTTACTTTTTTAGTTTTAAATCCAATAAAACTAATTTCAATATAAATATTTGAATCTGTAGAATTTATGGAGAAATAACCATTAGCATCGGTAACAGAACCAGCAATAGCCTTTTTAGAATTTTTATTAAAAATGGCTACTGTAGCAAACTCAATTGGGTTATTGTTAACACTTTCTATTATAGTTCCTGTAATTTTAATTGATGAGTTTTGTGCAGGTATTACAAAAATATTTAGAAAAGTAATAAGTATAAAACTGTAGTATTTTAATTTCACAAATAGTTGAATTAGTTAGTAGTTGCGAATATAACTAAATTCAAATAACTAGATTAGTAACAATATATACGTAAAAAAGTCTTTAGAATATATTTAAAGACTTTTTCAGTTGTTTAATAATATCTGTTTTTTTGATAATTAGTATTATCAATTTGTTACTCTTAATAACTTATTAATCAACACTTAAATATACAAATTATTTTTTAAAATTCAAAATTTCAATTATTTAATTATTCTTTTGTTTCTATAAACTCGCCTTTTTCATAAGCAGCTGTAATTCCCCATTCTGTAATTGCTTGTACTACAGGAACTACGGTTCTACCAAAATCAGTTAAAGAATATTCAACTTTTAAAGGTGGTTTTTTAGTGTACACTTTTCTAGATACTAAGCCATCTTTCTCTAATTGTTTTAATTGAAGACTCAAAGTACGTTCTGTGACCGAAGGTAATTCCTTTCTTAGTTCATTATATCTTTTAGTTCTATCAATTAAATGCATTAATATCACACTTTTCCATTTTCCACCAATTAATTCCATAGCAGCACTAGTAGGACAAGGGAATATTTTATCATTCAATTTTATTAATGTTTTTTTTTCAAAAAGCTCTTTTCTATCCATAATCTTACTATTTAATAATGCAAAGTTATATAACTATATTATATTTTGCAACTATAAAAAATATAGTGTAAATAATAAATTGTAATAAACTGTATAATAGTGTTTTGTAAATTTTTATTTATACTATCATGTTTGACCGTTATTGTGAGATTTTGAAACTATACATACTTTTGTCACTATAAAAATGATAGTATATTTAAAATTAATAATATGAAAGCAATAGTATTAAAAAAAGCAGGTGGAGTTGACAATTTAAAACTACAAGAAATTGAAAAACCAACTACTAAGGAAACAGAAGTATTAATTGAAGTAAAAGCAATTAGTATTAACCCAGCTGATGCAAAAGTAAAATATGCTGAAGAAGGTTTAAAAATGTTACTAGGTAAAACCGATGATGTTATTTTAGGTTGGGATGTTTCAGGAACAGTTGTTTCGGTTGGAGAAAAAGTTTCAAAATTTAAAATTGGAGATAATGTATTTGGAATGGTAAACTTTCCTGGAGTAGGAAATGCTTATGCAGAATTTGTTGCTTCACCAGAAAGTCATTTAGCTTTAATTCCTACTAATATTTCATTTGAAGAAGCTGCGGCAACTACTTTAGCTGCACTTACAGCTTTACAAATTTTACAAGAAAAAGTAAAAAAAGATGATAAAGTATTGGTACAAGCCGGTTCTGGAGGAGTTGGACATTTTGCAATTCAAATAGCCAAAGATATGGGAGCTTATGTAATTACTACAAGTTCGGCTAAAAATAAAGATTTTGTCTTGTCTATTGGTGCAAATGAACATATAGATTATAGAACACAAGCATTTGATGAAGTTTTATCAGATTTAGATTTTGTATTTGATACTCAAGGTGGTGAAATATTAGAAAAAGCATTAAAGGTTGTAAAACCAAATGGTACTATTATTACAACAGCAGCTATGCAAATTGAGGAAGATTTACAAGCAAAAGCAGATGCCTTAAAAGTGAATGTTTTTTCAATGTTAGTTCAATCTAACAGTAAGGATATGAATACGTTAAAAGAAATGTTAGAAAATGAAACCATAAAACCAACTATTTATAAAACGTTCCCTTTTGAAGCAATGGCAGAAGCTCATACCGAAGTTGAAAAAGGTAGAACCGTAGGTAAAGTTGTTGTAACACTATAAATCACTGAAAAAAAATGAAAAATTTAACACTACTATTTATAACAGCAATAATGATTGCAAGTTGTACAAAAGAGGACAAAACAATTACTCAATTAGTAAAGTTTACGGTAAAACCAGAATTTAATATACAATTTAAAAAAGCAGCGATACGCGGTTTAAACCTTTCTTTAAAAGAAGAAGGAAATATTGCTATGAAATTGTACTTAGATGATAACAATCCAAATGTGTTGTACGTATATTCTATTTGGAAAAACAAAGATGCACATACTATTCACGGTGAAAAATCATATACAAAAGAATTGCAAGCAATTGCAAAAAAATCTCTTGCTTTTAAACCCGAAATAATGCTTTTAAACAAAGCAAAACCTTATCCTATAGCTTCAAAAAAAATAAATATTGAAGATAAAGAAGAAACGTTA
The DNA here is from genome assembly GCF_900106565.1 of Lutibacter oricola. Taxonomy (GTDB): domain Bacteria; phylum Bacteroidota; class Bacteroidia; order Flavobacteriales; family Flavobacteriaceae; genus Lutibacter; species Lutibacter oricola. The sequence goes on from NZ_FNNJ01000002.1 coordinate 257,251, forward strand.
TTCTTCATTTTTAAGGTGAAAGAAGGTAATAGAGAACGTGTTTTAAAACAGTTTGAAAAACATATTGCGCATACTCGAAAAGAACAAGGAAACCTATTTTTCGATTTATATACTGTTGAAGGTGATGAAAATACGTTTGTAGTTTACGAAAACTGGAGAAATGCATCTGCAATTTGGAATATTCATATGAAACAACCTTATGCTGAAGAAACTGGAGCATTATTAAACAAAGTAATTATTGGAAAATTAGAAGCAGGAATGAATTTTGTTTCAGAATTAAATGATGAAGTTTTAAATACAACGTACGCATTAGAAAAACAATGGGAAGTTTCAGGTTTTTCAATGCCAGAATCTGTTTTTGCAGCTTCAAATCACATGTGGTTGTATGTATCAAATGTAAACCCACAAAATGGAGCTTTTTTAGACTCCCCGTCATTTTGACGGGGAGTTTTTATTTCCAAAAGCCTGAAGGGCTTATGTTTGCTAAGGATAAGGGCAAACAGTTCATTCAAAAAAGCGGTTCGATACTTATTTTTTAAAAAAATGAGTTTTTCAGGAAATATCGAACCAACAATCTTCTTTTTAATGTTTGCAGGTGAGCTTTTATAGAGCTTATCGATACCGTGTAAAAAGGAGATGCCTAGTTTTAAATATTTGTCTATGTTTTTATCTATAGAGTTAAGTGATTCAGATTCAGCTTGTAAGTCGTTTATTTTTAGTTGAGTTTTACCCTTCATTGCATTAAACGTATTAGCATCAATGAGGTCGTCAAAAAATTTATTTTCAATAGATTCCATTCGAGTTCTAAGATTGGTAATTTCCTTTTTAATTTGGCGAAGCCTTAATTTCCTGTCTTTTTGCTCTCCTAGAAAAGTTTCGTTAAGAATTTGTTTGTATAGAATTAACGCATCTTCTTTGACAACAAATTCTTTTAACAAATTTTCAAAAATAGCATTGGCATCTTCAGCTCTAAAACGTTCTTTGCATTTAGGTTGGCAGTGATAATAGAAATGACGAACACCATTTCTACCCCTAGAAGCACTTCCTGTTAATGCTCTTCCACACTTAGCACATTGTAAAAAACCTCTCAGTGGTAAATACTCATCAATTTCAGAAAACTTGTGAATAGGCTTTTTAACCTTATCCGCAAAGACACGCTGAACAGTATTGAATGTTTTATCATCTATTATTGAAGGGTGAAGCCCCTGTACGATTACTGCATCTTCTTTTTTCCATTCTTTGATGGCTATTTTACCGCAGTAAACAGGGTTCTTTAGAAGGTTCAGCATACTCTGTTTGGTAAATTTCAATCCGCGATGGTAATATTTTTTACGAATTTCTTCGGAAGATAAAACGCCTTTAGCATAATCAGTAAAAGCACGTCTAATGATGGGTGCTAAGTCACTTTTAATAGCGAGCGTAGACTTCCCTTCTTCATTGCGAACGTTTTTATAACCAAAAGGAGCAATTCCTACAAAGCAACCTTCTTTCATTGCTCGTCTTAAACCTTCTTTGGTGCGAATACTATTTTTATCATTTTCAACCTCAGGAATTACCAAATAGACAGCAAGCATAACTTTTGAATCAGGTTGGGATAAATCTAAGGGTTGTTCAATGGCGTTGACCTCAATTCCTAAGTTTCTAAATTCACGAATTACACGATAGGCTTCTTCCTGGTTTCTACTAAAGCGATCCCATCTAGTAAAGAGTAAAAAATCAATTGACTTTCGATTTGCTTTTACATAAGAGAATAATTCATTGAAAGCAGGTCGGTTAAAATTCTTAGCAGAAAAATCTTCCTTATAATGTCTAAGAATATTGATACCTTTATGCTGACAATATAACTTAAGAACATTTTTTTGATGCGGTAAACTAAAACCTTTATTAGCTTGTTCATCAGTTGAAACTCTAGTATATATTAAGGCGTTTTGCATAAGGACAATAAATAGCGTTCATATTCAATTATAGCAAAAAACAATAATTGAGAACGAGCTTTAGTTAAAGCTTCATTATCAACAAGAGATGTATGTTTTTTGTTTGTTGGCATAATTAATTCAAATATATGCTTTATAAGTAATAAAAACAAATAAAAAAGAACATAATTAACAAAGGTGTGAAGAATAGTTTTATATTTGGATAAATAAAGAGTACAACTATGACAGAACTGCATAAAATATTTTGTGGAAATATAAAGCGTTTAAGAGGTTTAAAAAGTATCTCGCAAGTCGAATTAGCTGATAGGATGCAAATACGACAAACAACGCTTAGCAGACTTGAAAATGGTAAAACAGAGCCAGGAATAGGAACGATGGAGAAAGTGGCATTGGCGTTAGAAGTACCAATATTTGATTTATTTGTAAATCCAAACATTGAAGCATTAGCAATTAACGAAAAGCTATTAAAATTAACTTCACTCAATAGTTATGATCAGAAATTATTGGAAGCTATTATTGATAATTTCTTAGAGAAGCAAAGATTAGAAGAGCAGCTTCAATTAAAAATGAATAAGAGATTAGATGAATTGAAAGAAGTTAGGCATAAGTAAAAACATTTATTTTAATAACCGAATCTTTTTATTAGAAAGTAGGATTTATCTTTTCTTTATATCAGACAATTAGATATTGACTTTGAATTTACACATTCTTAGGTATTACTCCTAAAAACATGTTTTGCTCTGTTCCTGGGAAGTTAGGAATCCATTCAGTGTCACCACCTCTTGAATTATAGTGATATTCAGTAGTTGAAAAAATTATTTGAGCTCTTTTTTTAGTTACAATGGTTTTAAGTTTATTTATAAAAGCTGCAAAATGTTCTGTTTCTATGTCATGTTGCTTTGGAGTGTCAAATATTAAGAACTCGAAGGCAGATAATTCTGAAGATATATAGATGTCAAAAAAAGCAGCTTTAATAGCTAATATAACCCGTAGTAAAGTACTCCCGCTTAATTGAGATAATTTTTCAGTTCCAAATAAAATATTAAAGTCTGAATCAATAGTAATGTTATTTGATATATTTTTTGTGCTTAAAACATCTAGCCACTCTCTCAATTGTTTCTTAAAATCTGTCCTGAACTTTAAATGTTTTAAATCAACAGTAGTATTTCTATCATCTAAAGAAGCGATGGCATTATGCAATTGCTCTCTTTTATCTAAAAATCTGCTATATTTTCGTTCTTCTAACTCTAATCTTTTTACTATTTCTTTTTCTTTTTGGAGGTCAATAATTGACCTGGTTAATTCACTAATTGTATTCACTAGATTCTGAGTTGAGCCTGCAGATTGCTCATCAGATAGGTTAATTTTTAGCTTTCTTATTTCACCTTTGAGCTTATCAAAATTTAAACGAAACTCTTCAAGACGCTCTTCTTGATAAATAAGGTTCCTATCTAAATCTTTAATTTGATCTTTCAGGTATAATAGGTTTTTACCATAAGATTTAGAGCTACTTAAAAAAAGTTGGCAACCTTTATTACTACATATTTCATTAAAGGAGGTAAAGATGCGTTTAGCCTCCTCGTTCAAGGAAAGAGTATTTATTTCAATTTCAATTTCTTCTTTAATTTTACTAAAACCACTAATTCTTTCCTCTAAGTCTTTAATTCTAGAATTGACCTTATTTTTTTCTGATAAATTTTCATTAATTAAAGTTTGAATTGCCGATTTAGAACTATAAGATGTATCTTGATTTGAATTAAGCTCATCTAATCTATCTTTCAATTTTTGAAGGCGATCTTCTATATCTATACTGGAAAGCAAAGACCCTTTTCTTTGAAGCATTAAAGTTTCAATAAATTTCTCTGTGCTTACAATTTCTGAATCAACTGAATTTAGTTCATTTTTGTTTTCTATTAGGTGCTTCTTTTTTTCATAAGAATTTTTTGCGGCTACACCTATAGACATACGAACCATTTCAGCGTATTGATCTTTTATAAAGTTAGACTGAGATTTATACGCACTAGTATAACCAAGATCTTGATCTACGTAAAATAAAGGTAGAAATGTAGATATATATGGGTAAGTAGGCATGTTTTTTACCGATGTGAGAGCAGCTGTTGATAGCCCTAATAAATTTAAAAGGTATAGAGAAAAATCTTTTTCATTATAAAAGCTATTAATATCATTTGTTTCACCATCTATACTCTTTTCAGAAATCTGACACTCAATATTGAAGCTTGAAGATAATTCTCGTTTAAAAACTATAATTTTTTCTTTGTGAGAAGCTTTTAATAAAATGGATTTACAATTTCTTTGAATATCATCACGATATCTTACCGGATATCCCATTGCATATGCTATTGAATGGATTACGGGTGTTTTCCCACATCCATTAGGACCATAAAGCTGAGTTATATCATCTCCAAATGTTAGTAATTCTGATTCCCATCCGTCTACTTCAACAGGCTCTATTTTTAATTCTAGAAGTTTCATGCTATTCCTATTGATATTTGTTTCTCTACTCTAATATTTCTATACTTTCTTTCAATTAACTGTAGGTTATATCCTAAATCAGTATTACCATCTATTGCTTTAGTGATTACTTTTTTCCCCATTTTAGTAATTTTTATTTTTGGATCTTGAACATCAACCATAACCAAACCGGCTGCCTCAAGGAAGGTTAGAGCTTTAACAGTTCTCATTCTTAAATTTGCAGACCAACCCAAATATTGAGAAGAGCCTTTAAATCCTTTAAAAGTTCTTTCAAAACACTCTCCAACCAACTGTCCGAGCTCTTCACTTTTTGGCTTACTTCTATCTTTTGAAAGTAATAAAATAGTCATTGCTAATAAAGGTAAATGAAAAAGAGCTTCATTACTTAATTTATGTGAAATAGAAATATTTGGATTATCAAGCTCAATTGATACCCCTCTTTTTTTGGCTTCATTAAAAAAATCATTATAATTCATTGTGACTCATTTCTTACAATTACAGAAAATACTCCTCCTAACAAAAGCTCTACTGTTAGAGTATTTGAAATTTTCTTAAGTTCATTATTTAAACCTTCTACTTTTTCTTTAATAACAAAAATTGACTGATTATTAATCGACCATTCTTTTGCAATTAAACTTATATTTTCCATTATGAAATTTAAATCAAATTCTGGAATATTGTGTCGTTTTTCTCTATACCAAATATCCCAATTGACTTTGCATTTTGATGCAAACTCAATCATCGTATCACTAGCTCCTCCTTGCTTTAATAATCTTTGAATTATTGAGGCGTTTTTAATTGCTTGACTATCACCTCCTTTGTGTAAATGATTATATGCCCCTTTAGATATGCTAAGAATATCTAACATATCTTCCAGACAAATACCAGCAATTTCATCCAGATCAGATTCCTTACAATTTTCTAAAAGCTTGGAAAATGATTTTTTTTCTACCAATGAAACAAGGTTATTAATTATTTCTTCACTTTCAATTTTTTTCAAATCGATTTCACTGTATTTAAAAATAGTATCTCTAGCTATGGCATAGAAATTTTCATCTGAGGGAAGTAAGTATGATTTATTAGGCTCAAGCTGAAGTTTTTTTATAGCTTTTATAACATTAACATCATCTAGAGGAGATTCCTTTGAGAAAGCAGAATTGAATTTTTCTAGCAATGATGCAAAATGTCTATTTTCATAATCACAATCAATACAGGCTTTCATACATGCTTCTACATCGTCATCAAAATGTATATTTGTAAGAAATACAACCTTACCACAAGAGTTATTAAACTTAACAGTATGTATTAATAGTTTACCAGCGAAGCTATTTTCTATTTTATCAATTGAAGTTTGATTCTTTTTTTTGTATAGACCAAATATTTCATTGACACTCCATTGATGGTTCAGTTTATTTTTTGTTTTTACTTGATAAAAGTTATAAATCTGTTGCCCATTTACATTTAGGCGAGTTACAAAATCATCTTGATAATCACAATAAACTCTATCAAGATCTCCCCCATCTAACAAAGCGAGACATTCATAAGCCGCACCTCTAAATTGTCCTTGATATCTAGCAATAACATCCCTTCCAACAACCTCTCTTGGAACTACTTCATGTAATTTTGGTCTTTCAATAGTGTTTTTATCCTCAGACATATATCCGTAATACAGTACATTAGTTTTATAATTTCAAGTGTTTTAATACTTGTTGGAATTCAAAAAAAACTTGATTGTATAAGTGCAATTTTTTGTCTAAAATAAGAAATAAATTAAATAATGAAACGTGATTTTTCATAAATTATTATGATAGTATCTTTTAAAGATGTAATCTCATCTTGGTTTGATGGACTTTTGATTCAAAAAATAATGTTGCCTTTTCTTTATAATAAACCCTATGTTGATACAGCTGTTTTCACATGAAAAATTTTATCCATCAACTGTCATATTCTCCTTGAAATATATTTAATTCTATTGATTCAAATTAAATTTCTTTATTTTTCCCAATATTAAATCAGATGCTTTTTCAAAGAGATTTTCTTTTTTAATTTCTAGGAGCCATTTGATAAGTGTTTTTTGATTTGAATAATCTTGCATTCCTTTTAAATGTTTAATCTGGAAATCATTGTAAAATCTTGTTTCAAGTATTGAAAATTTCTGATTTATTTTTTCAAGTGTAGAAATTGAAATTAAGCGTGTGATATTTTCTTGTTTAATTACATTTTCATAGATTTCAAGAAAAACGATTGCATTTCTAGAGTCTTCTGCAAACTCAACCAATGATCTCCATATCCAATCCCAAGACATCTGTCTTCCTTTGGTTTTCGTTTTTCTTAAAAATTTTGATACATAAGTTTTTTTAGAAGTTGTCCCTTTAGCTTCACAAACAATATAATTTCCATTTTTAAATGCTATACAGTCAATACCTGTAATTGAAGACCCTAAATCGTTACTATAAATAATTCTCAATTTAGGGTCTTTTTTTAGTTCTCGGAATAATCCAGCAACTCCAGCAAGCTCTTTAGAGTCATATAATTTTTTCCCATCCTTTGTTTCCCATTTTGAATTTGTTGTTTCTTTTGGGATTGGGATAATTAAATCTTCTATACTGTAGATAAAGTCTTGATTATTATTGATTAAAATTTTATTAACATAGGCAACTTTAATTATTTCAAGAAGTAAATTCATGATTTTTTATTTTTAGAGTTAATATATAAAAAAATGCCCTAAGTCCCTTACCATTTGCTTTTAAGACATTTTAATTGCTCACGATATCTCAAGTCGTTATACTTTTAAGACATCGAGGCAAGATTGCGTTTTATCAGATAAACTGTATAAAACGCGATCTTGGCAAGGGAGTTCCCTTTGCATTCCCCTTAAACGATCAACAAAAAAAGAGTGACTAACTAGCCACTCTTTTCATTATAAAATAAGATGATTTTAACGTTCCAATCCCAAATCTTTATTTTTGGATCTTCTATTATGTAATTGTTTTAATTCTTTGAGTCTAGGATTATGTTTTTGAAGAATTTCATTTTCTAAATTAGCAATTCGTTGATTAGAAAATCCGAGCGTTTTAAGACGGTACTTTTTTTGATTGTTGATAATACCAACGACTTGACCATCTCGAAGATACGGTTGTAATCCTTTTTTTTCAATACGCTGGTAAAAATCTTGAGAAGATTTGGCATTGCTAAAAACTTCGGCTAGTTGCAATTGCAATAGTTGTTTTTTACTTCTTTGGCCTCTTAAATTAATTTGATATTCAGCATCTATGAGAAGTGACAGTTCTTTTTTTTTTATCGTGATTCACTTTACTATGAATCAACCCTAAATTCTTTTCTTGCCAATTTTCAAGTGATACTTTGACATTTTTAAAATCATTTCTAGATAGCCGTACTGTTTTGCCAGTTTCAAATTCTACAGCTGAAATTACATTGTGAATATGTAAATGTTCTTTATCAGAATGTAGTGCGGACACCATTAATGAATTTTTACTTCGAATTTTAGCATAGTATCGAGCTAATTTTTTCAAATTTTTAGAATTAAGTTTATCAGTGTCCAGTTTATTAAAGCTAATAATTTCGTGATAGATGCGATTTGCATTTTTACGTTTAATACGTCGCTTTTCATTGTTCTGTTCAAATTGAGTAAACATATTTTCTACACGATTTTCAAGTACATCTAGAGAGCGTTCTAAAATCCCTTCTGATTTTCCTATTAAAGCTTCAAAGGGCCTGTCTCCACGAATGAAGCGTGTCAATACAAAATCATTTGATTGAAGATTGGTTCCAGATATAATATAGCGGAGCACATTTTTCATTCCTCGTTTACTTTTAACTGCTTTGCTTTTTAAAATCATTTTTAAGTTTATTAAATTGTAATTCCAAGGCTTCTAATCGTTCAAACATTGTTATAGAAATCTCTATAGATTCAAGGTCTAACAATTCTTCAACAAGACTGATAAGTTCCATTAATTGTATATGAATTGTATCTAATAGCTCTGTATTAGCAGCTGCAATTGTATGCGTATTTAAAGCAGTAGCTACAGCTTGGTATAAGAATTTAGAGACAGATAGTTTACCTCTCTTTTGGTTAATTAATTGAAGGCTTTGCCTGTCAAAACCAAGTGTAAATTCCTTTCGATCTTCTCTTCGTTGACGGTGATAGTGTCTGAACCAACTTCTCCAATATGCTTTTTTAGCCTGTTTAATTTGTTTATGAGTTGGGTTAGGTGTTTCATATAAAGCTACATCCAAATATTCATGCAATGACTTGTATTTAAAGTCTGAATTTTTCATGAGCGTTCTAATCCTTGATTTTTATCTTGTTGTAAATCTTTCTTTGGAAGCTCATTCAATCTCTTTTTTTGCATCAACTCCTTAAAATGAATTTCATCAAAATGTATGTCACGTTCTATGGATAACCCAAAAGGAAGTTGCACGGTTTCCAGCTCATCGATTGAAAAAGTTCCCCACTCGTCATAAGCAAGCCCTGTAACATATCCGTAACAAATCTTTGTTTCTGGATTGTATTCTGTAGCGTACCATGTACCTGCACCACCTGGGTTGAAAAATTTCGCAATGATAAGTGGATTTTCAATTTCAGATTGATTTCCAATCTGATCAAAGCGATTTGTTAAATGTTGTGTAATTAATTTCATAGTATTTAAATTTAAAGTTTGGATTTATTTGGAGTCTCATCAAGTTTTTTGTAGGGTGTTAGATCAATGTACTGGATGGTGTATTCTATAAGTTCTTCATCTTGTTCATGTACAAGAGCAACCATATCCAATTGTTTGCGAAGTCTAGATTGTTTATAAGCAGGAGTTACTTTTACTTTTAAAGGTTTTTGACTATTAACAAGTACAATAATTTCGTTATCTAATTCACGAATTTCGGGAGCAGTTAATAAGGGCCTATTTTTGATGTGACCTGTTTTCTTATCGGTATATTCATACTGTCCCAATAATTTTTCTAACTCAAAAGCTTTTTTATCTTGTCCTCCGTAATAACATTTCACAAAACAGTTCTGAAGAATATTGTCTTTCAGTTCTTTATAGGGACTCAAAAGGGATTCATCTTGAAGAACAATGCATTGTGGAATCTTAAATTTTCTACTGTTGCTTATCGTTGAACTATAATCTGGTAAGCCATCAATTAAAGATGAAAATTCATCTAATACCATTAAAATATCTAAATCCTCTTTAGTTGGTAATTTTGAAAATGCAAAACGATAAAAACTTTGAAATATCAGTGCGACCATTGGTGCATAGAATTTAGCATCACTCACAGGAGCTTGAATAAACAAACAGTGAGGAGTTTTTCTAAAAGCTTCAAATGAAATAGTAGAAACGGAAGTAATATCTGCCAATGCAGGATTATCACCAAGCCAAGACAGTGCAGATAAAGCTGTAGCCGTAATGGATTTCAAGGTACGCTCAGAATTCCCTGCTAAGGCCTTAAATTTAACCCACACGGCATCCGATGCCTTGGCAGCAAAAAGACGTTCAATAACTTCAGGAGAACCTTGATAGGTTAGAATTAAACGATACACATTACCTAGGTTGGCATAAATGCGTGGTTCTGATTCCAATGCATACTGCATAAACAAGCTCAAACAATCTTCTCCAGAGATAGAAAAGAAATCGTTTTTATCAGTGGCAAAGCCCATCAATGTTTTTGCTATTTTACGAATCCCGCTTACATCACCTTTGAGACCCTCTAAGGGGTTTAAATAAACGCCAGTTTTATGGGTTAGATTCATAACTAGGGCTTCAAAACCCTTAGATTGTAAATGTGGAATACACGATGCTAATTCCCCACTATTATCATTCACAACAATGGAGGACGTTGCATTTAATAGCGTTGGGAAAATTTGAACCTGTGTCTTCCCTTTTCCAGACCCAGCCACAACACAGAGATTTCTACGACTAATCTCTAAATCTAAAAAGCGTTTACCATCGATAGACCAACCTTTATTTCGTTTGGAAATAAGTGAACTAGGTTTTCCAAATTCAGCATTGGTACTGTGGTCTTTTTCTAGAATGTTTTCAATTTCTTCAAAAATTCCTTTAAGGGTATCATTGAATGCGTCAATTATGTGTTTTATCATCATCTCTATTTTTTAGTTCAACATTTTTTCGGTGATCTTGGATATAAATCCAGCAATTGTTTCAATAAGCTTTGCACCTGTATAGATGCAAAGCATTAAGAGTTTCCACAATCCTTGAAGGATGTATTTTAGTGCCGTCAGAAAGATGCGTCCTTTTGTTTTCATCGGTTGAGTTTTTGTTCCATTCCTATACGAATATTTAGACCCGAACCCTTAAACAATTCCTTGTATAGTAGACAAACACAGCTAAAGAGTCTGTTATCTTCTGTAGTTTTTGGATGGTAGATTAAATAGAGGGTGATATCTGATAAATCGTTGGGTAACTCTAATTGTTTTTTGAGTTTTTGAGCTAAATCTTCAGGATTGTTTAAGAGAGAAATTCTATCCTGATTATATACATTTAGAAGTGAACTACATTCATAACCATCACTAAATAACACTAGTATCTTTTTGGATGTATTCAGTTGTTGTAGTTTTTTCAACTGAATAGCCAGTGGTATTAAAATACTTGAACTACGATAAGAATAGCTACGCCTGTTTTCAGATTTAAATAAGGTGTCAATATCTTTATAAAAACGAGCAGTCGTTACTTTTCGTTCTAAGTTATTGTCTAAAAAAGAAGCAGGTTTAAGTTTAGCACTATAGACTGGGTTGAAATCAGTATTTCCAATATGTTGAAATCTAAAATCAATTCCAAAGGTAGGGTCAGTGTCTAAACCACTAAGCGATTTGACCAATAATACATTAGGTTTATCAATGGTTAATGTGTCAGTTCTATCCGCCATTACTGTGATAGAGATAGTCGTTGTTTCGGTAGGTTTACAAGCAAAAAATAGGATCAATACGAGTATATAGCAGAACGATTTCATAGTTTTGGAAATTTTTGGTTAATAGCTTGGTAGTTTAATTTAAGTTTAGGTAAATCTTTGTCTGAATCTCCTGAGAATAATGGGTCACAAGCACCATTTGTTTTGAGGTACAATTCCATTTTGAATTCTTCGAAACATCCTTTGAATTGAGTTACAATCTCATCTTCGGTTTGTTTGCCAAGTAGTAAAATTTGATATTTATCTGTTAACTTATCTCTAAGTTCAGGATGTAATGATGCGCGTTTTTGACACAAAGCTTCACGTTCCAATTCTAAAGATTGAATATCCTTCACATCGTGACGGTATTTCTTATAGGCAAGAATCACTTCTTTGCTCGGTTTGAATGCCCAAATTATCATACAACTAATTGTATATGCAAAGGCATTTATTAGGGTAAATATCCAAGGATTGGCATTGAAAACTTCAGCCATTTCAGGATTGAGCGCAATCATATAATTAATGCGCATGGTCGAGAAAAAATAAAAGACGGTAACAATTGGAATTAGAAACAATAAAAATAGCAGCAGTTGTTTTTTAGGATTGCCTCCTCCATAATCGCGGATTTTATCTGGCGTAAAATGACTGTACCAATAGACACATAAACCAGTAAGAAATGCTATACCAAGACTTGAAATTAAGCCGCCACCTAAAGTAGCAAACACATCAAAATTTGCGATGAGTTCTACCGATGCGATGCCGATTAGCAGTACAATCATCCAATACCATTTTAGAACCATAGCTTTGTACTGCTTTCCTTTGTCATCAAATTTTCCTTTTAGCGGCGTTATCTTGGCATCGACAGCTCCAATTTTACGATCAACATCAACAATGGCATCTTCAGTATCAGAGATATGGGATTGTCCTCTTAGCTTTTGAACATCTCCGCTTAATTTGGAGTTGGTAAAATCCACTAGGTGTTGGTAATCTGCAACTAAAGAACCAACAAAAGTCTGAATCTTAGTCGTTTTTGGAATGGATTTAAAATCCATTGTTGATAATTTTGTGGCAGTTTGTAAATGAGTTTCTCGATTGATGATGTCTTTTGTTTGAATATAATCTGTCAATTCTGTGTCAACTAATCTTGTAAAGTCGATTTGTTTTTGTTTTTTACTTCTCATAATATTTGAAATTAATAGTGAATAGAAAAACACTTCCCGTTGGTGGACGTGTTATCGTTTTGGATTTACGAATCCAATGTGTTCTTAAGCCATTTAAAAGAAGAACTATTTGGAAATAAATTCTTTAGGGAATTATCCGAGATGTTCTTTGCTAGTGTTACTAATCGCTCCTGTTCGTGCAAACACCATACGTGCTGAGACAATCTTAAGGCAGATTCAGCATATTTGAAATAATACTTTGGATTTTTGACGTTTACTCTATGAATTCTGGCAATTTTAAAAACCTTTTTGAAACTCTGATGTGCTTTATAGTAGTTTTCTAAAACCTTACCTGATTTTGCATTTAAATAATGGTGTTTTCCCATTAAATAGACGGCATACATTTGTATGCCAGGGTTTTGATCTTGTAGTTCCAAAGCATTTAAAGTTTTAAAAGCATTTTCTCTTAGAGTATCATCATTGGATTTGATGTTACTGTTTAATTCCTTTAAGAAAGTAAAGTTGATTTTTCCTGAATTTTTCATACATTTATGATTTAAATTACAGGACAAGATTAAGGCTCAAATGACTCGATTTAAAGGAAGCAATTAGGTGTTAACTTGGGAGTTTGGGAATAACTTGGGAGTAATTTTATTAGCCTATTGTATTGTTATGAAAGGAATAAGATCAAAAATATTTTATATAGAGAATAAGCATCATTTTTTTGATACAATAAGACCTGTAAAAGAAGGAAAAGCTTCTGTTAGTGAATTATGTATAGCTTCCGTAGAATGGTTTAAACAAGAACTCAAAGATTATTACAGTGAAGGTGTTCCTCCAATAAATATTAGCGAAGAAAATTCTGTAATACGGCAAGATTTTGAGGAAAGCACGAGTCTTAGTGTTTCTTTTTCTGTGAAAATCCTAAATACTTTTTTATGTTATTTTCTTGCTCCTAAGAATAAAAAAATAAATGCCTATTATCAAGAGCATAGAAAGGAGCATTTAATTAGCTTTTTTAGGCAAATAAAAGTTCATAAAACTAATAATAAATATAGAGAGGATTACAATAGTTTCACAGACATCATCCAACCATTAATAATTAAAAAATTTAGAGAGTGTAATTTAAAGTTAAATAAAAACTGGGATTGGGAGTTTTTGATTGAAGAAGATTTAACCCAAAAACTATCTAATACAGACAAGGGTAATCCAAAATTCGAGCAAGGTGTACCCAAAAAAAATGTATTGACTTTAGGTGAAGGATTCAATGATTATTTACATAAACTTCAAAAAGAATTTAGCGTCATTCGTTTAGATGTAGTTAATTTTGAAATGCCAATTGAAAACTTTATTAATCTTCCTATTTTGAAGGTTAATAATTTTCTTAAAACTCAACTGAATAAATTAGAAAAAAAACAACTTTATTTAAGTGGAAGTAAGGATAGTCAAGAAAAGCAATTTAAAATAAATTCAAAAAAAATAAATGAAATAAAAAGAATACTAGAAGAAAAACACGATATAAATAACGTCATTGAATTAGGGAAAGATATTTTTATCAATGCTTCAGCTGGAGAGGGAAAATCAACGCTATTAAGATGGTTAACACATCATTATGCCAAAAATACAGGAATACATGTTTTTCCAATTTTTATAGAGTTAAAATACAATACGTTTAATGATTTAAATAAATTAATAAATAGGACTCTGAAAAATTATGGTTTGGATGAATCATCCTATTTTGGATATAGAATATTGTTATTTCTAGATGGGTACGATGAATTTACTGGTAATAAGACAAACCTAATAAATGAAATAAGTGATTTCAAAAAACAGAATGATGTCCAGATTGTATTCAGTGGTAGAAATATTCCTAAATTCTCAAATCATCATTTTGATGTTGTAATTTATAATTTGTCTCCATTATCTTCAAGTAATATTGAAATTATTTTTCATAAATATCTTGGCAATGAAAACGGGAAGTTATATTATAATTTTATTTTAAATAAAGGATTAGAACATCATCTTCAAAAGCCACTTTATTTGACGTTTTTACTTTCCTTTATAAAAAGAAGGATAGAAAGTAACATTTTTAAAGTAGAAGAGATAGCGAAAGTTATTGTAAATAAGGGTAAATTACTTCATAACCTTATAATAGATGAGTTTATAAAAAAATATGAAGGTGATAAAACTGATATTGAAAAAGAAAGGTGGAAAGAACAGAAGAACTATGAAGTTGAATTAATTAGCTATTTAGCTTATAAAATGACTTTTGAGTTAAAGAATCTTGAAGTAATTAATAAAGAAAAAGCTAAAAATTTATTTAATGAGTATATCTTAAAAAATTCAAAACTTAGCAGATTAAACCCTTCTAAAGTTATTAATCAATTAGAAAAGCATAATATTTTGTGTTTAAATGATGGGTTGTTATACTTCGATAAAAAGGAATTACGATTATTTTTTACTGCAATATACTTTAGGGACACAATCAATTCATTAAATGATTTTAACAGAAAAAAAATATTTTTAACAAAACAGACTGGAAATGAAGATGCTTGGAATTCGATTCAAACCTACTTAATAGGATTTTTAAATCCAGATTTAATTTTAGACGATTTTAAAATAAATGATTTTAAAAGACCGCCTATTTTTTATAAAAGCCTAACTCAAAAGTTTGAATTGGCTTTAGAATTTATTAATCAAAAAAATTATCCGATTAAGTATGATTATATAAATGAATCATATTTAATTAGTTTTATAAAGCTAATGATTTCTAAGCGAGAATATATGGATTATCATAAAGATGAAAAAATGTATATGCTTTCTTGGAGACTAATTTTAAGATTATTAATTCAACGATTTAATATTCCAATCAATTATATTCCGAAATGGTTGGAAGAAAAATTAAATCATTATTTTTTTAAATTCATTTATCATCTCGATATTCCATATAAAATTTATTCAATTACTAATTCATTTACTAAATATGATTTAAAATTATCTTTTTCAGAGGTTTTAAAATTAACGGAGGATATTAAGAGCTCATATTTTGCGATTAAGGATAAGCGTTATTTTTATGATAAAATCATAAGACATAAAGCTGCAAGTATTAGACTAACTGAAGAAGAAGAAACTGATTTTGTTTATGAATATTTGTTTAAAAGAAATTCATCAAAAAAATATCAGCAAGTATTTTCAATAAATTCTTTAGCAATTCGTCTTTATGTAGACAAGTTTATCTTTAATCACTCAAACAAGTTAATAAATTATCTTTTTGAAAAAACCCCAAATGCAAATAAATTTACTTATAAGAGGTATCTTCAATATAGACTAGATTCTTTTAATCATTGGATCAGAGTTGATTCAAAAGAATTAAAACCCCAAAGTATTATAAGGATGGTTGAGTTTATAAAAAAACTTTTTTTAAGCTCAAATAAATTAGACATTAGCGTTTATAATAGATTAGATTTAAAGCAAGGCGATGAAATAACAATCGCTTTGTCAAGAGATATAATTAAAATTTTGTTTGATGAAAGCTATTCAACAAAACAAAGACAAAGAGCATTTTTTTTCTGTTTTGAATATGGTAGCGAAAAAGAAATGAATTTATTAATAGATTTGTATAGACAAAATGATAAAAAAAATATTAAGTTTTGCAATAAGGCTTTGAATGAATTTCTTCCTGATGAAAAAATTGGACTAGGTTGTATTGAATATAATGCACAACTTAATCTGGTTTCCGAAGTATTAGTTTTTTTAGATAATAGAGAATTTAAATCTTTTGAGTATTATGAAAGAACATTGGAATTTTCTAGAAAAATTATTCAAAATATTAAAGCAACAAATTCAAAATTAAATGAAACTATACTAGCACTTCTTAAGTTACATAAAAACGATACATTAACATTTTATATTCTTGGATATCTAGCAAAATTTAAGGTAGAAGATGCTATTCCTCTTTTAATTAACCTTTTAGGAAATAACTATTTTAGAACTCATGCGTATAATACCTTGTCTGTTATAAGCCCTTCCTGTTTTTATAAGTATAAGTATGATTTTAAAGAAATTTATTCAAATATTTACGCTGTTTTAAATTCGTTCAAAGTACAAAAATACACATCTCCCTTAAGGGGTAAATTACTTGTTGCAATTGATGTAGGAGATGATTACATGCTAAAATTAGTAAGGGAAATATTAAAAAAACATAAACAAAATATTTATGAAACTGATTTAGAAATTTTTGAAATGATAGATGTCCTGTTGACTGACAAATGCAAAAAAATTGAAGAATACAACAAAAAAACACCTTCTTAATAACCAGAAGGTGTTTATAGTTAATTTAATTTTGCTTTTATAGATGTAAATGATTCAGAAGTAATAATTAAGTGATCTTCCAAATAGATTTCCATTAATTCACAAATTCGTTTTAATTGATTTGTGACCATAATATCTTTTTGAGAGGGTTCTAAGTTCCCACTTGGATGATTATGTATCAATACAATTTTAACTGCGTTTGAAAGTAATGCTAATTGAATAATTTCACGAATGTTTAATGTTGTGTCTAGAATTCCTCCCGAATTTAATTCAGTAATACCTAATAGTCTATTATCAGATGTAAGTAATAAAACCCAATAGTATTCTTTTAAATCTAAAATATTTTCATCAATAACGGAACGTAACTTCTCAATAGCATCAGAAGGGCGATAAAGTTTGGGTAGTTTAGAAATATGCGGTCTTTTATAATTTAAGATTACTTGATTAATCTTTGTTAAATCTTTAGCCATAATAATTAAGTTTTAAGTTCTTTATTATCATAGCGTTGGTAAAATATAAGTCAATAATTGTCAGTGACTTATATTCTTATTCATAGTCTAGGTAACCTTCAATCTGATAAACATTTTTTTAATGAGATAAATTGATTTAGCCAATAATTGACGAATTCTAGTTTTAGATATCAGAATTTTAATAAAAGCGTTAGCTTTTATAGTACCTAATTACATCATAAAAACAACAATTATAACCAGTTATTTCTTTGTTGTTGTTTTCTAATTTCGTGTCCCTGTATTTGTTGAATCCTAATATTGTCAGGAATACGTTCACTTGCTTTGTACTTTTGTAAAGAAATTTCTTTTGTAGTCCGCAAATTTTGCGGTTTTGTTTTGTCATCTTTTACGTTGTCTAGGGTACTATTTTCGTTGGGAATTACAGGAAGTGCATAGAAGACTTTACTTGCATATTTACGAGCTTGTGTATTAATTAGTGAGGTGTTTGATTCATCTGTAACAATGATAAGATGTTTGTCGATAAGTTCCTGAACTCCATTGGTGACACTTCTGTTGGAGAGTCCTAGCTTTTCAAATTGAGAATGGGCTATCCAATCACGACTTTTAATATTTCCGTTTTGGTCTCTCCATCCATAGGTATTTCTGACAATTTTCAAATACACCCGAATGGCAGAGCCGCTCAGACTAGAGATAACACTATCAAAAAACACATTGGGAACAGGCGTGGTATTTTTAAGCGTCATGGTCTTCAAATTCTATCACTGGTAACTCATCATTTTGATTGATGAAGATTTGAAAATCTGTACCCGGTTGTTGATACAATTGTAAAAACCACCCTCCATTTTTTGAGACTTTAATAACACCTACTTTGTGATAAATATTTTTTTCTCCAGATTCTCCAATGACTGTTTTTCGAGTACAAACATTATAAAATTTAGACATTTTTTTTATTGAATTTATGTACTTCAACCTTATGGTGAAACCCAATACAACTTAAAAATATAATTATGGAGCGTCTTAAAATAAAAAGTTTTGCGACAGCTGTGTCTTACAAAAGGGATAGTGCGACATTATCATGCTAAAATTTAAAGGGGAAAGAAAATTCTGTTATTATTGATCATCTAAAACACTAAAAGACACCTCAATTAAAAGATGTTTTATAAAAAACTATCCATTTAAATAATAATGTGTAACCCCAAGGGAAATAGCATCAAATACTCCCACATTGTGATTTTCGTTCATCCATTCTTTTCTATAAGGGTACTCTAAGGCTTCTAATTTTGAAAACCATTCTATCAATTTTTTTGAAATCTGATATTTAGTATTGGCTTCAAATTGATTAAAAACTTCTTTAATTTGGCTTCTGTTATATTGAAGTACTTCAAGGTTTTTTTCTTTCGCTTTAGTGCAAATAAGGTCAATTAATTTTTTATTGCGTTTATTATTTTTATAATTATACTTGGTAAGTCCTCTCACAATAACAATGTCTGGCTTGTAATAATCTAAATAGTGTGCAACTTTAGCAATTGATTTTTTATTATTTACAGGGCGCACATGCCCAATGCCATAATCAACCAAATCATTAGGGGAATCAAATAAAGCATAGCACATTCCCATTGTATTTGGGTATAGGGTTAATATGGTTTTATTTGTCTTTATTTTCATAGTCATCGTCTTTGGTTAATTTTTTAATAATGGTATTAACACCTTTAATACGAAGTAGATTCTTACGTGTTTTGGATTTATTTTCCAGTTTCTCTAAAAGGCGAAAGCAGCGATGGATAATCTCCTCACTTTGGAAGTTGAAAATTTTAAAAAGAGGTGGAGCTATTGACAAATTAAATAAATAATGGTATCCTAGTAATGCTTTGGGGTTTTGGGATTTCCCTGCTTCAAAGCGAGATAAGTTACCTTCATCCATATTTAACATATACGCAACATCTTTCAGGTTCAAATGGCAGTTTTTGCGATAGGTATAAATATGTTGATATGGTGATGTTCTCATAATGTATAAAAGGCTATGCGATTAATGAATGACTGCATCGCCTTTTTACATTTTAATATAGAATGGTATAAGTTGGGTAGGGTAACAAAATTGTATATCTTACAATTTTTTTCTCGGTCACTCGATTATT
The DNA here is from genome assembly GCF_900106565.1 of Lutibacter oricola. Classification (GTDB taxonomy): domain Bacteria; phylum Bacteroidota; class Bacteroidia; order Flavobacteriales; family Flavobacteriaceae; genus Lutibacter; species Lutibacter oricola. The sequence goes on from NZ_FNNJ01000002.1 coordinate 276,672, forward strand.
TGTGGAGAAAGCGTTGATAAGTGGTGTCTTTGATATTAGTTAGTTTTTATGTTGGTGTAAAATTTGATGGATGCGTTCTGCGTCACTTATTTTTTTCAATGCTTGTGAATTCGTTTCACTATACATTTTTGTGTGTGTTAGTTTTGTAGTGTGAGCTTTTTTCACTGCTTTATTTTCCAATACATCACAAGTGCTATGCAAAGAGTTCACAAGTACTAGCGTACTTGAATAATAAAGACGAGAAGTTCCTCGCCTTTTTTTAATGCTGTGCATACAATCTCCATTTTCATTAGTAACAAGAATAAGCCCTTTTAGAACTAAAGAAGAAATTGCAGAAGACACTGACCTTCCTGAAAGACCAGAACGTAACATAAAGAAACGTTGAGATATCCAGTCTCTATCCTTCCGCTTATTTTTCGTATTTACATCTATAAAACCTATGGTTTGCCTAATAATAACTAGTAATACTTTGAGCTCTGCACATCCCAGAGTTTTTAAGTAGTTATCAAATAAACTATTGGGTGTTTGTGTAGTGTTCTTATAATAGTCCATTTTAACAGTATCTAATGTAAGAATTAAAATAGTAGTCAGAGATTATTGTATGAGAACGTCTATGTTTATACAATTTTGTTGGACTACCGTTGGCTTTTGTCTTGAGCTATAGTACAGCTATGAGAATCCAAGTACCTACACAATTATCAAAAGAACGTAATGCTGAATTCCGAAGTTTATATAAAAAGCATTATGATATGGATATTTCGATAGAAGAAGCAAATCAAGAAGCCTATCGGTTATTCTCGTTCTTTGCCATTATTATCGAACATACACCTCAATACCATAAACATTAATTTTGGTGTTTTTCCTATTGATGTTATACTATCACTGCTTGTTCATAATCAAAATTTAATTAAGCCTAAAAAAGGGCAAGGAAGTGATTATGAACAAGCATTCTTAATTATTTTTCCTTGCCCTTTTTTGTTTACACTATGATACAAACACAACAATTACGGTATTTTCTCTATGCTCGAAAATCTAGTGAATCAGAAGATAGGCAAATGGCATCTATTGACGACCAATTAAAAGAAGTTAATAAAATAGCGGTTGAATTAGATCTTCAAGTTGTAGGTGTGTTTAGTGAATCTAAATCAGCCAAAGAACCAGGAAGAAAAGCTTTTAATGAAATGCTCTCTGAAATAGAACAAGGAAAAGCCGATGGTATTTTGTGTTGGAAACTGAATCGCTTGGCTAGAAACCCTGTAGATGGCGGAAAGATAAGTTGGATGTTACAGCAGCATAGGATTAAGCATATACAATGCTATGGGAGGGACTACAAGCCCTCTGACAACGTTTTAATGATGCAAGTGGAGTTTGGTATGGCAAACCAATTTATCAAAGATTTAAGCACAGATATTCGAAGAGGAGTTGCTTCAAAAGCTGAGCGTGGATGGTACCCGAGTTCTACGTTACCTATTGGATATATACACCATAAGGAGAACAGACAAAAGGTGCATAAAACTGAAATAATTCCAGATAAAAAAAAGTTTCATTTAGTAGAAAAACTTTGGTCACTAATGTTAACAGGAAATTATTCTATTGCTGATATTAAGCGTATTGGAGATGAGTTGGGATTTTTAGGTAAAAACAAACACGAATACTCAAAATCATCCTACCACAGTTTATTTAGTAATGAGTTTTATTGTGGTTATTTTTATTGGAAAGATGGTAATGGTATTAAGAAACGTTATAAAGGAAAACATCAAGTTGTTGTTACTGAAAAAGAATTCGATCAGATACAATCTCATATAGGAAATAGAAAACGCCAAACACGACCCAAGAAATATGATTTTCCATATAGAGGTATGATTTCTTGTGGTGAGTGTGGCTGCAGCATTACTGCTGAGCGAAAATATCAGGTGAGGTGCACAACATGTCGTTTTAAGTTCTCTTGTTTAAATAGAGGCGATTGTCCAAAATGTGGAACAGAAAAGGATGATATGAACAACCCAACAATTATTGATATTACCTATTATCGATGTACTAAGCGTAAACAAAAGTGTTCTCAAAAATTTATTAGTAAAAAAGAATTAGAGCAACAATTTTTGAAAGCTTTTGAAAAGATTAAAATTCCAAAAGACTTTTATTTATATATGTGTGAAGGTCTTCAAAGACTGGATACTCAAGCTAAAAAAAAGAATAAAGAGCTAATTACTCCTTTAAAAAAACATATAACTACTCTTGAAAATCGAAGGAAAAATTTAGCTTTGATGAGAGCAGATAATGAAATTACCAATGAAGAATTTGTAACGTTCAAGGAGCAATGTGATGTGAAAATACGAAATCTACAAAAACAGATTAGAGCTATTTCTCATCTAGAAACGAATTGGTTATCCATTGCTCGAGATTATGCTTTTATAGCTGAAAATGCTTCTGATATATTTAAAAAAAGTGATAATCTTACAAAAAAAAGTTTACTGCTAAAAATCGGTTCGAACCAGCAATTAATAGATAAGAAACTGTATTTTATAACGACGAAACCATTGTTAGCTATCTTAGATTGCTATTCCCTTTTTGAATCCCAAAAAGAAAGGTTCGAACCAAAAAATCACCTTGATAAACAAAGTGATTTAATGGGGTTGAATACCCAAAATTCTGTGTGGTGGACCCAACTGAACAAAGTTCGAACTAGCCTAATCCATACAATTAATCAATAAATCACTAGAAAATGCATAGAGAAAAAACACCAAGCACAAATGCTGGTGTTTTTATATGAAGTTATTTCAACCAAATCTTTTCAGCTTTATCAAAACCACACCATTGATGATTTTTATCAAATCCCCTAGCAGCTAATTCAAAACGAATAAATTTTTCTAAAGGAATTTTACTATGTATGATATAGCGAAGTAATTCTCCATCCATTACAGAAAACAACCCTCGAATTTCTTCCCAATGATTTAATGGATCTTCATCCATTGCAATCATCTGAATCTTTTTGTAAGAAAGTTTTGAATAATCACAAGGTAATTTCTCAAAATTTTTCCTTTCAAAAGAAACACTATCTTTCAAAACAACTAAATAATCATCGTTGGTACTTTGAATCACTCCAAACTGTTTGTTGTTGGTTCTGTATTCAAAATTGAGCCATAGAGCTTTATCAACTGCTTTTTGTTTGTTTGGATATCGGAGTAGTTTTTTCATTTTTCTTTGTGTTAGATTTTTTAGTAATTGGAACAACTTCCTTTTCTGTCTGTGCGACTTGAACCCAATTACTAGTGATATATGAAATGATATACATTTCATCTCCAATAATAGCTAACAGTTCTTCATTTTCTAATTCCAATAATTGTAAATCTTTAGGAATTGAATTCTCAAATTTGTTTTTGATAATTTCAATCAATTCTTTTCGAGATAAAAATCTCAAAATAACGGGATCAATAGGTTCATTTATAGAACTTTCATTTAAAGCTTTCTTTCTCAATACTGAAGAAAAATGCTTTAAGAGTGCTTTTTGTTTTGCTTCCATCATAAAATGTGTTTGTGATTTATATTTAATTTTACTTAATGAGCCTTTTCAAGGCTTATTCAAATTTCCATAAGGACATAATTTTCAATTCATCCCTTTTAAATTTTCGTTGCTGTAGAATACGCTCTAGCTCATCTTTCGCTTGCTGCTCAGTGTCAAAAAAATAAGATGGTTTTGTGGTGACTGCATATTTATCTTCTTCATTTACATCAGATGTAAAGATGACAAAGACCCTTCTTGTTTTTCCGTGTTTAAATAGTAAAGAATAGTAATTATTGCTATCATAATCATCCCAACTTTCTGTTGGTTTTGAATATAGATAGTGTACTTCATTGCTTGTACGCTCAAAAAATTCAGAAACTTCGTTTTGTGATAAAGTCGGTGTAGCGGTGATACTTTCTTCTAGTTTATAACTGTAGTATTCAAGTATACTGGCATCATTTCCTATCAGTTCTAAAAGTTCCTTATCATTTAGCTTCTCAATTTGAAATTCTTCTAGCTTATCCAAGTACAAGTATTCCAATATCTCAATCAATTCTTCTCTTGAGAAAAAATTATTGAAAAGTAGATTTCGCTCATCTACTTTCTGATTATTTAAGAGCTCTTTATAAGCTTTTAAAAAATATAGAAGTATTTTTTGTTGTTTAATGGTTTTCATAATTAATGATTTTAAGGTTATTGTTCTTTTACTTCACAGTGATTTGAAATCGTTGCTAGTAAGTAATTATAATCACCACTTTTAGCTTCTGTTAGAACAGCTTCAATTTCATTTTGAGTCCAACCCTCTTTTCTGGCTTGTCTTTGAAATACACCCATTATCATAAAGGCGTTTCCATTTACGCCAACCAAATCTAGGTTAACGGTTTTGTCAATTACTTTTTTCATGGTATCTGTTTTTAAAAAATTAATATTGAATTGTTATAAGCTCGTTAAGAATTTAAATAGGATAGTTAGCTGTCAACACCTCAATTTTTCGACTTCGTGGCTTCCCTGTTTTTGCCTTTTGGGCAGAAAGTGGTTTATTAAATGTTTTGGCATTCCATTCGTATTTCTTAGTATACCTATTAAGTATTTCAGAAGGATACGAGCTCAGTAGAAATTTCCCTTTGAGACTCGTCAATGTATCAAGTAGTTGTTTGTAATCACCCTCTGTATACCCCCCATAATGTCCTTGGTTGGAATCAATATATGGCGGGTCTACATAATGAAAAGCATCTTCGGTGTCCCGACTTTTAATCACTTTTAAAGCATCGTTGTTTTCAACCTGTGTATTTTCTAAACGTTTTAAAATCTCTTTTGTAAAAATGAGTTTCTTATTTTGAAAAGCTTTGACTCTTTTTCCATATTTGTCATAACCCCAAGAACCTATTTGACAAGAAAACCCCATATTCGTAGCTACATAAAATGCCCATGCCTGTTGTAATTTATTAAACAAATGTGGCATTCTGTAAATGGTATGTGCTACGGTATAGGTAGCTCTTGAAAATAAGGTTGCTTCAATCTTTGTTTTTAATGAGTCAAAATCAGTTTTTACGACCTCATAAAAATTTACAACCATTGAATTTGTATCGTTAATGGTTTCAGATTCACTTGGGTGTTTAGCAAAGAAAATGGCGCCACCTCCAAAAAAAGCTTCTGTATAAATTCGATGTTTGGGAATGAGTGGAAGAATACTTGAGAGCAAGTTCAACTTGCCTCCATAATAGGTTATTGGGGTTTTAGGCATTAATAAGTTATAAGGTTAAAAGTTGATAAAGTTTGGGCGTTAGAGTTCTCCTTCATTAGCAAAAGACAAAAAGGATTCTGAAGTGATGATAATGTGGTCTAATAAGTTTACCTCCATAATTTTTGCTAATTCTTGGAGACGTTTGGTTTGTTTTTTATCACTTTCTGAAAACAATAGTTTCCCAGAGGGGTGATTATGAGCAACAATAATAGCGTTGGCATGAGTGAGTAGAACTAATTGAAGAATTTCTTTGGTATTGATAAGTACTCCAGTAGAAGTACCTACTGCTACTTCAGAAATTCCTAATAGTCTATTTGCGTTGGTGAGTAATAGTACCCAAAAACATTCTTTAAGATCAATCTTATCAGTGTTGATACAAGAGCGTAGCACATGGTTAGCATCTTCAGCGCTTTTTATTGGAGTCATCGATTCAAATAAAGGACGTTTATAATGTATCTCTATCTCATAAGGGAGCATTAAAGAAGTGGTAATTGGATGTTTCATAGCATATGTATTTAAGGTTCATTTGATTCTAGTATGAACTTTAAATAAAAAAGAAAGTAGTCCCATAAAATTGTATTTCAAAGATGGTTTGGATGAATTGAAGTAGCAGAGAAAGCTGGTGAAGGTTTACCGTTAATCATTAGTTTTAAATAGATATCGTAATTAGAAAGGTTTACAAAATCTTGAGTCTCAAATACAGGAGAAAATTCTTTTTCCATAAAACGAGCATCAGATTGCCCAAGTCTAAAACATACGATTGTTCCAACGTTTCCTAAAACAGCATCCCTAATTTTTACATCTAGTTGCGCAATGTATTGATGTGCCATAATAATTCCCACCCTGAACTTACGAAGTTCAGAGAGCATTTCAATCATAGATAGGTTGGTGTAATTTTGAAATTCATCTAAGTACACAAAAAAGTATTCTCGTTTAATTTCAGGTATATCAATTCTACTAAATGCCGCTGCAGACAAAGAGGTTAAAAGCAAAGAACCTAAAATGTAAGATGCATCAGCACCAATACTTCCTTTGGATAGATTTACCAATAGAATTTTATGCTTATCCATACAAGCTCTCAAAGATATTTGCTTTGAATTATCAACTAAAATTCGTTTAACAGAAGGATAGGAGAGAATACCACCCAATTTATTATAAATGGGTATCAAATCTGTTTTTCCATAATTCTTAAATTCTTTAAGCCAGAAATTTTTAATATCAGGGTTGATAATATTCGCTAGACATTGATTCCTGAAAGAAACATCGTGCAAGATTTTAATAATATCTGAAAAATTAGCAGAAGGTTGATCTAACAAACTTAGTAGTACATTTCTTAAAATATGAGAAAGTTTCACTCCCCAACCTTGGCTTCCCCATAAACGTTGAAAAACTTCTAGAATATTAGAAGCTACCAAGGCTCTTTTTTCATAGGAAACTTTACGAAGAGGATTGTAGCCTAAGGTTAATAATGGATTTGTAGCATCTAAATACACAACATCATTTAAACGATGTTTAGAAATACTATTTTTTACATTTAATACCAAATCTCCATGAACATCTATTAGGCAAACCCCTCTTCCCTGTTCAATATCTTGTTGGATTTTTGTATGAAGTAAGGTGGTTTTTCCTGTTCCTGTTTTTCCTAGAATATAAAAATGATGCAAACGGTCTTTTAGTAAAATTCCAAATCGTTTATGGTCTTTTCTAAAATTACTTATAGCAAAATAACATATGGGGTTGTCGCAATAATCACACATAATACCTAGTATTACTTGATACTCATAGAAAAGTAAGGCGGAGAAAATTGTAGGATACTTTATTAACTTTGCAGTAAAAAAAGCTATTAAAAAATGTACAAAAGAAATTACCACCCATTGGTACTATTGCTATATACCAGTGGAATGTTAGATGCAAGACAACTCCAAGAGTTACCCAAGACAACAAAATACAATTGGAATCAGTTTCAACACGAAAACTATTATGGGAATGATTGGGTAAAAAATTACATCAATCAATTTGATACTATTAAAGAAGTTTTCGCTTCTTCCTTTTTGTATAAATCACTGCGATTTCTTGTAGAAACAAGAAAAGGCTATTTATATATGTTACAAGAATTTTCTCATAACAAACAGTTACTTAAATTACACGCTAATAAAATTATTACTTCCATTGAAAAGATGAAATCTTTAGCAAATATAAATGTAAAAACTGCTTGTAACTATTATGGGGTTTCTAAAGACTGGTATTATCAACAAAAAAGAAAAATTAGTTGTGGTGTAAGTCCTTTTCAAAAATGTTATAAACAACATCCAAATCAATTAACGGTAAAAGAAGTTATTTCTATTGAGAAATTAGTAACGGATTCTGCCAACTATGGAAAAACAAAAGTGACCTTGTATTATCACGCTTTGAGAACTAATTTAGTGTTTTGTAGTAAATCTACGTTTAATAAATATGCATCTGCTTTAGGATATATAAAACCCAAACGATCTAGATATCCAATAGCAAAAGGATTAAGAGCCTCAAGAGTTTTTGAATGGTTACATGTAGATATTACTAATGTACATACATTAGAAAATAGTATTCAAAAAGTAGCTTTTGTTAAAGATAATTTCTCAAGAGCTATTTTACATTATGCATCAACTAATGAAAAAGCAGGAAGTAGGTTTATTAAAAACCTGTTTTCTGAAACCTTTGATAAATACAATTTATTAAATAGTGCCAAGCCGATTAACATTTTATTTGATGGAGAAAGTGAAAACAAAGGTGATTTCTTATCTTGGATAGCTACTATTCAAGCACCACCAATTGTCAGAAAAATAACAGATCAAACCAAAGACTTCCCTTTTTTAAATTCTATGTCAGAAAGTACACAAAGTATTTATAAAACTGAATTTCTTAACGGAAAATATTCACTCAATAAAAAAGTGCATCTCAAAGATTTAGAACGTTTTATTGATTATTATAATAACCATAGATATTCGATAGAATTATATGGCTTAACTCCTTTTGAAGTTGTAGACGGAAAAATTCCTGATAAGCATTTCTTTAAAGAGAAAATACAACTTGCAAGAAAAGATAAAGTAGTAGTGAACCAACAATTTAATGATTGTAAAATTGCTATTGGATGTAATTCTTGAAAAAGCTAACAATAGAATAAAATTCTAGAACCTTTTTAACAAACAAAACGAATTTTCGAATAGTTTTAAAACAAAAAAGGTATCCATTTTCTGGATACCCTTTTTAAATAATTCTAGTTTTTTAAAATGCTTTTAAAGCCCTATTAATCCTGAAAGTTCCAATATTGTAACCCTTTTGTCGGGATTTAAAACGGTGTGTGCCCGGAATGAGAATAAAGCAAAAATATTAATTGACACCTTTGGGAAAAGCAATTTGATCCTCCCATCACAATTGGTTCATTTAAAGAAAATGAAACCAATAAAAACTTAATACTTGATGGGTAGCAAAGATTAACAAGTATTTTATTAGCATATATTGGTGTATTTCCAGATGAGAAAACATATAAAAAAACCATTTCAAAATTTGCTGACGAAAACGACAACCCTGAAGATGAGGATGAAAAAATTTAGAATAGTAATGAATTATTTAGTGATCAAGAATTTTAGTTTCAAAAAAATAAATTAAGATTTCATCTATTTGTTTCTTCCATACATTCCATTTATGATTTCCTCCTTCAATACGCCTAACTTTAAGTTCATAGCCTTTCTTATTTAAGATGTTAATCATAGGAATATCTTGTTTTTCTGTATCTTTCCCTGTTCCATAACTCATAAACATTTTAAAGTTCCTTTTAGGATTCGTATTGTATGACCTATAAATATCTCTGCAAGGGTGAAAAGCCGGAGATTGCATAGCAATATATTTGAAATGATTTGGAGCTTTATTAGCAATATAAGCGGCGGCCAATCCACCAAAAGAAACTCCCAAAATAGCTCTGTCATTTTTATGATTACTCACAGGGTATCTTTTTTCTATACTTGGAATAAACTCCTTTGTAAAAAAATCTACAAAATCAGAATTACATAAAAATAAATTTTGTCTAATATTATTTTTTAAATTGAAAGCATCTTTAGGTTCAAGAAATACTGCAATTATTGGTTTGATAGCTCCATATGAAATTAAGCTATCTAAAACTTTTTGGGTTTTTCCATGCCTAATATAATTAAAACCATCATTTATATAAATAACGGGCAATTTTTCGGTTATTTTGTTTGCTGGAGGTAAATAAACATTATATAATAGTGTTTTATTTAATATTTTAGATTTAATTTTTTTGGTTCTAGATAAAGTTCCTTGAATCGAGCCTTTTCTATTCTTATGTTTTAAATTTGACTCTATAATTTTAGAAGCATAATTTTTGAAGGTTTGAATTGTGTCTGAAGGTATTTTAATGGGTAAATCAATAATTGATTGGGCAATTTCTATTTGTTTATTTACATTATTTGTACGGATTAAAAATTTTAAATAATCCATTCGGGGTTGAAATCGATAAGGCTCTAAACCAATATTTAATTGTAGTGATTCTTCAGCTTTTTTATAATTTCCAATTGAAGTATATATTGAGATGAGTTTTCTATTTAATTTAGGATATGAGCTTTTAATAAAAGCATTTTCCATATGAATCAAGCCATTTTTTTTATCTCCCTGATTAAAAGATCTTTTTCCTAAATCAAATTCAAAATTTGGGTTGCCAATAAAGTATTTGCTATTAGAAGGTTCTTTTTTAATATAATTTTTTGTTGCTATATATTTGTTGTTTAAAGCAACCAAGCCTATAACTCCTATAGAAGATAATAGTACTGATAATATTGTTTTTTGTACGTGATTTTTTTTGAAAATGAATAATGGTTTTTGTTGCTGATTCATTAGTATTCCAATAGACCAACAACCAAGTAGAACGGTAATATTATTATAAAGTATTGAAGTAAATAGTGCTTGTACTCCTATACAGGCTAATGTGGCTATGGCTATCCTGGTAATGTGATTAATTTTTACATCTTTAAATAAGAAATAAAAGAATATAATGATAAGCAAAAATCCAACGATACCAATTTCAAAAAGGACTAATAAATAATCGTTCATAGCTGTACTCACATAATTTGCGATTTTTATTTCTTCCCAAGGTCTGTTAGTCTCTAGAAAGTAATTAGCTTTAAATGTATTATAGTACCCTGAAAAATTAAACAAGCCATAGCCGAAAAGTGTTTTTTCTGCTATTGCCTGTGAAGATATTTTATAAATTAACCATCTTCCATCGACAGAATCGGGTTTAAGTAAGTATAGTAAATAGCTTATTGGGATTAGTAACATTATAAAAACACTTGTAACTAAAGCTTTTATTTTTTTACTTGTTTGCTTCCATTTTATGATAATTTTTTGAGATGTTGCTAAATAAAAGATAATTCCTGTAGTAACGGCAATCCATGAAGTTCTAGATTCTGATAAAATAATTGCAATAATTATAGGGATTACGGCTATAGAAAATAAAAATTTGCTTTTAAGTGTTTTTAAATAAAAAAAGAAACAGCCAATTAAAATTATTAAAGTTGTTGATAAAAATGAACCCAAAGCACTTGGCGTAGTAAACGATCCAGTAACGGTAAAAAACTCATTTGTTATTTTTAAGACATTAAAATATTGAAGAATTGTCCAGCAAGCCTCTATTAAAGTTATTAATGCTATAAAGCCACTTTGTATAAATAGTATTTTATTGATAGTATCTTTCTTAAAAAAGTAACTATACCTAAAAAGCAAAATACAGCATAGATAGCAAATGGTGTACAAAAAGTACTTATAACTAAAAGGATACAATGATTTTATAGAAAAATTAAGGATTATATAAATGCTGAAAATTAAAAGAACAACATCAAAAAGATAAACCTTGAAGTTAATTTTCTTATATAAATTAAAAGGAATGAACAGAAGCCAACAAAACAGGCTACCAATAAGAAAATAATAGGTTGGTAAAACTCTGTATTTAGTAAAGACAAATGAGAAAACTGGTGAAACAATTAATAAAAGAGAAAAGAATAAAGTAATTAAAATAAAAACCTTATTTAGAATTTGATGAGATTTAGTTTTCATAGTTTTTTTCTTTTGGCATTTTTTTATAAAAATATAATTTATTTAATACTTTTATAAAAAAAATACGTAATAATGAAAAAGAAGTGTCACCATTATCAAAAGATTTTTATTTTATTATTCATTTATTCAAATTTTGCATTGAGTCAAACTCTGCAAGAAGCTTTGTTGCAGGCAGGAGATAATAAGAATAATTTAACAGTTGTATTGGAGCATTATAAAAATACTGGTGAAAAAGTAAAGTTAGAGGCAGCGGTATTTTTGATAAAAAATATGCCATCCCATGAGTCTCAAAAGTATGAATGGGTTGATTATAATGATACTATAATACCCTTTTCAGAATTTGATTATGATGATTTTGGTCTAGCAATAGAGTCCTATAATACTCTTAAAGATAGTTTGAATATAAAACCAAAAATTTACAAACAAAAAGATATATCGGTTATATCTTCAAAACTATTAATTGAAAATATCGATTTAGCTTTTAATACGTGGAAAAACAATACATGGTCTCAATACTATAATTTTAATACTTTTTGTGAATATATATTGCCTTATCGTTCGTTAATTGAACCCCTAGAAGATTGGCGAAAAGAATATCAATTTCTAGTTGAACCTGCAATATATAATTTAGAAGATGAAACTGACCCTGTAGAAGTTTGCACACATATTATTAATGAATTAAAAGGGTTCTCTTTTGTGTATGGAAAAAACCCTCTTCCAGCCCCATTATTAAGCCCACAACAGTTACTATTTAGAAGACAAGGAAGTTGTCCAGAGCTTGCAAATTTAGTTTTATTAGCATCCAGATCCATGGGTGTTGCCGTTACTTTTGACTTTACGCCTCATTATGCAGCATCTTCGAATCGTCATTATTGGAATACCGTAATTGACAAACAAGGGAATCATATCCCTTTTAATGGGAATTCTGTTGGAGATCAAACAGGATTACCTCATACCTATACTACTAATCACAAAAGGATGGGAAAAGTATTTAGGCAGACTTATTCGATTAATAAGAATACATTGGCGAATAAATTGAAAACACAAGATATTCCTATTAGTTTTTTAAGAAATAAAAATATAATTGATGTGACCCATGAATATGTTTCTACTGGAGAAATCAATTTTGTAGATTATAATAGTCAAGTAGATTCAATAGCTTATTTAAATGTTTTTAATAGAACTAAATGGCGCATTATTGATTGGGCTGAAAAAACGGAAGCTAGTTTTAGTTTCAAAAATTTAGGAAAAGATATTGTATATCTTCCAAGTTTTTTTAAAAATAAAAAGCAATTTTTTTCTCAATACCCTATATTGCTTGATGCAAAAGGAAGATCTCATACGTTAAAGCCAGATTTTTCTAAAGTAATAAATACAACGTTAAGTAGAACAAATGAAATAACAAATGCTTATACTGAAAACAATTCTTCGCAAATTGAAATAGGAGAAAAGTATATGTTACTTTATTGGGATGGAAAATGGAAAAGAGCGGATATTTCAATAGCAACTAAAGTTGGAGTGTTTTTTAAAAACATTCCTTCAAATGCACTTTTTTTAATGTTACCAGCAAAACCAGATGGGTTTGAACGAATCTTTATTTTAGATCCTGTAACTAAGCAACTAAAGTGGTACTAAATAGATATTATAAAATTCTTATTATTACGTAAATATTTCAAAGTTCATTTCTTTGAAAGTTTTTTAACTTTAGATTGGTAATGAATATTGAGAAATATTTAAAAATTTCATCGAAGTAAAAACAGGGTAAATTTTGACCATAATAAGGTAAAATGCAGTTAGTAGTTCAAATTAGTGTCAAATAAATTTGTATTTAAATTATATCTACTTTTTAATTGTAGATTAAAAATAGCTACTTTATTATGAAAAAGATTATTCGTTTATTTACGGCGTTATTTCTATTGTTTAAAGTTGGAATTATTGAAGCTCAATCCAATATTGATGCTTTATATAGTTTAGATCATATAAAATCAATTACGAGTATAAATGAACAACAAGGAAAACTTATTAGCAGTGCTTTAATAGAAAGGCAATCTTCAAAAACACAGGCTCAAGATGGTACTATCAATGACGATATTGAGAAATTGTATTTTGAGAAATTATATTCTGTATTAACTATTGAACAAGAAGAGAGTTTAATAAAATCTGTAATTAATTTAGAAGAAGTTCAAAATAAAACCGACCAATTTTTCTCTAAATATGTTGGTTCAAGAGAATTTCCTTCGGGTTATTTACAAGCATTAAAAGGTCGTTTAAAAGGCTTTCAAAATGGCTTGTCATATTTCGATATAAAATATGCTTATAATCCAGATGTATTAAATGATAAACGAGAGAATATTAGAAAAAAAAGAATGGATTTAATTAAGGTACAGAATGATGCGTTACGTAAATCTATTTGGTTTTGGAATTTTAATAATGATAATTGCAATGATTTATATATAAATCATAAAAACCTATTTATTGCTTACCACTTTTATTTAGAGTTAGATGATCTTGATGGTGCTTTGCAAACATTCGTTTCAAAAAAAATAGCATCTCTAGCTGAAAGTAATAAGATGATTAATTTAGCTACTAGTGTTGCGGATTGTGATGCAGAGTTAATTGTAGAACAGTTTAATCAAGACCCATTGATTATTAAAGGTTTAAAAGAAGAAATTATTGATAAGGTAAAAGAAGGGTTACTTCAAAGGCTTTCAGAAAGAAAACCTTTAATAAAGCGCAAAAGTATAACCAATAAGATTAATTTAAAAAATCTAATTGAGAAAAAGAGGAGTGAGATTGAAGAAAAGAAAAAGCACCAAGCAATTGATGTATTAGTTGATAAAGCTAAAAAAGCAGGGTTGGATGAAGATAGAGTTAAAGAGTTTGTACTTCTTTTGGAGAAAAAAGAGAAAGATATGGCAGTTTTTCGCTATAACAAAAAGAATGTTTCTTCAGACCTTATGGAGGTTAATTCTCAAAAATCAATGCAAGAAATAAAGAAAGAATTTGCAAGAGATTTAGCTAAATTAATAAGCAAAAAAGAATTTGCTATAATTTTAGGTAACGATTTAAAAGTTATTGCTGATGAAAAAGCCGCTAAAGAGCTTAAGAAAATTGCTGAAAAACATGAGTTAACAGAAACTCAATATGAAACAATTTCTGAGAGAGTTTTGCTCTATTATTTGAATGAAACTATTTACAATAAGTACTACTTTTATGATAACCAGTTGTTAAAACAAAAACTGAGTGGTTTAAAATATCATTTTGAAAAAGATTACAAGGAGTTAATGCAAAACTTTGAAATTACAATCAAGAATTCCAAAAAAGCAAAAAAAAATAAATTTCAATACTAAACTTTAAATCAGTTTAGGATGAATAATTAAATAATTACTATTGAAAAAGCAAACAGATGAAAAAATATTACTTTTTACTTCTTTCATGTTGTTTTATGATGGCTCATATACAAGCTCAAAACAACTGTGAAATAAATTTAGAAAAGGCGAAATTACTTTTAGAAAAAGATTCTCCTTTTAGTGATCAATCAGAGTTAATTTCATTATTAGAGCCTTGTGCGGTTCAGGGGTATTCCAAATCAGAAAATTATTTAGGTTTAGTATATTTAAATGGGATAGGTACTGAAAAAAACGTAGATAAAGCCTTTACATATATATCAAGTGCAGCTAATAAAGACTATGCCAATGCGCAATACAATTTAGGTAGACTTTATAAATATGGAATTGGGTGTTCAATAAGTTTTAAAGATGCAGTTAATTGGTTTGAAATAGCTTCTCAAAATGGTAACCAAAGGGCTGCATATTCTTTAGGTTACATGTATTTTAAAGGTTATGGTGTACAGCAAGATTACCAAAAAGCTGTCTATTGGTTTGAGCGTAGTGAGGATGCTATGGCTAAACACTTTTTAGCAATTAGTTATTATTTTGGATATGGAGTTAGTGCTAATGAAAATAAAGCATTAGAGCTTTTATTAAGTAATCCAACTATTAATAGTGAAACATTTGTTACGTATATTAAAGCGAATCAAAAACAACTAAACGAAGTGGCTGTAGAAGAAGCTCTGGATACAAATATTTCTACAGATTCAACCCATATTGAATCAGAAATAATCACAGATGTTGAAGTAAACGAATATTCTGATTTTTTAACTACTGACACTATTGAAGGTGAGTGGACTGGTAAATTGATTCAATACGATTGGTCAGGAAATTATATTGTTCGTATTCTACCTGTTTCAATAGATTTTGTTACAAACAATAACAACATAGAAATTATAGTGCATGTGAATAATCAAGAACTTAAATCTTCAGCACAATTCCAAGATGGAAATGTTTATGTTGACGATTTAACTTTTACTTTAAAAAAGCTATATTCTAGTGTTCCAAATGAATTATCTTTAGATTACACACTTTTTACTTTGAACCTTCAAGAAAAGGAATATTTAGGCAATACATATCTCACAGGCATGGTTGATACCTTTATAGACTCATGGACAGAGTATGGACAACCAATGAGTGTGGTATTAAAACCTAAAGGTGTTAAAACTGAAATTGATGATGAAATACTGGAGGCTCTTGCAGTTCAAAAAGACCAGTTTATTAAATTATACCCTGTTCCTTTTAACGAACAATTAACCGTTCAGTATGAATTAGAGACAGTAAGCGATGTATACGTTGAGCTAATTAACATAAATGGGACGAACAAAACAGTTATACAACCTATTATTAAGCAACAAGCAGGAGAATATACATATTCTATTAATGTAGATAGTTCTTTGCCAGAAGGCTTATATGTTGTGAGACTAAAAGCAGGAAACCAATTGTATACAAGGTTAATTGTCAAAGAATATTAAACAATCAAGACTGACATCAATATTATGAAAAGAAATACAGTTTTAATATTATTTAGTTTTGGATTATTTATATCTTTAGGGGTCAATACTGTTTTTGGGCAGGGTTATACTGAATGGGATGAAGGATACAGTTATGCATATGATTTAAATCAAGACGGTTTATATGATGAGTTTGAGCAACAATTTGCTGATAATAATGATCTAGATGAGGTTGTAGTAGTAGGAAATGTTGATAGTAACAACCCATGTGATCCAACTAGTGGGTCATGGGATGAGTGTGCTTGTTATGGAATAGGTTGTTCTGAAGATCCAAATCCAAATCCAGATCCAAATCCAGATCCAGATCCATCATCTCTATGTCCATTATGCGGTGCTGACTGTGGGGGAACTTGTAATAATCCCGACCCTGACCCTGAACCTGACCCTGAACCTGACCCTGAACCTGACCCTGAACCTGAAGAAACGAATAATTTAATATATTTGGATGGATATCAAGAAAAGATACAAATTAATATTCAGGCAACTACTCCATATTCTTCAGTTAACTTACAATTATATACTCGATCAGAAGTTTTAACATTAAGTACTATAATAGCTCCGCTAAAAGCAATTATTATTAATACCCCTTCTGAAATTATTACACCTATTCTAGCAACATATAATGCTACACTAAATGATATAAGCAAAGAATTAACTTTTGAAGAAGTTTTTGCAGCAATGGAAGCGGCAACGCAAGATGCAAATAACCAAATGCCTGATAAAATAAAAGCATTTGATGTTTGGTTGTCTCAGGAAATAATCCAAAATATTATAGCAACCTACCCTAATGTTCGTTTTGAAGATTGTGATGGTGATTGTTATTGTGATAATACTTGCCCAAATGAAATGGAAATAGCAAAAAAAATATTTGAAGATAATTCTAAATTGACGGGAAAACAAATTAAACAAGTAAGAGAAGATTATATTGAAAAAGTATCTAATGAAAACTTGAAAAAAGAATTATACTTGAAGTTACAAAGTAAGGTTAAATATCATAATCAGAGAGATAATAGTAATAAGTCAAAAGATGTTATGTGTAATGTTACTTGTCTTGCTAAAATAATGGAGTTATTGGGTGTTTCGAATCCAAGCTCAACTAAACAATTTGAAGATAAATTAGAAGACATTCGTGTAGATAAAAAGTTTAAACAGCGTACTAGAGCAGATGTAAGAATTAAAATAGCAAATGAAATCAATTCTAATGTGAAACAAAAAATGATTTATTCATCATCTTATAGTATGACAAAGGAGAGTTTAACTTCAACTTTAAATAATGAGTTAGAAAAAGGATATGGAATTATGATGTCTATGGGAGGGCATTTGGTAAGAGTTCAAGCTGTTACTAATTCTGGTATTATTGTTGATGATCCATATGGGACATTAGAAAAGAGTAGTGATTTAACAGATAGAGATAGTAAAGGTCGTAATGTATATTCCTCTTCTACAGCTAACACTAGAGATGATACTGATACAGGGAAAAGAGGGGAAGACAATCTTTGGAAATGGGATGATGTTGAAGATGTTAAAATTAAATATATGGAAGTTTATTGGAAAAACAATTAAAAAAATATAATGAAACAATATTTTATTAAAATTATAACGCTATTGAGTATATTTGGATTTACTCAAAACACACCACCACCAAATAATGAGTTATTAGACTTTATAAAAGATATTCCTATAACAGAATTAGGAGAAAGTTTAGATGAATTATTATTTTCTAACAGTAATAGGATTGAGACTGTTGACAAATATAATAGTATGATTCTGAATTTAACAATGAGTGAAAGTGATACAGATAATGGTTCCTATTATTGGAATTATGAAGGAGAGAAATATGATGATGGGGTAAAAGGGAGGGAAAGTGTAAATAGTCAAGGAGCTCCAGTTTTTTTCTATGTAAACACAAGAGTAAATATTAGTTCTAACTATATTACACTATTTGTGACTAATAGCAATGACCCTTTCTATGCTTTTGGGAATTTAATTAATTATGATTTAGAAGGTAATATGTTATCTGGAATAGAGTTATATGCTATGGAAAGTAACGAACCTTCATTTAATTATAGTTCAATAGAGAAAAAGAATTATCGTATCTATACTAAGGCAAGAATAAACAATGATGGTAGTGTTAGTACACTAACACTTGCAGATTTTATCGTAAAAAAGAAATATATTTTAGATAATACTGGACATTTTAAAGTCGTCAAAGAGAAAGTAGAAGATTTTCCGGATAATTATAACGACGAAGAAATTCCTTTTTTAAATTAAAATTATTACTCCGTTTTACCTTCTGTGTAAAATGGTAAATAGGTAGTGAGAATTAATAATAAATACCAAATTTTTATTTGATACTCCTTTTAACGAACAATTAACCGTTCAGTATGAATTAGAGACAGAAGGAGATGTCTATGTAGAATTGATTCATTATAATGGTTATACTTCATTAGAAGTATCCCCAAGAAAGAGACAACAAGCAGTGACATATACTCATACAGTGACAACTCAATTACTAGAAGGAATTTATATAGCTAGAGTTATTGTAGGCAGTCAAGTAGATACAGATATGTTATAAGAGAAAAATAAATTATTGGTTATGAAAAAGATAATAAGTATTTTTTTAAAGTTAAAAGTCTTTACAGGGTGTTTGCTTCTTTTTATTGGAAGTCATAGTGTACATGCTCAAGATTATGATGAATTTTGGGACGAATTAAATGATAATTGGGATAATTTTGAAGATGGTGATTGTTTTGGTGATTGTGATGGCTCAAATGATTGGGATTTTGATGGTGATGGCTCAAATGATTGGGATGATACTGGTAATTATTCAGGTACTGATTCTGACTTTTATGATGATGTAAGTTATTTAGAAACTTTAGGTGTTCCTCCATGGGAAGGAGGCGGTATTTTCAGCCAAGTTTTTACTAGTGAAAGTGGTTTACAAGCGGTTCTTGTTTTTACTTCAGATGGAAATCATTTAAGTACTACTATTTTTAATAGTTCAACGGGTACAAGTGGAGAAGATCCTTATGATCCAAATAATACAGAACCTGATCCAACTGATGAAGACCCTTGTGTAATTGATCCTATAAATTGTGGAGAAGACCCTTATGACCCTAATAATACGGAACCTGACCCAACCGATGAAGACTATTGTGCAACTAACTACGACCCTTGTATTTGTGATGGAGATTGTGGAGATGATTATGATGATTCAGATACAACATGTCCCCCTCCAAATTGTGATCCAGATACACAAAAAGTAGATGCAACAGGGTGCGGGTGTGAAAACTTACCAGACAAGAATTGGTTTAAAGATAAGGATGGAGATGGTTATAATGAAATAGGTACAGAACCAATGGAACAGCCTAATAGCCCAGGTGACGGATGGGTAGAAGGTGTTTCTAAAGGCGAAGATTGTGATGATAATGAAGCAAGTAAATGGAAGATTTATAATGGAACTTTTTCTCAGGATATAACTTCCATAGGTATAGGTGGACCTGTTACACCAATTACTCCTTCTACTGGTGATGATTTTGCTTTTGGCGGTGGTAATTCTGGCTTGCCAGCTATACCTCCTTCCAAAGATAATTTAATTGCATTTACACAAGCTAAGTCTTCAGAACGTAAAATTTCAAATTATAATCCATATTTTGGATCAAAAACTAGTCCTGTAAAAGAAAATCTTTTAGAGAAAAGTGAAGAAGAACTATTTCGTTATTTTGAAGAAGCTTTAGAATTATTAACTACAGGTTCCCAAGCTAATGAAGCTTTAAATTTGTTATTAATTCATTTTAAAGAAAATGATGGTGGTCCCTATCTTAATGTAACATTATCAAGCATTTTAGATTTCGGTGATGGAGATGCTATTGGTGGTAGGAGTATTGGACAATTCATGAATTCTTTAAAGTTAAGGCTTTGTGATAAGTTAAAAGTATTAAAAGGTCAGTGTGTTGGTGAAATAAATATTGACTTAACAGATTTAAAATACCCAAATTTTCCTTTATCAGATCCTAATTTAATTGCTCAATTGGGAGGTATTCAAGGAGTTTCTGCTTACGTGGATGGAGAAGGCAATATATCCGCACTATTACACGATACTTTTGGTGTTAGTGAAGAGGATGCTGTTAAAAGAGATAGAATGTTTATGAATATAGAAACAGGGGGAGCTATCGGAACTAAAGCGATGAGGATTTTGCAAACTCATTATGGAAAAAAACCATTTGTTCATTCAGTGAAAATAGACCCAATTAGTATGGGAGAATCAGGATTTAACTTAATTGATTGTAATTAAATATTATGAAAAATACACTAATTATTATATCGTTGTTGTTTTTATTAAAAACATATGGTCAAAATGAAATGTTTTATGAAGATATAGGTAACAGCTTAATGTTCTATTCTCAAATAAATAAAGATCCAGTTATTATTTCTCACGGTCAAATATTGAATGAACAAACTTTACCTAATTATTCAAAAGGGCTGCAATTTATGCAAGCTCCAGGTTTATTTAGTTCTGTGAATGAATTGTATAACTATCTAACTAATAACAATGACTTTTTCTTTCAAAATTTTTCTGAACCGGCATCTTATTATAATAAAAATAATTCACATAGTGCTCAACGAAATCAATATTATACTGATGGAGTAACCGTTTATAATAAATCTTTAAGTATTTCAAATGACAATGATGCTAGGGATGATACTCTTTATGAACTAATAAGTGATGTAAGATATCAAGTTGTTTTTCAAGAAACTTATATTAAAGATAATAATTATGAATTTTTAATTTTAAGCACTTTAAACGTGTTACAAAGTGATATAAATTTAAATATACAAAGTGAGATAGATAGTGTTTCAAATATTTTTTTAAAATTATCTACTCCATCTGAAATTGAAGAATTTGGAAAGAACCTTGAATTATATTGTTTAATAAAAGAAAATGATATTTGGAAAGCGTGTTCTATTGAAGCTCATTTAAAATACTTAGAAGACAATGGTTATATGGAAATTGTTACAAATAAAATTAATTCAAATAATTTTTATGATGTACTTTCAACTGTAAACAATGGTATCAGAGTTTATACAGAAAACTAATTTAATTGTTATTTAGTCTCCATAAGTTTTATTAATAGAAATGATAAAGTATATAATAATATTCATTGTTTTACAATTAATCATACTAATACCATCTTTTTTCTGGTACAAAAAAATAATTAAAAAATTTCATATAAAGAAAATTAATTTATCATCTATTTTGTTGACATTAATAATGCCAATTATTTATACATTTATTTTTGCAATTATTTGTTACACAATAATTAATCCTATAATTAGGTCTAAAAAATTCGAAAAAAAAGAATGGATTGAAAATATTAATTCAAGGTATAGAATGGTAAATGATCTAAAGAATAATGATTTGTTAATTGGGAAAACAAAAAATGAAGTCCTTGAAATCTTAGGGAAAGATTTTAATGAAAATTGTTGGATAAAAGATACTTGGTGTTTTACTGCTTATGATCCAGATAACTATGCTCCACTTGATCATTATGAATTTATAATTTTCTTTGACGAGAATGGAGTTGTCAAAAAAGTTGTACATCAGTTAGTTTAAAAACTGCTCCCCCGCTCCGTGTCATGGATATACCCCATATACAAACAAGAAGAAAGGCTCCCTCTCACGGACGAAAAAGTAAAGAGTGAGTAAAATTTAGTAAGTAATAATTATCGAGAGCTATTGAAAACATTGGTGGTTTAGGAAATTAAGAGTTTCTAAATCAAAGCTTTCGAAAATTCGAAAAGACCCTATGAGAAAATGAAATAGTTCTCATAGGGTCTTTAAAAGAAAAAAAGAATTTATTTTGATAAAAAAATAAATCCAAGCTCTTTGAAATAATTGATTTGTATTAGGAAAAGTGGTTTTTAATTCCTTATTAAGAAGTGATTAACAATTTTTGACACAAGAAGTCTTGCGATTGTCATTGATACGGTTTTGAAAGGCATTTTTAAGTTTAGGTTTAACGTTCTTTAAACTTTTATTGTTATGAATTTCACAAGGTGTGTAAATTTTATGTATATAATGAGGTCTTACATTGTTATAATCGTACACATAAAAGTCCACTTCCCTCTTAATGGTTGAAGATAAGATAGGTCTATCTTGAAAATATTTGTTTTTTAGAATTCGATAGGTTCCTTCAATCACAGAGTTAGAAAAAGTAACATCTTTTAAAGCAACTTTTTTATGAATTGATACTTGAGAATTATTAATAAACTGGTTAATAGTATGATTGTTGTTTTCAGAACCACCATCCACAATAAGTTCAACAGTAGGTTTTTCTAGACAATCATCAAATTCATTGTTGATTGCACGTTTTAAACTAGCTAACCTAATACTAGCAGAAAGCTTTTTAGAAACATCATAGGCTAGTATTTTACGAGAAAAGTGATCTACTATAGTGTAAATATAATATTGAATGTTATCAAGGGTTTTGTAATAAGTAACATCCATATGCCAAGTCTCATTAACAGTAGAAGCTTCAATAGAGATACGTTTACGCTTTTTCTTGTAAGCTTTTCTTGCAGAAGTATACCCAAGCCTTTTAGCATAACGATACCAAGTAGAAAGTGCCATAGAAGTTTTATCTTGTTTAAAAGCCAAACCCCATATAGAAGCTACTGACCAATGATAGAAGCGTTTATTAGTCATAAAAGACTGAAGCATATCAATTTCATTACGAGAGATTTGCTGAGGCACGCGTTTAAAACAAAGATTTAGAAGTGAGAATTCACAGAAGTAGTCTTGATAACGTTTCCAAGTGAGATAGGAGTGAGGTGTAATTTTTAAGAACTTACAAATCCAGTTACGTTCAGAAACAGAATTACAAGTAGTATCAATAAGATCAACTATAGCATTTCTGTTAGTACGAATGATGGATTTAAAATCCTTTTCACCGATAAACCCTAGAATAGTCAGATATACTTTACAGAAAGTAACAAACATCTTTTTTAATTGTTGAACTTTAGCATCATAGATAATCTGCAGATCATCGATATTATGATTGATAGAAGAAGCGAATTCACTACCAACAAACTTGTCAGGGTTATCACTTTTCCAATAGTGAGCAGTAGAAGGTTTGATTGATTTAAGAAAGTCGTTAGGGAGTAAATGATTTTCAATACTAAGAGCATAGCAAATTTTCACAGAGGAGTGATACGATTTATACTTTTTCATATAGAATCAAAATTACTGAAAAAGCAAAACAATACAAATTGATTATAAGAAATGAGTTTTCGAAAATTCGAAGAAACTACCAAAAAACATACTGGTTCGATGCCTAGAAAGGGGTTTAGATTAAGCTATCTCTTTAAGAGTTAGATAGGTACGGTTCGATAGCGAGACTTGAGGGGGAGGTTATTTGAGCAAGTTAAGTAAAGATGGAAAAGTGGTTGAAGAAAAATGGATTGAAGGTTTATCTGGGCCTTGTGGATCTGATTTATATCAAGGGAAACTATATGTTGCAGATCAAAAATTCGTTAGAATTATAGATGTTGAAAAAGGTAAAATTATTAAAAGTATCAAATCAGAAACAGCAGTTTCATTAAACGATGTTAGTATAACTTCAGAAGGAAAAGTATTTATTTCTGATGTTCCAGGAGGAAAGATTTATACTATTAATAACAATAAGCTAGAAATTTGGTTAGAATCTGCTGAAATTCACCATCCAAATGGAGTTTTAGTGCAAGGAGAAGACTTAATTGTAGTAGATTTTGGTAAAGAAATGAATGCGAAATCTACAACTGATATTCCTGGTTCGGTTTATAAAGTGAATATTTCAAATAAGTCAGTAAAATTAGTTTCAACAGGCAAAAAGTTAGGAAAATTAGATGGTGTTGTTTCTCAAGATAGAGGACTTTTTATAAGTGCTCCTTTTACTAAAGAAATTTATTTTGTAGATAATAATAACCGTTATTTAATTAAAAATTCTCCATTTGGTGCAGCAGACATAAATTCTGACGGAAAAAATTTGTACTTACCTTATATTTTTGGTAATAAGGTGGCTAGTTATAAAATTGTAAAAGAAAAATGGCACAGAATTACTTCAAAAGAAGAATATTTAAAAAAATGTGCTGATGTGTATTATGGTGAAAAAGGAGGGAAGTCCGTTGCTACAAAAAACGGAATTATTAAAGGAAACTTTGATGGAAAAGAGCTAAAAGGAACTTGGGATTGGAACGGTACTTTTTTTTCGCGTATAAGTACCATTGGCGATATAGATTTAGGACACGATGATTTGGTAATTGAAGTTACTCCAACAAAAATGCGATTAACACTTCAAAAAGGTGCAGGAATTTCAGTGGTTTATAGTAAAAAATATTAAAATGAATACAAGAAAAGAAGAAATTATAAAGGCACACGCATTTAGACGTGCCATTAAAGAGTTTGAACCAGATCAAAAAATTTCAGAAGAGGATTTTAAATTTATTTTAGAAGTTGGTAGAATGTCGCCAAGCTCGTTTGGCTGGGAGCCGTGGAAATTTGTAGTTGTTCAAAATATGGAATTGCGTAAAAAATTAATGGAACCAAGTTGGGGAGCACAAAAGCAATTACCTTCGGCAAGTCATTTTGTAATTTTATTAGCAAGAAAAGCTGATGATATGAGACCTGGTTCAGATTATCTAAGTTATATTTCAAAAGAAATAGATCATTTACCAGGTGATGTTGAAGAAATGAAACTAAAATTCTTTAGTGGTTTTCAACAAAATGAATTCGATTTAACGGATGATAGAAAGCTATTTGATTGGGCTTGTAAACAAGTTTATTTACCATTTGCAAATATGATGACAGCAGCAGCTGAAATAGGAATAGATTCTTGTCCAATTGAAGGTTTTGATCAACAAAAAGTAGAAGAAATTTTAGCAAATGATGGTATTATTGATTCTAAACATTTAGGAGTTGCTGCAATGATAGCTTTTGGATACAGAAAAGAAGATTCCCCTTTTCCTCAAACACGCCAACCTATGGAAGCTGTTGTTGATTGGGTACTATAAATTAAGAATTAAAATTTAATGTTGAAAATTCCGTTTTTGAAATGGTGAATTTTATTTTATAAGTAAATGAATTTAATCTCAAAAACGGAAAATCATTTTTTTAAACTGAAAAAATAAAAACTATTTATACCTGAAAATATGTTGTTATAATTTTTTTAATGCAAAATAGTATTGAAAATGGTGGTTTTGCCTTGTTAATCACAAAATTTTATCAAAAACGTATATAAAAGGTTAATTAGTCTCTTAAATTTTTTGTCATGTAATTTTTTACATCTACATTTAATGTACTCTTAACAAAATTTTAATTTTTAAATGAAATCCCTAGCCCTAACCCCTACAGTTATACTGTTATTTTGTACCCTAAACATTTTTTCTCAAGTAGGTATCAACACAACTTCACCAGACCCTTCTTCAATGCTAGATGTAACTAGCACTAATAGAGGAGTATTAGTTCCGAGAATAAGTTTATTATCAACTACTGATAATACTACAATAGCGGCTCCAGTAACTAGTTTATTAATTTATAACACAGCTACAGTTTTAGATGTAACACCAGGCTATTATTACTGGAATGGAACGGAATGGTCTAAATTGGCAACCATTAAAACAGTAGATAATGCTTGGAGTATTTTAGGAAATTCTGATACGGATGATACCATAAATTTTATAGGAACAACTGATGATAAAAATGTTGTTTTTAAACGAAATAATGTTTTAGCAGGTATTTTAGATACTAATAATACAGCTTTTGGAGTTAATTCATTTTCTTCTAATACTTCAGGAGATAATAATGTTAGTATAGGAAGTAATTCTTTAACAAGTAATACATCAGGTAGAGAAAATATAGCAATAGGTTATAATTCACTTAGAGACAATTTAACTGGATCTAGTAATACAGCTGTTGGTTTTAATGTTCTTGTTGTAAATACTGCAAGTTCAAATACTGGAATTGGTTCAAGTTCACTAGTTAATAATACTACAGGATCAGGTAATACAGCGGTTGGCTCATTATCACTTAATCAAAATACATCTGGAGCTAGTAATACATCTATAGGTCTTCAATCTCTTACTAAAAACACTATAGGCTCATATAATACTGCAAGCGGAGTTTTTGCTCTTTTTGATAATATTACAGGAAGTAATAATACAGCAAGTGGGTATGAATCTCTGTCTTTTAACACTACAGGATATAATAATACGGCTACAGGAGTTAATTCTTTGAGGGTTAATACAACAGCATATAATAATACAGCAACCGGATATAATACTTTAGCCTCAAATTTAACAGGAAGTAGTAACACAGCATCAGGAACTAATGCACTTTTTTTAAACACTTCAGGAAATAATAATACAGGAATTGGGTATAGAGCACTAGACAATGTTACTACAGGAAGTAATAATACTGCCATTGGTTATTTGTCTTCTGTTCCAGATCCAACAGCAAGTAATCAAGTTAGAATTGGTGGTACTGCCGTAACATACGCAGGTGTGCAAGTAGCTTGGACAGTAACTTCCGATAGACGATGGAAAAACACTATTGAAGATTCTGATTTAGGTTTAGATTTTATTAACCAACTACGTCCAGTTTCATATGTTAGAAATAATAATAAAAGTAATAAAGTAGAATACGGTTTTATTGCTCAAGAATTAAAAGAAACATTAAAAAATAGTAGCTCAAAAACTAATGGAATTATTTCTGAAGATTCAGAAGGAATGCTTAGTGTTAGATATAACGATTTATTTTCTCCTATTGTTAAGGCTATTCAAGAGCAAACAGAAGAAATTGAAATTTTAAAGCAAGAAAATAAAGCTTTAAAAAGTAAACAAGAAGCTATGGAGAAGGAAATAAAAGAAATTAAAAAGTTATTATTACGTTAATTCAAATATCTTAATTATTAGTAACACTTGAATTAACTAAAAAAAACAAACATTAACACTTATTAACTATCAGGTTATTTAAAATATTCTACTTTAAAATATATATAAAAGTATAGTAAATATGAGAAAAACTTTATTAATAACATTCTTCGTAATATTTTCATTAAATATTACAGCCCAACGAGGAAATAGAGGAGGGCAAAGTAATCAAGGAATGCGAGGAAGTAGTGGAGGTCAACGCCCTTCAGCAGAGGAAATAATAGATAGATTAGATCAAGATGGAGATGGTTTAATTAGTAAATCAGAGGCTTCTGAAGCAAGAGGTGGAAGACTTGCTGAAAACTTTAGTTTGTTAGATTCAAATTCTGATGGGTTTATTGATGCAGATGAATTAAATAATGCTAGTAAAAAGAATAGAAAAACAGGTAATAGTAAAGAGTTAATAAAAGTTATTGATGCTAATAAAGATAATAAATTAGATGAGTTAGAAGTAGCAGCTTCTGAAAACTTAAAAATTAAAAACAACTTTAAAAAAATTGATGAAGATTCAGATGGGTTTTTAACTGAGGAAGAGTTGCAGATTTATTTTAAGGATGTAAAGTCAAAAAAAAAGAAAAAAAGAAAGTCTAAAAATAATAAGGAATAAAAGAATTAGAAGTTTTAAAGAGAAGCGTACAACTATAAATTTTAGTTGTGCGTTTTTTTTTGTTTTAAATGAATTGTTCTTTTAATATTGAAATTAGTTATTTTGTTTATTATGAGTGATTTAGAGTAGTTTTAATAATTAGTATCAGTTGAAATCTAGTTTCTACCAATAAAATTAAATTAAATTATAAATCTTCAGTTTATATATAAACCATAAGTGGTATTCTTCAATACTTATGTGTTAAAAAGGCTTATTTTATAAGTATATCTTGCTTAAAGATTTATTGTAATAAGTTAAAAAGCAAAACAAATACATGAAAACAAGAATATTTTTAAGCCTAAGTCTTTTATTTAGCATTCTTATAAACGCTCAACAGGACAAAGCATTTTTTAGAAAAATAGCCTCTAAAAAAGTAATATCAAATCAATCTATAGAATGGAAAAACTTTGGGCCAGGAATGTCTGGTTACAATGAAGAGTTTTGGTGTCATCCAACCGATACAAATGTAATGTTTATGGGACCAGATATGCACGTGAGTTATGGTTCTTGGGACAATGGAAAATCTTGGCAAACCATAAAAGATTCTGATGGTTTCGGAAAAGGAATGGAAAGAGTTTTAGATATTGAATTCTCAACTAAAAACCCTGATTTTGGACTTGCTTTAGAACGAAGAGGTAAAATATTTGAAACAAATGATAGAGGAAGGTCTTGGAGTCTAATTTACACAATTCCAGGAGCGTTTAAATCAGGCACAAATGTGCATACTCAAATAGCGATTCACCCTTCAAACGATGATATTTGGTTTGTTGGTGCTGGAGATTTTTGGAACGTAAAAGCAAACCATCGTTCTAAAAAAAATATTCACGGAAAAAAACACCCTAGAGCAAAATATGGATACGTTTTAAAAACGACCAATCACGGAAAATCTTGGAAAAAAGTAGCAACAAATATTTCTGAAAATCTAGATGTTGCACGTATTGTTTTCAATCCAAATAATCCAAAACAATTATTTATTGCAACAAACTATGGAGTTTTTGTAAGTAATAATGAAGGTGAAGATTGGAAACCTAGAGGAAAAGGATTGCCAAATAATTTACCTCGCGATTTTACTTCGTATTACAACCCAGAAACAAAAGAGTTTGTTCTGTATTTAGTTGAACAAACAATTTATCAGCCAAATGGCAAAAGTATTTCAACAAAAGGAGGTGTTTATAAAAGTACTGATAACGGAAAAAGTTGGGAAAATATTACTGGTAATTTAGGTGTAAACTTCAATAAAATTAAAGACGCTTCACATAGAAATAATTATCATAAAGCATTGAGTTACTTTTTAGGTGAAAATTCAAAAAAATTATATCCTCAATTTCCGGAGAACACCTATTCAGGATTTAATAGAATAGTTGTAAATCCAATAAATAAAAATGAAATTTATTTAGTAGCTAATCAACGTCACGATAAAAGTTTTGGGCCTGGAGATGCTTGGAAAACTGAAGATGGTGGAAAAACTTGGGTTATAATTGCGCGTGCTGGTGAATATTGGTTTAATAAAAAAGACAAAGCATATTGGGAAAGTAAAGGGAATCCAATTGGAGCAAACGTAGAATTTTCTCACGTAAGTCGTTCTTATGAAGAGTTAAGCGAAACAAGGTTTGGAAACCGTTTATTGGCAATTAATTCTATTGGTGAAGTATTTATTGGTGTTGGTCAACAAACACAACGCTCTAACGATGGCGGTGCTACTTGGCAACAAATTGATGATATTGAAACTGCGCCTGGAAGTAATGCTTGGATTGGTCGTGGTGATAGTGATTTACCAGGAAGATATATGTTGCTTGAAACTGGAATTAAAGACCGATATTTATTATGTTCTGGAGAGCACGGTTTATGGCAAACAGCCAATTTAGGTAATTACCCTGATAAAGATGCTGTGGCTGTAAAACAAATTGAAGGGCAAGTACACGATCATAGTGGAAATCACGGAGCACATTCAATTTCTACGGTAGCAGTTCACCCAAATGATCCTAATACTATTTATATTTTAATGTGGCGTCAAGAACACCGTGGTAAGTTTAGAAGAAGTACTGATGGTGGAAAAACTTGGGAGAATATTGCAACCATTTTTGAAGCTGATAATGGATCTTGGGAAGATTTAGGTTATCAATATTCTTTAACTGTTGATCCTGTAAACCCTGAAAATATTTATTTCTGTGCAATTAAAAGACCAATTCAAGAAGTTGGTGGAGGAAGTAAAGGAAAACTAACTAAAGGAGGTTACGGCGTGTATCATTCACCTGATGGAGGTTATACTTGGAACCTAAAAAATAATGGATTGCCACAAAATGCAAGTGTAAGAAGAATTGTAATGCATCCAGATAATTCAAAAACATTATACGCCTGCTTAAATAAAAGAGGAAAAAAAGATCCTTCAGGTTTATACATTTCAATTAACAAAGCTAAATCTTGGAAAAAGATGAATATTCCTTCAGAAATTGAAGGTGTAAACAACATTTTTATTGACCGAAATACTAAAAATATGTATTTGTCAGCAGGTTATAGAACTGGTTCTATTGAAACCGGTGGAGTTTGGAAAAGCACAAACAATGGTAAAACTTGGAAAAAATTCTTTAAAGCTCCTTACGTATGGCAAACTGAAGTTTCACCAATAAACCCAAACTTGATTATGGTAAATGTTCCTGCTCAAGTTAGTACCAAATTTGATCAATTTAAAAATCCTGGAATTTATTTAACAAAAAACGGAGGGAAAAGTTGGGAAAAGATTAATAAAGGTATTGGACAACCAGATAAAATGGTTGATATAAAATTTGATCCTTATAATGAAAACATTATTTGGAGTGCAGCTTGGGGAAGTGGTTGGTTTAAAGCAATTATTAAATAATTTACAATGAAAAAAATCAATATTCTTTTCAGTTTAGTTCTTGCAGCAACATTTTTTGTTAGTTGCAATCAAGATTCAAATAAAGATAAGGAA
This sequence comes from Lutibacter oricola, assembly GCF_900106565.1. GTDB lineage: Bacteria > Bacteroidota > Bacteroidia > Flavobacteriales > Flavobacteriaceae > Lutibacter > Lutibacter oricola. The sequence goes on from NZ_FNNJ01000002.1 coordinate 307,487, forward strand.
GCTTTTTTCTCGAAGATTAGAACAGAGAGAATTCAGTCAGACCAATCTGTTGAATGGAAAAACTTCGGTCCAGGAATGTCTGGTTACTGCGAAGAATTTTGGTGTCATCCAACAGATGCAAACGTTATGTTTATGGGGCCAGATATGCACGTAAGTTATGGTACTTGGGATAACGGAAATTCTTGGCAAACTATTAAAGATTCTGACGGTTTAGGTCTTGAAATGAAAAGAGTATTAGATATAGAATTTTCATTTCAAAATCCTGATTTTGGAATGGCATTAGACTGGAACGGATGGGTTTATGAAACTAAAAACAAAGGTCGTTCTTGGACTAAAACCAAAGAACTAGGAAAAAGTTATAAAGAAATAGGCATAGATCCTAACGATCCAGATTCGTTTAAAAAAGGTTGGTATTTTGAACAAGAAGGAACTAGACACAGCGAGTTAGCAGTTGACCCAACTAACGAAAATATTTGGTTTGTTGGTGCTGGTGATTTTTGGAATGTAAAAAATAATGTTAGAACCAGAAAAAAACCGAATGGAGTTGCGTTTAAATATGCTTCTTATGGATATATTTATAAATCTACAGATAAAGGGAAAACTTGGAAAAAAATAACTCAAGGTTTACCTAAAAACACCGATGTTGGAAAAATTATTGTCAACCCAAATAACAATCAAAATGTTATTATGGCTACTAATGTTGGTTTGCTTCTTAGTTTTGATGGTGGTTTATCTTGGGAAAATACATCAAAAGGATTACCAAATAACTTGCCTCGAGATTTAACTTCATTTTATAATAAAAAAACAAAAGAGTTTGTGCTATTTTTAGTTGAACAAACAATGTACGAGCCAAAAGGTAAAAGTATTTCAACAAAAGGTGGCGTATTTAAAAGTACTAATGGAGGAAAAAATTGGGTGAGTATTACTGGAGATTTAGGTATTAATTTCAACAAAATAACCGATGCTTCACACCGGAATAATTATCACAAAGCACTAAGTATTTTTTTAGGTGAAAAATCAAAAGAAAAATATCCTGAGTTTCCAAAAAACACCTATTCAGCGTTTAATAAAATAGTTGTAAACCCATCAAATAAAAACGAAATTTATTTAGTGGCTAATCAACGTCACGATAGAAGTTTTGGTCCTGGTGATGCTTGGAAAACAGAAAATGGAGGAAAAACTTGGGTAATTTGTGCACGTTCTGGTGAATATTGGTTGAATAAAAAGGATGAAGCTTATTGGACTAGTAAAGGAAATCCTATTGGAGCAAATGTAGAATTTTCACACGTAAGCAGAGCTTATAAAGAACAAAATGAAACTCGTTTTGGAAATAGATTTTTAGTAATCAATTCAAAAGGAGAAGTATTTATACAAATTGGTCAGCAAACACAACGATCTTCAGATAACGGTAAAACTTGGCAACAAATAGATGATTTTGAAACTTCAAAAGGAAGTGGAAAATGGATTGGACGTGGCGATAGTAATTTACCAGGAAGGTTTATGTTACACGAAACAGGAATTAAAGGAAGAAGATTGTTATGTAGCGGTGAACACGGTTTATGGCAAACAACAAGTTTAGATGGTTGGAAAGATAAACAAGCAGTTGCAGTAGAACAAATTGATGGGCAAGTTCACGATCATAGCGGAATGCACGGACAACATTCTACTTCAACTGTGGCAGTTCATCCTAATGATCCTAATACCATTTTTACATTAAGTTGGCGTCAAGAACACAGAGGAAAATTACGCAAAACTACCAATGGAGGAAAAACTTGGGAAAATATAGCAACCATTTTTGAAGCAAATAATGGACCTTGGCAATCAGTTGCTCCTCAAAACTCATTATTAATAGATCCTAAGAATCCTAATAATATGTATTTCTGTGCTACTAGTCATAAAATTTCTGAAATTGGCGGAAGTAAAGCACAAGAATTAACTAAAGGAGGTTATGGTTTTTACCGCTCTTTTGATGGTGGTTTAACTTGGAATTTGAGTAATGAAGGGTTTCATAAAGAGTTTAGCATAAGAAGAATTATTATGGATTCAGAAAATTCAGAAACCTTTTATGCTGCTTCTAATGATGACAATGGAGGTTTGTACATTTCAACAAATAAAGGAAATAATTGGAGCAAAATTAAAATTCCTTCAGAAATAAAAGCAGTTAATAATGTTTTTATAGATAGAAATACCAAAGATATTTTTATAAGTACAGGTAGAAGAAATGGAACTTATAAAGAAGGAGGTGTTTGGAGAAGTAAAAACAAGGGCAAAACTTGGGAACAAATTTTTAAAGCACCTTATGTTTGGCAAGCTGAAACCTCACCTTTAAATTCTAATATAATTGTGATTAGTGCTCCTGGTCAGATAGTTAGTAGAGCTACAGAATTTATGAATCCAGGAATTTATCTTTCAAAAGATGATGGAAAAAACTGGACTAAAATTAACAAAGGTTTAGGACAACAAGATAAAATTGTAGATGTAAAACCAGATCCTTATAACGAAGATGTTTTATGGAGTGCTTCTTGGGGTTCAGGTTGGCATATAGCGTACTTAAATAATTCAAAAGAAGGATATTTAGGTTCTAAAAATTAAAGAATTAATAAAAATTATATAAAATGAAAATAAATAAACAGGTGTCGTTTCTAATGTTTCTTGCAGCGCTACTTATCGGAAGTTTTGGACAAGCACAAAATTCAAAACCAAATATAGTTGTAATTTATTTAGACGATTTAGGCTACGGAGATTTAAGTGCTTACGGAGCAACTGAATTACAAACACCTAATATGGATGTTTTAGCAAATGATGGAGTTAAATTTACAAATGGTTATGCAACTTCAGCAACTTGTACTCCAAGTCGTTATGGCTTATTAACAGGAGTATATCCTTGGAGAAATGCAAAGGCAAGAATTTTACCAGGTTCAGCCCCATTAATTATTTCAACAAAGCAAGAAACGTTACCAAAAATGTTGAAAAGAGCAGGATATCAAACTGCTATAGTTGGTAAATGGCATTTAGGTTTAGGTGCAGGAAATGTAAATTGGAATGAACACATTTCACCAGGGCCAAATGAAGTTGGTTTTGACGATGCGTATATTTTAGCAGCAACTCAAGATCGTACGCCAACAGTTTATATTAAAGACGGTTACATTGATGGTTTAGATAAAAAAGATCCAATTTATGTAAGTTATAAAAAGAATTTTGAAGGTGAACCAACAGGAAAAGACAATCCTGAATTAACTACAATGAAATGGCATCACGGTCATAACCAAAGTATTGTAAATGGTATTCCTAGAATTGGATATATGAAAGGTGGAAAATCTGCTGTTTGGAGCGATATTGATATGGCAGATCATTTTTTAGCAAAAGCCCAAGCTTATGTTAAAAGTCATAAAAACAAGCCATTCTTTTTATACTATGCTTTACAGCAACCACACGTTCCACGTACACCAAATCCTCGTTTTGTAGGTAAATCTGGAATGGGACCACGTGGAGATGTAATTTTAGAAGCTGATTGGTGTATAGGTGAATTTATGAAAACTCTAAAAGAAGAAGGAGTTTTGGAAAATACATTAGTTGTTTTTTCAAGTGATAACGGACCTGTTTTACAAGATGGTTATTATGATGATGCCATTGAAAAATTAGGAAAACATACACCTGCAGGTAAACTACGTGGAGGAAAATATAGTTTATTTGAAGCAGGTACTCGCGTACCTTTTATGGCGTATTGGAAAGGAACAATTAAACCTAAAGTATCTGATGCATTAGTTTGTCAAATCGATTTATTAGCTTCTTTATCTAAATTAGTTGGTGTTGAAGCAAAGAAAACAGATAGTGAAGATATGTTGGCAGAATTATTAGGAAAAAGTAAAAAAGGACGTAACAATTTAGTTATAGAAGCTGGAGGAAGAACGGCATATAGAACTGGGGATTGGGCAATGATACCTCCTTATAAAGGAAAGCCACTAAGTTGGAATTCATTTATTGAAACAGGTATTTTACAAGACTTTCAATTATACAATTTGAAAAAAGATCTTGGTGAAACTAACAATTTAGCGAAATCAAATCCTAAAAAACTAAAGGAACTATTAGCTGAATTTGAAGCTATTAGAGGTAAGGATTATTCAAAAATGAAAAAATAGAAAACAATGAAACAAATTTCAATTCTAGTACTTTTTATTACAGTGCTTTTTAGTTGTAATGAAGTTAAAAAAACAAAGGAAGTTAAAAGTAACATTTCAGAAGTTAAACATAAACCAGTAAAAATTGATGTAATTGTTCCTGAACACGGTATGGCAGATCCACATGCTTGGGTTGAAAATGATAGAGTTTATATTATTTGTGGTCACGATAAATCCTGGGATCCAACTTCTTCGTTTCCTATGGATAGATGGGAACTTTGGTCTTCTACAGATTTAATTAATTGGGAATTTCATAGAAATTTATTGCCGCAAGACACTTATATAGGTGACCAACCAAACTGCTGGGCTGGAGATATTTGCGAAAGAGATGGGAAATATTATTGGTTCTTTTCAAATAGAAATATTGATACCGGTGTAATGGTAGCTGATGAAATTACTGGTGAGTATAAAGATTTATTAGGTAAACCTTTGTTACCTAAAGGAATTGTGCCAGTTCATCCATATGATCCTGAAATATTCATAGAAAACGATGTGTATACTATTTGTTTTGGTGTGGGTAAATATTATATGGCAACATTGGCTAAGGACATGAAATCTTTAGACACTGAACCAAAAAAAATTATTATTCAAGATAAAAATGGAAAGGAATTAAGTGCAGAAGATAAACCTACATTATTTAAACGAAATGATTGGTACTATTTAGTGTATGGAAGTAGATATTCAATGTCTAAAAACTTATACGGACCTTATGAATTTCAAGGTGCATTTTTAAGTGGAGGTCATACCAGTTTCTTTGATTGGAAAGGACAAAAATATGTAATGCAAGAAAATCATGATATAAGTGCATTTTATCGTGGAGCTAGTTTAAAACCAGTTAATTTTAATGAAGATGGAACTTTTATAATTCCAAAAGATGATAGAATGTACCCTGCTCCGGGAAGACCTTTTGAGTTTAAAAATAGCACTATGGGCTGGAAAGCTTTAAATGGAACTTCAGCAGCGTTTAAAGATGGTAAATTAATTGGAACTATTTCAGCAAAAAATGCTGTTATAAGAAGCGCACCTTGGTTATATACGGATACCAGATTATGTTCTAAAGTAACTTTTAAAGTAAAAAATAATAGCGCTGCCAAAGAAATGAAATTTGCTATTTATACCAGAGATGATAAAGAAAATGGTTTTTGGACCGTTGGTACAAAACCAGTTAATTGGAATAAAAAAGAATGGATAAGTATTCCAATTTCTTCAAATGATACTGAATTTAAAACTTATACGATTAAATTAAATCAGTTTAATGAAGTAAAAAATAGGTTAATGCAAATTGCAATTCAACCAGCAACAGACGCAACTTCTGGTTCTTGGGAAATAGAAGAAATAAGAATAGAATAAAAATTAATTTATGTTAAGAAACGTATTTTTAAGTTGCATTATTTTAGTTCTGTTTATTGCTTGTCAAACAAAGGAAATTGAAAAAAAAGAGCAGAAAGCACCAAATGTTATTCTGGTACTTACAGATGATTTAGGTATTGGAGATTTAGGATGCCACGGAAATCCTTGGTTAAAAACACCTAATATTGATTCTTTTTATAATGAAGCGGTTCGAATGACAGATTTTCATGTAAGTCCGCTTTGTACGCCAACTCGAAGTGCAATTATGACTGGCCAATACCCAATAAATAATGGGGCTTGGGCTACGTTTAAAGGTAGAGATGCTTTAACTAGAAATACGGAAACAATGGCTAACGTATTCAAAAATAACGGATATAAAACAGCTTTGTTTGGTAAATGGCATTTGGGTGATAATTACCCTGTTCGCCCTACAGATTGTGGTTTTGACACTACAATTCATCATTTGGCTGGTGGTGTTGGTGAATTATCAGATTATTGGGGAAACAGTTATTTTGATGATGTTTATTATGTGAATAATAAACCTCAACAGTTTGAAGGTTATTGCACTGATGTTTGGTTTAACGAAACAATGAAGTTTATTGATGAGAACAAAAATGCTGACCAACCATTTTTTGTGTATTTACCTACAAATGCTCCACACGATCCTTTGATTGTTGCAGAAAAATATGCCGAACCTTACAAGCAGTTTGAAGGTAAAGATATTGTTAGTGCGAACCTTTATGGAATGATTGCCAATATTGATGAAAATTTTGGAAAACTAAATGCTTACTTAGAAGAAAAAAATCTTGCTGAAAATACCATTGTAATATTTATGAGTGACAATGGAACTCGTTTTGGTTATAGCCAAGATGGAAAGTTAGGTTACAATAAAGGTTACAGCGGAATTAAAGGAAGTAAGCTAGAAGGCGGACATATTGCACCATTTTTTATTCGTTGGCCAAATGGTGAAATTCAAGGAGGGAAAGATATTAATACACTTACCGCTCACGTAGATTTAGTGCCAACTTTAGCTAAATTATGTGGACTCACAATTCCGTCAACTATGAAACTTGATGGAGTTGATTTTTCTTCATTATTAAAACCTCAAAAAGGAGTACTTGATGAACGAACTGTTTTTCTTCATAATCGCCAAGATTGGAGACCACCAATGGATGAAAATCAAACGTGTATTTTAAAAAATCAATGGCGTTTGGTAAATGGTAAGCAGTTATATGATATTATAAAAGATCCAAAACAACAACATAATGTTGCTTCAAAACATCCTGAATTAGTTAAGCAATTATTAGCTGATAATGCCGAATTTCTGAAATCAACAAAAGCAAGTCCTATTTATAGTGAACTTCCGGTTAATGTAGTTGGAAATGAAGCACAAAAAGAAATAAAATTAACTATTCAGCATGCAATAGGAGAAGGTGGTGGTATTTGGAAGCCAGAGCAAGTTTCAGAAGGAATGAAAAACATAAATAATATGCATGCATTGGAAATAGAAAAAGCAGGTGTTTATGAAATTTCGTTAAGAAGATGGCCAAAGGAATGTCCAGGTCCAATTTGGGGAATTCCACAAAAAAATCCTAAAAATTTGTATGAATACAAAACCATTCATCCAACAAAAGCAAGAATTCAAATTGCCAATCAAATTCTTGAAAAAGAAATAAACAAAAACGATGAGGAGGTTCTTTTTAAAGTGAAGTTAGAAAAAGGAAAAACCTTATTAGTAAACGACTTTATTGAGGGTAAAGAAACATATGGTGTGTACTATTCATATGTGAAAATAATTAATTAAATAATAATAAAATGAAAAGAGTATTATTTCTATTTTTAATAGGCGTAAGTTTTGTATTTACTGCAAAAAGCCAAAATCAACCGAACATTTTATGGATAGTTACTGATGATCATAGAGCAGATGCTATTGAGAGTTATAATGAAGTTTTAACTGGTAATAAAAATAGCGCTTTGGGCTATGTATCATCTCCAAACATTGATAAACTTGTCTCGGAAGGAGCATTTTTTATAAATGCCTATAATAATTCGCCAGCTTGTGGACCTTCTAGAGGATCAATGGTTAGTGGACGTTATACATTTAGAAATGCACATTATGCTTTTGAACAAACTCATCAAGAACCAGATTTTGTAAAACCTACATTTACGCAAACACTTCAGAAAAAAGGATATACTACAGCTTCATTTGGTAAAGATGGCGCGTACATTTTTAAGTGGGGGCCTGGACAAGGATTTAAAGATGCTGGGCTTTATGACTATAAAGTAAGTTTTAAACACGATTTACAAAAAAATGATGTTGGAGATTTTTGGAATCAACCAGCTTATAAAAAAGGAACTTGGAAAAATTTAGGAACTGAAGAACGTGTAAAAACTCCTGATGGAAAAATTGTTAAATTTTTAATTAAAAAGAAAGATGGGGAGTTTAGTAAAGTAGATATAAAAACTCGTAACGAAGTTGAGAAAAAGTATGAAATTCTTCGTTCATATACTCGCTACAATAAAGATTTAATTATTGGAGGTGAAAATCCAATGCCTGCTGGTGAAACCATAGATGCAAAAATTGTTGAAGAAATGAAGCTGTATTTAGAAAACCAGAATAAAGCGTTTAAAACAACCTGGGGTGAAGACAGAACTGGAGTAAACCCTGAAAAACCTTTAATGATTAACTTAGGGTTTCATTTACCACACACTCCGGTTTTGCCTCCAAAAGAATTCAGAGATAAATTCAAAAATAAAAAGTATAAAATTCCTGCTTTTACTGAAAAGGAGTTAGAGAATATGCCACCTCAAATTCATCGTTTATTCAAAAATTTAAATTTCAGTAAAATGACTACTAAGGAAAAACAACAGGCAATTCAAGATTATTATGCGTTTTGTGCCTATGGAGATGCCTTAATTGGTGAGTCTGTCGAGATTTTTAAAGAGTATTGCAAGAAAAATAATCAGGAATATTTAATCATTTTTACGGTTGGAGACCACGGTTGGCATTTAGGTGAACAAGGAATTGAGGCAAAATTTGGTCCTTGGGATAAGTCTACAAACGGAGCTATGATTATGGTTTCTTCAGATAAGACTAAAGTTCCGGAAGGTTTGGTGAAAAACCAGTTAATTGAATATGTAGATATTGCTCCAACTATTTTAAGTGAAGCCGGAGAAGACATTCGCAGTAATGAATATAATTATTTAGATGGCTACAATATGATGGATTTCGTGAATAATAATCAAGAAAAACGTGAATATATAGTTGGAGAAATTAATTTAGTTGCTGGTGCAAGAGCTTATATACGTTCAAGAGATTTTGCATTTTCAATGAAAACCAGAACTTGGGCTAAGAAAAGAGACCCAAATCAAGGTATAAAATGGGCTTTAACTTGTCCTGTTGAAGAAGCTGAATTAGTATTATACGATTTACGTAAAGATCCTGATGAAAGAGATAACGTTGCCGATAAAAAAGACTACAAAGCTTTGGCAAGTTGGTTTAGAAATAAATTAGGAAATATTGTGTTAGGTGATGGTCGTATTGAATGCGATTGGTCAAAAGCAAATACATACAATGTTAGCAATTTTGCAAAAGGTGCTCACAACGGAAAATTAGATATTCCTCGAGCAATAATACCAAAAATTAAATAATTAAAACAGATTAAATGAAACTTAAATTAGTATTATTAATTTTACTTTTTATAAACATAACAAGTATTTCAGTAGTTGCTCAAGAAAGAGAACATGATTTTAACTTCGATTGGAAATTTACTTTAGTAGAAGAAACTAAAAAACCAACACAAATACCTTTAAACGATTCTGATTGGAGAGCTATTCGCTTACCACACGATTGGAGTGTAGAAGCTTCTTTTAATAAAGATTTAGAAGGTTGTACAGGTTATTTACCTGGTGGAGTTGGTGTATATCAAAAACATTTTAAAACACCTTTAAACGCTTCAGAAAAAAACATTTTTATATTATTTGATGGTGTTTATAATAATGCTACGTTTTGGTTAAATGGTAAGTTGTTGGGTGAAAATCCTTACGGATATTCTCCAACTTATTTTGAATTAACAAAACATTTAAAAACCGATGGTTCAGAAAATATAATTACAGTACATGTAGATCATTCTCGTTATGCAGATAGTCGTTGGTATACTGGTAGTGGGATTTATAGAAATGTGAAACTAATTACTGTTGATAAATTACACATTCCTATTTGGGGAACATTTGTAACAACTCCTGAAATTACAAATAAAAAAGCTGTGGTTAGTATTGAAACCAATGTAAAAAACAGCGATAGAAAATCGAAAAAATTTGTATTAACAAATGAAATTTTGGATGGTAAAGGAAGTAGTGTTTCAATTCAAAAAAAAGAATTAAAAGTTTCTGCAGGTAAAAGTTTGGTTAACACACAGTTATTAACAGTTTCTAATCCTAAATTATGGGATACAGAAAACCCTAATATGTATAAAGTGGTTTCAACAATTACTTTAAAAGGAAAGGTTGTTGATACGTATACAACTCCATTTGGAATTCGTAGTTTAGAAACAAACGATCAAGGTTTCTTTTTAAATGGAAAATCAAATTATGTAAAAGGTGTTTGCTTACATCACGATGGTGGTTTAGTCGGTGCTGCCGTTCCTGAAGGTGTTTGGAGAAGACGCTTAGAATCTTTAAAAGAAGCTGGTTGTAACGCAATTAGAACATCTCATAACCCTTTTTCAGAAGAATTTTTAGACCTATGTGATGAAATGGGGTTCTTAGTTCAAAATGAAATTTTTGACGAAATGGATAACCCAAAAGACAAACAATTCAACTTAAATGAAAGAAGTGTAAAATACATTACACGTGGTTATACTGAACATTTTCAGAAATGGGGTGAAAGCGATTTAAAACGAACAATGTTAAGAGATAGAAACCATCCTTCTGTGTTTCAGTGGAGTATTGGTAACGAAATTGAATGGACCTATCCAGATTATAAACATGTAAGTGGGTTTTGGGATCCTGAAAATAAAGGTGGCTATTGGAACGGAAACATTCGTTTAACTGCTGAAGAAATGCAAGCTCGTTACAAAGCTTTGCCAGACAGAAAATATAAACTTGCTGAAACGGCTGGAAAACTTGCTAGTTGGGTAAAAGACGTTGATACAACACGGCCAGTAACTGCAAACCTAATTATACCGGTAGCAAGTTGTGCTTCGGGGTATGCGGCGGCATTGGATATAGTTGGGTTTAGCTACCAAATTGCACATTACGACTGGTGTAAAAAGAATTATCCAGATATGATTTTTACGGGAAGTGAAAACTCAGGATATTTAAGCGAATGGAATTCAATAATAGAAAACCCAATGGTTTTTAGTATGTATATGTGGACAGGAATTGATTATATGGGAGAATCTAATGAAAAATGGCCTCGCAAAGCTTTTCCTGGTGATATGTTAGATATGGCTGGATTTAAAAAAGCAGGTTGGAACAACTTTAAAAGTATTTGGGTTAACAAACCTAATATTTCATTTAATACAAGATTATTAAGCGATTCTAAATTTAAACTTGACGAATTAAGTGGTAAAGTAGTACCTAAAAAAGGAAAAACACCAAATTGGGACAATCATATTTTAAATGATCATTGGAATTATAAGCAAGGTGAAATGATTGTAGTAGAAGTAAGTTCAAATTTACCAGTTGTTGAATTATTTTTAAATGGAAAATCATTAGGCGAAAGAGGTTTGTCTCAATGTCCAGATCGTATTTTCCGTTGGGCAGTTCCGTATGAAGCTGGAACGCTTGTTGCAAAAGGAGGATTTACTGGAGCTGAAATTAAAACGGAATTAAAATCTGCTTCTGAGCCTGTTAAAATTAAATTAACGGTTGATAAAACTGAATTAAATGCCGATGGTTATGATGTTGCACACATTATTGCTCAACTGGTTGATAAAGATGGAAATGATGTAAAAACAACAAACATAGATTTAACTTTTGAAGTTAATGGAGAAGCTAAAGTACTTGGAGTTGATAACGGAGCAGATACAAATATTCAAGATTATCAAACAAATAGTTTAAAAACTACCAAAGGACGTTCTTTATTAATTATTCAATCTTTAAGAAAAAAAGGTTCAATTAAAATTGAAGCAAAATCTGCAAAGTTTAACAGTAATACAATTCAAATCACAACTAGATAAATAATAGACAGAACGCTATAAATATTTAATGCTTTACAATTTTATCTACTTTTAGTTAATAAAAAATATTTAGACAATAATATGAAAACAACAAAAAACATTTTACTAGCTGCATTAATGCTAATTTGTTCTATAACTACTTACTCTCAAAAGAAAAATATTGTCTTTCTTTTTGCTGATGATGCAGGTTATCACGATTTTGGTTTTCAAGGAAGTAAAACCTTTAAAACGCCTAATCTAGATAAGCTAGCTAAAGATGGAATGGTTTTTAAACAGGCTTATACTACGGCTGCTGTTTGTGGACCTTCAAGAGCTGGGTTATTAACTGGTAGATACCAACAACGTTTTGGTATTGAAGAAAATAATGTACCAGGTTATATGAGTCATTCTTCAAAACTTATGGGAGATGAAATGGGAATGCCTTTGGATGAAAAAACAATTGCAGATTATTTAAAACCTTTAGGGTATACATCGCAAATTTTAGGTAAATGGCACTTAGGAAATGCTGATAAATACCATCCACTTCATCGTGGTTTTGATGAGTTTTATGGATTTCGAGGTGGTGCAAGAAGTTTTTGGCCATTAACACAAGCTCAAGCTGCAGATAGACCAGAAAACAGATTAGAGATTGGTTATGAAAAATACCAAGAGGCAGACAAATATTTATCTGATGCTATTGCTGATGAAGCTTGTAATTTTATTGAAAGAAATAAAAACAAACCATTCTTTACATATGTTTCTTTTAATGCCGTACATACGCCATTGCAAGCAACAAAAGAAGATTTAGCAAAAGTAAAAGGGTTAACAGGAAAGCGTAAGGTTCTAGCTGCTATGACTATTGCTTTGGATAGAGCTTGCGGACAAATTTTAGATAAATTAAAAGAACTTGGTTTAGAAGAAAATACATTGGTTGTTTTCTCAAACGATAATGGAGGCCCTGATGGTTCAAAAACGTGCAATTATCCGTTGAGCGGTTGTAAATCTAATAATCTTGAAGGAGGAATTCGTGTTCCTTTTATAATGAAATTACCAAACGTAATTAAACCTGGAAGTACTTATAACAAACCTGTAAGTATGTTAGATATGCTACCAACTTTTGTAAATGTTGCTGGAGGTAATGCATCTAAAATTAAAAATATAGATGGTGTTGATTTGATTCCTTTTGTTACAAAGAAAAACAAGGCCGAACCACATAAAATGTTATTTTGGAAAAAAGAAAATAGAGGTATTATACGTATGGGAGATTGGAAAATGTTGAGGTTTCCAGATAGACCAGCTGAATTATATAATATAGAAAAGGACCAAGAGGAGAATAACAACTTAGCCTATAAACATCCTGAAAAAGTAAAAGTAATGTTCAAACATTTATGGAAATGGGAATGCGAATTAGAACGTCCATTATGGATGTTAAAACGTGTTTATGAAGAAAATGCAATGAAGCGTATGGATGATAAAAGAACACCTATTTTAGATTAAAAATACAGTAATAATTCTCAACTAAAATTAAACGGGTAGCATTTGATTAAAATGCTGCCCGTTTTCAGTAAAATGATACTATACAAACTATATACAATTATTCTTTATACAGGTATACCAAGGTTTAAATCCAAAAATCATACGTTTTAGTATTAGAGACATTTAAACCAATCTTCATCCCAGCTTTGTTATAAATTGCATACTACTTAAAGTAATTTATAAATGAATTTGAAAAATCTAATTTTATACTTTTTTTTTATATTTCTAACCATAGGAAATAATACAATAGCACAACAAAAGAAGCAACCAAATATTCTTTGGATTACAAGCGAAGATAATAGTGCAGATTGGTTAGGTTGTTACGGCAATAAATATGCTGAAACTCCTAATATAGATAAGTTAGCCAAAGAAGGTTTTTTATATACCAATGCATTTTCAAATGCTTCAGCTTGTTCACCTTCACGCAGTACTTGGATAACTGGCATAAACGCAGTTTCTATGGGAACTCATCATCAAAGAAGTCGCTATAGAATTCCTCATAATAAAATAAAATACTATCCAGATTTATTAAAAGAAGCTGGTTATTATACTGCAAATTTTGATAAGACAGATTATAATATTGGAGGAAGAAATGATAAAGAATGCTGGGACAATACAGAAAATGTAAATTGGGAAACCTTAAAAAATGAACAACCATTTTTTCAAGTAATTAACACGCATAAATCTCATGAAAGCCGTGTTTATGGAAAATTGAACGAAACTACTCATAACCCTGATAGTACAGTTTTAAGAAAGTATCATCCCGATTTACCGATAACCCGTAAAACCTACGCACAATATCTCGATTCTATTAAAGCTATGGATGGTGAAGTTGGTCTGGCTTTAAAGAATCTTAAAAAGGTTGGGTTGGCTGAAAATACTATTGTTATTTATGCTTCTGATCACGGAGGAGTGATGCCACGTAGCAAACGTTATTTACACAGAAACAGCTTACATTGTCCTTTAATTGTTCGCATACCTAAAAAGTATAAAAATTTGTGGCCATCAAAAAAAGCTGGAATTAAAATTGACCGTTTGGTTAGTTTTGTAGATATGCCTAAGACTTGGTTAAGTTTGGCAAAAGCATCAATTCCAGATTATATGCAAGGAACCATTTTTCTTGGGAAAAATAAAGAACCTGAAACTGATTATCATTTCGCTTTTAGAGGACGAATGGAGGATGGTGTTGAAAACTCTCGTGCGTTAATAGATAATAAATTCCTCTACATACGTAATTATAATCCATACACTCCTTGGATGCATTATCATTTTTGGATTTGGGGAATTGAATTCACGCGTTCTTGGGAACAATTAGTCTTAAATGGAAAAGCAACAAAGACTCAATCACAATTTTTCAAAGCTAAAGGAAGCGAAGAACTTTACAATATTATTGAAGATCCAGATTGCATCAAAAATTTAGCAAATCTACCAGAATATTCTAAAGAAGTTGCAAGAATGAGCAAAGCATTAAAAATGGAACAACTTAAAATTAATGATGCTGGTTTGTTACCTGAAACAGAAATGAATCGTTTAGCAAAAAAACACAATACAACTGTTTATGAATTAGCTCAAAATCCTTCAATTTATAATACTAAAGCTTTATTAGATGCCGCAAATATTGCTTTAGAAGGAAACCCAAAAAATCTGAATCAACTGAGAGAAATGTTAAATAATAAAAATCTAGGTATTCGTTATTGGGGATTAATAGGATGCTTTATGTTAAATGATCAACTTGCAGGAATTAAGTTAATTAACGATGAATCTCACGAAATAAGAGCAATGGCTGCTTGGATATTGATTCGAACAGGTATGAAGGAAGAAGGAATAGCTTGTATTGAAAAATTATTAGGAGAAAAAGGCTCATTTTATGCCGTAAATCCACCTAGTTATGCTCATTTAACCGTGCTGAATATTATTGATTGGATGGGTGAAGATGGAAAAAAACTGATGCCAATAGTTCGCAAACAAGCATTTGAATCTAATAATGCAAAAGAGTACAGAAACGGACTACGAGTTCGTGACCATTTAATTGAAAAGTTTAGCAGATATTAATATAAAAATCATTATGAAAAACATCCTAACCCTTTTTGGTGTATTAATTATTTTATTTTCTTGTAAAACAGAAACTCAAGATTTAGACAAAACTGAAAATGTCATAACATATAACAAACCTTTAATTTCCGACTTTTCAGAAGTAATTATTAAAACACCACGTAATATTCCAAAAATGTCTGCGGTTTCTCCTAACGGAGATAAGATTACGGTTAACAGCCAGTATTTAACGTATAACAACAAGCCTTGGATTCCTTCATACGGAGAATTTCATTATCAACGTTATCCTGCGGAATATTGGGAAGATGCCCTGTTAAAAATGAAAGCGCAAGGTTTTGATGGTGTATCAGCCTATGTTTTATGGATTTTACACGAAGAAATTGAAGGTGAATGGGATTTTACTGGAAGTAATGATTTAAGACGTTTCATTAAATTATGTCAAAAGCACGATTTAAAGTTTTATGCAAGAATTGGACCTTGGGTAAATGGCGAATGCAGAAATGGAGGTCATCCGGATTGGTTGGTTAAAAGATTGGGAAATCCTAAAAATCCATTTGGAAATAGTGGACGAGGCGGTAAATTGCGTACAATGGCACCTGAATATTTAGCTTCAGTTGATATCTTATTTCAAAAATTAGCAGAACAAATGAAAGGTTTGTATTGGAAATATGGTGGCCCAATATATGCTATTCAATTAGATAATGAGTTTTCGCATCACGTTTCAAAAGGAAGTCCTGCTTTAATGGATTGGGAAAAAGAAACGGCAATAAAATACGGAATGGATGTTCCATTATATTCTGTAACAGGATGGGCAGATGCTCCTTATACGCAAGACAACACCATTCCTTCGTATGGTTCATATGCTGATTATTTTTGGATTCCTGCTGATGCAAAACACGTACCTGAAGCGTTTAGTTTTAGTATTTATAGAGCTTCAAATGATGTTAATACTGAATTAAGTGATGGAGCCAAAGAATCTGAAGGTATTCAAACTTCATATGACTCTAACCCTTATTTAACCTGTGAAACTGGAATTGGAATGGATATGGCATATCACAGACGAACAAATCTTGATAATTTTGATAATGGAGCCCTTTCTTTAGTTGAACTTGGAAGCGGTGCAAATGGTATAGGATATTTTATGAATGTTGGAGGTAATAATCCTAAAGGTAAATTAACTTATATGAATCGAGATATTGAATCAGGAGCAAATGATAACGGTGTTATTAGTCGTGATTTTCAAGCTGCAATTGGAGAATTTGGTCAAGTTCGTAAAAGCTTCCACGAATATCCAGTTCAGTTAAATTTTATGACAGATTTTGGAGAATATTTAGCGCCTTGTAAAACTTTTGTTCCTACGGAATTAGATGAACTTAAAGGATTTAAACTAGGACAAACAAATAAACTACAAAGAGCTATTAGAACCGATGGTAAAACAGGATTTGTTTTTGTTAACAATCACGTTAAATTAGAAACAGCTTATCAATTCAATAATATTCAATTTAAAATTAAATTGAAAAATGAAACGTTAACAATTCCAGAAAAAGCAATAACTGTTCCTGTAGACTCTTACTTTTATTGGCCTTTTAATTTAACGCTTCAACAAACAACCATTAAATATGCTTCGGCACAACCTATACTTCATTTAAAAGAAAGTAACACCTATGTTTTCTTTCAAAATGAAGGAATTAATGCTGAATTTGCTTTAGACAATACAACTTTAGAAACTGTAACAGCTAACAATGCCAAAGTTTCAAAACAAAGCGAAACAACAAAAATTGACATAACACAAGCTGGTTTAAATTGTTATTTTAACGTAAAACAGAAGAATGGAGAAACTGTTCGTTTTATCGTTTTATCACAAAAGCAAGCTAAACAATTGTATAAAAACAATGATAAACTATACTTGTCTAATGCAGAAGTAATTAAGTTTAACAATGTTAATAATACAATTGAAGTTGTTAGCGAGAATACACAAAATTCAGTTTGGGTATATCCTTCAAACACTATTGTAAATTTAGCCACTTCAAAAGATGGTTTATTTGATAAATTTGAAGTTAATTTTGAAAAACAAGAAGTTCCAATTACCATTAAAGAAACTCAAGATGGTAAAAGTTTAACGTTTAAAAATCGTTCAAATAATAGAAAAGTAAATAACAAAATTGCACGCCCGTTAGATTCGGTTTGGCATAAAGGAACTGTTGTGGAATTTAGCTTTCCTAAAGGAATACCTTCAAACCTAAATGATGTAAGAGTTATTGTAGATTATAAAGCAAGTGCTTTACGTTTTTATAAAAACGGAGAATTTAAATACGATAATTACTACAATGGAAATAAGTGGGATTTAAGCACAAAACATTTGTTGTCTGATTACAATTCAGATATGAAACTGGAATTAAAATTTATTCCGCTTCAACCAAAAGATGCCATTTATATTGATGGTGTTTATTGGCCAGATTTAGATAAAACTGAGAATGTATTAAAAGTGAATGGTATTACAACTATTCCTGTATATAGTAAAAATTATAAATTAAAATAATGAGTAAAATAAAGATTTTAATATTAGTAGTTTCGGCGATTCTTATTTCAAACAAAACAATAATAGCACAACAGGAAAAACCAAACGTGCTTTATATTTTAACCGATGATCAACGTTATGATGCTATTCCGGCATTTAATAAAATGTTGCACGGTCGTGAAGAAAGCGCATTGGGTTATGTAGAATCTCCAAATGTTGATCGTTTGGCAAATATGGGAACAACTTTTATAAATACCTTTTGTCAAGCACAAGGTTGCGCGCCTTCGAGAGCGTCGATGCATACAGGACGTTACCCGTTTCGCTCAGGAGTTTATCAATTTGAATACTTTAATAACAATACCGATAACTCATATCCTTTATTACCAGAAGAAATGGCAAAATTAGGATATCAAACAATGCACGTTGGAAAATTAGGTGTTCGTATTAGAACTTTAGAAAACAACAATGCGGTTAAATTTCCATTGTATCAAGTTGATATAGATTCTAAAATTGTAGAGAATGAAGGTTTACCAGAATGGGGTAAACAGAGTTTAGTAACAGAAGTAAATGGTGTAAAATTAAAAAAGCCTTTACGAAATGTAACTTACTTTAAAGATGAAGATGGAACGGTTTATTATAAGTCTGAAAAATTAGAAAAAGACAATCCGCAGTTGGCAGGAATGGCTAAAGAAGCCTTTGATAAATATGAATTGTTTTATAAATACAACAAGAAAAAAGGTCAGCCTCAAAGTGTATTTAATAAAGGAGTTTTAGCAGGTGTAAGTCCCCAACCTTCAGGAAAAACTAGAGATGGACATTACACTGCATCCTTTGTAAACTTCTTAAAAAATGCGAATAAGAAATTTAAAGTGGGCATTCAAACTTTTGAAGGAGTAAACTCTGCTAAACCATTATTTGCACATATTGGTTACGATTTTCCACATACACCTGTATTGCCTCCAAAAGAATATCGTGAACGTTTTCAGAAGTATTCTTATAAAATTCCTGAATTAACAGATGAAGAATTCAAAAAAATGGCTAAAGCTTTTCAAAAACGTGTAACTTCAAGTTATTCAGATGATTTTACCGATGAAGAAAAACAAAAAATGGTGCAAGATTATTATGCATTTTGTGCATATGGCGATAATTTAATTGGACAAGCAACAGAGGCTTTTATTAAATATAGTAATACTAAAAAGCAACCTTGGATGATTGTGTATGTGTGTGGAGATCACGGTTGGAAATTAAATGAGCACGGTTCCATTACCAAAAACACACCTTGGGAAATGGATAGCCACAACCCAATAATTGTTGTTTCTTCAGATAAAAATAAATTCCCTGCCGGAAAAGTAGTTAGAGATTTTACAGAATTTGTAGATATTGCTCCAACAGTTTTAAATGCTGCAGGAGCTGATATTGAGCAACAAAAATTCAATCATTTAGATGGTTTAGATTTAGAAAAAATTGCTTCTGGTATAATTCCTGCAAGAGACTATGTACTAGGAGAAAGTCACCATTCTATTGGGCCAAGAGCATATATTAGAACTAAAGATTATATGTTTTCGGTTAAAACCCGACCAAGTTCAAAAAGAGGAGTTAATATGAATTGGGCAATGGAAGCAACTTACAAAGAATTAGATCCTGCTTTATACCATACAACTAAAGATCCTAATGAAATTAACAATGTTGCTTTTGATCCAAAGTATAAAAAAATAGCAATGAAAATGAAAAAGAAATTGCTGGATATTGTAATTGGAGATGGAAGAGCAGAAATAAATTGGGGAGGCGATAATTTTGGTAAAAGCACCAAAGCTATTGGAACTAAAGTGTACCGTAACAATACAACAGTAGGGGCACACGATTATAAATTGAAATTACAAAACATAAAATAATGAAAAGAATAATAGTTTTAATGTTGTTACTAAGTGTAACAGCTACTAAATTTAGTTTTGCACAAAAACAGCAACCAAATGTACTTTGGGTTTTAACTGACGATCATCGTTATGATGCTGTTCGTTCATTTAATAAAATGCTTACTGGAAAAGAAGAAAGTGCATTAGGTTATGTAGAATCTCCAAATATTGACCGTTTGGCAAGTATGGGTACAACATTTATAAACACCTATTGCCAAGCACAAGGATGTGCGCCTTCACGTGCATCTATGCATTATGGACGTTATCCGTTTCGTTCAGGAGTTTACGAGTTTGAATATCACAATAATAATTCAGATAATTCATATCCACACTTACCAGAACAAATGGAAAAGTTAGGATATCAAACTGTGCATATTGGAAAATTAGGTGTTCGTTTAAGAACTATTAAAAATGGAAAGGCTGTTGCGCCTAATATGTATCAAACAGATATTGATTCAAAAACACTTGCAAATGAAGGCCTTGCTGAATGGGGGAAAATTTCATTGTTGAAAGAAATTGATGGTCAAAAATTGAAAAAACCTTTTAGAAATATCAAATACTTGAAAACTGAAGATGGAAAGTTTCATTTCTTCACAAAAGAATTAGAAGAACAAAATCCCCAGTTTGCTGGTATGGCCCAAAATATTTACGATGAATTAGATTTGTTACGTAAGCATACCCCAAAAAAACCAGAGACTGTTTTTAATCAAGGTATTTTAGGAGGAGTAAGTCCAAGATCAGCAGGGAAAACACGTGATGGTTATTATACTTCTTCATTTATAGATTTCCTAAAGAATGAAAATAAAGAGTTCAAACTTGGAAAAGCAGCTTTTAAGGGAGTAAATTCAGAGAAGCCCTTATTTTGTCATATTGGTTATGATTTCCCACACACTCCAGTGCTACCTCCTGCAGAATATAGAGAACGTTTTCAAAAATATAAATACAACATTCCAAATTTAACTAAGGAAGAATGGGCAAATATGCCAAAGCAACTAAAAAAACAAGTTGGCAATTCATATTCTAATGATTTTACTGATGAACAAAAACTGTCTATGATTCAAGATTATTATGCTTTTTGTGCATATGGAGATGATTTAGTTGGACAATCTGTTGATGCTTTTATTGAATATAGTAAGAAGAAAAATCAACCTTGGTTAGTTGTTTATGTGAATGGAGATCACGGATGGAAATTAAATGAACACGGAGCTTATTCAAAATTTACACCTTGGGATATAGATGCTCACAATCCAATTGTTGTGGTTTCTTCAGATAAAAAAGCATTTCCTGCAGGAAAAGTAGTTAGAGATTATACAGAGTTTGTAGATATTGCTCCAACTATTTTAGCAGATGCAGGTGCAAATTTAAAAGATAAAAAGTTTGACTATTTAGATGGAATGAATTTAGCTGATGTAGCTGCTGAAAAAGCTCCAAAAAGAGATTATGTAATTGGTGAAAGTCACGCAGTAACTGGTCCAAGAGCTTTTATAAGAACTAAAGAATATGTGTTTTCAATGCAAACACGTCCTACAAAAAAACGTGGAGAAAATATGAAATGGGCTTTAAATGCTTCGTATAAAGATTTAGATCCTGCACTTTTTGATATGAAAAAAGATCCACAAGAAACTAACAATTTAGCTTTTGATAAAAAGTATTCAAAAATTGCAAAAGCTATGAAGCAAAAGTTAATAAATGTAGTTCTTGGGGATAATAGAGCAGAAGTAAATTGGGGAAAAGGAATGAATGCAATTAACACCAAAGTTTATCATAGCAATTTTGCTCCTGGTGCTCACGATTATAAGTTGAATCTTAAAAAATAGAATTATTAAATATTGTCAACCTGAACTTGTTTCAGGTTCTCTTAATAATGGTATTCAAAATGATGAGATTCTGTAACAAGTTCAGAATGACATAATTTTTTCAAACAAATAAAATTATCATATGAAATTAGCGAAATTATATTTAGCCTTAATAATAGGAGTTTTATTGCTTCCACAAGTTTCAAAGGCACAAGAAAAGAAACCTAATCTAATTGTTATTCATACAGACGAACATAACTTTAGAACGTTAGGTTGTTACCGAGATCAGCTAACTGAAGACCAAGCATTTGTTTGGGGAAAAGGTGTTGAGGTAAAAACACCACATATTGATCGAATTGCAAACGAAGGTGCTATTTGTAATAATTACTATGCTTCATCACCTGTTTGTACTCCATCAAGAGCTTCTTTAGTATCAGGAAATTATCCTATTAAAACAGCTTCATATAGAAATGATATTCCAATGAAGGATGAGGTTGTAACTTTTGCTGAAGTATTAAAGCAAGAAGGCTATGCAACTTCGTATTTAGGAAAATGGCATTTAGATGGTAAGGCAAAACCTGGTTTTGCTCCAAAAAGGAAATTTGGATTTACAGATAATAAGTATATGTTTAATCGTGGACATTGGAAAGGTTTAGAAGATGATGAACACGGAAATCCAAAATTAGCTGGAGATTACAATGCTAAAAATTTCAAACAAAAAATTAATGTAAAAAATACCACAGCTGTAGATTTTACAACCGATTATTTAGCAACAAAAACAATTGAGATTTTAGAAAGAGATAAGAATAAACCATTTTGTATTATGGTTTCTATTCCAGATCCTCACACGCCAAACACTGTTCGTCCACCTTACGACACAATGTATTCAAACCTACATTTCGAAAAACCTAAAACACTAAAAACGCCAGTTAGTGAAATGCCTAATTGGGCTGGTGCACAAGGAAAGAATTTTGTAAATGAATTAGAGCAAGACAAAATGCAACGTTATTTTGGAATGGTAAAATGTATTGATGATAATGTAGGTAGAATTCTAGATTTTTTAGATGAAAATAATTTAACTGAAAATACGATAGTTGTTTTTACATCAGATCACGGAGATTTAATGGGCGAACATCACAAACATAACAAAGGAAACCCTTATGAAGCTTCAGCAAAAATTCCTTTTGTATTGCGTTACCCTAGAAAGGTAAAAGCAGGGAAAGTTATTAAAAAAGCATATACAACAACCGATTTTACACCTACAATTCTTGGGTTAATGGGAGCTCCAGAAATTAAAAATGTAGATGGAGTAAATGCTTCATCTGATTTCACTTCAAAAAAGAAAGAAATTATTGACGATAGAGTTACTTATATGACTTCATCACATCAAAAATGGATTGCTGCAGTTACAAATAGATATAAGTTAGTATTGTCGCAAGAAGATAAACCTTGGTTGATAGATTTAGAAGTGAACCCTGATGAGGATATTAACTTTTACAATAATGCTAAATACAAAAAAATAGCCAGTGAATTACAAGCTGAACTATTAAAACAAGCTAAAAAATACAACGATCCAGTTTTTACAAAAGGTAAAAATGAATTAATTTATAAATAATTAAGATGAATAAAATTACACCAATTATAATTACATTATTGTTGAGTTTTACAGTAAACGCTCAATTCAATAAAACGTATTTCAAGAAATTAAATTCAAAGAGAGTTGAATCAACAGATTTGGTTGAATGGCGACAAGTTGGTCCGGGAATGTCCGGTTATTGCGAAGAGTTTTGGTGCCATCCAACCGATAAAAATGTTATTATGATGTCGCCAGATATGTTTAACACTTACGGTTCTTGGGATGCCGGAAAAACTTGGAGTACGGTAAAAGATGCCGATGGAGAAGGAAAAGATTTGGCTAGAGTACGTAAGTTTATGTTTTCGTACCAAAATCCTGCATTTGGATTTGCAATAACTGGTGGAGGAAAATTATACAAAACTCTTGATACTGGTAGAAGTTGGAAAGAAGTTCATACCTTTAAAGGTCGCCATTCTGAAATTACAGTAGATCCTTCAAACGATAAAAACTGGTATATAGGTCCTGGAGATTTCTGGAATGTAAAAAAAAGTTGGAGACATATAAATGGACAAGCAGGAAAAGTAAATAAAAATGCCATTTACAGAAGCACTGATAGTGGTAAAACTTGGCAAAAGTTTAAAGTTGGAGATTCTGAAAAAATAGATGTTGGTAGAATTGTAGTTGATCCAAACAATTCAAAA
The DNA here is from genome assembly GCF_900106565.1 of Lutibacter oricola. GTDB lineage: Bacteria > Bacteroidota > Bacteroidia > Flavobacteriales > Flavobacteriaceae > Lutibacter > Lutibacter oricola. The sequence goes on from NZ_FNNJ01000002.1 coordinate 331,268, forward strand.
GTAATAATAACCATTACTAACCAAGGTGTTTTTAGAAGTACTGACAAAGGTAAAACTTGGAAACCAAGTGCCAAAGGATTGCAAGTTAATAGACCAAGAGATTTAGATGCTTACTTTGATAAAAACACAAAAGAATTCATTTTATATTTAGTTGATCAAACAGCTTTTGTAGGAAATGGTAAAACAATTACTTCAAAAGGAGGGGTTTATAAAAGTACCGATTCAGGTAAAACTTGGGAAAGCATAACAGGAAATTTAGGTGTTGATTTAAAAGAAATTTCTACCAAAGCACTTCAAAATAGATATTGGAAATCTTTATCATATTGGTTTCAAACAAGTGTGAAAGATGTTAGAACAAAATACCCTGAATTACCTACAAATGTTTTAGATATTTGGCATAGAATTCAAGTAAACCCAACCAATAAAAACGAAATTTACTTATCGCATAACACAAAACACGACAAGGCTTTTTTAATGGGAGATGCTTGGAAATCTAAGGATGGTGGAAAAACTTGGATAGCTGTTGCTAGAACAGGTTTATATTGGAAAAATAACAAAAACAAAGCGTATTGGGAATCTAGAAACAATCCAACAAACACAAACACAACTTTTGCTCATTTACAGCCTGAAATGGACAGAAGAGAGAATTCTTGGGGAAATAGATTTCTAGAATTAAGTGTAGATGGCACTGCATATATTTGTTTAGATCAACAAGTATTGGCTTCAAAAAATGGAGGTGAAACTTGGCAACAAATTGATGATAATGAAACTGCTCCAGGAAGTAAGCGTTGGGTAGGTCGTGGAGGTAGTAATTTACCTGGTAGATTTATGTTGTTAGAAACTGGAATTAAAGACAGGTATTTACTTACAAGTGGAGAACACGGTTTATGGCAAACTGCGCCATTAGGTAATTACCCTGAAAAAATGGAGGTTGCTGTTGAACAACTAGAAGGGCAAGTACATCACGGTGGAGCTCATTCCGCAGGTACGGTTGCGGTGCATCCAAACAACCCTGATATTATTTACTTTTTATCGTATAGACAAAATCACAGAGGAAAACTTCGTAGATCAATTGATGGCGGTAAAACGTGGGAAAATATATCTACCATTTTTGCTGCAGATACTCCTGCTCACGAGCGTTTGGTATTTTTAAATTCATTAATAATTGACCCAAACAACGCGAAAAACATGTATTTCTGTGCAACTAAAAAACCTATTTCACAAGTTGCTGGTCCATATGCTAAAAGTTTAACAAAAGGAGATTATGGTTTTTATAAATCTACAGATGAAGGTTATACTTGGAAATTAAGTATGAAAGGTTTTCATCCTAACGCAAGTATTAGACGAGTTGTAATGGACCCTAAAAATCCGGAAACTTTATACGCTGCAGTAAATGATGATAATGGAGGTCTTTTTATTTCAAAAGATAAAGGTGATTCGTGGAAAGAAGTTAAAATTTCTTCAGAAATAAAAAATGTGAATAATATTTTTATTGATAGGAATACACAGGATATGTTTATTTCAACAGGAAATGAAAATGGAACTGATATTGGCGGTGGCGTATGGAAAAGCAAAAACAAAGGGAATTCTTGGGAACGAATTTTTAAACTTCCATACGTTTGGCAATGTGAAACTTCACCAGTAAATTCAAATATAATAACTGTAAGTGCTCCATTAGCACATAGAGCAAAAGCAAAAAATGAAAAACTTAATTCAGGTGCCTATGTTTCAATGGATAGTGGAAAAACGTGGAATAAAATCAACAAAGGTTTAGGTCAGCACGATAGAATTGTAGATTTAAAACCAGACCCATACAGAGAAGATGTTTTTTGGGCATCACAAAAAGGAAGTGGTTGGGCAATTGGCTATTTAAAAGGAACCAAAAAAGGTTGGTCTGAAAAATAAAAAATAGAAAAAATGAAATCATTAGTTACACTTTTAATCGGTTTGTTGTTGCTTACTTCAACAGAGATAAATGCCCAAAATAAATATAATTTAGACGTTTCTAAAACCGAAGAATTAAGAGTAAGAGATGGCTTGCCAAACTTTTTTCAAAAATTAAAAGAAGGAAAAGATGTAAAAGTTGGATACATTGGAGGAAGTATTACCAATGGCGGAATGTGGAGAGCAAAATCTATAGAATGGTTAAAAAGTGAATATCCAAAAGCAACTATTACGCAAGTAAATGCTGCAATTGGTGGAACTGGACCAGATTATGGTGCTTGTAGAATTCAAGACCATTTGTTACAACACAATCCAGATATGGTTTTTATAGAATATCGTGTAAATAATGGAGGCGTATATAAGGGCGCTGCTTTAGAAGGATTGATTCCTCAAATTTGGAAAAATAATCCAAATACTGAAATTTGTTTTGTTTATACAATTGCACATTGGATGCTAAATGAAATTAAAGAAGGAAAACAAACAAGTGCAGGAATTTATATGGAGCCTGTTGCAAATCATTATGGAATACCTTCTATAGAATTTGGATTGGAAGTTGTAAAACTTTTGAAGGAAGATAAATTGGTTTTCAAAAAAGGAGACAAACCAGCGGAAGGAAGAATCATTTTTAGTAAAGATGCTGTACATCCAATAGAAGCAGGTCATAATATTTATAGAGATGTTTTAGCAAGATCTCTAAAATCTATGGAAAATCACGGAACACCTGGAGCTAATAAAATTCCAGAACCGTTGAATAATAACTCTTTTTCAAATGCATCAATGGTGCCAGTTTCCAAAGCTAAATTTAGTGCAAACTGGAAAAAAGCCAAGTTAACAGGCATTGATATAAATGACGATTTTACTGATAAAAATGGTGGTGAAAAAACCATTTTTAACGAAGCAATGAAAACTACTAAAATTGGTGAGTCTTTTGCATTTAAATGGGAAGGTTTTTTACTGGGTTTTACAGCTTTGCTAGATGCAAAAGGTGCTATTCAAGTAGAAGTAACTACCGATGGAGGAAAACCAAAATTAATTGATTTAAAATCTAGAAGTGGAAAACCACAAACCAAGTATACTTTTTTAAAAGAAGTAAAAAAAGGTGCGCATACAACAACTGTAAAACTTGTAAAATTAGCACCTGAAAAAGTATTGCAAATAGGCCAGTTTTTGGTTGTTAACGAATAGTTTAAAACAATATAAAATGAACAAAATCACAAAGTTTTTATTTAGTTTTCTAGTAATTTGGATTGTTTTTTCACCTACAAATGCACAAACCAAATTAGCCAATATTTTTAATAGTCATATGGTATTGCAACGCAATACTGAAGTACATATTTGGGGAAAAGATGCTCCAAATACAACCATAGAATTAGAAGCCAGTTGGGGAAAACAAGCAAAAACTAAAACCAATTCAAAAGGAGTCTGGAAAACCACTATTAAAACAACAAATGCTGGTGGACCTTATACTTTAAAGGTTAATGGTTCTCAAAACATAGTATTAGAAGATATTTTATTGGGTGAAGTTTGGTTGTGTGGCGGACAATCTAATATGGCAATGAAACTTGAAGGAAATATAGGTCAACATATTGAGGGCAGTAACAGCGCAATTTTAAAAAGTACCAACTCACAACTACGATTTTTTACAGTTAAAAAAGCAGTAAGTGAAACTCCTTTAGATGAATGTGAAGGAACTTGGGAGGTTTCTAACCCTAAATCTGCTGCAAAATTTAGTGCTGTTGGTTATTTCTTCGGAAAAATGATTCAAGAATCATTAGGTGTTCCTGTTGGGTTAATTTCTAGTAATGTAGGTGCAACACCTGCCGAGGCTTGGACTTCAAAAGAAATATTAGATAGTGAATTTCCTAATTTTAAGAGCGATGCTCCAAAGAAAAGTGAAAACAGAACTCCTTCAGTTTTATTTAATGGAATGATAAATCCATTAATTCCATTTACAATTAAAGGTTCAATTTGGTATCAAGGTGAAGGAAATAGATGGAATCCAGAACAATATTCACGGTTATTTCCTGCAATGATTAAAAATTGGCGAGCTAAATGGAAACAAGGAAATTTTCCGTTTTACTTTGTTCAGTTAGCACCATTTGGTAATAATATTGAAGGTTGGGTTGGCATTCAACAAGCGCAGTTAAAAACAATGCTTACTGTTCCCAAAACTGGAATGGCTGTAATTAATGATATTGGTTATAAAACAAGAATTCATCCTCCAAAAAAGAGAGAAGTTGGTGAACGTTTAGCGTTGTGGGCATTGAAAAAAGATTATAATATTGAAGGAATTGTACATTCTGGTCCAATTTTTAAATCTATGAAAATAGAAGAAAGTAAAGCATTGATTAGTTTTAATGAAGCTCCCTTAGGAATAACTTCATTAGGAAAAGAACTTGCCAATTTTGAAATAGCAGGAACTGATGGCGTTTATCATACTGCAAATGCTAAAATTGTAGAGAAAGGTAAAACCTTGCAAGTTTGGAGTAATAAAGTAACAAAACCCAAAAATGTTAGATATGGTTGGACTAGCTATATTGAAGCAAGTTTGTTTAATACCGCAGGTTTACCAGCTTCTGCATTTTGTACTGAAAGTTGGGAAAATATCTTTAAAAAGTAACTAATTAACCATTACTACTATTTATTAGGACGTTTGGTTTCTTAATAAAAAGGAAAAAGAAGGATTTTTGTTAAGAAGAAATTTACATAAAAATTGTGTTTAGCATTAATAATTTTAAACATGATTTTTAAAGAACTTTCTAGACAACAATACATTAGTTATAATGAAACAAGGTATAAATATGCACAAAGGAATAAGTATAATCGTTTTTTTTATATGTTTTGGGTTTTCAAAACTGTATTCGCAAGAAATTCACGTGTATTCAACAGATATTCCGTGGATGCAAGGCTCAATTACTGAAGATTCAGATAAAATATATTCTATTAATGAAGCTATTAATCAGGCTTCAAGTGGAGATGTAATTATTATTCACGAAGGAATTTATCGTGAAAAAGTAGTTGTTAACAAAAATAATTTAACACTTAAAAATTATAATAGTGATTATGTACTGGTTACAGGAGCTGATAAAGTTTCGGGAACGTGGAATGATGCGACAGGAATGACTTCAGGAGTAAAAGTAATTGATATTTCGGGTATAAATATAGAAACAGATTACAGTCAATTGTTTTCAAATGGTAACATTCAAAAATTAGGACGTCATCCAAATAGAAATATTGAAGATATGATGGAAGTTATCCATTCCGAAGGTGGTTACGCGCCGTTAACCAACGCTTCAAAACCTTCAGGAGCAACTGCTACAGGGCAAGTAACTTTTCAAGAAACAACCATTCCAGATGTAGATTTAACTGGAGGAATTGTAAGAGCAATGACTGGGAAAATGCGTAATTATGTTTACGGTAATATTGTTTCAAATTCAGGAAATACAGTTTCATTTAAGGCTATAAACAGTAATACAGATTGGAAAAAAGATAATGCTATTGCTTCAACAAGATTTAAATTTAGTTGGGGATATGTTTTGCATAAAAATTTGGTAGACACAAAAGGTGAATGGTTTATTGAAAACAACAAATTGTATTATTTCCCTTCAAACGGAGGAAATATAAATGATTATAGAATTGAATTGCAAACACGTGAAAAAGTATTGCTATTAAATAATACAGAAGGAATTCAAGTTTCAGGTATTAATTTTGTTGCCGGAAATGTAGATTTTCAAGATGCCAATAATGCAGTTATTGAAGATTGTACATTTAGATATTTACATCCATTTTGGACTCCTAATGGTTATGGACAAAATGATACAGATCCGAAAGGAATTTATTTAGAAGATAGCTCAAATAATACGTTTAAAAATACTTATGTTGGTCATAGTTGGGGAAATATGGTTGCATTGCGCAGTGGAGCAAACAATTCTTTTGAAAACTGTACCATTGAAGATTTTGGGTGGGTAGGCGTATTTACTTCAGGAATTCATATAAATAAATCGAATAACACCAATATTAACAATTGTACGTTTGGTGATGCCGGAAGATTTCAAATTCGTGTTGATGGAGGAGATGCTAAAGTGAATATTATGGATTCAGACTTTTATGGTGCAATGAAAATGGGTGAAGATGCTGGTCCAATTGAAGCAACAAGTACAGGTAGAATAGAATCTTTAGATTTAAAAGGCGGTGTAATTGCGTACAATAAAATTCACGATGTAAAAGGAATTCCGGTTTCTGATGGTAACTATAACAAGCAAAAAGTTACTGCGTTTTATATGGAAGACACTGAAAATTATACTGCACACCATAACTTAATTTACAATATAAAAGCCGATAATTATAACGGTTCAGTAGATATTACAAGACACGGTGAATTTTTATATTTAGGTCCTAGATATAACCCAATGGACAATCCTGTAAACTATTACAACAACACTATTTGGAACTACGATTTTTGTATTAGCATTTGGAATATTGAAATAGATAATTGGGAAGCATTGGGGTTAGATTTTGATTCAGGACGTATAACAGATGGTCATTTTGCAAACAATATTTTTATGACCAATTCTGATTTTAAATTAAGTTATGTGCGTCAAATTTTATCAAGTACAGGAGGAAATCAAGGTTATGTTACCTTGAATCCAAGTCCAAGTTTAGAAACAACCGATTGGAATGAATTTACAACACATTGTGCCAATTATAATTATCATTTTAATCCTGAAAATAATGTATTTATAAACCCTTCAGTAGCAAATTCAAACTTTGCTGATGTTGTAAACGGAGATTTTAATTTAAGTAGTTCATCTTCAGCAATTGCAGCAGGAATAGAAATACCTGGAATTACAAGTTCATCAACACCAGATGCTGGAGCTTTAGAAGGTGGAAATAGAGTTTTAAATGCTGGGGCAAATTTAACCTTGCCTGATTTTTTAGAGAAAGAGTTTTCAATATTAAATGCAAAATTTTCAATTGCAATTACGTCAGAAACTTGTCCGGATGAAAACAATGGTACATTAGCAATTATACCTAATGTAGGTGCCAATTATCAAGTAAACTTCAATGGGAATATTTACGAATTTACGGATGAAATTTCTTTTCAAGATTTAGCCCCAAATACCTATGAGATTTGTATAAATATTAACGGAGAAACAGAAGAACAATGTTTTGAGTTTAAAGTAGCTTCTGCAGAAGGATTATCGTCTAAAACAAGTATGTTTGGCAAGCAATTGGAGGTAAATATTACATCAGGAACAGCTCCTTTTAATGTTACAGTAAATAATATTCAAGTTTTAGAAACTAATTCTTCAAAATTTAATATTGGAGTAAACCAAGGAGATATTGTAAGTGTAAAAACCGCAAATGAATGTGAAGGTGAATTGTTAAAAACAATTGATTTTTATGGAAGTGTAAATCCTTCTCCAAACCCAACAATGGGAGAATTCAGAATTACATTACCTATAAATGAAGGCAATATTCCTATTGAAATATACAATGTTCAAGGGCAATTAATTTCTTCAGAAATTTATACTGTAAATTCAGGAATAGTTCTGTTAAATTTAAATGAAAAGCCATCTGGAATTTATTTTGCCAGAATTAGAACCGACAAACCAATAAACTTTAAAATTGTTAAAAAATAAACCATTTTATGAAAAAATCAATTTTAATTATTCTAGTTTTTATAATGAACTTGTCTTTTGGACAAAAAAATGTACTAGATATTTCAGAAAAAAAAGCTGCTAAAAATAAGATTTGTTTTGCATTGTACACAGTACACGACAATACACTAAAAATGACGGCACAGTTTTACCCAATAAAAAACTACGACCCGTTTAGAGCAACACTTCAAATTAAAAATAATGGAAAATGGGAAGAAACTCAAATTGCTGAAATTCAATACCCAAGTTATACGGCTCATTTTAGAATAGAAAATTGGGATGATTCTAAAGAAAAAGAATATAGAGTAGTTTATAAAAAAAATCAGTTTTATACAGGAATTATTCGCCAAAACCCAATAAATAAAGAAGAAGTTGTAATGGCAGCTTTTTCTTGTTGGTCTATTTATGAAAGACACGGCGGACAAGAGCCAGAAACAGATATAATTAACAATTTAAAAAAGTTAAAACCTGACGTGTTGTTTTTTGCCGGAGATCAGGTGTACGACCATAGTGAGCATTATAAATATTGGTTAAAGTTTGGAGAATCTTTTGGAGATATTATTAGAAACACTCCAACAATTTCTATTCCAGATGATCACGATGTTGGGCAAGGAAATATTTGGGGAGATGGCGGAAGAAAATCTGAAACTAGAGATGGTAATTACGGTGGTTATTATATGCCTGTAAATTATATTGAAGAAGTACAATTAGCTCAAACTTGGCATTTGCCCGATCCTTACGATGCTACACCAATAGAACAAGGTATTGGTGTTTATTACACAAATTTAACTTGGGGAGGAATTAGTTTTGCTATTGTTGAAGATAGAAAATTTAAATCTGGACCTAGAAGAGTTTTAGATAAAAGAAGATATAACGACACGAGAGAAATGGATGTTTTAGAAGCTACTTTATTGGGTAAGCGTCAATTAGATTTTTTAGAAGATTGGACCACTGATTGGAAAAATGCTGAAATGAAAGCTGTTTTGTCTCAAACAATCTTCACCAATTTGGCAACGCATTCACCAACTATCGATAAAAAACAACGTTACAGTGTAGACTCAAACGGATGGCCACAATCAGGAAGAAATAGAGCACTAAATGTTATTAGAAAAAGCTTTGCTTGTATGATTGCTGGAGATCAACATTTAGGTTCTGTAGTACATCACGGAATTGAAGACTGGAACAATGCAGGATATTCATTTGCTGTTCCGGCAGCAGCAAATTATTGGATGCGTTGGTGGAATCCAGACAAGCCAGGAAAAAACCAAGAAAAAGGAGCTCCATTATATACAGGAGAATATAAGGATGCTTTTCATAATAAAATTACAGTTCACGCAGTAGCAAATCCTACTCATAAAGATAATAAACCAAGAAAAGATTTATTAAAAGGAAGAGCCGCTGGTTATGGAATAATAAAATTCAACAAACCTAAAAGAGAAATTACTTATGAATGCTGGGAGCGTAATGTAGATATGTTTGCTGAAGGAAGTAAACCTTATGAAGGATGGCCTTTTACTTTTTCTCAAACAGATAATTTTAGAGTTGCAAATGGGTATCAATTACCAACTCTAAAAATTTCAAAAGACAATCAAGTTGTAACAATTAGAAATAATTTTACTAAAGAAGTTGTTTCTTCTTTAAGAATTAATGGAAAAGAGTATAAGCCAACTGTAATGCAACCTGGACAGTATACTATTGAAGTTGGAGAAGGTAAAAATACTACGCGTTTGTTCGAAATTGACGCCATTAAAAAGAATAAGAAAATAATAAATGTAGTAATTGATTAATGAAATTAAATATCCTTATTTGAGTTGCTTTTTTGGTCCTAATACTAAAATTCTTAAGGAACTTAAGTATTATTAAAGATGGATTAATTGAGTTTATTTAATTTGGGGTGTATATTAATTCATATTAATAAAAAAAGGACAATGTTAAGATCGAATGTTTTTTATAAAAAATTAGTATTATCAATTATTGTAGTACTATTTTTTAACAGCTCATTACAAAGCCAGACAAATACAATAAAGAACCCAGTTTTAACAGGTTTTTATTCAGACCCTAGTATTTGTAGAATAGGAGAAGATTATTATTTAGTAAATTCTTCTTTTGAAATGTATCCAGGACTTCCAATTCACCATAGTAAAGACTTGGTAAATTGGGAATTAATTGGTTATGGAGTTAGTGACCCAAATAAGTTTGTTATTGGAAAAGAAGGTAAGAGCATGAGTAATGATATTTTTGCACCAACAATTCGTTTTCATAATGGTTTATTTTATATTATTTGCACCGGTGTAGGTGGGCAAGGAAATTTTTTTATAACTGCTACTGATCCTGCTGGAGAATGGTCTGCTCCAAATTGGATTGAAGGTTCTGAAGGTATAGATCCTGAGATTTTTTGGGATACAGATGGTAAATCATATTATTTAGGTCAGAGTAGTCCAAGAAGATTTAAAATTGAAGGAAAAGTAATGGGAGCCCAATGGCCTGGACAATCTTTAGTTTATATGCAAGAGATTGATTTAAAGGCTTCAAAATTAATAGGTGAACGCAAAATTTTAACGCACGGACATGCTACAAATGCACGATGGACAGAAGGTCCACATCTTTTTAAATTGAATGGGAAATATTTATTAATGGTTGCAGAAGGTGGTACTGATTTACAACATGCAACAACAGTTTTTCATAGCGATACTATTTGGGGGCCTTATGTACCTGAGTATACAAATCCGGTTTTATCACATCGTCATTTAGGTAAAAGCTATCCAGTTTGGGCTGTTGGGCATACAGACTTGGTGCAAACTCAAAAAGGAGATTGGTGGGCTGTAATGCACGCAAAACGAAAAATAGATGGAGTTACAATTTTAGCAAGAGAAACGTGTATAACTCCTGTTGCTTTTGAAGGGAATACTCCAGTTTTTAATCCTGGTGTTGGAAAATTATCAATGGATCTACAACAACCAAATTTACCTTGGACACCTGTAAAAAAGTTAGTTGAACGAGATGAGTTTAAGAAATCTAAACTTGAATTGTATTGGAATTTTATACGCACTCCAAAATTAAGTTGGCATTCCATTAAAAAAGGTGAATTAATTGTAAAAACTAGACCAAATTCAATAAGTAAGTTTGAAAATCCAAGTTTTATTGGTAGAAGAGTAGAGAGTCATAAATTTTCTGCTTCAACCTTATTAAAATTTAATTCAAAAAAAGAAAATGAACGTGCTGGTATTGTAATTTATAGAAATAAAGATTCGAATTTTCAGCTGCTTAAAAACTCTAAGAGTATTTTGTTAATAAATACGGCTCCAAAAAATCAGAAAATTGTAGCAGAAATTCCATACAGTAAAAAGGAAGTTGTTTTTAAATTAGAAGTAGATGGACATAATAAAGCAACATTTTTTTATGGAGAAAATGAAAAGGAATTCAAACAAATTGGAGAACCACAAGATCTTTATTATTTATCTGATGAAGCTTTTGTAAGATATAATGGTTTATATGTTGGTATGTATACCTCTAGCGAAGGTGAACCTTCAAAATTAGAAGCAAAATTTAGTTGGTTTGAGTATACGAATCAATAATTATTAAAGCGAATAATTAACTTTTAGTTGCCGTTTTTTTATTTTTGTTTGAAAGAGTTTGTCGTCAAATTTATTTACAGAAGTTAGAATTTTAACTTGGCATTTCGTACATATTTAAATGCTTTTTTAAGATACCAGAAGGTGTGTTTTTTGTTTCATCAAAAATTCGTGTATCTCCAAATAAAATAAAGCTATCTCGGGCTCTAGAAACAGCTACATTTAACATGTTGGGTTTGTTATCTCTATCAAAAAATAGTGTTCCTTCATCGCTATTGCTATAAACGGAGCTAAACAATACAATATTTCGTTCTGCACCTTGTAAGGCATGTACAGTTCCTAGTTTAATATCATTTACTTTAAAACCAGATTTAATTAGTGCTTTTGAAAGTTCTGTTTTTTGACTAGCAAAAGGTGTAATAATACCTAAAATACTTTCAATAGAATCTACACCATAAGCTTTTTCTATATCTTCTTTATTTCTATTAAGCCATAGAATAATGGACTTTACTTCGTTAATGTTATGACGGCTATTAAATTTACGTTCGCTAAAACCTTCGATGTGGTAAGCCATCATAGAAGGAAAAATTTGATCTTCTCGAGCTTTTCCTTTCATAGGTTTTAAAATACCATCGTAGGCTAACTCGTTACAAAAACCAATTATTTCATCATTACATCTTCTATGCTCTAACAATAACAATCCATTTTCTTTTTTTGTAACTAATGGAGTTTCATATTCACAAGCGTTTTGAGCCATTCTCATAATACTTCCGCTAGATGCCAAAAAGCCGATTTCATTTAAATAGTCATTTTGAGCCAAGTTGGTAATAATGTTTTCGTTAGTTAAGTTTCCTTGATCAATTTTTTGTGGAATAGTCCAAATAGGTTCAATTTGTTTTAAATCTCCAACAACAATAGCCTTTTGAGCTAAAGAAAATACAGGTATGCTTACTTCTGGGGTAACTTGCCCTGCTTCATCAATAATTAATAAATCTAAAAAGTTATACAATGGTAAATACTCAAAAATAGGTTTTCCGTTTTCATTTTCGCCTTGAAATTGACTGTATAAAAAGTGTGTTGGAGCAGTATATAAAGTAGCTACAAAACAAGGTGTAAGCATTGCTCTTCGTTTCCATTTTGCAATAATGGTATTTTCTCCAGTTCCTTTTTCTGTTTCATTTTCGAGTACATCACGAGTTTCTAAAATCCATCTAGCTTCCCAATAGTGAGTTGCTAATAAAAAGGCTTCGTGTCTTAGACTTAAATCAATTTCATCATAGAAAAAACGGTGTGATTTATCATCAGAAGCCATTTTATCGTACTCATTTTTCCACATTTGTTCTTCAGAAATAAAAGGGTATCCCGAAACACTATTTTGATGTTTCCAATTACTTAATTTTAAGTTTGAAGTTAGTGCTAAATTTAAATCTGCTATACAATGTTTTATAAATGAGAGTGCTGTTTCAGTATCGTTTAGAATATTATTTCCAACTTTAAATAATTGTTCTTCAGTTGGAGCACTTTTATCAGAATCTGTTTTAAAATAACGTTGTATTTCGCTAATAAAATTATCTTCTTTTGCCAGTTTTAGAATTCCAGTAATAATGGTTCTCCACTGTTGAAGTTTTGATATTTTAATTTCGTTTTTTTGAATTCTATTTTCTTTATGAAGTAATAATTTATTAACCTTTTCTATAGAGTTTAAATAGTTTTTAGATATTCGAACTCCATCTATTAATTTGTCTTCAATTATTGAAATATCTTCTTGAAGTTTATCGCATACATCTTCTAGAGAATCTGGTTCATATTGAAAATAAGTGGAATATTTATTATAATAATAATGCTCAGCATCTATTAAATAATCTTCATTTTCTAGGTCGCAAAGTGTACCTTCATTACCAAACATATTACCTTTTAAATAATTGATGTTTTTTAAACCTTTTTCACTTTTAGAACTAGAAGGTAGGTAAGTAGCATAACCATTAAAACGTGGAATCCAACGTTCGGCAAGGTTATCCATAGAACTTTTAGAATTTATAAAACTATCAATAATGTTTGTAACAGCTTGGTTGTTTGTAGAGCAAGCTAAAATTACTGGCGCTTCTTCGCCTTTTATAGCAGCTTTAACAACTTCAGTAGCAACTAAACTTTGTAATAAGGTTGTTTTTCCGGTTCCTGGAGGTCCGTTTACTGCAGTAATGGCATTTTCTTCAGCAGTTAAATAAGACAGTAAAGATTTACGTTGGCTAATAGATAACGGAAACTCATTAGACATTTGACCTAAATGCAAATGATTAAAATCTAAAAAACCTTGATCAGTAATAGCTTCTCTTCGGTTTCTATCTGTTGTATTTATAAGTTTTGAAATTAAAGGAAGTTCTTCTTTATAATTTACTAGATTTTCATATAAAAAAAGGATACTTTTTGCTGCTGAAATTTTTGAGCTTCGTGCAAAATAAGTTGTTTTATGATTGGTTTTATATCCCTTAACGTTATAATCGTTTATAGCTCCAAAGGTAATTTCAGAAAATATTTTATTTACGTAACTCCAATAAACGCCCCATTCTATTTCTTCATTTTCTTCAGCAGTAGGTTTTTCAACATCTCTTAAAAGTGAAATAGTATCCATATTAGAAAAAATAAAATCATTTCCTACATCAGCAATTGGATCTAAATAATTTCGAACTATTAAAGGAAAAACTTCTTTAGGAGCTGATAATTGACCTAACCTATTAACTTTGGCACTTATCCAAAAAGGGTGAATAGATTTTTGCTTAAAGTTCTCGTTATTAGTATGGTAATCCAACTGAAAAGGAGCAATAATTATTTCAGTTTCTACAACCTTGTGCCATTTTGCACTGTCTTGTTTTGTAATACCTTTTATTCTATTAATTCGTCTTTCTTCAGCATCTAGCATATCTGTTGCATTTTTAGAATTAATAGTTGCCGCATCTAAATCGCAATAATTTTGGTGAAATAAATTTTTAATGCTAGAAATATCTACAGCCAAGTTTTCACTGTCAGTTAAACTATTTTTATAATAGTTTAACCAATTATTAAGGTTGTTCATTAATTTTTTTAGTATTCGTAATTAGCTAGTTTCTTAAAAAAACGATTGCGAATATATAATAATTAATGCTTTTTTTTAGCGAAATTATAGATGTAATTTTTCAAAAAAAATAAGAGTAGAATGTTATTAATTGAAGATTAAGTTGTTAATGAATTTTTTAATTGGAAAGTGTTTATTTTTTTTGAAATATAAGTTTTGTAACCATATTTTAAACAATTAAGTATTTTGTATAGTAACTTATTTACCATAAATTTAATAGAAAACAAAAAGCTATGGGAGGAGCAGGTCATTTGTCTTCAATGAATGCAATTTTACGTAATAATAGAAAATTATTGCGAAAGGTTAGTATTTTTAAAAAAGACAATTCTTTTATGAGTAGTAGAAAAGCTTATTTAAAAGCTTTAAAGGGTAATGTGGATATTAAAAAATTATCTAAAAAAGAGTAATTTAATTATATAAACATACCTAATTAAAAGCATTTTGTAAGCTGAGTTATTTGTATTAAATTTAATGTACTTATAATTTTAAATAATTTGAAAAGAAAAGAAGATATACCATTTCATTATTATTCAGAAACCCATAAATATGTAAATATTAAAGATGGACATCCTGCACTTTCAATAAATCCAAATTTTCCATTTATAATGACGCAATTTGATTTAATGACGCATAGAGCTCAAGCTCAAATTCCGCATAGACATGATTATTATGAAATTATATTTTTGGAAGAAGGAGAAGGACAGCATATTATTGATTACGAACCATATAAAATTAAAACTCCTGCATTTTATTTCCTTTCAAAAGGACAAATTCATTTTTGGGAGCTAAAAAAAGGACTTGCTGGAAAAGTATTGTTATTTCCAAGGGAATTTTTAATTCCACCAGCAACAGCTTTTAATCACGAAGGAGATTTAGCATTGTTTAATAGTTTAAGTAAAGCGCCTTGCGTTAAACTTGAAGACGAGAGTATTTCTAAAATTAATATTTTACTAGAGGAAATAAATGAAGAATATTTAAGAAAATCAGATAGCAGCCTTTCTATGCTGCGTGCCTATGTTCATATTTTACTAGTGAATTTGTTTAGAATGCACGCCAAAGAGCAGAATAATAATATTTTAGACAATACAAATGCAATGGTTCGTGAATTTAGACAATTAGTTTCTGAAAATTATTTAACAGTTCGTTCTGTTCAGGAATATGCCGATTTAATAGGAATAAGCGCAACGCATTTAAGAGATACTGTTAAAAATATTACAGGTTACTCGCCAGGTCAGTTAATTAGGCAAGAAATAATTTTTGAAGCTAAACGTAGATTGGCAAATACAGAACTTACCACTGCAGAAATTGGTTACACACTTAACTTTGAAGATACATCTTATTTTAGTAGGTATTTTAAGCGTGAAACTGGATCAACACCTTCAAAATATAGAGAAGAGGTTAGAAAAAAATATCAAATTAAAATATAGAATAGTATCGAAAGTCTAAAAAAAATACCCGAAATAACTTTTTGGAAAGATAAAGAACTTAAAGTAAGTGGATTTGAGTTTTATAAGCTTGAAGAGTTAGTTACAAAAGATTTAAATCCTAAGGATCATAATCCTTTTCTTCCGCATAGATTAAATTTTTATGCTATTCTTATTATTTCCGAAGGAACCGTAAATCACGTGGTAGATTTTCAGGTTCATACTTTAAAAAAAGGCGATGTAATGGTTATTTCAAAAGGGCAAATTCACGCTTTTGAAGAAGATGCCAAATACATTGGTTATTTAGTAGTTTTTTCTGAGGCATTTATGCAAAAATATATGGCACAATCTACTATTGCACGTATAAACCATTTGTATAATTATTTTTTAAAACAGGAGAAAATCACGAATTCAGATTATAACCAAAAATTATTCAGCACCTTACAAAAGGAGTTGAAAAGCAATTCTGTTTCGTTGCCAAATATTATCGCTTCGCTGTTAACCGTTTATTTATTGAAATTGAATGATGAAAATTCAACTTCAGCAGGAAATACAGGAGACAGTAAAAATTTGGAATATTTTAATCAGTTTAAATTGTTAGTTGAAGAAAATTATTTTAACACTAGAGATGCCAAGTTTTTTTCCTCTCAAATGGCAATTTCATATAAGCATTTGAATGAAGTTTGTAAAAAAATAGTGAAAACAACTGCAAAAGCATTTATAGATAGTTATGTAATTCTCGAAGCAAAAAGAATGTTAGTTTCAACATCACTTTCAGTTAAGGAAATTGCATTTGCTTTAGGTTTTGATGAACCTACTAATTTTCTTAAATATTTTAAAAAACATACAAGTTTAACACCCGTTGAGTTTCGTAACGCTTTGGCTTAGGAAACGCGAGGTTATATATTTACCATTCAATCTCTTTGATTGACCTTTTCTCTGTTTTGTGTTTTATTCATTTTTGTATGGTGAAATTCACCCCCAAAAAAGATGAAGCAGATAACAATTTTAGGAGCAACAGACTTACTAGGTAAAAAGCTGGTACAAAAAGCCATTGCACAAGGAATAAAGGTTAAAGTATTGGTTGAAAATAAAGAAGAGATACAAGAATTTTCTCATTTAATTGAGATAGTTGAAGGCAGTTATTTAAATAAGAATGTTCTTGAAAAATCTCTTGAAAAATCTCAAATAGTTCTTTCAACTATTCAACCAAATTTAAATCAAAAACCATCTTCAAAAGATGAAGATAATTATATAAAATCTCTAGTTTTTATAATAAAAAAAATGATGGCGAGTGATCAAAATCGTTTTATAAGTATTTCAAATGCTGGAGCAAAAGGTACTAATGAACATTTACCATTAGCTCGGAAACTTTTACGTGTAAAATTAATGGCATTATCTAAATCAATAATTAACATAAGAGATAGAGAGCTTCATTTGTTAGAATATAGTGATTTAGATTGGACTGTAATTCGGTTACCCATAATTAAAGAAAAAGTTGAAGGTGAATTTGTTGCTGATGAAAACAAATTTGCAGGAACATTGGTTGATTCAAATCAATTATCTGATTTTATGTTTGCTGAAATTTCAAACAAAAATTGGATTAAAAAAGCTCCAGTTGTTGGTACTAAATAATCTGAATTAAAATGTCAAAAAAAATCAATAAAAATTTAACTGAAGGTAGTATTGGAAAGCAACTTTTCAGTTTAACTTGGCCAATGACTTTGGGAATGTTAGGAATGGTAATTTTTACCATTATTGACACCTATTTTATAGGGCTTCTTGGAGTACAGCAATTAGCAGCTATTAGTTTTTGTTTTCCAGTTATAATGTTTCTAAACGGTCTTTCAATGGGAATTGGAATTGGGACAAGTTCATTAATTTCAAGAAATATAATTGCTGTAGAGCGCTCTAAAGTTAGATTAATGTCAAGTAGAGCAATTTTATTGGGACTTGTTATAGTTGTAGTATTTGTAACAGCGGGTATAAACGCTATGGAACCTATATTTAGTTCTCTGGGAGCGAAGCAAGAGACAATGCCATACATTGTGGATTATATGACTATTTGGTTATTGGGTGTTCCTTTTGTAACCATACCTATGATTGGTAATAATATTGTAAGAGCAACTGGTGATACAAAACTGCCCGGAATGTTAATGATTGCTTCAGGGGTTGTAAATGGTGTTTTAGATCCATTATTTATTTTTGGTTACGGACCATTTCCTGAACTGGGTATAAAAGGAGCTGCTTTAGCAACTGTAATTTCAAGAGGGATAAGTTTAATTTTAATACTAATTGTACTTGTAAAAAGAGAACAGCTCTTAACAATCTATTTAGGAAATATAAAAGATATTCTTACTACTTGGAAAGAATTAATTTATGTTGCAATTCCTGCATCTATAAGTTTGTTAATTACACCAATTTCAATAGGATTTATAACAAAAATAATTTCTGGTTTTGGAAAAGAAGCCGTTGCTGCATTTGGTGTAGCTTCAAGAGTTGAAATGTTTGCTCTTATGGTGGTAACCTCATTAGGTTCTGTTTTGATCATTTTTGTTGGCCAAAATATTAGTAAACTTAAATTTCAAAGAATTTTCACTTCACTTAATTATTCTATGGTGTTTTCCTTAATTTGGGGAGGAGTTGTTTTTCTAATTTTATTGCTCTTCGGAAATTCTATAGCATCTGTTTTTACTAATGTTGTTGAAGTGATTGAAATTACAAAAAAATACTTTTATATAATTGGAGCTAGTTACGGTTTACAAGGCTTGGTTATTTTAAGTACTTCAAGTTATAATGGTATTAACAAACCATATCCGTCTGCAATATTTTCACTAATAAGAATGCTAATTTTATATGTACCATTAGCTTGGATAGGAGCAAGACTATTTGAAATTAATGGTGTGTTTTGTGCAGGTTTTATTGCAAATATTATAGTTGGAATTATATCGTATTACCATCTAAATCTTACTATTAAAAAGATAAGTGTAAGTTAATTTAATAAAGCGACAATACATTAGGTTACACATTTACCATTCATCCTCTTTTATTAACCTTTCTGAAAGTTTGTTTTCATTGCACCTTTGTAGTGTAAATATTTCAATAGTTGAAATAATAAAAAAAGTATAAAATTTTAAAAAATAATAAAGATGAAAACAAAAAGAAACTTAAGTATTGGAGTACTATTATTCACATTAATAGTTGGAACAGAAGTAAGTTCTGCTCAGGAGAATTATTCAGTAGTAAAAAGAGTTGATAATTTTAATCAACCTACAACATTCTATCCAACAAAAGCAACTCCTGTAAATGGTGCAGTGAGTGAAAATGTTGTGACTTCAGCAAAGAGAATTTTAAATAAGGAAAAACCGTTCTTAAAAAAAGGTGTTGTAAAAACGGTTGGTGAAACCAATTTAAGTGCGTGGCAAATGACAAGTGACGAAGGTGGTAATCCACAAAGTGCTCCAAATCCATTAACTTATTTTACTGCAGGAGCAGCTTCAGACTTGTTAACTCAAGTAGAAAGAAGCATTCAAATAATGGGATTAGATGTTGAAGAGGTAAAAGTAGAAACAGAGTTTTTCTTTAGATGGAGTGATATAATGACAGATAATTGGTCTGGTTATACAGATAAAGTAGTTACAAATATTGTAGTAAAAAGTAATGAGTCTGCTGAAAAAATTAAAGAATTAAAGGAAATTTCTATCAGAGCTTGGTCTATTGGCGAATCTTTGGCTAGCACTACACCAATTAACAAAGCAAATATAATTAATGGTGATGATTGGGATGGGAAATCAGCTCAAGCAGGACAAGTACCTTCACCAATTTCTAAAGATAATGGTCGTACAATTTCAAATACAACAGCTCCTTTAAGCTTGCAAACTATAAAAGTATCTGAAGATCTTCATATGGATATGAATAATTTTCCAAAGGAAATGAGTTTTTCAGAAGTAGGAATCGCAGAATCTGCTAAAGATTCAAAACGTCCATATTTACACAAATTAAGAGCAAAATCATTAACGGCTAATTACGAAACGTGGGAACTTTATGCTGATGACAGTCGCGGGTATAAAGATGGAAATTCAGCGCCTACTTCAAGAGAATATTTTACACTGGGAACTTCATTTTGTTTAATGAGTCAGTTAACACCAAATCAAATGTACTTCGCAAAAAAAGGAGTGAAGATTGATGATTTTGGAGTAGAACATCAATTTAATTACAGAGAAAATAATTTTATGACACCTTCAATGACTGGTGAAATGACAGACGTTGTAACTAGAATTCTTGTTAAAAGTGATGCTGATGAAAAATTAGCAAATGAATTTGCAGTACAAGCTTTACGTTGTTGTTTTGCTGGAGAAGGCATTGTATATCCTACAGAAATGGAAACCAATATTTATTTGAACGGTAAACTTGTGAAATAATATTCTGGTTCAATCAGGGCAAGTTTTCTTGTTCTGATTGATACCATTTTTATTCAAAATAAGTAGAAATCGAAAACAAAAAAAAGAAAAATGGAATCTCAAGAATTAAAAGCAAGAATATTTACACCGGCAAGTTTTTACAGACATCTTAAAATTTTTGTTGCAAGCTTTTCTGAATTTCGTAAATCAAGAAAAAACGGAAATGTAAGTAAATCATTCAGTGAGAAAATTATGTTAGCAGTAACACAGGTAAATGGCTGTAGATATTGCAATTATGTTCACACAAAAAATGCAGTTGATGCAGGTACTTCTGTAGATGAAATAAAAATGTTACTGAATGGTGAATTAGGAGAATTGGATAATGATGAGTCGGTAGCACTTATGTTTGCACAACATTATGCCGATACCAATGGAAAACCTGATAAGGAAACGTACACAACTTTTGTTGAACATTATGGAGAGCAGAAAGCAGTTGATATTTTGGCAATGATAAAGGTTATTATGGTGGCAAATATTCACGGTATTTCTTTAGACGCTTTCCTTAGCAGGTTTAAAGGCAAGCAAATGAAAGGCAGTAAACTTAAAAACGAGCTTGGTATTGCTTTGGGAGTTCTTGTGTTGCTTCCTACGGCAATTATAAAAGTTTGGTTTGAAAAAAGAGTTAAAAACAGCATTAATGAAAATCGAAATAAAATGAAAACAATAAAAAATATGAGTATTATAGTTTTAGCAACTTCACTTTTACTTGGTGGAGGCACAAGCTTTGCTCAAAATTTAGGAAAAACAAATAAGAAAAATAAAACCGATTACAATGTTATCTCTAGGTTAGATGTTAGTCCAAGACCAGCAGGATTTACACCAGTAAAAGCAACACCTAAAAGTGGTGCTTATATTGAAAGTGTAGTTACAACATCAAACAGAGTTTTAAATAGTGAAACTATTATGCTAAAAAAAGCTAGCGTACAACCAATTGGTGAAAAAGGCAATAGCCCTTGGGAATTTTTATGTGATGAAGGAGGACATACCTATGAGCAATCAGCTCTAAACCCATTAAGTTATATGGTTGGAGGTATTTCTTCAAGCTTATTAACTCGTGTTGAGCAAGCCATAAAAATTATGAATTTAGATGTTGTCAGTGCTAAAGTTGAAGCAAAAGTATTTTATAGATATGATGATCCTTTTACACCAAAATGGATAGGCTATACCGATAAAGTTGTTGCAAATATTCTTATTAAAAGTGATGAACCAACAGAAAAAATTGCAGAAGTAAAAAGAATGGCTGTTCAAGCGTGGGCTGTTGGAGAATGTTTAATGAATGAAACACCTGTTGAAGCAAAATATACATACAATACAAATATTTGGGATGCAGAATCTGCTAGTTCAGGTAAAGTTATAGGTTCTGAGTCTTATGATAACGGATTGAAAATTACTTCAAAAGTAGAAAAGCCTAAACCAGAAAGTTTTGAATTAGGAACGGATGTTAGTATGGAAAAATTCACCAATCCTTTTAAGTTTGAAGTAGTTAGTATTTCTGAATCTGCTAATGATAAACAAAGACCATATTTACATAAAATAACAATCAAGGCAATTCAAGAAAACTATGCCACTTGGAATGTGTATGCTGATGATAGCAGAGGTTATAAAGGTATTGACAAAGCACCGACATCAACAGATTATTTTACCTCAGGTACAACTTTGTGTTTAATGAGTCAATTGACAGGAAGTTCTGAGGTTTTCAAACATAAAGGAATTGAAATTAATGATTATCGTGCTGAACACCAATTCAATTATCAAGTAGATAATTATATGACACCTTCAGCTACAGGTCACGTAGATAGTGTTACTACAAGAATTTTGGTAAAAAGTAATACAAGTGAGAAAGTAATGAGTGATTTTGCTTCTTTGGCACTACGTATGTGTTTTGCTGGTGAAGCAGTTACAGGAGCTACAACAACAGAAATAGGTGTTTATCAAAATGGTAACCTAATAAAATAAAACCTAATTAGTTAAACTTTTGAAAAGTTCCATAATATCAGCATTAAGTCTCTTACCAGCTACAAGAATTACAAGTAATTTTGTTTCATAATAAATTATTGATTAGAACTAGAAGGTTAAAGAAAAGATAAATTTCAATAAAAATTAAAACCCTTTTACATTTTGAAATTAGAAGGCTGAAAAAGGCAAACAATATAAACACTCAGTGTTATTTAAATAGATATATTTTAAAACAAAAGTATTTTTAAGGCACTAAATTTTTAACAGATTAATTAAAATATGATAGCGAATTATTTAAAAATATTTAGAGTTAAAATAGTACTATTACTCATTTTTAGTTCATTTACAATGTTTGGGCAACGACAAACCATTAGCGGTATTGTAAAAAACGCTTTAAATGGTGAAACATTGATTGGCGCAACAGTTTATTTTAAAGGTACTAATATTGCAAGTATTACTAATGAATATGGGTTTTATTCTTTAACAGCAAAAGAAGATAATTATACGTTGGTGGTGTCCTATTTAGGTTTTGTAAATCTAGAAAAACAGGTTGATTTAAAAGGAAACCAAAAATTAAATTTTGAATTAGAAGAAAGCGCTTCGCAACTAGATGAGGTTGTAATTTCAGCAAGCGATTCCAAAAAAGTGAATTTGAGAACTCCGCAAATGAGTGTTTCAAAAATGTCTTCAAGAATAATTAAACAAATTCCTGCGGTAATGGGAGAAGTAGATATTATTAAATCAATTCAGCTATTGCCAGGTGTTACTAATTCGGGAGAAGGAGCTTCAGGATTTAATGTTAGAGGTGGAGCAGAGGATCAAAATCTAATTTTATTAGACGAAGCTGTTATTTACAATTCTTCACATTTATTTGGTTTTTTCTCGGTATTTAACAATGATGCTGTTAAGGATATAAAATTATACAAAGGTGGAATTCCTGCTGAATTTGGAGGTAGAGTTTCTTCAGTATTAGATATTAGGCAAAAAGATGGAAACAGTAAAAATTTAAGTTTAACTGGTGGTATTGGTGCAATTTCAAGTAGATTAACTGTTGAAGGTCCTACTATTAAAGATAAAGGGTCTTTCATTGTTGCTGGTAGAGCTTCTTATGCGCATTTATTTTTAAAATTAGCAGACAATGATAATAGTGCTGGTTTTTACGATTTAAATTTTAAAACAAACTATAAAATAAACGATAATAATAAATTGTATTTGTCTGGTTATTACGGGCAAGATAATTTTAATATAGATGATGCTTTTAAAAATGCGTATGGAAACCTTACGGGGAATTTAAGATGGAATCATATTTTTAACGATAAACTTTTTTCTAATCTTTCTCTTATTTATAGCCACTACAATTATAATATGGAATTGGATTTTATAGGTTTAGATTGGGAATCAGATATTAATAATTACAATTTAAAATACGATTTTAGTTATTTTAAAAGTGAAAAATTAAAGTTTAAGTTTGGTACAAGCTTAACATATTATCAATTTAATCCGGGTCTATTAAATCCATTAACTGAAGATTCTGGAATAAATAGGATAGATTTAGATGATAAATTTGCTTTTGAAGGTGGACTTTACACTAGTTTAGAACATAAAATAAGTGATAAATTAACTGCTTTGTATGGAATGCGGTATAGTAATTTTTATAGATTAGGAAATCAAGCTATAAGTAATTATGCAAATAATGCTCCCGTAGTTTATAATTCACAATTGGGAATTTACGAAAGTGCAGAAGCTAGCAGTGAAACAGAATATTCAAGTGGAGAAACCATTTCTTCTTTTGATAATTTTGAACCAAGAGCAGCAATTTCATATAAATTAAATGATGACTCTTCGGTAAAAGTGAGTTATAATAGAATGGCTCAATATTTACATTTAATTTCAAACACAACTTCGGCAACACCACTAGATATTTGGACACCAAGTGGAGAATATATAAAACCTCAATTAGCAGATCAATATGCTGTTGGGTATTTTAGAAATTTTAATAATGACAACTATTCTATAGAAGCTGAAGCTTATTACAAAACTGTTGACAATAGAGTAGATTATATTGATGGAGCAGATTTAATTGCTCAAAATAATATAGAAACTGAAATTTTAATAGGAGAATCTAGGTCTTATGGATTAGAATTATTGTTTAGAAAAAATACTGGGAAATTTACGGGTTGGTTAGCGTACACGCTTTCTAAAGCTGAGCAAAGAACACCAGGAGGTTCAATTGGTGGTTTAGGAATTAATAATGGAGATTGGTATAATTCATCGTACGATAGAACGCACGATATTTCGTTTACTGGAAATTATAAACTGAATAAAAAATGGAGTTTTGGAGCTAATTTTGTTTTTCAAACAGGTAGGCCAGTCACCTATCCAAACGGTCAATTTCAGTATAATGGATTGTCAATTCCAACGTATTCTGAAAGAAATGCGGACAGGTTACCAGCGTATCATCGTTTAGATGTGTCGGCAACGTTAATTCCAAAGAAAAATAATAATAGAAAATGGCAAGGAGAATGGGTTTTTAGTATTTACAACGCTTATAATAGAAGTAATGCGGCATCTATAACATTTGGTCAAAATGAAGATACAAGTGTTAATGAGGCAACGCAAACTTCAATTTTTGGAATTATACCATCAGTTAGTTACAATTTTAAATTTTAGAAATAATGAAAAATACATATATAAAACTTGCTATTACTTGTTTAGTGTTACTAGTGGTTTCGTGTACAGAAACTGTTGATGTTGATGTGCCAGATGGAGGTGAACGTTTAGTTGTTGAAGCTTCAATTTTATGGGAAAAAGGAACAACAGGACAAAATCAAGAGATTATTTTATCAAAATCTACTGAATATTTTGCAAATGAATTGGATGTTCCTGTTACAGGTGCAGTTGTGAGTATAATTAATAATGATACCAATGAAACTTTTGAATTTCAAGGTTCAGGGAATGGAACATATAATTCAACCAATTTTAATCCAGTAATTGGTAATTCGTATACATTAACTATTAATTATAATGGAGAACATTACGAAGCAACTGAAATATTTACTGCAGGCGTAGAAATATCATCAGTAGAGCAAACTTTAGAAAGTAGAATTAATGAAGATGTGATTGTTTTAAAGGTTTATTATGATGACCCTGAAGCTACTAAAGATTATTATATGGGAGAATTTATTCCTTCACACAAGCCATTAATTGCATTAGAATCTTCAGATGATAAGTTTTACAATGGAAACAATTTTTTTATAAGATATGATGAAGAAGATTTAGCTTCAGGTGTTACTGTACAAGTTAAACTTCACGGAATTTCAGAAGATTTTTACAATTATATAGAAGTTTTAACAAGTCAATTAGGTGAAGACGGACCGTTTCAAACAACACCATCAAGATTAAAAGGTAATTGTACTAATATAAATAATTTAGAAGAAGAAGTATTAGGGTATTTTAGATTGAATGAAGTTGATGTAGAGAACATTCTAATTGAATAGAAATAAACCATTGAAAAGTACCATACTTTCAGTAATTAGTGTCTTATCAAATGTTTAGAAAGTAAATAAATTTGATTATAAATTAAATGATTGAAAAAATGAAAACAAAAATTTACAACCATAGCAATAAATCAATAGTAATAAACAGAAATTTATTACTAGTAATGTTATCTTTTTTAGTGAGCATCTCGTTATTTGCTCAAGAAAAATTCGATATTGAAAAAACAAAAGCAAAATATGCTTCAAGAGATTATGTGTATGAACCGTTACCAGAAAGCGGATTTAATTATTATAAAATAGCAGAAAACGCCTATTTTGTTCATGATAATTTTGAACATATGGTGTTTTTTGAAACTGAAGATGGTGTAGTAGTTGTAGATCCTGTTCCTGGAGTTTCTCCATATACCTTGAAGTTAATTCCACAAATTACTGATAAACCAATTACACACGTAATCTATTCACACCATCACGCTGATCACGCTCAAGGAGCATATTTATATCCAGAATCGGCAATTTTAATTGGAAATGAAGAAATGACCGAGTTTTTAAAAGTTGCAGAAGATCCAAAAAGACCATTGCCAGATGTAACTTGGAAAGATGAATATGTGTTAGAAACTGGAGGATTACGTTTAGAATTTAAAGATTTAGGTAGAAACTGGCATTCGCAAAAAGACATTATTATGTATGCTCCACAGCAAAAAATATTATTTGCAATAGATATGTTCCACCCAGATGCTGCACCTTGGATTCATTGGGGAGAATCATCAGATCCAGATTTTGCGTTTCAATTACCAAGATACCTTTTAGATAATTACAATTTTGAATTTGTAGTAATTGGCCACGAAAGAATTATTGGAACTAGATTTCATATGGAACAATACGAAGCTCAAATAAAAGATATGAAGAAAATTGTTTTTGAAGTTGCTATGTCTCCTGAATATCACAAGCTATTAGAAGAAATAACTCAAAGATATCACGGTTCTGCAGCTCATTACGAATACAAAGAAAAAATTATGACTGCTGCTGAATTGGGAGCTTCAAAATATATAATGAATTGGGCAGGAAAAGTTAGAAATGTACGATTAAATGCTGTTGAAAATATCCAAACAATGTTTATGCATCTGATAGTTTTAGATCCTCCAATTAAGGAAATGCAAAAAATAAAGGGTAATGTAATAACCCATTAAAACTTATAAAAGTCAGTTCGAATTATGTTGATAGGTTACTGTGAAGATTCGAAATATTCGAATTGACTTATTAAAAAAAAATAATCAAAACTCAATTATTATGTTTAGAAAAATAGTATCAATAACACTTTTAGTATCGTTAATGGCGTTGGCATCTTCAGGAATGTTGATGATATTCTTAAACAGCCTTGAATTTCAATTACAAATGCATCCTGTGCATAAAATATTTGGAATCCTGTTATCCATATCTGGTTGTTTTCATATTTATTTCAATTTCAAACCCATTAAAAAATACTTAAGTGTTAGAAAGGTTCTAGTTTTTGGTGTTGGAATGGTTTTAATCATGTCTTTTCTATATGTAGTAGGTATCAATAAGCCTTTGGATAAAGAAAAGATTCAGGAAATTGAACTATTAATGACTCAACTTGAAACAAGAGATTAAAATTATATGATTTGTCATTTCTGCATAGGCAGGAATCCATAAAAAATATACAAAATGAATTACAAAATAACAGTAGAAGCAATAAATAAAGAAGGAAATATTGAAGGTGGAAAGTTAGAGTTTAACACTAAAAGTCACGATAATTTATTTGAAATTGTTGAAAAATTAAAACAACACCCTGAATTTGAAAATGTTGATGTGGCTTCATTAGGAGTAGGGTTAAAATTATTTACAGGTGTTTTATTGAAAAACAAAGAAAAAGCAATGTTTAAAAATTTGATGCCACATTTTAAAGAGTTTATGAAAGGATTAAAAAGTTCAGGAAAAACAAAATAGTTTTATTATTTCCCTTGAAAAAGAACTGATTTAAGTTCTATTTAATTATTGTTAAAAACACCCAAATAGTTCACTATTTGGGTGTTTCCTTTTTTACAAACTAAATAGCTCTCGTTGAAAAGTGCCATAAAATCCGTATTCAGTCTATTACAAGCTCTTTATTAGTGATTTAAATTTGTTGTAAGAAATTCAAAAGAGTTTAATATGGCAAGTAACAAACATCATTCAACAGTAGGTCGAAGAGACTTTATGAAAAAGCTTGGAGTAGGAGCTGGAGCTCTTGGCTTAGGAGCAGCAGGATTCTCAAGTTTTGCAGGTACAGGATTTGGAGCAGACGGATTTAAAGATTTAGATGAGATGATGGCATCTCCTTTAGCCGAAAGAAAATTACCTTTTTGGGTAAAAGAAGTCGATGAACCAACGGTAAAGATTGATTGGGATAACTTTCAAGCTTTTGAAGGTCCTGAGAAAACTTTGTTTAACCCAGCATCTTGGGAAAACCCTAAAGATTATTTCGATATCTACAATCGAAATATTGCTTCTACAAAGAAAAATGTACAAGAAAATGTACCAGGTCTATCTTTAAAAGATAGAGCATTAGCCGATGCCAATTGTTGGGGTTGGGGAGGACGTTCAGGAGCCGATTTAGCTGCACCATGGACAGGAGCAGATGTAAAATCCAATCCACAATGGGAACATCCAACAATGTTTTATACACCAGAACAATATGGTGTGCCTAAGCATAAAGGCACTCCAGAAGAAAATTCTCGTATGGTTAGAACAGCTGGAAGAATTATGGGAGCAGCCGATATGGGATTTGTGAAATTAGATGAGAAAACAAAAAAATTACTTTGGGGAAAAATAAAATTTGAAAATGTTGAGAAAGGATATGCCGATCCATCAAAAAACAAATATGTTTTACCAGATAAAGATTTATGGGCTATTTGTGCTGTAATCCCTCAATCATTATGGATGCAACAATATACTGAGCGTATGAGTTGGGCATCGAGTAATACTATGAGCTATTCTAGAGCCAATATTTATGCCAATAGAATTAGTGTGTTTTTAAGAGGATTAGGATATCAATCTTACGGTGGTGATACAGAATCTGTAGGACGTTTAGTTGGATTTGGAGTAATGTCTGGAATGGGAGAATATGGTAGAGCAGGAATTTTGGTTAGCCCACAATGGGGGACAAATATTAGAACTGTTATGGTAACAATTACAGATTTACCATTAGCAGAAACAAAACCTATTGACGCTGGTATTGCAAAATTCTGTGAATCTTGTAAAAAATGTGGAGAAATGTGTCCTTCTGGAGCAATTAGTATGGAAGATAAACCATTTTGGGGAGGTCAAGCAGATTGCCAAGCCGAAGGTATTAAAGGTTGGTATATGGATAGTAAAAAATGTTATTCATATATGTTAGGTGGGGAGCCAGATTGTAGTAGATGCCAAACGGTTTGCCCATTTACAAAATTTGATGAAGCTGTAGTGCACGATTTAATAAAACTGTCAATTGGATCAGCACCTGCATTAAATACAGCAATTAGAAAAATGGATGATGTATTTGGTTATGGAGTAGAGCCTGATTTAAGTAAAACACCTTGGGATTTAGACCCAATGGATATTCCTTTATACGGTTTAGATAAATCACGCAAGTAAAACTTTAAAAAGAAAAATTATGAGATTAGTTAGTTGGATTTGGTTTTGGTATGTTTTGGTAGGATTTATTATGGGTGGAGGAGCCGTAATTATTTATAATATTTTAAAAAATGTGAAACTTAAATTAGTTTGGTACGAATGGATTTTAATGATTATCAGTTATGCGCTGTTCCTTTTTATGTGTCAAACATTTATAGCTTCTTTTCAAGAGTTTGAGCCTAAAGCTGCGTGGTTTTCATTAATTTTTATAGGAATACCAATATTGTTAATGTCGGTGGTATTATTCCGCTCAATTAAGAAGAGGTACTATAAAATTGATAGTTAGAATATATCGAATGTTGAAAAAGATATTATAAAGCTATAATATGTTTAATAAAGTAAATAGAAAGAAATTAGAAACTAGGTTGGTTATTATTGCAATAGTACTAATAATAGCCGCTTGGTTTACTGGTTTACAGTTAGAAGATGCTAATGTTTTAGTTTCTATAAAGGAACAAATCCCAGAAATTGAAAAACTAGAGGAAATTGATAACGCTTCTTACAAAATTTTCAATAAAGAGAATGAATTGTTAGGATACGTAACTTTAGAATCTTCTATGGGATATGGTGGGCCTTTATTGATGTGTGTTGCTGTTGGTTTGAATGGAGAAATAATAAATTTGGTAGTTATAAATTCAAAAGAAACACCTTCATACTTGGAAAAAGTGATGGATGCAGATTTTTTAGCTAATATTATAGGAAGGAAATATGATGAAGAATATGCTATAGGAAACGGAGTTGATGCAGTTTCAAGTGCAACTTATTCATCAAGAGCAATGTTGGAAGCTTCAAAAAAAGGAAATCGTTTTATAGCTTCAAAAGTTCTTGGTTTTGATGTACCAAAGGAAATAACGCATTCTGTAGATTTTGGTGCTGCTGAAATTGTATTGATTTTATTATTTGCTGTAGGCTATTTTGCACACAAAAATACCTTTAAATATAAAAAAGTTGCTCGTTGGGGAACAATGCTAGTAGGTTTATTTGTAATAGGTTTTTACTACAATCAGCCTTTTACACTATCAATGTTTAACCAATTATTGTTAGGCTATTTTCCACCGTTACATTCACATTTGTATTGGTATTTATTATTAGGTGGAATTTTTTTAGTATTCACCATAGATAATAAAAATCCGTATTGTTCCTGGTTTTGCCCGTTTGGCGCAGCTCAGGATTGTATTGGACAGGTTACGGGAGCAAAACACAGATCGGTTGGAAAATACAAGGATGTACTTAAATGGACTTTAAGAATTTTAGTACTACTTGCAATTGTAGTGGCGCTATTATTACGAAATCCTGGAGTAACAAGTTACGAAGTCTTTGGAACACTATTCAAGTTGACGGGAAGTAATTTACAATTCGCCATTTTAGGAATTGTTATTGTCGCTTCAATGTTTATAAAAAGACCGTGGTGTAACTATTTATGTCCTATAGGTCCGGTAACAGATAATTTTACAGCTATAAGAAAGCTAATACTTAACAAATGGAAAAGCAGAAAAGCAAGCGCTTAAGAGAACTAATTGTAGTTGCAATTGTACTAATTTGTTTAGGATTAATCATACTTCAATTACAGGAGAATATACAAAATGAGTTGAAAGTATTTATGAGCTAATCTTTCAGCTTACACACTTAAAATAATTAACCAATTTAAATAGATGATTTATGAAATTAAAATTATCAATCATAGGATTATTCCTATTCGTTTTAGGATCAACAAACGTTTTTAGTCAGGAAACAGGACATTATACACCAGGTGTTCAAGGGTTAAAAGTAGCATCATTACCACCTCCAGGATTCTATTATATTATGCATAATGTGTATTATACAGCAGATACTTATTATGATGGAAATGGAGATAAAGCTCCTATTGATTTTGACATTACTGTATTTGCCAATGTTCATCGTTTTCTGTATGTATGGGAAGATGTAATTTTTGGAGCCAATTACGGAGTTCACGTACTTGTTCCAACTACCTATACAGATATTAGTATTAGCGATTTTGGCGTAAATGATAATAAATTTGGAGTAGGAGATATTGTAATTGAACCTTTAATTTTATCTTGGAATAAGCAAAAATTTGATGCTATTGTAGCACTTGCAGCTATTGCACCAACTGGAAGTTATGATGTTAATGAAGCAGCTTCACCTGGTAAAAGTTTTTGGTCAACAATGTTAACATTTGGAGGAACGTATTACTTTAATGAAAGTAAATCTTGGCACGCTTCTATCTTGAACAGATATGAAATTCACGGAGAAAAGAAAGATTTTGATGTGACTCCTGGAGATGATTTAACTTTTGAATGGGGAATTGGTAAAACAATTGTTTCTGATCAAATTTGGGGAGTAGGAGTTGGAGGATATGCACATTGGCAATTAACCGAAGACAAAGGGAATGATGTTTTATATGATTCCAGTGTAAAAGATAAAGTATTTGCAATTGGCCCAGAAGTAACTTGTTACATTCCTAAAGCTAAATTAAATTTAGAATTAAGAGGCCAGTTTGAATTTGGAGCTGTTGATAGACCTCAAGGAACTAAATTTTGTTTTTCGTTATTTAAAAACTTTTAGATAGCGTAATTTGATTAATGTTGTTTTTAAAAAATGCACTATAGAGTTATGCTATGTAGTGCATTTTTTTTACTTTAAGAAATAGGATTTAGGTATTATGATTGATTTTTAAATAAGATTAAAATACGAATTAAAGTTTTTTATTGCATTTTTCAATAAATTTGTGATTAATCATAGTTTTTTCAGTTAGATAAATTGATGTTATGGACAGGAATAACGATTGAAGTGGCAGAGAATCATTAAAAAAACCTTAAAGAGGTTGTAATTTGCGAATAAAAATAAGTTTATAATGAAAAGAAGTCTATTAATAATAAGTATTGTAACTGCTATAATGTTACCTAACTTAGTTACGTCACAAATCATAAAGTTTAATTACAATAGAATTGCTTGTAGTGCAGATGGAAATGCTCAGCCAGATTTAGAATATACAGGAAAGTATAATTATGCAGATCCAGATGATTGGGGTGCAACACCTGCAGCATTGGCTATTTTAGCAAAAAGAAAGTTGCAATCTAAATTGGTACATTATTCGTATAATAATTTTATGCCGTCACCGCCTCATACAACTGTTAGAAATTATATGAAAGAAGGAGTGGATGGTTCTATAAAAAGATGGAATTTTGATAAAAATATTTTTTTTGATGTTGGAACCCATAAAAAGGAAGCAATTAAACATCTTAAAATAGAATTAGCAAAATCTACGGCTAAAAATCCTTTATTTTTTATTAATATGGGACCTTCAGAATTTCTGTATCAAGCTGTTCAGTTAGTTATGGCCGAAGGTGAAAAAGAAGCACTATCTCATGTATATATATTATCTCATAGTAATTATAACGATAATCATTTAAGAAGACCAAACCATCATACAATAGACGAAGTAATTAAATTAAGTGGAGATCGATTAAATTTCAAACGAATTAAAGATCAAAATAAAAAAAGTTTACCTAATGAAGGATGGAGCTCTTACCACGATTGGAGTGTTTGGAATTGGCTTAGAGATCATAAAAATAAAGATATAGCTTGGATTTGGAAATGTATGAAAAAACACAATGAAAAAAGAGCAGACATATCTGATGCGGGTTTGATTTATTATTTATTGACTGGAGATGAAGATGGGAATCCTGCTAAATTTCAAGCTTTTTTAGGAGACTCTATAAATTGATTTATTGAGGGATTTATTTTTAAAGTCCCAATCATTTGTAATAGTTTATAAGTTTGGTAAGATTCTTAAACCTTGTGATTTACATATAAAACCTGTAATTGAATATCAGTTTATTTTAATCCTTTTTTTGTAATCTAAAAAGAGTTTTATTCAATTTTAAATTGAGAAATTGTAGAGTAAGATTTATTATTCATAGAATCTATAGTAACTATTTTCCAAAAGTAAATGGTGTTTGTTGATACAGAAACATTGTTTAAAATACTCTCCGAAACATTGCTTTTAAAAAGAGTAGGAGAGGTTTCAGTTCCTAAGTAAATATCATACGCAACAATATCATCATCTACATCTCTACCTTCCCAATCTAATGTAATTTCACTAGGTGAGTTTGTAATAGTTTCTGCCATTGCAGGTGAAATTATCTCAGCAGGAAAAGGCGCGTATGATTGAACACCATTGGCAGCATTGTAAAATTGCCAAGTTTCACTTTGAGAAGTATTAGAAGAAGAATTTGATTTTGAAATTACATACCATTCATAAGGAGTTCCTCTTAAAATTACCACAGATAACGTAGTGTTTGAAATTTGGTAAAAAGAACTTTTATTGGATGTTAAATTTGTAATAAACAGCTCGTAACTATCTGTATATTCACTAGCTTCCCATTCAAATAGTACGGTACTTTCGGTTAGCGTTAAATTACTACCTTCATTGCACAAATAATTTTCAAAAGGGAAAACAAGGTTAGCAACTGTAGGTGTTTTAGGTGTTTCTGGGTTAGAATCACTTTCGCTACAGCCATTAAATAAAAATAGTAAGCTAAAAAGAAATATTAATTTTTTCATTTTTTTACAATTTTAAATGTTGATTGTGAATTATCTGTTATAAGTGAAATAAAATAGATTCCTGTAGATAATTGAGATGTATCAATGGTCATGTTTCCGTTTTCAGGGTTATAATTTCCGTGTAAAACTAATTGTCCGAAATTGTTATTAATTTTTACGGCGACTTCTTTAGAGTTTTCCTCTCCAATATTTACATTTAAATAATTATTAAAAGGATTTGGATAAAAAATGATGTTTTCAGAGAAAAAGATAGTTTCACTATAGTTTCCTTGGCAATCTAAATCAGTTTTTACAGATATATTGTTATTTCCTTTAATTAGATTGAGTTCAACTAGTTTTTTTGAAGTATTAATAATTACACCATTAAAATTGATTGTGTAATTGTTTCCTCCTGATAATTTTAGCGAAACATTTTTATTAGATTGGCTTACTTTGGATGAAACTAGAAGTTCCTCGGGTTCTGTTATTACTATATCGTAACACAAAATGTAATTTGGTTCACTCTCAATAGTTAAACAAAGTTGATAGGTTCCTGTTCTAAGGTTTCTTATTTCAACAGAATTTGTGAAATTATATGTTTTATTAATTCCTTCTCCAATTATTGTAGCTGTATAATTATAGGTTTCAATAGCTGTAATAGCTACTTTTCCGTTATTGCTACTTGTACAAGTTTCGCCAGTTGTAAAAATGCTGAAATTAGTTGTTGGAAGTGTAAAAACAGAGCATCCAAATAAATCAACAAAATCACCTAGTGGAGTATTTAAACATTGATCTTCTGTATTTGGTACACCATCATTATCATCATCATTACATTCTAGTTTATAGTGAGATTGAGAATCTTTATACCAATTTTCATATTGGTTAGAAGCATCTATATCATCAACTAGAATACAAAATAAATCTGGATTATTTCTTGCGTCAAAACTTGTAATAGTTTGGTTATTATCGTTTTGAAGGTTTAAACTGTTTAACTTATTGTTAATGCAATTAAGTGTTGTTAAATTAGTGTTGTTATTAATATATATACCTGTTATTGAATTAACTGAGCAATTTAACTCAGTTAAAAGAACAATGTTATCGAGTTCTAAATTGGTAAGTAAATTGTCTGAGCAATCTAATAAAGTTAATTCTAAATTATCGTTAATATAAAGGTTAGTTAGCTTATTAGTATTGCAAATTAATGTTTTAAGATTAGGAATTGCAGTGGTGTTTAAACTTGTTAATAAATTGTTTGTACAGTCTAAAGTTATAAGGTTTGTAATTGCACTAGCATCTAAATTTACTATTTGATTGTTACTGCAATTTAAATTTGTAAGCGCTATAAAATCTTCTATTCCCGTTAAATCTTCTACTCCTGTATATTCTAAATTTAATGAAGTAATAGAAGCTAAGTTTACTGTTGGAACATAATCATCTAAAGGTCCTGAATCTAGTCCTAGATTAATAATTTTTTGTTCAAATGCATCATCAGGAACATAGGTTTGAAAATAATGGCAAAACTCTTTATATTCTGCCTGATCATCTTTTTGCCAATTAGTAGCATTATTAGAAAAATCTGGATCATCAACTTCAATACAGAATAAATCAATATTATTTGTAGCATTAAAATCAATTAAACTAGTGTTATTTCCATTTTTTAAGTTTAGAGTGCTAAGTAGGTTTGTTGAGCAATTTAGTGCAGTTAAAGAAGTAAGGTTGCTTATTTCTATTTCTGTTAATGAATTAAAAGAGCAATCTATTGTTTCTATAGTTGTATTAGTGTTTAAATCTAAAGTTGTTAACTGATTGTTTGAACAAATTAAATTTATTAAACCAGTATTAGTTGAAATGTTTAAAGAGGTTATTAAATTTGAATTAGTATTAAGTGTTTCTAAATTTTCAAGGTTATTTATATAAATTTTTGATATAGAATTAGAACTAGCATTTAATACTTTTAATAGTGAATTACTGGTTACATTTAAACTATCTAAATTATTATTGGAACAATTTAGGTCTGTTAAATTTAGGTTTTTACTTACATCAAGTGTATCAATATTATTTTGAGAACAATTAAAATAATCTAAGTTTGTAAAGTCTTCAATACCAATTATGTTTTCTATAGATTTACCACTAATGTCTAAATTTTCAATGCTTTCAATGTTTGCTGTAAGCACGTAATTGTCTAGAGTTGCAACAGTATCGTAACCTAAATCAATTAAAGATTGTTCAAAATTATTATCAGGAATATAGGTTTCACTATACCTGCAGTTAGTACTATATGATGCAGTTGTATCAATTCTCCAGTTACTGTTAATAGTATCTGGGTTATCTACTTCTATACAAGTTAAATATTCATTATCTGTTGCGTTAAAAGTAGAAAGAATATCATTTTGACCATTTTGTATAGTTAAACTAGCCAAATTGTTTGAAGAGCAATTTAGGGAGTTTAATTCAGTATTATTTGTAAAATCTAAAGCTTCAATTTTATTATTAGAACAAGTAATTATTTTTAATAAAATATTTGATGAAGGATCAAGAGAAGTTAAATTGTTTTGTCCAATATTTAAATTTTCTAGTAATGTATTTGTATTTAAATCTATCGTATTTATTGAATTATCTACTATTGATAAAATTGCTAAATCAGTATTGTTGTTAATAGCTATGTTTGAAAGCAAATTGTAGTCTAAATATAATTCTGAAAGCAATGTGTTTTTACTTAAGTCTATATTTGATATTTTATTTTCATTAGCTGATAGTACTCCTAATTTAGTGTTGTATTCAGTATTAAGGTTTGTTAGCTTATTGTTGTCGCATTCTAAGTTATCTAATTCTACATTATTTATTAAACTAATAGTTGATATTTCATTATTGTTACAAGTTAAATTTGTAAGAAGTAGATTAGCATCAATATCTAGGTTTAAAATTTGATTTGAATTACAATTTATATCTTTTAAGTTAACGTTATTTTCTACATTAAGGTTTGTTAAATAATTTTGCGAACAATCTAACTCTTCTAAAAAAGTATTGGTTGTTAAATCTAATTCTAATAGGTGATTATTTACGCATTTAAATTCTATTAGATTTATGTTAGACCCAATATTAATACTATTTAATTTGTTGTTAGAGCAGTATAATTCTTCTAGTTTTGTATTGTTTGAAATATCTAATCCAGTGCTTGTAATATGGTTTGAATTTATATTTAAGTGAATCAATTCAGTGTTGTTACTTACATTAATTTCGGTGAGTTCATTTGCATCACAAATTAATTCAATTAAGTTTGGATTTAAGCTAGTATTTAATGTGTCAATTTTATTATTACCACAAATCAAATTTGTTAATTGTGTATTTTTTTTAATATTTAAACTTGTTAAAAAGTTACCATAGCAAGATAATTTTTTGAGGTTAACATTTTTCGAAATATCGATAGATGAAAGCTTGTTTTCAGAACAATTTAACGAATCTAGCGCTACAAAACTTTCTATACCAGTTAAGTCTTTAATATTTTTATTACTTAAATCTAAATCTGTAATTGTATTAATATAGTATGTTGTTACTAAACCATCTAAAGGACCATTATCATAGCCTAAATCAATTAAAACTTGTTCAAAATTATTATCTGGAATTGAAGTTTTATCTGGTACACAATCTGTTTCACTGTACATAGTTGAACTATCTATAAACCAATTTGTTTTAGCCACAGCAGCAGAAGAGTCTTTTACTTTAATACAAGTTAGTAAATTACTAGTAGCATCTAAATGTTCTAGAGTTCCATTTGGTACATCTCCTAAAGTTAAACTCACTAATTGATTTGAAGAACAGTTTAATGATATTAAATTAGGCTGATTGCTTACATTTAAAAAACGCAAAGAGTTGTTAGAGCAATTAAGAGTATCCAATTCAATAAAATCTTCAATACCAGTTAAGTCTTCAATAGCTTTATTATTTATTTCTAAAACTTTAATGGTATCAATACTTTTGGTTAGCACATATTCATCAAGTACTGTATCTAAACCTCTATCAATAATTATTTGTTCAAAATTAGAGTCAGGTATATAAGTTTCACCGGGATGTGAACAATTCTCATAATATACTAAAGAATCATCTTTTAGCCAATTGGTATATATACCAGTAGGAGGAGAACTATTAGCAGCGTTTTCGTCTTCAACTTCAATACAACTTAAATTTGGATTATTTGTAGCATCTAAATCTGTTAAAACAGAATTACTTTTAAGGCTTAATTCTACAAGTTCATTATTTGAACAATTTAAATTGGAAAGACTTGTATTGGTAGTTACATCTAAATATGTAGTTTCATTATTAGAACAATCTAAACTTGTAAGTACCAGATTTAATGGCAAACTAATGCTTGTTATAGTATTACCCGAACAATTTAACGAAAGCAGATTAGTAAAATCATCTATTCCTGTTAAATCAGTAATGCTTTTGGAACTAATATCTAAATTGGTAATAGTTTCAATGTTTGAAGTAGGTACATAATTATCTAATTCATCATCAAAATTTAAATCTATTAAGGCTTGTTCAAAATTATCATCAGGTATATAAGTTTCATCAATACTACAATCTTCAGAGTATCTAGCTTGGTCATCTTTCATCCAAATATCACCAATAGTATTTTTATCATCAATTTGAATACAAAATAGATTTGGAGATTCTGTGGCGTTAAAAGTTGATAGAATACTATTATTTCCGTTTTTAATATTTAAACTCTCTGTTAAGTTATTAGAACAATTTAAAGAGGTAATAGAATCATTTTCACTTATATTAATAGTTTTAATTAGGTTGTAAGATACATCTACTGTTTTTAAATAAGTGTTTTGAGTTAAATCTATTTGATCTAATTGGTTTGAAGAACAAATTAAATTTTGTAGGTATGTATTGGTGCTTACATTAATACTATCAAATTGATTATTTGAAATGTCTAGATATGAAAGTGAATCATTTTCAACAAGAATTAGGTCTGTTAATTGATTTTTTGCACCACTAATATTTGTTAGAAAAAGATTTTTACTTACATCAATATTTTTAAACTGATTGTTAGAGAAATCAATAAATTGAAGAGAATCTATCTTGGTTAAATCTAAGTCTTTAAGTTGATTTGAACTACAAATTAAATATTTTAAAGAAGTATTTTTACTAATGTCAATAGTCTCAATTTGATTTTCAGAAAAGAAAAATTCTTCAAGATTATTTTTATCATCAACTAGTAAATTTGTTAATCTATTATTTGAACATTTTAAACTTGTTAAAGAGTCATTTTCACTTAAATTAATACTACTTATTTGGTTTGAAGAAAAATCAAATGTTATTAAATTAGAATTGTTTGAAACATCAATAGTTGATAATAAATTATCTTGACAAATTAATTTTTCTAGTACTAAATTTGCCCCTGTATTAATAGTTGTTATATAGTTAGATGAACAGTGTAATTCTTCAAGTTTAAGATTATTATTTACATCAAGTGTTGTTAAGTTATTATTAGAGCAATTAAGAATTTCTAAATCTTCAAAATCTTCAATACCAGTTAAATCATCAATATTTTTATTAATAATTATAAGTTGT
The DNA here is from genome assembly GCF_900106565.1 of Lutibacter oricola. GTDB lineage: Bacteria > Bacteroidota > Bacteroidia > Flavobacteriales > Flavobacteriaceae > Lutibacter > Lutibacter oricola. The sequence continues at coordinate 370,684 of NZ_FNNJ01000002.1, forward strand.
GTTAAAGATCTTATATCATCAGTTAAAACTTTACCATTAACAGTATTGTCAGAATCAATGCCTAAATCTATTAAAGCCTGTTCAAAATTAGAATCTGGTATACTTGTTTCTTGAGCAAATAGAACATTAAAAGAAAGTAATCCAAATATAATTGAAGTTAGAATTTGTTTCATAATGCATTGATTTTCTGATAGATATTGTTTAATCGGATACTCGATCTATTCTTTTATGTTTAAATCAATAAACTGATTCTGATATTTTTTATGAGTGTGAAAAGACTTTTCTAAACTAGATTTTATATACTGAATTACTTCCTCCTTGTAGGCAGAATCTGAATCTAATCTGCTCCAAAATGGATGATTCTCTATGCTTGTATAGAATTGAGAGGTAGTCTTTTCTAATACATCACTATTAGCAGTTTTTGAATTATTATGAGTATTATTTTGATTTATAAAAAGATTACTCATTTGAGCTTTATCGTCTAAAGTTTGTTGATAATTATCTCGAGCAACTTGTATACAAGTTTCAACTTGTTCTCTTGAAACTTCGAAAAAAACAATGTCATCTTCGGTTGAGCTTACAAAATTATTTTCAACAGCTTCTTCCTTTTCATTTATAGTTGAATGTTTAGTTGTATGAGATTCTGTACTTTCAATTTCTATTCCCGTTGCATCAGCATAACCAGGAACTAATTCTGCTAAAATATTATTAGTGCTGTTTATTTGATTTTTTAATTCATCGTATTCTAATTTAAGATTGTTAATTTCTTCTTCTTGTTCAGAGACTATAGTTATTAAATCATTTGTATTTAATCCAACAGCAACATTTACAAGATTTATATTATTAGCTATTTTTGAAATAACGGACCAAGCTACCCCAACAATTTTTTTGTAATCAGTTAGTTCCATATCATCTGGGTGAATAGCTCTACCATAACTTCCACCAATTATTGATGGTAAAATATAATCTCCAGCAGTTACACTACCTAATACTTTAACTGGGACTTGCCCCATAAAAGCAACTTTTTCATAATTAGCTTCGTTATTTTGTTGAGGCATGTTTCCTAAAACAATAGGATTTGTTGAAATCACCATAACTTTTTCTGCTCCGAAAGTATTTTTAGTAATAAAGCCATTTGTAACACCTACAATATCTCCTTCTAAGAATATATCTGAAGGGTTTAATTTTGGTAGCCATTCTGCATAATCAGCTGCTCCAGACTGGTAGGAAACACCAATATGGGATGTTGAGTTTGCTACAAAGGCAACGTCATCAGCTATAACTAAACTTAGATTAACACCAGCAACTACAACATTTGCAATCTTTAAAACAAGATTGGCGCCTTCACTAACAATTAATGATGGAATTGGAGCAGTTATACAAGCACCAACTCCTGCACAAGCTGTTGATGAAGAACTTGCAGCTGTAACTTGAACAACTCCTTGTACTACTTCAAAACCAGCTATCGCTAAATCTGCACCTGCAAGAGCAGTGTTAACTGCTAATGAAGCAGTTTCATAATGAAAATTAGGATCTTCAAATAAATTTGTTAAAGATTTCCCTTCTATTCTTCCCCAACTTTTACCATTCTCATCCATAAATGTGATAAAATTATTTGCATTACTAACTGCAATAGGATCTACATCTAAACCGAATGGTTCAGATTTAATTCCATTTACTTTAATTACAACTCCTTGTTGACTACCTTCTACTATTAAGGGATAAGCATTTAAATCTGTATTAGCTCCAGTTGTATCAAAATTTATTTTTACTTGTCCGTTTAGAGCAGATTGGTTATTTATGGTAGTTATTCCATTAATAGTTGTAGCTGCATTAATAGTTGTAGTGCTATCTATAGTAGTAATTCCTCTAATATATGCACTACCGTTTACTGATAAATTGGTGAATTCACTGTTACCTTTAAATGCAGTAGGTCCATTAAATAAGGCTGAACCTATTGGGCTATATGTACTATCACCAACAATAAGATCACCAGAAAGATATGTTTTAGTATGATTTTCAACGTTTAATGAATTATATAAATTAGTAATTCCATCAACATTAAGGTTACTTTTTAAACCTGTATTACCTTCAACATTTAGTAAACCAGATAAATTTGTGTCGTTCTCGTTATTTACGCTTAATGAACTATTTAAATTGGTTGGACCTTCTACTAATAATTCGCTATTCAAGGTTGTAGCATCATCAACAATTAAAGTTCCTGCAGCTGTTATATTTCTATGATAAGCATAGGGAACAAATGTTAATTCTTGTCTACTCATATCTACAAAATTACCTCCGGAACCACTAAAATCTATTTCAACTTTTAAATCTTTTGGTTCTCCATTCCAACTTATTAAAGTAAAAGCATCTGGGTCAGCTTTCCCAATAATAAGATTTATTCTACCAGATACGTCGGTAGATGTAGTTTGTACTTCTTGATATTCTTGAGTATTGTTAGAGTTTATAATTGTAAACCTAATAGATATTTGAGTATTGGGTAAAATATTACCTACTGCATCAGCTCCAGGTAATTCTTGTGTATTTGGACCTAAAATAACGGCTTGGTAGCTAATTCCATCTGTTTGTGCAGTTAGTAGAAAACTTGAAAATATAAAAAACGCGAGAGTAATTATTTTTTTCATAATTAGTATTTTAATGTTGTATTAGTTTAATTAGTTTGTCGACTTTTGGTATTAAAATAATTTCGATACGACGATTATTTAATTGACCTTCTTTAGAAGAATTATCAGCAATTGGATTAAATTCTCCATTTCCACTTGCTATAATGTTTTTTGGGTTTATATTTTTATTAGTGCAAAGTTGTTTAACTATAGTTGTAGCTCTTTTTGTTGAAAGATCCCAGTTATTAATATCCTTTCCATTTTTTTTGTAAGATTCTGAATCTGTATGTCCAACAATCATTACTTGAATATTTGGATTGGCAGCTAAAATTTCACCAAATTCATTTATAGTTTTATTGCCTAGCTCATCAATTTCCCAACTTCCAGATTTAAAAAGAAGCTTGTTTTCCATTTCAACATAAAATTTTCCATCTTTTTCTTCAATATTAAAGCCATTTTCTTTTAACGGATATAATGCATCTTTGATTGAGCTTTTTAATAGAGATATTTCTTTTTCTTTATCTAGAATATTTTTTTGTAAAAGTTTTGTTGCAATGGCATTTTGTTCTAGCTCTTTTATTTTTTTAGAATTTTTATCTAGCTCTTTTTTAAGCAAGTCAATTTTAGGATCTATTATTTCATTTATAGATGGCTTTTTTGAAATGTCTATCATAATTCCAACTCCAAAATGATGTGCGTGAAATTTTAAGTTACCTTGTATATCTTTCATTGTTTCACTTCCGCTATACATATATTGCGTAAATACAGAAACATCTTCAGTAGCTTTATATATAAAACCTAATCCACCTCTTAAATTTATAATTGCAGGGTCAAAATCATCTTCTTTAACCAAGTTATAAGTTTGATTATTTAATACTTGGGTACCTTGAATTAGAAATTCTGTATTTACTAACCCTTTAACGTAAAAGGAAAGTTTTTTAACTTTATAAATTTCGTAATCTAGTCCAACCCCAACACCTAAATAGTTTATATCCCACTCAAAATAGTTGTTTAGCGCAATATCACTTCCAATTGCACCATAGCTATTGTAGCTCGCGTTTAAGTGTCCGTACAGGTTTTTAAAGAATATATTTTTTCTTATACCTAAATTAATAAAATTGAAATTTGAAGATTGAATATTTTGAAGAGTTTCACCTTGTGAATTTTCATAATTAAAAGTTGAATTAGTTTTACCAGTTTCAAAATATATTTGTTGACTATAAATAAAAAACGTGTTTATTATTAGAAATAATAGAAGGATACTTTTTTTCATGGTTAGTTTTTCAAAAGATTGGTAATAAGTTGTTTATTTTTTGTAGTAACTTTTAATATATATATACCACTACTTAGGTATTCTAAATGCAATTCAATTTTTTGTGATGCTTTATGCTTAATAGATTTTAGAGTTCTACCAGACATATCAGTAATTGTTATATTTATAGAGTCCGTTATAGTGTCTGTAAACGATATATTAACAGAATGATTAAAGGGATTAGGGTATACTGTAGCGTTTAAATTGAAATTATTTGAAGAACCAATATTATATTTTGGTTGTTGAAACCCTTGTCTAATTGTGTATCCGTTTTTAGTGAAAGTACCTATTACACTCGTCTGATCAATACTTTGACTAACATAATAACTCTCATTATTGGAATTAATAATTTTTGAAGTACCATTGCTTCCAATTGTAGAACTTAAAATTGAACCTTGGCCTTGGCAAATTATGGTGCATGTAAAAACAAAAAATATGAAGAATAAATTTTTCATAACCTATACTATTTAGTTTAATTTTCAATTGGTTTTAAAATGAAATTTTCATTTTAAATCGTATTTTCAATATCTATTATAGATTACTAATGAAATAGTAGGGTTAATTTTAATAATAAAAAATAATACACTCTTTTACATTCATAGACATGAATAAAATTAGATAAATAGTTTTTTTTAATAATGATGAGAATCAATTGATTTGATGATTATTGTCATTTAATCGGTTTGTTGTTAATGTTTTATGTGTTGTTGTGTTGATAATTGTGTTAGGCTAAACTATTAATTAATTTATCTATTGAAAGGCTTAATTTTTAGATTCAATTCTATGGCGAGAATTTATTAGTTAAAATTTAAATTATTTGCTAAAAAGATGGCGTGTGTAGTGTTTGTATAGTTGCTATATTGAACATAAGTTGTACTTTTTTGCTGAAAAATGACACAAAACTAAAGTGAGAGTTAATATTTTTGAATTAGAAAATAAAACTTGAACAAATGAAAATAAAATTCTTTTTTGTGGTAATTATGTTAACTTCAATAATTACCAATGCACAGAAAAAACCTAATGTTGTAATATTTTTTGCAGATGATATTAGTGCACGTGAAATTCCAATTTATAATTCATCTGTATGGTCAGATCCTTGGCGTGAAAATACTTCTGATGAAAAATACAGAGCAAAAACACCTAATTTAAATAAGTTGGCAAACGATGGCGTTTGGATAACTACAGCTTGGGCGGCTACTGTTTGTAATCCAAGTAGATCAATGATGTTAAGTGGACGTTATGCTTACCAAACAAAATGGTGGAATAATAAAGATAAGGGTTATGGTCCTGATGAAAATGGAAAAATTAACACGTGGCCTGTATATATGAGTTCACCAATTTTATTAGGTCATGCAGCTCAAAAAATGGGATATGGAACCTTTTGGGCAGGAAAAACGCAAATGGCTGGAAGTTATGAAAAACACGGTTTTGATGAAGGTTGTTTTACACCGGGAGGTTTACAAGATAAAGATAACCCGTATGCCGATTTTAAACATGTTTACAAAAAAGTAAACGGAAAGCGTGTTTTAATAAATGTAGATACTGGAAAACCGGCTGATACCTATATGCAACACAGTTGGTATTGGTATCCACACGTTAAGTTAATGAATCATCCATCTTCACCAAATGATAATTATGCTTGGTGGCCAAATACAAAAGAATCAAAAAAGAACTTTGGTTTACATACATACGGACCTGATGTTGAATTAGAATTTGTGTTCGATTTTATGGAACGTCAACAAAAAGCAGATAAACCATTCTTTATTTACCATACTACGCATTTAGGGCATGATGGATTTAATTGGTTTAATCCAGATGATGAAAGTTCGTGGCCGGGAACTCCAAAAGTAACTTGGGATGGCAAAAAATATACACGTCAAGAGCCTAAAATTACAGGTGATAAAGGAGTGTACAATACTCATAATAGTATAACCGAATCTGGTATGCACAGCCACGTTAATTATATAGATTATCAAGTTTGGTTATATCAACAGAAGTTTAAAGAACTTGGTGTTGAAGACAATACAATTTTTATTTTTGCTGCCGATAACGGAACTGGTGGTTATGGGAAAAATAAAGGAATTCAACAAAGAGGATGTCATATACCATTAATTATTTATGCTCCAGGAATGAAAAAACAAGGAGAGCAAGATATATTAGTTAGTATTGCAGATGTTTTACCAACTTTTGCCGATATGATTGGTTTTGAATTTCCAAAAGATTACAAATTAGATGGAAAAAGTTTAAAACCTTACTTATTTGGAGATAAAACTGAACATAGAAAATGGTTATATACGTATCGAGGACCAGAACAATTAGTTAGGGGTACAAAAGTTTTAAAAGATGGTGCAGATAAATGGTGGGATTTAACAAATTTCCCTAAAGATTTAACTAGTTATGATACTATTAAATGGGGAGAAGCTTCAAAAGAATTTAAAGCTGAAAAGAAAGAATTAATAAAAGTTTTACCACAGTACGATTTTTATTACGATGCATACAATGCACCAGGAGTAGATAAAATGCCTAAAAAGCGACCAAGGTATGCTCGTAAAAGCAAAGAGGATAAAGTTTATTAGTAGTATAATAAATAATAAAAAAGCTCAAATGAAAATTTGAGCTTTTTTATTCAATAAAGTTTATATTATCTGTCGAAAGTTCCTTTTTCTATTATACGAAAGGTAAATTCTTCTGGAAATTTCAGCAACTTAAAAATAATTTATAGTATAGTTATCTATGTCAATGCTATCAATTTTTAAATTAGAAACTTATTTATTTACCTCTCCTATAATATTTTCTACAGATTTAATTTTTTTAGATAAGCAATCACTTTTACCTTTTCTAATATCAAATTTAAGAGAAGAGTATACTCTATCACAATCTGGTTCAAGTACATTATAACATTGCTGTACAATTGCTAGAGCTTCAGGTAAAGTTTCAGTTTCAATAATAGTTCCCATTGCGGTAAGTTGGTATGTAGCACCACTATCACGTATTTGTTTTATTATTTTACTTACATAAGGACTAATACTTTCTCCTTTATTGGTTGGAAACATTGCAAATTCTAGTAGTACTGACATTTATTTAATTAATTTTTGGTTACAAAGATAAAGAAAGTGTTGGATTAAAGCAGCAATTAATTGGCTCCTAAATACACCCAATGTTCATTTTCTTTAACAAATTTTGAGTTTTCGTAAATTACGTTTACAGCTCCATTTTCTAGAAAGAAGGCTTTAAATTCAACAGTATCTTCGGTTGAATTTAGTACTTCAAGTTTTAACCAGTTTACGGATTTTGTCCAAGATTCTATTTCTCTTTTTTCTTTTTTAGAAGGTCTAGTAGAGGAGTGATGACTTTTTTGAAGGTATGGAATGTTAGCTAAAACAAAAGCACTATACCTTGAACGCATTAATTGTTCGACTGTAGTTACTGAATTTATATCTAGATGTGCTTTTTTGCAGCATTCAATGTATGTTTTGTTTGGATTACAAGGGCATTGCATAGCTATTAGTTTAAAAGTTGGTTTTCGTCCTTTATTCTAAAACATTTTTCTTCACCTAAAAATTTAGGGTCTCCAAATTCTTCAGACCAAAAGCCTTCTAAAATATCAGGAGAAAGACATTTATAAACAACAACACCATAATAAGGTTCATTGTCTTCACCTTGATAACTAAAGTTAATTACTAAAATATTTTCCTTAAAAAATCCGGATCCAATTTGCTCTTGACTGTTACTTATTAGCCAGGTTGCTTGTATTCTATTATTTAAATCCAATTTTAAGGTAAGTGTGCCTTTATAATTGTTACCTGATGCATCTTGGTTATTTCCAATAATATTAAAGGAACCTGTAATATCTTTTATATTCATTATTTAAATATGGATAATTTTATTTTGTTGTTTTTTACCTGTAGTTTAAAGTGCCAAAAGTAGTTTATATTTTCTTTTTATTTATTTATGAAATAAAATTTAGAACAATTGTTGTTAAAAAGAACTATAAAAAACACTTTTAAAACTGTAAAAAAACCATCTGTGTTTATTAAACAAATATTTTTGAAGCACTTAAATCATTTTTAATTGTTTACCTGTTAAAATTCCATTTTGTCGCTGTTTAGTGATTGTATATATAAATATAGACTCAAAGAAACATTTTCATTACTTAAAGAGACTATTTTTTTCTATTCTAAGCCTAATTTAGCTATAAGTTAAATAACCTTTTAATAAATAGAGATACAGATAATAGTCTTATGAAATACATATCAATTTTAGCTTCACTAATTATAATATTAAGTGTTACAGGCTGTAAATCAAAAGTTGTAACTAAAAAACCGAATGTTATATTAATTTATGCAGATGATTTAGGTAGAGGATTACTTGGTACTTATGGGCAAGAAATAATTAAAACACCACATATAGATAAATTGGCTAATGAAGGTATAAGTTTTAAAAATGCTTATGGCTGTCATTATTGCGCACCAGCAAGAGCAAGTCTTTTAACCGGTATGCACGATGTTCGTCCAGGACAATGGAATATTACCAAAGGAGGTATTTACGAAAACCTTGATAATGGTATGACATTTCAAGAAATAAAAGATTCGATTCATAAAATAGCACAACCAGCAAAAAAAGATGAAATATTTTTGGCGCAAGTTGCTAAAAAAGCTGGTTACACAACTGCCGAATTTGGAAAACTAGAATGGGGTTTTGCAACAACACCAGAAAGACTTGAGCGTCACGGTTGGGATTATCATTTCGGTTATTATGATCATCAACGTTGTCACGGATTTTACCCACCATTTTTATTCGAAAATGGTGAAAAAATTGATATTCCTGGAAATACACATTCAAATTGTGGAAAAACAAATAATGTAGAATCTGAAGAAGGATATAAAGATAGATGGGATATGACAGGTAAATCTTTTTATTCAGAAGATATTATTATGGAAAAATTGTTGGGTTATATAGATAATTATAGCGTAACAAAAGAAGATAAGCCGTTTTTTATGTTTTTTCCATCTCAATTACCTCATGGCCCAATTGCAATTCCTGAAGTTCATAAAGATTTTAAATATGATGAACGCTTAACAGAATTTGAAAAAGAATATGCTTCAATGGTAAAAATGTTAGATACGGATGTAGGTAGAATTGTAGCAAAATTAGATTCTTTAAAACTATTAGAAAATACCATTATTGTTTTTGCTTCAGATAATGGGCACGAGGTTTATACGCAGCAAGTAGATAGAACTAATAAAGATGTGGATTTAACTTCAAACAAAAAATACGACAATATTAAAACAAGATTTTTAAGTAATTTAAGTAACGATGTTTTTGATGGAAACAACGGAATGTCTGGATTAAAGCGTTCGAATTGGGAAGGAGGAACACGAGTTCCGTTAATTTGGTATTGGAAAGGAAAAATACAAAAAGGAGTGGTTTCAGAACAGCGTGTAGCTAATTACGATTTTTTAAATACGTTGGCAGAAATTGTAGGAGAAGAAGAATTAAAAGAAAAAGATGGAATTTCTTATGCAAAAACGTTGTTTGGAGAAAAAAGCGATGTACAACCATATATTGTTACAAATTCAAAAATTGGACCAGCATTGGTTACACAAGATGGTTGGAAACTACGATATAACCTTAAAAAAGATGTATTTCAATTGTACTTTCTTCCAGATGATTATAAAGAATTAAATGAATTATCTGTTGGTAATTTAGATAAAGTAAAAGATTTAAAAGCAAAATTATTAATGGAATCGGGAGGTTCTTGGCATAAATAAAATAATAAAAATGAAAAAAATAATAGCAGCAATAGCAATTGCCTTGTTTCTAACTACTGGTGTAAGTGCACAAATTCAATACCGACCACTTCCTGCAGAATGGGAGAATTTGATTCCTGGAGGGAATTTTATGGACAGAATTTTACCAATGCCAAATGGTAAATTATCAAAAAATGTTTGGGGAGATAAAGGTGTTATTCCTCGTTTTGTTGATAATGGAGTTGAAGATGATACAATTTCTTGGTGGGGAGGAAATATTATAAAAGAATCTGAAAATAAATATCATTTTTTCCTTTGTGGTTGGGACGAAGATAACCCTGGAGGTCATATGGGATATAAGGATTATTCTATGATGTATCACGCAGTAAGTGATAATTCAATAGGGCCTTTTAAAGTAATAAAAGGACTTGGAGGAGGGCATAATACTGAAATACTACAATTAAAAAATGGAAAGTATATAATTTATCACGTTACAGGTCATGAAGTTGAAAAACATTGTAATTATTTAATTTCAGATAGTTTAAATGGTCCTTGGGAAAAGCACACTTTTACAATGGATAATAGAGATCGAGAGCTACGTTTAGGAGGTGGAAATTGGTTTCATAATTTAAGCTTTACAAAGCGTGAAGATGGTTCTGTATTAATGTTAAGTCGTCAAGGTTCAATTTGGGTAAGTAAAACAGGAACAAGTCCTTATGAATTAATAACTACAAAATGTATTTATCCAATGGTCGCAGGAAAATATGAAGACCCTGTTATTTGGAAAGATCATATTCAATACAATGCAATTGTAAACGATTGGATTGGTAGAACAGCATTTTATTTACGCTCAAAAGATGGAATTAATTGGATAATAGAAGATGGTAGAGCTTATGCAACAGGTGTTGCCGTTCATAAAGATGGCACCAAAGAAGATTGGTATAAATACGAACGCATTAGAATTCTTCAAGATGGATATGGTAGAGCAATACAAGCCAACTTTGCTGTAATTGATGCGAACAAACATGAAGATTTACCTAACGACAATCATAGTTCTAAAAATATTGGCTTACCATTAAATCCAGGTATGTTAATTACCATAGAAAATAAATTACCATTTAATGTAAAAACAAAAGAAATTAAAGTAAGAATTAAAGGTGAAGAAAATTTTAATCCTATTACTGAAATTGATGTTGAAACTCTTCGTTTTGGAGCTTCTTCTGAAGTAAATTATGGAAGAGGAGCAATAGTTAAAAAAGTTGTACCTGAAGGAAACGATCTTATTGTAATATTCGAAGCGAAAAATCATTGTATAGATGAAGATGAATTTGCTCCAAAAATGTTAGGTAAAAACAAAAAAGGAGAAATGATTTTTGGATATGCACGTTTACCTTGGGTTAATTTTATTGAACCAATCTTATCTGCAAGAAAACCTTTATTTAAAAATGAACAGTTAACAGTTGTTGTTGAAAATCACGGGCAAATAGCATCTAAACAAACTTTTTTAACGGTGTATGGTTACGGAGAAAATGGAGTAGAGGAAGCTTGGGGCGAAGTAAAAGTGCCAGCTTTAAAAGCTTATGGAAAAGAAGAATTAGAAATAAAGTTAGATAAAAATTTAGCGAAAGGTAAAGAATACCCAGTAGTAGTAAAAATAATGTCTAGAACTGTAAAGCCTATTTTATTTAATATCACAATTATTAAAAAATAACAAAATTGAATATGATGAAAATTAGTTTTAAAAATATAATTCTTTTTACAACAGTTTTAATATTTGGGTTTGCAGGTAATTCACAATCTTTAAAAAATTCTAAGCCAAATATTATTTTGGTTATGACAGATGATCAAGGTTTGGTGTTAGGTTCTTTAGGACATCCAGTTGTGAAAACTCCATTTTTAGATAAGTTTGCTGAGAAATCTGTACGTTTTACAAACTTTTATATGAGTCCTAATTGTGCGCCTTCAAGAGCGGCTTTAATGAGTGGTGCTCATGAGTTTAGAGCTGCAGTTACAGCAACTCATAATGAGTGTGAACGAATGGCTTTAGATATTACAACGTTTCCAGAGTTATTGCAACAACAAGGCTATGAAACGGGATTATTTGGTAAATGGCATTTAGGAGATTTAAATGAATATTTACCGCAAAATAGAGGTTTTTCAGAAGTGCTAATGCACGGTGCAGGAGGAATTGGTCAAAGAGAAAAAGGAAAAAAAATAACAAGTTATGCCGATTTTCCACCTAATCAAGGTGAGAAAAAAAATGCCAAATATTTTAACCCAGTTTTATTACACAATAATACAATTGTGCAAACTAAGGGATATTGTACAGATATATTTTTTAATGCTGGGTTGGCTTGGATAAAAGAGCAAAAGGAAAAGAAAAAACCATTTTTCGCCTACATTTCTACCAACGCGCCACATTCACCCTTAATTGCTCCAAAAGAAAATTTGGATAGAATGTTAAAACGTGGAATGAAAAAAGCCGAACCAAGGTTAGCAATGATTGAAAATATTGATGACAATTTTGGTGTTATGATGGAAAAATTGGAAAGATGGGATATGTTAGATAATACCATAATAATTTTCACCTCAGATAATGGAGCGCCAGGTTCAGATCCTAATTTTATTCAAGGTCATAAAACTGGTAAAGGAACTCCGTTTGAGGGTGGTGTTCATGTGCCTGCATTTTGGTATTGGAAAGGTAAAATAAAAGAAAATGTAAGCGTAGATGTTCTAACAGCTCATATAGATTTGTATAAAACTTTTTGTGAATTAACTGGAGCAGATAATTCTAAAGTAAAACAAAAATTAGAAGGTAGAAGTTTATTACCATTACTTGAAAATGCTAACTCAGAATGGAAACCAAGAATAATTCAAACTCAAAGAGGAAATATAGCTAAAAACCCAAAAGATTCGTCTAATAAAATGTGGTCGGTAAGAACTGATCGTTGGAGACTTGTTGGAAAAGAATTATATGATCTTAAAAATGATCCTTATGAGCAAAATGATGTAGCAAAAGAATACCCATTTGTAGTAAGTGAGTTAGCAAAGTCTCATTTTGAATGGTATGAAACTATGATTCCTTATATGATTAACCAAAATAATGTTTGGACAGATCCTTTGGCTCCATTAGAAAAATTATACTACGATCAAAAGGCTAAAAAAGGAATTCCAAATTGGCAACCAGCAAATACTGATGAGAAAGATATATTGAAAGATGGCCTTTCTGATTGGAAAAGAAATACACTAGATTAAATAAATGTATTTGTGTTTTAACTTAAAGAAACATGTAACATATTCATAAAGACAACGAAATGTTTAAGTATAAATAATTTCAAAGCGTTATTATAGAACATCTTCTATTTAACAAAAAATGATAATTCAAATTAAAAAAAATAGATAATGATTAGAAAATTATTTGGAATGTTGGTATTGTGTTTAGCTTTTTCAACAGTAAATGCACAATATAAAGAAGTAATGAACCCTAAAGGGTTTACGGTAAACCTTAAAAAAGATTATGGCTTAAAAGATGACAATGCTAAAAATAATCAAAGCTATAAATTAAGAAAAGCAATTGGTGAGGTTAATGCAAAAGGAGGAGGAAACATTGTAATTCCAAAAGGAGTTTATAGTTTGTCTTCAATTTATTTAAAATCTAATGTGCATATTTTAATTGAAGCAGGAACGGTTATTAAACCAATGTTAGGCGAAGGTGTGGTTTTCAATTTATCTACAGATAAAAAAGATGAAAAGAAAAACCCTAAATTGTTTGTTGAAAATGTGAGTGTTAGAGGAAAAGGTGGAGCTTTTATTATAGATTATCATACAAGAAAATATAAAGATAGACAAAGAGCTATTATTGGTAAAATGGTGAAAAATTTTCTGATTCAAGATATGATTGTAAAAGATAATTATTCGGTTTTTTGTGGAATTACTTTAGCACCTTCAAACGAAAAAGTAAAAGATGTTTCAAATTGGGAAGTATCTCGTCCAACATTTGGAACTATTAAAAATATAACCCATTATAAAGCAAGTCCAGGTTATGGTTTGGTACAATGTCACGGAGCTCAAAATGTTCATTTCGAAAATTTATATGCTGAAGGTGGAGTTTCCTTTAGATTAGAAGTTGGTGCTAATAATAAAAATGTTGGAGTTTATGATTTAACAGCAAAAAACATTATTAATAAAAATGGTAGATGTGCAGTAATGTTAGGGCCACATTCAGCTAAAAATGGAATTATTAAAGTGGATGGTGTTAAGTCAATTAGTTCAACATTTGCAGTTACAGTTGGAGATGGTGGCGTAAAAAAAGATGCACCAGATCAAACACCAGGTTATTTTCATAAGGATTCTTCAATAGATAATATTGTAGCGATTTATGGTAAATCGGCTCAAGTAAAAGGACCTACGTTCTTAGAGTATCCAAAAGTGTCGGATTATTTTGAACATTTAAAAGTGTTTTCTGATGGTAAGTTTTATGAAGGCCCAGCAGTAACAGCTGTTCATTATGGACCAACAACTTATAACATAAAAATAGGGAAGAATATTAAGATGGAAGGATTTCCTCATATGAATGATAAACCAATTGTAACCAGAGCAGATAAAAGAAAAGAAAGTTGGGGAGCAGAGAAAAAATTTTGGAAAAAAGCACATCCAGGTGATGAATTTGTTTTAGATAAAGGAGTTGTTGTAAAAGATTATGCTGTTAAAGCATATTTCTAAAAATAATGAAGAATAACAATTATGAGGTTAATTCAAAATATGAATAAACGTGTTTTAAAGGTTGTTCAAAGAAATTGAGGGGCTTTTACGTTAGATTAACGTCAGAAGATAATCAAGGTGCAATTATTGTGAAAATGTGTAAGATTCTTCTTGTTTAAGAAATGATAATGAAAGATAACTACTCTATTTTTATGGAATTACATTGCACCTTCAGATGAAAAAGTTGAAGATGAATTGATTTAGAAACCAATAAATCAATTGTAAAAAAAAGCAGGGTTGTTATCTCTAATTAATTATTAAAAGAAATTTTCTATTTACCGATACAAAAATTAGAAAATATATTACCAAGTAGATCTTCGGTAGTAACTTCACCAGTAATTTCACCTAAATGAAATAGTGCTTGTCTAATATCAATTGCAAACAAATCTGTACTAACATTTAAGTCTATACTTTTTTGAACTTCGTTAATTGAGTTATATGCATTGTTTAAAGATTCGAAGTGACGAGAGTTGCTTACGATTGTTTCGTTATTACTCAAAGCTCCTTTATTCGCTAAAGCTGTTAGTTTATTTGTAAGTTCAGAAATTCCTATTTTTTGCTTAGCTGAAAGAAAAATAAGATTTGAGATTTGAGATTTGAGATTTGAGATTTGAGAATCATTCAGTAAATCTATTTTATTTATAATAGTTAAAATATTTTTTGAAGGATACTTATCTTGTAATTCAGTAATATTGCTTTCAATATTTTTAATGTTTTTGCTATCAATTAAATGTAATACTAATTGTGCTTTTTCAATATTTTCATATGTTTTTTCAATACCAATATTTTCTACAAAATCTTTTGTATGTCTAATTCCTGCAGTGTCAATAAAACGGTAAGCAACACCGCTTATAATAATTTCATCTTCAATGGCATCTCTTGTAGTTCCTGCAATATGACTAACAATAGCTTTGTCTTCGTTTAATAATGTATTTAACAAAGTAGATTTGCCAACATTTGGTTCTCCAACAATGGCAATAGGAATTCCGTTTTTTAGCACATTACCCAATGCGAAAGAATCTATTAAACGTTTTAAAACTGCCTTAATTTTCGAAACTAAGTTGTTGAATTCAGTTCTATCTGCAAACTCTACATCTTCTTCGCTAAAATCTAACTCTAATTCAATTAAACTAGCAAAATTTAATAATTGCAAGCGTAGGTTTTCAATTTCATTACTAAAACCACCACGCATTTGTTGTAATGCCACTTGATGAGAAGCTGCAGAATTTGAAGCAATTAAATCGGCAACAGCTTCAGCCTGACTTAAATCCATTTTTCCATTTAAAAAAGCACGCAGTGTAAATTCTCCAGCATCGGCATTTCTAGCACCATTTTTTAAGAAAAGTTGTATAATTTCTTGTTGAATATAAACAGAACCATGACAATTAATTTCAACCACATTTTCTCCTGTATATGAATTCGGATTTTTAAAAACAGACACTAAAACTTCATCTATAATACGATCATTTTCAACAATGTTACCTAAATGAATAGTGTGAGATTTTACAGTTGTTAAATCTTTATTTCCAAATTTAGAGTTGAAATGAGTGTTTACAATGTCAATAGATTTTTCACCTGAAAGTCTTATAACTGCAATTGCACCAACGCCGGCAGAAGTGGCTAAAGCAATAATAGTATCATTTTTAATTGAATTCATTGTGCAAAAGTAGTAAGAAATAATGTATTATACGTCATTCCGTATTTGATACGAAATCTGTGGATTGGAAGTGTAGATTCCCATCTTCACGTGAATGACACCCCTATACGTCATTGCGAACCTTTCGACTATCGCTCAAGATAGGCTAAAGTGAAGCAATCTTTAAAGTCGAATAATTGAAAATAGCAGTATAATTTGTAGAGACATAGCATATTAGTTAATAACTATTGTCACTGTGTATGCAAGAACCCATTATCTGGTAGCTTTAACTAAATATTATGAATTCACATTAAATTTTATGAACAGTTAATTTAAATATTGTAAGTTTTAGTATATTTGACCATCGTTTAGCTGGAACTAATCGAGGTTTTTAGAAAACCATAACTCAATAATTACAGGGTGCTAGCCAAGTTTTATTGAGTTTTTTTATGCTATTCTTTCTGTTTTGCAAATTATTTGTTGTTAAGTGAGTTAAAATAGTATATATGATGTGTGGTTTTAAAAGGGTACTTAGCTATCAATTAAGCATTTAATAGATTTTTTAATCTATGATATTGAGAATTTTTAAAAGACTAAAGAAATAGTAGAAAACTAATAAGGGAATTTGTTAAACTGCTAAGCAAATTTTAAAAACTCCTTAGAAGTTTTGATGATTTGCTATTATGAATATTGAATAAAAAAACCTCAGTCGCTGGAACAACCGAGGTTTTTAGAAAACTTAAAATCAATAATTACAGGGTGCTAGTCGAAATTAATTTATAGTCTAAATTTTTAAGCATCTTTCTTAAACGCTTAGCAGGTCTAAAGTTTACGTGTGCAGAAGTAACTGTATTTGCAGAAACCTCTTCTTCTAAAGTTTGACCTTCTGAGCGTACACCAATTTGAAAATTTCCTAAATCTCCAAACTGAACTACTTTACCTTGTTCTAGTTCGTCCATCATATTAAACTCTAATGCACGTAATACAGCTAGACAATCTGGTACTCTAACAGTACATTGGTTAGATACTAAATACGCCAAACGTTCAAAGTCTACAATTCCCTGTGAAATTGCATGTGCGTAAAATTTGGAGGCCACAGTCCCGTCTTGTGGATTTTTTCTCGGGATAGCTTTAATTGAAAGCATAAAATATAAATTTAACCTGTTTCTTCATTGAAACATTAATGCTAATTTAGAGATAATTGTTAGTTTTTATAAATCAACTTTTTAACATTAATTGTGAGAAATAAATTTCATTTTCCTATTGCTTTTCTAATTAAAAATACAAGTAACGTTTTTTTATGAGAAAATAAATTTTTTAATTTATTTTGATGTTGATTGTGAGTGATTTACTTTTTTAAAAATGTTAATAACTTTGTGTTTTTTGATACAAACATTTTATCAACATAGTTTTGTTAAAAAATAATTTTAGAAGCAAATAATGTAACATTTTGGCATCTAAATTTATGTGAAGAATCTGAGTTAAAAATGATGATGCGATGCTGAAACAAGTTCAGCATGACGAAGCTTGATATTTATTTCCTTCATTCGATACTTGATTTGATTCTTTTAAGGAAGATACAGATTTCCGTTTTCTCGTGAATGACACTCCTAATACGTCATTGCGAACCTTTCGACTGTTGCTAAAGACAGGCTAAAGTGAAGCAATCTTATGGTCTAGAAACAGGTTTCTTCGTTGCTATCGCTTCCCGTAATGCCAAGAGAAATATTATTTTTTTTAAATTAATAATTAAAACAACTACTAAATGTTTTATATAAAAGCATAAGAGATTAATTCCAAAAGGTAAAGATGTAAGCATAAAAGCATATATAGTTCTTTTGAAAAACATTTTTATTATTGTTTTCAATAAGGTATATTTGCTTTAATTAACCCTAAGAAGCTAAACCCTACCAGGCTTTTGAATATGAATATGGAAGAAAATTCTACAGCAAAAGAGCGTTGGTTGTTTGAAATTACCCCAAAAAACAAACTAATTAGCTTAAATTTAAAAGAAGTATGGCAATATAAAGATTTGCTTATGCTTTTTGTAAAACGTGATGTAATTACGGTTTATAAGCAAACTATATTAGGTCCACTTTGGTATTTAATTCAGCCACTGTTTACTTCAATAATTTTTACCATTATTTTTAACAATGTTGCAGGAATAAAAACAGGAGGAATTCCTCCATTTTTATTCAATTTAGCAGGAGTTACAAGTTGGAATTATTTTAGAGAATGTTTAACTGCAACATCTGATACCTTTAAGAAAAATGCAGGTTTGTTTGGAAAAGTATATTTTCCTCGTATCATTATGCCTATGAGTATTGTAGTTTCAAACTTGTTAAAATTTGGAATTCAATTGGCTGTTTTTATAGGGTTTTATGTGTTTTTTATTTTCAATGGAAATGAAATAAGCCCTAGTCCTTATGTGTTTTTATATCCTTTGTTAATTGTAATTATGGCTATGTTCAGTTTAGGACTAGGTATGATTATTTCATCAATGGTTACAAAATATAGAGATTTAACTTTTTTAGTAAGTTTTGGTGTACAGTTATTGATGTATGTATCAGCAGTAATGTATCCAATGTCTTTAGTTAAAGAAAAATTATCAACGTACTCTTGGATAGTCGATTATAACCCAATGGCACATATAATTGAAACCTCGAGATATTTATTGTTAAATGATGGTATTCTAAATATGAACGGGATCATATATTCAGTTGTAATTACGATAGTAATATTTTTAACAGGATTGATTATCTTTAACAAAACTGAAAAAAGTTTTATTGATACGGTTTAAACAATTGATAATTGACAATGAATAATTAATAATGAATAATTAATAATGAAAACTGTCATTGCGAGGAGTTTGCGACGTAGCAATCTGTAGGTTAATTATTCGTTAGAAGTTAGAAGATAAAAACTGAAAAAGAAAAATAAGCTATGAATCATAAAGAGTTAGATGTTTGGAAGAAAAGTATGGATTTGGTTGAAATAATTTATGTTTTAACTAAAAGTTTTCCAGATGATGAAAAATTTGGATTGATATCTCAAATGAGAAGATGTGTAGTTTCCATACCATCAAATATTGCTGAAGGAGCAGGTAGAAAAGGTAATAAAGAATTTATACAGTTTCTACACATTGCTTTAGGTTCATTAGCAGAATTAGAAACACAGTATTTGATTGCTGATAGATTAAAATATATTAAAATGAATGAAGAGGTAATTACTAAATTGAATGATGTTAAAAGGTTATTGTTAGGATTTAGAAATTATTTGATGAAAAGTGAAAAGTGAGAGGTTAAAAGTTAGAAGACGTTTCACGTCTCACTAAAACACGTCTCACTAATAACAAGAGAATGAAATGAGCGAAGTAATATTAAAAATAGAAAACCTAAGTAAACAATACCGCCTTGGTACAGTTGGTACCGGAACTATAAGTCACGATTTA
This sequence comes from Lutibacter oricola, assembly GCF_900106565.1. Lineage (GTDB taxonomy): Bacteria > Bacteroidota > Bacteroidia > Flavobacteriales > Flavobacteriaceae > Lutibacter > Lutibacter oricola. The sequence goes on from NZ_FNNJ01000002.1 coordinate 390,218, forward strand.
AATAGGTGGTGGCATAAAGTTCGAGGTAAAGAAGATCCGTATTTAAAAATTGGAGAAACCAATGATAGGTCTACTAAAGGTTCGTCAGATTACGTTTGGGCTTTAAAAGATATCAATCTTGAGGTAAAAAAGGGGGAGGTTTTAGGGATTATTGGAAAAAATGGAGCAGGTAAATCAACGTTACTAAAAATATTATCTAAAGTAACAGGACCAACTACTGGAAGTATAAAATCTAAAGGAAGAATTGCTTCTTTATTAGAAGTTGGTACAGGTTTTCACCCCGAATTGACTGGTAGAGAAAATATCTTTTTAAACGGAGCTATTTTAGGAATGACTAAAAAAGAAATAACTTCTAAAATAGATGAAATTATAGGTTTTGCTGGTGTTGAACGCTATATTGATACGCCTACTAAACGTTATTCAAGTGGTATGACAGTTCGCCTTGCTTTTGCTGTTGCAGCACATTTAGAACCAGAAATTTTAGTTGTTGATGAAGTATTGGCAGTTGGAGATGCAGAGTTTCAGAAAAAAGCTATTGGTAAAATGCAAGATATTTCTAAAGGTGAAGGAAGAACGGTGTTATTTGTGAGTCATAATATGGCGGCTGTACAAAGTTTATGTAGTAGAGTTGTGGTTTTAGATAACGGAAAACTAGTTTATGAAGGAGAAGTTGCAGAAAGTGTAGAGTATTATAGTGCGATATGTAGAGAGAGATTGAAAAAGGAATATGTGATTCATAATAATGTTTTAGGTAAAGTGAAATTGAGCAATTTAAAAGTTTTAAACACTGATAATTCTCTTCTTAAAAATGGTGAATCATTGATGTTAGGAGATACTTTTAAGATTGAATTTAATGTGAAAATATTTGAAGATATCAAAGACCTTTCTTTTGCACTTGATATTTTTAATGATAAGCAAGAATTAATATCACATTTAATAAATGAAGATAGTGGTTTGTATATTCCAACAGCTATTAATAATTCAGTATTAAAAATTTCAATTGAATCAAAAGAGTTGTTGTTTATACCTGGTGTTTACAATATTAATTTGTGGGTAGGTCAATCTCAAACAGAAGCACTTTATACTATTAAAAATTGTTTCACTTTTAGTTTAGAACAAGGAGGTTATACTAAGCGTACAAAGCGTTTACCTAAGCATTCTAAAGTTTATTTACATTCAGTATGGGAATCAAAGGTTGTTTAATAAAAACATTAGATATATTTATTTCATATTTATATAAAGTATTTAAGACTATTTTTAGAAAGAATATTAGAGAAGATATCTTAAATTTAAGTACAATTCGTATAATTAATACTTCTCAAACTCTTGATGTTATTGAAAATAGTATAGTTAATAAGCAAAAAGGGGTGTATATGAGATTTGGTGATGGAGATGTGCTTTTGATGAATCTGAAAAGTGATGCTCGTCAAGCCTCAAATATATTTTTAGCAGAAGAAATGAAAGAGGCTTTTGAATGTAAGGGGGGAAATGTACATAAATGTTTAGCAATACACTCTGAAAAATATGGATATGAGGAAGGAATGTGCATCGGAAACCATTTGGTAACAGATAAAGATGCTCAAGATTTATTAATGAGTACATTTCAGTTTTTTATAGGAGAAAATATTTTTAGTCCAATCGCTTTACACTTTAAAGCATCACATGATATAATTAGAGCTAAAAGTTTTCTGAAAGTATTAAAAAATAATACTAGGATATTTATTGGGAATGAACTTTTTAAAGAGGAAGTTTCAAATAGATTATTTGGAGAAATTAAGCATATTAAAACTCCAGAAAAGAATGCTTATAATGAAATTGAAAGAATATATTCTGAAGCAAAAAACGAATTATTGAAAATAGATTCTTTTTGTGTTGTTGTTGTTGCAATGGGGTGTTCTGGAAGACCTTTAATGAAAAGATTGTACAATGAAAATTATAATGTTTATTTATTTGATTTTGGAAGTTTATTAGATGGATTTAATAATAGTATGACTAGGACTTGGTTAAAAATTAACAAAATAAACTATAAATATTTATTAAAAGATTTATAAATTAGGAAAGTAGAGATGTGTTTCAAACATATAATAATTACACGATTTAATTTAACAGGAGCTTGGTTAAATGATAAAAATGGAAAGAAAGTTTTAGGTTTAGATTGGTTGGAAGATAGATACGAATTGTTTTTAGATTATTGTTTTCCATCAATAAAAAATCAATCTTGTCAAAATTTTGAATGGTGGGTTTATTTTGATGAAAATACACCAAAAAAATATAAAAGGATAAATTGTGAACTTTCGAATCAATATGAAAATTTTAAACCCAAATATGAAGCCTCATATGAAAGCTTTCAAATGAATATGCCTATTGAGATTACAGAATTATTAAGAACTTTAGACGAAGATATATTAGTGACTACTAGGATTGATAATGATGATATGTTTACAGATAATACAATAGAATTAATTCAAAGAAATGTGAATTTAACAAATTGTGGTAGTATAATAGAGTTCCCTTTTGGCTATATTCTTGAAAAGGGTAAAATATGTAGTTTTAGAAAAATTAATAGCGAATTGAATGCATTTATTAGTTATATAGAAAAAATAAAACCAAATAAAAATGTAGATACTATATATTATATGGAACATAAAAGGTGGAGAGATAAAAATAGAATAAAAATTGCCCAAAAGGAGCAATGGATTCAAATTGTACATAACTCAAATGTTTTAAATAGAGCAACCGGACAGTTTGTATCATTTAAAGAAGTTAATAAATTTACTTCTGTTTTATTTGATAATTTAAAATTTGAGAATGATGTAATTCTTTTTTTTAAGAAAATTAAATATGGTTTGGGGGTGAAAAAGTATAGAGTACTTAAGAAAATTAGAATGTTGAGAGCTGCTAAATGAGATATTAAAATATTTTTATATGAATATTAATAGTAATGTTTTTATCGTAATAGCGACATATAATAGCATTCAGTGGATAGAGCAATGTTTAAATTCTATTCCAAAAGATTGTAATACAGTTATAATTGATAATAATTCATCCGATAATACAGTTTCATTTATTAAAGAAAAATTTCCAAAAAGCTACTTGATTGAAGAGAAGGAAAACTTAGGTTTTGGAAAAGCAAATAATATTGGAATTAGCTATGCTTTAAATCGAGGAGCAGAATATATATTCTTATTAAATCAAGATGCTTATTTAGAACAAGATACCATTTCAAAATTAATTCAAGCATCTAAAGAAAATCCAAATTATGGCATTTTAAGTCCAATTCATTTAAACGGTAACGGGTCTAAATTAGATTCAAATTTTGCTGTTTATATTCAGCAAAATCGAGAGCTTCAATTTGATTCATTAAAAGGTAATATTGAGAATAAGCCTTATAATGTATCTTTTGTAAATGCTGCTAGTTGGTTTATACCAAAAAACACATTCGAAAAAATTGGTGGATTTGATCCTATTTTTTATCACTATGGAGAAGATAATAACTTTTGTCAAAGAGTCATCTATCATAAGTTAAAGGTTGGTGTAGTGCCAGATGTATATATAAAGCACGACAGAGAAGACAGAGTAGCTAAAAAAGAACAATCATTTAAAGAAAAATTAGTTTTAAAAGAACGTTTTTATAAAAGTAAATGGGCGAACATAAATGTAAACTTAAAACCAAATAAAATAAAAAAGAAAAAACTAAAACAAATTATTAAAGATTTAATGTTGTTAAGAATTAAAAGTGCTTATAGTCAATTTAAAGAATACAGGATGACTCTTAGAATTTTGCCTGCAATTTATAAAAGTAGAAATTTAAATAAAATGAAAGGAAAGCATTATTTAAAATACTGAAGACTAAATTTATAAAAGTGTATACTTTTTTTTAAGGGTGTACCCCTTTTTAAATAGTAAATATTTAAAGGTAGTATCACACAAAGTTTGTAAATATTACAATATCGGGGGTTGAAATTCTTGTTTTTTTTCTGATTAATTTTATATTTTAGGAAAAAGAAGATCTATTAAATGACGAATTCTTAAAACAAACAATTCATATCTAACCCTGTTAACTGCAACTTAATAAACTTTCATAACCATTGTGACTTACTAAAAAAAATAAAAGAGTTTTTATAAATTACATAGTTTAATTAAAGGTTTTTTTAGTATATAAAAGTAAACAATTTTTTTGTGCTTTTAGAATAGATTTTTATTTTTAATTTCACTTAGAAACCTTTATTTTTACAGTAAACCTCAATATGATTTTTATGGAACAACCTTTAGTATCCATTATAATACCTTCCTATAATAGAGTACATTTAATTTCAGAAACCTTAGATTCTGTAATCTCACAAATCTATACCAATTGGGAGTGTATAGTTGTTGACGATGGTTCTACCGATAACACAGAAGCTTTGTTAAAAGAATATACTGCTAAAGATAATCGAATTCAGTTCTATATTCGTCCAAGTGATAGACCTAAAGGAGCCAATGCTTGTAGAAATTATGGGTTTGAATTAAGTAAAGGGAAATATGTGAATTGGTTAGATAGTGATGATATTTTTGACAATCATCATTTGAATTTTCATATATTAGAACATTTGGAAAAAAGTAATGTTGATATGAGTATTTCTAAATCTGGATTATTTAATAAAAAAATAGGAGATCTCAATGGATATTGGGCTAATATTAATCCAGAAGTAAATGATATTGATGAAATGATTTCAGGAAAAATTAGTTGGAGCACGTTAAGTGTTATGTGGAAAAGAAAAAGCTTACCGAATAGACCCTTTGTAGAATGTTTGCAATGTGCACAAGAATGGACATTTAACCTATCTATGTTAATAAATAAATTGAATTATGAGATTATTGATAATAAAACTGTTTATGTTAGAAGACATGAACAAAGAGTAGGGAAATCACAGAATCCTGAAAAGTTTTTTTCTGAAGTTAAATCTAGAGTTATCATTTTTGATAAACTAATTTCAGAAGGAATACTGACTAATGAAAATGAATATTTTTTAATAAAAAAAATATTCCAGGGAGTAAAGAAGACTGTTAGGAGTAAAGAAAAGAAGATTGTATTAAAAGAAATGAGAATTTTATTTAGTCTTTTTATGATCTCCAATTTTAAATTTGAAATATTAAGAATTTTATTTGTAGGTATTCCAATTTATTTATTCATTGGTAGAGGGGAATCCATATTTAAAATTTAGATTTATTAATTTTTTATTTAAACATCAATGAAATTAACAATTGTAGCAGGTGCAAGACCAAACTTTATTAAAATAGCACCAATAATTAAGGCAATAAAACTATCTAATAGGTTAGATTATAGATTAATACATACTGGGCAACATTATGATGATAAAATGAGTAAAATCTTTTTTGAACAATTGGAAATCCCTACTCCAGATTGTAATTTGAAAGTGGGTAGTGGAAGTCAGGCAGAACAGACTGCAAAAATAATGATTAGCTTTGAAAATGAATTGTTGAATTATAAAACGGATATAGTAATTGTTGTCGGAGATGTTAATTCAACTATGGCCTGTGCTATTGTCGCGAAAAAAATGAATATTAAAGTGGCTCATGTTGAAGGCGGAATAAGGTCTAATGATAGTACAATGCCAGAAGAAATTAATAGAATTGTTACAGATAGTATTACAGATTATTTTTTTACAACCAGTAAAACTGCTAATAGAAATCTAATAGTTTCAGGAGTAAAAAAATCTTCAATATTCTTTGTTGGCAATACTATGATAGACACATTGTTAGAATTTAAAGATAAATTTATAAAACCTATTTTTTGGGATGATTTAAAATTAAAAAAACAAAGTTATATCTTATTAACACTCCATAGACCAGCAAATGTAGATGAAGAATATAAATTAAAGAATTTTATTAGTGAAATAATAAAGAATTCTAGAAATTGTAAAATCATTTTTCCTGTACATCCTAGAACAAAAAAAATAATAGAGAGTTTAGATGTAAATGATAGTAATTTAGTTCAATTAGAACCATTGAGCTATTTAGAATTTAATTATTTGACAAAAAATGCAAAAATAGTAATTACAGATTCAGGAGGAATAACTGAAGAAACAACAGTAATGGGAATTCCTTGTATTACTTTAAGAGATAACACAGAGCGACCAGAAACTGTAACTTTAGGAACAAATGAATTGATAGGAACTAATCCAAAATCAATTAAACAAGCATTAGATAAACTGTTTAATAATAAATGGAAAAAAGGTAGTATACCTGAGCTATGGGATGGATTAACTTCAAAAAGAATTATTGATGTTTTATTAAAATTGGAAAAAGATATATGCCTATAAAAAATATACTTATCGTTATAGAATCTCTTGATCCAAATCATAGTAGTGGAATTAAAGGACGTCTTGCTTTAATAAAAAACTTATCTGAAATAGGTTATAAATTAAAAATTTACCATTATTCTCAAAAAGAAATTTTATTACCTAATATTGAGTGTATAGCTATAAAAGAGCAAAAGATAAGTGTATATTACCTGTTAAGTAGATTACAAAGAGTTTTTACACGAGTAACAAAAATAAATATAAATCCTTTTATAGAAAGCATATTTGGTTTTTCATTTACTTTTTTTAATGATGTTAAAAGCCTTAAAAAGACTTTAAAAAAAGAACGAGACTTTAATCCAGATTGGGTTTTAACTTTAAGTTATGCTTCTAGCTTTAGACCTCATAAAGCATTATTAGGAATTCCTAATTGGCATTCAAAATGGTTAGCCTATGTACACGACCCATATCCAATGCATAGTTATCCACGACCATACGATTGGGTAGAACCAGGACATAAATTTAAGAGGAATTTATTTTTGAAAATAGTAGATAGAGCAAAGTATATAATTTATCCAAGTCAATTATTAGCTGAATGGATGAGAAGTTATTATCCTAATCAAAATAGAAAAGAAGTTATTATTCCTCACCAAATTTCTTCAGTTCAATCTAATAACTCAATAAAATTGCCTACGTTTTTTGATGAAAAAAAGTTTAATATTCTACATGCAGGTAGTATGATGTCTGCTCGTAAACCATATGGGTTAATTGAAGGTTTTGAAAAATTTATAAAAAAAAATCCTGTAGCAAAAGAAGATGCTAGATTGTTATTTATAGGAAAAATATCTTGTTTTGATGATTATATAAAGAATAAACAAAAAGAGTTAAAACAATTAATTACCAATGATTATTTACCTTTTAGTCAAGTTAAAAAAATGCAAGAAAAAACATCTGTTAATATTGTTTTAGAAGCAAAAGGTGCGTTTAGTCCCTTTTTACCTGGTAAAATTCCTCATATAATAGAAGCTAATAAACCTATATTGTTACTAGGTCCATTATACAGTGAGTCCAAAAGAATTTTAGGAGAAAGTTTTAATAATTGGGCAGAAATAGATGATGTTAAAAGTGTTGAAAGAATTATAACAGAAATGTATTTTAATTGGAAAAATAAAATTGAAAATAATAATTATTCTAAAGTTAAATATTATTTGTCAAAAGATTATTTAAAGGAGCAATTTAACAATTTAAAAGAATGATAACCATTACACTAACATACCGCAATAGAGAGCTAGCGATAGTGAAACGCTGTTTAACCTCATTAAGTCAACAAACTGTAAATAAGTTTGCGGTACTGTTAGTTAATTATGGTAGTTCAAAAGAGCTTTCTTTAGCATTACAAAAGTTAGTAGCTAATTTTTCCTTTGTTAAACTGTTGACTGTTCCAGTATCTAAGCAATTATGGAATAAAAGTAAAGCCATTAATAGTGCTTTAATGCAATGTAAAACACCTTACTTTTTTGTAGGAGATATTGATATGATGTATCGAAATGATTTTGTAGAAAAGTTACAGCAATTAAAAAATAAAAATAGCATTGTTTATTTTCAAGTGGGTTTTTTAAGTAAAGAAGAATCGTTAAAAAATAAAGCATTTAAAGACTATCACCTAAAACATATTTCAGGAAAAGAGGCAACAGGAATGACTTTATATCCTACAGCATTGTTAAAAGAAATAAATGGATATGAAGAGTTTTACCATGGTTGGGGCGCCGAAGATTCCGATGTACATAGAAGAATAGAAAATTTAGGGAAAGAAGTTCATTTTTATACAGAGGAAGTTTTAATGCTACATCAATGGCATCTACGAAACTATAGAACAAAAGATAGTAAGGAACCTTTTCATACGACATTAGAAAAAATAAATCACGCCTATTATAAAAAAGTAATTGAAAATCATAAAGTACAAGCAAATATTGGTTTCGAATGGGGAATGATTCAAGAGGCTTGTGATTTTGATACTTCAGAGAAGATTTGTATAAAGAATGAAAAAAATGAAGTTGAAGCATTTTTAAAAGGCATCCTTCAGGAAAAGAAGAATAGACTAAATATATACATTACCAAGCATCCAGCGTATAAGAATAAAAAAAATGTATTAAAAAGAGTCCTTAAAAAGAAATTTAAGGAATTTTATTCATTGCAAGAAATCAATAATTTATTATTATTAGAAATTATCTCCAACTATAGAAATTCATATTACGAATATGAATGGGATAAGGAGAAAGAAACTATAAATCTAAAAATTCAATTATGAAAAAAAAGATTTTAATGGTTTCTATGCCTTCCATTCATTTTTTTAGATGGACAGAACAATTAAAAAACTCCGATTTTGAAGTCTATTGGTTTGATATTACAGGAGGAGCAACATTCAATAAAAATTTAGATTGGGTGACTCAATTTACAGGATGGAAAAATAAGTGGAATTATCCTGGCCGTATTTTTATCAAATCGAAGTATCCTAAAATATATCAATGGATTCAAAAATTAAATGAAAAAGATACCAATAAAGAATTTGAAAAAGTATTACAACTAATAAAACCAGAAGTAGTTCATAGTTTTGCACTACAAATATCATGTTTACCAATTTTGGATGTCATGAATAGATATAAATCATTAAAATGGATTTATTCATCTTGGGGAAGTGATATTTTTTATTATAAAAATTTGGGTGTAATTGAGGTTGATGTGTTAAATACTTTAAGACGAGTTAATTTTTTAATAACAGATTGTAAAAGAGATTATTATATATGTAACAAACATAAATTCAATAATAAATTTTTGGGTGTTTTTCCGGGGAATGGAGGAGTTGATTTTGTAGAGAATGTAAAAGCACTAAATCAAAGAGATAAAATTTTAATAAAAGGCAACACAAATGATATTGGTAAGGGGTTAGAAATAGTAAAATCATTAACCAATAGTACAATGGAGTTTTTAAATAATTATGAAATAATAATTTTTAGTGGTAATGAAGAAATTTTAAGGTACATAAACTCAAAAAAATATTTTAAAAATTATAATATTAAGGTAATAAATGAGTCCATTACAAATGATAAATTGTTAGAACTAATGGGGGATTCAATACTTTATATTGGAAATAGTTTATCAGATGGTATACCGAATACTTTAATAGAATCTATGGGAATGGGATGTTTTCCTATTCAATCAAATCCAGGAAACGTAACTGAAGAATTAATAATAAATGGGTTTAATGGTTTTTTAATTTCAGACTCTAAGAATATAAATGAAATAAAAAATCATATTTTAAAAAGTATTAATAATTTTGAATTACTTGAAAAGGCTTTTGGTTATAATGTAAGTGAAATAAGAAAAAAGTATTCTCGTATTATTTTGAAAGAAAAAATCAATGAAATTTATATACAAGTTTTTAAAAAAAATTAATAGTAATTTAGGCAAGGGATATTCGTTGTCAAAAAAAACAAAAGAAATTATTAAAAGAAAAGAATCAGATTACGACAGATGGTCAAATAATTTATCGTTGCACAAAAACTGGAATGAAAGAACAGAATTGATAAGTAAATTATTACCTGATCAATGCAATATTATAGAATTTGGTGCTGGAAATATGTATTTAAAAAAAGTTTTAAAATCAAAGCAGGCATATACACCATCTGACTTAGTGAAAAGATTTTCTGAAACTGTTGTTTGCGATTTAAATAAAAAACTTGAACTGGATTTAGGTAAATATGATGTTATTGTATTCAGTGGAGTATTAGAATATGTTTATGATATTGAAAAATTGTTTGTACAGTTTCCTGAAAATATTAAGTATATAATTTTATCATTTGCTGATTCAATTAACAATCCCAAGCGATTAGAAAATGGATGGTTAAATAATTATTCTAAAAGAGACTTATTAAGTGTAATTTCCAATTTAAGATACGAAGTAGTTAAAGAATTAGATTGGAATAATCAAGTTATATTAAAACTAAGGAGATTAAATGAACTTTAAAGTCAGAAGAGCTATTTGTAAACCGTTACAGATTTCATCTATTTTAGAAGTATCACATGTATTAAACTCATAGGAAAGTAACCCTAAAGTTGTATTCATTTTTTTTAACGAATAACATTTAACATTAAAAATATTTACAGATTCAAAATAATCATAATATTTAATATCATCTCCAAAAATATTTTCAGAGAATTTTACCCAACAAGAGGGAATATGATAAGCATGTGAAACAATAATTCCATGTAACGATGAAGATACGGTTTTCTCACAAGATACAATTTGTTCAATTATAGCTTCAATATCATCGTTTAAAAGGTTAATAACTAAAATATCTTTTTCATTTTTATACCAGTTATGGACGACATCATAATCTACATAGTGAGGTATAATCCCAATTTTATATTTTTTTCTAGTTTTTGGTTGGTAAAATTGAGGTAATAAAATAGCTGGGTCTCCATATACTTCAGGAACAGTACAACCCTGTTTTAATAAGTGTTTTCTAGTTAAAGGTCCTCTTACCGCTAAAAAAGTTGCTTTAGGCACTTTAGTATCCTTAATAATCAATCCACTACCCCAAACAATACAGTTTTTATCAATTTGTCCTAAAATACTTCCGGCAGTAACCAAAACTTTAGAAATTTTTTGATTCCATTTTCTTTTTTTAGGATGAATAAATCGAACATTTTTTCCTGTTATCTTTTTTATAAGGTAAGGACCAACAGCATCACCAAAGTTTTCTTGAGATTTGTTTTCAAAATGTTTTGAAGACCACCAAAAAAGATTAATTATATTTGTTTTTCTAATCATAAAGTTGATTCAAAAATAACGATTAAAATAGAAAAACAAAATGTTTATCATAGCAGAAATAGGTCAAGCACATAATGGAAGTTTAGGTCAAGTACATGCATATATTGATGCTGTATCCAAAACAGGTTGTAATGCTATTAAGTTTCAAACACATATAGCGGAAGCTGAAAGTAGTGTTTATGAGCCATTTAGAGTTCAATTTTCAACTCAAGATAAAACTCGTTTTGACTATTGGAAACGTATGGAGTTTTCATTAGATCAATGGAAAGAAATAAAACAACATTGCGATGAGGTTGGATTAGAGTTTATGAGTTCTCCTTTTAGCAATGCTGCTGTAGCTATTTTAGAAGAAGTAGGTATTCAACGCTATAAGATAGGTTCTGGGGAGGTTACCAATAAGTTATTGTTGCAAAAAATTTCAGAAACAGGAAAGCCAGTCATACTTTCTAGCGGCATGAGTTCATTTAGTGAATTAGATGCAGGAATTCAATTTTTAAAAGAGAAAAATATTGAAGTTTCTCTAGTTCAATGTACCACAGCCTATCCAACACAACCAGAACAGTATGGATTAAATGTAATTCAAAAGTTAAAAGATAGATATCATGTGCCAGTTGGTTTTTCAGATCATTCAGGAAGAATTGAAACTTGTATTGCGGCAACTACTTTAGGTGCTGAATTACTAGAATTTCACGTTGTTTTTGATAAAGCCATGTTTGGTCCAGATGTTTCTTCATCCTTAACTTTTTCAGAAGTTGAACAATTGGTTAATGCAGTGAAGAACATTCAAAAAGCATTATATCATCCAATAAACAAAGATAAAATTGAACAGTTTCAAGAAGTAAAACAGATTTTTGAAAAATCATTAGCTGTAAATAAAAACTTATCAAAAGGACATATATTAAAATTTGAAGATCTAGAGGCTAAAAAACCAAAAGGTTATGGTGTGGATGCAAGTTTGTTTGAAACAGTTATAGGAAAAAAGCTTACTGAAGATTTAAAGAAATGGGATTTTTTAAAGGATGATGTAATTAATTTATAACCTTAGATAGAATTGTTAATTTAATTTAGGTGACATCTTTTATAAGGATTAAAAAATACTTATTTTTAAAAAATTAAAATAAAACTGAATGACCCAAAGAAAGATTTGTGTAGTTGTTACAGCTAGACCTTCTTATAGTAGAATAAAAACGGCATTAAAAGCTATTGATGAACATCCAGCTTTAGATTTACAGTTGGTAATCGCAGGTCCTGCATTATTAACACGTTATGGTAATGCTGTAGATTATATAGAAAAGGATGGATTTAGGATTGCAGAAAAAGTGTTTATGGTTTTGGAAGGAGAAAATCCAACTTCTATGGCAAAAACTACAGGCTTAGGAGTTATGGAGTTAGCAGGGGTTTTTCATAAATTACAACCTGATGCAGTAATTACTATTGCAGATAGATTTGAAACCATTGCAACATCTATTGCAGCTTCTTATCAAAATATACCTTTGGTCCATATTCAAGGAGGAGAAGTAACAGGAAATATTGATGAAAAAGTTCGTCATGCCAATACAAAACTAGCAGATATTCATTTGGTAGCATCAGAAGATGCAAAAGAACGTGTTTTAAAATTGGGGGAGCAGCCAGATACGGTATTTAATACAGGTTGTCCTTCAATTGATATTGCAAAAGAAGTTTTAGATCAACCAACATTAGATTTTGATCCAATTGAAAAATATGGTGGAGTTGGAGCTGATATTGATTGGGGAAAAGGATATTTGGTAGTGATGCAACACCCAGTTACTACTGAATATGAATCTGCCAGAAAAGATGTTGAAACAACATTGCATGCAATTAACGAATTGGATATACCTACGTTTTGGTTTTGGCCTAATGTAGATGCAGGCTCAGATGGAACATCGGGAGGGATTCGTTCATTCAGGGAAATATATAAGCCTCAAAACATTCGTTTTTTTAAGAATATGGAACCTGAGGATTTTTTACGCTTGTTGATTAATGCGAAGTGTTTAATAGGAAATTCAAGTGTGGGTATTCGAGAGTGTAGTTATTTAAAAGTTCCTGTAGTGAATATAGGTACACGACAACATAATAGACAACGAGGACTGAATGTAAAGGATGTTTCGTATCATAAAGAATTGATTAAAGAAGCAATTAAAGACAGGATAAGTTTTAAGCAATTAGAAGATGAATATATCTATGGAAATGGAACTGCAGGAAGTGAAATTGCTAAGATATTAGCAACTATTCCATTAAACTATCACAAAACTATTTCGTATTAATGAAAATACTAGGTATTATACCAGCAAGAGGAGGTTCTAAAGGAATTCCAAATAAAAATATAAAATTATTAAATGGAAAACCTTTATTACAATACACTTCAGAAAAAGCATTAAAATCAAGATTGTTAGATAAGGTGATTTTAAGTAGTGACTGTGATGAAATACTTAAAGTTGGTAAAATTGTAGGAATTGAAGTCCCTTTTAAAAGACCTCAAGAATTGGCTACTGATGAAAGTCCAACCATTGATACAATTATTCATGCATTGGAATTTTTCCAAAATAAAAAGGTGTTTTTTGATGCTGTTTGTTTGTTACAAACCACGTATCCTTTTAGAACGGAAGGTTTTATTGATGCGGCAATTGAAAAGTTTATTAAAGAAAAATCAGATTCATTAATATCAGTATTAAAAGTTCCTCATGAATACAACCCCCATTGGGTTTTTGAAGAAGACAAAGAAGGTGGATTGAAAATTGCTACTGGCGAGGATACAATAATAAGTAGGAGGCAAGATTTACCAAATTCATTTTTTAGAGATGGTGCAATCTACATTACGAAGGCAGACGTTATATTAAAGCAAAAGTCGTTGTACGGAAATTCAATTAGTTTTTTGGAGTCATATATTGAGAAGTATGTAAATTTAGATACTATTGCAGATTGGAAGAAAGCTGAAAGAGTGCTAAAAGATTAGTTTATGTGTGGAATAGCAGGAGTAATTGGGAGCAAAGCATCGGAGGAAATAATCAGTAAAATGTTAGCGGTTCAAAATCATAGAGGACCTGATTATACTGGGTCTTATTGTGAAAACAATATGTCATTAGGCCATAATAGATTATCTATTATTGATTTAACTTCAAATGCCAATCAACCCTTTATCTCAAATAATAAAAGATATGTATTGGTTTTTAATGGTGAAATTTATAATTACTTGGAATTAAAAAAAGATTTAGAAAAAGAGTATCAATTTAAAACAACTTCAGATACTGAAGTTTTATTAGCTGCATATATAAAGTGGGGAAAAGATTGTTTGCATAAATTAAATGGAATGTTTTCTTTTGCTATTTGGGACGTTTTTGAAGAAAAATTATTTGCAGCAAGAGATCGTTTTGGTGTTAAACCTTTTTATTATTCAAATCAAGATAATACATTTTACTTTGCTTCAGAAATTAAAACATTGTTTAATGCAGGTATAGAAAAGAATTATGAAGAAAGAGTCTGGTCTAATTATTTAGTTTATGGAAGTTATGGTCAACCTAATGAAACTTTTTGGAAAGGAATAGAACAATTACCAGCGGGTCATTATTTAGAATTCAATAATGAAGAAATAATATTAAATAAATGGTATTGTTTTGAAAAGGAGGTACAAAAGCAAGTAATACATACATCAATAGAAAAACTTAAGGAAGAATATGAAGCATTGTTAATAGATAGTGTAAAACTCAGGTTTAGAGCTGATGTACCTGTTGGATTTAATTTGAGTGGAGGGGTAGATAGTTCTACGTTATTAGCCTATGTAAATAATTTGTTTGGGAAGGAGAATATTGAAGCTTTTACGTTCTATTGTAATGATAAAAATTATGATGAATTGCCTTGGGTAGAAGAAATGGTTTGTAAAGTAAATAATCCTTTAACCAAAGTGCTGTTAGATGTTAATAAAATTGAGAATTTGGTTTCAGAAATGAGTTATTGTCAAGATGAACCTTATGGAGGAATACCAACCATTGCTTACGGAGAGCTTTTTAAAAATGCAAGAAGTAAAGGAATTAAAGTATTGTTAGATGGACAAGGAATGGATGAACAATGGGCAGGTTATGATTACTATTTGAAAAGTAACGCCGTTGAAATTCAAGGAGTAAAAAAGTCACCATTAAGACCTAATGTACTTACTGAAGAATTTAAACAATATGCAACCAAAGTAAACTATCCTAAACCATTTAAAGATCATCTGTTAAATTTACAATATAGAGATTTGTTTTACACAAAAATACCAAGAGCATTACGATTTAATGATCGCTTATCTATGAAATACAGTACTGAGTTAAGAGAACCTTTTTTAGATTATAGATTGGTTGAACTGGCATTTGCACAATCCAAACATTTTAAAATTAAAGGTGATTTGCAGAAATATGTATTAAGAGATTTAGTAAAAAATAAATTATCTGATTCTATTAGCTATGCACCTAAAAGACCTTTGCAAACACCACAGCGAGAATGGTTAAGAACTGAGATGAAAGAATTTGTAAATGAAAGAATACACTATCTTATGAATTCAACTATTGGAGCTTGGTTTGACAAGAAGACATTATTAAACGAATGGGAATTGTATAGAAAGGAAGAATTAGATTCAAGTTTCCATATTTGGCAATGGTTAAATGTTAGCTTGCTTATAAATTAAAATTATTCAAGATGAAAAAAGTGTTTGTTTTTTTACCTGATGGAGTTGGTTTACGAAATTTTGTATTTGGAGATTTTTATGAGATTGGAAAACAAAAGAATATAGATATTATTTATTGGAATAATACAGATTTTCCTATACATGAGAATTATATTCGAGTTAAACAGGGTAAATCAAATTGGTTAGCAGATTTATTTAAAAGGTCACGCTCTAAAATTGAATTAAAACAGTCGTATAAGAAATTTAAGGACGAAGCATATTTGTCGTATAGTTTTACTCAGAGTTTTAAAACAATAAAAACTGCAATTAAAAGTAGTTTAGTATCAATGTTTTCAATGTTATTTAATTCTGAATTAGGTTTAAAAAAAGTTAGAAGTTATATTGAAAAATTTGAAAGAAATTCAGAATATTATTTTAATGTAAAAAAACAATTACAAAACGAAGCACCAAATTTTGTTTTTTCTACCAATCAACGACCATTAAAAGCTATTGCTCCAATTTTAGCAGCCAAAGACTTAGGTATTCCGACAGCAACCTTTATTTTTTCATGGGATAACTTACCAAAAGGGATGTTGGTGTTGGAAACTGATTACTATTATGTGTGGAGTACCTATATGAAAAAAGAATTACTAAAATATTATCCTTTTATACTAGAAGAACAAATTAAAATAACAGGAACTCCTCAATTTGAACCACATTTTAACAAAAAATTAATAATTGATAAAAATGTTTTTTTTAAAAAGAACAATTTAGATTTAAATAAAAAATATATTTGTTTTTCTGGTGATGATATTACAACATCTCCAAATGATCAATTATATTTAGAAGATGTTGTAAAAGCAATTAAAAGTTTAAACTCTAAAGGTTTTAATTTAGGACTGATTTACAGAAAGTGTCCTGTAGATTTTTCCAATAGACATATGAGTATTTATAATGAGTATAAAGATATTATGGTTTTAGTAGATCCATTGTGGGAGAACTTAGGGAATGGTTGGAACCGAGTTATGCCAACTGAAAATGATACTTCATTGCTAGTGAATACTATTAAAAATACCGAAATGGTTATTAATGTCGGTTCTTCAATGGTTTTTGATTATGTATGTCATAATAAACCGTGTGCTTTTTTAAATTACAATACCGATAAATCAGTTGATAAAAATTGGAATATTGAAAAGATTTATAAGTATATCCATTTTAAATCTATGCCCTCTAAAGATGCAGTACTTTGGATAAACTCTAAGAATAAAATTGAGGAAGTTATATTAAAAGGATTAGAAATGAAGAATCTTTCAAGTACAAAAGAATGGTTTAAAACTATTGCAGGAGAAGAACCAACAAAAGCATCTAATCGTATTTGGGAATCAATAGCTAAAGTTGTGAATTAGTATGCATATTGCTTTCTTAACACCAGAATATCCAAACCCCAAAATCTTGCATTCCGCAGGGATAGGAACTTCTATCTATAATTTAGCTACGGAGTTAGTGAAACAAGAGCATCAGGTAACTGTTTTTGTATATAGTCAAAATGTAGATGAGGTGTTTCATGCTAATGGTGTAACTATTCAAAAAATAGCACATAAAAAATACAAGTTCTTAGGTTGGTATTTGTATAGAAAGCATCTGCAAAATACGATTAATAAAATTGTTATTGAAAAAGGTATTCAATTTATAGAATCTCCTGATTGGACAGGTATTACAGCTTTTATGAGATTAAAGTGTCCAATTGTTATTAGAATTCATGGCTCTGATACTTATTTTTGTCATTTAGAACAGCGAAAACAAAAGTGGAAAAATAAATGGTTTGAGTTCATGGCTTTAAAACGAGCTACTAGAATTATTGCGGTAAGTGAGTTTTCTGGAACGTTAACAAAGAAATTATTTAGATTGCCAGTTGAAATTCAAACTATTTATAATGGAATTGATGTGGAGCAATTTAAACCAGTTAATAATGGAAAAGAAGATATACTTCTTTATTTTGGAAGTATTATTAGAAAAAAGGGAGTTCTAGAATTGGCAGAAATTTATAATAAAGTAATTGAACAAAGACCAAATACAATATTGCAATTGGTTGGTAAAGATGTTGTTGATATCTTAGAGCAAAAATCGACAAAAGAATTATTTTTAGAATTACTTTCAGATCAAGCGAAGAAAAATATTCAGTTTGTAGAACAAGTTCCATACCTTCTTATTCAGCAGTATTTGGCAAATGCATCTGTAGTAGTACTACCAAGTTTTGCAGAAGCTTTTCCTATGACTTGGTTGGAAGCTATGGCAATGAAAAAAGCCTTGGTTACATCAAATATCGGTTGGGCAAATGAACTTATGATTGATAATGAAACAGGATTTATAGTCAACCCAAAAGATTATCAGGTGTATGCCGATAGAATTATTCAATTATTAGATTCGGCAGTATTAAGAACTGAATTTGGAGAGAACGCCAGAAACAGCATCATTTCAAATTTTTCAAAAGAAAAGATTGTTAAAAAAAATATAGAATTTTATAAATCAGTGATTGACGCTTAATGATAGCACTAGTCCATAATAACAAACAAGTTGTAAATGTATTTGATGCAACTACTGAAGAAGTAATTGGTGTACAAGGTACTATTGTAGAAGTATTTTTTAAACTGGCTGAAAAGTTCCCAAACGAGAAGATAGTTTGGTGTCATAAAAAATTAGTTCCTCATCTAAGTATAGATGCATTAGGTGAAGTAATGGATATACCTTTTAAAATGTGTTCTTTTGAGACATCTAATGAATATTTTATGAATACTTCTATTGGTTTTGTAGAACAAACACTTTTTATAAATGTTTCTAAAGAAGTAACTTATCCAACTTGGTTGATGTCTTCAGATGTTGGGGTTATTACTGCTGATGTTTTAGTGAATTTCAAAGGCTTATTAAAATATAAATTGTCATTTGAGGAACTCTTAAATTATATAGCTAAAAAGGGAATAAATAACGGGCTGTTATGTTATTCAATACCATTATTGTTAAAAGATGGGTTTCCTATAATTTCAAAGAAAAGAATTAGCAATTCTCAATTGTTTCGTTTTGTAAAATCGAATTATAAATATCGTTGGGTATGGTTGTATTTGTTAAATAAGCTAGTTTACAATAAAAAGTTATTGTTGTTATCCTTTTTAAATTCAATATTTAAAAGTAAGATTGATATTAATATTTCTATTGAGCAGTTAAAGTCGGTTGGAAGTATTGATAAGTATCCTACTATTGATGTTTTAATTCCAACCTTGGGAAGAGAAAACTATTTAAAAGATGTGTTATTAGATCTATCTAAACAGACTATACTTCCTACAAGAATTATCATAGTTGAACAACAACCAATTGAAAATTCATCCTCAACACTCGATTTTTTAAATGAGAAATGGCCATTTGAAATAGATCATACCTTAATTTATCAATTAGGAGCTTGTAATGCTCGAAATATAGGGTTAACAAAAGTGCAAAGTGAATGGACATTTTTTGCAGATGATGATATTAGAATGGAAACTGGTTTTCTGGAACAATCATTTAAATACATACAGTACTACAAAGCAAGAGGAGTTACTCTGAGTTGTTTAAGAGAAGGGGAAGTTGAAAAATTAGATAAAATTATACAATGGAATAGTTTTGGTTCAGGTTGCAGCATAGTGAAAAGTGAATATTTAAAAGAGCTTCAATTTGATATGGCATTAGAGTTTGGTTATGGTGAGGATTTTGATTTTGGAATGCAATTACGCAAGAGGGGAGTTGATATTTTATACATACCGTTTGTTAAAATGTTGCACTTAAAAGCTCCTATTGGTGGTTTCAGAAAAAAGATTGAAAAAGAGTGGGAACAAGAGCAATTGTTACCTAAGCCATCACCAACGGTTATGGTGGTAAAATTAAAACATAGTTTAATAGAACAAATTCAAGGATATAAAACCAATTTGTTTCTAAAGTTTTATAGGAGTCAAGCAATTAAGAATCCTTTTAAATATTATAGTTATTTTAAAAAGGCTTGGAATAAGAGTGTATATTGGACAAATGAATTAATGAAGAATTAAAAGTGAATAATAAACAATGCAATTTAGTTTAATCATTTGTACATACCAGCGCCCAAAGGCTTTATTGAATTTATTGAATTCTATTCAAGATCAAAAAATGTATCCAAATGAAATTATTATTGTTGATGGTTCTAGAGATAATAAAACAAAAGATTTAGTTCAAGAATATAAATTTGAAAACCTATATTATTTTAAAGTAGAAGATAAAGATAGAGGTCTTACCAGACAAAGAAATTATGGTATTTCAAAGGTTACTCAAGATTCTGAAGTTGTTTGTTTTTTAGATGATGATACATATTTAAAAAAAGATTATTTTAAAAATTTAATAGAAGTATTTAAAAGGAATCAAGAAATTTTTGGAGTTGGAGGAGTAGCCATCAATGAAAATAGATGGATAAAAAAAGATTATGAAAAATCTTATTCTAATAAAAAATATTTTGAATTTGAAAATTATGTAGTGGAAAGAGGAAGCAGGCATATTTTAAGAAATCATTTAGGGTTAGGATCAAATAAACTACCAGGTAATATGCCTGAATTTTCACATGGAACATCATACAGTTATCCACTAAATGGTAAGTTTTATGAAGTAGATTTGTTAATAGGTATGTCTATGTCTTTTCGAAAACAAGTTACAGATTCTATAAAATTTTCAACTTATTTTGAAGGCTATGGTTTGTATGAAGATGCAGATTATTCTTTAAGAGCTATAGAATTTGGAAAAAATGTGATAGCTACAAATGTTTGTTTAAGGCATTTTCATGAAGCTACAGGACGTCCAAATAAGTATAACTATGGGAAAATGGTAGTGCGTAATGGATGGTATGTTTGGCGTATAAAATATCCAAAGCCTAAATTGGAAGCACGTTTAAAATGGAATGTAATAATTTGGTTGTTAATTTTTATAAGATTGGGTAATGTAATTACTACAAAAAAAAAGAAAGGAGCATTTACTGAAGCATTAGGAAGAATTGTTGGTTGGTTTTCATTATTTTTGAATAAACCTAAAGTAGAAAGGTAACTCTCTATGAAGTTTACAATTATTACACATGCCGAACATAAATTAAAGCAAGATTATATCTATGCGTACGAGCCGTATGTAAAAGAAATGAACTTATGGTTAAAGTTTGTGGATGAGGTTGAGATTGTAGCTCCAGTTTCAACTAAAGAAATTTCAAAAATAGATACGCGATATAAATGCCATTCTGAACGCAGTGAAGGATCTGTAACTAAGAAAGCTGAGATGCTGAATCAAGTTAAGCATGACGGAATGGTAGTTGCATTACCTTGTAATGACGAAATCAAATGTCATTCTGAATGCAATGAAGAATCTGTAAATAGAAATATTAGATGTAAATCAATTAATTTAAATAAAATCCCATCATTCAATATAACTTCAACAAAAAATAGTCTAAATGCACTATTTAAAATCCCTTCTATTCTATGGGAAATCTATAAAGCAATGCAAGGAGCAGATCATATTCATTTGCGTTGTCCTGGTAATATAGGTTTGTTAGGCTGTTTGGTGCAAGTTTTATTCCCCTCAAAACCAAAAACAGTAAAGTATGCCGGTAACTGGGACCCAAAAAGTAAACAGCCATTAAGTTACAAATTTCAAAAATGGATAGTATCTAATACTTTTTTAAGTAAAAATTGTAAAGTGTTGGTGTATGGAAATTGGCCAAATCAGTCTAAAAACATTATCCCTTTTTTTACAGCAAGTTATTCTGAAAAGGAAATAGAGGAGGTTGAAATCAAAACTTTACGTCATTGCGGATCGAACTGTCATTCCGTGCTTGACACGGAATCTTTAGAAAGTGAACAACAGATTTCCAATCGAGTTGGAAATGACGAGTTTGGACGTCATTCCGTACTTAACACGGTATCTTTAGGAAGTGATGATGAGATGCTGAAACAAGTTCAGCATGACGAATCGGAACGTTATACTCAGCTCGACAAAACAGCACGGCATCCTCGGCTAGACTTGGGATCTCATGAGTTAGAACAAAAGAAACAGATTTCCAATCGAGTTGGAAATGACGAAAAGAAGAATCTGGATAAATCGGTCACTGAGCGAAGTCGAAGTGAAATATATGGAACACTAAACCCAATCAAATTTTTATTTGTGGGCGGATTTACAAAAGGAAAACAACCATTACTCTCCGTAAAAGTGGTACATGAACTTTTCAAAAAAAGCTATAAAGTAACATTAGAAATGTATGGAGATGGTCTAGAAAAGAATTACGTAGAAAACTATATAAAAGAACATAATTTAGAAAAGATTATAAAACTTCATGGGAATCAACCAAAAGGTATTGTAAAAGAAGCATATCAACAAGCTCATTTTTTAGTTTTTATATCAAAGTCTGAAGGCTGGCCTAAAGTAGTTGCAGAAGCTATGTTTTGGGGATGTGTTCCTATTTCGAGTAATGTTTCTTGTGTTTCAAGTATGTTGGGAGATGGAGAAAGAGGGAGTATCGTAAATCCAGCTATTGAAGAAATAGTAGAGGAGATAACATCTTATTTTAAAAGCCCAACAGTATATCAACAAAAAGCTAAAAAAGCAATGGATTGGTCTAGAACTTATACCTTAGAAAAATTTGAACGTGAGATTGGGAAGTTACTTAAGTCATTCCCTTGAAAAAGAGAATTTTTAGATAAAGAGTTACAGATTTCCAATCAAGTTGGAAATGACGAATTAGACCGTCATTCCCAGCTCGACTGGGAATCTTTCCCTTCGAAGTTTAAATTAAATTTAAATGAAAGAAAGTTATATTTACATATTAAGTAATAAAAATCATACTGTTTTATATATTGGAGTCACATCAAATTTAAAAGATAGAATCCAACAGCATAAAAATGGAACGGGTTCAATTTTCACTAAAAAGTATAATATAGTTATGTTAATGTATTTTGAAACTTTTACAAATATTAACGAAGCGATTAAAAGAGAAAAACAACTGAAGAAATGGAATAAGAAATGGAAATGGGAATTGATCCAAAGTATTAATCCACAATTAAAAGATTTGTATCAAGATTTAATACACTAACGTCATTGCCTTGAAATAGGGCATCTTTATATAAAGAGTTACAGGTTTCCAATCAAGTTGGAAATGAAGAAAAGAAGATTCAGTAAAATTTGGTCACTGAGTGGAGTCGAAGTGATACTATGAAAATGAAGATGAGATACTGAAACAAGTTCAGCATGACGAATCGGAGAGTTATCCTCTGTTTGGCCGGGCATCTTTAGAAAAAGAGTTACAGATTTCCAATCAAATTGGAAATGACGGAATATACAGATTAACGTCATCCCCTTGAAAAAGGGAATCTTTTTGAGATGAAGTTATGATTTTTAAACATGTTGAAAATGATGATTAAAAGATATTGAGAAATATAAAATAGTTTGGTTTTTTATGAGTAGCCATTATATCTTTTTCATTAAATTTGAATCGAATGAAAGAGCAGTTAAAAGTAATACAAATAATAGATTCTTTAACTCCAGGAGGAGCAGAAATGATGGCGGTAAACATTGCCAATGGGCTTTCAAGAAAAGGAGTTGATTCCTATTTATGTTCTACTAGAAAAGAAGGACTTTTAAAAAGTAAAATTTCAGGAAATGTTAAATATTTGTTTTTAAAAAAGAAGCAGACGCTAGGCATATATTCATTTAGAAGATTATATAGATTTATTAAAAAAGAAAAAATTAATATTATTCACGCACATTCTTCTTCTATTTTTATAGGTTTTTTAATGAAGTTATGGAATCCTAAATTGACGTTAATTTGGCACGACCATTATGGAAAAAGTGAAACCTTAGAAAATAGAAAATCAGATATATTAAAAGTTTTAGCTAAAAAAATAAATTTTGTTATTGTTGTAAATGATTTATTGTATCAATGGAACAAAAAAGCATTAAGAGTTAAAAATGTTGTAAACCTCTCCAATTTTGCAAGCATAAATAAACAAACAAAAGAAGTAATTAAGCTTAAAGGAGAGGAAGGAAAGCGTATAGTTTGCTTGGCAAATTTTAGACCACAAAAAGATCATATAAATTTATTAAAGGCATTTAAAATTATTCATCAAGATTTTAACGATTGGACATTACATTTAGTAGGTCTAGATTTAAATGATGAATATTCAGATAGTATAAAAGGTTTTATAAAAACGAATAAATTGACAGCGGCCATTTTTAGTTATGGAAGTGTTGAAAATACCTTTGAAGTTCTAGAACAAGCAACTATTGGCGTTTTAGCTTCAAAATCAGAAGGTTTACCAGTTAGTTTATTGGAGTATGGTTTAGCTAAATTACCTGTTGTAGTTACCAATGTAGGAGATTGTAACAAACTAATTTCTAATAATGATACAGGGTTGTTAGTGCCTCCAAATAATAAACTAGCATTAGGGGAAGCATTGAAAGAGCTAATTATAAATTCTACTAGAAGAAAACTATTTGCCGAAAATCTAAATTCATTAATAGTTAAAAAATATTCAGAAGACAGTTATTTAGATAAGTTGATAGCTGTATATTTGAAAACTAATGACGAATAAAAGAAGATTCATATTATCAGTACTCCATTTAGGTTTAGGAGTTGTATTACTCTCAGGAGTAGTAAGTAAAATATTTTCTTTATTAATACTCTTTTTCGGAATATATTTTATAATTAAAAATAGGAATGAGAATAATGAGGCTGCTTTTTTTAGTGCTTATATAGTAGGGGGTGAAGTGTTGTTTAGAATGTCTGGAGGACTTTTTTTATATGAGTTACCCAAATATTCAATTTTATTTTTTTTAATTATTGGATTATATATAGAAGATAAAAGACATCATATTTCAGTAAGTTATTTAGTCTATATTTTATTATTGTTGGTTGGAATCTCATTTACAAACATTCCTTTTAATGAATCTATACGGAAAGCTATTGCTTTTAATTTAAGTGGTCCCATTTTATTGGGAGTGTCTGCGATTTATTTTTATAAGAGAGTTTTTAAATTAGATGAGATACTAAACTTATTGTTTTTTATGGCATTACCAATATTTTCTATGCTAAGTTTGTTGTTTTTTAAAACTCCTGAATTGGCGAAAATAGGATTTGGTAGTTCTGCAAATTTTGCAGCTTCTGGAGGTTATGGACCTAATCAAGTTTCAACTATTTTAGGGCTTGGAATTTTTATAATTACAGTCCATTTATACTTCAAACAGCGAATTTTCATTATTTTTCTGTTAGATGTAGTTGTTTTTATGTATTTAATTTTTAGAGGATTGATTACTTTTTCTAGGGGAGGTATGCTAACAGCGTTTATATGTATAGCTTTATTTTTATTTTTTTATGTGCTGGCTACTCGTGAAAAATTAAAAAGCATAATGAAATATGGCGGTTTAATTCTGTTTTTTGGAATTTCTTTAGGGGTTTACACATCAAATGTAACCGGTGGGATGCTAGAAAATAGGTATATGAATAAAAATGCTGCAGGAATAGCTAAAAAAGACATAACTACCGGAAGAGCAAGTTTATTTAAATCTGAATTAGAGTTTTTTATTAATAATCCTTTTTTTGGAATTGGAGTTGGTAGTGGAAAGTATGCAAGAAGAGAGTTGCATAATATAGAAGCTGCTTCACATAATGAAATAAGTAGATTATTGGGAGAGCATGGAGTAATAGGGTTATTAATTTTACTATTGTTAATATATATACCTTTAAAACACCTGTATTACTCACCCTATTTGGCAAGAGCTTTTTTAAGTGCTTTTTTCTTGTTTTGGTTTTTAACAATTAATCATTCAGCTATGCGTATTGCTTTTCCAGCCTTTATTTATGGGTTGAGTGTTTGTACCATTTATTTTGATGAAAATGAAGATAGTTTACATAGGTAATAATTTAAAAAGGGGCAACCCAACAACTTTACAAAATTTAAGTGCTCTGTTGAGTACAGTTGGTTATAGAATAAAGGTGTATGGGACTTCAAAAAACAAGTTTTTGCGTATATTAGAGATGGTTTTTGGAGTATGCAAAAATTATAAAGCTACTTATGTTTTAATAGATACCTATAGCACTACAAATTTTTATTACGCGCTGATAATTTCTCAATTGTGTAGGTGTTTGGGAGTGTCTTACATACCAATTTTACATGGTGGAAATTTACCTGTTAGATTAAAAAAGAACCCGTTGCTATCTAAATTAATTTTTAAAAATTCTTATAATAATAGTACACCATCATTGTATTTAGAAACAGAGTTTAATAATCAAGGTTATGAGACAGTTTATATACCTAATCCAATGCAATTAGAGAGTTATAAGTTTAAAAAACGTTCTCATATTTCCCTTAAATTGTTATGGGTAAGAGCTTTTGATGAAATTTACAATCCTAATATGGCTATTGAAGTAGTTTCTGAATTAAAGAAAAGAGGAATAACAGCTTATTTATCTATGGTTGGTCCAGATAAAGATGGAAGTTTTGCAGATTGTAAAGAATTAGCAATTAAATTAGGTGTTGAGAATAAAATTGAATTTACAGGGTATTTATCCAAAGAAAAATGGGTTCAAAAAGCAGCAAATTACGATATTTTTATAAATACTACTACAGTAGATAATATTCCAGTAAGTGTATTAGAAGCTATGACTTTGGGATTGCCTGTAATTTCAACCAATGTAGGTGGCATTCCGTATCTTATTAAAGATAAGTTTAATGGATTTTTAGTTGAGAATAACAATGTGGATGAAATGGTAGCAAGTGTGCTAGATTTAACAAAAATGAATTCTTCAGATATCAATATTCTTATCGATAATGCTAGAGTAACAGCTGAAAATTGTGATGAAGGAAAGGTGCTTAAAAAGTGGCAAGAAATTTTAAAATAATGTTTAAACTACTATTTAATATAGGGCAACAATTACGAAATCCAAGTTTAATTAAACACTTGGAGTTTTTAAAGGTTTCAGAAAAATGGTCTTTGAAGGAGTTGGAAGCCTATCAACTAGAGAAGTTGAAGGAACTAGTTTGTGTTGCTAAAGAGAATAGTCCGTATTTTAAGCGTTTATTAAATCAGAAAGGGATTGTTAAAATAGAATCTTTAGATGATTTAAAGAAAATTCCAATAACTTCAAAAAAAGAATTGTTAGCATTTAATAAGGATATACATACCAATTTAGAGTTGAATAAATTTTTTACAGCAAATACTTCAGGAACTTCTGGAGAGGCATTAAAATTTAAAAGAGAAGAACGTGCAGATTCTTTTAATAGAGCTTCCATTTTTAGAGGTTATAGTTGGTATAACGTAAAACCTTGGTACAAGAATGGTTATTTTTGGGGTTTCAACTTTACGTCCTCAGAAAAAATAAAAACGAAGGTGCTAGATCTGTTTCAACATAGATTTAGAATGTTTAGTTATAAAAATAATGAACTAGATTTATTTGTAACTAAATTACAAAAAGCAAGTTATTTACATGGGTATTCATCTATGATATATCGTGTAGCCAAATATATAAATGAACATCAGTTACCAAAACCAATACATTTAAAAATGGTGAAAGGAACTTCAGAAAAAATAATGGATAGTTATCAAGCTGAAGTTCAAAAAGCATTTGGATTAAAAATGATTAATGAGTATGGAGCTGCAGAAACAGGCATTATTGCTTTTGAATGCCCGTTTGGCAATATGCACATAAATATGGAAGGTGTTATTGTTGAAGAAATTGAAAATGAAATAATAGTCACAAATTTACAAATGCATTCATTTCCTATCATACGTTATAAATTGGGTGATTATATAAAATTATCTAAAACAACGGATTGTAAATGTGGAATGAAGCACACTATTATTGAAGAAATTACAGGTAGAGTAGGGAATATAGTGTATGGTAAAGCACATGAATATCCAAGTTTATATTTTTATTATGTGTTTAAGAATTTGGCTAAAATCAATAAATTGTATTTAAATTATCAAATAAGTCAAGATAAAAAAGGTGAGTTAAACATTGCCGTTGAACAGTGTTTAACAAATGTAGAGTTAAATTTATTGCAAAATGAATTAGAGAAATACTTTAAGAACGATATGGAATGTGTTATTTTGCATTCTAAAAATATACAAACAAACTCTAAAAAACATAAAAGTTTTATTTCTACTATCTAATGAATCCTTTAGTTTCTATAATTACACCAAATTTTAATGCTGAAAAATATATTTCACAAACAATTGAAAGTGTTTTAAATCAAACCTATACTAACTGGGAGTTAATTATAGTTGATGATTGTTCTACTGATAACTCTGTAAAAATAATTCATCAATTTTTAGGGAGTGAAGCTAAAATTAAACTCATAAAGTTAGAATTAAATAGCGGTGCAGCAGTTGCAAGAAATAAAGGAATTGAAATAGCTAATGGGGATTATATATCATTTTTAGATAGTGATGATATTTGGTTGCCACATAAGTTGGAAATGCAATTAGATTTTATGATGGTGAATAAGTATGTACTTACTTTTTCATCATACATCTCTAAGGAAGAAGGACAAGAAAAAGAAGTTATAGTAGAAGCTAAAAAACGTGTTGGATATAAAGATTTGTTGAGAAATAATTATATAGGTTGCTTAACAGCAATGTATTCTGTAAATAAATTGGGAAAAGTATTTTTTCCTTTGATAAAAAAAAGACAAGATTGGGCTTTATGGCTTAAAATAACAAAAAAAGGATACAAAGCTTATAGCATAAAAAAACCGTTGGCTATTTATAATAATCGTTCAAATTCTATTTCAAGTAATAAATTAGATTTGTTAAAATACAATTGGAAAGTTTATAAAGAAATTGAAAAATTTAATAGTATAACAGCTCTATTTTACATGGTGCAATTAATTTTTATAAAAATTCTAAAACAATAAATCAAAGTTATACGCATTTTATACCTAAAAATATGCAATCTGTTAATTGATAGGGATAAATGCATATGTAGATTTAGTTTATAAACTCAAATCATGTATCTTCGAATTTAAAATATAGAATACTATAATGCCCCATAAAAATCTACATTTTTCTATTTCTGAACGTAAAATATATCTACGCTTTTTTGATGTAGTTTTCATAGTCTTAGGCTTATTTGGTTTGAGTTATGTATTCGATTTTGAATATTTTAATTTTAATCATTTAAATATTTATACTTGGCTACTAGTGCTAATTATATATTATTACTTTTTTGGTCAAATTTTCGAATTATTTAATTTAAAAATAGCTAGTGACTACTATTCAACATTTAAAAGTGTTGCTTTAACCGTATTATTTACTGCTATATTTTATGTTTTTACTCCAAAAGTATCCCCAATATTACCAGAACAACGACTTGAAATTGGCTATTTTGCATTTACAATTTTGATATCAGTTTTATTAAATAGGTTCTTATACATTGCACTTATATTTTCACCAAGATTTCTAAAAAACATACTGGTAATTGGTAGTATAGCAACCATTGAATCACTTTTACAAAAAAATGAAAGAAGTAAAAGTAATAGAATAACAACTTATATTTCAAATAAACAATTGAGATTTGAAAACAGTTTGGTTTTTAGCGATATAGAAAATGTTGATATTGCTTCATTAATTAATAAGCAGTATATAAAAGAAATATTGGTATGCTCTAATTCAGAAGAATTGATAGGCGATAAGGTAAACAATCAATTGATTAATTTATTCGAAAAAGGGTTGAGTATTAGAAGTATAGATAGTTTTTTAGAGTCGGAAACATTTAAAATATCAGAAAGCCAATTAACATCTAATTTTTACAACTATTTTTCATTTAGTAAAAGTCACGAAAACAATTTATACCTTGCTTTTAGGAGGTTATTTGATATTTTGTTTTCAGCTGTTGGAATTTTATATATGCTAATTTTAATTCCAATAATTTATATTATCAATTTTTTTGGGAATAAAGGCAAATTGTTTTACATACAAGAGAGAGTAGGTGAAAAAGGGAAATGTTTTCGCATTGTAAAGTTTAGAACTATGGTTTCTAATGCTGAACAAAATGGAGTACAATGGGCGCAAAAAGGAGATAGTAGAATAACGTCTTTTGGAAGGATTTTAAGAAAAACAAGAATAGACGAAGTTCCACAATTTATTAATGTTTTAAAAGGTGAAATGAGTTTAATAGGTCCTCGACCAGAGCGTCCAGAATTTGTAAAACAATTGGAACAACAATTACCGTATTACGCATTAAGACACGTAATAAAACCCGGTTTAACAGGTTGGGCACAAGTAATGCATCCTTATGCTAGTTCAGTAAAAGATCAACGAGAAAAGTTAATGTACGACTTGTATTATATTAAAGAAAGAGATTTAATTTTAGATTTAAAAATTGTAATTAAAACAATTAGTACAGTATTGTTTTTTAGGGGTACATAATTGAATATAGAAGTTCTCATATCATTTATTAGCGCATCTATTTTACTTACATTAATGCCGGGGCCAGATATTATTTATGTGCTGGTACAAAGTATTTCAAATGGAAAAAAATATGGTATTGTAACAGCTTTAGGTTTAGTATCTGGAATATTATTGCACACTACACTGGTCGCTTTTGGAGTTTCAGCTATTATAAACCAATCTCAATATCTATTTTTAGGCTTAAAAATTATTGGCGCAATTTATTTAGTGTATTTAGCATATACAACTTTTCTTAATTCAGAAGAAATTAAAATAGGTGAAGCCTCTCCGAAAAAGGGTGTTTTTAAATTATTTAAGCAGGGTTTTATAATGAATGTTATTAACCCCAAGGTTTCCATTTTCTTTTTAGCATTTTTTCCAGGTTTTTTATACAGTACTACCCAAAATACTATAACTCAGTTTTTTGTGTTAGGAGGTATATTTATGGTACAAGCATTTATAATTTTTTCTATGGTAGCAATATTATCCGGTTACTTTTCTAACTATATTAAAACACACCCTAAATTTAATTCAACTATAAAATGGTTTAAAATTGTTGTTTTTCTCGGTATTGCATTGTTTATATTATTTTCATAATTGTATATTTGATTTTGAATGACAAAAGTTAAATTAATAGAATGTCCACGAGATGCTATGCAGGGAATAAAATCTCATTTTATTCCTACCAAAGCTAAAGCGCAGTATATAAATTCGCTATTGCGTGTAGGCTTTGATACTATAGATTTTGGAAGCTTTGTTTCTCCTAAAGCAATACCGCAAATGCGCGATACTGCTGAAGTATTAAGTTTATTAGATTTAAGCAGAACAGAAAGTAAACTACTTGCAATTGTAGCAAATATTCGTGGTGCAAATGATGCTTCACAATTTGAAGAAATTAATTATTTAGGATATCCTTTTTCTATTTCAGAAATTTTTCAAATGCGTAACACAGGTAAAACTATTGAGCAGTCATTAGGTATTTTAGATGAAATTTTAAATATTTCAATAAAAACGAATAAAGAAGTAGTAACTTATTTATCTATGGGCTTTGGTAATCCTTATGGAGATCCTTGGAGTGCTGATTTAGTTGGTGAATGGACAGAAAAATTAGTTTCTATGGGAGTTAATATTCTTTCTTTGTCTGATACTATTGGAAGTTCAACTTCACAAAATATTTCTTATTTATTTGAGCATTTAATTAAACAATACCCAAAAGTTGAATTTGGAGCTCATTTGCACACAACTCCTAATACTTGGTTCGAAAAAGTTGATGCTGCTTATAAATCAGGCTGTTATAGGTTCGATGGTGCAATTAAAGGATATGGGGGTTGCCCTATGGCTAAGGATGATTTAACTGGTAATATGCCGACTGAAAAACTTGTTTCATATTTTACCAAAGAAAAAGCCAATACTAGTATCCAAGCAATGTGTTTTGAAAGTGCTTATAATGAGGCTTTAAAACTATTCAATCCTTAATTTATCATATATTTTATTGTTATATAAACACTCTATATACTAGAGCTATATATTTAATGACAATTATCATCTTATTTAGAAATATTCTAAATAAAGCTTTGTTATGTTACATGAGTTACATATTTTTGCTTCTTATTTAAAACAAGTCTAAATAAACATAAGTAAAATAAAAATGAAACATTTTAAATTAGTTTTCGCATTAATTGTATTAACAAGTTTAACAACAATAGCACAAAATACTTTACAACAAAATTCAAGTCAAAGAATATTATCTGTCGATAAAAAGGGGATTACTTTGGGTGGATATGCACAAATAGATTATAATGAATATGATGGTTCCAAAGCAGGTAAATTAGATGTTCATAGAATGGTATTGCTATTTGGGTATAAGTTTAATGATAAAGTAAGCTTTTTAACAGAAGTTGAATTAGAACATGTAAAAGAGGTATATGTAGAACAGGCATTTTTAAAGTATCAAGCAAGAGAAAATTTTAATGTTTTAGCAGGTTTAATGCTAGTACCAATGGGTATTATTAATGAATACCATGAGCCAACAACTTATTATGGTGTAGAAAGACCAAACGTAGATAAATATATAGTACCTACAACTTGGAGAGAGTTAGGTATTGGTGTTTCAGGAACTGTGAACTCAGCATCGCTAAAATACCAAGCATATATTTTTAATGGTTTTAAATCGTATGCAGATGGAGAAGGAGTTTTAAGAGGTAGCGATGGTTTACGTAAAGGAAGACAAAAAGGAGCTGAGTCTGTAATAAGCAATGCAAATTTATCTGCAAAATTAGATTATTACGGTATTCCAGGTTTGCGTTTAGGTGTTTCTGGTTATTTTGGAAAAACTCAAACAGATGAAACTGAATTAGTAGGTTCTCAAGTAGGAGTAGCTATGTTAGGTTTTGATGCGAGGTATAGATTAAAAAACTTTCAATTTAGAGGTCAATATATTTCAACAACTTTAAATGATACTGAAGAATATAATACCTTAACGGGTAAAGATTTAGGTTCTAAAATGGACGGTTTGTATGCTGAAGTAGCTTATGATTTTCCTTTAAAAGGTGTAGAAGTTTTAACTCCTTTTATTAGGTATGAAAACTATAATACACATTCAGAAACTGATGGTACATTAGTTCAAAATAGTTCTTATGATAGAGATGAAATTATTTTTGGTTTAAATTGGAAAGTTGCTAATGGAGCAGCATTTAAAGCAGATTACCAAATTGCAAATAATGCTGTATCAGGTAGCGATGCTACTAAAACATTTAATGCAGGTGTAGCTGTTTGGTTTTAATAAATAAGTTCTCAATATAATATGAGGTTATTACTTTTAGGGTAGTAACCTCATTCTTAAATTTTTAATATGAAGAAAATAGTTGTTTTTGTAGCGGGATTTTTATTAATTTCAAGCTTTACGGTTACTAATAGAGTAGAGAAATTGATTCAAAAAGAAATTAAATCAGTTTTTAGTATTGAAACTTATACAAAAGAAACTATTTCTGTTTCAAAAGAAATAAACGAGACATTGCCAATTAAAATTTCTGAAGAAAACTTTTTTAAAATTGTTAGTAACAAAGAATTAAAAGGTTACTACTTTATAAGTAAAGGTTTTGGTAAAACTGATTATTTCGATTTTATTGTAATTTTTAATAAAGATTTAATTGTTACAAAAATTAAAGTGTTGGTTTATAGAGAGGATCACGGTGGTGAAATAGGAAGTAGAAGGTGGTTAAAACAATTTATAGGTTTGAAGACCGATAAAAAAATTAATTACCAAGATGATATAACGGCTATATCAGGAGCTACATTATCGGCAAAATCTATTACAAACCAAGTAAATAAAATATTAAAAACAGTGCATATATTGCACCAACAAAAACAGCTTTAAATGCAAATTAGCGGTAGTATACATTCTTTTCCAAAAGAATTAAAAGTTTCTATAGTTTTCTTTATTCTTACTTTAAGTGTTGGTTTTTATGGAGGTTTAAGTTTTGTAAATAATACAACTTCAATGAGCTCTAAAGGTATAGAAACTCATTATTTAGGAAATGAAAGTGATGAGGATGCTGAAATAATGAAATTTAAAAAAAGTAAACGAGAAATGTTAACCGTGGTTCATAATCATATACTTTCTTTATCAGTCATATTTTTTCTGTTATCTATACTATTATCTACAACATCATTAAATAAAAAATTAAAATATATACTTATGGTTGAGCCATTTGTGTCTTTATTTTTAACTTTTGGAGGACTTTATTTGTTATGGAATGGTGTTATTTGGTTTAAATATATAGTCATAATTTCGGGTACACTAATGACTTTGAGTTTTGTTATAAGTACTATTTTAATACTTCATCAATTATATTTAAAAAAAGCACAATAATTTAACTTTATAATTGCTTTAAAACTTGTAATTTTAGTGTTTAAATTCGCTAAAATGAGAAATTTATTAATTTTACTACTAAGTATTGGCTTGTTAGGTGCTTGCTCAACAAAAGATAATACTATTAATTTTACGTTTATTCAGTTAAATGATGTCTATGAAATTGCTCCATTAGAAGGAGGAAAAGTAGGAGGAATGGCTAGGGTAGAACAACTACACAAAGATTTATTAAAAGAGAATCCAAATACATATCTATTTTTGGCAGGAGACTATTTAAACCCTTCACTTTTAGGTACTTTAAAGTATAAAGGAGAGCGAATTAAAGGGAAACAAATGGTTGAAGTTATGAATGCTATGAATTTTGATTTAGTAGCATTAGGTAATCACGAATTCGATTTAAAAGAAAATGAATTGCAGCAACGATTAAACGAATCTAAATTTCAAATTATTGCAACAAACCCAATGCATAAAACTGCGGAAGGTATTCAACGTTTTACTTCAGAAAAAAATGGTGTTAAAACAGAATTACCTAAAACAGTAAATTTTGATGTTAAGAACGCAGAAGGAACTTCAATAAAAATAGGTTTTTTTAGCGCTTGTTTAAATTCTAACCCTAAAAGTTATGTGCATTATGAAGATTTTTATGAGTCTGCAAAATTTGCAAATAACAAGTTGGAAAAAGAATGTGATGTAGTTTTTGGTTTAACACATTTAACTATAGATCAAGATAAAATGATTGCTAATATGTTTCCAAATGTTCCTTTAATAATGGGAGGCCATGAACATGTAAATATGTCGGTTCCAGTTGGTAAAAGTAAAATAACAAAAGCTGATGCCAATGCAAAAACGGTATATGTTCATAGAATTTCATTCAACAAAAAAACTAAAGAAACTACAATAAATTCTGAATTAGTTTCAATTACTCCAGAAACTGGTAGCGATAAAAATGTGGCTAGTATTGTAAGTAAATGGAATGTACTTTTAGATGAAAAAATTAAAGAAATTTTACCAAATCCTGATGAAGTTATATTTACTGCAACAGAGCCATTAGACGGTAGAGATACACCAATTAGAAGTACACAAACAAATTTAGGTTTATTGGTTACTACGGCAATGGCACATAGTTTTGACACTAAAATAGATTGTGCGTTGGTAAATGGAGGTTCAATTCGTATTGATGACCAATTGCAAGGTGATATTACAGGTATAGATATTTTTAGAGTTTTACCTTTTGGCGGTGAAATTTTAAAAGTTGAAATTAAAGGAGATTTATTGCGTAAAGTTTTAAACTACGGAAGATTAAAAGCGGGTAAAGGAGCCTATTTGCAGCGCTATAATGCCGCATATAATAAAGAAACTAAAATTTGGACTGTAAATAATTCAAAAATAATAGACACTAAAGTTTATACAGTTGCTTTTAGCGATTATTTATTAAAAGGTTATGATATTCCGTTTTTAACCCCAAATAATAAGGGTGTAATTAAAGTGCACAAAAATAAAGAAACTGCTAAGGCTCACGATATTAGAAAGGCAATAATAGTACATTTACAAAACTTATAAAAAATAAATAGGTATTTCATTTAAATAGTTTAAATTTGCACGCAATTAATTTCTAAGTTGATTGCATTATGATTTCAGACTCTTCAAAATTCGTAGGAGAAGGATTAACCTACGACGATGTATTATTAATTCCAGCATTTTCAGAAGTATTACCGCGCGATGTAAGTACGCAAAGTAAATTTACTCGTAACACAACGTTAAACGTTCCAATTGTATCCGCAGCTATGGATACTGTTACCGAAAGCGAAATGGCAATTGCCATGGCTCGTGAGGGTGGAATAGGTGTGTTACACAAAAATATGACCATAGAACAACAAGCTATTGAAGTAAAAAAAGTGAAACGTTCAGAATCTGGAATGATTCTAGAGCCTGTTACTATTACAAAAAATCAATCAGTTTTAAAAGCTAAAAATTTAATGAGAGAATATGGTATTGGAGGTATTCCAGTAGTAGATTCTAACATGAAATTAATTGGTATTGTTACAAACAGAGATTTACGTTTTGAAAAAGACAACACTCGTAAAATTGAAGAAGTTATGACTTCTAAAAATTTAGTAACAGTTGCTGCAGGTACTTCTTTAAAACAAGCGGAGATTATTTTACAAGATAATAAAATTGAAAAATTACCAGTTGTTGGAGATGATAATACACTAGTTGGTTTAATTACCTTTAGAGATATTATTAAAGTACGTGAAAACCCAAGTGCAAATAAAGATACTTACGGACGTTTAAGAGTTGCCGCTGCCATTGGTGTAACAGGAGATTCATTTGAGAGAGCAGAAGCATTAATTAAAGCTGGAGTAGATGCTTTAATTATAGATACAGCTCACGGACATACAAAAGGTGTAGTTGGTATTTTAAAAGAAATTAAAAAAGTATATCCTAATACAGATATTGTTGTTGGAAATATTGCAACAGGTGCAGCCGCTAAATATTTAGTTGAAGCAGGAGCAGATGCTGTAAAAGTAGGAATTGGACCAGGTTCAATTTGTACAACGCGTGTTGTTGCTGGTGTTGGTTACCCTCAGTTATCTGCAATTATTGAAGTTTCAAAAGCTATAAAAGGAACAGGTGTTCCAGTAATTGCTGATGGTGGTGTAAGATACACTGGAGATATTCCTAAAGCTATTGCTGCAGGTGCAGATTGTGTAATGCTAGGTTCATTATTAGCAGGTACAAAAGAGTCGCCTGGAGAAACTATTATTTTTGAAGGTAGAAAATTTAAGTCTTATAGAGGTATGGGATCTGTTGAAGCAATGAAACAAGGTTCTAAGGATAGATATTTTCAAGATGTTGAAGATGATATTAAAAAATTAGTTCCTGAAGGAATTGTTGGTAGAGTACCTTACAAAGGTGAAATATTTGAAACAATGCACCAATTTATAGGTGGTTTAAGAGCTGGTATGGGATATTGTGGTGCTAAAGACATAGAAACACAAAAACAAGCTCAGTTTGTAAAAATTACTTCTGCAGGTATGAGAGAGAGTCATCCGCATGATGTAACAATTACCAAAGAAGCTCCAAATTATTCAAGATAATTTATAAATAGTTATATATAGAAAAAGCCGAAACACTTGTTTCGGCTTTTTTGTATGAGTATACTTGATTACTGAGCGGAGTCGAAGTATTTTTTAGTTTAAAACGTATCAATTAAAATTTCTCAAAAACTCCTAAGCCAAATAAGGCGAAATCGTATTTTACCGGATCTTTTTTATCCATTTTTCTAAGACTTGTATCTAATTCAGCAAGCGCTTTGGCATCATTTTGTTTTCTTTTAAGCAAACCTAATTTACGAGCAACATTACCTGAGTGCACATCTAACGGACAAGATAATTGACTAGGAGAGAGGTTTTGCCATATTCCAAAATCCACACCTGCATTGTCATTTCTAACCATCCAACGTAAAAACATATTTATGCGTTTTGCTGCTGAACCTTTTAAAGGATTGGATATATGTTTTTGTGTGCGTTGTAAATGAGGGATTTCAAAAAAAATGTTTTTAAATACAGAAATTGCTTGTTGTGTAGAGTCTATTGAAGCATTATTAGCAAATACAGTCTCTAAGCCATTATAATTCTTATAGATATGTTGTATCGCTTTTATAAAATATTGTAAATCTAAACTATTAAAAGTTCTATGTACAAACCCATCAAAACTGTTTAAATGATGATCTTGGTGATTCATAACAAAATCGAAAGGTGAATTACCCATTAATTCTATCATTTTTTGAGAATTTTTAATAATCATTTTTCTATTTCCCCAAGCAATAGTTGCAGTTAAAAAAGCAGTAATTTCTATGTCTTCTTTTAATTTGAATTGATGAGGAATTTGAATAGGATCAGATTCAATAAATTTTGGATTATTGAATTCGATTACTTTTTCGTCTAAAAATTCTTTAAGTTCGGTTTTATTCACAAGTAATTTTGCTTTCTATTAAACGTGTTACATCTTTAATGGTAGGATTGAAATTAAACCAACAAATATCTTTATCTCTTTTGTTCCAAGTTACTTGTCTTTTAGCAAATCGGCGTGTGTTTTTCTTAATTTCTTCAATAGCAAATTCTAGAGTTATTTCATTATTAAAAAATTTAAACAACTCTCTATAACCAACAGTTTGCAGCGCATTTAAGTTTTTATGTTCCACTAGTTCTTTAGCTTCATTTAATAGGCCATTATTAATCATAATATCCACACGTTTGTTAATTCTTTCATACATTAACTCTCGTTCAGCTTGTAAGCCAATTTTTATAGTTTTAAAATTTCTGGGTGCTTTAGGTTTGTTTTTAAATGAAGAATAAGTTTCTCCACTACCAATACAAATTTCTAAAGCTCTAATAAGTCTATGTGGATTATCAATTTCTATAGAGTTATATGATTCTATATCTAAATTTTTTAATTGATTTTGTAGGTTTTCTATTCCTTTTTCTTTCAGTTGTTTATTTAAATTTTCACGAACAGCAGCAGGAATTTCAGGAAAATAATCTAGCCCATCAATTACTGCATTTGCATATAAACCACTACCACCTACCATTATAACAATATTATGTTGTTTAAATAATTGGTTAAGTTTTTCTAAAGCATCTTTTTCGAATTGACCTACATTATAATCTTCAAAAATACTTCTATTTTGAATAAAATGGTGTTTTACAGCAGCTAATTCTTCAGGATAAGGTACTGCAGTTCCAATACTCATTTCTTTATAAAATTGACGAGAATCACACGAAATAATTTCAGTATTAAAATGTTTTGCAAGCTCTATGCTTAGTGCAGTTTTACCAATTGCAGTAGCACCTACAATTGATATTAAATAGTTACTCATTGTTTAATTTATTTCCGCAGTTATGACAATATTTAGCTTTATCCGAGTGTTTATCTTCATTGCAATGTGAGCAGTGTTGTGTATTATTATGGTGGTGCTCTAATTCTGATTTAGTAATTTCGGAAGTTACAATACCCGTTGGTACAGCAATTATTCCATAACCTAAAATCATAACAACACTGGCAATAAATTGACCAAGTGGTGTATGAGGAGAAATATCTCCATAACCAACAGTGGTAAGTGTTACAATTGCCCAATACATACTTTGTGGTATGCTTGTAAATCCGTTTTCTGGACCTTCAACTAAATACATAATAGTACCTAAAATAATGGTTAATACTATTACGCTAAACAAAAAAACGGCTATTTTAATTCTACTGGCTTTTAAAGCTTGCATTAGTTTTGTTGAAGCACCTAAATAACGCGCAAGTTTTAAAATTCGAAAAACTCTTAATAAACGCAATGCTCTTAAAGCTACTAATGCGTGTGTACCAACAAAGAATAATGATAAGTATTTTGGTATAGTTGCCATTAAGTCTATTATACCATAAAAGCTAAAAATATATTTTGAAGGTTTTTTTATTGAAATAATTCTAGCAATGTATTCAATGGTAAAAAGTATTGTAATAATCCATTCAGAAATATTTAAAAAGTTATGATATTTTTTATCAAAACTTTCAACACTTTCTAACATAACTAAAATAATACTAGCCAAAATAGCGAGTATTAATATTATATCAAACCATTTTCCGTGGTGAGTATCTGCTTCATATATTGTTTCGTGAAGCTTATTCTTCCAGTTCGGATCTTTTTTTTGTTTCAATTTTTACTTTTTAATAAATATAAAATCACCTCCTTCGTCACCAATACCGTGGATTACACCGTATTGTGGTACGTTAGGACTGTTGTTTGCAACAGGAGTTTTAATATTACTAAATAATTCTAACGCAGACATATATTTTGAGGTATTATTTGTTAACCGATTTATTAAATATTTATAAAATACACTTTTGTTAGGTACTGTTTTTAGAGTTCCACTAGTAATTGCTTTTTTACTAGGTAGTTCGTACAGTTTTTGATAAGCTTTTGGAGCCTCTTTTGTAAGCGATCTTGTTTTAAATATACTACCACTAAAACAAGCATCAGAAATTAATAAAGTATGTTTTGCTTTAATTCTTTTAATAGTTGAAACAATTACAGAGTTTTGAATCCAATTTGCTGTAAATTCTTTGTCAGCATCAGCCGGTAACCAATAACCAACTTCCGCATCATCTTCATAAACACCGTGACCAGCATAAAATATTAATAAATTATCCTTTTCTGTAATTTTTTTTCTGAAAGTATCAAAAGCATTTAATATATCTGAACGAGTAGCATTTATTAATACTTTTACATTTTCTGGTTTAAAATTATATTTAGATGTTAAAATATTTCCTAAGCCAGTTGCATCTTTAGAAGGTAAACCTTCTAGATCTACTATTTTTGAATCTCCATAATCGCTAACTCCAATTAAAAGAGCGTAATAATTTCCAGTAGTTGTATTTACAACATCTACATTTGGGTTTACATCTACAATAACAGTAGGTTCTGGTGATTCTCGTTTAATAAAAAACTTTTTGGTAGTAGATTTTCCTTTAATATCTGAAGCTTTTACAATCAATTCATTATCTCCAATTCTTAGAGGAACTTCTGCTCTAAAATTACCATTTGCTTCAACATAGGCATCAGTACCATTAATGGTTACTTCATAAATACCATCTTTGTCTGTTGCTTTACCAATTACCTTTATTTTTTTAGATTTTACAATTTTAAATCCTCTTGAAACAACAACAGGTTCAGTAATATCTATTTCTGGTGGATAGTTAATATCACTATTTAAATATTTAATTTTAAAATTATCTATGTTAATTTTAGTTCTTTCATACAAGGTATAACCAAAATTATAACCAGGTACGTTGTACATTTCTATTTTATTTAAATATTGATTATTTATATATAACTTAAGTGAAGAACCAATTTTTGCAATTTTTACAATATTAGGAGCGTAGCCCGTTGCAATAGCAGAACTTTCAGTCCAATTAATTAGTATCGTTTTTTTGCTATCAACAAATTTTCGAAGTAAATAACTACCGTTTTTAGAAATAAATAGTTCGTGTTTATTATTCTCATCTTTTCTAAAAAAAACAAAAGCAACACTTCCATTATCTGTGCTATACTTTCTCTCAATAGTAGTTTCAACTTCAAAGTCTCTGTTTTTATCTAATTCTTTATATTTTCCAAAATACCATCCTCCAGAGTTTCTTTTATGCTCAATACCATATCTTCCACCAGAAATTGTTGTAGTATACTCTTCTTTAGATTCTACTGTCCAATTATTAGTATTATCGTTAAAATCTTCATAAAAATGATATTTACTTCGGTCAATATTATCAGTTACAACGGGATCAACTAGTATTATGTCTTTCTTTTTTTGATCTAAATATTTAATATTTATATAGTTAACTCCAACTTTTTGAATTCCAAAAACAACAAAACCAGTACTATTACCAAACTTTTTATAGGGAATATAATTTAGGTAATTATCATTAACATAAAATTTATATTTACCTTCTTCTTTTTTAATTTTTAAAATATTGCTATTTCCATCACCCTTAATAACATGGTCCGTTTTAGTCCAGGTAACTAAATTCTCATATTTACCATCATCATATTTCGATATTCTATAATGTCCATTGGCTGTTATATTAAATAAATATTGATTATTCACATCACTACGACCAAAAATTAAACCATAACCTGTGTTTTGTACACCTGTTAATTTTTTAATTTCAGTTTCTATTTGGAAATCTCTAGTAGTATCAATAGAAGGTATTTTATAAAAATAACTACCTTTCTCTTCTTCTTTTTTATTTATATAATATTTATTGTCGTAATTATAAGTACTTACCTCACTTGTAGAAGTACTTTTCCAAGAGTTCAAACTATTATTAAATTGGTCGTTTAATACATAACTCTCTGTATTTGATGTGGTTGTTGTGTTTTTGTTTAAGTATGTAATTTTTAAATTGTCTATCGAAATTTTTTGCTTGCTACTAACAGACCAGCCTAATCTATTACCCATAAAGCGTCTAAAATAGGTTGAATGTACTAGATAATCATTCAAATAAAATTTTAATTTACTGCCTATTTTTGTAACTGTAAATTTGTTGTTAGCATAGTTACTTTTGTTAACATATGACGAATTTTTCCAATCTACAAGTTTAGTTTCTTTACCTTCTTTTTCGTAATATATTTTATACGATCCATTACCTGTAACTAAAAATACAAATTCATTATCATTATCTTTTCTTCCAAAAATAATTCCATAGCCATTATCTTGTACACCTGATATTTTTTGAATGTTAGATTCTATTTTAAAATCTCTAGAAGTATCAATTGAAATACCTTTATGTGTGTTCCAACTACCATCTTTACGTTTGTGTTCAAAATAATATTTACCATTTTTTAATTGATATTCTCGATCTTTACTAGAACCAATTAACCAATCGTTATCATTATTCGAAAAATTTTCTTCGTAAAAAACAGTTGAATTATTGGCAAATAAATTATGGTCTTTATTTAAATAATAGGCCTTTATATAATCTACACCAATTTTTTGCTTGTTGTTTACTACAAAACCAACTCTTTTTCCAAATAATTTTGAAAAAGGCATTGAATGTACAAAGCTTCCGTTTATGTAAAACTTATATTTATTATTAGATTTTTCAACAGTTAAATTATTAATTGCCCCATTTCCTTCTTTTATAAATGAAGACGTAGTCCATTTTTTAATATCGGTTTTATCTCCATTTTCATATTTTAAAATTCTGTAGTAACCATTTCCAGAAATTTGAAACCAATATTCATTATCATTATCTAATCTTCCAAAAGTTAGTCCAAAACCATAATCTTGAACCCCACTTACTTTTTTAATTTTAGTTTCAATTTTAAAATCTTTACTGGAGTCAATATCCATTGCTTGGTGTGCTAACCAACTATTTTTATCTCTCTTATGGCTAAAATAGTAGTAGCCATCTTGTACAAAAAATGATCGTTTTTCATCACTTCCTTCAGACCAATCTTTAATATTTGAATAAAAGTTATCTTCAAAAATTGTATTGGAATTTGTTTGTGCAAAAAGTGAGCTGTAAATTAATACAACAATTAGTAGTAGTTTTGATTTCATAAGGGCTAGTTATTTGTGATTTACTTCAATAAATAAAGGTACAATAGCAGCATTACTATTGGTAGATTTTGCTGTAAAGGCAATTAAATTGTTTTCAAAAGTAATGTCTTTTCCTTCATAAATATAAGGTTTAAGTATTGTTTTTACTTTTGTGGTAAAGTCGCCATTTGTTTGTTTTAACTTAGAAACTACAGCATTAATGTCAATTTTTTTTGTGCTATATAAAATACACAAAATATCTCTACCTGGATTTTGATCCATTTCAATAAAATAATCTTCACTAGGTATTGCAACTTCACTTTT
Organism: Lutibacter oricola; assembly: GCF_900106565.1. Classification (GTDB taxonomy): domain Bacteria; phylum Bacteroidota; class Bacteroidia; order Flavobacteriales; family Flavobacteriaceae; genus Lutibacter; species Lutibacter oricola. The sequence goes on from NZ_FNNJ01000002.1 coordinate 433,755, forward strand.
AGTATATCCAAAATAGGCACTATAATTGTCGAAAGGATATATAGGAGATATAGATTTATCACTACTTCCATAACCAATTAAATATACATAAGCTGCCTTTGCACTGTTAAAAAATAAGCGAAATTGTGTTCCAGATGAATATGAGTTAGTTAATTTATATGTACTTTTTGTTGCAGCTACAATACTAAAATTTCTTGTTGCATCTGGAGATAAAGTGGCAGGCATTGTAGTTCCATTACTTAACTGAAAACGCATTGAACCTTTAAGAGCAATAGTTTTAGGTTCTGGTTTTTCAATTTTATCTACCATAACATATGCAGTTTTGGTATATTTTTCAAAATCATTGTATTTTACCCAAATATATCCGTTATTTCCCCATTTGGTTCCCCAAGAATTTAAAATTTCAAAAGCACCACCATCTTTATAATCATCATAACCAACAACCACCATTGCGTGGCCACCAATTGATCCAGATTGCAATCCACTCCAAGTTCCTTTTGCCTTATAAAATGTACTCGAAATTCTCATACCAATAACTACAGGGTTATTGTTAGAAATTGCTTTTTTAACTTTTAAGGCTAGGTTAGAAGGATTATCCCACCTTGCAAGTCTTATGTAAGATTCGATTTTGTTTTTACTCGCAATTTTTAAAAGAGATTCAGATGGTTTTGCTCCACAACTTGTTTGAGTATATTGAAAATCGCTTAATTTTAAAATTCCAGAATTTTTTATAAGCTGCATCGCATCTCCAACATACGATCCTTGTTTGCAAGCATAATCTGTTTTTCCCTTAATCATATTGTAAACAAATGCAGGTGAAAATGTATTCTGGTTTATTTTATAAATATTGTTTTTCCATTTATTTTTTATAGCGAATGAAATTGTTCTTGCTCCATAGCCACTTGCCCAGCCAACACACGAAGGTTGACGCCCTTGGCTTTTAGGTGTAGGAGCATAGGCTTTTAAACTGTAATTTGATGGTAAATTATCTAAACTACGCGTAGTTAATGGAGCTGTAAGCTCTATGGATTCATATTTATTTTGATCCATAAGCATACCTAAGGTATACTCATTTTCTTGTGCCGTAAATTGCAGTGAAAAAAATAAAATTAAGAGTGTTAATTTTTTCATTTGAGGGAAGTTTTAGTTTGTAGTTATAAGTAATATATGATAAATATAAACTTTAACATAATTTTTACAAACATTAAAACTAAAAATACTCAATAAAATACTCAATATGTCGTATTTTTTATCAAATAGGCAATTATTTATAGCTTCTTTTTAATAATTAACATCGATTTTTGATTTTTAATAACTTGATTAAAAATCTCTTTTAACCCACTATATTCAAAGTTATAATAAAGAGGTTTGTTTAACGTAAAATTGCTTTTTAAGGTATAGCGATAATCATTTAATTTACGACTAACTACTTGAAATTTACCACCATTTTCAACTAAACTAAACGAACAGTTTTTTGGATTAGAATCGAGTGTGTAATTTTCTGGTAACTCTATTGAAAAGTTAACGGAATAATTTCGATTATAACCAAAATCTACAGGGTATAATCTATTTTTTTGTTGAAATGGATTTTGAGAAAATTTCTCATCAAAAAACGGGCTTAGCATTATGTTTGTGTCTTCTGTAAAATCAATTTCAATTTCAAACATTTCAATTAAACCTTTTTCTTTATTTTCTTTATTTGAAATTTCATAATTAATAACTTCTAAATTATCAAAGCCATTTTCGAATTCAGCAATTAAATCGTCTTCTGTTTTTGAACTAATTTCACCTCTTCTTTCTAATGCTCTATAACCAGAGTAATATTTTCTTATTTTTCCAACAATAATTCCATCTTCTTTTAATTCTAAGGCTACAGTTAAACTATTTCTATTGTTTTTCGATGGTTTAATATCAATCCAATAACTACTATTTTCAAAATCCATAACTCTACCATCTCCGTTTAAACATCTGTACGGTAACATGTTAAAAGGCAATTGTTTATCTGTAGCATCTAATAAATAAATATTATCACCGATATTTAATTTTGCAATTACATAATTAAAATCTGTTATTACAGGATATTTTTTTGTAGTAAAACCATTTGCTCGTGTGGATAGCATTACTAATTCAGTATCAAAACCTGCAGCTTTTAGCGAGTTAATTAATGAAATATTAATTTCTGAAATATTTCCCGTTTTTTCTTCAAAGGCACTTTTTACTCTAATATCATTAAAAAGTCTATATTTTTTATTCCAGCTAAAATGTTTTTGAATGAAATAATATATTTGTTTAGCTTTTTCTAAATTATTGGGCAGTGAAGTTATTTCTGTTGGAATTTTATCTTCAAAAAAGCTTGTTTTTTTTAGCTGAGTTCCTATATCTTTATCTTTTTTAAATTCTTTATCAACATCTTCCCAAGTTTTTGAATACCTTTTTTTAGATCCATCAAACCATCTAGTTTCTCTAAGTTCAAATTTAATTTTAGACCTAAAATTATCTGGATCAGTCATATAATCTTCTTCAATAAATGCAGGAATATCTTCAGCGGCATATGTAACTTCTTCACAATTTGCATAAGCATCAGTATAGCGAGGTACTCTAAAGCAATTTCTTTTTTCGCTTGTGTAATTTTCAGTTAAACTTACATAACCAGTTAGTTTTCTATTATAGATATATACTCCAGGAATTGAAGCATTGTAAACACTTCTAACCTTTGGAATTTCGGATTGAAATTCCCAACCATTTAAATTAAATAAAAATGGACTTTCTACAGTGTATTGTACTTCAACTATACTACCTTCTTTAATGTTTGGAAGTGTAAATTTTACTTCTTTCCAACGTTCATTAGTTTTTTCAGTAAAAATTTGAGATTTAGATAAAGTAGTTTTTGCATACCCATTTGTGGTAACAGCTTTAATGTCTTTTACTTTTTCACTTGTATCATCGTTATAATACGTTGGAATTTTGAAAGTTGCATGTTTAAAACCTTCTTTATTAAAAATTTTTAATTTACAATAATATACGGTTTCAACAAGTATTCGAGTATCTCCAACTTTAAATTTAGTATCGCCTTGTTCATATAATACTACTGCGTTTGCAGTAGTGTCTAACGGATATTTTTGCATTTTAACTTCCTCGGGAGAGATATAACCAAAAATGTAATCTTTGTTTTGTGAATAAGTGAATGTGTTTAATAAAACAGTAGCAATTAATAAAATCTTTTTCATTTTTTGAGGGTTTAAAGGTTTAAAAACGTATGAGTTTATCAACCTTATATTTGAGTAAATAATGTTTTATAATACCTCTATTTGTTGAATTGTCTTCTAAAGGAGATATTAACTTTTGAAGAACATTTAAATTATTTATTTGGTAACTTAAATCGGTAAAACAGTGGCCAATAATTTTGTTGTTTTCTATAAGTATTACAGATTTTTCTCCAACATTTCGACCTTTATTTATAATCAAAAAATTATCGTTATTGAATTCAATTTTTTCGACAGATTTTTTTTGCCTTTTATTAAAGTAAGGTTTTTGAATTTCTAATTCTTCAGCAAATTTTAATCTAGAAATTAACTCATTTCCGGTTTCTTCATAAGACACAGAAACAACTCTGGATTGTAATGTTTTAGCTCTTTTAGAAGTTCTTAAAAATAATTGGTTTAACGCTTTTTTTATGTTTTTACCTTTACCAATAAATATTATAGCCCCTTTGTTATTATGTACGTAAAACAAACCAGTTTTAGATGGTGTTTCATCTAAAATACCTTGTAGTTTTGGTGCTAATTTTCTAGGGTTTTCTTTTTTAATAGCTTTTTTAATAATATTTTTATCTACATCTTTATTTAAAAGTAGTTTAAATAATTGAACTGTAGCCATAGCATCACCTTCAGCTCTATGCCTGCTAGAAACTGGAATTGCTAAAGAACGACATAGTTTTCCTAGCTTATAAGTAGGTTGGTCTGGTATTAAAGCTTGACTTAATTCTACCGTACATAAAGTTTCTCTTTCAAAGTCGAAACCTAATCTTCTAAATTCTGTAGTTAAAATTCTATTATCAAAATTGGCGTTATGTGCAACTAAAACACAATCTTTTGTAATTTCAACAATACGTTTAGCAACTTCAAAAAACTTAGGTGCATTTTTAAGCATTCCGCTATTAATTCCAGTAAGTTTTACAACAAAAGGTTGTATATCTCTTTCTGGGTTAATTAGGCTTACAAAAGTATCAACAACATCGTGGCCATCGAACCTATAAATAGCAATTTCTGTTATACCTTCTTCGTTAAATTTACCTCCAGTTGTTTCTATGTCTAGTATTGCGTACAAATTATATATAGTTTCTTTCTCCAAAAATTGAACTTCCTACTCTTACCATTGTACTACCTTGCTCAATTGCTAATTGATAGTCGCCACTCATACCCATAGAGAGCGTAGTAGGTTTAAAGTTTTTTGAATTGTTTTTATTTAATATTTCTGAATTATTTTTAAGCGTTTTAAATTCAGTTTCTACTACAGCTTTATTGCTTGTAAAACTTGCCATACCCATAAAACCAGTAATACACACGTTTTCTAAGTTTTTAAACTCTTCTGAAGATAAAATAGATGAAGCTTCATTTAAACTCATTCCAAATTTAGTTTCTTCTTGAGCAATTTTAATTTGAAGCAAACAGTTTATAATACGATTATGCTTTTTAGCTTGTTTATTTATTTCTTTCAAGGTTTTAAAACTGTCTACACCGTGTATAAGACTCACAAAATGAGCCATGTATTTAACTTTGTTACGTTGTAAATGACCAATCATATGCCATTCAATATCTTTAGGCATTTGGTCATGTTTTTCAACCATTTCTTGAATTTTGTTTTCACCAAAAATACGTTGCCCAGCATTGTAGGCTTCTAAAATAGCTTCAATTGGTTTTGTTTTTGAAACAGCAACCAATGTAACGTTTTCCGGAATTGTATTTTTTACCTCATTTAAATTTGAAGTGATACTCATATTTGTTATAATTTTCTAACAACTATCAAATATACTTCAAATTATTCATTCATCAATCTCAAAAATAGTTAAACCGCTTCGTAATTTAGGTTCTATGTATGTACTTTTAGGTGGCATACGTAAATCTTCGTTTACTACAGCTTTTAATTGGTTAACTGAAACAGGATACAAACCAAAACCAACTGCATATTTACCAGAATCAACTGCTTTTTTTAGTTGCTTTTTACTAAATGTTGCGGGTAGGCATTTTATACGCGGATCGGTTTTTAAATCTGTAATGCCTAAAATAGGTTTTAATATTGTTTTATGAATTATATGCGTATCCAAATCAGACAAAGCATTGTTTATTGGATAATCTGTTTTTCTTAAATATAACGAGTAATAATCACCATCTATATACATAGAAAAATGATGTTTTTTAGAAGGTTGATACTTTTTTGGTTTTCTATTTTCAATTATATAAAATTCATTTAATTTTTCTAAAAACTCTTTTTTAGAATAACCATTTAAATCAGTAATTAACCTATCAAAAGCTGAAATTTTTAAGTTAGCGTCAGATATTAAGTAACTCATAAAATAATTATAGCACTCATTATTTGTATGGTTTGGATTGTTTTCTTTTCGTTTATTAGCTAAAAATGCAGAGGAAGCTGTTCTATGGTGTCCATCGGCTATGTATATTGCATTTATTTTAGAAAACTCTTTCTCTATGTTTCTAATGTCCAATTCATCATCAATAACCCAAAGTTTATGCAAACGTTTAGTGTGTGTTGTAAATTCATATTCCGAACGTTTTTGAGAATATTTTCTATGAATTCTATTTATATAATTATTATCTGGATAGGTGAGTAGCACTGGTTCTGCATTAAAGCCTGTAATACCTAAATAATTTCCAAAAAGCTCTTCTCTAGATTTTAAAGTGTCTTCGTGTTTTTTAATAATATTATTTTTGTAATCATCTACATGTGCTACAGCAATTATTCCCCAAAAAGTATCATTTTCAAAAGATTTTTCGTGAAGATAAAATTGAGATTTTTCATCTTTTTTATAAATATCCTCTTTTTTAAAATTTAAGTAAGATTTGTGTACTAATTTAAATCGATCTTCACCAGATAATTCTTCGTTTGTAGAATAACCAGGTTTTATAATATGCAAAAATGAATATGGATTGTAATTTAAAACAGATTTTAACTCTTTTGGAGAATACTCATCATACGATCTAGCTGTTGCTAATGCCGCCTTGTCTCTTGAAGGTCTTATTGCTTTAAAAGGTTTTATAGTTGCCATAAATTGGAGTTATTAATAGTTAGGTAACTCAAATTTACCAAATAAAACAATTCTATTTACATGGTAATACTTATTTAATAAGTATTCATTTTTAATTGAAAATAATTTTTTAAATGTAATTGTAGATTAAATATTCTTAAGAATTTAGAATGTATTTACAGTTTTTTATAAGATAAATTCAATTTAAAGGTAAATTTTATAGTGTTTGTTATTTATTCAGAAAAACAAAAAACCTGCAAAATATGCAGGTTTTTTTAATTGTAAATAAGAGCTTTAATTACCCTAATATTTCTATAATTTGTTCAGCTAACTCAGTTCCAATTCTATCTTGAGCCTCACCAGTTGCAGCACCAATATGTGGTGTTAGCGATAGATTAGGGTTCATTAATAATTGAATTTCTGGTGTAGGTTCATTTTCATAAACGTCTAACGCAGCCTTTGCAATTTGACCTTCTTCTAAAGCTTTAACCAATGCAACTTCGTCTACAACACCACCACGTGCAGCGTTTACTAAACAAGCTGTATTTTTCATTAGTTCAAACTCTTTAGTAGAAATTACATATTCCTTTTGCGCAGGAACGTGTAATGTTACAAAATCTGCTTGTTCTAAAACTTCTTCTTTAGAAATAGTATTTATATTAAAAAATAAAGATTGGTGATCGAAAAATTCCAATTCTAAGTTTACTTCATCCATAAAAGGATCAAAAGCAACAACTTTCATACCTAAACCAAGTGCAATTTTAGCGGTAGCTTGTCCAATACGTCCAAAACCTAATACACCTAATGTTTTTCCTCTTAATTCAACACCTTTTGCAAATGCTTTTTTAAGTGCTTTAAATTTAGAATCACCATCTAAAGGCATTTCTCTGTTTGAAAGGTGTAAAAAACGAGCCATTCCAAATAAATGAGCAAAAACTAATTCACCAACAGAATGCGAAGAGGCTGCAGGTGTATTAATAACACTTAGGCCTTTTTCGCGCGCATATTCTACATCAATATTATCCATACCAACACCACCACGACCAATAATTTTTAATGAATCACATCCATCAATAATATCTTTTCTAACGGTAGTTGCACTTCTTACTAGTAATACAGTTATTTCGTTTTCATTTATGTAATCTAACAATTGTTCTTGAGCAACAGTAGTTAGTTCAACTTCAAATCCGGCAGCTTTTAAAGCAGTAACCCCACTATGGGCTAAACCGTCATTTGCTAATACTTTCATTATTTATTTTTTTTAGTTATGTACTTGTTTTTCGAATTGTTGCATAGTATTAATTAGTACTTGCACACTTTCAATTGGCATAGCATTATAAATACTTGCTCTATAACCTCCAACAGATCTATGTCCTTTTATTCCGCTAATTCCAGCTTCATTCCAAAGTTTATCAAACACTTCTTGGTTTGCTTCATTTGTTAAGTTAAAAGTAACATTCATTGCAGATCTATCTTCTACTTCAGCAAAACCTTTGAATTGGGAATTTCTATCAATTTCTGCATAAAGTAAAGCGGCCTTTTCTTTGTTTATTTTTTCAATTGCTTTTACACCACCAAGATCTTTTAACCATTGTAATGTTAGCATAGAAACATAAACAGGAAAAACAGGCGGCGTATTAAACATACTGTCTTTACTAATATGTATTTGATAATCTAGCATAGATGGAATTGTACGTCCAGTTTTACCTAAAATTTCATCTTTAACAATTACTAACGTTGTACCAGCAGGACCCATATTTTTTTGAGCTCCAGCATATACTAGATCAAATTGAGAAAAATCTAATTCACGAGAAAAAATATCAGAACTCATATCACACACTAATAAAGCATCTGATTTTGGAAATTCTTTAAATTGTGTTCCGTAAATAGTATTGTTAGATGTTAGGTGAACATAATCAACATCATTTGTTATTGTATAATCTTTTGGTATATAATTATATGTTTTGTCTTTGGAGGAAGCAACAACGTCTACTTCTCCTAATAATTTAGCTTCTTTTAATGCTTTGGAACTCCAAGCACCTGTATCAAAATAAGCCGCTTTACCATCAATTTTCATTAAATTGTAAGCAGTCATTAAAAATTCAAGGCTAGCACCACCTTGTAAAAATAACACCGAATAACCTTCAGGTAAGTCTAATAATTCCTTTACTAAACTACGAGCATTTTCCATTACTTCAACAAATTCTTTGCTTCTGTGTGAAATTTCAATTAGCGATAAGTTTATACCATTAAAATTTACAACAGCTTCTGAAGCTTTCTTAAGAACTTCTTGCGGTAAAATGCAAGGACCTGCACTAAAATTGTGTTTTTTCATTTGTTAAAAAATATCTAGTTATATTCATTACAAATTTCGATAAAAAAACAGAAACAAGGGTTATATAATTAAAAAAAATATCCTAGATTTCTAATAAAAATTCAATGGTATCCACATTATCCGCATAATTCCATAATTTGGGATGTTGAGTTTTGCCCAATTTTACGAAATCTACAACGTTTTCGTTACACGCTACGCACTGTATTTGCTCACTTTCTTGTTTTAATTTTTCAAGTAAAGTGTCAAAATTCTCGTAATGCTCATAAAACAAAGTTGCAATTGGCGAAGCATAGTTTTTATCCTCTTTTAACATTACAAAACCATTCTCAATTACGTTAAAAAGACTCATTATGTAAACAGCTTTGTTATAATCGTAATTGTTTTCGTACTTTTTGTAGTTGATAATATCTTTATATTTAAACAATGCACCAAAAAGCAAATCGAAATTATAATTCTTAGGTACAAATATTTTAGAAACGCTTCTACAACCTAGTCCAAAGTATTGAAAAACGTCTTCTCCTAAAGCCTCTAAATCTTCTTTAGTTTCTTTACCAGTAAGTATAGCTACAGAGTTTCTATTTTTACGAATAATATTAGGTTTTTGCCCAAAGTAGTGCTCAAAATAGCGCGCAGTATTATCGCTTCCAGTTGCAATAACGGCATCGTAATTATCTAATTTACCTTCAGTAAAAATTATTTTATTTTTGAAGCCTTTATTAAAATGTTCTAGAAATTTAGCTACAAGTGGTAAAAAATACTTGTCGTTAGACGATTGTTTAACAATTATATTATGACCACTAATTAAAACACTTAAAAAATCATGAAAACCTACCATAGGTATATTTCCTGCCATTATTACAGCAACAGTTTTAATTTCTTTTGAAATATTAAAATTATATTTTGAAGTCCATTTATTTAAATTTTCTTCAGTTAATGCAATGCTCCAGCTTTCAAAAGCTTTTAAAACATTGTTTTTTGTAAACCAACCATTAAACTCTTGAGCACGATTAATTTGCATTTTAAATGCGTCAAAAAATAAATTATTAAACTCAGTTTCTTCTTTTTTTACAATTCCTTCTGAAGTAAATTGCTTAAAAAATGTTCCAAGTTTTACAAATGCATCAATACGTTGCTCTAAATTCATTTAATTGAATTTTTAAATTAAAATATTATTTTTGCTGCAAAATTAATGTAAATATAATTATGGCAATAAAAATTACAGACGAATGTATAAATTGTGGAGCTTGTGAGGCGGAATGTCCTAATAATGCTATATACGAACCTTCAGAAGAATGGAAATACGCAGACGGAACAGAATTAGAAGGTATGTTGGTTTTACCAAACGGAAAAAAAGTAAATGCAAATGAAAATCAAGAACCTGTAGAAGACGATTTTTATTTTATTGTAACAGATAAATGTACGGAGTGTAAAGGTTTTCATAACGAGCCACAATGTGCTGCTGTTTGTCCAGTAGATTGTTGTGTGCCAGATGAAGAGAACGAAGAAACAGAAGAACAATTACTATCTAAACAACGTTTTTTACATAAAGAATAAGGCTAATTATTATTGAATAATTAAGGATTAATAATTGAAATGAAGAAATTATTCATTAATCATTTTTAATTCTTCATTAAAGACTATATTTGCACCGCAAAAATTTTAAATTATGAAGGCAGGAATTGTAGGATTACCAAACGTAGGAAAATCAACTTTATTTAATTGTTTATCAAATGCAAAGGCACAAAGTGCAAACTTTCCTTTTTGCACAATAGAACCTAACATAGGAGTTGTAAACGTACCAGATCCAAGATTGTTAAAATTAGAGGAATTGGTAAATCCAGAGCGTGTTATGCCTGCAACGGTAGACATTGTAGATATTGCTGGTTTAGTTCGTGGAGCAAGTAAGGGAGAAGGATTAGGAAATCAGTTTTTAGCAAATATTAGAGAAACAGACGCTATTATACATGTATTACGTTGTTTTGATAATGATAATATTGTACACGTTGATACTACAGTAGATCCTGTTAGAGATAAAGAAACTATTGATATAGAACTTCAATTAAAAGATTTTGAAACTGTTGAAAAAAGGTTAGAGCGTGTTAAAAAAACTGCTAGAACTGGAAACAAAGAAGCTCAAAAGGAATTAGAAGTTTTAGAAAAAATTAAAGAAGGTTTAGAAGCTGCAATTTCAGTAAGAGCTATTGAATTTACCTCTAAAGAGCGTGAAGAGTATGTAGCACCTTTACAGTTTATTACAGATAAACCTGTTTTATATGTTTGTAATGTAGATGAAAACTCTGCTGTAGATGGTAATAGCTATGTAGATGCTGTAAAAGAAGCTGTAAAAGATGAAGATGCTGAAGTTATTGTTTTAGCTGTAGGTACTGAAGCAGATATTACAGAATTAGAATCTTTTGAAGAGCGTGAAATGTTTTTAGAAGACATAGGTTTAAAAGAAGCTGGTTCTTCTGTTTTAATTAGAGCAGCTTATAAACTATTAAAACTACAAACGTATTTTACTGCTGGTGTAAAAGAGGTGAGAGCTTGGACAATTAATATTGGAGATAGTGCTCCGCAAGCTGCAGGAGTTATTCATACAGATTTTGAAAAAGGGTTTATTAGAGCCGAAGTTATTGATTATAATGATTATGTAACTTTAGGAAGTGAAGCAAAAGTAAAAGAAGCAGGTAAAATGAGAGTAGAAGGGAAAGATTATATTGTACAAGATGGTGATATGATGAATTTCCGTTTTAACGTATAATTCACCTTTTGAACATCGTATTTTTATAAAATATTATAATATAATAAAAACTCATCTGGTTAAGTTTGCCAGATGAGTTTTTTTAAAACAGTTAATTCGGGTGTACCAATTGCAATTGTTGGCATTGTTATGTTTTCAGCAAAAGCAATAATGGTAAAATTAGCATATAAATATCAAGTAGATACTGTTCACTTATTGTTATTTAGAATGTTATTTTCTGTACCTTTTTATATGTTAATTGCTTTTTATATAAAACCACAAAACCCAGAAAAAATTCAAAAGAGAGATTATTTATGGATTGTTTTATTTGGGTTTATAGGTTATTATTTAGCTAGTTACTTCGATTTTGTAGGTTTAAAATATATAAAAGCGGGTTTAGAGCGCATTATACTTTTTATATACCCAACATTGGTATTACTAATTTCTAAAGTATTTTTTAAAGTTCCTATTTCTAAAAAGCAGCTTATAGCCATTTTAATTACTTATTTAGGTGTTATTATTACTTTTTGGGGAGAAGTTCAGTTTAATAACTCGAACGTGTATTTAGGAGGTTTTTTTATCTTTTTAAGCGCATTAACCTATGCATCTTATTTAGTTGGTAGCGGTTGGTTAATTCCTAAATTTGGAGTAGTTCCGTTTACTTCATACGCTATGATTGTTTCAACAATTTGCGTTGTAATTCATTATTTAATTGTAGATGGTGAAGCTATTTTTATTTATCCTTATCAAGTTTATATTCTAGGATTTTTAATGGCTATTGTATCTACGCTAATTCCTTCGTTTTTAGTTTCTTCAGCAATTAAAAAAATGGGAGCTTCTAATTTTTCTATTATAGGAAGTATTGGTCCAATTTCAACTATAATTTTAGCTTATTTTTTCTTAAATGAAAAACTAACAATGTTGCAATTGTTGGGTACTTTAATTGTAATTTTTGGAGTTGCAGTTGTATCATATAAAAAACGAGTGAAATTATAACTATTTATATTTCAATTTGTTTAATTTCTGTTAATAACTATTATAGCTTAGATTTTTGCCTTTTTAATAGCAAAATGTTACATTAGCATTTCTTCAAGAATCTTAGAACTATTAATGGCTGAACAAACTAAATATACCGAGGATAATATTCGCTCATTAGACTGGAAAGAGCATATTAGAATGCGTCCCGGAATGTACATTGGAAAACTAGGTGATGGGTCGTCATCTGATGATGGAATTTACATATTGATTAAAGAGGTTTTAGATAACTCTATAGATGAATTTGTAATGGGAGCAGGTAAAACAATAGAAGTTTCTGTTAAAAACGAAACTGTTACCGTTAGAGATTACGGTCGTGGTATTCCATTAGGAAAAGTTGTAGATGTAGTTTCTAAAATGAATACTGGTGGTAAATACGATTCTCGTGCCTTTAAAAAATCTGTTGGATTAAATGGAGTTGGTACAAAAGCCGTTAATGCACTATCGTCTTATTTTAAAGTACAATCAGTTAGAGATGGTGAAACTGCTTTTGCTGAATTTTCAGCAGGTAATATTACCCTTGAAGAAAAAGCACAACCATCTTCGTTAAGAAAAGGAACAAAAGTAATTTTTGTACCGGATAATACTATTTTTACAAAATTCAAGTATAGAAGTGAATATATTGTAAAAATGATTAAAAATTATGTGTACCTAAATCCAGGTTTAACAATAATTTTTAATGGAGAAAAGTATTATTCAGAAAATGGTTTAAAAGATTTATTAGAAGAAAATATTGCTGAAGAGTTTATGCTTTTTCCAATTATTCACTTAAAGGGTGAAGATATTGAAGTAGCGTTAACGTATAGCAAAGCACAATATAGTGAAGAATATCATTCGTTTGTAAACGGACAGCATACTACACAAGGTGGTACACACCAAAGCGCATTTAGAGAAGCAATAGTAAAAACAATAAGAGAATATTTTGGCAAAAATTATGAAGCTTCAGATATTAGAAAATCTATAGTTTCTGCTATTAGCGTAAAGGTAATGGAACCTGTTTTTGAAAGTCAAACAAAAACAAAATTAGGTTCTACAGAAATGGGAGGCGATTTGCCAACCGTACGTACTTTTATTACAGATTTTGTAAAAACAAAACTTGATAACTACTTACATAAAAATCCTGATGTTGCTGAGAAAATTCAGAAAAAAATAATACAAGCAGAAAAGGAACGTAAAGATTTATCTGGAATACGAAAATTAGCTCGTGAACGTGCTAAAAAATCCAACCTTCACAATAAAAAATTAAGAGATTGTAGAATTCATTTAAACGATTTAAAGAAAGATAATAGATTAGAAAGCTCTTTGTTTATAACAGAGGGAGACTCGGCGAGTGGATCTATTACAAAATCTAGAAATGTAAATACCCAAGCCGTATTTAGTTTAAAAGGTAAACCTTTGAACTCGTACAATATGAGTAAAAAAATTGTGTACGAAAACGAAGAGTTTAACCTACTGCAAGCAGCGTTAAATATTGAAGATGGATTGGAAAACTTACGTTATAACAATATTGTAATTGCTACCGATGCCGATGTAGATGGTATGCACATTCGTTTGTTATTAATAACCTTCTTTTTACAGTTTTTTCCTGAATTAATTAAAGAAGGACACTTATTTATTTTAGAAACACCATTATTTAGAGTTCGAGATAAAAAACAAACTTTTTATTGCTATTCTGAAGAAGAAAGAATTTCTGCAATTGAAAAATTGAGAGGAAAACCAGAAATTACTCGATTTAAAGGTTTAGGTGAAATTTCTCCAAATGAATTTGTACATTTTATTGGTGATGATATTCGTTTGGATCCGGTAATGCTAGATAAAGAAATGTCTATTGATAAAATGCTGGAATTCTATATGGGAAAAAATACACCAGATAGACAGAAGTTTATTATTGAAAATTTAAAAGTCGAACTTGATATTGTAGAAGAAGCCTAATATGCAGGAAGATAATAACGAAGAATTTAACGAAGAACTTAAAGACGATTTTGGTAGCCAAGAAACCTTAACCAAAGTTACAGGAATGTATAAAGATTGGTTTCTAGATTACGCATCGTATGTAATTTTAGAACGTGCAGTTCCAGGAATTAAAGATGGTTTTAAGCCTGTACAACGTAGAATTTTACATTCTATGAAAGATTTGGATGATGGACGCTACAATAAAGTAGCAAACATTGTTGGGCACACTATGCAGTATCATCCGCACGGAGATGCCTCTATTGCAGATGCAATGGTGCAAATTGGTCAAAAAGATTTATTGATTGATATGCAAGGTAACTGGGGTAATATACTTACTGGAGACCGAGCTGCAGCTTCTCGTTATATTGAGGCTCGTTTATCTAAATTTGCTTTAGATGTTGTTTTTAATCCTAAAACTACAGAATGGCAAGCTTCTTACGATGGTAGAAAAAAAGAACCTATAGATTTACCTGTTAAGTTTCCAATGCTTTTAGCTCAAGGAGCAGAGGGTATTGCCGTAGGACTTTCAACAAAAATATTACCACACAATTTTAATGAGCTTATAGATGCTTCTATAAAACATTTAAAAGGAAGAAGTTTTAAATTGGTTCCAGATTTTTTAACTGGTGGTATTGCAGATACTTCTAATTATAATGATGGTAAACGTGGAGGAAAAATTAGAGTTAGAGCAAAAATTTCTCAACAAGACAAAAAAACACTTGTTATTTCTGAAGTTCCCTACGGAACAACAACATCATCTTTAATAGATTCAATTTTAAAAGCCAACGATAAAGGCAAAATAAAAATTAGAAAAATTGAAGATAATACTGCTGCAAACGTAGAAATATTGGTGCACTTGCCAAATGGTATTTCACCAGATAAAACAATTGACGCTTTATATGCGTTTACCAGTTGCGAAAATTCTATTTCGCCATTAGGTTGTGTAATTGATGATAATAAACCAGTTTTTATTGGAGTATCTGAAATTTTAAGAACATCAACAGACCATACAGTAGCTTTATTAAAGCAAGAGCTTGAAATTCAGTTAAATGAGTTAGAAGAGCAATGGCATTTTGCTTCTTTAGAACGTATTTTTATTGAAAATAGAATTTACCGAGATATAGAAGAAGAAGAAACTTGGGATGGTGTTATTAAAGCTATAGACAAAGGTTTAAAACCTCACATAAAACATTTAAAAAGAGCTGTAACAGAAGAAGATATAGTAAGACTTACAGAAATTAGAATTAAAAAGATTTCTAAGTTTGATATTGATAAAGCAAAGCAATTTATAGATAGTTTAGAAGAGAAAATAGCTGTTGTAAAAAATCATTTAGATAACTTAATTGATTTTGCAATTGATTATTTCAAAAATCTAAAGCTTAAATACGGAAAAGGAAAAGAACGTAAAACAGAATTACGATTGTTTGATGATATTGTAGCAACCAAAGTTGTTATGCGTAATACTAAGCTTTATGTAAATAGAGAAGAAGGTTTTGTTGGTACATCTTTAAAACGAGACGAGTATGTTGCAGATTGTGCCGATATTGATGATGTTATTGTTTTTAGAAAAAATGGGGTAATGATTGTTACCAAGGTTGATTCTAAAACTTTTGTAGGTAAAAATATTATTCATATAGCTATATTTAAAAAGCGTGATAAGCGTACCGTTTATAATATGATTTATAGAGATGGTAGGCACGGACCAAGTTATATGAAACGTTTTAATGTTACAAGCGTAACTAGAGATAAAGAATATGATTTAACAAACGGTTCTAAAGCTTCTTTAGTTCAATATTTTACCGCAAATCCTAATGGTGAAGCGGAAGTTGTTACCATTAATTTACGTTCTGCTGGTAGCGTTAAAAAGCTAAAGTGGGATATTGATTTTTCTGAATTATTAATAAAAGGACGTGGAGTTAAAGGTAATACTGTAACAAAATATCCAATTCGTAAAATAGATTTAAAATCGGAAGGTGTTTCAACATTAAAACCTCGTAAAATTTGGTTCGATGAAACTGTACAACGCTTAAATGTAGATAATAGAGGAGAGCTTCTAGGTGAATTTAAAGGTGAAGATAGATTATTAATTATCAATCAAAAGGGAGAAGTTAAAACTATTAAACCAGAATTAACTACACATTTTGATAGTGATATGATTGTGTTGGAAAAATGGGTTCCTGCTAAGCCAATTTCAGTAATATATTTTGATGGTGAAAAAGAGCGTTATTATATTAAACGTTTTATGATTGATAACCCTAACAAAGACGAAACATTTATATCTGAACATCCTAAATCTCAACTAGAAATAGTTTCAACAGATTATAGACCAATGGCGGAAATTGTATTCTCGAAAAGAAGTTTAGAGAATATGGAAGTGAATTTAGAAGAGTTTATTGCTGTTAAAGGAATTAAAGCGCTTGGTAATCAGTTAACTGGAGATAAAATTAGAACTATAAATCTTTTAGAGCCTTTACCTTACGATGCTCCTGTAATTGAGGAAGTAGAAGTTAAAGACGAGGAAGTAATTAATGATAAGGATCCAGGACAAACAACTATGTTTTAGGTTTTAATTTAAAATCCAATAAATAGCGGCTTCTTTGTAAGAAAATGTTTTGGTTTTATAACCTTTATCTTTTTGTTCAACTAACATAGAGTAAACTGTTTTTATAGGAGAGTTTGTAATGTATGCTATTTTTTTATTTCCAAATAGAGATAAGTTATTTTTGTAAAATTGAGATACACCAACAGATTCCTCAATTGTCATTTTAATAACACCTTTTCTTAAATCTACAATTATTCCCTGAAAATTTTCAGGGATTATTTTTTTTGAAATTATTTCTTTCCAAGAATTAACAACATCTTCTAAATAAATATCTCCATGGTAAGATTTGATGAAGATTTTATTTTTTGAATTATAAGTACATTTTATGGTGTTGTTCATTATTTATAGCTTTTACTAATAAATGGAGTTTCTTTAAAACCTGTTATTTGATTAATTAACACGGTAGAAGTAAAGAAATAATTGCAAAGTAAGTTAGCAAATTTTGGTAATAGTTCATTAACTTCTTTTTGCTCTTCATTATGTATTCTAACCATTAAACGAATCGCTTTTTTACACATAGACGAACATTTATTTAAAACACCAACTGGATTTACTCCGCCTGGTAATACAAATCCTGAAATAGATTTTTCTGTAATTGTTTTAAAACGTCTATAGTTTGTAAGTAGTTTATTATGGTCTTCTTCGGTAATGGCTAATTTACCTCTAATTGATCCGTTTAAGTGAAAACAAAGTGGTAAAATCCAATTTAATTCAGTTTCTAGTTTTTGCAGCTCAGAACTATCAGGATATTGTTGCCTTAAAACACCTAAATCGTTAATAGCCCAACCAACCATTCTTGTTAAGTCATCTGTTAATATTTCATAATCGCATAACAAAGAATCTTCATAAATATATGGATAACAAAGCTCGTCTATATTAGATTTTGGTCTTAGTTTTTTCATTATTAATTCAATTTTTTATAAAATGTTAATTTATAATTAGGTAATAATTCTGGATGCGTAATTTTAATAATATCTTTTAGTACTAAATCTGGTCTAACTGGAGATAATTCAAAATACCAAATACCACCAGTTTCTCCTTTTGTATTATTGTAAGAATAAATTTTATTGTTTTTAAAAGCATCCATTTTTGAAGAAATAAAATTGCTTTGTTTTAAATCGTTTGTTGTAGCGTGCATTCCTGGTGAAAACCAATATTCTGCATTTTGCCCTTTGTCAAAAACATTTTCTACGTTTAATGATAAACTACCAGAACCTTGGCTATCTTTCCATAAATAATCGGTGTTTGCATCTTTTAAAAAAGTAGCTTCAAAACTATTACCTGCTGGCATATACCAAACATCTCTATATAAACCACCACAAACAACAGTAGGTTTGTTTTTAGAATTTTTTGCAATTGCTTTAGCTTCTAAATAGTTTTTTTCAATATTCGAAAACACACTGTCTGCCTTTATCTCTTTATCAAATAAAATTCCAAATACTTTAATCCATTCAGCTCTTCCTAACGGAGTTTCTTCAAGCCAAGCACCGTTAAATACAACAGGAATCCCAATTTTTTCTATAGTAGCAAACATTTTGTTATTTGCGTTTACAGAGAATCCCATAACAATATCTGGATTTAAGTCTAACAAATTTTCGGTGCTAATATGATCAGGATGTCCTAATTCTTGAACAGCTTTTTGAGCTATTAATTTTCTAGTTTTTTTTGATGAAATAAATGTGGTGTTAGGAAACCCTACCAATTTATTTTCGACATTTAACATTTCTAAATTAGGAATGTGTGTTGTACTAGTAACCACAATAGATTTTAAAGGAGTTTGAATTTCATTAAGTTTTGAAGGTTTTTCTGAAATAATACTGTACACAGTTTCTCCAGTTGCACCAGGGTAAGGTGATTTTATAATTAATTTTGTTTCGGAATCCGTTTTAACAATATCAAATCCTTTAGCATATTTAATGCTTGAAGTAGATTTTTCTTCAACTTTTTTTGAATCTTTTGTATTGCAAGAAATTGTAAAAAGAATTATTGAAATGATTAATAAAGCACTTTTAAAAATATTCATGTTCTTAATTTTAAAGTAGGGTAAAGTTATTATTTTGTTTTTTTAATTTAAATACTTGGCCATATTCAACCGTTATATCAAAAGAATCTTTTAAATGAATATTGTTAAGTTTTGCCAGAATACTTCTAATTACACCAGCGTGTGTAGTAATTATTAGTTGTTTTACAGAAGTTGAAGTAATTTCAGTAAAAACTTCAAAAGCTCTTTTTGCTAAATCAATATATGCTTCACCATTTGGAGTAACTTCAGTAACAAAATTGTTCATCCAAATAGAACCTACTGGCTCTGGTAACTCATCCCATTTTAACAATTCCCAATCTCCAAAGTTTAACTCCATTAGCCTATTATCTGTTATAATGTTTTCAGAAAATTGATTTGCTAATTTTACACAACGCTTTAAAGGACTTGAATAAACAACTGTTTCCTTGTTAAAGTTTATTGATTTTCTAATTCTAGAAACTTCTTCTTCAAAAGTAGCTGCTACATCCAAATCTGCTTGACCGTAACAAATTCCTTTGTCAACTTTAGGTGTTGTATGTCTAACTAAATAAATTTCCATAAAACTAAAAGACTTAGATAAAATACAACTTCAGTTACTTGTTGGGTTGCACCAGCGCAATCTCCAGTTTGACCACCAATCCATTTTTTAAAAAATCTACCTAATAAAAGCATTGCAATAAACGTAGGAATTAATGCTAAAAATACCCAATACGAATTGTAAAAAAATAAAGGAATTACACCAAAAACACCATTATAAACTACTATTGAAAATTTTTGAGCGTGCCCCATTGGTTTTGCTTTACTAGTAATATCGTCTCGTACATATGGATATAAATAGAGTAAAATAGAAGTAATAAATCTACTTACGCTATGTCCAGCAATTAACGTAATTAGCAGTTGGTGAGGTTGGTAATGTAATCCAGTAAACTTAAAAACTAACATTCCAACTAAGCCAACGGTACCATAAGTTCCAAGCCTAGAGTCTTTCATTATAGTTAGAATTTTATCTTTAGTCCAACCACCGCCAAAACCATCGCAAACATCGGCAAAGCCATCTTCATGAAAAGCTCCAGTTAACCAAATAGTAAATATCATACTAAAAAGGAGTGCTATTGTTTGAGGAAATATAAATAAAGATACCCAAAATATAAAGGCAGCTAATCCTCCTACAATTATTCCTACTAATGAGAAGTAGCGTGTGCTTTTATTTAGTATTTCAGGAGAATGATCTATCCATTTTGGACAAGGAATTCTCGTAAAAAACATTATAGCTGTAAAGAATATGTCTAACTCTTTTTTCATTACAATTAATCAGCAGGGTTAACAACACCAGCGCTTTCGAAACTAGCCATTTGGTTTATAAAAATTGCTGCAGACTGAATGATTGGGTAAGCAATAGCTGCTCCAGTTCCTTCACCTAAACGCAAACCTAAATGTAAAATTGGAGTTGCATTTAAAAAGTTTAGCATTTTTATATGTCCTTGTTCGTTAGATACATGTCCAAATAAACAATAATCCAATACATTTTTATTAATTGCTTGAGCCACCAATAAAGAGGATGTTGCAATAAAACCATCTATAATTAAAGTCATTTTTAATTCAGCAGCTTTTAGCATAGCACCAGTCATCATAGCAACTTCAAATCCACCAAAATTTTGAAGGTTTACTAGTGGGTTTTCGCTAACACCATGAAATTTATAAACGTTTGTTAAAATTTCAATTTTATTAGCCAAACCTTTATCTGTTAAACCAGCACCAACACCAATACAAGTTTCAATAGAAAGCTTTGTAATGGCGCTCATTAAAAGCGAAGCAGAAGAAGTGTTTCCAATTCCCATTTCACCAAAAGAAATAATATTACTGCCATTTTTATGTTTTTGCGTAACAATTTCTCCAGCTACTTCAAATGCTTTTTCACACTGTTCTTTTGTCATTGCAGGTTCTAAAGAATAATCTTTTGTACCATAATCAATTTTAGCGTTTATTAGTTCTTTATGAACTTCAAAATCGTAATTAACACCAGCATCTACAACACTTAAATCGAAACCATGTTGTTTGCAAAAAACATTAATTCCTGCACCACCTTCTAAAAAATTAATAACCATTTGTGGTGTAACTTCTTGCGGGCAAGAACTAACAGGATGATTATTTACAATACCGTGATCGCCAGCAAAAACAAGCATTGTTGGTTTGTTTAATTTTGGAGTCAACGTATTTTGAATTAAACATAACTTTTCGGCGATAGTTTCGAGAGTACCTAATGAGCCTAATGGTTTAGTTTTGTTGTTTATTTTATGTTTAATTTCTTTACTAAATTCTTTGTTAGTAGGGGTAATGTTAAATTTTTTCATAAGTAAATTTTATTTTAAAATAAGTGGCATTCCTGAAACCATAAAAATGGCTTTATCTGCTTTTTTTGCAATACGTTGGTTTGTCCAACCTTGTAATTCTGTAAATTTTCGTGCTATATGTGTTTGCGCGTGAACGCCCATTCCAATTTCATTAGAAATTATAATAATTTCACTATTTAATTTAGAAAGGTTTTCAATTTCATTGTTAGCAAATTCTAAAGCTTTTTCAACATTATTATCAAAATCTATATATAAATTTGTAAGCCACAGCGTAACACAATCAATTACAATAACGGAATTTTCTGGAATTACTGTAGAAATTTTTGTTTCTTCTTCAATTGTTGTCCAACGCTCATCTCTATCATTTTTATGACGCTCTACACGCTTTTCAAAATCTTTATCCCAAATTCTAGAAGTTGCTAAATAATAAGGAGAGTTGCTTAAATTTTCAGCTAAACTCTGGGCATAAGAACTCTTTCCCGATCGTTCTCCACCTGTAATATAATGTATCATTAAAATAAAAATTTCAGCAAATGTAATATTTTAATGAAAATATGATACAAATTAATCTTATTTAATTATTTTTGCAGCCGATTATGGTTCTCGAATTATTTAGTACATAAAACGAGTTAAAAGGGAAGTTGGTTAAATTCCAACGCTGTTCCCGCAACTGTAAGCTTAGTCGAGTAATCGATGTTTGTTATTAAACTTAAACCACTGTTTTATAAACGGGAAGGTAAATAACAAAACGCAAGCCAGGAGACCTGCCAAAATCTAATTAATTAAAACTTTCGGGAGAAAGGTTATTATGATGAGATATATTTTATTCTTTTTTATTTTTATAATTACTAGCAAAAATTTTGCTCAGCAAGATAGTATTCAACAGTTGAAGGTTGTAAATCTTAATTCTGTTAAACTTCAAAAACATTCTAAAGGTTATAAAGTTTTAACTTTAAATGATTCAATTATTTTAAAAAATAAAGAATCTTTTACTTCATTATTAAGGTTTAATACGCCAATCTATATAAAAGAGTATGGTTCTGGAGGAACAAGTTCTGCAAGTTTTAGAGGTACTAGTGCATCTAATACAGCGGTAGTTTGGAATGGAATTAATATAAACTCAATAAATAACGGTCAAACTGGTTTTAACGCTTTATCTGTTAATTTAATAGACAATATTAATGTAAGAAGTGGTGGTGGAAGTATTGAATTTGGTTCTGGTGCCATTGGTGGTACAGTGCATTTAAATGATCAATTGCGTTTTGGTAACTATTCAAAAAAGCAGGTAGTTTTATCGGTTGGTAGTTTTAATACCACTAATAATTTATATAAATTTTCTATTGGAAGAGAGAATTTTTCTGCAAAATTTGGAGTTTCATATAATAAATCTGATAACGATTATAAATGGTTAGGAACTGATGGTTTAAGAAATGAAAATGGAGCTTACGAAAATTTAAGTTTTAATTTAGGTTTTGCTTACAAATTGAATGATTTTAGTAAACTAAGCATTTTTTCTTCAAAATATAACGGACATAGAAAGTTTTCAGGTGTGTTACCTAATCCTTCAGCAGCTAAAGAAAAATATAAGGATTTTAATTTTAGAAATTTAATTGAATATTCTTTTCATAAAAATGAGTTTTCACATGCGTTAAAATTTGCCTATCTAACACAAGAATATAGATATTTTGCAGATAAGAATTTTGATGCTTTTAGTTATGGAAAATCTAAAAGATATTTGTTGAAATACGACTTTAATTATAAAATTTCTACTAATTCTACCATTGAAGCTTTTTCTGAACTAGAATCTGTTTTAGGAAAAACAGATCAGATTGAAGAAAAGAATAGAAAACAATTCTCCCAGTCTATAATATTTACGCAGCAAATAGATAATATAGCTTCAATAAATGCTAAAATTCGAAAAGATTATAATTCAGATTATAAAATTCCTTTTGTTTTTGCATTTGGAGCAGAATTAAAACCTATTAAAAATACCTTTATAAGATTAAATGGATCTAAAAATTATAGAGTACCAACTTATAACGATTTGTATTGGCCAGCGTTGGGTAATTTAGATTTAATTCCTGAATCGTCTCTACAAGGTGAGTTTGGTTTAGGTTATAAAAGCAAAGATTTAAAAATAGATGTAGGCGCTTTTTATATAGAATCTAAAGATAAAATTGTTTGGACACCTGGAGGTGACCCAGAAAGACCAGGAGTTTGGACACCTATAAACATTGCAAAAACAGTTAATAAAGGTGTTGAATTTACAGCCGCTTTTAAAAAACAAATAGAAAATCACTCGTTAGATTTTAATTTGAATTATAGCTACACAATAGCAAAAGATAAAAGTACTAATAAGTTTTTGACTTATGTGCCAAAGCATTTGGTTAATTCAAGTTTTGGGTATTCCTATAAAAGAACACATATATTTTACCAACATTTATTTAATGGTGAAGTTTATACTACAACTGATAATTTAGATAGTTACAAAGTGCCATATTTTAATATTGGTAATGTAGGGTTAGATTATACTGTTTTAAAAACTGAAAACAAACAATTAGGTATAGGCTTAAAAGTAAACAATGTATTTGATAAAGAATACCAAGTTTTACCAGGTAGACCTATGCCAAATAGAAATTTTAATATAAACATAAACTATAAATTTTAAATTATGAAAATCAGTAAATTTTTACTAAGTATATTTTTACTAAGTGTATTATTAGTATCGTGTGATGATGACGATGAACCTCAATTACCTAAAGGTGATTACGAAAATGGATTAATTATTAGTGGTGAAGGTTCTGGAGCAGGTTCTGGTTCGGTTACTTTTGTTTCTGATGATTTTTCAACAGTTGAACACCAAATTTACAATAAAGTTAATACTAAAGAATTTGGAACATATTTACAATCTGTAGCTTTTGATGATGATAGAGCATTTATTGTAACAGATAATCAAAATACTATAACAGTTGTTAACAGATATACTTTTGAAGAATTAGGAACAATAGTTACAGGTTTAGCTACACCTAGATTTGTTACTGTAGTTGGAGATAAAGCGTATGCAACAAACTGGGGTACAACTGGAGCTTTTGTATCAGAAATTGATTTAAACACATACACCGTTTCAAGTACAATAAGCATTAGTACCGGTCCAGAAAGAATTATTGCTGAAAGTGGTAAATTATATGTTTCTCATAAAGGAGGTTGGGGAAGTAATAATATAATTTCAGTAATTGATATTTCTTCAAAAGCAGTTTCAGAAATCACTGTTCAAGATAAACCAGATGAAATGTTTATTGATAATTCAGGAGATTTAGTAGTTTTATCTGAAGGAGCTGTGCAATATGACGCTTCTTGGAATGTTGTTGGAAATACAATTGGTGCAATTTCAAAAATTAATACAACTACAAACACAGTAGAGACTGAAATTACTTTTTCTGAAGGTGTTCATCCAACTTTATTAGTTAGTGATGGTTCAGATTTATATTACGCTATAGGTTCTAAAGTTTATAAAATGAGTAGCTCAGCTTCTGCTTTACCTACTACAGAATTTGTTGATACATCTGCTGGTTACTTATATGGAATAGCTGTTAATAACGAAAACTTATTTACGTTAGATGCTAGTTTTACAGCTCAAAGTACTATGGATATTTATAGTTTAAGTTCTGGAACTAAAACTACTTCAGTTGCAGCGCCAATTGGAGCTTCAAAAATATATTTTAACTAATATTGTACTTGTACAATTTAGTGTGAAATCGTTATTTAAAAGCCATTATTTAGAATAATAAATAATGGCTTTTTTTATAGTAAATCTTTTACTTCATTTTTAACAAAAATAAGAGCAGCACTGGAAGGAGCTCCTTTTTCAATAACTTTTTTAATTATTGCTTCTCGTAATTCTTCGGCAGTATTTATAGTTGCATCATTGGCTACCATATTTATTAAATGAATTGTAGCGTTTTTAGCTGCAATAATTACATTCCAACATTCATCACTTACATAAATTTGTTGTGTTAAATTATGCTCTAGTTCTTGTTCTATTGTATTTACAACGCTAACTATATAGGCATTTTTATCATTATTAACAGAAGTAACTCTAATTAATAATTTTGAAGGATTCATTCGTTCTAAAAACAACGTCATACGCTCATAAGCTTGTAGCTTTTGTGGTAGAGAATGTTTTTTATTTTCTTTTAATAAAGAAATTTTTATTCTTTTTTCTTCTACACTAGTATGTTTTAAAAAGAAGAAATAAGCAATTAAACCAGTTATTATTGATGGTATTGTAAAACTAACAATAGCTATAATTTTATCTAAATACATATTAAAATAAGTTATTGGTCAAATTTATACTTTGTAATGTTAATTACATAATTTTTATATTAAGATTTCGAGAATTTTAATATTTCAAACACTACTTTTGTAACAATTGTTACTTCTTGTAAAATTGTTTTCTGATAATTGTCAGTATTAAAGCAAATCA
This sequence comes from Lutibacter oricola, assembly GCF_900106565.1. Classification (GTDB taxonomy): domain Bacteria; phylum Bacteroidota; class Bacteroidia; order Flavobacteriales; family Flavobacteriaceae; genus Lutibacter; species Lutibacter oricola. The sequence goes on from NZ_FNNJ01000002.1 coordinate 459,539, forward strand.
ATATGTATAATTTTAAAGGAAACAAACAAGAGAATAACTTTCAAACAAACAAATTATGAAACAACTTTTAAAAATTACATTAGTACTGTTTTCAGCAGGTGTTTTTGCACAAGCTGGTCATATTATGCAAGGTGTAGGTGCCGTAAATATGTCTATGGGTGGAGCCTCAACAGCGCAACCTTTAGATATTAGTGGTGCTTTACAATGGAATCCAGCTACCATATCAACATTCGATTCTAAAATTATAGATTTTAGTATTGGAGCATTTTTCTCAGCACCAGAACTTTCCTCATCATTTGGACCGATGAGTGGTGTTACTAAAGATGATAGAGGTGTTTCTCCAATGCCTGCATTAGCAATGGTTTGGGGTAAAGAAAACAGCAAACACACTTTTGGGGCTTCTGCTTTTGGAATTAGTGGTTTTGGTGTAACATTTCCAGAAAATATGAATTACCCTCAAGATATGATGGGGAATTCAAATACAAACTTTAATCCAGCTGCAGCTGTTAACCCTATAAGTTTTCCTCAAAATGCAGGAGGTTTTGGGCACATAGAGTCTGATTATATGTTATTGCAAATTGGTTTAGCTTGGTCTTATCAAATTACAGATAATTTTTCAATTGGTTTGCAACCTACAGTAAATTATGCAAGTTTAGAGTTAGCTCCAAATCCGTTATCTTCTCCAAGTATGACGTTAGGTTACCCAGTTAGCGATAAAGCAACAGCTATTGGTTTTGGTGGTCAAATAGGTGTGTTTTATGAATCTGATGGAGGTATAAAATTAGGAGCTTCATATAAAACAGCTCAAAAGTTTAGCGATTTTGAATTTTCGAATACTTATTTAGATAATTCAGCTGCACCAGATGTAGATTTTAATATGGATTATCCTGCAATTCTTTCTTTTGGAGTTGGTTATTCAACAGATAAATTTGACTTAGCTGTTGATTTAAGAAGAGTAGATTATGAAAATACAGAAGGTTTCGAAGCAAAAGGTTGGACTCAAACAGGATCGGTAAACGGTTTTGGTTGGAATGATATTACTATTCTTTCAGTAGGTTTACAATATAAAGGAATAAAAAAATTACCGTTAAGAGTTGGTTATACACATAGTAGTAATCCTATTAGCGAAGAATTAGCGTTCTTTTCAATACCAGCAACAGCAATTATTAAAAACGCTTATCAATTTGGTGTTGGTTACGAATTTAGTGATACAATAACTATAAATGGAACGTTTCATCACGGTTCTAGCGATGGAAAAACTGAAGGAAATTTGTTAAGCCCTATGATGGCTTCTGCAACAAACCCTTACGGAGCTATTCCAGGAACCAATGTAGGTTATGAAATGACAACTGATATGGTAATGTTGGGTATATCTTATACGTTTACAAAATAATTAAGTTATAATATTAATTAAAAGCGGCTTTTTAGTCGCTTTTTTTTGTGGTTATTTGTAATTATAAATGCATACTTTTGAATTATGAATCTTCTAAAAAAATATCAAAAAGCAGTTAACTTTAGTCTTCTATTATTTTTTATTTCTGCACTTTTCGGTTTGCTAATTAGATATAATTTTACATATCCAATTTCAAAATTTTCGTATGCGAATTTTTTACAAGGACATTCGCATATCGCATTTTTAGGTTGGGGTTATTTAGTTGCTTTAGTACTTATTTTAAAAGTTTTTATTTATAAAAAAGAAGAAGTTAAAAAGTTATATTTTTATTCCATATTAATTTTAACGCTTTCAATTTTATTAATGTTAATTAGCTTTCCGTTAACTGGATATAAAAGTTTATCTATAGCGTTACTTGCAATATTTGGAATAGTATCTTATGTGCCATCAATCTCATTTTTAAGAGATTTAAAACAGAAATCATTATCCGTTAGGTTTATAAAAACAGGTGTTGTTTATTATTTAATTTCAAGTTTAGCAACTTGGTTTTTACCTTATGTTATTATTTCACATGGTAAAACAGATTTGTATTATAATACGGTTTATTTTTATCTTCATTTTTTATACAATGGCTTTTTTGTATTTGTTATTTTTGGTGTTGTTTTAGAAATTTTTAAAAACAGTTTAAAAACTATTTCAACCAAAAATAGTACTACTTTTTATTGGTTGTTGAATTTAGCCTGTATTCCAACTTATTTTTTGTCAGTTTTATGGAGTTCAGAACATATAATTTTTAATGTTTTGGGTGGCGTTGGAGGATTATTACAAGTATTATCTTTATTTTATTTAATAAAAATTTCTGTTGAAATTTTAAAATCCCACACCTTGTTAAAAGTTGAAAAAAAGTTGTTTTTGTTTGGAGTTAGTGCTTTTTGCTTTAAAATTATTGCCCAATTTTTATCATCGTTTCCATATTTTGTTGAAAAATCTATAGCTTTAAAACCATTTTTTATAATTGGCTATTTACATTTGTTTACCCTAGGTTTTATGAGTGTTTTTTTACTATTAATTTTGAGTAGAATAAGCCTGTTAAACTTAAAATTGAAGTTGGGTATATTTGGCGTTTATTTATTGTTAATTGGTATACTTGTAACTGAGTTAGTGCTATTTACAAAAGGTTTTTCTATTCTAGTAGGTGTAAATATACTTATAAACTATACTTATTTAATGCTAGTTTTTAGTACGTTTATGGTAGTTGGCATTCTGTTAATGTTTGTAAATCAGTTTTCTATAGTCAAAAAATTGTAAAATTGTTTTGTCAATAACTTTTATTGTTTTGCAAGTTTTGTAATAGTACATTTGAAATTTAAAGAATACCTGTGGATAAATATTTAGAAAACCTTAACGAATCGCAAAGAGCGGCTGTTGTGCATAAAAATGGCCCAATGATAATTATTGCTGGTGCAGGTTCTGGTAAAACAAGAGTTTTAACCTATAGAATTGCACATTTAATGAATGGAGGCGTAGATGCTTTTAACATTTTATCGCTAACATTTACCAATAAAGCAGCTCGTGAAATGAAAGAGCGTATTGGTCAAGTAGTTGGAACAAGTGAAGCTAAAAACTTGTGGATGGGAACATTTCACTCTGTTTTTGCACGTATTTTACGTTCTGAAGGTCATAATTTAGGGTTTCCTTCAAATTTTACAATTTACGATTCTCAAGATTCAGTTCGGTTAATTGGCTCCATAATTAAGGAAATGCAATTGGATAAAGAATTGTACAAGGCAAAACAGGTTTTAAGTAGAATTTCTTCGTTTAAAAACAGTTTAATAACTGTAAAAGCATATTATAACAATCCAGATTTAATAGAGTCGGATAAAATGACACAACGCCCAAAAATGGGTGAAATTTATAACCAATATGTAGAGCGTTGTTTTAAAGCTGGCGCTATGGATTTTGATGATTTATTGTTGAGAACCAATGAGTTATTAACTCGTTTTCCTGAAGTGCTTTCTAGATATCAAGATAGGTTTAAGTATATTTTGGTTGATGAGTACCAGGATACAAACCACTCTCAATATTTGATTGTTAGGGCATTGGCAGATCGTTTTCAGAATATTTGTGTGGTAGGTGATGATTCACAAAGTATTTATGCGTTTCGTGGTGCTAATATTCAAAATATTTTAAACTTTCAGAATAATTATGACGATGTTAAAATATTTAAATTAGAACAAAATTATAGATCTTCTAACAATATTGTTGAAGCTGCGAATAGTGTTATAGAAAAAAATAAAACCAAGCTAGATAAGGAAGTTTGGACAGATAATAAAGATGGTGAGCTTGTAAAAGTAAAGCGAAATGCAACAGAGGTTAAAGAAGCTCAGTTTGTTGCCCAATCAATTTTACAACACGTAGAAGAGAATGAAATTAGTTTAAATGATGTTGCTATTTTATATAGAACAAACTCGCAAACTCGTGCAATAGAAGATGTTTTTAGGCATAGAAATTACAATATTGATTATGTAATTTACGGAGGCCTTTCCTTTTATCAACGTAAAGAAATTAAGGATGTAATATCGTATTTAAGAATCTTAATAAATCCTAATGATGAAGAGGCTTTAAAGCGAATTATTAATTATCCTGCACGTGGTATAGGTGCTACAACATTAGATAAATTATCAGTTGCTGCAAACCATTATAACAAATCAATTTTCGAGTTACTTTGCAACTTAAAAAATGTTGATTTAAACTTAAATGCTGGAACAAAAACAAAGTTGATAAACTTTGTTACTATGATTAAGCATTTTGAAATTGAAGCACAAAATAAAAATGCTTTTGAAGTAGCAGATTTTATAGTAAAACAAACTAGAATTGTTAAGGAACTAGAAAAAGATGGTACGCCCGAAGGAATTAGTAAAGTTGAAAATGTTCAAGAATTATTAAATGCCATAAAAGGATTTACCGATGAACAACAAGAAAAGAAAGAAGACGATTCGTTGGCTTTCTTTTTAGAAGATGCTGCATTGGCTTCAGATTTAGATAAAAAAGCCAAAGATGATACTCCTAAAGTATCGTTAATGACCATTCATATGTCTAAAGGATTAGAATATCCTTATGTTTATATTATTGGTTTAGAAGAAAACTTATTTCCTTCAGCAATGAGTATGAATACTCGAAGTGAATTGGAAGAGGAACGAAGGTTGTTTTACGTAGCACTTACTAGAGCAGAAACACAAGCGTATTTAAGTTATTCTCAAAATAGATACCGTTGGGGTAAATTGGTAGATTGCGAACCAAGTAGGTTTATTCAAGAAATTGATGAAAAATATTTAGAATTATTATCGCCAAGAATAGCGCCAATAGCTCAAAACAAGTTTTTAAACGAAGATATTTTTGGCAGTGTACCGCAAGATAAAATAAGGTTTAAAAAGCCAATACAGCGTCCGCCAATTAAAAAGAAACCATCGGTAAGAGCAGAATTTACCGCACCAAAAAACTTAAAGAGAGTTCCTAAAAACCCTACAGCTAATGCTGGTCCAAATTTATTTGATACCAATATAAATGTGGGCAATATTGTAGAGCATTTAAAGTTTGGTAAAGGTAAAGTTATTGGAATGGAAGGTGGAGGAGCTAATAAAAAAGCTGAAATACAATTTGCATCTGTAGGAATTAAAAAATTATTACTGCAATTTGCAAAGCTTAAAATTATAAGCTAGTTACGCATTGTAAAACCAAAATTTAAGTTGTAATTTGCCAAAATATATTGAAGAAAAGATACATGGAATATAGTTTAGAATATAACGGAGAAAGACCACATTTAATTATACCAGAATACGGTAGACACATACAAAAATTAATTGATCACTGCATTGCTTTAGAAGATATTGAAGAGCGAAATAAAATGGCGAAAGCTATTGTAGATGTAATGGGTAATTTACAACCTCATTTACGTGACGTTCCTGATTTTAAACATAAATTATGGGATCAATTATTTATTATGTCCGATTTTAAATTGGAAGTAGACTCACCTTTTGATAAGCCTTCAAAAGAGGTTTTAAGAGCAAAACCAGAACCTTTAGCTTATCCAAAAGTAGCTTCTAAATATAAATTTTACGGTCATAATATTCAAACTATGATTGATATTGCTTTAACTTGGGAAGAAGGTGAAGCACGTGAAGCACTGTACTTTACTATAGCTAACCATATGAAAAAATGTTATTTAAATTGGAATAAAGATACGGTAGATGATACAGTAATTTTTAATCATTTAATTGAACTTTCTGATGGCAAAATTAACATGTTAGATTCTGGAGAAAAACTATCAGAAATTAAAGATTTACTTCGTAAAAGAAAAACATCTAACCAAAACAATTCAAAGCATAAATCTAAGAAAAAGAAATACTAAACACCTAACTAACTAAATGTCTACATTTATTATTGAAGGAGGTCATAAGTTAAGCGGAAGCATAACACCTCAAGGAGCCAAAAATGAAGCGCTTCAAGTAATTTGCGCGGTACTTTTAACAAAAGAAGAAGTTACCATTAGTAATATTCCTGATATTATTGATGTAAATAAGCTAATTTTTATTTTAGGTGAATTAGGTGTAAAAACCAAAAAAGTAGGAAGGCATTCTTATACATTTAAGGCAGACGATTTAGATTTATTTTATTTAGAGTCAGACAAGTTTAAAAAAGATGGAAGCTCACTAAGAGGTTCTATTATGATAGTTGGGCCATTATTAGCTCGATTTGGTAAAGGATATATTCCAAGACCAGGTGGAGATAAAATTGGTCGAAGACGTTTAGATACACACTTTGAAGGTTTTATTAAACTAGGTGCTAAATTTCGTTATAATAAAGACGAAAAGTTTTACGGTGTAGAGGCAGATGAATTAACCGGTACAGATATGCTTTTAGATGAAGCTTCTGTAACTGGAACAGCCAATATTGTTATGGCTGCAGTTTTAGCCAAAGGAACCACTACAATATATAATGCGGCTTGTGAACCATATCTTCAACAATTATGTAAAATGTTGAATAAAATGGGTGCTAAAATAACAGGTGTTGGTTCTAATCTTTTAACTATTGAAGGTGTTGAAGAATTAGGAGGTTGTGAGCATAAAATACTTCCAGACATGATTGAAATTGGTAGCTGGATTGGTATGGCAGCTATGACTAAATCTTCAATTACAATTAAAGATGTTAGCTGGGACGATTTAGGAGTAATTCCTAGAGTGTTTAAAAAAATGGGAATTAATATTGAAAGACGAGGAGATGATGTTTTTGTGCCAGAACAAGAAAGTTACGAGGTTCAAAACTTTATTGACGGCTCAATATTAACAATTTCTGATGCTCCTTGGCCTGGATTTACACCAGATTTATTAAGTATTATTTTAGTAGTAGCAACTCAAGCAAGAGGTAGTGTGTTAATACATCAAAAAATGTTTGAAAGCCGCTTGTTTTTTGTAGATAAATTAATTGATATGGGAGCAAAGGTTATACTTTGCGATCCGCACAGAGCAACTGTAATAGGTATGGATCATCAATCTAGTTTAAAAGGAACTACAATGACTTCACCAGATATTAGAGCAGGTATTTCATTATTAATTGCAGCACTTTCAGCAAAAGGAAAATCTACTATTCATAATATTGAACAAATAGATAGAGGTTACGAAAATATAGATGAACGTTTAAAGGCAATTGGAGCTAAAATTACAAGAGTAGATTAGCTTAAAATTTTATTTTTAAATCTATAAATTGAATTAAAAAACCCTGTTTTCACAGGGTTTTTATATATATAAAGAATGTTTAAATCCTTCAAGAAAAAATCTTTTAATAATATTTAAATGTCATATTGGCATAAATCAAAAAATGGCAATACTTTTGCAACTTCAAATATTGAAATTTTTTTAATAAGAAATTATGAGTAAAAAGGAAGACTTACAAGACGATAAAGAGATTAACGAACAAGAAGTTAAGCAAGAGGAAACTCAGGAAATAAGCAAAGAAGAGAAGCTAACGAACGAGTTAGCTCAAGAAAAAGATAAATTTTTACGTTTATTTGCAGAGTTCGAAAATTATAAAAGAAGAACAGCGAAAGAACGTATAGAACTATTTAAAACTGCCAATGAGGAATTAATGACAGTTTTATTGCCAATTCTTGATGATTTTGACAGAGGTTTAAATGAAATTAAGAAAACTGATGACAAAGAGTTGTTAAAAGGTATGGAGTTAATTAACAGTAAACTTCGTAATATTTTAACTCAAAAAGGTTTAACGGCTGTTGAAGTAGAACAAGGTGAAGTATTTGATGTAGAGTTACACGAAGCTATTACACAAATCCCGGCACCTTCAGAAGATTTAAAAGGAAAAATAGTTGATGTTGTTGAAAGAGGGTATAAGTTAGGTGATAAAATTATCCGTTATCCAAAAGTAGTTATAGGGCAATAATTACTTAATTTCAGAATTACGAATTTTCAATTTTAATTTGATTCAATAATATTTTTGGATCATTCAATAGAATAAAATGAAACAAGATTACTACGAAATACTAGGCATTTCAAAAAGTGCAACTGGACCAGAAATTAAAAAAGCATATCGTAAGATGGCTATTAAATATCATCCAGATAAAAACCCAGATGATAAAACTGCTGAAGAAAAGTTTAAAGAAGCAGCTGAAGCGTATGAGGTTTTAAGTGATGATAACAAAAAAGCACGTTATGATCAGTATGGTCATGCAGCATTCGAAGGTGGCGCTGGAGGCGGTGGCTTCGGTGGTGGAGGAATGAATATGGATGACATATTTAGCCAATTTGGAGATATCTTTGGAGGCGGAGGCTTTGGTGGTGGTTTTGGAGGTTTTGGCGGAGGCCAATCTCGTGGAAGAGCCCGTGTAAAAGGTAGTAATTTACGTATTAGAGTTAAACTAACTTTAGAAGAAATTGCCAACGGTGTAGAGAAAAAAGTAAAAGTAAGACGTAAAGTTAAGGCGTCTGGAGTAACTTATAAAACATGTTCTACTTGTAATGGTACTGGACAGGTTATGCGTGTTACCAATACAATTTTAGGTAGAATGCAATCGGCTTCAGCTTGTCCAAGTTGTCAAGGAGCAGGTGAAACTTTAGATAAAAAACCAAAAGGAGCAGATTCTGACGGATTAATTGTTGAAGAAGAAACAGTTTCAATTAAAATACCAGCAGGTGTAACTGAAGGTGTACAGTTGAAAGTAAATGGAAAAGGAAATGCAGGACCTGGAACAAGCTCTGTAGATGGTGATTTACTTGTTGTAATTGAAGAACAACAACATGAAACTTTAAAAAGAGAAGGTACTAATTTACACTTCGATTTATATGTAAATTATTCTGAAGCAGTTTTAGGTGTAAGTAGGAATATTGACACAGTTTCGGGTAAAGTGAAAATTAAAATTGAAGCAGGTACACAATCTGGTAAAATTTTAAGATTAAGAGGTAAAGGACTTCCAAGTATTGACCATTACGGAACTGGAGATTTGTTAGTACATATAAATGTATGGACACCTCAAAGTTTAAGTAAAGATCAAAAGAAGTTTTTTGAAGCAAACTTAGAGAATGATAATTTTGAGCCTTCACCTTCAAAACATGATAAATCTTTCTTCGAAAAAGTTAAAGATATGTTTTCGTAAAAAAATGTAAATATTTTTAATAAATATTACAAAAAATTATATATTTGAAGTGTTACTAGATTTATTTAGTAACACTTTTTCTTTTTCATAGCAATTTTCCCACTCAATACATTTGAGTGGGTTTTTTTATGTAATAATTTAACGTACTTTTGCCAAATAAGTAGACCGTCTTATCGCTCATTTATGAGAGGAAAGTCCGGACACCACAGAGTAGCATAGCGGATAACATCCGTCCAGCGTAAGTTGAGGACAAGTGCAACAGAAAGCAAGTACAGTTCGGCTGTAGTGAAACCAGGTAAACTCTATGCGGTGCAATGTCACGTATATTGAAATTTTAAAGTCACTCGCTTTATTTCAAGGGGTAGGCAGCTAAAACTACTAAGTAATTTTTAGTTTAGATAAATGATAAGAGCTTCTTTGAAGTACAAAATCCGGCTTATAGGTCTACTTATTTTTTTCGAATATATTATATTTACAACGTTTTCGCACTCATTTTTTGTAGTATTGTAAAAAATAAGGGTTCGAGATATTTATATCTTTAAAAATACGCTATGTTTTATATAAACTTCAATTCAAATCTCCTTTTTTTGTAACTTCGCTTAGTTAAATTAACAATAAAAACGATTCTAAAATGTAGGCTTTTGATAATTTAATTATTAAAGCCAGATTAAAAAATTTCAGAAACATTATGAGTATATATAAAGATTACATTAAACAGATTGAAGAAAGAAAAAGTTTAGGACTTCATCCACAACCAATTGACGGAGCTGACTTACTAAGTGAAATTATTGATCAAATAAAAGATTTAAATAATGAATACAGGAAAGAGTCTTTAAATTTCTTTATATACAATGTTTTACCAGGTACAACTAGTGCTGCAGGTGTTAAAGCTACCTTTTTAAAAGAAATTATTTTAGGTAAAGAAATAGTTGAAGAAATTTCTTCTGATTTTGCTTTTGAGCAATTATCTCATATGAAAGGTGGACCTTCAGTAGAAGTTTTATTAGATTTAGCTTTAGGAAATGATACAGCTATTGCAAAACAAGCGGCAGAAGTTTTAAAAACTCAAGTGTTCTTATACGAAGCCGATACAGAACAATTAGAAAAAGCATATAAAAATGGTAACGCAATTGCTAAAGAATTAATAGAGAGTTATTCTCAAGCAGAGTTCTTTACTAAATTACCAGAAGTTGAAGAAGAAATCGAAATTGTAACTTTTGTAGCTGGTATTGGTGATATTTCTACAGATTTATTGTCTCCAGGTGCAGATGCGCATTCAAGATCGGATCGTGAATTGCACGGACAGTGTATGTTTGAGCATAATAAAGAAATGCAAAATGATTTATTAGCTTTAAAAGAAAAACATCCAGATAAGCGTGTAATGCTTATTGCTGACAAAGGAACAATGGGAGTAGGATCTTCAAGAATGTCTGGTGTAAATAACGTTGCATTATGGACAGGTATTTCTTCAAGTCCATATGTGCCATTTATTAATATTGCACCAGTAATTGCTGGTACAAATGGAATTGCACCAATTTTTTTAACTACCGTTGGAGTTACAGGAGGTATAGGTATTGATTTAAAAAACTGGGTAAAGCAAAAAGATGCTGATGGAAATACAATAGTTGATGAAGAAGGAGAAGCAATTTTGAAAGAAGAGTATTCTGTAGCAACAGGAACAGTACTTACTATAAATACAAAAAAGAAAAAATTATACAAAGGAGATAAAGAATTAAAAGATATTTCTACTGCTTTAACGCCACCAAAAATGGAGTTTATTAAAGCAGGAGGTTCTTATGCTGTTGTTTTCGGTAAAAAATTACAAACGTTTGCTTGTAAAGTTTTAGGAATTGATGTTCCTCAAGTTTATGCAGCATCAAAAGAGGTTTCTATTGAAGGTCAAGGGTTAACTGCTGTTGAAAAAATATTTAACAAAAATGCAGTTGGAACAACTCCAGGAAAAACATTACACGCAGGTTCTAATGTAAGAGTTGAAGTAAATATTGTTGGTTCTCAAGATACTACAGGTTTAATGACTTCTCAAGAATTAGAAATGATGGCTGCTACTGTTATTTCTCCAATTGTAGATTGTGGTTACCAATCAGGATGTCATACAGCTTCTGTTTGGGATGATAAATCTAAAGCTAATATTCCACGTTTAATGAAGTTTATGAATGACTTTGGATTAGTTACTGCACGTGACCCTAAAGGGAAATATTTTCCAATGACAGATGTTATTCATAAAGTATTAAATGATATTGCTGTAGATGATTGGGATGTTATTATTGGTGGAGATTCACATACACGTATGGCAAAAGGAGTTGCTTTTGGAGCAGATTCAGGAACAGTTGCCTTAGCTTTGGCTACAGGAGAGGCAACTATGCCAATTCCAGAATCGGTAAAGGTTACGTTTAAAGGAGAAATGAAACCTTACATGGATTTCCGTGATGTTGTTCACGCTACTCAAGAGCAAATGCTAGATCAGTTTGATGGAGAAAATGTTTTCCAAGGAAAAATTATAGAAGTACATATTGGTACTCTAACATCAGATCAAGCATTTACATTTACAGATTGGACTGCTGAAATGAAAGCAAAAGCATCTATCTGTATTTCTGAAGATGAAACTTTAATTGAATCATTAGAAATTTCTAGAGATCGTATTCAAATTATGATTGATAAGGGTATGGACAACCCTAAGCAAGATCTTAAAGGATTAGTTGATAAGGCTAATAATCGTATTTCAGAAATTAAAACAGGAACTAATTCTGCTTTAAAACCAGATGCTGATGCTAAATATTATCAAGAAGTTGTTATTGACTTAGATAAAATTGTTGAACCAATGATTGCAGATCCAGATGTTAATAATGAAGATGTATCTAAGCGTTACACGCACGATAATATTCAACCATTATCTTTTTACGGAGGAACTAAAAAAGTAGATTTAGGTTTTATCGGTTCTTGTATGATTCATAAAGGAGATATGAAAATATTAGCTCAAATGTTAAAAAACATTGAGAAACAACAAGGAGAAGTAGTATTTAATGCGCCTCTAGTTGTTGCACCTCCAACATATAATATTGTAGATGAATTAAAAGAAGAAGGAGATTGGGATGTGTTAGTAAAATATTCTGGATTTGAGTTTGACGATAGTGCACCAAAAGGTTTGGCTCGTACTAAATATGAAAATATGTTGTACCTAGAACGTCCAGGATGTAATTTATGTATGGGTAATCAAGAAAAAGCTGAACCAGGAGATACGGTAATGGCAACTTCTACACGTTTATTTCAAGGTAGAGTTGTAAAAGATGCAGATGGTAAAAAAGGTGAATCTTTATTATCTTCAACTCCAGTAGTAGTATTATCTACAATTTTAGGTAGAACTCCAACTATGGCAGAATATGAAGCTGCTGTAGATGGTATTGTTTTAACTAAATTTAAACCTTCTAAAAAAAGGTTAGTAAAATAATTAAAAAAGCATATTTTTTTAAAGCCTAAGTTTTAAAACTTAGGCTTTTTTGTATTATTACAGGTGTTCAATTGTAATAATGATCTAGGATTATGGGTAAAATTGAATTAATCATAATTTTATAATTATTTATAGTCAAATAGGAGTGCTATATCCTCTTTTTTTTATATCTTAAACAAAGAGATTTCAGCCAAAGACAACTAACTATAAGTGATTGAATTTCAAGCAATAAAAAATCGATAATTCTAACGATTTCGTAATAAAAGATGCTAATTACTAGGTGTCTAAGGCTTTTCATCTAATTTTGTAACAATAAAATAATTGTAAATTTTATGAAAATACTTCATATTAGTGCAGAATGCTATCCTATAGCTAAAGTAGGAGGATTAGCTGATGTAGTAGGTTCGTTGCCTAAATATCAAAATAACCAAAATGTTACTTCAGAAGTTATAATGCCATATTATAACAACAAGTTTACAAACCAAAATGAATTTAAATCTATTTATGAAGGAAAAGTAAATTTAGATGTAAATGAATATGAATTTAGAATTTTAACACCAACAAGTATTGATTTAGGTTACAACTTATTTTTGGTGGATATACCTGAATTATTATTTAAAGATTATGTGTATTCGAATGATGATACAGAACGTTTTTTTGCATTTCAGTTAGCAGTACTTAATTGGGTAACTATTTGGGAAAATAAACCAACTACTTTACATTGCCACGACCACCATACTGGGTTAATTCCTTTTTTAATCTCAGAATCATATGTATACAGTGATTTAAAGGATATTCCTACAGTTTTTACCATACATAATGCACAATATCAGGGTTGGTTTTCACATGATAAAGTGAATATGTTTCCTGAGTTTAATTTTGACCACGTTGGTTTGTTAGATTGGGGAGGAAGCATAAATCCTTTAGCAGCAGCAATTAAATGCGCGTGGAAAGTTAATACAGTGTCACCTAGTTATATGGAGGAATTAAAGTTTGAAGCGAATGGATTAGAACATTTATTAAGTGCTGAAAGTGAAAAATGTGTTGGTATTTTAAATGGAATTGATACTGATGTTTGGAATCCAGAAACTGATTCATATTTAATTAAAAATTATAAAACTAGTACGGTACAATCTGGTAGTAAGGAAAATAAAAAATGGCTTTGTAATGAGTTTAATTTAGATGAGAAAAAACCATTATTTGCTTTTATTGGTAGATTAGTAGGGGAAAAGGGCTCTGATTTGTTTCCTGAAGTTTTTAGAGCTGTATTAGAAAAAAATGAATGTAATATATTGTTGTTAGGCTCTGGTAATAATGAAGTTGAAAATGCTTTAAATGAATTAAAAGGTGATTTTGAAGGCACATATAACGCTTTTATAGGTTATGATGAGCGTTTGTCTCATATTATTTATGCAGGAGCAGATTTTCTTTTAATGCCATCGCGTGTTGAACCTTGTGGATTAAATCAAATGTATTCATTAAGGTACGGAACCATTCCTGTTGTTAGAAGTATTGGAGGTTTAAAAGATACTGTAATCGATATTTCAAAAGAAAATGGATTTGGAATTTGTCATAATGAAGTAAATAAAGAAGAAATTGTAACAGCAATTGACAGGGCTGTTGAATTATATAAAAATCAAACAGCATATAAAAAACACAGAAAAAATATTATGAGCATTGACCATTCGTGGGGTGCTTCAGCAAAAGAATATATAAACTTATACCAAAATTTAAAAACCGAAAATTATGCCGAGTAAAGTATTATCAATTATTTTAGGTGGTGGGCAAGGATCCCGATTATATCCTCTTACAAAAGCGAGATCTAAACCAGCTGTACCAATAGCAGGTAAATATAGATTGGTTGATATCCCTATTTCAAACTGTATTAATTCAGAAATCAAACGTATTTTTGTCCTAACTCAATTTAATTCTGCTTCACTAAATAGGCATATTAAAAACACTTATCACTTTAGTTTTTTTAGTTCAGCTTTTGTAGATGTTTTAGCAGCAGAACAAACACCAGGAAATGATGGTTGGTTTCAAGGAACAGCCGATGCTGTTAGACAAAGTATGCATCACTTTTTAGAACACGATTTTGATTATGCATTGATTTTATCAGGAGATCAATTGTATCAAATGGACTTTAATGAAATGGTAAAAGCGCATAAAAAGAATAAAGCTGAAATTTCTATAGCTACAATTCCTGTTAATGCAAAAGACGCTACTTCATTTGGTATTTTAAAAACAAATGATAAAAATAAAATAACATCATTTATAGAAAAACCAGAAGCTAAACTATTACCAGACTGGACTTCAGAAGTAAGTGATGAGATGAAAGGTGAAGGTAGAAATTATTTAGCTTCTATGGGTATTTATATTTTTAATAGAGATCTTTTAGTTAAATTAATGGATAACCCAGATACTATAGATTTTGGTAAAGAAATTATACCACAAGCAATAGAAACTAATAGAGTATATAGCCATCAATATGAAGGTTATTGGACAGATATTGGAAATATTGATTCATTTTTTGAAGCTAATTTAGGTTTAACTGATGAATTTCCAAAGTTTGATTTATATAGCAGAGAAAAGCGTATTTATACACATGCCAGAATGTTACCTACAACAAAAGTATCAGGTACAAATTTAGATAAAACTGTAATTGCTGAAGGTTGTATTATTAACGCAAGTAAAATTCAACATTCTGTAATTGGAATTCGTTCAAAAATCGACGCAGAATCTACGGTAATTAATACCTATATGATGGGTAGTGATTTTTATCAGCCATTAGAAGAAATAATGGACGATAATATTATTTCAATGGGAATTGGAAAAAGATGCTTTATTAAAAATGCGATATTAGATAAAAACTGTTGTATTGGCGATGACGTTAGAATTAATGGAGAAGATTTAAAAGACCATGAAACGGATACTTATGTAGTAAGAGACGGTATTGTTGTGGTTAAAAAAGGAGCGATAATTACTAATGGAACAATAATATAATACATGGGGAAAGTAATAGCACATAGCCTTTTTACTGACTTTGATGTAGACTTATTTAAATCTGGTAAGCATTACCGTTTGTACAAGAAATTCGGATCTCATATAACTACTGTTAACGGAGTTGAAGGAACTTATTTTGCAGTTTGGGCACCAAGCGCAAACCAAGTTTCTGTAGTAGGTGATTTCAATTTTTGGAATGATGGTGAGTTTAAACTAAATGTACGTTGGGATTCTTCTGGTATTTGGGAAGGTTTTATTCCTAAAATAGGAAAAGGAAACTTATATAAATATAAAATTCATTCAAATAATAGTGGAATAGTTACAGAAAAGGCCGATCCATATTCAAGAAGAAATGAACATCCACCAAGTACAGCATCCGTAATTTGGGATGATGATTACACTTGGAAGGATAAAAAATGGATGAAAAACAGAAAAAAGAACAACGCATTAGATGCGCCTTATTCTGTTTATGAAGTTCATTTAGGTTCTTGGAGAAGAAAAATGGAAGAAGATAGGTCACTATCATATTTTGAATTGGCAGATGAATTGGTTTCTTATGTTAAAGAAATGAATTTTACACATGTTGAGTTAATGCCAATTATGGAATATCCTTATGATCCTTCTTGGGGATATCAATTAACAGGTTATTATGCACCTACGTGTAGATTTGGTTATCCAGAAGAGTTTAAATTGTTGGTTGATAAGCTTCATCAAAATGGAATAGGTCTAATTTTAGATTGGGTACCTTCTCATTTTCCTAGTGATGATCACGGTTTAGGATTTTTTGATGGATCTCATTTATACGAACATCCAGACCGTAAGAAAGGATATCATCCAGATTGGAAAAGTTTAATTTTTAATTATGAAAGAAACGAAGTTCGTTCATTTTTAATTAGTAATGCAATTTATTGGCTAGAGCAATACCACGCAGATGGTTTACGTGTAGATGCTGTTGCATCTATGCTATTTTTAGATTACTCTAGAGAAGATGGAGAGTGGGAACCAAATGAATATGGAGGTAAAGAAAACTTAGCGGCAATTTCATTCTTAAAAGAATTGAACGAAGAAGTTTATAAATCTTTTCCAGATGTTCAAACAATTGCTGAAGAATCTACTGCATTTCCAATGGTATCGCAACCAACTTTTATGGGTGGTTTAGGATTTGGAATGAAATGGATGATGGGATGGATGCATGATACGTTAAAATACTTTGGTAAAGATCCAATGTTTAGAAGTCATCATCAAAACGATATAACTTTTAGTTTAGCATATGCTTTTACTGAAAACTTTATGTTACCTCTTTCTCATGATGAAGTAGTTTATGGTAAAAATTCAATTTTAGGACGAATGCCTGGAGATGAATGGCAACGTTTTGCTAATTTACGTTTACTTTATGGTTATATGTTTACACACCCAGGAACAAAGCTATTGTTTATGGGAAGTGAATTTGGACAATATGAAGAATGGGATTTTCAAGGAAGCTTAGATTGGAATTTATTAGAATTTGATCCACATAAAAAAACAAAAGCTTTTTATAAAGATTTAAATAAATTTTATAAAACGAACCCAGCATTATTTGAAAAAGGATTTTCTAACGAAGGTTTTGAATGGATTAGTTTAGATGACTCTCAAAATTCGGTTATTTCATTTATAAGAAAAGGAAATAAAGAAGAAGAAAATTTAGTAGTGGTTTGTAATTTTACACCTGCAGTTATTGATAGTTATAAAATTGGATTACCTACCGAGAATAAATTAAAAGAGGTATTTAATAGTGATAAAAAGAAGTATGGAGGAAGTGGAATTACTAATTCTAAATTAATAAAAGCAGAAAAGGATTCTTGGAATGGAAAGCCATACTCCGCCGAAATTAAGCTATCTCCGTTAGGAATAACCATTTTTGAGTTAAAATAACATCAAAATTAGGAGTAACATAAAAAGCATCAATAATTTTACCATAAACATAAAATTATTGATGTTTTTTTAATGAATAAAAGAGCTTCAAAATATTAAAAATTAGTAGGTTTGCAGTTCGATTAAATGAGATAAGATTATGATTTTAAATACAGAATTAGAACACAAAGGGAATTTATTTCCATCGAAAATTGTATTTTATAAAAAAGACGTTAATACGTTATATTTTAAAAGTGAAAACAATGCTGTTTTGCAACTAACTGTAGAAAGAGATAGTGTTTTACGTTTTAGATATAGTACAACAGGAATGTTTGATAATGATTTTTCTTATGGTATTACTATGTATGCTAGTAAGGGGTATAATCATTTAGAAATTGAAGAAGATGATGATAAATATATAATTACAACATCTAAATTAATTTGCCATATTTCAAAAGTAGATATGCGCAAAACAATTTATGATGTAAAGGATAAGACTTTAATTTGCGAGGATGAACTTGGTTTTCACTGGGAAGAAAGTTACGAGTTAGGTGGAGATATTGTAAAAATGTCTTTAAAATCACAACAAAGTGAAAACTATTATGGATTAGGAGATAAACCTGTAGAAAATAATTTAAAAGGTAAACGTTTTCAAAATTGGGTAACAGATTCTTACGCTTATGGTAGAGGAAGTGACCCTATTTATAAAGCAATTCCTTTTTATACGGCTTTACACCATGATAAATCGTACGGTGTGTTTTTTGACAATACTTTCCGTAGTTATTTCGATTTTTGTAGTGAAAGAAGAAATATAACAAGTTTTTGGGCGCAAGGTGGTGAAATGAATTACTATTTCATTTATGGTCCAGAAATGACTGAGGTTGTATCTAACTACACAGATTTAACAGGAAGACCACAACATATTCCACCATTATGGGCATTAGGTTATCACCAATGTAAATGGAGTTATTATCCAGAATCTAAAGTTAAAGACGTAGCAGCTAAATTTAGAGAATTGCAAATACCTTGTGATGCCTTGTATTTAGATATTGATTATATGGAAGGCTTTAGATGTTTTACATGGAGTAAAGAATACTTTCCTGAGCCTAAAAGAATGGTAAAGGAATTAGCTGAAGACGGATTTAAAACAATTGTAATTATCGATCCAGGTATTAAAATTGATAATGAATATAGTGTATTTAAAGAAGGTTTAGAAAAAGATTATTTCTGTAAACGTGCAGATGGGCCTTATATGAAAGGTAAAGTTTGGCCTGGAGAGTGTTATTTTCCAGACTTTACAAATCCAGAAGTACGAGAATGGTGGTCTGGTTTATTCCAAGAATTAATAGAAGAAGTTGGCGTTAGTGGTGTTTGGAATGATATGAATGAACCTGCTGTAATGGATGTGCCTGGAAAATCTTTCCCTGATGATGTTCGCCACGATTATGATGGAAACCAATGTAGCCATAGAAAAGCGCATAACGTTTACGGTATGCAAATGGCACGTGCAACCTATCATGGATTAAAGAAATTTAGTTATCCAAAGCGTCCGTTTGTAATTACAAGAGCTGCTTATTCAGGAACTCAACGTTATACATCAACTTGGACTGGAGATAATGTTGCAACTTGGGATCATTTATCAATTGCAAACCAACAAGCGCAACGTATGTGTATGTCTGGATTCTCTTTTGCAGGGTCTGATATTGGAGGTTTTGCTGAACAACCAAATGGAGAATTATTTGCAAGATGGATTCAATTAGGTGTTTTTCACCCATTTTGTAGAGTTCACTCATCTGGAGATCACGGAGATCAAGAACCTTGGGTATTTGGAACTTCAATTACTGATATTGTTAGAAAATTTATTGAAATAAGATACCAATTATTACCTTATTTATATACCACTTTTTGGAGATATGCAGGCGAAGGAATTCCAATTTTAAAATCGTTAGTATTATTTGATCAAGAAGATAAAAACACACATTATAGAAATGATGAGTTTATTTTTGGAGAAAAAATATTAGTTTGTCCTATTATTGAAGCAAATGCTAAAGGTAGAAGAATGTACATTCCAAGAGGTAAATGGTATAACTTCTGGGATAATTCTATTATTGAAGGGGGAGAAGAACAATGGGTAGATGCAGATATTGATAGTATGCCTATTTTTGTTAAAGAAGGTTCCATTATTCCTAAATATCCTGTTCAACAGTATGTTGGTGAAAAAGTAATTGAGCAATTAGAATTAGACGTTTATTATAAAGAAGGAGAAGAATCTTCTGAAGTTTATGAAGATGCACACGATGGGTATGATTATAAAAAAGGACGTTATAGTTTAAGAAACTTTAACCAAGTTGGTAAAGAAGATTCTTTAACAATTCAACAATTTAAATCAGGTAAATACATAACAAGTTATAATACGTTTAAAATAAACATACACGGTTTACCTTTTAAAATAAAGAAAGTTGAAGTTGATAACGAAGAAATTGACATTTCTAAATTAAACGGAAAAATTACATTAGAAGTTACTAAAGAGTTTAGAGAAATTTATATTATTAAATAATTTTAAACCTTTTAAATAGAATAAAAAAGCCTCAATTAATTTGAGGCTTTTTTTGTAAGTAATCTTTTTTTTTTCGACAAACAAAAAAAACTTAACTATGAGTAAAATTTGGTTTCTAGAAAATGTAAATCTTTTTAAAATATTATGTCCTCATAAATTTAAAGATTATAAAGACTGTCATAATTTCACCCATTATTCAAAAAGCGATTATATATATTTTGAAGAGGATGCTTCTAACAAGGTATATTTAATTGAAAAAGGAAAGGTTAAATTAGGCTATTATAACGAAGATGGCTCTGAAGTAATTAAAGCAATACTTTGTAAAGGCGAATTATTTGGGGAAAAAGCTATACTTGGTGAAGAAAAAAGAAATGAGTTTGCGCAATCAATGGATAATAAAACATCGATTTGTCCAATAGGTGTTACTACTTTACACGATTTAATGCGTGATAACCAGACATTTACTCTTAAAATATATAAATTCATAAGTTTTAGAATTCAAAAATTGGAACGTCGTTTACAATTATTAATGTTTAAAGACGCTAAAACTCGTTTGTTAGATTTTTTAGATGAATTATGTGAAGATTATGGTGTTTGCTGTGAAGAAACAGGTAAGTTAAAAGCTTCGCATCCATATACTCAAAAAGATATAGCAAATTTAATAGGCACTTCAAGACCTACTTTAAACTTGATTATGAATGAGTTAAAAGATGACGGAGTAATCAATTTTAAAGGAAAAGAAATTCTTTTTTTGAAAAAAAGTGCATAGTGTTAGCTAGCTAACATTTTTTTATTTTTGGTTGAAATACATTTGTCTTAAGAAACATTAAAAACATTATTATGACAAAAATTTTTAAACTATTAGCATTATTTGTATTAGCATTTACTGTTACATTTTGTTCAGATGACGATGAACCAACAACAAAAGATTTAACTTTAAACATTTCAGGATTAGAAGATTTAGGTGCTGATTACGAATATGAAGGATGGCTTATTTTAGCCGATGGCCCTGTAACTACAGGTCGATTTTCAGTCGATGGAAGTGGAACTTTATCACAAACTAATTTCACTTTAAACATTGAAACATTAGCTGCAGCAGAAAAATTTGTATTAACAATTGAACCTAAAGTAGGTGATGACCCAGCTCCAAGTGATGTTCATATTTTAGCAGGTGATTTTGTAGGGAATTCAAGTGCTTTAACAATTGGTCATGGAGCTGCTTTAGGTAACGATTTTTCTACAGCTAGTGGAAAATATATTTTAGCAACACCAACAGATAGTGATGGAACTAATGAAAAAAGTGGGGTGTGGTTTCTTGATAATTCATCAGGATCTCCAGTAGCTGGATTAAATTTACCAACATTGCCAGCGGGTTGGAAATATGAAGGTTGGGCAGTAACAGGTGGCACTCCATTAACATCTGGGACTTTTACTTCAGTTACTGGAGCTGATGAATTTAACGATTTTAGTGGTACAATGGGAAGTCCTCCTTTTCCAGGAGAAGACTTTTTAAGAAATGCACCTAGTGGAATTACTTTTCCATTAGATTTATCTGGAGGTAAAGCAGTAATTTCTATAGAACCAGATCCAGACAATAGTCCAGCGCCATTTTTACTAAAACCATTAGTTGGCGATATTCCAACAGATGTAATGGCACATACGGTTTATACAATTGGTCAAAATTTAAATTTTCCAACAGGTACGGCTTCACGCTAGTATTTAAAAAATAGTATTATGAAAGCGTTGTTACATTTAGTAATAACGCTTTTGTTATTTTTGCGCGTAAGTAATCACTAATTTAAGGTACTAAGAGTTTAAATAAATATTTATGAATTCTATTTTAAAAAAGAAAAACATTTCAAATTTTATATTTCTAATTGCTGTTGCAGTACTATTGTATCCACCATCAAGAGAATGGTTTATGAGACAAATTGCATTTTCACCATCAATAAATAATGTAGAGGATTCGAAAAAAATAGATACTTATAATTGGAGCTTAAAAGGGTTAAATACTGACTCTGTTAACTTTAACGAGTTTGAAAATAGAGTGGTTTTTGTAAATTTTTGGGCAACTTGGTGTCCACCTTGTAGAGCAGAAATGCCTATGTTACAAGAATTATATAATGATTATAAGGATAAAGTAAAATTTGTATTTGTAACTTCAGAAAATTTGAATGAGGTAAATACTTACTTCAAAAAAGAAAATTATAAGTTACCTGTTTATAACTCCACAAGTATTCCTCCAAAATTGTTTACTGAAACAAATAGTATTCCTGCAAGTTATTTAATTGATAAAAGAGGAAATATAATTATAGATAAAGTGGGTTCAGCAAATTGGAATAGTGATAAAGTTAGAACGCTTTTGGATGATTTACTGAAAAATTAATAATTCTCTAAAATTTCGTTTAATACCTCAATAATAATATTACAGCCCTTATAAATTTCTTCTTCTGAAATTGTTAACGGAGGTGTAATTCTAACCGCTTTACCTTCAAATAGTAGCCAAAATAGGAGTAAACCTTTATCTAAGCATTTTAATATGACCGATGAAGCAATTTCAGATGTTTCGACTATAGCTGCTAACATTAAACCTTTTCCTCTAATTTCAGTAATTAATGGATGAATTAATAATTTTCGAATTAAAGCTTCTTTAGCTTCAATTTGTTCCATTAATTTTTGTTCGTAAATTTCTTGGATTGTTGCTAGGGCAGAAGCAGCAATAACCGGATGACCGCCAAATGTTGTAATGTGTCCCAATTTTGGTTGCGTTTGCAAACAACTCATTAGTTTGTGCGAAGTAATAAATGCTCCAATTGGCATACCACCACCTAAACCTTTTCCGGTTACAATAATATCTGGTACTACATTATAGTTTTCAAAACCATATAATTTTCCAGTTCTTCCAACACCAGATTGAATTTCATCTAAAATTAATAAAGCACCGACTTTAGTGCATTTTTCTTTAACTTTTTTTAAATAGTCATTTTTAGGCTCAATAAAACCAGCACCACCTTGAATAGTTTCTAAAATTACAGCAGCAGTTTTTGAAGTTATTTTTTGAATATCAATTTCATTATTAAACTCAATAAATTTTACTCCAGGAACCAATGGTCTAAAAGCGCTGTTCTTTTCTTCTGCACCACAAACACTCATAGAGCCTTGCGTATTTCCGTGATATCCATTTTTAGCAGCTATAATTTCACTTCTACCAGTAAATCTTTTTGCAAGTTTTAAAGCACCTTCAGTAGCTTCGGTACCAGAATTGGTAAGATATACCGTTTCAAAATTTGATGGTAATTTATGAATTAGAAATTTGCATAAATCAACAGGTGGCTGTTGAATAAATTCTCCATAAACCATTACATGCGTGTAGCTATCAACTTGTTTTTTAATGGCTTGAGATACTTTTGGATGATTATGACCTAAAGTGTTTGCAGATACTCCTGCAATAAAATCTAAATATTGTTTTTCTTGTTTGTCATAAACATAACTACCATTAGCATATGATATTTCTAAAGCTAACGAGTTAGGAGATGTTTGAGCTTGATATTTTAAAAAGTCTTTTTTCAATTTTTTTTAGGTTTAAAGTCTTTTTTTTCGCCTTTAGGTTTGGGTAGAAGTTCTTTTTTTATGGGTGCTTTAACAGTTTCTTTTTTTGATGTAATATTTTCTTCAGCAGTAATTACTTTATCGTGAATAAAAATTTCATCTTTTGTTTTTGGGCGTTCATGTTCACGCCAAATAAATCCAGGAAATTTTGCGTAATCTTCAGGGAATTGAGAAGGAGGATAGGTATTTCCTTCTGGTTTTACGTTAAAATCTATGGTATTAATTTCATTTTTATCAAATGTGATGAAAATGTTTTTACTACTCTGCATTTTTGTAATACCAAGTAATTTATAAGCATCATCTCTACCATAAAAAATAACCTCGCTATTACCAACAACATCTAATGATTTTAATTTATTTTCTTCAAATTTACCATACATGTTTTTACCTTTTAATTGGCTAAAACCTGCAGAATCTTTTTGAATCATAAATCCATTATTAATAATTTTTAAAGAATCTAGCTTTTCAGTTTTATTGTTTGAAATTAAGTGGATAGTGTCTCCAGTAATTTGATTTCCTTGTGCCCACATAACAGGTTTGTTAAATAGTTCTGTTAAACCTGTTTTTTCGTTACTAATAAGAGAGTCGCATTTACCTTGTAAATCTGATTTAAATATTTTTACTTTATAAAAAGCTTTAATAATGCGTTCTTCAGCTTTACCAGTAACCATTAATTTTTCACCGTGAATATAAATGGAATCATTTTCCATTTTAGAAATAGCAACAGCCTTATCTTCAATAAAAACAGAGTCTTTTAAACGAAACATTTCTGCATAACCTCCTTTTATAACAGATTTGTTTAAGGAGTCGGTTAGTTTTATATTTCCAGTTGCAGAAGCAAAACCTTTTGTTTTGTTGTAATATAAACTGTCTCCTTTTATAGTTCTATCATTATACTTAATAATAGAATTTTTAATGAAGTGAGCAATATGGGTTTTGGAGTTATAGCGACCATTTTCTGTGTAAATATTATTGTCTTTATTTACAATAGTTGACGGGCCAAATAAATCTGCAATACCAGTATTTGTGTAATAATTTAAGTTGTTAGAGTTTAGTTCGCTACTATCTCTATTAACCACAACTACATTTTTAAGAGCTTCGAATTTATTACTTTGCAAATGATATGTACCAATTCTACTTGTTAAAACATTGGCAGTATCTTTAATTTTTCCACCAGTTTGATAGTACAATTTTTGAGTTACTCTATCAAATTTTAACGTGTCTGTTTCTAATTCCATTAATTCATCTTTTAAAAGAACATCTCCCCAAGATGTAGCTATTTGATTAATGGCATCATAGTCTGTATATTTACTATATTGATGTATGGTATCTCCTTGATTTACAATTACATTACCCATTGCTTTTATCAATTGTTTTTCTTGATAAATATATGCTTTGTCACAACGTATTGTAGCGCCTTGATGTTCTACAAAAACATTTCCTAATGATATGGTTGCACCTGGATATTCAGGTAGGGTAAAGGTATTGTCTGCTTGTAAAATTTTTATTCTTCGTGTTTGAGAATAAGTAATTGAACTAGTTATAATTAATACTAAAAGAAGTAGTTTTTTCAATGCTAAAAAATTTGTTTACAAAACTAACGAAAAAAGTAGGTAGATACTTATAAAAATATATTAAAATAAAGTATTTAAACCTATTGTATAAAAAAACGCCATTACTTTAGAAATTCTAAAAATAATGGCGTTAAAATATATTTTAAAAATCTATTTCATTATTGTCTGTTTTCTATCTGGTCCAACAGAAACTATTTTTACAGGTACTTCAACAAAATCTTCAATAAATTTAACGTAATCGTTTAATTCTTTTGGAAGTTGGTCTGCACTTGTCATTTTTGTTAAATCTTCTTGCCAACATTTAATTTCTGTATAAATAGGAGTAACGTTATGTTCTTCAATATTATATGGTAAGTGACTAACTTCTTCACCTTTGTAATTGTAAGATGTACATACTTTTAAAGTATCAAATCCAGAAAGAACATCACCTTTCATCATCATTAATTGAGTAACACCGTTTATTTGAACAGCATATTTTAAAGCTACTAAATCTAACCAACCACATCTTCTTGGTCTACCTGTTGTAGCTCCAAATTCGTGACCAACCTTAGACATTGTTGCTCCGTTTTCATCAAATAATTCAGTTGGAAATGGTCCAGAACCTACACGAGTTGTATATGCTTTAAAAATACCATAAACTTCACCAATTTTATTTGGTGCAACACCTAAACCAGTACAAGCACCAGCGGCAGTTGTGTTAGATGAAGTTACAAATGGATATGTTCCAAAATCAACATCTAATAATGATCCTTGTGCACCTTCAGCTAAAATAGTTTTTCCAGCTTTCATTGCAGCGTTTAAATACTCTTCACTATCTACAAAAGGAATTTGTTTTAAATAATCTAAAGCAGCGAAAAACTCTTCTTCTAATTCTTCTAAGTTATAATCTAATTGAATACCATAATAATCAATCATTTTTATATGCTTTTCTACTAAAGCTTGGTAACGTTCTTTAAAATCAGCCAATTCAGTATCGCCAATTCTAATTCCATTTCTACCGGTTTTATCCATATAAGTTGGGCCAATACCTTTTAATGTAGAACCAATTTTAGCTTTTCCTTTTGAAGCTTCACTTGCAGCATCTAATAATCTGTGCGTAGGTAAAATTAAATGTGCTTTTCTTGAAATAACCAATTTAGATGCAAAATCTATATTGTGTTTAGATAAGTTATCTAACTCTTTTTTAAAAATAACAGGATCAATTACAACACCATTTCCAACAAGGTTCATTGCTTTGTCATGAAATATTCCTGAAGGAATTGTATGCAATACGTGTTTTTGTCCGTCAAAAATTAACGTGTGTCCTGCATTTGGACCTCCTTGGAAACGAGCAATAATATCGTATTCAGATGTTAATACATCAACAATTTTACCTTTTCCTTCATCTCCCCATTGAAGTCCTAATAATAAATTTACAGCCATTTTAATTATTTATGTTAGTTGTTTTGTTTTTTAGTTTTTGTTCCGTAAAAATAAAGCGAGTGGTTATGAATTTCAATACCAAAAGTGTCCTCAATTGTTTTCTTGATAATTTGAACCCTTGGATCGCAAAATTCAATAACTTCACCAGTATCAGTTAATATTACGTGATCGTGTTGTTTATCGAAATAAGATTTTTCGTAGTGCGCTTGGTTTTTTCCAAACTGATGTTTTCTTACCAAGCCAGACTCTAATAAAAGCTCTATAGTATTATATAAAGTAGCTCTACTAACTCGATAATTTTTATTTTTCATTTGAATATATAGAGACTCTATATCAAAATGTTCTTCTAAATCATAAATTTCTTGTAAAATAGCAAAACGTTCGGGTGTTTTTCTATGGCTATTTGCTTCTAGAAAATTTACAAATACGCTTTTTACTATTTTTTGATTTTCGTTACTCATACTAATATTATGATTGAGTTATAGAATTAATGCACAAAGTTAACCCTTATTTTCTAATCTTTTATAATGAATTTTGTTATTTATTAACGTTGTATTGTGAATAAAACTAATGTTTATAAATTCGATCTACTGAATCGATGCCGTCAATTTTTTTAAGTGTATCACTTAATTTTTGAAGCTGTGTTTTATTTTTAACCGTTACTGTTATTTTACCTTCAAATATTCCATTATTACCTGCAATATTTAAGCTTTGAATATTAACACTCATATTTTGAGAAATAACTTGAGTTATTTCATTAACCATACCAACGTGATCTGCTCCATATAGTTTTAAAATTGCCTTAAACTCTTGTTTAGAAGAGTCAATCCATTTAGCTTGAATAATTCTGTACGCATAGTTTGCTTGTAAACTAATTGCATTAGGACAATCTTTTTTATGAACTTTAATTCCATCATTAATAGTAATAAAACCAAATACTTTATCTCCTGGAATTGGATTACAACATTGAGACATTTTATAATCTAAACGCTCTTCTTCCTTTCCAAAAACTAAAGAATCGTAATTATCGATTACTTCATCTTTATCAATAGTTTCGTTTGATTTATTGGTACGTTTAATTCTATTTTTAAAGAAATTTACAAACGCATTACTTCTATTAGAAACAAACTCTTTTAACTGATTATTATCTATAGAGCCATTTCCGATTCTAAAAAATAAATCTAAACTTGTTTTTAGTTTAAAATGATTTACTAATTCATTAACTACTTTTTCATCTAAAGTAATTTTTAAATGACGAAGTTTTCTTGTCAAAATTTCTTTACCATCAACAGCAATTCGTTTTTGATCTTCTTTTAACGCATTTTTAATACGAGTTCTAGCTCTTGCTGTTACTACAAAATCTAGCCAGCCAATGTTTGGTTTTTGGCTTTTTGAAGTTATAATTTCAACTTGATCACCACTATTAAGTATATGACTAATTGGTTTTAGTTTACCATTAACTTTTGCTCCTCTACAGCGCATACCAACTTGGGTGTGTATAGAAAAGGCAAAATCTAAAGCTGTTGCATTTTTAGGTAGTGCTTTTAAATCTCCTTGTGGTGTAAAAACAAATATTTCTTTTGAATAAAGATTTAATTTGAAATCTTCAACAAAATCAACAGCATTACTATCGGAGTTTTCTAGCGTTTCTCTAATTTTATTTAACCAGTCATCTAAACCAGTTTCTTTTTCGTCTTTGTTTTTATATTTATAATGTGCTGCATACCCTTTCTCTGCAATTTCATCCATTCTACTAGATCGAATTTGAACTTCAACCCATCTACCTTGTGGCCCCATTACAGTAATGTGTAAAGATTCGTATCCTGTAGATTTAGGTTGGGTAATCCAATCTCGCATTCTAACTGGGTTAGGAGCAAAATGATCGGTTACTATCGAGTAGATTTTCCAAGCATCAAATTTTTCATCTTTTTTAGTAGAATCGTAAATAATACGAATGGCAAACTTATCGTAAACTTCTTCGTAAGAAACGCCTTGAGAACGCATTTTTTTACGAATAGAATAAATAGATTTTCTGCGACCTTTTATTTTGTATTTAAAACCTTCAGCAGTTAAAGATTCACTTATAATATTTGAAAATGTTTCTATATATTTTTCGTGTTCTTCAGTACTTTGAGTTATATTTTTTAAAATATCTTTATAAACATCTGGCTCAGTATATTTTAAACCTAGGTTTTCTAATTCTGTTTTAATATTATACAACCCTAATCGATGGGCTAGAGGAGCATAGATATAAAGAGTTTCAGAAGAAATTTTTACCTGTTTATGTTGCGGCATTGCATCCATAGTTTGCATGTTGTGCAATCTATCTGCAATTTTTATTAAAATTACACGAACATCATCGTGTAAGGTTAACAACATTTTTCTAAAGTTTTCTGCCTGAACTGAGGCATCCTGATCCTTTTTTAAATGCGATATTTTTGTAAGGCCATTTACAATACGCGCAACGTTTTCACCAAACAAGCGTTCAATATCTTCTAGTGTATAATCTGTATCTTCAACAACATCGTGTAACAATGCTGCAACAATAGAAGTGGTGTCTAAACCAATTTCATATGCTACAATTTTGGCAACTGCTATGGGGTGAAATATATAAGGTTCTCCCGTTTTACGGCGCTGAGAACTATGAGCTTCTAATGATAAATCAAAAGCTTTTCTTATTTCTTTTTTATCTTCTTTAGAAAACGTTTGGTAAGCTCCTTTTAACAAGTCTTTATAACGTTTTGCTATTTCTTTATTTTCTTCTTCAGGTGTTAAAGTGTATGCCATTGCTTAAAAATACGTTTTAATTTAAATAGATTGCTTACTCTTTATGTTTATTTTTTCAAATTTACAATTCGTTGTAACAACGTAGGGTGTGAGTAATGAAATTTTACATATAAGCTATGTGGTGTTAAATTACTCAAACTATTTTTAGATAATTTTTTTAATGAAGTTATAAGTGGTTTAGCACCAAAATTATACTTTGCATAATTATCTGCTTGATATTCAAATTTACGAGATAATAGGTTCATAAAAAATGAAGTTATTTCAGAAATTGGACTGTATAAAATTCCAAAAGCAATTAACCCTATATGAAAACTTGCTTTATCAACACCTAAAGCTTGAGATAATGTAAGGTTACCTACCAAAAGTGATAAAATAAACAAAGTAAGTCCCATTAAAGCTATAGATAAAACTAGATTATAAATAATATGTTTCTTTTTATAATGCCCAACTTCGTGGGCTAAAACAGCTACAATTTCATCTGTTTCTAAATCATTAATTAAAGTATCATATAATGTTATTCTTTTTTGAGAACCAAAACCAGAAAAATAGGCATTAGCTTTGGTAGATCTTTTAGAGCCATCTATAACAAAAATATTATCTAATTTAAATCCTACTTTAGTTGCAAAGTTTTCGATAGCAGTTTTAAGTTCTCCATTTTCTAAAGGTGTTTGCTTGTTAAATAGCGGTACAATAAGTTTAGAATAAAACATATTCATAAAAACAGAAAACACACTAATTAATAGCCAAGCATATAGCCAAAAATTATTGGTTGTTAATTGGTAAAACCAAGTAATTAAAGCTAAAATTCCACCTCCAACTATTATTAACATTAGCCAACCTTTAATTTTATCGAGTATAAATAATTTTAAAGTAGATTTATTAAAGCCAAATTTTTCTTCAATTACAAATGTTTTATAATAGGCGAGTGGTAATGATAACACATCGCTAGAAATAAATATAATTCCGAAGAAAATTAAGGTAATCAAAATATTGTTGCTAGAAACTTGTTTAGCTAAACCATCAACAAAAGCAAAGCCATTAAATCCAAAAAATAAAATGGTTAATACTAGTGAAAATGAACTAGTTATTAACGAGAATTTATAATTAACTTTTTTATATTCCTGAGATTTTAAATATTCTTTTTCATCATAAACATCAGCTAGTTCATTTGGTAATACATCATTATAATGTTTAGCGTTTAGAGCATCTAAAATAGTATCAAAAATAAATTTGATTAGTATTATAGCAATTAATATGGTAAAAACAGTAGTTGGAGTCATTTATTAATTTGTTATTATACGTTGTCTAACAGCTTCAAAAACAATAATTGCAGCGCTTACAGAAACATTCATAGAGTCAATTTTTCCATTCATAGGAATAATAATATTTTTTGTTGAATTTTGAAGCCATTCATTAGATAATCCTGTGGCTTCAGTACCAACAACTATAGCGCTTGGTTGGTTGTAATCGATAGTGTCGTATGGTACAGAAGCAGTTAAAGCAGCTCCGTAGATATTTATAGAGTTCTTTTTTAAAAACTCAATAATTTCATTTGTTGAGCCAATTGCAACATTAGTTGTAAAAATACATCCAACACTCGATCTAATAATATTTCCGTTGTATAAGTCCGTTTTTGGGTTTGCTATTATTACTGCATCAACAGCTGCAGCATCTGCAGTTCTAAGTAATGCGCCAATATTACCAGGTTTTTCAGGAGCTTCAGCAATTAAAATAAGAGGATTTTTTTTATTGAATTCTAAATTTTCTAATTGATGGTTTTTTTGTTTTGCAATGGCAATAACACCTTCGGTAGATTCTCGTAAAGCAATTTTTTTATAAACCTCAAACGGAACTTCAATAATGTCAATAGCATCTATATTTTCAATTAATTTATTTACTGTATCTATCGATGTAATTTCATTGTTAAAAATAACTGTATGTATAGCGTATTTGCCTTGTATAGCTAATGAAATTTCTCTGTAACCTTCAATTAAAAACAGCCCTTTTTTTGTTCTAACTTTAGATTTTTCTTTAAGTTGAACAAGCTCTTTAATATATGAATTTTGAGTGCTTGTAATTTTTTTAAACATAAATACAAAAATAGCAGATAATTGGCTATAATGCAGAAGTTTTATAGTAATTTATTAAAAGAGATACCATTTTACTGTAACTTCTAATGCCATCCTTTTGTTTATTAGCTTTTAAAAAGAAATCGTAGAACCATTTAAAGTACTTTTCTGATCTATTTTGATAAGACATCCAAAAGTTTTGAGAGTTTTGCATATCTTTTAGAATACCTTTATTTATTGTAAGTTTTAACTCTTCAAAAGCTACTTTGTCGTTTCTATATAAATCCGATAAACAGTATCGAAGCGCCATTAAATATCCAGAATAATTAAAATATTTACTATCGGAATGTGTTGCAGCTAAAAAGCCAACAAAATTTGCTTCATTTTCTGAAGCAATTCCAATTTGATGTGCTATTTCGTGGCAAGCTGTGGCAGCATAATTATTTTTAGGAATTAATCTGTTTACTTGAGCTTCATTAGTAAATGGATTTAAATAACCAGCAAAACCGGCATATGTAAGTGGTGTACTTAAAAGAGATTTTTTTACTGATTTATTTTTAATAGTAAAATCGGAGTTTATTTTACCTAAAACTTCGTAGCTTTTAAACGCATTTTCCTGAATAATAGTTCTATTCATAGGGTTTTCAACTACAATAGAATCGTTTAAAGTTATAGATTTTTGAACTGAATTTAATTTAGTAATTAATTGCTTTGTAAAGTTTATCAATTCGGTTTTAGAATACTCGGTATTTTCAAAATTCAAGCGTTCATTTATTGGATTTCTATAATAATTTAAGCCCCAACCAACATTAAAAATAAAATACACAACAGATAAAAATGCTAGTGATTTGTATAGTGTTTTTATAACATCTAACTTTCTGTTTTTTATAAATTTAAATAAACTCAATAAAAGTAATACTACAAGTAAAAAATATAATAAATCCCCAAAAGAAAATGGAATCCAACCCAGTGTAAAATGTAATATATTCGAAATTATAGGGTAAATCCCTTTTGAATAATAAGATTCAATAAAACTTGGGTATTGTGCAACAAACTGATAAAATGCCCATTGAAAAATTAAAATGGCAGAAAGAATTTTATACGTTTTTTCTTTATTCATAAATCAAAAGTAGAAAAATAAAAGTTCAGAAAAACATAATAATCAAGTTATTAACATTTTTATGACTTGTTAACAGATAATGTGTAAAAATAAAAATCAAATTTACCTTTTGTTTCAGCATTTAAAAATTATTTTTGTTGAAACAATTATACCAAAAAATTGCTTTTCAATTAGAATTAGTGTATTTTCTATTTCTAAAAAAAGAACAAAGTTAAATTATTGATTTATAAATAAGTATAAATATTTTTTTGAGTGAAAAACACACAGCCAGCAACATTTAAAAACAAAAAGAAAAGTGCAGTAATTAATCTTGAAAAAGGAAAACTACCGCCACAAGCTCTTGATTTGGAAGAAGCCGTTTTAGGAGCAATGATGATTGACAAGAAAGGTGTTGATGATGTTATTGACATTTTAAATGATGATGTTTTTTATAAGGAATCTCATCAATTAATTTACAATGCAATTTTTACATTGTTTCAAAATTCTGAGCCAATTGACTTATTGTCAGTTTCTAATCAGTTACGAAAAGATGGTAATTTAGAAGCTGCCGGAGGTGATTTTTACATTGTAAACCTTACTCAAAAGGTATCTTCATCTGCACATATAGAATTTCACGCACGTATTATTCTTCAAAAATATATTCAAAGAAGATTAATTTCAATTTCTTCAGAAATTATTGAAGAAGCTTATGATGAAACCGTGGATGTTTTTGACTTGTTAGATGATGCAGAGGCAAAATTATTCGAAGTAACACAAGGAAACTTAAAGAAAGGGTCTGAAGATGCTGAAGGACTTGTAAACCAAGCAATTAAAAAGATTGAGGAAATATCTAAAAAGCAGGGTATGAGTGGTATAGCTACCGGTTTTACTCGTTTAGATGAATTAACTTCTGGTTGGCAACCTTCTGATTTAGTTATTCTTGCCGCTCGTCCTGGTATGGGAAAAACAGCATTTGTAATGTCTATGGCAAAAAATATGGCTATTGATTTTAATGAGCCAGTTGCAATTTTTTCTTTAGAGATGTCATCAGTACAATTAATTACACGTATGATTTCTAGTGAAACCGGTATTTCATCTGGAAAACTTAGAAAAGGTAGTTTAGAACGTCACGAATGGGAGCAATTAAATGTTAAAGTTAAAAACTTATCTAAAGCTCCAATATTTATAGATGACACACCATCTTTATCAATTTTTGATTTACGTGCAAAAGCTAGACGTTTAGCATCGCAACACGGAATTAAGATAATTATTATTGATTATTTGCAATTAATGACTGCCGGTAATGCAGCTGGAGGAAATCGTGAGCAAGAAATTTCTATGATTTCTCGAAACTTAAAAGCATTAGCAAAAGAATTAAATATTCCGGTTATAGCACTTTCTCAGCTGTCTCGTGCGGTTGAAACACGTGGAGGAAGTAAAAGACCTTTATTATCCGATTTACGTGAATCCGGTGCAATTGAACAAGATGCGGATATTGTGTCGTTTATTTTTAGACCTGAATATTATGGTTTAACAGAATGGGATGATGATGAACGTTCTCCTTGTGAAGGTCAAGCGGAGTTTATTTTAGCAAAGCATAGAAATGGTGGTTTAGATAATATTAGATTGAAATTTACAGGGCATTTAGCATTGTTTAGCGATTTAGATGATGGATTTGGTAATGAATTCCAATCTAAAATGAATAGTGCAATTGAAGAGAGTTCTGTATCTCCTTCTGATGCTTTTGACCCACCACCAAGCCAAGGTAATGATGATGGTGTTCCGTTTTAAAAACAACATAAATAAAAACAATAAACTATCTGTATTATCAGTAATATGGACGGTTCTTTTATTATTTGCTACCCAAATATCTCTAGCGTCGTTCATTTTAATCCCTATGGATGATGTAACGCAGACAAATCATTTAAAAGCTTACGGTATTACATATTGGTCTTTAAACAAAGGTAATAAGGCAAAATGGTTGTTAAATTATGAAGGAGGTTCATTTCTACTAGAAGATAATGAAGCTACTAGAAATGAATGTAAAATAAGAGGTGTAACATTTAATGTTATTTCTGATACTGAAGCAGCTCAAATTTTAGCAGAAATTGCGAGTCCTTCAAAAAATATGGAAGCTGTTGTTTTAGAAAAAGCTCCAAAAATTGCGGTGTATTCACCAAAAAATAAAATGCCTTGGGATGATGCTGTAACAATGGTGTTAACCTATGCCGAAATTCCATTTGATGTTGTATATGATACAGAAGTGTTAGAAGAAAAATTATTGCTGTATGAGTGGTTGCACTTACATCACGAGGATTTTACGGGTCAATATGGTAAGTTTTATGGCTCTTACAGAAGAGCGCCTTGGTATATAGAACAAAAGAAAAATGCAGAAAAATTAGCAACTAGTTTAGGGTATAAAAAAGTTTCAGAAGAAAAATTAGCTGTGGCCTTAAAAATACGAGATTTTGTAATTGGAGGTGGATTTATGTTTGCAATGTGTTCGGCTACTGAAAGTTTTGATATTGCACTTTCTGCAGAAGGAACCGATATTTGTGAGACTATGTTTGACGGAGATCCTTCGGAATTAGATTATCACAATCATATAGATTTCAACAAAACCTTTGCTTTTAAAAATTATACATTAGTAAAAAACCCAGAACAATACGAGTTCTCTTCGATAGATATGTCTATGAAAAGAAAAGGAATTAGGCGTACAGCAGATTATTTTTCATTAAAGGAATACTCAGCTAAATGGGATCCAATTCCAACTATGCTTTGTCA
The DNA here is from genome assembly GCF_900106565.1 of Lutibacter oricola. Lineage (GTDB taxonomy): Bacteria > Bacteroidota > Bacteroidia > Flavobacteriales > Flavobacteriaceae > Lutibacter > Lutibacter oricola. The sequence goes on from NZ_FNNJ01000002.1 coordinate 494,855, forward strand.
AAACCATACTATGCTTGTTAAAGGTTTTATGGGGCAAACAACATCTTTCGAAAGAGAATCTGTCAAGTCTAACGTGTTAGTAATGGGTGAAGTAGAATCTAATAAAGAGGCTCGTTATATTCACGGTGTAAAAGGAAAAGGAATGTTTACTTTTTATGGTGGACACGATCCAGAAGACTATCAGCATAGAGTAGGAGATCCAAAAACTGAATTAGATTTACATCCAAATTCTCCAGGTTACAGACTAATTTTAAATAATGTTTTATTTCCAGCCGCAAAAAAGAAAAAGCAAAAAACTTAATTTGTTAATAATTAGAAATAACTTTAATTAAAAAAAACATTGTTTCAGAAAACTAAAATGATATTTTTGCACTAATTATAATTAATTCATATAAAAATGCCAACAACACAACAGCTGCAAGATTTTGCACAACAAGTTAGAAGAGATATTGTTAGAATGGTACACGCGGTGAAATCTGGGCATCCAGGTGGTTCATTAGGTTGTAACGAGTTTTTAACGGTATTATATCAAGAAGTGATGGAATATTCAACTGAGTTTGATATGGACGGTAAAAATGAAGATTTATTCTTTTTATCAAACGGCCATATTTCTCCAGTATTTTATAGTGTTTTGGCACGTAGTGGATTTTTTCCTGTTGAAGAATTAGCAACTTTTAGATTGTTAAACACACGTTTACAAGGGCACCCAACTACTCACGACAAATTACCTGGTGTTAGAATGGCATCTGGTTCTTTAGGTCAAGGAATGAGTAATGCAATTGGAGCTGCAGAAGCTAAAAAGTTGAATGGAGATGATAAATTAGTGTATTCATTACACGGAGATGGCGAATTACAAGAAGGTCAAATTTGGGAAGCTGCAATGTATGCTGCCGGTAAAAATATAGATAATTATATTGCTACTATTGATTATAACGGACAGCAAATTGATGGTTCTACAAATGATGTACTTCCTATGGGAGATTTAAAAGCTAAGTTTGAAGCTTTTGGTTGGACTGTTTTAGATGTTGAAAAAGGGAATGATATAGATAGTATTAAAGCTGGTTTAGCAGAAGCCAAAGCTTTAACTGGTAAAGGAAAACCTGTTTGTGTTTTATTACATACAGAAATGGGTAATGGAATTGACTTTATGATGTATACACACGCTTGGCACGGAAAACCACCAAGTGATGAACAACTTGCTGAAGCATTAAGACAAAACCCAGAAACATTAGGAGATTACTAAGTTTTTTTTTAAAAATATTATATATAAAAAAGTAGTTGCAACAAGTGTTGTAGCTACTTTTTTAATTTATGTAAATTTTCACATTTTAATTGTAAGTTTCCATTTATATTTACAACTATAAAATGGCAAATAAATTAGATTCAATTAATAAAAATTCAATTCTTTAATATATTATGAAAATAGGTATTGTATGTTATCCAACATTTGGAGGTAGTGGAGTAGTAGCTACAGAATTAGGAATGGCATTGGCACAAAAAGGTCATCACGTTCATTTTATAACATATAAACAACCTGTTAGACTAGATTTTATTACAAATAACATTCATTTTCACGAAGTATTTGTTGAAGAATACCCTTTATTTCAATTTCAACCATACGAGTTAGCTCTATCAAGTAAAATGGTAGAAGTTGTAGAAATGTACGATTTGGAAATACTACACGTACATTACGCAATACCACACGCATATGCCGCTTATATGGCTAAACAAATGCTAAAAGAAAAGGGCATAAATATTAAGGTTGTAACTACATTACACGGTACAGATATTACTTTGGTTGGTAGCCACCCAAATTATAAAAGTGCTGTAGAATTTAGCATTAATAATTCTGATGTTGTTACAACAGTTTCAGAAAGTTTAAAACAAGATACTTTAAGACTTTTTAATATAAGTAAAGAAATTCATGTAATTTATAATTTTATAGATTTTGAAAAATACCCAGAAATTGGTACAGAAGAATGTCAAAGAAGTACTATAGCTAATAAAAATGAACGAATTATAACGCATATAAGTAATTTACGCCCAGTAAAACGTGCGTGGGATGTAATGGATGTATTTTATAAAATTCAAAAAGAAGTTCCTTCAAAATTATTATTAGTAGGTGAAGGACCAGATAGAGAACGAATAGAGTGCCAAGCCAAAGATTTAGGTATTTTAGACCGTGTTTTATTTATGGGTAACAGTAATGAAGTTAATAAATTACTTTGTTATTCAGATTTGTTTTTATTGCCTTCAGAAACAGAAAGTTTTGGATTAGCCGCGTTAGAAGCAATGGCAGCTAGAACACCAGTTATCTCTTCAAATTCAGGAGGATTGCCAGAAGTTAACATTCAAGGTGTTACCGGGTTTTTAAGCAATGTTGGAGATACCGACGATATGGCAAAAAACGGTATTCACATTCTAAAAAAACAAGATAGATTAGAAGTATTTAAGCAAAACGCATTAAAGCAAGCTGAAAGATTTAGTTTACCAAACGTATTACCTTCTTATAAAGAGGTTTATAGAGAGTTAATTACAGATTGTTGTTAAGCTAAATAATAATCTAAAGCATCAATTAAAAGATTTTTTTCAACTTTACAATCAAACTTATATTTTTCGTAATCAGTAAGTAATACAAAGTTTACTTGGCCACCAACATTTTTCTTATCGTGAATTAAGTATTCCAAAATTGGTTCGTAATCCTCTTTTATAATTGGAGCTTTCGGATAAATTTGTAGTAATTGATTTTTAATATATTCTAGGTTTTTAGTTGGAAAACCAAGTAGTTTATCTGATAGATAAGCTTCAGTAATCATACCTATAGCAATAGCTTCGCCGTGAGTTAATTTTTCTTTAGCATCACTATCTAAAAAGTACGATTCAATTGCGTGCCCTAAAGTATGACCGTAATTTAAAACTTTACGTATTCCACCTTCTCTAGGGTCTTCTGTCACAACTTCATTTTTAATTTCAATAGAACGGTGAATTAAACCTTCAATATTACTGATGGAAAGTTCATCAAAATCATTAACGTTGTTCCAAATATTAACATCGTAAGTAAGTCCGTATTTAATAATTTCAGCTAAACCAGAACGTAATTCTCTTTCGGTAATAGTATGCAAAAATAATGGATCTATTAAAACCATTTCAGGGTCAGAAAATAATCCTATCTGATTTTTTAAAACACCCAAATCAACACCGGTTTTTCCACCAACAGAAGCATCAACCATACTTAATAGCGTAGTTGGAATATTTACAAAAGAAATACCTCTTTTAAAAGTTGAAGCTACAAAACCACCTAAATCTGTAATAACACCACCACCAAGGTTTATAAGTAAGCTTTTTCTGTCAGCTCCTAACTCGGTTAAAGCATTCCAGACACCAGTACAAGTGTCTAAATTTTTATTCTCTTCACCAGCCTCAATTTCAATTATTTCAATAGCCTTTGTTGTAGCTATTTGTTGAAGTAAAATAGGTAAGCAATTTTCATTCGTATTTTCATCAACTAGAATAAAAATTGTTGATGGATTTTTTTGCAAAATTAAGTCGTTTAATTTAGCGTAAGCTTCCTCTTTAAAATTAACAAAGTAGTTATTTGATAATATTGGTGTCATTTTGGATAAAATTTGCCGCAAATTAAACAGAAAAAAACAAATTAATAAATATTTTGTGAAGTATATTTGTTTAAAGACAGTTTATAATGGATAAAATATTTAATAACACCGAAATAGCCTTTGCGTTAAAGACTAACGTTGAGTTAGATAGAGCTTTCTATTTATTTGAAATGATAAAACGAGAACCTTTAGTAAAAATTGGTACTGTAATGACCAAGTTTGCTTTAAAAACCCACTTACCTGTTGAAGGAATTATAAGGGCTACAGTTTTTGATCATTTTTGTGGTGGAGTTACTGAAGAAGATTGTATGACTGTTATTGAAAAAATGTACACTAAAAGAGTACATTCTGTATTAGATTATTCTGCTGAAGGAAAAGAAGACGAGCAAATGTTTGATTTAACAATGGAAAAAACGTTAAACAACATTAAGTTTGGTAAAGAAAAGAATAGTGTGCCTTTTGCTGTATTTAAGCCTAGTGGATTTGGACGATTTAAAATTTATCAGAAAATTACAGAAGGAAAAGAACTTGATGCACACGAAACTGTAGAGTGGAAGCGTATAAAAGAACGTTATGATATTGTTTGCAAAGCTGCTTTTGATAGAGATGTTCCTTTGTTAATAGATGCAGAAGAAAGCTGGATGCAAACTGCAGCTGATGATTTAATTGAAGAAATGATGATGAAATACAATAAAACAAAAGTTATTGTATTTGGAACACTTCAATTATATCGTTGGGATAGATTAGACTATCTTAAAAGCCTTCATAATAGAGCAAATGAACAAGGCTTTAAAATAGGTATGAAGCTAGTTAGAGGTGCTTATATGGAAAAAGAGCGCGAACGCGCAGAGAAAAAAGGTTATAAATCTCCTATTTGTGCTACAAAGCAAGACACAGATAATATGTATAATGAAGTAATGACGTATATGTTTAAAAACATTGATAATATGGCGTTATTTGCTGGTACTCATAATGAAGAAAGTTCTTATTTATTAATGGATTTATTAGCTAAATCTGGTGTAGATAAGGACGATACTAGAGTATGGTTTGGGCAATTATATGGTATGAGTGATCATATTAGTTACAATTTATCTTCACACAATTATAATGTAGCCAAATATTTACCTTATGGCCCCGTAAGAGATGTTATGCCGTATTTAATTAGAAGGGCAGAAGAGAATACATCCGTTGCAGGGCAAACAAGTAGAGAGCTAAATTTACTAAAAACAGAGAGAAAACGACGAAAGTTATAAGGTAAAACTAAAAAGAGGTTAATATTTACACCTTAAGAAATACTAACATTAACACTTTCTTACAATTCTTAATCTTTTAATGTTGTTGAAAATTCGAATTTTGAAACTTTACTTTTATACTAAAGTATGGAATTAAAATAATTCAATTTTATGAAGAATTAGTAGTTTTCAGTTAATCTTCGTCCTCTAAAGCGCGTTCTAAAAGCTTATCATTAAAGTTTTTAGAGCCTTTGGCACCTAATTTTTTAATGTTTTCCACTTTTCGAATTAGGTTACCATTACCAGTTAATTTTTTCATAGTTCCATCATAAGAGCCTTGCACAGTTTTTAGCTGATTTCCAACCTTAATAAGGTCGTTTGTTAAATTCACAAATTGATCGTACAATCTACCCGCTTGTAATGCTATGTCTTGTGCGTTTCTTTGTTGTTTTTCATTATTCCACATACTATCAATAGTACGTAAAGTAGCTAAAAGCGTAGTTGGTGTAACAATAACTATATTTTTCTCAAATGCTTTGTTATACAGTTGGTTATCTTTATTCAGTGCAGCTGCAAACGCAGGCTCAATAGGTATAAATAACAATACAAAATCAGGAGAATCAATATCATATATATCTTGATATTTCTTTTCGCTTAATTGTTCAATATGTCTTTTTAAAGAGTTTACGTGTTCTTTTATTGCAATTTCTTTAGTTTCATCGGTATCAGCATTTACATATTGCTCATAAGCAGTAAGTGAAACTTTAGAATCAATAATCATCTTTTTTTCATCTGGTAAATGAATTACCACATCAGGTAGTATTCTTTTTCCTTCTTCATTTGTAAAGCTTTGTTGTACAAAATACTCGCTATCTTTCTCTAAACCAGATTTTTCCAAAACACGTTCTAATACTAATTCTCCCCAGTTTCCTTGGGTTTTACTATCTCCTTTTAATGCTTTGGTTAAATTAATAGCCTCTTTACTCATTTGTAAATTCAGCTCTTTTAAACCAAGTAGTTGTTCTTTTAAAGCAGAGTGCATCCCTATACTTTCCTTTTGGGTGTCTTCAACTTTCTTTTCAAATGTTTGAATTTTTTCTTGAAGCGGATTTAATATAGATTTTATGTTTTCTTTGTTCTGTTCTGTAAACTTAGACGATTTTTCTTCTAGTATTTTATTAGCTAAAATTTCAAAATCCTTCGTAAATTTTTCTTGTAGTTTTGAAACTTCTTCTTTATTTGAATCTAATTTTTCTTGTAAAGAATTTAATGCAGAATTTCGTTCAGCTAGAGTAATATCTAATTGATGTTTCTCTCCTGAAACTGATTCAATTGTGTGTTTTAACTCTTTAATAGTGTTAAAATTAGTGTCTTTTTCTTGAAGTAATAGTTTGCTTTTAGTTTCAAGTTCAGAAATTACTTTCTCATAACTATTTTTGGTTAAAAGTTTACCAATAACATATCCAATTACAGCAAAAAGAACTGCAATAATTCCAAAAATTAAATAGTTGTTCATATCGTTTTGTTATTTTGTAAAAGTAAGAAAATATACTAACTCTTAATCTTTTTTTGAATTAGAAAATTCATACTTCAATATTGTTTTTTGAAGTATTTTCCAATGATTTCTTAATTGTCTTTTTATTTCAGGAGCATCGAGCTCATCTGCAGCTCTATATGCATATCGTAAATAATTGCCTCTAAATTTTCGCTGAAAAGGAGTTGTAATTGCTTTTTCTTTTACAAACTCGGTTCTTGTTGAAGGTATAAGTCTTGATTTAACACCTTTAAAACTATATAACCTATATATTTTCCGTTTAAAAATAGGGGCGTCATCTAATAAATATTTTTCTTTTTGAATTTCAACTCTTTTATGTTTTCTTTTTATAGATTCTTTCATTGTTCTATAAAACTTTGCTAAGTTCTTAGATTTTAGTAAAGTTTGATATCCATAAAACTCAAAACCTAAATAATTTAAAGGAATATTTTTAATTAAGCTATCTTCTTCAATTTTATAGGATTGCAATCTATTGTTATCAATTTTGAAAAGTGATTTTTCTGTTTTCTCAAATGATACTTTTAAATCAATCTTATTAATTTCCTCTTCAACAACCTTTTCAATGATTGAAATTTGATCTTTTTTGCATATAACAACAATATCGTCAGAATATCTTCTATAAAATACGTTATGTTTTAAAGTTAATCTTTCAATAATAGCTTCATCAAAAGAAAGCATATAAATATTAGCTAAAAGTGCGCTAATAGGTAATCCCTGTGGAATTCCAATTAATTTACCATCCTTTTTAACTTGGTTTTTATGAATTATTATATCAGAATCAATTAAATCTTTGATACTTTCAAAAAAAGTGTGTTTTCCTATTCTTTTTAATCTAGCTAATTCTTTTTCATCAAAATGACCATTTTTAGTTTTCAAATCTTTCAGTTTTACATAAGAAAACCTTGTTATAGCTTTGAATAAATTGTAATGATCTTTTGGTAACGTTTTAGTTCCTAATAATTTTGACCAAGCAAGTTTTAACTTTTTATGATTTAAGGTAGGGAAGAAGTTCTCAATATCTAAAACTAAGGCAACACAGTTTTGTCTTTTTTTAATCTCATTAAATACATCTTTAGCAAAGTGGACATTGTTTTTGAATTTAACTTTATCATCTGTTTCAATTTGTCTATAAGCTGTAATTGAATTAGATAACTCAAAGTTTTTACTTAAATATTCTTCGTATTTGGGAGTAATTATTTGTTGTGCATAATATGAATATATGTGGGCATCAATATGAGAGGCATATAGAATCTTTCTTATTTTTGAATTAGAAACTATTTTATCATTTTCAATTTTTTTATGAGAACGTTTTATTTCTCCATTAAAATTAGATGTTTTATACCTTCTTTGCTTAATTTCTTTATAAATAAGAGGTGAAAAAGAATGCTTCGTAACTTTTTTAGAATTTGAAACATAATATAATACTCTTTTTCTAACTGATAATGGTGTTTTGTTAGAAAAATGAGGATATCCTCTGTCTTTAAACCAGTCTTTTTCTTTTATCATAGCTTTAAATAAAAAGTAAAAAAGTTCTCGCACGTATTTACAACAAAATAAAACGTACATCTTTTGAAGATTGAACCATTAGCCAAATTCTCGACTCACGCTGCATTTATACGTTAATATATCCTAATGAACTAGAAATAATATCAATTATGAAGCAAATAAGTTTAATTACCTCTGTGATACAAACAGTTCTCCAATTTCTTGACCTAAAGGTGAAAGAATGGCATAGAATTTGTAACTTTGTATTTGAATTAGTTTCTTATGCAACGGTGCTTAAGACATTAATTCAAATGATTACATCTTACCTAATCACCATATTTATTAACCCTTTTATAATAAAAGGTTGGATTAAGTGATTGAAATTAATCAATACAATAGTTCAACAAATGTTTTATTTTCTTTAACTAAAGAACTTTCTTACTTTATACTGTAAATTTAAGATTTTTAATTAATTTTATAGAAAAATTTGGTATGAAAAATAAATATTCAGTAGGAAGTATTGTTACTTTCAAAACACACCCGTTATTTAATGATTTCAGAATACAAGGAGATGGAAAATATGTACCTCCTGTAATGATGGTTAAAGAAGTTTTTATTGAAAATAATAAGAAAAGAACTCACGATGAAGAAACTGGTAAAAAAATATCTGATAAGGTTAAATATACTTGTGTTTATTTTGATGATGATAAAAGTCAATTTACCGAAAACACAATTTATGAGAGTTTTTTAAGATCGTATAAAAAATTAAAAATAGAAAGAATTTCAGAAATTGGTGAATTAAGAGATGATACTGATACAATTATTAAAGAGATAAAAAGTTATTTTAAAAAACCATTAGTATATAAATTTGGTGGAATAGTTAGGTTTATCACAAAAAAAATAGAAATTTATAAGAAGCGTTCATCAAAAAAAATAACAGAAAAAAAAGGAGAAATAGAAAAGGATAATATTAAATCAACAATTCAATATGTTGTAAACTATGCTTCTCCTGACTTTGTAATGTGTGGTTTAAAGAAAAATGATGATAAAAATTTATTTTATGAAAACGGTCAAGTAAAGAAACAAGTTTCGGAAACACTATTAAAAGTTAAGTGGTTTAATCCAATTCAGAAAAAATTTAGCGAACAATTTTTACCAATTGAATTTTTTACAGATAGAATGAATTTTAAATCAGAAGTTTTAGAGGAGGAATTAGTATCAAAAGAGGTAACACCAAATCAAAGTTAGGATTATTATTTATTGTTTTTATCTTTGCCGACCAATGTATCAAATTATTTACGCATTGAGTTATTAACATATGAAAACAATTACAAAATTTATATTTCATACTTTATTTGGTTGGAAAACAGTTGGCTTGTTACCAACAGATATAAAAAAGTATATAATTATTGGTGCACCTCATACCCATTGGCAAGATTTTTTTTTAGGTTTAGCTATAAAACTTTCTCAAAATTCACCTGCAAACTACATCGGTAAAGCTTCATTATTTAAACCACCTTTTGGATTTATTTTTAAAGCTTTAGGCGGTACTCCTGTTGATAGAAGTAAAAGCGCTAATAGAGTAGATGCTATTATTGATATTTTTAAAGAAAAAGAACAGTTTATATTAGCCTTATCTCCTGAAGGCACAAGAAAAAGAAACGACAAATGGAAAACAGGCTTTTACCATATTGCTAAAGGCGCAAACGTACCAATTGTTATGATGACTTTTGATTTTGGTAAAAAGCAGGTTAAACTTTCTGAACCTTATTATTTAACCAATGATATGGAAAAAGATATGAACTTTATTTATGATTTTTATAGAGGAGTAAAAGGTAAAATCCCTGAGTATTTCAACTTATAAAACAAAAAAACCTACTAAAAATAGTAGGTTTTTTTTATGTCTATTTTAAAATTACCCTTTATAAAAAGGCAATCTAACAACTTTAGCTTTTAAAGTTTTCTTTCTTACTTGAATATATATTTCAGTATCTCTTTTAGAAAATTCTTTAGCAACATAACCTAAACCAATAGCTTTTTTTAGAGAAGGACTCATAGTTCCAGAAGTAACTTCTCCTATTTCATTTCCATCAGCATCAACAATAGCGTAGTGCTGACGAGGAATTCCTCTATCAATCATTTCAAATGCCACTAATTTTTTAGTTACACCTTCTTCTTTTTGCTTTTTTAAAGCTTCAGAATTAGTAAAGTTCTTCGTAAACTTAGTAATCCACCCTAAACCAGCTTCAATAGGCGATGTTGTGTCGTTTATATCGTTACCGTATAAGCAATAACCCATTTCTAAACGTAAAGTATCACGAGCAGCTAAACCAATTGGTTTTATTCCGAAGTCTTTACCAGCTTCAAAAACTTTATTCCAAACTTGTTCAACTTCACTGTTTTTACAGTAAATTTCAAAACCACCAGAACCAGTATAACCCGTTGCCGAAATAATTACGTGATCAATACCAGCAAAATCGGCAACCTTAAATGTGTAAAACTTAATAGCCGATAAATCTTCCGAAGTTAAACTTTGCATTGCTTCAACAGCTTTTGGACCTTGAATAGCTAATAAAGAATAACCTTCAGAGATGTTTTTCATCTCAGCATTCATAGAATTATGAACAGAAATCCAGTTCCAATCTTTTTCTATATTAGAAGCATTTACAACTAATAAATAAGTTTCTTCTTTTACTCTGTAAACAATTAAATCGTCTACAATACCACCTTTATCGTTAGGTAAACAACTATATTGTGCTTCTCCAATTTCTAATTTAGAAGCATCATTAGATGTTACAAACTGTATTAATTCTAATGCAAACTCTCCTTCAATTAAGAATTCTCCCATATGCGAAACATCAAAAACACCAACTCCAGTTCTTACAGTTTCGTGTTCAGCGTTAACTCCTTCATATTGTACTGGCATATTGTAACCAGCAAATGGTACCATTTTTGCACCTAATTGTTCATGTATATGCGATAATGCAGTATTTTTCATTGTAGTTATTTTTTAGGTTCGCTAAATTACTAATAATTGTAATATTTAATCTGTATTAAGTTATCATATCTCTATCAATAACTTTCTTTTTAAACAAAGAATTAAAGATAGATGTAGAAATGTGTTAGTCTAAACAAAGTAAGCTTCAATATTTTTCTATATTTGAGCTAAATTTATTGGTAATATTCAAAAATGAAGAAATTTCAACTACTATTAGTCTTAACTTTATGTTTTTTATTGAATGTAAATGCTCAGCACCAACATTTACCTCAAGATTATTTAAGTAAAGACTTTCATAAAGAAAGAAGAGAAGCTTTACGAAACTTAATGCCAAAAAATAGTGTTGCAGTATTTTTCGCAAACCCAGTAAGAAATAGAGCAAATGATGTTAATTTTCATTACCATCAGGATCCAAATTTTTATTATTTAACAGGTTCTAACGAGCCACATTCTTTGGTTTTAATTTTTAAAGAAAATCAAACTGTAAATGGAAATGTTTTTAATGAAGTTTTATTTGTTCAAGAGCGAAATGAAACAGCAGAGCTTTGGGATGGAAAAAGGCTTGGAATAAAAGGCGCACAAGATGATTTAGGTTTTAGAGTTGCATATAATGGTAAGGACTTTAAAAGCTTTAATCTAGACTTTTCAAAATTTAACAAGGTGCTTTTTGAAGCTTTTAATAACGATGTTAGAAACTCTAATAACACAGCAGATTTATTTGATTTAATTAAAACATTTAAAAGTAAAATCTCATACAGTTTATTAAATGCTGAAACTGTAAAAAGTGATGATAATTTTTACAGTAGTAAAAAATCGAATTTAAACTTGTTGCCATATTATATGGCCACGTTACGAGAAATTAAAACAAAAGAAGAATTAAAACTATTAAGAAAAGCAGTTGATATATCTGCAGTTGGACAAATTGAGGTAATGAAAGCAATGCACCCAAAAATGTCTGAATTAGAAGTGCAAGGAATTCACGAATTTGTTTATAAAAAATACGGAGCAGAATACGAAGGTTACCCATCAATTGTTGGAGCAGGAGGTAATGGTTGTATTTTACACTATATAGAGAATAATAAAACCGAAATTGAGGATGGTAAGTTAGTTTTAATGGATTTAGGAGCAGAATACCACGGCTACACGGCAGATGTTACAAGAACAATACCTACAAACGGAAAATTTTCTAAAGAACAAAAAGCTATTTACGATTTGGTATTTAAAGCACAAACCGAAGCAATTAAAGCTTGTAAAGAAGGTGCACATTTTGGGAAACTAACAATTGTTTCGCAAAAAATAATAAATAAAGGTTTAGCTGAATTAGGTATTATTTCTAATGAAAAAGAGTATCATACATATTTTCCTCACGGAGCATCGCATCACATTGGTTTAGATGTTCACGACACTTCAAATTATGGCAAACTTAAAGAAAATATGGTAATTACCGTAGAACCTGGTATTTACATTCCAAAAGGTAGTGATTGCGATGAAAAATGGTGGGATATTGCTGTTAGAATTGAAGATGATATTTTAATTACTAAAAATGGACCAGAAAACTTATCTGCAAGAGCGCCAAGAACTTCTGAGGCTATTGAAAAAATGATGCTACAGCCTAGTGTACTTGATGGTTTTTTACTTCCTCAATTAGATTAGAAATTATTTTTTTAATACATAACTAAATTTCATTTCTTGCTCTTCTTTTCCATTTTCTTTGAAAACAACATACATATCTAAGTTGTTTTCATCTATTAAATCAAAAGTTAAACCATCAAAATAGGCTTTATGCTTTTCAATTTTAACTAGCTTAAAATCAGTTGTCTCATTTTTTTCTTCCCAACCTTTTAAATCTTTCGAAAAATGTTTAATACGTAAAATTAACGTGTTATTTTCTTCAGAAATAGCACATAACTCATAAAAACTTATTTCACCTCCTTCGGTAACGAGTTTAAACGAACCCATCATTGATTTTCCATAAGGATCCGACCAAATTTCTTCTACAAAACCACCTAAAGCTTCACCTGTCCAATAGCCAGAAATCCACGAAACATCGGTAAGAGTTGCTTTTGGAGATTTAGAATTGTTTAATTTTAATGTGTTTTGAGATGTTATACTTAATGTACATATTAAGCATAAAAAAGCTAGGTAAAATTTCATTTAAAAAAAATTTAGTTACCTAGCTAATTTAATAGTTTTATTTTAATTAAGTGTTTACTTAGTTTCTATTAAGTATTGTTTTAGCTCTTTGTAAGTAGAAATAACTTTAGAAACTTTCTCTTTATCAATAACATCTAAAATCTGTTGTGGGTACTCGATAGTATCACCTAAAACTGGCTCAACTACATCTAAAAACTTCACGGGATGTGCCGTTTCTAAGAAAATTCCTTGTGCTTTATTATCTTTTAGATACTTTTTTAAACCTAAATAACCAACAGCTCCGTGTGGATCTGCAATATAGCCACTTTCGGCTTTAATTTCTTTCATTGCATTTTTTGTAGTAGCATCATCAAAAGAATAAGAAGTTAAGTTTTTCTTTAACTTATCGTCATTTTTATAAATTTCTTGAATTCGAATAAAATTACTCGGATCACCTACATCCATTGCGTTAGAAATAGTTTGTTTAGAAGGTTTTGGGCTATAAACTCCAGTTTTTAAATAATTAGGAACAATGTCATTTATGTTTGTTGAAGCAATAAATTGCTTAATTGGTAAACCTAATTGCTGCGCCATAATACCAGCGCAAATATTTCCAAAATTTCCACTTGGTACAGAAAAAACCAAGTCTTTCTTTTTGTTTTGTAATTGTTTGTAAGCAAAAAAGAAATAAAACATTTGTGGTAACCAACGAGCAACGTTAATAGAGTTTGCAGAAGTTAAATTTCTCTGAGACGTTAATTCTTCATCTAAAAAAGCAGTTTTAACCATTGCTTGGCAATCGTCAAATGTACCATTAACTTCTAGAGCTTTAATGTTTTGCCCTAAGGTAGTTAGCTGTTTTTCTTGAACATCGCTCACTTTTCCGCTAGGATATAGAATTACAACATCTACACCTTCAACACCTAAAAAACCACTTGCAACGGCACCACCAGTATCTCCAGAAGTAGCAACTAAAACAGTAACTTTAGTAGCGTTTTTTTCTTTGTTGAAATATCCAAAACAACGCGCCATAAAACGCGCTCCTACATCTTTAAATGCCATTGTAGGACCGTGAAACAATTCTAAAGTTGATATGTCTTCAGTAATTGGAACAACCGGAAAATCAAAGCTTAAAGTTTCTTCAATAATTTGCTTTAATTCTTTTTCTGGAATTTCATCAGCAACAAATTGTTTAATTACTTCGTAAGCAATTTCAGTATTAGTAAAGTATTCTATATGATTAAAAAAATCTTTTTCTAAGGGTGTAATACTCTCAGGAAAATACAATCCTTTATCTGGTGCTAATCCTTTTACCACAGCTTCTTTAAACGAAACGTCTGGTGCTTTTTTATTTAAACTGTAAAAATTCATTTTTTATTCAATTATGAATTATTAATTTCAAATTACGAATTGATAATTTCAAATTCGTAATAGATAATTATCAATTAATTATTTTTATTCCTTGCTTATTAACTTTCGAAACGTGTACATCGTATTTAATACCTACTTTATTATAAGCAGCTTTCATTGCTTCACCAACATTTAATGCTGTTTCTTCTCCTTTACTTAAAGCAAAAATAGAAGGACCAGAGCCAGATATACCACAACCTAAAGCACCTGCTTTTATTGAATTCTTTTTAACCGAATCAAACGCAGGTATTAAAATAGAACGTATTGGCTCAATTATATGGTCTTGAAGAGATCGACCAATTAAATCGTAATCTTCAGTATACAAACCACTAATTAAACCTCCAACATTTCCCCATTGCTTAATAGCGTCTTTTAATTGCACGGTTGTTCTTAAAATTTCACGTGCATCAGAAGTTTTAACTTCAATTTGAGGGTGAATTACCGTTGCATATAACTCAGAAGGTGTGTTTACACTTATAATATCTAAAGGTTCATAGCTTCTTACTAATGTAAATCCACCAAAAAGGGCAGGAGCTACATTATCTGCGTGCGCAACACCTGTTGCTAAACGCTCACCTTCCATAGCAAAGCGAACCAAATCGCTTGTATTGAAAGGCTTTCCTAATAACTCATTAATTGCCCAAACTGCACCTGCAGAACTAGCAGCACTGCTACCAATTCCACTACCAGGTTTAATACGCTTAATAATTTCTATTTCAAAACCGTGGGTTGCTTCAGCTTCTGCTAACAAAGCCAAACCTGCAACACCTGCAACATTTTTATGAGTTTCTAACGGTAAATCTTGACCTTCTATTTTAGAAATTATAATTCCATTTTCAGGAATTTTACGAATAATCATTTCATCACCAACATTATCTAACGCCAAACCCAAAACATCAAAACCGCAAGAAACGTTTGCTATTGTAGCCGGAGTAAAAATCTTTAACTCATTCATAATTTAATTGTTACCAATTCTAATAATATCGGCAAATAATCCAGAGGCAGTAACATCTGCACCAGCACCAGCACCTTTTATAATTAACGGTTGAATAGGATATCTTTCTGTAAAGAACAATACAATATTATCACTTCCATCTAAATTATAAAAAGGATGATCTGAAGGTATTTCATTTAAACCAACTTTAGATTTTCCATTGTCAAATTCTGCAACAAATTTTAATCTACAATCATTTGCAGCCGCTTTTTCATAAATTTTATTGAAATGTGCAGCTTCAGATTTTAAAGTTTCTAAAAAATCTGGAACAGAGTCTGCATCTAACGATGCTTTTGGTAAAAACGAATCATTTTCAATATCGCTTAATTCTAATTTTGTTCCGCTTTCACGAGCTAAAATTAATATTTTACGCATTACATCCACACCACTTAAATCGATACGTGGATCAGGCTCTGTATATCCTTGAATTCCTGCTTGGTCAACAACTTCAGCAAAAGAAGTTTCGCTATTAAAATTATTAAACACAAAGTTTAAGCTACCAGACAGAACTGCTTGTATTTTAGTTACTTTATCTCCTGATGCTATTAAGTTTTTAAGAGTGTCAATTATAGGTAAACCTGCACCAACATTTGTTTCAAAAAGGAAAGGAGCATTGTACTCTCTAGCTAACTGTTTTAAGTTTAAATAATTAGTGTAATTAGATGAACATGCAATTTTGTTACAAGTAACAACAGCAACACTTTCTTTTAAGTAACTAGCGTATAATTTAGATACATTTTCGTTTGCTGTATTATCTACAAAAATACTGTTACGGTAGTTTAAATCTGTTACTTTTTTATGAAACAAGTCCATATCTAAAGCTTCTCCTTTTGGTAATTGGTTTTGCCAATTCTCTAAGTCAATACCATCTTCATTAAAATACATTTTTTTAGAGTTTGTAAGTGCTATAACCCTAACTTGTAATTTTAAATTATCTAATAAATATTGTTGTTGTTGTTTAATTTGTTCTAATAACTTACCTCCAACATTACCAACTCCTACAACAAATAGGTTTAATTGTTTTGTTTGGTTTTCGAAAAACTCTGAATGTAAAGTGTTTAATGCTTTTTTAATATCCTTATGATCTATAACTGCTGAAATATTTTTTTCTGAAGCACCTTGAGCAATAGCAATTATGTTTACATTGTTTTTACCAAGTGTACTAAACATTTTACCACTAATACCTTGGTGGCTTTTCATATTATCACCAACTACAGCAATAATTGCTTTGTCTTTTTCAACAATTACAGGGTCTATTTTGTTTCGCTCAATTTCGTAACTAAACTCATCATTTATAATGTTTTCTGCTCTCTCAGCGTCATTATTACTTATTGCAAAACAAATTGAATGTTCTGATGAAGCCTGTGTAATTAACGAAATATTGATTTTATTTGAAGCTAAACATCCAAATAAACGCTTAGAAAAACCAGGAATACCAATCATTCCACTTCCTTCTAAAGTAAGAAGTGCCATATTTTCTATATGACTAATACCTTTAATTGGTTCGTGATTAGATGAAACTTTAGTAATTAATGTTCCTTCTGCTTTAGCATCAAATGTATTTTTTATACAAATTGGAATTTCCTTTTCTAATACTGGTTGAATTGTTGGTGGATATAAAACTTTTGCACCAAAATGCGACAATTCCATTGCTTCTTGATACGAAATACTTTTAATAGGGAAGGCCTGACGAACAAATTTTGGGTTTGCAGTAAACATTCCACTAACATCTGTCCATATTTCTAATATTGATGCGTCTACCGAAGAAGCTATAATTGCTGCTGTATAATCCGATCCTCCACGACCTAAAGTTGAAACTTCTCCTTGTTCTGTTTTAGCAACAAAACCTGGAAGCATTACTACTTTAGCTTTGTTTTTGTTGAAGAAATTTTGAATATTTTTTTCTGTTTTGTTAAAAATTACTGCTGCGTTCGAAAAATTTTCATCAGTAACAATAAGTTCTTGTGAGTTTTTAAGAACAGCATCTAATTCTTTACTTTTCATTGCTTCAGCAATAATATATGAAGAAAATAACTCTCCGTAGCTTACTATTTTATCTGAAGTTTTTGCAGAAAGTTCATTAATTAAAAATACACCTTCTAATGTGTTTTCTAATTTATTCAACATCAGTTTTATTTGACCAAGAACACTGCTTTGACCATTAACAGGTATTAATTCTCTAACAACTTCAATATGTCGTTCTTCAATAGTTTTAAAGCTATTTTTATAATCTTCATTTCCTTCGCAGGCCAATTTACCAGACTCTAATAATAAATCTGTAACACCTCCAAGAGCAGATACAACAACAGCTACATTGTTTTTAAACGAATTTTCTTTAACAATTCTTATTACTTTATTTATGTTTTCTGAAGAGGCTACTGATGATCCTCCAAATTTTAATACTTTCATTATGTATTAATTTTATATGTTTATTTCAATATTATTTTTAATACCCCTAGTTTTTTCATCTTGAAAAAAACGAGTATATATACGACCTGATATGAATAGAATAGAACCCCTAAAGGGTAATTGTAGTAGTTGTAGCAATAGTAAAGTTGCGCATAGTAATTGCGTTTGTTGTTAACTTATATTTATTTGCTATTTGCATTGTTCAAAAATAGGTATTTTTTTAAAACTACAATAGTTTGTTGTTAAAATTGCTGAAAAATTAATTTTCAACTATTTTGAATATACTCTAATCATTATTTTAAAGAACTTTTTATGAATAACAAAAAACTCCGTGCTAAGCAACGGAGTTTTTTATATTATTCTAAATCTATTATAACTTGATTTTTAATTAAATCATCAAAATTTTCACGTTTACGTATTAAATAATCCTCTCCATTGTAAACCATTACTTCAGCAGGCCTGTATCTAGAGTTGTAATTTGAAGCCATAGAGAAGCTATAAGCTCCAGCATTATGTATGCATAAAATATCATTTTCTGAAACTTCACTTATGCTTCTGTTCGAGCCAAACGTATCGTTTTCGCAAATATATCCTACTATATCGTAAATTTTTTCTGTTCCTTCAGGATTTGAAATGTTTGTAATATGGTGATAAGCATCGTACATCATAGGGCGTAATAAGTGATTTAAACCACTATCTACACCTATAAATACAATATTTGGAGTTGGCTTAACAACATTCACTTTAACTAATAAGCTACCAGCAGAACTCACTAAAAATTTACCGGGCTCAAAAATCATTGTTAAATCTCGACCATATTCTTTGCAAAACTCATTAAAGCGATTGCTTAATGTAATTCCCATTTCTTCAATATTGGTTTCAATATCGCCTTCTTTATAAGGTACTTTAAAACCACTACCAAAATCAACAAATTCAATCGTATCAAATTCTTTTACGGTATTTAATAATATTTCAGTTGCATGTAAAAATGCATCAATATTATAAATATCAGAACCTGTATGCATATGAATACCATTAATAACTAGTCCTGTTTCTTTTACAATATCTTTAATTCCTTCAATTTGATATATTGAAATACCAAATTTAGAATCTATATGACCTACAGATATTTTATGATTACCACCAGCCATAACATGCGGATTGATTCTTAAACACACTGGAATAGTTGGATACTTATTTCCAAATTTTTCTAAAATAGATAAACTATCTAATGTTATTTGCACGCCTAAATTTACAGCTTGTTCCATTTCTTCAAATGAAATTCCGCTAGGAGTAAAGAAGATATCTTTTACATTAAAACCTGCCTCAATAGCTAATTTAACCTCTTGGATTGAAACACAATCAACACCAGAATTAAGCTTTTTTAATACCTTTAATATATTTATGTTTGAATTTGCCTTTACAGCATAATTTATTTTCAATTTATTTACTGTTGAAAAAGCATTAGCCATTCGGTTGTATTGCTCTTCAATTTTGTTTGCATCGTACACATACAAAGGATCACCATATTTTTGTGCTAGCGCTACCAATTGTTGATTGTTCATCTACTTATTTTTTTAGTGATTCAAAAGTAGAATGTTTTCTATTCTAACAAAACAATATTTATTATAATAACAATATTTAACATTTTGTTAAAAAACAAGAAACTCCCATCTAATAATTATTAGATGGGAGTTTCTTGTTTTTTTTTAATTATTATTTTCTAGCTCTTTTGGCTGTAATACGTGCAATTTCTACAATAACATCAGTTGCTAATTGTAAAGATTCTGCAGGTACATACTCGTATCTTCCGTGGAAATTATGTCCACCAGCAAAAATATTTGGACAAGGCAAACCTTTGTATGATAATTGCGAACCATCTGTACCACCTCTAATAGCTTTAATTAGCGGAGTAATATTTAGGTGATTCATTGCTTCTTCGGCAATATCAACAATATGCATTACAGGCTCAATTTTCTCGCGCATATTAAAGTATTGATCTTTAATTTCAACTTCAATTAAATCTGCTCCTAATTTTTTGTTTAAATCATCAACTAATTTTTGAAAAAGTTCTTTTCTTCCTTCAAATAATTTTAAGTCGTGATCTCTAATAATATACTCTAAAGTTGTTTTTTCAACTTCACCATTCATAGTATGTAAATGGAAAAAACCTTCATAATTTGTAGTGTGCTCAGGAACTTCGTTTGCTGGCAAGCTTTTAATAAAGTCCGCAGCAATAGTCATAGAATTAATCATTTTTCCTTTTGCATAACCAGGATGAACAATTTTACCATTAATAGTAACTTTAGCACCAGCTGCATTAAAGTTTTCATACTCTAACTCACCAACTTGGCTACCATCCATAGTATAAGCCCATTCCGCACCAAATTTATCTACATCAAACATATGGGCACCTTTACCAACTTCTTCATCTGGCGTAAAACCAACTCTTATTTTACCGTGCTTAATTTCTGGATTATTAATTAAAAATTCCATCGCCGAAACTATCTCTGTAATTCCTGCTTTATCATCAGCTCCTAATAGTGTAGTACCATCAGTAGTAATTAAAGTTTGACCTTTGTACATTAATAAATCTTCAAAATAACTTGGAGATAAAATAATGTTTTCTTCTTTATTAAGCACAATATCTTCTCCATTGTAATTAGGGTGAAATTGCGGTTTAACGTTTGTTCCAGAATAATCTGGACTTGTATCTATATGCGCAATAAAACCAATTGTAGGTACTTCAAAATCTACATTAGATGGTAATGTAGCCATTACATAACAGTTATCATCTAACGTTACATCTTCCATTCCAATTTCTTTTAGCTCTTCAACTAAAATTTTGGCTAAATCCCATTGTTTTTCAGTACTTGGAAAAGCTGGGTTTTCTGGGTCAGACTGTGTATCTACAGTAATATACTTAACAAATCTATCTATTATTTTTTGCATTTTTTTATATTTTTATCAAAAGTACAATATAGGTAATGTTTATACAATTGAATATTCATAAATTATTCTAAAAATTCTACGGAATTTAATATCGACAAAGACTCGCATAAACGTTCATTTATTCGAGTGTCTCCATAAACATCTACATTTGCACTAAAATATGTATTGTTGGATAATTTAATAATCATATTTAATTGGTGATAGGTCATTTTTTGTTTTAAGCCTTTAACCACATACCAAAACGAGTCTTTATTTTTAAATTTTTCTTTTTCTGAAGTTACTAAAATTAAGTTTTTACTTTTAATTATGGAATCTGTTTTTTTAATGAAATCAGAATCAAAATTTATTTCTCCATAATTAAACGAAGTATCTAAAATATAGGTTTTAGAAAGTTGTTTTGTAGTATCTGCAGTAAAAATTTGAGATTGAGAAGTGCTGTAGTGAAGCTGTGTATTCCAACTACTTGGTATGCTTACTTTAAAGTTTTTATTGAAGTCTAAAATTTGTTTAGTATTAGAAACACTTTCGTTACCACAATCAAACCTAGCACTTAATTGCGACTGTTTTTTACAGCTTATTACTAACACTGTAAGTAAAATGATTAAACCAATTTTCTTCATTAAATTTAGTTGATTTTTACTTTAGCAATTTTACCATTACCAGCAACCCAAGCATTATTTTTATCGTAAAAACGAATACTATAAAAAGCTTCATCACTAATTTTTTGCCAATTTTTACCAGCGTTATTAGAGTAGAATAGTCCGTTTGTAGAAACAGCCATAATTTCTTTACCTCTTGTTTTTGGAACAAATTGCACACAACTAACATACTTTGGAGCTTCATTTTCTGCAATTAAGTTCCAGGTTTTACCACCATCTTTAGTAATTGCTTTGTTTGCTGAATCCCCAAACTTATCTGTATAATCTCCACCAGCAATAATTCCATTTTTTTTATTTCTAAAATGAATAGAATAAATACCTGTAGCTTCTTTTCCTTGTACAATAGGTGTTTCAAAAACCTCCCAATTTATACCCATATCACTTGTATGAAAAACTCTAGCCTTTTTTCCTCCGGTTGCTATCCAAGCCTCTTTACCTACAATAGAAATATTAGTGTTACTTGCAGCAAATGCAGCTTCACCTTCAGCAGTAGCAGGTAAATATTCGCAAGGAATTTTACCCCAATTTTTACCACCATCTCTTGTAATTAATATAGATAAGCAATTTTCTGTTGGATCTCCAACTGCAATACCATTTAATTCATCAAAAAACTTCATAGAATTGTAAAAAACTTTTTCACCCTCTTCTTTGTATGTCATTTCAATAGCTCCATTAATAAATTTATAAATGTAAGCCGGATTTCCAATGTTTATAGCGAAAGCTGCATCTTTATGAAACGCAAGTGCTCTAAAATTAGGAACCAAAGTGTCTGTATTAATACTCGTTGCTAATTTTAAATCTTTACCTCCAGTTATAACTCCAAAACTACCATTTGAACCTGCATAAACAACTGTAGAATCATTTGCAATTTCAATAGCTCTATAACTTGCAGTACTATCTTTTTTTACATATTCAAATTCAACAGTTACAGACTCTCTTGATTTGTAACCTTTTCCACAGCTAATTAGTATACTAAACAGGAGCAGAGATGCAATTTTAATTTTCATTGTATTGATTAGTTTTATTAAAGCAAAAATACTTAATTATTTAACAAAAAAAAGACAGACCTAAGTCTGTCTTTAAATTTATATTTTACGTTTATTTTATAAATAAACTAAGAGGTAATTTTTTATCTACATACATTTCATTACCGAAAGGTTTAAAGCTGTTAGAGTTTTTAAAATCTCTAACTTCAAAAGAGCTAACTCTAGCCTTACTTTTTGTTGAAGCTCCAGTGATTAAAGATATTGCTTTAGCCAATAAAGGTTCGCTCTTGTCTCCTAAAGGTTGCATTAAATCTATATAATCAATTAGTTCATGAGTTGGTGTAAAGCCAGAAGGACTATTTTCTCCAACTTTATTTAGAGTTTCTAAAACAATAGGCTGCATTGCCCAAGTGTGGTTTTGATTAAAATTATCTCCATCTTTAGAGAAATCATCTGAATCATATAGCGTAATTGACCCTGTATATTTACCAAAAGTAGTTGTACCAATAGTAACAACATCAATATATGGGTTTAAACCATTTATAACCAATTCACTTGCTGAAGCAGAACTACCACTTGTTAAAACATATAAACGAGTAAGGTTTAAACTGCTTATAAAGTCATCAACGATAAGCTCATCATCATCGTTATATTTTCTAATTCTATCAACAAAATTATTCACTAAATATGTTGGCTCATTGTTTTCAAACCATTCTTGTATTTCATCATTCCATCTTTCTTTAGCAAATAATTCTCCAGTAAATTGTCCCGTTATCATTTGCGACAAGTAAACAGCTGTTTTTATATCTCCACCTCCATTATATCTTAAATCTAAAACCAACTCAGTAGCTCCTTCATTTTTTAATTGTGCAAAAGCATTATTTAAATCAACATCATAATTACTTGTAAAACTATTATACATTAAATAACCAATTTTAGTACCGTCAACATCAATTGTTTTAACAATATAAACTGGATTTTCTTGATATTCGCTTTTTACCAAATTTGCAGAAGTATTATTAGAAGTCGGATTCCCACCATTTATATCTGCAAAATTAAGCGTGTAAGAATCCAAACTTAAAAGTTCCTTATAATTATTAATAGTTAATTGCACTCCATTAATAGCGTCAAACACATCTCCTCTTTTAACTCCTTTATTAGCCGCATCTGTATTTGGTAATACGTAGCGAACATACCCAAAAATATCAGTAGTACTATTAGCTTCATAAGTTAGACCATACTCCATACCATTACTAGTACTAATACCGCTAAAAGAATTTTCTAAATCTATATAGTCATCAACAATCCAAGACCATTTGTCAGTTGTTGATCTATTGTAAATCAAACTTTCAAACAAATCTTCAGGTTGTGGGTAGTCACTTAAATAATCTGAATACTCCTTATCAGATGAAAATCTGCTATCGTTTAGGTTAGGAACATCATTTTTCCATAAATAATAAGTATTTAAACCTTTCCAAACAAAATCTTGAATTTCTAAACTAGCAGTTGGTGTAAAGTTGTCATTTTTATTACTACAGCAGGAAATTATAATTAATATAAATGCAGAAATATAAAGTTTTATGATTTTTTTCATTCTTGATTTAATTAGATTTGAATTATTCCGAAAATTACAAAAAAATAATATAATTATATTTAAATAATTATATATTTGTTTAAATTTAAATGAAAAAATATGAAAAAGAATTATTTATTTATTATGTTATTTGTCCTGTTATTTGCAGGGTGTGAAAAAGAAGGTTTAAGTGAAATTGAAAATTTAGAAACCTCTAATTTAAGCGGAGTCAAAATTGAGACTCAACTTAATTTAAATGTGAAAAAAACTAAAAGTGATGATAAATTAATTTTATGGGGTTCAAAAGATGTAGTAAACAATTTAAGACAAGGCTTGATAAACAAAGAGTTTCTAGGTTTTCAAGATTTTAAAAACAACATTCAAGATAGGGTCATTGATGGGGAAGCTCCTCCTCAAACAGCCCATTGTTACCCAGTAAATAAAAGCAATAATAATTCTGATGAATCTGATGACTCTGATGACTCTGATAACCCTATAGACCCAAGGCATGAATTAGAGTTCTCTCAAAGAAATTTTATTATAAATAATATTGGGGATGGATTCCTATCTTCAGGCAATGATCCTGATGCAATTTATAAAATTGTTCTCCTTGGTGATGTATATTGTCTAGGTGGCAATTTCTCTACTGATAGCTATATCAATATAATAATAGATCCATCTGTAAATTCAAATTGGAGACAAGGTATTGTTGCTGCGGTTGATGAATGGAATAAAGCAATTAACAATAACCTATTTGATTCAGATAACTATTTTGATGCTTCTTCACCAGGTATTTATTTTAGAATAAGAAATGTTATTGATGAAGGAGATTATGGAAATATTGAAATAACAATGGTTCCAAGAGAAGATATGGATAGTCAAGGAGCAATAGCTGAAGCTCAGGTAGGCTATTATCAAGGTTATAATGATGGGTCTAGACGTCATAAAATAGGTAAGTTTATAAGAATAAACAATAAAAACAGTATGTATTCTAAGGCTAAGGGCACTATATTACATGAGCTAGGTCATTCATTAGGTTTTAGACATACTGATGAACATGATTCAAATTTTGCTAATATTTCAAGCTCAAGTAAATCATTATTTTCAACTGGAGCAAGTGGATTTGACAGAAAGTTTTATTATGATGATTTGCGAGCAATTAGTTGGATATTTAATACTGAAGTAGATTGGATCCTTATGGATTGTAATGATGACGGAGACCCTTATGGAGATCCCATTGAAGATAGCATCTTAAGCGGAAAGTAAAAAAGCAAAAAAGTGTTGAAAAAATTTTCAACACTTTTTTTTGTTACAAAAACGTAATATGCTCGTCATAATTATGTAAGCAACTATAAAAAGTTGTAAAAACCAAACTTAATAATGAAACAAACAGAGTTTTTAAAAACTGTAATGCCGTTTAAAGATAAAGTGTTTCGCTTAGCGAAAAGACTATTGGTATCTACAGAAGAGGCAGAAGACGCAACTCAAGAGTTGTTTTTTAAGTTATGGAAAAACAAAGGGAAATTATCTAATTATAAAAGTGTAGAAGCTTTTGCAATGACAATGACAAAAAATTATTGTTTTGACAGATTAAAATCTAAACAAGCAAGTAATTTAAGTTTGGTTCATAGTAATTATCAAGAAAAAGGAACGTCTTTAGATAGGCGTGTGGAACTTAATGACAGCGTAAGTAAAGTTCACGAGTTGATTGAAAACTTACCAGAGCAGCAAAAATTAATAATACAACTAAGAGATGTGGAGCAGTATGAGTTTGATGAAATAGCAAAAATGCTAAATATAAAACCAACGGCAGTAAGAGTAACATTATCTAGGGCGAGAAAAACAATTAAAGAACAATTATTAAAACAACATAATTATGGAGTTAGCTAACATAGAAAAGTTGTTGGAAAAATACGAAAATGCAGAAACAAGCATTGCTGAAGAAAATGAATTAAAAAATTATTTTTTAAGCAATAATGTTCCAGAGCATTTACAAGAATACCAAGCATTGTTTGGTTATTTTTCAACTAGTAAACAAGAGCGTTATACTAAAACAATTCAATTAAAAAGTCAAAAGTGGAATTGGAAACTGTTATCAGTAGCAGCCTCGGTAATATTACTAGTAAGTATTTATGGTGGACATTATAAAGTTCAGCAAAACAGGGCTGAAAAAGCTTATAACGAATCGCAATTAGCGTTTGGAATGCTTTCAGCAAATTTAAACAAAGGAACTGTAGCAATTACACAATTGCAAGAGTTCGAAATAGCAAAAAATAAAGCACTTAAACAATCTAAAAAGTAAACAAATGAAAAAAGTAATCTTAATATTAATCGTAGCCATATTACCATTTACAAGTATTGCGCAAACATCATTATTTGATAAGTTTGAAGATATGGATGATGTTACAACTATAGTTGTAACTAAAGAGTTATTTAAAATGGCAAGTAAATTTAAAGGCGGAGGAGAAGAAGGTAAAAAGTACCAAGAAATGGTGCAAAGCCTAGAGTCGTTAAAAGTCTTTACTACTGAAAATGCAACTATCGCAGGTGAAATGAATGTAGCAGTAACTAAGTATTTAAAATCGTCTAAACTAAATGAGTTAATGAGGGTTAAAGATAAAGATGCTAATGTAAAAGTGTATGTTAGACCTGGTAAAGATGATGACCACGTAAGTGAATTATTAATGTTTGTAAGCGACCTTAAAGATAAAGCTAATAAAGAAGCTGTAATACTTTCGTTAACAGGTAATATTGATTTAAATAATATTGCTGAAATTACAGAAGCTCATATTCCAAACAGTGGATTGAAACTTAAAAAATAATAACCAATGAAAAATATTCTAAAAAATATAGGACTGATTTTTATATCAGTCCTTTTATTAACAGCTTGCGAAAGCACACCTTCATTACAAAAATATATTGTTGACGGTAAAGAGAATTCAGATTTTATAGCTATTGATTTACCTTCAAATATTTTACAGTTAAAAGAAACTGGTATTTCTGAAGATGCTAAAAAAACATTAGAAACTATTAAAAAAGTAAATGTATTAGCACTGCAATTGAATGATACTAATGAAGAATTGTATAAAACAGAAAAACTAAAAGTAAAAGAAATACTAAAAAACCCAAAATACAAACAGTTAGCGCGTTTTAATATGGGTAAAAGTGCCGTTAATGTTAGTTATTTAGGAACTGAAGATGCTGTTGATGAAGTAGTAGTTTTTGGATCTGACAATAAAAAAGGATTTGCGTTGGTTAGAGTTTTAGGAAATAATATGAATCCATCTCAAATTATGGAAATGGCACAGCATTTAAAATTAAATGGAGGTTCGCAACAAATGAGCCAATTAGAAGGTATTTTTAAAAGTATTTCAAAATAAAAAATCTTCACTAAAAATATAGAAAACCACACCTAATTGTGTGGTTTTTCTTTTTAACGGCACTTTAACTAGTAAAACATAATAAAATGCTATTTTTGAATTCTTATAATTTAAGTTTTACAAATGAAAAAGTATTTTATGATTGTTGCCTTATTTGTGACTGTATTATCACAAGCTCAAGGCAAAAAATACCAAGCAGAAAGAGAAAAAATAAACGATTTAATTCATACCAAATTAAAAGTTGATTTCAATTTTCAAAAGAGTCAATTAAATGGTGAAGCTTGGATTACATTAACTCCTCATTTTTATCCTATAAATAAAGTAACGTTAGATGCAAAATCATTTGACATACATCAAGTTAAACTTGAAGGTTCTGACGTTCCTTATAACTATAGCGACAATGAAATTACTATTGAATTAGGCAAAACCTTCAAAAGAAATGAAGAATATACAGTTTACATTAAATACACTGCAAAACCTGAAGAAGTTGTTCAAAAAGGTAGTGTAGCCATACAAGATGCTAAAGGTTTGTATTTTATAGATCCGTTAGAAACAGACCCAGAAAAACCTACTCAAATTTGGACCCAAGGAGAAACGGAATCTAGTAGCTGCTGGTTTCCAACTATAGATAGTCCAAATCAGAAAACTTCACAAGAAATTTATATGACTGTGCCAGATAAGTTTGTAACGCTTTCAAATGGTAATTTAATTAGTCAAAATAAAAACACTAACGGAACAAGAACAGATTATTGGAAAATGGATGAAAAGCACGCACCTTATTTGTTTTTTATGGGAGCAGGTGAGTTTAGTGTGGTAAACGATAGTTGGAAAAACTTAAAAGTAGATTATTACGTAGAGCCTGAATATGAATATGCAGCGAAAGATATTTTTGGTTTAACACCAGAAATGTTAACTTTTTTCTCAAATTTAACAGGCGTAGAATATCCTTGGGATAAATACTCTCAAATAGTAGTAAGAGATTATGTTAGTGGAGCTATGGAAAACACTACTGCCGTAGTTCATGGAGAAACCGCTCAACAACACAAAGGACAGTTAATTGACAATAATGAGTGGGAAGGTACTATTGCGCACGAAATGTTTCATCATTGGTTTGGAGATTTAGTTACAACCGAAAGCTGGGCTAACTTAACTGTAAACGAGTCTTTTGCAACATATAGTGTTTATTTGTGGTACGAGTACAAGTACGGAAAAGATAAAGCAGATGCGCATATGGACGAGGACGTGCAAGTGTATTTACAAAGTGGAAGCGAAGACAAAGATTTAGTTCGTTTTTATTACGAAGATAAAGAGCATATGTTTGACCCTGTTAGCTACCACAAAGGAAATGCTATTTTACATATGTTGCGTGATTACTTAGGTGACGAAGCTTTTTTTGAAGGAATGAAATCGTATTTAACCAAACATAAATTTGGTACTGCAGAAGCACACGATTTACGTTTAGCTTTTGAAAAAATAAGCGGAAAAGACTTAAACTGGTTTTTTAATCAGTGGTATTTTGGAAGTGGTCATATTGATATGAATGTAACTTATGACTTTAATACAATAAGTAGAAATGTTACTGTAAATATTAATCAAATTGGAAAAACGTTTAAATTTCCTTTAAGTATAGATATTTATGAAGGAAATGGAGTTGTAAGAAGAGAGAATGTTTGGGTAGATGGAAAAGAAAGCTCATTTACATTTAACTTTAACAAGCTTCCAAAGTTAATTAATATAGATGCTAAAAGAGTTTTATTGGCTGAGATTAATGATAAAAAAACAACTCAAAACTATATTTATCAATACAACAATGCTCCAAAGTACTTAGATAGAAAAATTGCTATAGAAAATATAGCAGACAAACAGCAAACAAATAAAGATGCTTACAATACAATTTTAAAAGCATTAAATGACCCTTATTATGAATTAAGAATCTTAGCGTTAGAAAACATTGATTTATTTCAAAAATACAATAAGAAAGACGCTATAAGTAAAATAGCTAAAATCGCATCTAACGACCCTAAAACATTGGTTAGAGCTGCAGCTATTAAAGTTTTAGGTAAGCTAATAGACCCAATTTATAAACCAATTTTTGAAAGAGGTGTAGATAATGAATCTTACGCCATTATAGGAGCTTCATTAGTATCGTTATATCAAATAGATAAACAAGGTGCGCTGGCAAAAGTAAACTCGTTAAACAACAAAGTAAAAGAGAATTTATCTGATGCAGTGGTAAATATTTACATAAGCGAAAAAGATAAAAGTAATTTACCGTTTATTGCAAACCACGTTTTAAAAGGTATGTTTTTAACGCAAGATAAACGTACACAAAGTATGTATGGCGAAGCTTTTAAATGGATAGCACAAAGCGACAATAAAGAAGCTATTGAAAATGTTACTAATAGTTTTGTTAAATTGGGTACACAGTATAAAAAATACAATTTTGATAAAATGGCGGTAAATATGCTTAATCAAATGGTTAGTTTCCAACAAAACTCTACAAACACCAATAAAAAAGAATTAATTGTTATTCTAAAAACAGGAATGGCAAATTTAATTGAATAGTTTAAATTTTTTATAATATTAAAAAGGCTTCTATAATAAGAAGCCTTTTTTTATGGTGTATAGTTTTTAAAACTGCCATCTTTAAAAAAAACAACAATTCTCTCAATTTCTTTTTTTTCTGAAATTTTAACTTCAACAGGAATTTCTTTTTCCGTTTTCTCAATTATTTTTTCAGGAACAAACTCTTCCTTTTTTTCTGTATTTGAAAATAGAGTAGTTACAGGTTCACTTTCTTTTTTAGGAAAAGAACCAACACCATTTAATAACCAATAGAGTTCAACTTCAGGAAAAACTTTTAAAACTTTTAAAACAAAATCTAGGCTAGGTTTATTTCTTCCAGATAATAAATGTGAAATACTAGAGCGTTGTACTTCTAGTTTTTGAGCAAAAGAAGAAGCGGAATAGCTATAGGTTTCCATAATTAATTTTAACCTTTTTGAAAACTCATCTATGTTTACCATTGTAACATTTTTTAATGTTTACAAAGTTAAACAACACAATTGTAATATAAAAGCTATTACAAAAATATATTTACAATAGTAAAACTCTATTGAAGTAATTATTTAGGTTTAGAATTGTAAACAACTATTATAAAGTTAATTAATGCGCATCAATAAAAATTATTTATTGTTGATGTCGGGAGTTTCAATAGGCGTTTGTTAGAACATAGCATATGTTTACATTTGTAATATGAGTTAAAAATTCGAGTGTTTACATTTGTAAATTAACACGGTTCACAATTGTAACAAATACCTAAAACTTGTTAAATATTTAAATTCAATTTTAATACATTTATATAGACTTATATTTGCAATATGAAAACAGGAAAAGTTGAAGACTTACAACACTGGTATAAAAACAATTTTGAATCTAGCTTAGTTGGACGACGAATTTTATTTACCGATATAGAACCTTTATTAATCAATTTACCATCTAAATTTACCAAAGAAATTATTGGAACTTCAGAAAGTGGAATACCTATTTATAAAGTTTCAATAGGTACTGGAAAGAAGAAAATATTACTTTGGTCTCAAATGCATGGAAATGAAAGTACCGGCACAAAAGCCATGTTCGATTTGTTTAATTACTTAAATAACGAATCTTTTTCAAGTGCTATTTTAAAAGAATGTACACTTCAATTTATACCATTATTAAATCCTGATGGAGCTATTAAATTTACAAGAGAAAATTTAAACGATATAGATTTAAATAGAGATGCTGTAGCTATTAAAGCAACAGAAAGTAAACTACTACGCAGTATTTTAGATGAGTTTAACCCAAAATTCTGCTTTAATTTACACGATCAACGCTCCATATTTAATGTTGAAGGGACACAAAACACAGCTACAATATCATTTTTAGCACCTTCAATAGATGAAGAAAGAACATTAACAGAAGAAAGAAAAGAAACAATGAGCGTAATTGTAGCGATGAATTCTTTTCTACAGCAGCTAATACCTAATCATATCGGTAGGTATACCGATGAATTTTACCCAACTGCTACTGGAGATAACTTTCAAAAACTAGGACATAACACTATATTAATAGAGGCAGGGCATTATAAAAACGATTATGAACGTGAAACCACACGTGAATTTAATTTTTACGCACTTGTTGAGGGATTAAATTTTATAACTAACACAACTAATTATTCTAATTATGAAGAATATTTTAATATTCCGAATAACGATAAATTATTTTTAGATATAATTTATAAAAACTTAACTATTGAGTTAGATGGAGTTCGTAAAATTACTGACGTAGGTATTCAATTCAAATTCAAGGTATTAAATAATAAATTAGTAAAATATAAATGCATTGAACAAATAGGAGATTTATCAAAATTTGCTTCAAATAATATTATTAATGCAGAAAATTTAAATTATTTAGATTTAGAATTGTCAAATTCATAAATTTTATGTGTTATTATCATTATTTTTTATATTTTTGCATAATAAATTTCTATATACAATAATAATCAGACCATGAAAAAATTTATGTTGGATGAGATTGATCATCAAATTTTAGATATATTAATAGAAAATGCTAGAACGCCTTTTACTGATATAGCTAAAAAGTTAGTTGTTTCTGCGGGTACTATACACGTTAGAGTAAAAAAAATGGAGGATGAAGGTATTATAAAAGGATCTACTTTAACTCTTGATTATGAAAAAATGGGATATTCGTTTATATCTCATGTTGGTATTTACCTAGATAAAACTTCAAAAACTAAAAAAGTAATTGAAGCTTTAAAAAAGATATCTAACGTAACAATTGCTTACATTACTGCAGGTAAATACAATATTTTCTGTAAAATTAGAGCAAAACATACAACACACGCAAAAGAAATCATTTTTGAAATAGATGATATTGATGGAGTTTCTAGAACTGAAACTATGATTTCTTTAGAGGAAAGTATTAATGACAAAACAAGATTAATGCATTCTATTTTTAGAGAAATCTAATATTAGATTAACAATATTTAAAAATACCTTATCATGTTTTATGATAAGGTATTTTTTTTGGGTAAAATTTTGTTACATTTAAGTATAATCTACTTTATGATTGCTAGTAATAAAATAATTTACGACAGGAATAATTATTCTGATAAAGAGCTAATTAGCCTATATAAGAAACTTGTAAAACCAAGACTTATAGAAGAAAAAATGCTTATTTTACTAAGGCAAGGTAAAATTTCTAAATGGTTTTCTGGTATAGGTCAGGAAGCTATTGCTGTTGGAGTTTGTAATGCGTTAAGTACTGACGAATATATATTACCAATGCATCGAAATCTTGGTATTTTTACTTCAAGAAATATTCCATTACATAAACTATTTGCACAATGGCAAGGTAAAAAAAGTGGCTTTACTAACGGAAGAGATCGTTCTTTTCATTTTGGTTCTCAAGAATTTAAAATTATAGGAATGATTTCCCATTTAGGTCCTCAATTAGGGGTTGCAAATGGAATTGCACTTGGAAATTTATTAAAAAACAACAACCAAGTTACAACTGTATTTAGTGGAGATGGAGCAACAAGTGAAGGAGATTTTCATGAAGCGCTTAATGTTGCTGCAGTATGGAATTTACCTGTTTTATTTTGTGTAGAGAACAATGGTTATGGACTTTCAACTCCTTCTAGTGAGCAGTTTAAGTGCAAAAACATTGCAGATAAAGGAGTTGGGTATGGAATGGAATCATATATTATTGACGGCAATAATATTTTAGAAGTACACTCCAAAGTTTTAGAAATAGCCCAAAGTGTAAGAGTTAATCCACGACCTGTTTTAATTGAGTTTAAAACTTTTAGAATGCGTGGTCATGAAGAGGCGAGTGGTAATAAGTATGTACCGCATAATATTTTAGAATTATGGGCTTTAAAAGATCCTATTGAAAATTATCAGAATTTTTTAAGAAAGGAAAACATTTTATCTGAAGAGTTAGAAGTATTAATAAAAGAAGAAATAGTTCATGAAATAAATGAACATTTAAGAATTGCTTTTGCTGAAGAAGAAATTAGTTCTACCACTGAAAACGAAATTGCAGGTGTTTACAAACATATTCATTTTATAGAGAAAAAACCTAACCAAAACACTACAGAAGCAAGATTGGTAGATGCTATATCTAATGGTTTAGATAAGTCACTAGAAGTATTTGACAATCTAATTGTTATGGGGCAAGATATAGCAGAGTATGGTGGTGTTTTTAAAGTAACCGAAGGCTTTTTAAAAAAATACGGAAAAGATAGAATTAGAAATACTCCAATATGCGAATCTAGTATAATTGAAGCTGCTTATGGACTTTCAATTAATGGCTTTAAAAGTGTTGTTGAGTTACAATTTTCAGATTTTATTACCTCTGGATTTAATCCTGTAATTAACTTATTAGCAAAATCTTTTTACCGTTGGAATCAGCCAGCAGATATTGTTTTAAGAATGCCTTGTGGAGCTGGAGTTGGAGCGGGCCCATTTCACAGTCAAACTAATGAAGCTTGGTTTACTAAAACACCTGGATTAAAAGTAGTGTATCCAGCATTTCCATATGATGCTAAAGGATTATTGGCAACTTCAATAGAAGACGAAAACCCAGTTTTATTTTTTGAACATAAAGCATTGTATAGATCTATTTATCAAGAAATACCTGAAGATTATTATACAATTCCATTAGGTAAAGCAAAGCTATTAAATGAAGGAATGGATTTAACCATAATTGCATATGGCTTAGCAGTGCATTGGGTGCTGGACGAGTTTAAAAAACATCAATTCTCGGCTGATATTATAGATTTGAGAACGCTTCAACCTTTAGATGTGGCAACTATTTATAAATCGGTAAAAAAAACAGGAAAAGTTCTAATTGTACAAGAAGACACATTGTTTGGTGGAATTGCATCAGATATTTCAGCTTTAATTTCTGAAAATTGTTTTGAATACTTAGATGCTCCAATAAAAAGAATTGGAAGTATAGAAACTCCTATACCTTTTGCCAAAAACTTAGAGAATTTGTATCTGCAAAATGATATGATAATTAAAGAGGTAAATATTTTATTAAAGTATTAGATGATTTAAATCATACATTTATAGATATATAAGGTCTAATTTAATTGCATGAAAAAGAAAATAGAGCTTATGGAATCATCTGCTTTTTTCGAAGCATGCTTTAATTCGTTAAATTTTGGAATTGCAATTTTCAATAAAAAAGGAGATATAATAATGGCTAACAGCTCTTTAGCAGAGTTGTTTAACTATGAGCTTGATAGTTTTCAGCAAATGAATATTACTTCACTTTTTGATAATGCTTCTTTAATACATAGTTTTATTTCAAATAAAAACAGAACATTTTTTGATGGTTTAATTGAGTTACAAGGAATTAAACAGAATAAAGAATTTATTTCAATAGAAGCTAATTTCGGGAAAATTGAATTTGAAAAGTTTATTTATTACAAAGTTGTAGTTACAAATATTTCTGAAAGAAAAGCTAAGGAAGCTCAAATAGTAACCGAAAATTTAAAGCTTGAAGAAAGAATTAAAGATCAAAACAAAGAGCTGGAAAAAATTTTAAAGCAATTATCAAATTCTTTAAATATTGAAACTAAATTATTAAAATCTGTTGAAAACCTATTAGAAAAAAACAGCACATCACCACAATTTTTAAAAAGTAATATTGGTAAAGAAATATTTGAATCTTCATATGATTCTACCGTTTTTTTTAACTCCTTTTTAAAAGATAAAAAAGTTTATAAATACATTAAAGGCGAAGCCATTTATTGCGAAGGAAACCTAAGTAACCATATATTTTTAATCAAAAAAGGAATTGTTAAAACATATAAAACAAGTGAGTACGGAAAAAGTTATATCACTGATTTTTATACAGAAGGCAACTTTTTTGGATATGTTTCTTTTGTAAAACAATTGCCTCATTTTCAAAATGCACAAGCAGTAACTAATACGCAACTATATAAAATTAGTAAGCTAGAAATTTCAAATCTAATTAATAAAAATCAGCCTGTATTGCAAAATTTTATTTTGCTACTGGCAAATAATATTATTAATATGAAAGAGCAAGTTATATCGTTAGCATATGGATCTGTAAGACAAAAAACTGCGAGAGTGTTAATTAAGTTTATAAATTATAACATTCTTTCTTTAAACAATGAAATATTTATATCTAGACAAGATTTAGCTAATTCTATAGGAATTGCAAAGGAAACTTTAATTAGAACTTTACACGATTTTAATGAGGAAGGTTTAATTAAATTAAATCAGAAATCAGTTACAGTTATAAATAAAGCTAATTTATTAAAAGTTCTATAACTGACTACAATCAATTAAGACACTGATGTGTATCATTGCCTTAGGCTTTAATTTTACGTAATTTTAATATCAATAAAAAGAAGATTTTACGTGATTAAATTACTATTCAATTGAGTTAGGAGTTTATTAAATTACCATAGAAAATAGATTTGTAAGAGGAGAAAATTAATTTGAAATTCTTATACAATAAATTGAACAGGTAATATTTAATAATTATAGAATGTAATTATTGTGGTACACATACAATGAAAATCTTCTTTTAGAATCCGAGAGAAGAAAGAGGGAATTCTCTCGGATTCTTTAAAACTATTATATTATGAAAAAAAATATAAACAGCAAAAAAGAACCTTGCGAAAACTTAACCATTGAACAGCTTAATAAAAAAGCTCAACTTTGGGTTTCAGAAATTGAATTTATAGATATAGAGCAAGAATTTTTAAAAGAATTAATAACTGAGCATATTATAGGTCTTTGTAGTACTAATAACTTTAAAAAGGCAAAATTATACTTAAAGGGTCTAGAATACGAAAAAAATGTAGCTATTGATCTAAAAGAGCAAGTAAATAATCATAAAGTAAATTTAGCTTTATTAATGGAAAATATCTTCTTAAAAAAAGAAGATTCATTTAGAACAATTCACAAGCAATTAGATTTAGAAATTAATAATTATACACAAAATTTTAAATACATAAAAAAAGAAGTGTTTGAGTTGATATTAGAAGTAATGAAAAAAGAAAAACAGCAAAATTTGTTAGCAAGCAATAAGTAATTCTCAATCAATACACTTTACCGTTTTCAAGTTTTGGTTCTTTAATATTTTAAACAAGTAAATTAAATAAATACACTAGCGTAGCTGCGAACGTGGTAGTTGCGCATAAGTGTAACATTTTAATAATTTAATAATTTGATTTTTCCATCTGATTATTGGGGTTAGCTCAGATAGAATATTTTATTAAAGTTTAGAAGTAAAGTATCAAGAGTTAGAATTTGAAAACGGTTTTTTTACACCTTAAAATTCCATTTAAACTTTTCAAAAATAGTTTTCCAATCTTTAGGTAGTTTAGCTGTTATAGTTATTGTTTTATAAGATTTTGGGTGCGTAAAACTTAGTGATTGCGCGTGTAAAAATAAATTATGACAATTAAATTCGGTTTCGAACATTCTATTATGAAATCGATCTCCATATTTATAATCTCCAACCAAAGGATGGCTAATTTTATTCATATGAATTCTTAATTGATGCATACGCCCAGTAGTTGGTTTTAATTCTACCAAACTATACCTCGAATTTTTATAAGGATGAACAGCAATTGGCAATTCAACAGAAAATAAACAATTACATATGGTTTCAGCATCTTTATACACCTTTGTATCAGGGTTTTTAACAGGAGAATCTATTAATTGACTTTCTTTTGCAAAACCTCGTACAATACCCAAATATGTTTTTTGAATGGTATTTGAATTAAATAATTGTTGAAAAACAGCTACATCTTCCTTCTTTTTTGCTAGTGCTAACACACCCGAAGTTTTTCTATCTAACCTATGAATAGGGTAAAAGCTATGATTTAATTGTTTTTCCAATAAATCTAACAACGTATCATCTTTTATGTTACGTGCATAATACGAGTTGTGTATAAGCACATTATTAGGTTTGTTTACAATAATTATATAATCGTCTTCAAATAGAATTTCAATCTTCATTTTGCAAATATAAGAGAGTAAAATGGCTTAAAATAAAATTACTAAAACATTTATAAATTGTAGTACCTTCGAACTTTTAAATAAAACTATGCCGCAAATTTTTAATTTAATAGAATTATACCAATTAACATATCTAGATTTATTTTTAGCTTTTTTAGCTGCATTTATTTTAGGAGTAGGAAAAGCTGGTATTAAAGGCTTAGGTGTAATTATTGTAATTTTAATGGCTTTGGTTTTTGGAGGTAAAGCTTCTACCGGAGTATTAATGCCTTTAATGATTATGGCTGATATATTAGCTGTAATTTATTACCACCGACATACACAATGGAAATTTTTATGGAAACTTTTACCAACCATGGTAATTGGGGTTTTAATAGGAGTATTACTTGGTTCTTATATTTCTGAAGTTGTGTTTAAACAATTTATGGCTGTATTTATTTTGGCAACTGTATTAATTATGGTGTTTATGGATCGCAAAAAAAGGAAAGAAGTACCTACTAATTGGTTTTTTTCTAACGGAATTGGTTTATTAGCCGGTATTACATCTATGATTGGAAATTTAGCTGGATCTTTTGCTAATATTTATTTTTTAGCAATGCGATTGCCTAAAAACGAATTTATAGGTACAATGGCCTGGTTGTTTTTTATAATAAATGTTTTTAAATTACCATTTCATATAATAGTATGGAAAACCATTACTGTAGATAGTTTTTTATTAAACACTTTATTAATACCTGGAATAATAATTGGCTTTTTTGCTGGTGTATGGTTAGTAAAACTTATAAATAATGAAGCTTATAGAAAATTTATAATTGCAGCAACAGCTTTTGGAGCCTTATTAATATTATTTAGTTAATGGAAGAACACTTTTTTCAATGTCCGTATTGTTGGGAAGAAATATCTATGCTGTTAGATAGTTCTGTGCATTCTCAAACATATATAGAAGATTGCGAAATTTGCTGTAATCCTATTCAAATAAAGCCTGTTTTTAACAACAATAAATTAGCCTCTTTAACTATAGAAAATATAGAGCAATAAATATTACTTCAGAATTTTCTTTAATTCATTTTCCAATCTATAAGCCGAAATTTTTCTGTCTATAATACCACCATTACCATCAACCAATACCATATGAGGTATAGAAGATACGTTAAACATATAGGCAATTCTCATATTATCATCGTAAATATGATTCCAACTTAGCATTTGATCTTCAGCAATACCACTTTTCCAGGCTGCTCTATTTCTATCTTCAGAAACAGTTACAATATCAAAACCTTTACTTTTATATCTATCGTAAATAGATTTTACTTGAGGTGTAACCTCTCTACAAGGTCCACACCAACTCGCCCAAAAATCTATTAAAACAGCTTTTTTTCCATTTAAAACAGTTGCTAAAGAAAGGTCTGCACCATTTAAGCCCTCACCAGCAAACATAGGCGCTAGTTGTCTTTTAGGTGTATTTTCTTTGGCTATTTTTATAGCTTGCTGCTCTTTTTCTAGTTCTATTGCTTTTAAATTTTCTAAAGCAGTATTAACGTTTTCAACAATTTTAGCATTATCTAACTTATCTGTAATAGTTTTAATTTCAATTAACTGATTAATACTTAAGGCGTCATTATTTAAAATACTATTCAATATTTTAGATTTAATAGGAGTAGAGCTTATTGATTTTAAACTATTTAACTTGTAATTATAAATTTTTGAATTTAAGTTATCTATTTGAGTAGCAATACTAGTTTTTATTGTTGAAGTATTAAAAATGGCTAGTTTAGATTTTTCTAATTTATTTAAACCTTCTAAGTAGGTGTTGTAATTCTGTTGTGCATTGCCACCAAAAACCAATTGATTATTTATTGAAGCATATAATTGAAAATCATTGTTTTCCAATAAAACATCTACACTAAGTGAGTCTTTTATAAATAAAATAGTATTAAAATTTACTCCATTTGAAATACCTTTAAATTGAAATTTATTATTAGAAATAATTGCTGAATCTGCTAAAGTATTGTTGGAGTCGAATAAATAAGCTTTAGATGAATTTAAACTATTTGTATAACCATTAATTGTGTAGCCTTTTTCTTTACCGCTTTTTTTTGTTTCCTTTTGACAAGAAATAATTGAAAAAATAGTTACTAAAACTAATATTACCTTTCTCATTACTTAATTTTTAATTTATGCAATTATAGTAATTTTATTTATAATGAAAATAATTAAGTCGTTTTTCAAAAGAAATACAGTTATAAAAATAAGCTAGTAAGTAAAGTTTAAACCATACAAATAGGTTTAAGTAAGTATGTTTATTTCACTTAAAGTCAATTTTTTAAAAATAATTAAAGTTAAGCATTGTTAATTGCCACGTTCTTGCTTTTTATATTTATTACGTTAAAAACTAAAATAGATAAACCACTACAAATTGAAAAGCCAATAAATAGAGGTAAAGCTGTATTACCAACATATTTACCAATAATAGCACTTATTATAACAGCCAATATTGTTGAAATAAAACCTGTAATAGCAGCTCCAATACCAGCAATATGAGCAATTGGTTGCATTGCTAAGGCTCTTAAATTTCCAAAAAGAAACCCAATTGATAAAAATTGAAGCATAAAAAAGGCTAATATAATTTCTATACTTGGATTACTAGAGCTATAAAAAAGAAATACATAAATAAGTGATGTTATAAAAAACAAATACAAAGCTAATCTAGCTATTCGTTTCATACCAAATTTTACAACTATTGTTCCGTTAGAAAGGCTTGAAATAACCATTGCAATTGTTAGTCCTGCGAAAATATATGGAAACTCATCTATAAATTTATATTGTTGCTGAAATATTTGTTGAGCAGTACTTAAATACACCATAAAAGAGCCAAATATAAAACCAGAAATAACAGTATAACCAATAGATTGCTTGTATTTAAATAATTCTTTACAACCATTTAAAAAAGCCAGTTTTGTAAATTTTATTCTATATTCAGGATGAAGTGTTTCTGGTTGTCTAAACCAAAACCAAACGGATATTAATAAAACTATTAACAGTTGAAAATAAAAAATAGCTTCCCAATTAAAACTGTCTAATGCAATTTTACCCAAAACAGGAGCAAAGGTAGGTACCAACAAGAATACAACCGTTATAAACGACATTATTCTAGCCATATAATCTCCATTAAAAGTATCTCTAACAATTGCAATACTTACAGTTCTTGGAGCAGAAAGTCCAATTCCTTGAATAATTCTACCAGTTATCATAACTACAATAGATTGTGCGTTAACGCATACAAAACTAGCTACAATAAATATTATAAAACCAATATAAACAACAGGTTTTCTACCTAATGAATCTGATATTGGGCCAAATACTAACGGACCAATACCTAAACCTAAAAAAATCATTGTTATCAATAACTGATTTTCACTATTACTTTCAGTACCAACAGATTGCCCAATAATATCTAATGCCGGAAGCAATGCATCAATTGCAAGTGCTGCTATAGACATTAAAGAAGCCATAAGTGCAATAAATTCTAGCTGAGGGATTTTCTTTTTTTGCATGCTGCAAAAGTAGTGCAATTGTAGCTGATATAAGAGAGGTTATAGTTAAATTCTGTTAATAATTTATTAATTTGCACTCTATAAATTCTATGTATGAAATTACAGCAATTACGAGAAGCAATAGATGGAACAGATATTTACATATTAGATCAAATTTTAAAGCTTAGATATCAAAAAGCAGGTAAAATATTGGATGCTGGCTGTGGAAGTGGACGAAATTTAAAATGGTTTTACAATGCTGGCCATCAGGTTTATGGTATTGATATTAGCTTAGACGATGTAAATTATTGTAAAAAAATATATGATAAAGAAAAATTTAAACAAGCAAATGTAGATGCTATTCCATTTACAGAAAATAGTTTTGATCACGTTATATGCAATGCCGTATTGCATTTTGCCGAAGATTTAAGCCAGTATTTAAAAATGTTAAAAGAATTATTGCGAATATTAAAACCTGGCGGAAGTTTATTTATAAGAATGGCGTCTAATTTTGGTATGGAAAACAATGTTGAACATATAGAAAATGGAATTTATAAATTACCTGATGGTTCAACACGATTTTTATTAACGAAAGAATTGTTACAGCATTTAAAACAATCTAAAGAAATTACGTTTTTAGAAACTGTAAAAACAACAATAGTTGAACATAAAAGATGTATGACGACATTAGTTATAGAAAAGAATTAAATATGGAAGAAAAATTTATACACTTGGTTTTCTTTTGGTTAAAGAATCCTGAAAATAAAACAGACAGAACAAAATTTGAAGATGCAATAAATAAATTGGTTGAAACTTCTAAATATGCCAAAAACAATCATATTGGAACACCAGCAGCAACAAACAGACCAGTTGTAGATAGCAGTTATACATATTGTTTAAAAGTTACTTTTAATAATATTGAAGAACACGATAAGTATCAAATAGAGCCAGCACACAAACTTTTTATTGCTGAAGCTTCTAAATTATGGGAGCGTGTATTAATTTACGATTCTGAAATGTAATAAAAGGAGTATTCACATACTTCACATTTACATTCTAAAAAACTCTATTTAACATAATATAAATTATAATACAAATATACAGTAATTGCTGTATAGCCGTATTTCAGGCTATTTACACATAATTGCAGATATAGTGCCTTTAGGTCTATATCGATAGATATTATGTTAAAAGTAATTACGGCTTATGAAGTTCTAATTTTATTTGATAGTTATAATTCGATATTTACCTGTTAAAAGAATTGTTATTTACAAACTCTAAAAACTTTGGTTTGTATTGTTCAGAAACTGTAATGCGTTGGTTATTTATAATAATTTGACTACGTTCAATTTCTACAATATTTTTTAATGAAACAATAAAAGATCTATGAACTCTCATAAACTGATCTTCGGCAAGTTCATTTTCTAAAGATTTTAAACTCATTAGTGTTAAAATTGGCTTTGGATTACCTTTTAGCCATATTTTAATATAATCTTTAAGTCCTTCAAAATATAAAACATCTGCCAATTTAATACGCAATTGTTTGTATTCCGATTTTACAAAAAGAAACTCTTTTTCTTCAGATACAACAGATTTTTGATTTCCTTTAACTAATTCAAACCACTTACTAGCCTTATTGGCTGCAACTAAAAACTCAGCATAATCAAAAGGTTTTAACAAATAATCTAAAGCCTCAACTTTTATACCTTCTAATGCATATTGATCAAATGCTGTGGTAAAAATTACACGAGTTTCTTTAGGTAGCATTTTAGAAAATTCAATACCTGTTAAATCTGGCATTTGTATGTCTAAAAACAATAAATCAACAGGAGTTTCTTTAATAAAATCCATAGCTTCAATAGCACTACTACATTTTTGTTTAAGGTCTAAAAAGGGTGTTTTTTCTACATAACTTTCTACTAAATTTAAAGCCATTGGCTCATCATCTACAATAACACAGGTAATTTTTACTTTGCTCATAATTTAAGCTGTTTCTATTTCTAAAGTTACTAAAAAACGATCGTCCTTTACTCCTGTTTTAAAGCTGTATTTATTAGGATATAGTAATTGCAAACGTTTTTCTAAGTTTTGCAAACCAATTCCCGAACCACTTTTATCGTCTGTTTTTTTAGGGAAATTATTGTTTTCTATGCTAATAAATATCGTTTTGTCTTTGCAAGTCATATTTATTTCAATTTTACTTTCTTTACTTGCCGAAACACCGTGTTTAAAAGCGTTTTCTATTAAAGAAATAAATAATAAAGGTGCAATTTGAATTGTTGTGTTTTCTGAAGGAAAATTATAACTCACTTCTGTTTTATCAGTTACACGCAAT
Source organism: Lutibacter oricola (assembly GCF_900106565.1). GTDB lineage: Bacteria > Bacteroidota > Bacteroidia > Flavobacteriales > Flavobacteriaceae > Lutibacter > Lutibacter oricola. Next base: position 538,176 of record NZ_FNNJ01000002.1, read on the forward strand.
TTCATTAAAGCAATATATTTTGTCATAAAATCAATTTCTTTAGTAAGAGAAACTAACTCCATATTTGTTTCATAAAGCATATAACGCATTAATTTACTTAAACTATGTATGGATGTTTTTGCTTGATCTGGCGAAATATCTACTAACGAATAAATATTATTTAATGAATTAAAAAAGAAATGTGGTTGTAACTGGTAATGCAAATGTTGTAATTCTGATTGTAACTGAATATTTGCAGCTTCTTTACTTTTAGCTTCAGTTTTTCTCCATTTTTGGGTTGTTTTTAAAGCTATTGAAAAAAGTAAAGGAGCTAAATATGTTAGCATTTGTATATAAATAAATAGTTTAAAAGGCGGTTTTTTTCCTTCAATATTATTCCCTTTATCAAACAAATTTTCAAAAAAAGTGGTCTCTATGTATTCTTTTAAAAATAGAAAAAGTGCAATTAACAAAATATTAATTGTAAAAAAACTAATTGTTTTTTTTGTGAAAAACAACTTGTCAATTAATATTAAATAATTGAAATAAAACAGAATTGCACAAAATATCATTGGAATCCAAAAATGAGCTATTGTTCTTTCAACTTCTAGTCCATAAGATAAAATATAAGGCAAGCCAAACAATACTAACCAAACTAATAGGTGAACTCCAATATTTAGACTTTTTCTATTTGTAAACATCTTAAAATTTTATTATTCGTATCTCAATGCTGTAATTGGGTCTAAAGCTGCTGCTTTTCTAGCTGGATACCATCCGAAAAATATGCCGGTTATGGCGCAAACTGCAAAAGAAATCACTATAGAATATAAGGCAACACTTGTAGGCCAATGTAAGAAATTTTCTATAAATAAAGTAGCTCCAAGACCTAAAAATACACCTAATAAACCTCCGGTAATACTTATTAAAATTGCTTCAATTAAAAATTGCATTAAAATATCAGAACCCTTACCTCCTACAGCCATTCGCAATCCAATTTCTTTAGTTCTTTCTTTTACAGAAACATACATAATATTCATAATACCAATACCTCCAATTAGTAATGAAATACCTGCTACAGCTACCAATAATACAGTTAACATTTCACTTGTAGAACTAAATGTTGAAATTAATTCTTCCATAGAACGTACTGTAAAATCATCATCTTCAGTATCCAATAATTTATGTTGAGAACGTAAAATTTCAGTAACCTGTATTACTGCTTCGGGTGCATCATCTTCACTAATTGCTGAAGCTACAATTTGATTTAAATAATCTATTGCTAAAATACGTTTTTGTACTGTTGTATAAGGTGCAATTACCACATCATCTTGATCTTGGCCAAAGGTATTTTCACCTTTTTCTTCTAAAACACCAATAACTTTAAAAGGAATATTATTAAAACGAATCATTTGTCCTACTGGTTCCTCACCATCAGGAAATACATTATCTACAACCGTTTGCCCAATTAAAGCTACTTTAGCGGCCGAATTAACTTCAGTATCTGTAAACATACTTCCGCTTTGTAAATCCACTACTTTTATATTAAGGTATTCTGGATTTACACCGTAAATAGTACTTGGCCAGTTGTTAGAACCGTTAATAACTTGCCCACCACCATTAACCATTGGTGTTATATAGCTTATTAAATTAGTGGTTTGTTCTTTTATTTTTTCATAATCTTTAAAAGTTAGTGTTTGTACGTTACCACCACTACCTCTAGCCGGACCTCTATCATCTGCTCCTGGTCTAATGGTTATCATATTAGAACCCATACTTGAAATTGTTGTACGAATACTTTCTTTTGAACCTTCACCAATAGCTAACATTGCAATTACTGAAGCTACTCCAATAATAATACCCAACATAGTAAGCAATGTTCTTGTTTTATTAAGAATTATTGCTTTATATGCAATTTTAAATAAATTTAATAGTCTCATAATTAATTGTCTTGTTTAGGTAATTTGGCTAATTCTACTGCTGCAGATTGAATATTGTCATTTTTATAATCTTGAATTATATTTCCATCTTTTAACACAATGGTTCTACTACTAAATTCTGCAATATCAGGCTCGTGAGTTACAAAAGTTATGGTAATTCCTTTTTTATTTAAATCTTGAAATAAAGACATAATTTCGTAAGATGTACGCGTATCTAAATTACCTGTAGCCTCATCTGCTAATATCATTACAGGATTGTTTACAAGAGATCTTGCAATTGCTACACGTTGTTGTTGTCCACCAGAAAGTTGGGCCGGTGTATGATCCATTCTTTCCTCTAAACCAACCATTTTTAAAGCTTTAATTGCGCGTTCTCTTCGTTCTTCAGTAGAAACTTTACTGTTGTATAATAAAGGTAATTCTACGTTTTCAATAGCCGAAGTTCTGGCCAGTAAGTTGTATGATTGAAAAATAAATCCAATTTTTTCATTTCTAATAGTAGCCAACTCATTTCTGCTCAAATCTTTTACGCTTACATTGTCTATTTCGTAAGTTCCAGAAGTTGGCTGATCTAAACATCCTAAGATATTTAACATGGTACTTTTTCCTGAACCACTTGAACCCATAATGGTTACAAATTCGCCTTCTTCAATGCCAAACGAAATTCCTCTAAGTGCATGAACCGTTTCAGTTCCCATAGTAAAATCACGCTTTAAGTCATTAATTTTTATAATTTCTTTCTTCATAATATCCTATTTTTTTCCTGGTGGTTTTGGCATAAATGGACTTTCGCCTGCTCCTTTTGGTCCAGCTTCGGCTCTAGAAAGCCCTTTTAAACTATAAACTAATTTTTCACCTTCATCTACTCCACTTAAAATTTGCACATTAACACCATCGCTCGCTCCTATTGTTACTTTTTTTGAAGTTATACTTTTATCGTTACCTAAAACCCAAAGTGTTGTTTTATTTTTTGAAGTAGTATTAGAAACTGCTGGTAAATTATGATGTGTATTATACAATGCTAAAGTTTCTGTTTCTGGCTTAAAGTTTATAGCTTTAGCTTCGGTAGTTAAAACATTTTTTAATTCTAGTGTATAAATTGAAATTGTTGCTGTTAAACCTGGTTTTAATTTTAAATCTGGATTATCAGCTTTAATAACCACCGTATATGTAACTACGTTAGATGATATTGTTGGGTCTAAACGTACTTGTGTAACTACACCTTCAAAGGTTTCACCTAAATATGCGTCTACAGTAAATGTAACGCGTTGACCATCTTTTACATTTCCTATATCGGCTTCATCAACATCAGCTTCTACTTGCATTTCTTTTAAATCTTGAGCAATAGTAAAAAGTGTTGGTGTACTATAACTTGCAGCAACTGTTTGCCCTTCATCAATATCTCTAGAAAGTACAACACCATCTATTGGAGCATATATATTAGCGTAACTTAAATTAGTTCTTGCTTTTTGAAGATCTGATAAACGTTGAGTTACTGAACCTTTTGCAGTTTGAAGTTCATAAAGAGCGTCATCAAAATCAGATTTACTAATTACCTGATTTTCAAACAATTTCTTTTGTCTATCATAAATATTTTGAAGGTAGTTTTTTTGAACAATAGCATTATCGTAAAATGCTTGTGCATTATTTCTTGTAGCAATTAGATTTGTTTTATCTAACTCGGCAATTAACTGCCCTTCTTTAACTTCGCTATTATAATCTACATATATTTTTTCCACAACTCCTGAAACCTGTGTACCAACATCAACCTGATTAATAGGCTCTATGGTTCCTGTTGCTGTAACCAGTGTTGTTACATCTGATTTTTTTGCTGTTATTGTTTTAGGTTCAATTATAACGGCTTCATCGCTATTTATAAAACTGTATGATGCAATTGCAATTAGAGCAATTACAACACTTCCTATAATTATTTTTGTTTTTGTTTTCATTTTTAATTAATTAAAGTTTAATATCGTTTCCTTGGTAAAATTGTAGTAATTGGTGGTACAAAATATTTAAGTATTTAGCTTGCAAATAGTTTTGTTGTGCATTGGTATATGTGTTTTGACTAATCACTAAATCAGTTGTACTTAAATCTCCCAATTCGTATTTTTTTTGTGCAAGTTTATAGCTTTGTGCTGCGGCTACTTTTGAAGCTTCTGAAGCAATAACTTGTTCTTGAGCAGATAGTGCATTTTGATAGGCCGTTTCTACTTTTTTATAAACCGTTTTCTCTGTAGTTTGCTTTTGAATTTCAGCTTTTTTAATATTGATAGTAGCGGTTTGTACGGCTGCTTTTGTTTTATTTTTGTTGAAAATTGGAATACTTAATGATAAACCTAATTTTTGATTGAAATTTAAATCGAACTGATCTGAAAACGAGCTATCTGTAATACTTGTATAACCAGAACCTAAGCTACCAGATAATGATAAAGTTGGTAAAAAACCACCTTTTGCTATATCTAATTCCTTTTCATTTGCTTCAATATTTAAATTACTAGCTTTAATTTCTGGCAAGTATTCCAATGCATTTTTATACACTTCTGTTTTGTTAAGATTTAGATTTACCAAATCCAAATTTTCATTTATGGTTTCAATTTGCATATCTTCCATAAAAGGTAACTCCAATAACTGTTTTAGATCTATTATATATTGCTGATACTCATTTTTTGAAGAAATAACATTGTATTTGTTAGTAGCAGCTTGGCTTTGCGCTTCAGTATAATCACTTAAAGTTATGGTTCCAGCATCTAAACGAGCTTTAGCTCTAAGTACTTCTTTTTCTGAAGCTTCTAAATTGTTTTTAGCAATAGAAATGTTTTCTTTACTATATAAAGTCTGTAAATAGGTTTCTAAAATATTAAGAACAATATTATTTTTTTCTACTTCTTCTTCAAAAATACTTTGCTCAAGCAGTAATTTGTTTTGTTTAATTTGGTTGCTTATTTGCTTACCCTGAAACAATGTTATGGAACTATTAATGCCAACATTTGTACTGTTTACTTGATCTGTAACATAATCGCTTGTAATAGGGTCTATTGTATTTCCACTTGAAAAACTTTGAGATGCACTTCCAAATAAATCGGGTAATCTAGATGATTTCGCCTTGCTATAATCAACTTGTGCAATATCTTTACTTAGTGTAGCATCTTTAATTGAAATATTGTTTTCTAAAGCATAATTAATACAATCTTCTAAAGACCATATTTTTTGAGTAGTATTTATTGAAGTTTCTTGTGCAAAAGTAAATTGCATAAATAGTAAACTTGCAATAATTATTTTTAGTTTCATTTTTTAGTGTTTTTTAATTAACACTTCAAAAGTGAAACTATATACCTTATTAATAAAAAGGAATAGACGTTTGAGGTAATTGACTATACATTAAGGCTGGTTTTATCGATGAGAATTTTTGATATTACTAGAACTTAAAACTCTAAATTTGACGTATTACTTATTTAAACATCTTATATTTTATCAATTAATGCATTCTGTTTGCTGTTTAAAGGTTACTTAAAACAAAATGTAACTACTATCTTTGAAATTAAATTTACTTATATGAGTTTCTATCAACAAATTGCTCCCTATTATCATCACATATTTAAAATAAACGCTGTTCAAGTTGATTTTGTAAAGTCTAAAATACCTCAAAACAATGTTAAGTTAGTTGATATTGGGTGCGGTATTGGAACGCTTTCTTTTGAATTGATTAATTATTATAACAACATTCTTGGAGTTGATTTAGATGCTGAAATGATACAATCTGCTTTAAAAAACAACGTAGAAACTACTAATTTCCTCCATTTTGAAAAATTAAGTATGCTAGAACTAACTTCTTCCATTACTGAAAATTCTATAGACGGAATTATATGTTTTGGAAATACACTGGTTCATTTAAATTCATTAAATGAAATAGAAAAATTTCTAATGCAGGCAAAAAGTGTTCTAAAACCAAATGGAAAATTATTACTTCAAATTGTTAATTATAATAGAATTCTTTCAAAAAACGTGAAGCAGTTACCTTTAATTAATAATGATGAAATACTATTTGAACGAAATTACAATTATAAAAAAGCTGAAAACAAAATTGATTTCAACACTAAATTAACTGTAAAATCAACACAGCAACTTATAAAAAATAGTATTGAATTATTACCTATTTTAAAAGAAGAACTAGCATTTTTAATGAATAAAGTAGGTTTTAACAATTGTAATTTCTATGGTAGTTTTAAACAAGAAACATATTCTGTTGAAAGCCCTGCTTTAGTTGTAGAAGCTTGTTAATTAAAGTATATTTGAAACCTTATGAACAACCATTTTAAATCCATCATATTAAAAGCAACTGGAGCTTCTTCCCTATTCGAAAAAGAAGTAATTCAAGAGCTGTGGAGCGGATACGGAAAAATTATACGAATTGGATTAGAAAATGCTAATTTAAATAGTGTAATAGTAAAACACGTTCAGTTACCTATTACTAAAAATCATCCTCGTGGTTGGAACACAGATATAGGGCATCAAAGAAAAGTTAAATCATATCAAGTAGAAACTTTTTGGTATAAAACGTATAGCGAAAATAGCAAAGCACGTTTACCAAAATGTTTAGCTATTGAAACTAAAAATGATGAAGTTTTAATTGTTTTAGAAGATTTGGATGAAGCTGGCTATCCCATACGTAAAAGTACTGTTGCTTGGGATGAAATTGCTGAATGTTTAAAATGGCTGGCTCAATTTCACGCAAGTTATCTTGGAAAAGTTCCAACTGGACTTTGGGAATATGGCACCTATTGGCATTTAGAAACTAGACCTCAAGAATTAGCAGTTTTAAAAGATAAAAAGTTAAGAGAAGCTGCCTCTGAAATTGATAAAAAACTCAATAATTGTAAGCATAAAACGTTTGTTCACGGAGATGCCAAATTAGCAAACTTCTGTTTTTCTTCTAAAGGTGAAGTTGCTGGTGTAGATTTTCAATATGTTGGTGGCGGTTGCGGAATGAAAGATGTAGCTTATTTTATAGGAAGTTGTTTATATGAAAACGACTGTGAACGATTGGAAACTCTAATTTTAGATACTTATTTTGAGTATTTACAAAATGAATTACCAGTGCGAAATGACGCGCTTGAAAAAGAATGGCGTTCTTTATATCGAGTTGCTTGGGCAGACTTTCATCGCTTTTTAAAAGGATGGAGTCCAGATCATTGGAAAATTAATAGTTATAGCGAACGTGTAACTTTAGAAGTTATAAATAGCCTTTAAAAATGGATTTACAACACCTTAATAAAATTGCAATAAAGGCGGCGCTTTCTGCAGGGAAAATCATTCAAAAATATATGAATGATGATATTTTAGTTAGCAAAAAGAATGCAGGAACAAGTATTGCTTCACAAGTTGTAACCGAAGTTGATTTAGCCTGTGAAAAAGCAATTCTTACACTTATTCTTCCTACCTGTAAGCAGTTTAATTTAGCGCTTTTATCTGAAGAGACAGAAGATGATAACAGCAGATTTGAAAAAGATTATTTTTGGTGCATTGATCCATTAGATGGAACACTTCCTTTTATTAATAAACACCCAGGTTTCTCTGTATCAATAGCTTTAGTTGCTAAAGATGCAACACCGCAAATTGGCGTTGTATTTGATCCGAGTACAAATAATTTGTACAATGCAATTAAAGGAAATGGTGTTTTTAAAAACAACAAGCCATTGATTATTAACAATACAAATAAGCATTTAACGTATGTAACTGATAAAAAGTTAAGTGATACTCCACGTTCAACAGAAATTAAAGAGATATTAGATAAAAAAGCTGAGAAATTAAGTTTGACTGGCGTAAAAGAAATTTCTGGTTCTGGATCTGTTTTAAATGCCATTCACGTACTGGAAAATGGACCTTCTTGTATGTTTAAATTTCCTAAAAAAGAAAACGGTGGCGGAAGTATTTGGGACTTTGCCGCAACCGCTTGTATATTTAATGAGTTGAAACTTTCTGCTACAAATTTTAATCAGAAAAAGTTAGACTTAAATAAACAAAATGGTTCTTTTATGAATCACGAAGGTGTTTTTTATTCCAACTTTAATTAATACTATTCTTCTATTTCAAGTAATAAAACTCCGTGAACATCAAGTTCAAATTCTGAATTTAATGGCTGTTCAGTAAGCATATTTGTGCATTTAACTGTATCACCGTTTCTCATAGCAACCTTTAGCTGCGCTTTATTTTTACCTAAATTAATAATTGTCATAATATAACCACCTTTGTTGTTTGAAGCAATTCTCCAATTACACCCTTTATTTGTTAAACCATTTGATTCTGATAAAACAACTTTTGGTAAATTATCTTTAATTAAATCTAAAGCAAATACTTTTAAATCGTTGTAATTTGTAGTGTTTAAAGTATGTAAATGCCCTTTAACATTTACAAGTTTTTTAGAACGTTTTTGCCCATATTCGTTCATTGAAAGACTGCTATTGTTGTCAATTATTACAGTTCCTCCGTTATTTAAATAGTTTTGTAATGTTTCAAATTCCGAATCAGTTACGTATTCAGTTTTATAAACAAGTACGGCATCCCAATTTTTAGCATCTTGCTTTTTAATAATTTTTTCTGTAGCGTAACCAACCGGAAAGCCTTCAAAAAATAAGGATTCATACAAATCATATTGTTGTGTCATATGATGTTCTTTGTTAATAGCAGAAGTTTCAGAATGAAATAACCTTAACGGTTTTCTTTGACGGCGTAACGCCATAATTTCTTCAGAAAAACTATTTAAATCCATCATTACCTGAGTTAACTCGTTGGCAACTTGAGGCTGCATATTAACCGATGCAGCAAATGATTTTGCAAGCGCTACATCTTTTGAATAAACACTATTTTCAAATCTGGCTTCAGGAGAACCATCAGGATCTCTTGCCCAAAACCAAGATAAACCAGCATCCATACCGTGTAATGTTGCTAACCAAAAGTTGTTTCTAACATATTCTGGAGAAGTATCTAGTTTTCGCCAAGCAACACTTGAAAGGAAATGAGTTTCGGAATTAACATGTATTTTTTCAGGTGCTATTGATTCCATAAAATCATATGAAACACAAAGTTCTTGCCAGTGATATGAGTAATACTTTTCCCAAAATTCAAACTTATCATAACGAATGTCTCTTTCTCTTGTTTTAGCATCATCACCTATCATAGTTGTTAGTTCAGTCAATGCTTCAATATCAATTCCGTGAGAGCGTTCATCATCAGAAAAAAAGTGTGGTTGCAATTTAATATGCGTGTCACCTTCAGGATTTGTTTTATGTAATTCTGTTTGTAAAAAGGCAAACCACTCTACTACTCTATCCATATTAAATCGGTCCCAATCGTATCTTAAAGGTGTTCCTTTTGTATGTTTTTCAAGAGGAAAAGTGAAAGTAACATCGTTAAAAGTGCTAAAGTTTGTTTTCCAATTTTTATTTAGCTCAGTAATGTTATTTTTATACTTTTTACTTAGCCAATTGTTAAACTTGTTTAAGGTATAAGACGAGAGATCATTCATTTCTCCACGTTTAAATGCCCAATTACCTTTTTCGGAAAACCAATGTGGTTCATTTGCTAAAATGTAACCTAATTGTACAGATTTTCTTCCTTTTGTTATAGATCCTGTTTTCTGTAAAATGTCGCTCCAAACATCACGCATTAAGGGATTATCAATATCAAAACCAATAAAAGAACATATTCCTTTGGTAACCTCTGGGTCTTGTTTTTTAATCCACTTAGGAACATTTGTATTCCAAAGTAAGGTATAACCAACCTTTTTATCTGGGTGATTCTTAATTTTATCTAATGTCCACGGTACAAATGTGCGATCTTCTTTTAATAATTGAGGTGTAAATCCACCAATATGATCAATATTTCCTAAATGATCGTTATAAATTCTACTATCTGAAGTTGGGTTTCCCATTGATTTTGAAAAGTAATCATATAAAAAAACAGGTTTTCCATTACTTGTAAACTGATCATTTTCAACTACTATATTTTCCCAATCTACTTTAGAAACAGGTCTCCTTACTATGGTACCATTCATAACTAAAGTCAAATCATTTATTCCTTTATCTAAAATTTCAATAACTTTTTGTCGCTCAAAACTAGGAAGGTTCTTAGCCATTGCTACCTTATCACCTTTTATAGGTTTAAATTTTTCTAATGAATTTTGAATAAAAGGAATGTTATTTTCATCCCATTTTGCAATTTTTAAAAACTCTTTTGAAAACCATACAACTGTTTCTTCTCTAGTTACATCAAATCCTTTTTTTTGAGCTTTTTTCATTAATTTTTCGAGCTGAACTATTTTTTTTTGAGCTGTTTTATTTAAATCTTGAGCATTAACAGAAAAGTTCTGAATAAGTAATAATAGTAATAGCGCTAGTGTGTAATATGTTTTCATTGTAGTGGAATTTTAGAGGTTACTCCTTTTCTATTTTTAAAGCAACTCAAATATATAAAATTCAAATAGTATATTTAACTTTCACACCTATCATTTTTACACAGATTTTAAGAAAATTACTCATTCTTTTCTATTATTTTTGCATTTTTAATTTTAAAAAACGATAGTTAATTTTATTATGAAACCAGTTTACCTATTTTTCTTTTTATTTTGTTTAGGCTTTAATAATTACGGACAAAATAAAAAGGATATTAAAATTAATGTAGATTCAATTATTCAAATAATTTTAGCTGAAGACATACAAAAAATTAAGAAAGATACACTTGGTCAACTAGCTATACAGGATTCTATTATTACTTCACCTAAAGACAGCATTATTAATACGTGGTTAACGGAAAACTGGAATACTTCAGTTTTAAATTCGTATAAGCAAGAAACTATTATACAACCATTTAACATTAAATTTTTAGATAGCACCTACCATTCTCCTATAGAACGCAAGAAAGTTATTACTTCTCATTACGGTTGGAGAAATAGACATCCTCATTATGGAATTGATATAGATTTAATAACTGGAGATAATGTTTTTGCTATGTTTGATGGTAAAGTACGTTACGTTGGTTATAATAGAGGGCACGGAAAAGTGATTGTGATACGACATTTTAACGGATTAGAAACAGTTTACGCTCACTTATCTAAACGATTGGTAAAAGCCAACGACATTGTTTTAAAAGGTGAAATTATTGGTAAAGGTGGTAATTCTGGAAATTCAACAGGAAGTCATTTACACCTAGAAGTAAACTATAAAGGAAATCATATAAACCCTGAATATTTGTTTGATTTTGAAGAAAATAATATAGTAAGAGCACAAAATATTTGGGTTACTAAAAAATGGACTACTGCATACAACCATAATACAAAACGCCAAAGCAATATTAAAATTTGTAATACTCTAGATGAAGCTATACAAAGTGAAGTAAAACAAAAAGAATTATATATTGTTAAACGAGGAGATACATTATCAAGAATATCTAGTAAACATCATGTATCTATAACATCAATTTGCAAGTCTAATGCCATTAGAAAAACAAGCACACTAAGAATTGGACAAAAACTAATTTTAGTTAAATAGGTTCATTTCTCCCCTTTTTATTAGTATTTTAAACTATGTATATATCAAGGTTTTAAAAATTGACCTAGACAATTACGTTTTTCTTCTTTTAAACGTACTTGAATAACCACTTTATTGTTTAATGTTTGCTTAGCTGAAACATTTTTAATTAACTGTAGATACTTATTTATACTTTTTTCTGAAGAAAACTCAAGAGGTTGTTTTAAATACCTACTAACAGCAATAAACATATTAAACTTGTATTCTTCTTTCTTAAATTCACTAGTATTCTCATTTTTTTGAGAATAAATATTTAGAGTATTTTCTACCTGTTTAGCATACATTTTATATATTGGAATACTTGTTAAAAGTGTATCGTTTTCAATAATTTGAATAGCTTTAGAGTTATAAAAATACTCGTATAGATTTTTATTACTTCCTAATGAAATACTTATATTAGGTGTATTAAACTTTTGAATTGATTTTTTTTCTATTTTATTAAAATCATCATCATATTTATAAGTAACAATAGTGTCTATTTTAGTGTCTATAGCTCTAAGGTTAGCTACTAAGCTTCCATTCCATTTATTCACAATAGAATCTAAAGATAGTTTTGTGAAATTTTTAAATTTCTTCTTATTTTTAAGTGAACTTAAGGATTTAAAAACAGTGTTGTTTTTATTTATTTTTGTTGAAATAAACCCAATTGAATTATTAGTATCTTCAACATATTTGTCTGCAATAAATAAATTTGAATTTAAACTTCCTTTTATTTCAAAAAGACCATTTTTAAAATTAGCCTCTAAAAAATCGTCCTTTAAATTTGTATACGTAATATCACTTTTTGAATTAGAGATTGATTTAAGCAATTCACTCTCTTTTTTATAAAATGTAGTTTGGTTAAAAACAGTTTTTATTTCAGAAATTATAGACGTGTTTTCTTGTTTTTTTAATGCAATAATTGCATTTGAACTAGAAAACGCAATAATTATTCTGCCTTTACAAAATGTTTCTAATTTATTAGAAGTTGAATTTTTAAAACCTTCTTGCAACAGATAACGCTTAAGTTTATGGCTGTCTTTTAGCTTTAAAAGGCTACTAAACCAAGCGTTTTTATAATTAGAGTTATTTGTGAAAAAAAATAAGTTTTTTGGAATTTCTATTGTTTTATTAAATGATATACTTCCTTTCTTTTTAGATTTAAAACTAATGTATTTTAAAGGATTTTTAATAACATCAATTAACAAGTGGTGTTCAATCTCTCGAAGATTAATTTGCACTATTTCAGTGGCTGAAATTGGTATTTTTTTTTCATATATTAAAGCTTGCTTATATCTAAATAAATAGAGTGCTAAAACAGTAACACTAATAATAACAAGTATATAAGCAAGCTTTTTTTTCATATTTCTTTAATTAGAAACAAATTCAAGAAAGTCAAAAATTGTTTTTAATGAATTTTCCTGCGCGCCTGAAGTATTAATCTTAATTTCAGAGTATATGTTGTTACCTTTCATTTTAGAAGCTTTAAAATAAGCATCTTTTAAATTGTCTTTAGCATAATTTACATAACCTTGCTCCTTGCGGCTTAACTCAGAAGCTGGAACTTTAGAAATCATTTTTTCCGCATTTACATAAAATATAGAACTATTATTTTTTATCATTTTTTGATGTTTACCTAAATCATTCACAAAACGATTATTTACAATATTTGAAATTTTTTCTTTTGAAGTTGTAAAGAATAAGATGTTATTTTTAACTACAGCATAAAGATCAAAAGGCATTTTACTTTGCGGAATATTAACCTTGTAATACCCTTCTTCATTTTCAATTAATTTATGTTTTATTCCTAAGTTTGCTGCCTTATTTAATAGTTTTCCTTTCTTAGAACCAATCATAATTGTAAAATCAGGAGCTACTTCTTTTTTTGTTTTTGTAACCTCTTTCTTTTTATAATTATCATCGTATTTGTATGATTTATAGGTCATTTCTTTTTCTGTAAAATCGTTTAATACAAATAACATGTCACCAGTTATTAATTCTCCAATTGCTTCTTCGTCTATAATTAAAGATAAAAAATCTGTACCTAGTTCCATTTCTTCTTTAAAGTTAGGCATCATTGCTCCATACATACTACTTACTAAAGCTGGATATTCTTCTAACATAGCTTGCATATCCATTGATAAACTGAAATATGCTAAAACATCATTCTGATTAAAATATGTATAAAAGTTTTTATCCATTTTAGACTTGTAGAACTGTTTAAACACCTTTTGCCATTCAGTACTTACTTCCATTTTAGTAGTTAATCTAGCTGCTTTTTCTTCAAAGTATAAATTAGCAGTAACGCTCTCAAAACCATATAAATTTGATTTAGCTTGTAAACCAACAAGTGAAGACATACCAGCCATATTAGACATAGCACTATTAATTAACTGACCATAGTTGCGAACCCAAACAGATGCTGCTGCATTTTTACTTTTGCTGGCAGTATAATTTTTATTGCTTAAAATAGATTTTTTTCCATTTCCTTTAAAAATATCAAAAGCATATTTTTTTGCCCATTTTGCTGTAATTTTTTTCTTTACACTGTAGTATGATTTGTTTTCATTTTCAGTAACAGCCATAAAACGATCTTCATTTTCGCTAAAGTAATTAGCATCTTTTTGGTAACCCGAAAAGAACAATAAATTATCATTCCAAATTAAAATAGAACCGTTTTCAGCCAATATGTTCATTGTAACTTCTGAAACAATTTTTTCTTTTGAACGTTTAGGAATTAAGTTTTCAAACTTATTTTTATCTGTTAACTTAACCAAAACACTATGATAACTAATACTGTCTGTTTTTTTGTAAAAGTAAAATGCTTTTGAGTTTACATTAAATCCAAAGTCTTTAATACTAGTTATTGTTAAACCATCATCCGATTTTCTATTTACCTCTTTAAATATTTGCTTAGAGAAATTATAGTTATTGAATTCAGAAATTGAAACTAACTCTACTAAACGATCTGCATTTATTGAAACCACGGCTTCTGCACTGTTTGGAATTTTACTTTCAATATTTTGCGCTAAACTTACAAATGATGTAAAAATAGCAGCAATTAATAGGATTTTTTTCATAATAATTATTTCTGTAGTTGAATTTGATTTTTGATTGATTTCTTATTTTTTATAATGTCTTGAGCATTTACTCTTAACATAATTGCTTTTTTGTTACCCGAAATTTTAGCTTCTATATTTTTTGATGAAATAATTGGAGTTTCAAAACGATAAATAGTAGTTAATGAAGCAGTTTCAAAAACTTTTCGATCTTCCATTTTTGTTTTTCCAAACTCTTTAGAAAGATTATAATGATAGTTTCTGGCAAATATATTATCTGATTTATTAAAGCTAAAATGTTGTTGTTGCTTTATAAGAGCAGCATCTTTTTTTGAGCTAAAATTTGAAATTACAGTATTTAATGCTTCAACATTTGTAAAATCACAAGAAATTGTAAAAATGTATTCATTAAAATTTGAAGAATTTTTAACGTTAGAGATGCCTTTAGTTTTCTTTATTTCTTGAACTATGGAAGCTATTTTATTATTAATTGTTATTTTGGAAGGTACTTTATAATTATTAACGCTATCTAATAACATGATAGAGTTTATCTTGGTTCTACTTTTACTTAAATTTACGGTAAGTGTAATATGCCCCGAACCATCTTTATTAAAACTAACTTCTTCTACTATTTCAAAACAACTAGTACAAAGAATTAGTAACCCAAAAAATAATAAATAAAATCTCTTTTTTTGCATTACAATTTTATGAATTCCAAATTTAATTTATTTATTACAAATAGTAGGTATTTATTAATCAGTTTATTTCTTTTGGTAAATGAGCGTTTGAGTAATTAAACATTCGTATTTTTGCAATTCATTAAATCTTAAAACGCTGTATAATAATTACAGAAAACTTCAAGAAACTTAGTAATGATTATACCTAAATTACATTATATATCTCAAGGAAATTCACCTAAAGAACATATAGAGAACATTCAAAAAGCTTGTACTTCTGGTGTAGAATTGGTACAATTAAATTTGAAAAACATTTCTAACAAAAAATATTTAAAATGGGCTAAAGAAGCTCAAAAAATTACAGTACATTTTCAAACAAGGTTAATAATAAACGGTAATTATGAAATAGCCAAAACTATTAAGGCAGATGGTGTTTATTTAGAGCAAATGGATACATGCCCAACAATAGTTCGAAAATTTCTTTATTCTTGGCAATTAATTGGAGTATATGCTAATACATTACAAAATTGTAAGGATTTAATTAATAAAGAAGTTGATTACATTTGTTTAGGCCCGTATAACTCTGAAACAACAGAAAAAAACACTCCAATCAACTTAGGTTTAAATGGTTATACAGCTATTATTGATGAGCTAAAAACTAAAACTCCTATTATTGGAATTAAAGGTATAACAACTAATAATGTTTCTGAAATATTAGAAACTGGAATTTCTGGAGTTGCAGTGTCGAGAGCTATTACAAAAGATTTTAATTCTATCCGATTGTTTAATGAATTGTTAAACGCTTCTTCAACAAAAGAACAGCGTTATACTTTCGAATAGATAATTATCATAAAAAAAGCCCATCAAATATTGATGGGCTTTTTGAAAACTTGAATATATTTTTAGATAACTTTTACGTTAACTGCATTTAATCCTTTTTTTCCTTCTTGTAATTCAAATTCAACTTCGTCACCTTCACGAATTTCATCTATTAATCCTGAAATGTGTACAAAATGATCTTTACTTACACCTTCTTCAGTTATAAATCCAAATCCTTTAGTTTCATTGAAAAACTTTACTGTTCCTTTACTCATTATATTGTAATTTTATTTATTATAGTTTTATAATAGCAACTATAATGCCATTAATTTAAAACCTTTACCTCTCGTAATAGAATTAAATAATTTCTTCTGTTAAACGTATAGCGTCCCCAATAAATTTTGGACATAATTTTTGATGAAGCCCTTGCTCTCCTATTTCTTTTAAACCTTCAGGAGTTGTACAGTCATAACCAAGCAATTCTTTACATCTTATAACTTTATGTTCTTTTTTGAAGTTTTGCATAAACTTACTTACCTTT
The DNA here is from genome assembly GCF_900106565.1 of Lutibacter oricola. Lineage (GTDB taxonomy): Bacteria > Bacteroidota > Bacteroidia > Flavobacteriales > Flavobacteriaceae > Lutibacter > Lutibacter oricola. Next base: position 554,751 of record NZ_FNNJ01000002.1, read on the forward strand.
TCTTTGGTTAATCTTTTTGCCTCTTCATCTTGTATATTTGCAGAACCATATTTTAACCCAATAGTAATACATGCTCCTGAAACAGCTCCACAAACTTCTCCTTGCGTAAGTCCACTACCAAACCCAGCAGTCATTTTTAAGGTAGTTTCCATATCTATATTTAGATCTTCAGCAAAAGCATTTACTGTTTTTTGACAACAGTTTAAACCGTTCGAATTTTTAAGAATTTCTTCAATATTCTTTTTCATAATTTTATTTTTCAATTACAAGGTAAAGTTACTAATTTGGAAATTTTATAGGCCTATATAAATAGAAGTTTTACCAATTTAAAATCTTTTTAAATAATGTAAACTATATTATAAATTAAGTACATAAAAAAACCATTTTGAAATTGTTCAAAATGGTTATTATAAAATTATTAGTATAAATATTATTTCCAAGTAACAATATCTTCAAATTCTCTTCTAGATTTAGTAAATTCTGGAGCGGCTTTTCTATATCCGAAAGCTACCATATAAGATAAACCATATTTTTCAGTATCTACACCGAATTTTTCTTTTAATAAAGCTTCTGTTTTTTCCATATGAAATCCTTCCATAGGACAAGAATCTATACCAATTAATGCTGCAGCTGTCATCATATTTCCTAATGCAATATAGTTTTGTTTAGAAGCCCAATCGAATAATTTAGTGTCGTTATCCAAATTAAAATCACGTTCTTGAAACTCTCTATAAAATTTAGAATACATTTCAATAACTTCTTCAGGAAATTGTTTTACATCTTTCATCATATGCATAATGTAATCAGAATCCCACTTTACCATAGGAGCTTTCATACTTAAACCTAACACAAAATGACTTGAAGTATCTAATTTTAATGGAGCTCCCCAAGCACCTTCTTTTAACAATTCTCTCATTTCTTTATTTTGAACAACAATAAAATGCCAAGGCTCAAAACCAAATGAACTTGGAGATAAATTAGCTGTTTTTAGAATGAAGTTAATATCCTCGTCAGATATTTTCTTTGTATCATCAAATTCTTTAGTTGCGTGTCTAAATTCAAATGCATTAATAATGTCTTTTTTTGAAATATTTGGAATGTTCATTTTTTTTATGTTTAGTATGTTTTAAAATTATTTGTTAACCAATAACTGTCATTTCATTTAAAATAAATTCTTCAACAGCACCGTCTGTAACTTTCAAATATTCTGCTAAATGCTCATTTTCCATATGTTCTTGCCATAATTCACGATTTTCCCAGTTCTCGTGGAATAAGAATAAATTTGGATTTTGGTTATCTTGGTGTAAATCGTAATTAATACATCCTTTTTCTGCTCTTGTAATTGGAATTAATTTTAATAATTCTGCTTTCACAAAATCTCTTTCACCTTCTTTTACTAGTATTCTAGCAACAATTGTTAATTGACTCATAATTTTATTTTTATTTAGATAATATGTTGTACTCTCCATTTGTTCTAACATAAAAAACAACTTCTTCTTTAGTTGAAATATTATGAAGCGCTTCACCTTTTGAGCTTAAATAACTACCTGTTTCTAAAGTTTTATTCTCTGTACCTAAAAACTCAGGGGCTCCTTTAACAACTACAGCTCCAAATGTTTCTCCTTTTGTATAAATTTTCCCGTTGAAACCAGCAGGTAATTTAATAAGTGATCCGTTTAATTGATTTGTTTTAGGTTCTCCCCAAATAAAAGCAATTGAAGCACCAGCTTTATCAATCCATTTTACTTCTGAAGCATCTAACCATACAATATTAGATTTATCTACGTTTACTGGTCTTTCTCCACTATCAAATTTTTCTTCTTTCGGTAAAACTAAGTAAGGGCCTTTTTCAATTTCTATATAAGCAATGGTATTTACACCTTTTGCAGAAGTAATATGAACATGACCTTTAGGTTGTGTCCAAAAAGAACCAGAAGGCATCCACATATTTGCTGCAGCAGGATCATCATTATGAATTAAACCACTAATTACAATACCTCTATATGATACATTGTGAATGTGCGGAGGAGATGAAAATCCATCTTTTGGTTTTAATAAAAAACCAGTTGCCTCAGTTCCTTTTCTATCTCCCCATAAAGTTCCAGCCATTGGTGCTTTGTCTTTTCTTTTAGGATTTAAATAACTCCAATCAACTTCTGAAGCTAAAACAACCTTAGTTGTTGGGTTATTAATTGATTTTGGAATTTTGTTTTCTATTGTGTTAGAATCCTTTTCCTTTTGTACCTTAACTTTAGTTTCACAAGATGTTAAGAAAACTAAGGTAGACATAATTACAACAGTAAATATTGCTCTTTTCATTTTATATAATTTTAATTGTTTGTTTATTTCTGAGAAAATAAGTTTAAACTAATTTAGTATGAATGTACTTAATTGATTTTTAAAAATTGATATGTAATTTAATATGACAAATTTAATGTTGATTCCTATTCATCCGTTGTACATAAAAAGGGTATTTGTGTATTTTTAAAGGTTTTATTTAAATATTATAGGTCTTATATGCCTGTTTTACATAAATTTGTTTAAAAATTATCTTATTATGGAGGTATTAGAAGCTTACAAACCTTTTGAAATACAAGAATTAGAATTATCCGAATGGAAACAACGCCCTGTTAAAAACAATTTTTTCGAATTGGTATTAATAAAAGATGGAGAAGGCATTCAATGTATCAATTACAATGATTACCCTTATGAAAAAGGAAGCGTATTTTTGTTGCCACCATTAAAATGTCATAAATTTATTCTTAAAACACCTTCCAAATTTGTGTTTTTAAAATTTACTGATTCATTTTTTAAAAATATACAAAGAGATTCTATTGATAGAGATAAATGGTTTAAAGAAGCTTCATATATTCTTTCAAATTACAATCAGCTACCTGGTGAAATTATAAGTAACGATCTTGACAGAAATCATATTGAAAGTTTAGTATCTATGATTTTACAAGAATCTAGAAACTATGGAAATGAATCTATTTCATTAATTAAAAGTTTAATGACAAGTATTTTGGAGGTACTTATTAGAAATATTAAAAAAAGTAATTTTTATGAAGTTGATCAAAACAATGTTGATGATAGAATTACTAAAATGCTAACCTATATTAATGAACATATTGATAAACCGAGTCATTTAAAAGTAGATCATTTGGCTGAAGTTTTTATGATGTCCTCTACATATGTAAGTGAATTCTTTAGAAAACAAGTAAAAATATCATTGCGAGAATATATTATAAAAGCAAAACTTAAATTGGTAGAAATCAGACTCATAAATTCTGATTACACATTAACTGAAATTGCAGATGATTTAGGCTTTACAGATGTTAGCCATTTATCTAAAACATTTAAACGTTACGTTGGAATGTCTATAAAAGAGTTTAAATTGAACGGTGATTATGTTTTATTGAAGAAAACACAATGTTCTACTTAAAAATAAAACTCCTAATCAATAAGTAAGATTAGGAGTTTTTATTTAAAATCGTTTACCAATGCTAAAGCCATAGGAAAAAGTTTTATATTCTTCTTTCCAGTCATACATTAATGATGGTGCTATTTCCCATCCGTTAGAAATTTCTATCTCGTACTCAACTCCTGCCTTAACAACAAAAAAGTTTTTAGTACTTTCACTAAATTCTACTTCAACTCCAGGTCCTATAAACACACCTAGCTGATGGTTAATGTTGTATTTAGCTACCACAGAACTAATTAATACATTTACACGTTCCTCTTCCTCTTCATTGTCTAATTTAATAATGTAATTATCAAACTCAATATCATTTATAGTTCCAATACTCCATTTTTTATTTAGTGAATAAAAATAATCTAATCCAATAGTTGGAACCCATTTTCCAGTACTTTCTTCGTGTGTTTCGTGCTCATAAAATGCTGAAGAAACATGTGTAAACCCAGTAAAAAAGGCTAATTTATGTTTACCATGTTCTTTAGTTTTAGTGTGTTTTGGTTCTTCGTGATGTTTTTGTGCATTTATTGAAATGCTTGCTATCATTGCAAAAAGCAATGAAATTTTTGTAAATGTGTTCATAGAATTTATAAATTTAAGGCCGCAAATTTATAAAATTGAATTAATAAACGTAAAAAATACACTTATTTTATTTTAAATAAAGAATGAGTCTAAATAAATATTAAATAACCTTTCTATTTTTTCTTAGAATTATTTTTATTAATCTGTTTGTAGTAATCGGCTAAAACCTTTTCAATCAATTCTTCTTTAGTTAAATGGTGAAAAACGGATCTTACTTTTTGTTTTAGTGGTTCAGAAATTTCACGATTTGGTTTAGTTTTAAATATTTTTTTAGCCCACAATAACGTATTATTTTCCTCAATACTCTGTGCATTAGCTTTTTTATATTCATTAAATGTGATTCCTAATTCTAATTCAAAATCCGCAATATCATCAACTTCTTCTTTTTGTAAAATAGTTAAAGACAATCCCTTTGCCCCTGCTCTAGCCGTACGCCCACTTCTATGTACATATGTATCATAAACATCTGGCAAGTGGTAATTTACAACATACAAAACATCTTTTACATCAATTCCTCTAGCAGCTAAATCAGTTGCAACCAGTATATTTATGTGGCCATTTCTAAATTGCCCCATAACTCTATCTCTAATACCTTGTGTTAGACTTCCATGTATAGCTCCTGATGAAAATTTATTAATGGCTAAATTCTTAGCTAATTTATTAACTGCTGCCTTAGTTTTACAAAAAATAATACCTCTTTCACCTTCTTTAGAATTTAAAAAATGTAATAATACTTCTAATTTTTCAATGGGTTCAACTACAATATATTTATGGTCAATTCCCTGATGGCCAACAGTTTTCATATCAGCTTCAACCTGAATTACACGTTTAGACATATAATTTTGAACCAACTGCTTTATTGCTCCCGGCATTGTAGCTGTAAACAATAAGGTTCTTCTAGTTTTAGGAGTTTCAGCAATAATAGCACTTACATCTTCTTTTAAAGCAGTTACTATTTCATCTGCCTCATCCAACACTAAATATTGTATATTTTTAATGTTAATTTCGTTACGTTTCATTAAATCTACTAAACGCCCAGGTGTAGCTACAACAATTTGGGTAGTTTCTTTTAAACTTTCAATTTGTGGTTTTAAAGCAATACCTCCAAAAAGCGGAGTAATTCCAATTTTTGAGGTTTTAGGTTTAACAGTTTCTAAATTATTATAAATTTGCTGACCTAATTCTCTTGTTGGTGCTAATATTACTGCCTGAACATTTGTATTTTCTGAATCTACTAATTGTAATAAAGGCAATCCAAAAGCAAGAGTTTTACCAGTTCCCGTTTTAGCTAAAGCAACAATATCTTTAGTTTCATTTAAAATAAGGGGTATTGTTTTTTCTTGAACAGTTGTAGGTTTTACTATATCTAATTCTAATAAAACGCTTTGTTGATCTTTGTAAATTCCTAAATCAGAAAATTGTAATGGCATAATATAATTTTCGGCAAATATAACCACACTTTTACTAGAAACATTATATAAGTCTTTAATTCTTAATTAATTTAATAGAATAGTAATTAATTGGATGAATATTAACACTTCAATAGTGATTAATTTATACGGATTAGCTATTTTTATTTTTTTAATCACAATATGGTATTTTAAATGGCTGTTGGAAAAAAATTTGGAACTTTTGCAGGAGTTTTCACTCCTTCTATTTTAACAATTTTAGGGGTTATTATGTATATGCGTTTAGGCTGGGTTGTTGGTAACGCAGGTTTAATTGGCGCTATAATGATTATTATTTTAGCACATGTAATTGCTGTTTCAACAGGTTTAAGCGTTTCTTCTGTTGCAACAGATAAAAAAATTGGCGCTGGTGGAGTTTATTATGTATTATCTCGAAGTATGGGTATTCCCATTGGTGGCTCTATTGGTATTGCACTTTATATTGGAACGGCATTTTCAATAGCTTTATATTTAATTGGTTTTGCTGAAAGTTTTAACAATTACTTTGGTTTTGGAACAAGTATAAATGATGTTCGATTAACAGGAACTATAGCATTAGTTGGTTTAACAGCTTTGGCATTAATTAGTACTTCTGCAGCAATAAAAACACAGTTTTTTATTTTGGCAGCTATTATAGTTTCTCTAGTTGCTGTGTTTTTTGGAAACTCGTCTTTTGAACCTGAAACAGTAAAAATGTTTTCTTCTGAAGAATCAATTCCTTTAGAAGTTGTTTTTGCAGTGTTTTTTCCTGCAGTTACTGGTTTTACAGCTGGTATTGCTATGAGCGGAGATTTAGAAGACCCAAAAAGATCTATACCTAGAGGAACTCTTTACGCTATAGGTGTTGGATTAATTATTTATATAGCTTTAGCTGTGTTTTTAGCTTATAATGTAGATTCAGCCAATTTAAAGTCTGACTATAATATTTTAATGAAAATAGCTCTCTTTGCTCCTGCAGTTGTTGCTGGTATTTGGGGAGCTACATTATCTTCTGCTTTAGGAGGAATTTTAGGTGGACCAAGAATATTACAAGCTATGTCTGTAGATAAAGTTACGCCTCCAATTTTTGGTAAAGGAAGAGGAAAAAATAACGAACCCGTTAATGCGCTTTTTCTTGTTTTTATTATTGCTGAAGCAGGTATTCTTATTGGAGAGTTAGATGTTATTGCTCGTGTAGTTTCTATGTTTTATTTAACCGCATATGGCTTTATCAATATCTCTTACTTTTTAGAAAGTTGGGCAAATCCAGATTTTCAACCAACATTTAAAATTAAAAGTTGGATTGGTTTACTTGGTTTTATGGCTTGTTTTGCTGTTATGTTTAAGTTAGATATGCTTGCAATGCTTGGTGCATTTGCAGTTATAGCCGCTTTGTATATTTGGTTACAGCGTAAAGAAGTTAAACTGCAATCTAATGATGTTTGGCGAAGTGTTTGGGAAAATGTTGTAAATAAAGGGTTGAAAAAAATTGATGCTGAAGTTGATGAAAAATCTAACTGGAACCCAAATATTATTTTATTTAGTGGACAAAGTGAGCATCAATCTTATTTATTGCAATTAGGAAAAACTGTTTCGGGAAGAACAGGAATTGTAACCAATTTTAAACTAATTTTAGATAAAGAAAATAACAAACCTCTTAAACGTACAGAACAAATTGTAAGAGATGAAACTTTTACAGATTTAGGTATTTTTGCTCGTCAAATTAAAGTTAGTAATATTTACGATGGAATTACAAATATTGCTACAACCTACGGTTTTTCTGGTGTTGAGCCCAATACAATTATGATGGGTTGGCCAAAAGGATTAGAAAATTCTACTGAGTATTCTAAAATGACAACAACTTTAATTCATTTAGATTATAATTTACTGTATTTAGATTTTGATAGAAATCAAAAATTTGGAAATTATAAAACTGTAGATTTTTGGTGGAGAGAAACCGATAGTAAAAATGCAGAAATGATGCTAAATATTGCTCGTTTTATTATTGCATCTCCACGATGGAACGAAACTAGCATACGTGTGCTATTTGTTAATAATAACAATGTAGACAAAGTATTAATACATAATAAAATTCATGAACTTGTTGAAGACTTAAGAGTTAGTGTAGAAATTATAATTATTAATAATGCGGTAGAGCAAAAACCTTTTTATGATATTATAGAAGACTTTTCTGAAAACACTGATTTAACTGTAGTTGGTATTCCAAATTTTGGTGTAGAAAAGCAAGCTAAGTTTGTTTTAAAAACAAACCATTTATTTGAAACAATTGGTTCTACTCTTCTTGTAAAAGCTGCAAATAATTTTAATGTTTTGGATTTAGATTTTATTAAAAAGGAATAAATTAAATGTTATTAAGCTAACGAAATCGTATTAGTAATTTGTTGTTTTTGATGATAAAAGTCATGGTATTGTAAGGTGTTTATAAAGTATTTTTGAGCTTTATAAAAATGAACAATTAAACACTATGAGTACAACAAAATTAGGCAACCCAGCTGTAGTTGGATTGGCAGGATTCGGATTAACAACACTACTATTACAATTTCATAATTTAGGTTTTATTGGGCTTGGTCCAGTTGTATCTATGGGATTTATTTTTGGTGGTTTAGCACAAATGATAGCAGGGTTTTTAGAACAAAAAATGGGTAATAACTTTGGCTTCGCTGCTTTTGTAAGTTATGGTGCTTTTTGGATTGGTTTAGGTATAATTTGGATGCTAAACAATTCTGGTGTTTACGTTTCATCTCATACAGATGTTGGTTTTTATTTAGTTGCTTGGACCTTATTAACTTTTATATTCTGGGTTGGGTCGTTATTTATACATACAGCAATGGCCTTTACATTTACAACTTTATTAGTAGGTTTTATATTATTAGATTTAGCTCATTTTGGTTTTCCTGAATTAACAACTTTAGCGGCATATGATTTAATTGTATGTGCTCTTGCTGCCTGGTATATGATGGGAGCAACAATTATTAATGATGTTGCTGGAAAAGCATTATTAAAAGTTGGAAAACCTTGGGTAAACTTAAAAAACAATGAAAATGTTTCTTCAAAAGCTAAATTAAGTACACAAAGTTAGTATTTACAATTCAATCATATAAAAAGCCGAATTAGAACATTCTAATTCGGCTTTTCTTTTTATAGTTTGGCTATAAACTTTAAAACAATGTTTTCATTATTTTTTCTTATTAGCATTTACTTTTTTCCAGTTAACACCTTTTTTTAATTCGTCTAGAGTTACTTTTCCATCATCATTAGCGTCACTTCCAATAAAAAATTCTTCACCATTTTTAGGTTTTCCATTTTTATCTTTTTTCCCTTTGAAAAACTCTATCATCTCTGCTTTTGAAACAGATCCATTTTTATCTTTATCCATCCAAAACAACCTTTTTTCATCTTTACCTTCTGGCAATTTATTTTTTACTTTTAAACCTTTTTTAGCGGGCTTTTTAATTTTAGTTTTAGATTTGTTTACTTTTTTCCAATTAATCTTTTTTTGAAATTCATCTACAGTGATTTTTTTGTCATTGTTATGGTCTGATCCTATAAAAATATCTTTCGCTTTTATAGGTCTACCTTTTTTATCTTTTTTACCTTCATAAAAAGCGGTCATTTCTTCTAAACTAACAGATCCATTTTTATCTGCATCCATCCAGCCTAATTTTTTTTCTGCTTTTTCTTTTGAATCTTGAGCTATTACTGTATTTATTGCTAATAAAGCAACTACTAAAATTGTACCTTTTAAAAATTTCATAAAATATATAATTGATTATTTAATAATTTAAAAGTAGTATTACCTCTTAATTTATTTGTGTTTATAAATAAATTAAATGTATGTATAAATAAAAAACCCACAGCACTTACTGTGGGTATTTTAAACTTAAAACAATCAATCTAATTTTAAAGCTTAATTATTTTTTTAGTAATAGAACCTTTGTTAGTTTTTATGTTTAAAAAATAGATACCTGTTGAAACATCTTCTAAATAAACCACGTCAGAAATATTACTTTTAACATTCAATCCAGAAACACTTGTAAGATTAGCTTCAATTAAAATTAACTTACTAGATAAATTAATTTTAACCTTATTTTGCGCTGGATTTGGATATACATTTATATTTTTTTCTAATTCTTCATTTAAAACACTTAATGTACCTGTACTTCCTATATCTCCTTCAATCGAGCTTACAGTTTTATTAAAAGGCCATAAATTATAATTTGTTGTTTCACTAGTTTCCCAATTAGAATTATTATTAATAGTAGTTCTTAACAACGCTGCATCACCTTCAATTTTACCATTATAAACACCATTATCTTGATCGTTACCAACTTGTACTGCATTTAAACCTATTGTTAAGGCAGTAGGTAATTCACAATGTGTATTTCCTCCGCCAGTACCCCAAACTCCATTGGTTGTTAAACCAGCAATCCAAGCTGTAGAATTAGCATCTGTTGGTTCTGCAAAGGTATCATAAACTTGGTAAATTAGAACTGAATCTCCACCGGTAGATAAATCAAAATCTCCATCACTAGATTCAGTTGTTTTACCTGTAACATCGTGTGAGGTTGTACCTACTATAGTTTCCAAATCACCACTAACTTGTTTAATTAAACCATCAGAATCTAATTTAAATACATCTCCTACATAAAAACTTTTTCCTGCTGTCCAAGTCCAAACATCATCTACACTATAATTGCCAATAAAACCACTTGCATTAGTCCAAACTCTATTTGAAATAGATAGTTTTGTTGTTGCAGTAATATCCTTTAACAGCATAAAAGATACAGCTCCATTATTTGTTCCCTCTGCTTTCCAACCAACAATAGCAACATCTCCTGCTGTTAAATTAGTTGGTACAATTACATCAAAAATAGAAATACTAGCAGAATTAGTATCAACACTTCCTACTGTTGTTGCATCTAACTGTATAGTAACTGTTTCGCTAATTTCATCAATTCCATCTTGTATTGCTGAAATAATTATATCTGAATTATTGGTTCCATTTAAAATAGTTACAGTTTCCGCTAACATTGTATAATCATCTCCATTATTTAAAGCATCTCCGGTTATTGAGTAATTAATAACAATATCTTCTTCAGCTAAAACTCCTTCAGGTAAACTAACATTAAAAACTCCATCTGTTTCACCCTCAATTGCATTTGTAACTGCTGTAATTGAGATTTTATTAATTTCTTCATCTAACAGCAATAAAGAACTTTCAAAAAATTTATTATATGCAGGTAAAGTACCATTGTTCCATAATGCTAAATGCGGATGGCCAGATCCATCTCCATCATTGTCGTACCAAGCTGGTTTTACATCTTTAAATGGCTTTACTAAATCAACACCTTGATTCATAAACTCTTGAATAATAGCTTCAGCATTAGGTTCTGTAGCTCTTAAATCGGTTGTTTCTCCTGGATCTGTTAAAATATTATACAATCTCCAAGCTCCATTTCCCCCAGTTTTCACAATTTTCCATTGTCCCATTGACATACCTCCGTTATGAAAGCCAAAATAAGGTCTTATTATAGCTAAAGATTTATCGGGTCTAGGATCATTTCCTGCTAAAATTGCATCCATAAAATTAACGCCATCTAAAGTTTTAGTAGCTGGTATTGTACCTCCTGCTAAATTAACTAATGTAGGGTATAAATCTAGTGCACTTACTTGATGGTTTGAGGTTGATGGAGCACTAATTTGGTTTGGCCAATGTATAAACATAGGAACTTTGTGCCCTCCTTCTTTAACACTTCCTTTTAAAGCATCTAAAGGGTAATTTACAGCTCCTTTACTGTAAGTGTAACCACCATTATCACTTAAAAATATAATTAATGTATTGTTAAATTCCGTAATATCATTATCCAAAGCATCAATAAGTCTACCTATGTTTGTATCTAAATTAGAAACCATAGTGGCATAAGTAATTCGCTTTTGTGTAAAATCTTCAATAGTTTCTTCTCTTTTTGCTAATATTGCTGCTGCTTGATCTTCAGGACTTAATGCATCATAAGCAGTATCACCTATTTCATCTCTTACTGCCTTCTCCATTTTATCATCATTTACCTGATTAGCATTGTACATGTATGCACTATTTCTAACCAAATTATAAAAGTTTGGATTATCGACAAGAAATTGTGCTCTTTCAGCATCAGGAGCTTGCAATGGAGTATGCGGCGCATTATATGAAAGATACATAAAATATGGATCTGATGATGGTGCATTTGCTGTTGCATATGCAATTGCCTCGTCAGTTAATAAATCTGTTAAATAATCTTCATTTGGTAAATTACTAAACTCTGTATAATCCACATAACCTCTATTTCTCCATAAAGGATCTTTATATTCATTAGTAACTGTTCCTTTTGGTGTCCAAGGGGTTGTATTGGTATTGTAAAAATTAGTTTCGTATGAGTTTTCAAAATACTCTTTTCCGCCACCTAAAAACCCAAAGAAATAATCAAACCCCCTATCTAAAGGCTGATATGAACCATCAACAAAACCTAAATGCCATTTCCCAAATGCAGCTGTGTTGTAATTTGAATTTTGAAGAATTTTCGGGAAATAAGTTTCATTAGTGTCAGGTCCCAATGTTGTAGTAATATCATTAGGCAAGTTATATTGTGCACCTATTCTATGTGAATAAATACCAGACATAATAGAAACCCTACTTGGCCCACAAAAAGGATGCGCAACATGTGCATTTTTTATTATTATACCATCTGTTGCTAAATTATCTAAATGAGGTGTAGGTATTGCTCCTAATTCTGCAGGAAAACTCGCATCTCTATTAAATCCAACATCTCCATAGCCCAAATCATCGGCTAAAATTACAACAATATTAGGTCTACTACCCTGTATTTGAGCTTTTAAATTAATAACTGATAATAAACAAATTAACAGTATTAAATAACGTTGAAGTAGTTTTTTATACATTAATATAATTTTGGTTTAACTTACTTTAAAACAAAACTATGCTAATTACTTATAGCTGTATTCAATATAATTACCTTGTAATAAGTCAGGTTTATCTTTAACTAAAATAAAAAAAGCCTATCAAAATAATTGATAGGCTTTCATATATAAAAATATTTTTTTTAGATTTTCTTTACTTTTACAGCATTCATTCCTTTTAACCCTCTTTCAAGTTCAAAAGAAACCTTGTCATTCTCAGCAATTTGATCAATTAAACCACTTACGTGTGTAAAATATTTTTCGTTAGAATCCGTGTCAATAATAAATCCAAAACCTTTCGAAGTATCAAAAAATGAAACTTTTCCTTTTTTAACTGGATCTTCAGGCTCCATATCCTCTTTCTTTGGAATACCAATTTCGATGCTTTCTGCATCAATTTCAACTTTTAATGATGGATCAGGTGGAGTATCTGTTAAATTACCTAAATGATCAACATATGCAAATTCACTTACTTCACCTTTTTCTTTAGCCTCAGCAGCCTCAGCTCTACGCGCTAATTTTTTCTTTTGTTTTTCTTCACGTTTTTTTAAACGTTTTTTTTCTTTTTCGATTTTGTTAAAGGTTTGTTGTGATTTAGCCATTAAAAATTTAAAAATTTATGAGTTAATAAAATGTGTAAAATGCTTTTTCTAAACAATGTTTCAAGAAAACAAGTAACTATTTATAGTTGTAACAAGTGTTTCAAGCTCTTTTTTACTTTTGCAAATATAGGATTTGATTTTTAATTATTATAATAATAACCTTATAAGTTTATTTAACTGCGTTATTTTGAGGATTTTCAACCTTTAAAGAGGCAATAATTAAACCTACCACAAAAGTAAGAAGCAATATACTTACATATGAATATGAACCAAAATAGGTGAAACTATAACTAAATAAAGTTGGAGCAATAGCACTTGCCAACACTAAAAAACTCATTATTTTACCAGTTATTGACCCTAAGTATTTACGGCCATAATATTTTGGCCAAGTAACTGCATTTACTACAGAAAACAAACCTCCTAAAACTCCTAAGCCTATAATAAGTAAGTATACTCCTATTTCATAATTTAAAAACAATAAACCTAAAGAGGCAATACAACCACAAAATAGCATAATGTATAAATATATTTTATGCTGAATATAATCGCTTAACACATTACATAATGTAGCAACCGAAACTGCTATAATTGATATTGGTAAAAATATAGAAATAGCTTGTGTTTTAGTATAAGAGAAACTTTTAAATATGGATATTACATGAAATGTAAAACCTGTAATAAAAAAACTATTAAATGATAATATCAATCCATAAACCCAAAATGCTCTTGTTTTTTTAGCTTCCTTTAGCGTAAAATTAGTTGTAACTGTTGGTTTATTTTCTTTAACAGACTTAACTTCTTCTCCATCTGGATTTAAATTATAATCTTCAGGTTTATTTTTGTAAAAAATAAGAATAAACAAACTAAAAATAAACAGAGAAATTGCCATTAATTGCCAACTTAACTCCCAACCGTTATTATCTATAAGTTTACTTATAAATATAGGAGAACTTGAAAAACCTAAAGAAATTGCAATACTGCTTAATGAGTTTACTTTACCTCTATGCTTATCAAACCACATCATAACCATATTTCTAGAAGCCATAGTTAAAATACCTTGACCACTAAGTCTAATAAAAAAAAACAATATGGTTATTACACAAAATGGTATAAGCCAACTAGTGTTATTTAAAAAAGATTTAACAAACTCACTAATTTCAACAGAAATTGAACACAATAAAAGTGAAAATCCCAGAACTATAGTAGCAAAAAATGCTACGTAACGAGCTCCAAATTTATCGAACCAAAAGCCTGCCTTTGCTACAATAAAAGAACTTAAAAAAGTACCTATCATATAGGCATTACTAAACTCGTTTCTAGTTAAACCCAATGCATCTTTAACATAATCTGTAAAAACAGAAACACCAACAGTTTGCCCAGGAATACTAGCCCAAATACCTATAGTTCCAAAAAACAGCACTACATAACCATAAAAAAAAGGAACCTTTTTAGGCTTAACAATTTCAAACTTATTAGTCATGTTTTTTGAATAAACGCTTAATAAATTATTGAATTACAATTTCTTTAAATGAAATACCTAATTCTTTTTGAATTTCATGTATTCTTTGTAATTCGTTTGGTAAAATTAAAGCAATTGAATCTCCTTTTTTTCCAGCTCTTGCTGTTCTACCACTTCTATGCGTATAATACTCTAACTGTTCTGGTAATTGATGGTGAAGAATAAAACCTAAGTTATTTACATCAATTCCTCTTGCAGAAACATCTGTAGAAATTAATACCTGAATACTTTCATTTTTAAAAGCACGCATTACTTTGTCACGTTCTTTTTGTTGCATATCTCCTTCTAAAGCATCTACAGAAAAGCCTTCTTCTTTTAAAATTTTTGCTAAATTTTGAGTTCCAGCTTTTGTTCTACAAAAAATAATACCTCTATCGTTTTGCTTACGTTCTAAAATTTTAATAATCAAATTTACTTTATCGCTAATGGTAGTTTTCACAAACTGATGCGTAATATTAGCATTTACTAAAGAGTTTTTGTTTACCTCAATTCTTACAGCATCTTTAGACATGTAAGTTTTAATAATTTTCTTAATTTCTTCAGGCATAGTAGCAGAAAATAACCAAGTGTTTCTTTTTCCGCCAGTATATTTTAAAATTCTATTTAAGTCTTGTTTAAAACCCATACTAAGCATTTCATCTGCTTCGTCTAACACAACTGTATTTATGTGTTTTAAATCTACATCACCACGTTCAATTAAATCTATTAATCTACCTGGTGTAGCCACAATAATATGAGTTGTGCGCTTTAATGCTTTAATTTGACGATCTATTTTTTCTCCTCCAAAAACACATTCAGCAAAAATTTTAGATTCTGCATATTTAGTAAATTTAAACAACTGTTTTTTTATTTGTTGAACCAACTCACGCGTTGGTGCCAAAATCAAAGCTTGAACATTGCCTGAATTTGTATCAATTTTATCTAAAATAGGCAATCCAAATGCTGCTGTTTTTCCTGTACCTGTTTGTGCTAGACCAATAAAATCTACTTTTGAATTTAAAAGTATTGGAATTGCTGCTTGTTGAATTTCTGTAGGTGATTTTATTCCTAATTCGTTTAATGATTTAACGTACTCTTTACGCAAACCTAAATCTAAAAATGCTGACATGTTCTAATTTTAAGTTGCAAATGTACGGTTTAAAACGCAAAAAAATAGATTTTATAAATCTATTAAGTATGCCATTGAAACATTAAAGAAATCTGTTTTTTCTAAATTTCTTTCTGTTCCAATTTTAGTAGGAAAATTTATGGTGTAACCTAATTCAAAATCGAAAGAGTTTATATTAAATTGTAATGGTAAATTTAGTTGAGTGTTTATTAAGTTAAACTCATTAATTTCAGAATAAATATTTTGAAATTCTCCATTTTGAAATGTTAATTGAGCTAACTCTATAGTTTGCTTACCTGCAACAATGTTTAATTGCGGCTTTAAAACTAGGCTCGTTTTATCTTTGTCTAATAAGTTTAATGAAATAAAAGAATTTGAACTTACCTGAATTGAATTCTCTTTTCCGAATAAATATGAACCTGTAATATCCGTTCCAAACTTTTTACATTTGCTTTTTACTCCAACTCCTAAACTAAGCGTATTACTATAAATATCGTCTTCCTTAAGAGCATAAAAATATTTTGAATATGCTGTAGTAATTTTAACTAATTTCTTTTTTTCAATGTTTTTAGAATATCCTATGGATGTCCTAGTTACATCCCAATTAGGTGCAAATTGACTGTAGTAAATACCCGATAAACTTGCAAAAAAACCATTTGAATGTATGTAAGATATTTGTGGTGTTAAATTATATTGATTAATACCAATATCTCTTCCCGAAAAATACGTATCGCTATTAAAATTAACTGATACGTATAGAAAATTAAAATTTGAAAGAGATTCAATTAAATCATCTAAGACCTCATTCTCATTAAATAAATCATTTAAAATATCTTCAGAATCGTTACTTGGTTTTTGCTTTTCTTGCGCAAGTAATGATATACTACTAAAAAACAACAAAAAAATAAAAAACTTAAAATTCATAAATATTTTTTAACGCAAAATAAGTGGTAGATTTTCTTCAACCACTTATTTATATTATTTTAATTTTTTAACTAGTTACTCCCTGTACCTTTGCCTCCACCTGATCCAGTTCCATTTCCTTTTTTTATATCTTTAATTCTTTCTTTTCTACGTTCTTTCATTCTTTCTCTAAGCTCTTTATTATTCTGAAAATTATTGTCTACTCTAAGCCTAGCTCTTATTTGTTGTCGCTGCTCTGTTGTTATAGAGTTTCTCAACTTATCTTTAACTACTTTTATATTCTCTCGTTGTGTTTTTAACATTAACTGTTGCTGTTTACTTAAGGAAACCATTAAGGCATTTTGTTTTTCTTTTTTAGATAACGTTGTGTTTTCTAAAATAGATAATTGCTTACTAGTTAAACTAGCTTTAAAAGTTTCTCTATTTTGTTTAATTAATTGCTTTTGCTTAAGCATTAATTTTTGCTGCTCTGTAGATAAATTTTCTATAGCAACAGGCTCTATATTGTCCTTTTTTTGTGCTTTAACTGTTGCTATACCAACAATTAAACCAACAAAAAGTACGGTTATTAGCTTTATTTTTTTCATTCTATTTTTATCTTTAGTTTTAAGCGCTCTATAGTTTAGACCTTTAGATTATAAAAAAGTTGTTCAACCTTAATTTAATTTGAATTTAACTCATCATAAATTATGTCTTCAACTATATGTTTATCCACAAAAGCATCTATTTTATCGTCTTCTACAAATAATGAAGCAATGGATATATCATCGGTTAAAGTTAACATATCCGCTTCAACTAAATTATTGTTTTTAATTTTTTCTATAGTATCCAAAACAATTTCATTATTAAATGATGGTAATAAATTCGGTTTTAAAAATGTTAACGTAAAAAGTATTGTTATTGCCGCTGCAATTGGTACTATAAAATACATTCTTTTAATGCCTTTCTTTTTTTCTTCGGAAGGAAGTTTACTTAATATATCTGCTTTAGATTTAGAAAAATAGTCACTTGGTACTTTTAGCCCTAAATCTTTTTTGTGTGTTTCTTCAATTTTATTCACAATAGAAAAAACATTCCCCTCAGTTTTTGCTGTTTTTTTCATAATGTTAACCCTCACTTATTTCTAATAATTCTATATTTAAAATATCTTTTTCTATATACTTTACGGCATTATAATACGCCGTTTTAATGGTTCCTTCTTTCATACCTAATATATCTACCATTTCCCTAAATTTCAAATCGTCATAATATTTCATTTGAAATATATACCGTTGTTTTTCAGGTAGTTTAGATAATGTTTTTTGAAGCTTTAATTGAGCTTCATCCCCATCAAAATGTTCATCGCTTATAAGCGTATTTACATAACCTTCATTTAATGTATCTAACGAGTTGTGTTGTTTCTTTTTATTACTTTCAATAAACCTAATAGACTCGTTATATGCTATACGATACATCCAAGTATGCAAAGAGCTTTTTTGTTGAAACTTAGGCAAACTTTTAAAAACTCTTATAAAAGTATTTTGCAACACATCATTGGCATTTTCGTGCGTTATTACCAACTTACGTATATGCCAATACAAACGTTCTTGATACATATCTAAAAGCTTATTAAAAGCCTTTTCTCTATGCTTATCGCTTATTAATTCTTTTATAAAATTGGTTTCGCTTGTCAAAATTAATTTTAATTGAATACTTATTAGACCTTCAGAAACAAAAAAAGTTTTTTTTGAATGAAAAATAATTACAACAAGTTACAAATTAAATTTTTGGCTTAAGAACAATCCATTCTAAAAAGTTAAAATCTTTATACTCTAAATTGTCATGGTAATCTTCTACATGTAATAATGCTGCTATAGGAAACTCGTTATTTATTAGTATTGTGCCATTTGTTTTTGGCTTCAAAAAATAATATTTAAAATCAAGTTCATTTGCTGATGAATATACTTTTGCTTTGTAAAAAAGTTCATCGTGTTTTAAATATAATTTATGTTCTATAAATGAAATTCTATCATATTTAAGAAAACTAGATCTCGAGTTTAAAGGATTCATAATAAAATATTCATTGTAAAAAGCATTAATATGCGTTTCATCAAACGAATTTCCTTTAACTTTTATTGACATTGGACTAAAACCTCCTACAGCAAAACCTCCAAAAATAGTTACAGAAAAAGGTAATTCTATTTTTAAGTTGTCCCATCTATTCTCAATTAACTTAAACCTACTTAACCTTATAACTGTTATTATAATTATTATACCTGCAAACAAAATTGAATTAAAAATATTACTAACTGCAATATTTATATTTTCGGTATACCATATTAAAACAAACTGACTAATAAATATTAACCCATAATACAACAACATTCTATTCACTACTTTTTTAGAATTAATAACTCTTTTATAAGTAAAAAAAGTAGAGTTATTTAAGGCGTTATTTAATATTATTGCAAACCAAGATAAGGTTATAAAAAAATAAATTACCGAAATAATCCAGCCAAAAGATGCTGTTTTTTCGTACAACATCCAAAAATCGTAAAACCCGTGAGATACTGCAGCTAGAAGAAAAAATAAAAATAAGGATAGCATACCTCCTTTTTTGTTTTGGTATTTATATCTAATAAAACCGTAGGCTATTAACGAACTATCAAACATATGAGAAACCGTTGCTAAAATAGATCTACCATTAATTAATCCAGGTCCATTATAATTAAAGTACAGCACATTTTCAACAGCTGAAAAACCTAAGGCAGAAATGGAAATGTATGCTAAATAATCTATCGGTTCATTTATTCTATTTTTAAAAACAAAATAAACAATAACAAACGGTATTAGTTTTGCAAATTCTTCAACCGCACCAACACCAAAAATACTGTATAATAAATCGTTTAAAAAGTTTCCGTTTAAATCAAAACCAATTTTATCAAATACATAATCATCAATGCCAAATACAACTAATACAGACGCACAACCTAATAAAAATGTTATTATAAAATCGCCTAAACGTTCTTTTTCATAAATATCTATAAGTCGAAAATAATCAACCCAAATCCAAGCAATAAATAAGGCAATAAAGGTATAAGCAACAATCATATACAATTTTTAAGTAAAAATAAGTGTTCTTACTTTCTAAACCTTGAATAAAACGAAAGTTTTCTTTTTGTATTTATAAAATATACTCCAGTAAGTAAAATAACAGCTGCAATTATAGATTGCGTAGTAATTTGTTCATTTAAAAAATACCAGCCTAACAACATTGCTATTATTGGATTTATGTAGGTTCCTGTAGCCACTTTCTCTGGCGAAACTACTCTTAATAAAAAATTAAAAGAAGTAAAAGCAACTATACTTCCAAAAATTATTAATGCAATCATAGAAAACTGTACTTGTCCACTCCATTTTATAGGAGAAATCCAAACTTCACCTAGCAACATACTTGTTATAAACAACATTACACCTCCAGTAAGCATTTGATAACCCGTATTTATAAAAAAGTTTTTTGGTAAATCTGCTTTTGCCACAAACAAACTACCATATCCCCAGCTTAACATACATAAAAATATCATTACCATTCCGGTTATGCTTCCTTCTTTACTTATAAATTCTTTTTGACTAACTAACAAATAAATACCTATCATACCCAAAACAACTCCAATAATGGACATTGGCTGTATTTTTTTTCCTTGAATTATTCGCATTAACAACAAAACAACTAAAGGCTGTGCAGAAATTTCTAAAGCAGCAAAACCACTATCTACATATTTTAACGCCCAAACTACAACACCATTTCCAAAAGTTAAAAATAAAAAGCCTGCAAAAGTTGTATTCAATAATTGTTTTTTTGAAATAGAAACATCTAGCTTAAGAAACTTAGCAATAATAAAAATTAATATTCCAGCAACAATAAAGCGTATAGAAGCAATCATAAATGGCGGCAACTCTAAAACTGCTATTTTATTTAACAAATAAGTAGATCCCCAAATTACATAAATAGCAAAAAAAGCAAGAATTATTAGTGTAGAGTTTTGTTTAGTGTTCATAAAAATCAATTAGTTTGCATATTACGGCAATTCTTAAAATGAAACAATAGAATATCGTTTTAAAAAATAAAATTACCTCTCAGTTAATTAACAATTTGTTTTTAACTGAATTATTCTATAATTTAAACAAACTATTAACCAAACTCTTATTTTATGACTACATTACGAAACAAACCAACTATTTTATTTTGGATAATTTCAATAGTAGCACTTATTTGGAACATTTTAGGTGTTATGCAATATTTAGCTCAAGCTTATATGACTCCAGAAGCTAAAGCACTTTTACCAGAAGGAGATCAAGCTTATTTTAACAATTTACCTGTTTGGGTAACTGCAGCTTTTGCAATTGCTGTATTTTCTGGAACTATAGGCTGTTTAGCTCTTGTATTACGTAAAAAATGGGCTACACCACTACTATTTATATCCTTAATTTGTGTAATAGCACAAGTTGTATACAACTTATTTATTCAAAAATATATAGATTTAGAAGGCGCTAGAATGGCAATGCCAATTGTAATATTAATTATAGCTCTTTATTTAGTATTCTTTTCTATAAAATCTACAAAACAAAAATATCTAGTTTAAAATAAATTTTCAGTAAGCTTTTTTCTGAAGTACTTAAATGTTGTGTACTTTTGAATTAAATGAAAAAAATACTTATAATCGGTTTTGTTTGGCCAGAACCTACTGCTACAGCCGCTGGTTCAAGAATGTTGCAATTAATTGATGTTTTTTTACAAAACAACTATCAAATTACATTTGTTAGCGCAGCTTCGAATAAACAAAAATCAATTGCCTTTAAAGAAAAAGGCATTGAAACTTATGATATTGAGTTAAATAACTCGAGTTTTGATATATTGCTCAAAAAAATAAATCCAGATATTGTTCTATTTGATAGGTTTTTAACTGAAGAACAATTTGGCTGGCGAGTTACAAATACTTGTCCCAAAGCAGTAAAAGTATTAGATACTGAAGATTTACATTTTTTACGAAAAGCTAGGCACATAGCTTATAAAAAACAGCAAAAAGTTACAGATAATTTATTAAAAAGTGAACAAGCTATAAGAGAAATTGCGAGTATTTATAGATGTGATTTAACCTTAATAATTTCTAAATATGAAATAAAACTACTTACTAAAAAATTCAATATTAATAAATCTATACTTATTTATACACCTTTTCTATTGAATAGAATAAAGGAAGAGAAAATTAATAACTATCCTAGTTTTGAAGAGCGAAAAGATTTTATTTCAATAGGGAATTTTATGCACGAACCCAATTGGAATGCTGTTTTAAACTTGAAAAAAGAAATTTGGCCAAATATTAAAGAAAAACTTCCAGAAGCTAACCTATTAATTTACGGAGCATACTCAAGCCAAAAAGTTGAACAATTGCATAATAAAAAGGAAGGTTTTTTAATAAAAGGTTGGGCAAATAGCGCTGAAGAAGTTATTTCTAAATCTAGGGTGTTATTAGCTCCAATAGTTTTTGGAGCTGGGTTAAAAGGAAAACTAATAGACAGTATGCTGTATGGAACGCCCAATGTTACTACAAAAATTGGAGCTGAAGCAATGCACAAAAAATTACCTTGGAATGGTTATATTTCTAATAGTTTTAACATGTTTTCGAATAAAGCTATTGATTTATACACTAATAAAAAAGTATGGTCAAAATCTCAAATAAATGGCGTAAACATTATTAACAATTGCTTTTCTAAAGAAAAGTATGCTGAAAAATTAGTTTCAAAAATAAATAAAATTGAAAATAATTTAGTTACTCACAGATTAAATAATTTTACTGGAAATATTCTACAACATAACACTTTAAAAAGCACTATGTACTTAAGTAAATGGATTGAAGAAAAAAATAAATATAATTAAATTTTTAGTGACAACTCAGAAAAAAGCAGTTTAAATAATTGGAATTACAAAACATATCTTTTACATTTACTAAACCTAAAAGTTCAAGAACAAAATTATTTCTACTGATTTTTCAGTATAAAAAATACAGTCGTAGTACTTGTGTAATAAAAATATGATCGTGGGGACGACAATTTTTTCAAGCATTTGCGACTGTTTTTTATGACATAAATTACAGTTGTAATACCAAAAAATATACTACCGTTGTGGGGACGACGCTTTTAAATGGATTATTGCAACTGTTTTTTTAAATGTTAGCACATTTCTTATACGCCTGAGTTCTATTACCTTTATTACTTATATACCAAAATTCTGGAATTAAAGTGTTTATATATATGCTAGATTTATTTTTTAACTTATTATTTTGTTTAGGTTTAGTAATTTCTAAAATCATAATACTTTTTTTAAATTTTAATAAAAATATGTGTAAAATACTGTTTACCTGTGACTCCTGAATTTGTACATAATCCAAAATGAGAATAAGAAGAACTTTCAATTAACCTTTTATGTGAGCTACTATTTAGCCAACCTTCTAAAACAGCCTCAGGTGAATCATAGCCAAAAGCAACATTTTCTCCTACTTTTTCTGCATTTGCGTTAACAATTAAGTTTTGTTCTCTTTTATTAAAGTTATCATGACTTATTTCTCCTTTTTCAATCATGTAATTTGTATGAGATTCTGCTTGAATATTAGCTTCTAAACTTGCCAATAAAGGATTTACACCTATTGATTCCCTATGATCATTAATTACTTTTATGAGTTGAGTTTCGAATTCGTTAAATTCTATTGGGGTTATTGCACTTTTATTTAATGCGGTTAAGGATTCATTTAAAATTAGTTCTTCTGTATTATTTTCATTTGAGCATGATGTAAATAATAACATTGCCGTAGCAGCAATTAAAAAGGGTTTAAAAAAAGTCATTTGGTTAGGGCAATTAAGGGGTTTCTAAAATTAACAGCCGCAAATACTATTATAATAACTACCGTTGTGGGAAAGGTGGATTATTGCAAACGAAAAGCGGCTGTATTGTTTAAAACATACTAATTAAATAATTAGCACTTATAAAAACATACAACAAGCTACGTTTTACACTTTTAAAATTTATCGATTTTAAAATTTGAAATAAGCTATTGTTATTAAATATAGGTTTTGAACGTATTCTAAGAATTTGATTTTCAAAAATCATGTCAGTTTTGGGGTTTTGGTTCTTAATTGGGGTTTCAATTTTACTAAAACATCAAAATAAAAAGAGGCAGAATCAAGGTTCTTACTAACCATCTAACAAAATAAAGTATTTTCGGATTACTTTAGGTGCTTGTGACTACAGTGAGACTACCTCCTATTTTAATTTATTTATTCATATTTACTCAAATATTAATTTTAGTTGAACAATTAGGGTATTGGGCTTTCAACTTTATTAATTTTTAAGGGCGATTATTTATTTCTAATTTTTTTAAGTAATTGATTCAAAGCAATTAATTCGGTAGGGCGCAAATTACTTGTAACGTTTTGCTCAAATTCTTCTTGAGAAGAATCAATTTCGCTTAATAACTGTAAACCTGCTTTTGTAATTCGTATTTCAACTTTTCTCCTATTCTCTTCATTTTGAATTCTAGTAATTAATCCTTTTAACCTTAATTTTTCTACTAAACGTGTGGTATTAGAATTTTTACTAACCATTAACTCTTGCAATGTTTGCAAATTTGCAGGCTCACCATTTAAATTTCTCAAAGAACGTAATACTTGATATTGTTGAATAGATAATGCGTATTGTTTTAAATGAACTGAATACACTTCGTTCATCCAGTTACCTGTTATTAATAAATTATTAATTGTTATGTCAGGTAAATTTATATTATCATATATACCTTTTTTATTCAACTTCGGGGGGACAACAAATGTTTATACTACCATTGTGTATACAACAAATGTATATACAAATATTATAATTTCCTAATAACTAGATCTTTTAATTACATTATTTTAAAATTTAAGCAATAAAAGCAAACTAATCGAAGAAAGCCCCCATACACTTTATAATCAGGTAATCAATTAGTTACATTATTTTTATAAAATATAACATCCAGAAATTAATTTTTTATTTTTTTTGAAATAATTAAAAATACACTTAAAGCAATGCAATATTAATGCATATAAAATGGAATAATACGAAACATTTGTTGCTAAATAAGCTAACAATTCGACTTAATTTTGCATAAAAAGTATACAATGGAATTAATAGTAGCTATTACAGCACAAAATAGAAAAGAAGTATTTGATCACGCCGGAAAATGTAGAAACTTCTTAATATATCAACTAAAAGATAACAAGTTAGTTAGTAAAAATCTTTTAGAATTGAAAAAAGAAGAAACATTGCACGAATTTTTTCATGCCGATCAGAATGTGGAGGAAGTTAAAAACCCATTATTAGGTGTAAATATTTTATTAACTGGAGGAATTGGCTCTGGAGCCATTCAAAAACTAGGTAAATTTGGTGTTGCAGCTCATATTATTGAAGAAAAAGATCCAGATCTAGCAATAGAAAAACTGCTAAACGGAACTTTAGCTGCTAAAAAACCTGCAGAACATGCTGAAAGTGCTGGTTGTAATTGTAGTTGTGGCGGTGGACACCACCATCATTAAAACCTGTTACCTTTACCCTTACCATTTCGTCCTCTCCCCGATTTGTTAGAATGTTCGTTATTAAAATGATTTTGAAACCAAGAAGGTTTTTCTAAATTATTATTATACATATATGTAGCAATGGCCTCAGCATCTTCTAGTGAATTGGGTAATTTGGGCATAACTTTAAATTGATTTACTGCTCCATACATAATTGCTTTTTCTTCTGTTGGATTTACAATCCAGTTAGAAACGGCCTTAACAAACTCTTCTTTAGAGTTGTATTGACGTAAATATCTTCTTTTGACAGCAACTAAAGGAGGAGCAATAATTTCGTCGTGAGATTTTGAAGTTACTGAATGACAAGCATAACATTTTTGTTTAATTAATTCTAGGCCTTTTTCATTATTACTAGCTTCGGCTTGAGCTACGTTAGTGTATGCTTTATCCTTTTTTGAAGTATTACAACTTACACCTATTATTATTAAAAAGAAGAATATTATAGTTTTAATTTGAACCACATTTTTCATTTTCTGAAATTATTATGTTATTAAAAGTTTCTTGATTAATATATTGAGGTGTATATGTACCTACGTTATTTATTAATTGGTTGTTAAAATTTCTTAAATGATTTCGAGAACCACATTTTAATGAAGCATAAACTAAAAGAAGATCTTCTTTTTCTGTTCTATTTTCATTCAGTTCAATATCATTAATATCTAAATCTTCAATTGTATTACCTACTATTAAAGCATCCAATAAAGAAATATTACATTTTTCAATTAAAGAGATATATAAATTTTGAAGAATTTCGTTACTAAATTTACCTTGCTCTGCTAAAATAGGATCTTCAATATTATATGTATTTAGAAGAACTAAAATAGCATCCATATGAGTTTGTTCACTTGCTGCAATGTTTTTAAATATAGTAGTATTATAAACACTATATGCATATAAATAAACATCTCGAGCTAGTTTTTCTTCTTCTCTTAAAAACAATAAATCTCCTATTTCTTCTTCGGAAAGTGTTGAATTTAGTTCATTCCCAGTAGTTTCAATTATTTCAACATCCAATATATCTTCACTATTAGAGTTTGAATTACAAGATAAAACTAGTGTAAGCAATAAAAAAACTGATATATTAATTTTTAATAATTTCATAAATGTTTTATTTAAAGTGTTATTTCCTTTAGACCTTTATTTCTTTAAATAGTTTTAATAAAATTACGTTTTATAAGTCTTAAATATGTAACAAATGTAACTAACATATGAGCATAAAAAAACCACCAAAAAGGTGGTTTTTTTTTTAATATTTACAGAATAAATCTATCTAAAATTTATTTTTCTCATTCTTAAACTTTGAGGTGTAACCTCTAAGTATTCATCATCTTTAATATACTCCATACATTCTTCTAAAGAATAATCAATTTTCGGAGCAATCTTTACACTATCGTCAGTTCCAGATTTACGTACGTTTGTTAATTTTTTTCCTTTAATTAAATTAACAGCCATAGCTTCTTGTTTATTGTTTTCACCTACAACTTGACCTTTGTAAATTTCTTGGTTTGGATCTATAAAAAACTTACCTCTATCTTGTAATTTATCAATTGAATAAGCAGTTGCTTTACCTGTTTCGGCAGAAACAATAGCTCCATTATTTGAAGTTGCAATTTCTCCTTTATAAGCATCAAAACCTCTTAATCTATGATTAATAATAGCTTCTCCAGCTGTTGCTGTTAAAATTTTATTACGTAAACCAATTAAACCTCTTGAAGGAATATCAAATTCTAAGTGCTGTAAGTCTCCTTTAGGTTCCATTACTAATAAGTCTCCTTTTCTTAAAGAAACTAAATTAATAGCTTTACTTGCAGATTCTTCAGGTACATTAATTACCAACGTTTCATAAGGCTCACATTTAACACCATCAATTTCTTTAATAATTACCTGTGGTCTACCTACTTGAAGTTCGTAACCTTCTCTACGCATTGTTTCGATTAAAACCGATAAATGCAGAATTCCACGACCAAATACATTAAATTTATCTTCAGTATCAGTATCTTCAACTCTTAAAGCTAAGTTTTTCTCAGTTTCTTTATATAAACGATCACGTAAATGACGAGAAGTTACAAATTTACCTTCTTTACCAAAGAAAGGAGAATTATTAATAGTAAACAACATACTCATAGTAGGTTCATCTACTTTTAATCTTGGCAATGCTTCTGGCTCTTCTAAATCTGCAATTGTATCTCCAATATCAAAACCTTCAATACCTGTAATTGCACATATATCTCCACTTCTTACTTTGTCAGCCTTATTTTTACCTAAACCTTCAAAAGTATGTAATTCTTTAATTCTAACTTTTTTAGTAGAACCATCTGCTTTACAAAGCATATAATCTTTACCTTCTTCTAAATCTCCTCTAAATACACGTCCAATAGCAATTCTACCTACAAAAGAAGAAAAATCTAATGAAGTAATTTGCATTTGAGGTGTACCTTCTTTATAAGGTGCTTCAGGAATATATTTTATAATTGAATCTAATAATGGAATAATATTGTCTGTTTCATCTTTCCAATCATAGTTCATCCAACCATTTTTTGCAGAACCATAAACAGTTGCAAATTCTAGTTGCTCTTCATTAGCATCTAAAGCAAACATTAAATCAAAAACTTTTTCGTGAACTAAATCAGGTGTACAGTTTTCTTTATCTACTTTATTAACAACAACAATAGGTGTTAAACCTAATTCTATTGCTTTACCTAATACAAAACGTGTTTGAGGCATTGGGCCTTCAAAAGCATCAACTAAAAGTAATACACCATCAGCCATTTTTAATACACGTTCTACTTCTCCACCAAAATCGGCGTGACCTGGAGTATCAATTATATTAATTTTTACACCTTTATAATTTACTGATACGTTTTTAGAAAGAATAGTAATTCCACGTTCACGTTCCAAATCATTATTATCTAATAATAAATCTGTACGAACTTTACGATCGTCTAAAATTTGTGCTTGATCAATAATTTTATCAACCAACGTTGTTTTACCGTGATCTACGTGAGCAATAATGGCAATATTTCTTATACTTTTCATGTTCTGATTTTTAAAGCGCTGCAAAAGTACTTGTTTTATTTGATTTATTGTAACAAAAGTTGAAGAATGATTTTTTTAATATTCATAAATTTGTTTTAAAACCTATAATTATGATTTTAAACTTATTACCATTATTTAATTGGAACTGGGGAATTTTTGGCGCTATATTTATGTTTCTTGTATTTATAGGGCTTGTAGTGGCTCTTTTCATGTTTTTGAGCAGCGGAAAAAAACCTGAATAGAAATTGAAAAAGCCTGCTACTTAGTAGCAGGCCTTTTTGTTATTCTCAAAAAAATAAAAATATCACAATTAAAAATATGTTTCATTTTAATTTAAATAACATCTTAATTTAGATTTTTTAGCAATAGCAAAGAAAGTAGTAATCTCTTTGTTTTATTTTTAAGCCTTTTAAATGGCTATTTCTTTAGAATTTTTTCTAAAACTGTGTCTTTATCTAATTTTTTAGTACAGAAATACCAATCTTTACAATCCATATCACTATCTGTCATTCTTTCTTCTGCAGTTCCACAAGAACCAGCAGGTCCAACAATTACATCATCTCCTGGTCTCCAATCTGCAGGTGTTGCAACGCCAAACTCATCAGCAGCTTGTAAAGCAATAATTACTCGGTATAATTCATCAAAATTACGTCCTAAACTTAGTGGATAGTAAATCATAGTTCTAACAATTCCTTCTGGATCAATAAAGAAAACTGCACGTACTGCTTTTGTAGAATCTTCATTTGGTTGAACCATTCCATATTTATTAGCAACTTCCATAGTAATATCTTCAATTAAAGGAAATTTTACTTCAACATCTTTCATTCCTTTATATTCAATTTTTTCTTTTATTGAACGTAACCAAGCAATATGACTATATAAACCATCAATAGACAAACCAACAAGCTTACAATTAGCTTCTGCAAACTTATCTTCCATAGTAGCAAACGTCATAAATTCTGAAGTACAAACAGGTGTAAAATCTGCTGGATGACTAAATAATATAACCCATTCTCCTTTATAATCTGCAGGGAAATTGATTTCTCCTTGAGTTGTTACTGCTTTAAATTCAGGTGCTTTATCCCCTATTCTTGGCATTGATGTAAATTCTTGTGTTTCCATTATTTTATCTTTTTTTATTAATTATAATCCAAATGTAGTAGTAGTTTCAATTCGTTAATTATTTTTTAAATTGAAAAAAATGATATTGAAATAAAGGTTTTCAATAACACATATAAAGTTCTCAATAACAGAAGGATATAACAAATATTAAAGACTGTTTTTATGTGACTTTAGTCACTATATTTAATGATTCTTATCAATACTAAATTGAAATACAAAAAAAGCCTGCAAAAATTGCAAGCTTTCTAAAAAATATATTTTTAAAATGAGTATTACATTTTAAATAAAGGTCTATTAGACATTAATGCATTAACTTTTTCTGCAGTTTCTTCTAATTTAGCTTCATCTTCAAAATTCATAATTACGTCATCAATTAAATCAACAATTGTAGTCATATCAGCTTCAACTAAACCTCTTGTAGTTACAGCAGCAGTACCAATTCTAATTCCAGAAGTTATAAATGGAGACTTATCATCGAAAGGCACCATATTTTTATTTACTGTAATTTCTGCTTTTACTAAAGCATTTTCAGCATCTTTACCGCTTAAGTTCTTATTTCTTAAATCAATTAACATACAGTGATTGTCTGTTCCTCCAGAAATAATTTTATACCCTTTAGCTACAAAAGCATCAGCCATTGCAGAAGCATTCTTTTTAACTTGAATTTGGTAGTGTAAAAATTCATCAGTTAACGCTTCACCAAAAGCAACTGCCTTACCTGCTATAACGTGCTCTAATGGTCCACCTTGATTTCCTGGGAAGACAGATGAATTAATTAAAGTTGACATTTTCTTTAATTTTCCACTTTTCAATTTTAATCCAAATGGATTTTCAAAATCTTTACCAATCATAATCATTCCTCCTCTTGGCCCACGCAATGTTTTGTGGGTTGTAGTTGTAACAATGTGGCAATGTGGTAAAGGATCGTTTAAAATTCCTTTTGCAATTAAACCAGCAGGATGAGAAATATCTGCCATTAAAATAGCTCCAACTTCATCTGCAATTTCTCTAAATTTTGCAAAATCAATATCTCTAGAATAAGCAGAAGCACCAGCAATAATTAATTTTGGTTTATGTTCTTTAGCTTGCTTTTCTAAATGATTGTAATCTATTGTTCCTGTTGCTTCATCTACTCCGTAAAAAACAGGGTTGTATAATTTTCCAGAGAAGTTAACTGGAGAACCGTGTGTTAAGTGCCCTCCGTGAGATAAATCAAAACCTAAAATTTTATCACCCGGCTTTAAACAAGCAGCGTAAACAGCTGTATTTGCTTGAGATCCAGAGTGTGGTTGAACATTTACATATTCTGCTCCAAATAATTCTTTTGCTCTATCAATTGCAATTTGTTCAATAACATCAACTACTTCACAACCGCCATAATATCTTTTGCCAGGATATCCTTCTGCATATTTATTTGTTAAAATAGAACCTTGCGCTTCCATTACTTCTTCACTAACAAAATTTTCAGAGGCAATTAACTCTAGTCCATTAAGTTGTCTTTCTTTTTCATCTTGAATTAAATCAAAAATTACTTGATCGCGTTGCATAACGTATTACGTTTAAAAGTTAAAATTCACGCAAAAATAGTAATTTCATGCTTCATTTAATAAGAATCTTATATATTTGAGTATAAAAGAAGTTAACAATATTTAATAAGTATTCAAAAATGAAAATAAAAGCTAATAATCCCGAACTAAAATCTTGGCTTGATGTAGATAAACAGAGCGATTTTCCTATACAGAATATTCCTTTCGGTGTGTTTATTACTAAAGATGATATTATTACAATTGGTACTCGAATTGGGGAGTATGCTATAGATTTAGGAGCTTTTCATCAATTAGGTTATTTTGATGATGTACCATTAACTGATGATATGTTTATGCAAGATTCGTTAAACGATTTTATTGCAGACGGTAGAAAAACTTGGAGATTGGTTAGAAATAAAATTTCTGAAGTATTTGAAATTAACAATTCTAAACTAAAAGATAACGCTAAACATAAAGAGGTAATAATTTTCGATGTAAATGAAGTTGAAATGTTATTACCTATAGATATAGGAGATTTCACCGATTTTATTTCAAGTAAAAACCACGCTCAAAATGTTGCTAAAATGTTTAACTTAAAAAATGGAACATTAGAAAGTAACTGGCATCATATGCCTTTAGGTTTTAACGAAAGAGCTAGCTCTGTAGTTGTTTCGGGTACACCTATTAAAAGGCCATACGGGCAAATTTTACCAGAAAATGCCACTACTCCTGTTTTTGGAGCTTCGGAAAAATTAGATATGGAAGTTGAAACTGCATTTATTACAACAGCAGCAAACCATTTTGGAGAACCAATACCTGTAAACGAAGCTGAAGAGTATATTTTTGGTTTAGTACTATTAAACGATTGGAGTTCGAGAGATGTTCAACGTTGGGAATCTAAACCTTTAGGGCCATTTTCTAGTAAAAGTTTTGCTTCTACAGTTTCGCCTTGGATAGTTACTTTAGATGCTTTAGAACCTTTTAGATGTGAAAGTCCTAAGCAAGAAACATTGTTACCATACCTTCAACAAGAAAACACTAAAAACACTTTTAATATTACCCTAAATACCTATTTAGAAACTGAAAATGGTGATTTAAATTTAATAAGTGCTTCTAACTTTAAAAATATTTATTGGAGTATGTCTCAGCAACTTGCACACCAAACTATAAACGGTTGTAACGTTAGAGCTGGAGATTTATTTGGTAGTGGTACAATTTCAGGAGCTAATATAGAAAGTAGCGGAAGTTTATTAGAATTAAGCTGGAATGGTGAAAACCCTATTACACTAAATGATAAAACACAAAGAACTTTTTTAAATGATGGAGATAATGTAATTCTACGTGGTTTTTGTGAAAACGAAAAAGTTAGAATTGGCTTTGGTAAATGTACAGGTAAAATAAAACCCGCCATTGATTTAAAATAATCTTATATAATATTGATAAATAAGCCTAAAAAAGAAATTTTTTAGGCTTATTTGGTTAATTTTGGCATTGAAATTGAAATACCTCATATCATAACCCAAAATACCTCAATTATGAGATTAAAATTACCCTTATTTTTATTAATTATAGCAACTATAAGTTGCAGTAGTATAAAAAAAACACAAGAAGCTTTAAATTATGGAAATTATGATGAAGCCATAAATATTGCTGTAAAAAATCTTAGAAGTAATAAATTCAAAAAAGGAAATCAACCTTATGTTTTAATGCTTGAAGAAGGATTTAAAAAAGTTGTTGATAGAGATTTAGAACGAATTAGCTTCTTAAAAAAAGAAGGTAACAAAGCTAGTTTAGAAGAAATTTATAATATCTACACTACATTAAGCAATAGACAAAATGTTATAAGACCACTACTTCCTCTTAAAATTTTAAATAGAGGAAAAGATGCCTCATTTAATTTTGTAAATTATTCAAATGAAATTATTTCTTCAAAAAACAATCTAACAGAGTATTTATATGTAAAAGCTAAAGAAACACTAGCTAATTCTGTTCATAAATATGATTTTAGAGCTGCTTTTGACGATTTAAATTATTTAAACGAATTAAATCCAGATTACAAGGATACTAATTTATTGATTGAAGATGCTCATTTTAAAGGAACTGATTTTGTTTTTGTTTCGATGCTTAACAAATCAAACAAAATAATACCTATTCAATTAGAAAAAGACTTATTAGATTTTAACACCTATAAATTAAATGATTTATGGACTGTTTACCACAATAGAAAACAGCAAAAAATTAATTATGATTACCAACTAGAAATTTACTTAAGCCAGATAAATATTTCTCCAGAGCGAATTTCTGAACGTCAAGTTGAAAGTGAAAAAGAAATTAAAGATGGTTGGGAATATGTAAAAGATGCTAAAGGAAACGTTAAAAAAGATAGTACAGGTAAAAGTATTACAGTAGATATTTACAAAAGCGTACGCTGTAAATTAAAAGAAGTTACACAAACAAAATCTACTCAAGTTGTTGGTGTTGTTAAGTATTACAATATAAAAACAAATCAGTTAATGCAATCTTTTCCATTGGCTAGCGAATTTATTTTCGAAAATAAATATGCAACCATTCGTGGCGATAAAAGAGCTTTAAGTAGTCAGCAAAAAAGTTTAGCTTCTAGAAAATTTATACCATTTCCTTCAAACGAACAAATGGTTTATGACAGCGGAGAAAACTTAAAAGAAAAAGTAAAACATATAATAACTTCCAATAAATTTAGAAGAAACTAAAAACCTAAAGCAATCTTAACCGATTGCTTTTTTTATGTCTTCTGCTGAAATATCACTATGTGATGCTGAATAAATAACTTTCTCTTTTGAAATAACAATTGCCTGAGGGGATTGATGCTGTACTTTTAATTTTTCAGCAATAGCATTAGAAACCTCCCTATATTTTAATAAATCTAAAAAATAAACACTTAAACTTTCTTTATTAATATTGTAACTACGTTCAAAACCACTTAAAGCAAATCTACTTATACCGCAACGTGTGCTATGTTTAAAAATTAAAATAGGTTTGTTGTTCGAGTCATTTATTAATTCATCTAATTGTTCTATTGTTGTTAATTCTAACCAATTCATTATATATAGTTTTAGACATTTTGTCCGCTAAACCCTATTAAAACAAGACATTTTGACTTGTAAAACTTCATTTTTGTAAACGGAACGCTCTTTGAGAGTTTCAAATATATAAACAAAAAACAAAACGTTATGAACTTTAATAATTTTACAATAAAATCGCAAGAAGCTATTCAAAAGGCTCAGCAATTTGCACAAGGTTTAGAACATCAACAAATAGAAAACTCACATATTTTAAAAGGAATTTTTCATGTTGATGAAAATGTAGCACCTTTTATTTTTAAAAAATTAGGTGTTAATTTTGATTTACTAAAAACACTAATAGATAAAACCATTGAAAGTTACGCTAAAGTAACTGGTGGTAATGAAACTACATTGTCTAGAAATGCTTCAAAAATGCTTAATACAGCAGCTAATGAAGCACAAAAAATGGATGATGAGTTTGTTTCAATAGAGCATTTATTAATAGCTATTTTAAAAAATAAAGATACAACTGCACAGGTTCTAAAAGATCAAGGTATTACAAGTAAATCTATGAATACTGCTATTTCTGAATTAAGAAAAGGCAGTAAAGTAAACTCTCAAAGCGCAGAAGACACTTACAATTCGCTAAACAAATATGCTCGTAATTTAAATGAACTTGCAAAAGAAGGAAAATTAGACCCAGTAATTGGTAGAGATGAAGAAATTAGAAGAATACTTCAAATACTTTCTCGTAGAACTAAAAATAACCCTATGCTAGTTGGTGAACCTGGCACTGGTAAAACGGCTATTGCTGAAGGTCTAGCTCACAGAATAATTAAAGGAGATATTCCAGAAAATTTAAAAGACAAACAAATTTATTCGCTAGATATGGGTGCTCTAATTGCTGGTGCTAAATTTAAAGGTGAATTTGAAGAACGCTTAAAATCTGTTGTGAAAGAAGTTACTTCGGCAAATGGAGAAATAGTATTATTTATAGATGAAATACATACTCTTGTTGGTGCTGGTGGTGGTCAAGGAGCAATGGATGCTGCTAATATTTTAAAACCAGCTTTGGCTCGTGGAGAACTTAGAGCTATTGGAGCCACTACTCTAGATGAATATCAAAAATACTTTGAGAAAGATAAAGCATTAGAACGTAGATTTCAAAAAGTAATAGTTGATGAACCAGATACAGAAAGTGCTATTTCTATTTTACGTGGTATTAAAGAAAAATACGAGAACCATCATAAAGTTCAAATTAAAGACGACGCCATAATTGCTGCGGTAGAACTATCTCAGCGTTATATTTCTAATCGATTTTTACCAGATAAAGCTATTGATTTAATGGATGAATCTGCTGCAAAATTACGAATGGAAATCAATTCAAAACCAGAAGAATTAGATGTTTTGGATCGAAAAATAATGCAGTTAGAAATTGAAATTGAAGCTATTAAACGCGAAAATGATGTAAAAAAATTAACTTCATTAAAAAAAGAAGTTGCGAATTTAAAAGAAGAACGCAACGAAATTAACGCAAAATGGGTTAGCGAAAAAGAATTGGTAGATGCAGTACAAGAAAGTAAAGAAGCCATTGAAAACTATAAATTAGAAGCAGAACAAGCAGAACGTGATGGTGATTATGGCAAAGTTGCTGAAATACGTTACGGAAAAATTAAAGAAGAACAAGAGCACTTGGAAGAACTTCAAAAAGAAATTTCTGACGATCAAGATTCGGCTTTAATTAAAGAAGTTGTTACAAGAGAAGATATTACTGAAGTTGTTGCTAAATGGACAGGAATACCAGTAACAAAAATGCTACAAAGTGATCGTGAAAAGTTATTGAATTTAGAAGGTGAACTACATAATAGAGTAATTGGTCAAGAAGAGGCAATAGTAGCTGTTTCTGATGCTGTAAGACGTTCTAGAGCAGGTTTACAAGACGATAAAAAACCGTTAGGATCATTTTTATTTTTAGGTACAACAGGTGTTGGTAAAACTGAATTAGCTAAAGCTTTGGCTGAATATTTGTTTGATGATGAAAATTCAATGACACGAATCGATATGAGTGAATATCAAGAACGACATTCAGTAAGTAGATTGGTTGGTGCGCCTCCAGGTTACGTTGGTTATGAGGAAGGTGGGCAATTAACTGAAGCTGTTAGACGTAAACCATATTCAGTAATTCTTTTAGATGAAATTGAAAAAGCGCACCCAGATACATTTAATATTTTATTACAAGTTTTAGATGAAGGCAGATTAACAGATAATAAAGGCCGTGTAGCAGATTTTAGAAATACTATAATTATTATGACATCTAATATGGGTGCACATATAATTCAAGAAAAGTTTGAAAAAATGGATATGGCAAAACGTGATTTGATTACTGAAGCTACTAAAGTTGAAGTTATTGGATTGTTGCGCCAAACTATTAGACCAGAGTTTTTAAATAGAATTGATGAAATTATAATGTTTACGCCTTTAAATAAAGCTGAAATACATAAAATTGTAAATCTTCAATTAAAAAGCTTAGCTAAAATGTTGCAAGAAAAAGACATTAAAATTGAATTTACTGATGAAGCTATTGAAACCCTTGCAACAAAAGGCTTTGATCCTCAATTTGGTGCAAGACCAGTTAAAAGAGTAATTCAAAAAGATGTTTTAAATGAACTTTCAAAAGAAATTTTATCGGGTAAAATAACAGCTACTAGTCATATTTTACTAGATGCTTTTGATGATAAAATTGTATTTAGAAATAAATAATCTACTATAAATACTAATCATTTAACTCCTTGAGCTTTGTTCAAGGAGTTTTTTATATATTAGTTTTAAAATCACTATTTATGAAACATTTTTTTATAATTATTCTAACGTTTTTTTGGATAAACTCTTATAGCCAAGGAGAAACGAAATATTTTTTTATTCGTCATGCTGAAAAAAATCAAACAGATAAAACTAATAAAAACCCTGATTTAAGTGAGAAAGGAAAAAAAAGAGCTATTTATTGGAGTGAAGTTTTAAAAAGTGTAGAATTTGACGATGTATACTCGACAAATTATAAAAGAACCGAACAAACCGCTTCTCCAACAGCTGTTTTAAATAATGTTAAAATAAAATACTATAACCCAAGAGATCTATACAGTGAAGATTTTCAGAAAAAAACAAAAGGAAAAACTATTTTAATTGTTGGGCATAGCAATACTACTCCAAGTTTTGTAAATAAAGTAATAGGAAAAGAAAAATATAAACAAATTGATGAGAGTAATAATTCTAACCTCTATATAGTTACTTTAAATAAAACGGGAATTATGGATGTTTTATTAAAAATAGCGCATAAAAAAAGCCACTAAAAAGTGGCTTTTATATATTGTAAATTGTTATTAGAATCTTCTTCCAATACCAATACCAGCTATAAATGGGTTAATATCTACATCTGCATCTAAAATTGCAGCTCCAGCATTAACAGTAACATCAGTACTTAAAAATATGTACTTAACATCTGCATTTATAAACCATTTATCGTTTAAATCAAAATCAATACCAGCTTGCATAGCAACACCAAAAGCATTTTCATAATCAACATCAACAACATCACCTGCATCTACATTATAAAACATAGTGTAATTTACACCGGCTCCTAAATATGGGTGAGCTTTATCTCCATTAAAATGGTATTGTAAAGTTAATGTTGGAGGTAATAACCAAACATTTCCTAAATCTACTTCTGCACTAGAAGGCCCACCTAAAAGTGTTAAATCTGAATCAATTGTATTTACATCGTGTTTAGTTGTTCCTAAAATAAGCTCTGCAGCCCAGTTTTTAGAAAAGAAATAAGTGAAATCTAATTCTGGAATAAATTGAGTTCCTACATCAACATTTCCTTTAATAATTTCAACTTCTGCTTTTTGATCTGGTTCAATAACAAGACCTCTTAATCTAATTTGCCACTTACTATAATCTTCACTAGTTTCTTGTGCAAATGTGTTTACTGACACTAAACCTAAAACCAATAGGCTAAATAATAGTTTTTTCATAATAAAATTGTAATATTAATGTTCTTCTAATTACTTGCAATATTACACCTTTTTTGATTTTGAAACTATGACAATTGTTTTATATTACACTACATATGATTATTATTTTAAATTAAATTATATTATTTTTGTTTTTTATGCAGAAAAAAATAAACATCCAAAATAAAAAGGCTCGTTTCGAATACGAGATTTTAGACAAGTATACGGCTGGAATTCAGCTAACTGGAACAGAAATAAAATCTATTAGAGAAAGTAAAGCTAGAATTACAGAAAGTTTTTGCGAATTTAATGAGCAAGGAGAGCTATTTGTTATAAATATGTTTATTGAAGAATATTTATATGGCCATGCTTATAACCATAAACCAAAAAGTGAACGTAAACTTTTGTTAAATAAACAAGAATTAAAAAAACTTGAAAAAGAGGTTCAAAATGTAGGTTTAACAATAATTCCGTTAAGATTATTTTTAACAGATAATGGTTGGGCTAAATTAGATATTGCTTTGTGTAAAGGAAAGAAAAACTACGATAAGCGTGAAGCAATTAAAGATAGAGACAATAAAAAAGCTTTAGCTAGAATTAAAAAAGATTTTAATTAATTTTATGTCTGTTGCAGTATTTTTTAATCTAATTAGGTATAAAAACTTACTGCTTTTAATATATTTTCAGTTACTTATAAAATATTTATTATTCCCAGCTTTTAATATTGTTGAAGTTTTTTCTAGTATTCAATTTATTATATTTCTTTTAGCACTAGTTTGTATTACAGCGGCTGGAAATATTATTAATGACATTTTTGATGTAGAAATTGATAAAGTAAATAAGCCAAACACCTATATTGTATCTCGCTTAATATCTAAAGAAAAGGCTAAACGGTTATACCTCTTTGTTAATAGTATTGGTGTTATTTCTGGTATTTATCTATCTCTAAATATTCAAAAACCACAATATTCTTTCATATTTATTACAGTATCACTTCTACTCTATTATTATTCAAAAAAAATAAAAGGAACACTACTTTTAGGTAATATTATTGTTTCGTTTCTTATTGCTTTAAGTGTATATTTATTAGCTATTTTTAACATAAGCAACAAAACTTTGATTGAAAATAGTTTATATGTTAAAATCATACTCTTATTATATACCATTTTTGCTTTTTTTATTAACTTTTCTCGAGAAATAATAAAAGATATACAAGATATTATAGGCGATTACAAGTTAAAATTAAATACGTTACCTATTTCTATTGGTATAAAAAGAAGTAAAAGTATAATAGCAATAAGCTGTTTTATTGTTTTATCCCTACTACTTTTCTTAACACTTACATTTGCTGAATATTATAAATATACATTTTTATACCTATTATTATTTTCGTTTTTACCTCTATTTTATATTTCAATTCAAATATTAAAATCAACTACAAATAAGGACTTCAAAAAAATAAGTTTATTACTAAAAATTATTATGCTTTTTGGAGTCAGTTCAATTATATTATTATCATTTAAATTATAACTAATGCTACAAGAAAAATTTAAAAACAACACTATTATCCTAGCCTCAAACTCACCTAGAAGGCAAGAATTAATCAAAGGTTTAGATGTTAATTTTAAAATTGAAGTAAAAGAAGTTAATGAGCTCTATTCAAGCAATTTAAAAAACAAAGAAATAACGGAGTATTTAGCAGTTTTAAAATCTAATGCTTTTGGAGAAGTTTCAGAAAAAGATATTATTATAACTGCCGATACTATTGTTTGGTTTAATAATAAAGCACTCGAAAAACCTAAAACTAAAGAAGAAGCTATTGAAATGTTAAGTAAACTATCTGGCAAAAAACACGAGGTTTACACATCGGTTTGTATTAGAACAAATAATACACAAAAGGTGTTTACTGATATTACTAAAGTACACTTCGCAAATTTATCTTTAGATGAAATTACTTATTATGTTAATAAATATAAACCTTTTGACAAAGCTGGATCTTATGGAATCCAAGAATGGCTGGGTTATGTAGGTGTTTCTAAAATTGAAGGAAGCTATTTTAACGTTATGGGCTTACCTGTGGATAAAATTTATCAAGAATTAAAGAAATTATAGCCTCAAAATATTAATTATACTTATTTTTGAAGCGTTTTAAAATAAATACAACTTTAAACAAATGAAAAAATACACTTTTACTGAGAAAAAAGATACACGTTCTGGCTTTGGTGCTGGTTTAGCTGAATTAGGAAGAACAAACCCAAACGTAGTTGCTTTATGTGCTGATTTGGTGGGTTCATTAAAAATGGAGAAATTTATTGAAGAAAATCCAAATAGATTTTTTCAAATTGGTATTGCTGAAGCTAATATGATGGGTATTGCGGCTGGTATGACCATTGGAGGAAAAATTCCTTTTACTGGAACTTTTGCAAATTTTTCTACTGGTAGAGTTTATGACCAAATTCGTCAATCTATTGCATATTCAGATAAAAATGTGAAAATATGTGCATCTCACGCAGGTTTAACTTTAGGTGAAGATGGAGCAACACACCAAATATTAGAAGATATTGGATTAATGAAAATGTTACCAGGAATGACTGTAATTAACACTTGTGATTACAACCAAACCGAAGCTGCTACTATTGCTATTGCAGAACACGAAGGCCCTGTTTATTTACGTTTTGGACGTCCGGTAATGCCTATTTTTATGCCTAAGTATACAGATGTTTCAAATGAAAATAAATTTGAAATAGGTAAGGCAATTCAAATGACAGATGGAAAAGATGTTACTATTGTAGCAACAGGTCATTTAGTTTGGGAAGCATTACAAGCTTCAGAAAAGTTAGAAGAAATGGGTATTTCTGCTGAAGTTATTAACATACATACTATTAAACCTTTAGATGATGAAGCTATTTTAAAATCAGTTGCTAAAACTGGTTGTGTTGTTACTGCTGAAGAACATAATGTATTAGGAGGTTTAGGAGAAAGCGTTTCTAGAGTGTTAGTTCAAAACACCCCTGTACCACAAGAATTTGTTGCTGTAAACGATAGTTTTGGAGAAAGTGGAACACCAGCACAGCTAATGGAAAAGTATCAATTAGATGCAAATGCAGTTATTAATGCAGTTAAAAAAGCAATTGCTAGAAAATAATTGGTATAGTATTTGCGTTTTGTTTGCACTAGAACTCTAAAAACATAAAATATTATGAACAAAAGAATTTTATTATTTACAATGGCAGTTATGTGTACTTTTTTAATAAGTGCACAAAATGATTTTGGTATTAAAGGTGGTTTTAGCTACAATTCTAATGGCGAGCTAAAAGAATTTTTAAACGAAGCTGAAACAATTATTAATAATGAAGGTGAAGGAAAATCAGGTTTCAATATCGGGTTTTACGGTAAATTAGATATGAATGGTTTTTATATTAGACCAGAACTAGTTTATACCAAAACAAACAGTAAATACTCTTTAAATGGAGGTAATGATTTTAAAATGTCTAAAATTGATGTACCTGTTTTAGTAGGTGTAAAATTAATTGGACCTTTAAATGTATTTGCTGGACCAGCATTTCAATATATTTTAAAAGACGAGTTTAATAATGTTAACTACGATGAAGTTAAAGATAATTTTACTGTTGGAATGAATATTGGAGCTTCTATAGAATTAGGAAGGTTTGGGTTTGATGCTCGTTACGAAAGAGGATTAAGCTCTAATGAAGCTAACTGGACAAATGCAGGTAAAAACTTTACATTGGATTCAAGACCAGAACAATTTATTTTTAGTCTATCTTATAGCTTAAAAAAGGATTCTAAAAAATAAAATTAAAAACTTACAAGAAAAAAAAAGCCACTCAAATTTGAGTGGCTTTTTTTAGTATATTTTTTCTAGTTGTTTGGATCTAAATATTTATTATCTTCTAACTCATCTTCAGTTAAAATTCCATCTCCATCATCATCAGTATCAATATAATTTGGAATTGAATCTCCATCAGTATCATCATTTGTTACTAAACCATCATTATTAACATCTTCATCCTTAGATAAAACACCATCTAAATCATTGTCAACATAATTAACATCATTCATAGTAATTTTAAAAATTAACGGAGAGTTTTTTGTAATAACACTCTGTGTAACATTACCATAACCTAATCCAGAAGGCATAAATAAATATCCTTGTCCAGAATTTTCGTACTTAAAAGATTCATCATCAGCCTGTACTACTTCACCACCTTTAAAATCTCTTAAACCAAATCCCCAACCACTAACTAAATTACTTAAAGCAAACCATACTTTTGTAGTTGAAGCATCAAAAACAGTACTATCTAACAGCATACCAGCATAAGTTACTAATACAGAATCCACTTGAGAAGGAGATTTAGAAACACCTTCTACAGTTTTTAAAGTATATAATTTATAACTTACATCATTACTTACAACAGTTTGTGAACTTAATCTCGAATCATCCATTAAAGATGTTTCACTTCCTGTAATAGTCCAAATGGCTCCATCATCTTCATTTAAATAATGCGTTTGTAAATATTCAACTATATCATTATTATCAGTTTCTGCTTGTCCTTCATAATCAAAGTTATCATCATTATCATCTCCTCCACACGAAAAAAGAACAATACCAACTACTAGAATTTGTAATAAATTTTTAATTTTCATTCATCTTATTTTTAGAAGCCGCAAGATAGTATTTTCATATCTTTGTTAAAAGCTAAAAGTTAAATTTAACTTTAATATATGAGAATTGATAAATTTTTGTGGTGTGTACGGTATTATAAAACCAGAAGTATTGCTACTGAAGCCTGTAAAAAAGGACATGTTAAAATAAATGCAGACAATATAAAACCTTCTAAACTTGTGTTTTCTGGAGAAAAAATTCAAGTAAGAAGAAATCAAATTAATTACGAATTTTTAATAATTGATATTCCTAAAAACCGTGTAGGCGCTAAATTAGTTGATTTATATATTAAAGATATTACAGATAAAAGCCAATTTGAAAAACTGGATTTATTAAAATATTCTAAAGATTATTACCGTAAAAAAGGAACAGGAAGACCTACAAAAAAAGACAGAAGAGATATTGACGAATATTACGAGGAGGATTAACCAAACCTAATTTAATGACTAAATTTGATAAAACATATTGGGATACTAAATATCGAAACAATAAAACAGGTTGGGATATTGGTTATATTTCTACACCTATTAAAACGTATATAGATCAAATTTCAGAAAAAAATAAAAGTATTTTAATTCCTGGAGGTGGAAATAGTTACGAGGCTGAATATTTACATAAAAATGGTTTTAAAAATGTATCTGTTATAGATATTGCCAAGCAACCTTTAATAAATTTACACAATAGATTCCCTAGTTTTCATGAAAAAGATTTAATACATGCTAACTTTTTTGATCATCAAAATAAATACGACTTAATTATTGAACAAACTTTTTTTTGTGCTTTAGATCCAACTTTAAGAGAAGAATATGTAAATAAAATGTATGATTTATTAAATGACGGTGGTAAACTAGTTGGCTTATTATTTGATTTTGAATTAACCAATGAAGGTCCTCCATTTGGAGGTAATATTATTGAATATATACAATTGTTTTATGCAAAATTTGAAGTTCGAATTCTAGAACGCTGTTATAATTCTATTAAACCTAGAGATGGTAGAGAATTGTTTTTTATATTTGTTAAAAAATAAACTAAATGGAACAATCAATAATTCTTACAAATACGCAAATAAACCAAAAAACACGTCGTATAGCTTATCAAATATATGAATGTAATTGTAATGAAAAAGAGATTGTAATAGCAGGAATTACGGGTAATGGTTTTATTTTTGCTAAAAACCTAGCTAGAGTATTAGAAGAAATTTCAGACTTAAAAGTTATTTTGTGTGAAGTTTTAATAGATAAACGAAATCCATTAAAAACTATTACTACAAGTATTAATGTTGAAGATTACAAAAACAAATCTCTAATTTTGGTTGATGATGTTTTAAACTCTGGTTCTACTCTTATTTATGGTATAAAACATTTTTTAGAAGTACAATTAAAACAGTTTTTAACAGCTGTATTAATTGATCGTAACCATAAAAAATATCCTGTAAAAGCAGATTTTAAAGGAATCTCTTTATCTACTTCTCTAAGAGAACATGTAAATTTAGTTTATAGTAACGAAGATAGTTACGCGGTTTTAGAATAGTTCTAAAACTTCTGTTGAAATTTCTGCAATACTTTTATTGTTTACACTTATTTTATGCGTTGCTTTTTCGTAAAAATTTCTACGTTCAAATAAATGCTTGGCTATATATTCTTTTAAACTATCAATTCCAATAGTTGCTACAAGTGGTCTTTGAGAAGTTTCATTCTTTAATCTATCAAAAATAGTCTGTATCGAAGCATCTAAATAAATAGAAATAGACTTTTCTTTTATAGAATTTAGGTTATTTCCATAACAAGGGGTTCCTCCTC
The DNA here is from genome assembly GCF_900106565.1 of Lutibacter oricola. Lineage (GTDB taxonomy): Bacteria > Bacteroidota > Bacteroidia > Flavobacteriales > Flavobacteriaceae > Lutibacter > Lutibacter oricola. Next base: position 599,218 of record NZ_FNNJ01000002.1, read on the forward strand.
CAGAAGAAATTAACAAGTTTTTTTTATTATTTAATAAAATTTCTAAATACTCACTTTCTTTTTTTCTGAAATAAATTTCCCCTTTCTTCGAAAACATATCTGATATAGACATTTCTTCATTTTCTTCAATAAAATCATCTAAATCAACAAATTGTAAATCTAATTTCTCAGCTAATTTTCTTCCAACTGCAGATTTTCCGCTCGCCATATAACCTAATAATACAATTTTCATATGTTGTGTTTTAGTACTTCTCTTATTTTTAACAAATATCGATTAAAATATTTTAAAAAAAAACTTGCCAGATTAAATTTAGGTAGTATATTTGCACTCGTCTTTACAAAAGGACATTAAAAGACCTGGTAGCTCAGTTGGTAGAGCACCTCCCTTTTAAGGAGGTGGTCCTGGGTTCGAGCCCCAGCCAGGTCACAAAAAGTTAAGCATTTTGCTTAGCTTTTTTTGTTTATACTCACTATGCACATATGGCGGAATTGGTAGACGCGCGGGCTTGAGGGGCTCGTATCTTTATAGATGTGCAGGTTCAACTCCTGTTATGTGCACTAGTTAAAATAAATAAGTTATTTTTAACTAAAATTATACAAACTTATTTTATTTTAGCATATGCTTAAAAAATTAATATTTCCATTTCTATTCTTAATTACTTTTTGTGGAATTTCGCAAGAAGTAAAAGTTTCAGACACAATTAAAAGTACTAGACTTGCTGTATCTTTAAAAGGGCAAGTAATTAGTCATACTACTAAAGATCCGCTTAAAGGAGCACATTTATTTAACTTAAATTCCGTTTTTGGTACTGCCTCATTAGATTCTGGTAAGTTTGAACTAGCAACAGCTGTAAACGATACTATTTACGTATCTTATTTAGGTTACCAATCTATAAAACTTAAAATTACTAATGATTTATTAAAAGGAAACGAATTAGTAATTGAATTACACGAAAAAGCTGAACAAATTAATGAAGTTGTAGTAAAATCACATAAATTAATTGGAGTATTAGAAATTGACGCTAAAAGTGTTCCTAAAGATAAATATTCGAGAATTCATATTAGTGGTCTACCTCAAACATACGAAGTTGGTTCACGTGCTAAAAAAACATACACATCACCTGTAGATGCTTTATTTCACCCAGTGGACTTTGTCTATAATATGTTTGGTAAAAAGCCAAAACAACTTAAAAAACTGAAAAAATTAAGAGATAATGATGCTATTCGATCTTTATTAGAATCTAAATTTAATAGAGAATTAATGATGGAATATTTAAACATGAATTCTCAAGAATTAAATGATTTATTAAACGAATGTAATTACTCTGACTACTTTATAAAATCGGCTAGTGACTTACAATTAGTTGAGGCGGTATTACTTTGTTATGAAAATTATAAAGCCATTAAAAAAGGAAGTACAATTAAGGATAAAAAATAAAAATTGGTATTAACATTATAAACTAAAGCCAACTAACGTTGGCTTTTTTTAACTATTAATATGGAATATAAAGAAATTGATTCGAACGAAGATTTACTAAACGTTCTAAAACTTGAAACGGAACTTAGTTATTATGCATTTCAAAATATAGATTTTAATAACGTTTTAAATAAAACTAAAAACCTCTCTTTTTATAACTGTATATTTTTAGGCTGTACCATACCTGAACATATTAACACAAAAGTATCTGAAGATTGCTTAATTTTTCCACAAATAAAAGCACCCTTTAATCCGTTTATAAACTCACTATATACTAAAGAAACCCTTTATACCAATTATAAAGTTGGAGTTCCTGAAAGTTACGAAAAAACGTTAGACAAAATAGTTTACAACCATTTTATTGAACACGGTAAAGAGGCAAAAGACATAAAAGAAACTTTAACTAGACGGTTACATGATCATTCTGTAACTAACGCATTAAATGATTTTATTTCAAACTATAAAAAAAGAAAAATTGTTGCCATTATGGGCGGACATAGTTTGTCTAGAAGTAATAGTAATTATTTAATGGTAGCTCGTATAAGCAAAAAATTAACCGAATTAGGTTATTTAATGATTTCTGGTGGTGGACCAGGAGCTATGGAGGCAACTCATGTTGGAGCTTGGTTTGGAGGAAAAACTGATAAAGAATTAACAAATGCAATTGACGTTTTATCTGAAGCACCTGTTTATAATGATAAACTATGGTTAGATAAAGCTTTTGAGGTGTTGGAGAAATATCCAAAATCCTCTTATAAAAGTTTAGGAATTCCTACTTGGTTATATGGGCATGAACCACCTACTCCATTTGCATCACATATTGCCAAATATTTTGCAAATAGTGTTCGAGAAGAAGGCTTATTAGCTATTGCAAAAGGCGGAGTTATATTTTCTCCAGGAAGTGCTGGTACAATTCAAGAAATATTTCAAGATGCAACACAAAATCATTATTTAAGTTATGGTTTTGCTAGCCCTATGGTATTTTTAAATAAAGAGTATTGGACTAAAAATAGACCAATATATCCATTGTTAGAAAACTTAACTAAGGAAGAAAAATATAAAAATATGATTCTTTCTATTTACGATTTAGAAGAAGATGTTATTAAAGAAATTGAAAAATTTCCAAAATCATAAAACAAAAAAAGCCAACTAAAAAGTTGGCTTTTTTTTATAATGTTATTTTATTTATTGATTTCCTAAAATAATTGGCATTCCATTTTTTCCACTTCCAATAACAATTACTTTGCTATTTGGTGAGTTTGAAAGTTCTAAAGTAGCCTCAATACCTTTATCTTGTAGAATTTTATCAGTTAAAGATGCACTTAATATTCTATTTGCATCAGCTTTTCCTTGCGCTTCAATACGTACTTTTTCAGCCTCTTTTGCTGCTGTTACAAGTTTAAATTCATACTCTAAAGATGATTGTTCTTGTTTTAATTTACTTTCAATAGCTTCTTTAATTGTAGGCGGTAAAGTTACATCTCTTACTAACACCTCATTTAACTGAACATATTGTTTATCAAGAATTTTCTTGGTTTCTTCATAAATTTCAATTTGAATAGCATCACGTTTTGTTGAATACAAATCGTCTGGCGTATAACGTCCAATAACACTCCTTGCTGCACTTCGAATTGCAGGTTGAATAACACGCTGCAAATAATTTTGCCCAATAGACTGGTGCAAATGACCTAATTCATTATAAACAGGCTCATACCAAGCCGAAGCATCAATTTGAATTTCTAATCCGTTTGAAGACAACACTTTCATTTTTTCAAATAATTCTTGTTGACGTACTTCATAAACTATAACTTCATTCCAAGGTGCTACTATATGAAATCCTTCTCCTAAAGGTACTTCATCTGTAACTACCCCACCATCAAATCGTTTCCATAATACTCCTGCTTCCCCAGCATCTATTGTTACTGTAGATTTTGATATAAATAATACCACAAAAAATCCTACAAAAATAAGAGGTATTAATGTTTTTGGTAATTGTAATTGTCCGTTGTTGGCCATTTCTTTTAATTTTTAGTTTTTGTAAAAGTACAAAACAGAATTTGAACTCTTACATTAATAGAAAGTAAAATTTATACTTAAATTTTACCGTAATACTTTCTAGCAAACCATTCAACACTTAATAATAAAACAATTAGAACTAAAAGCCACTTCCAATTTATTAAAGGTGTTTTTTCTATACTAGATTTTTGAATACTCTTAAAGTCTTCGTTTTTCAACAATGTGTCTATAACTAATTGCTCTTGTGTATTATAAAACACACTACCTTTTGTGTTATGTGCTAAATATTTCAATGCTTTATCGTTCGCATTTTCCTTTTGTTGTTCAATTTCAAAAGGTTCTACTTTAAAACTTCCGTATTTTTTTATAGATTGGTTTTCTACAGATACAGTATATGAGTATTCTCCTGGTTTTAAATTTTCTAACTCTGCTTTAAATGAATTATTTTGTAATGAAAAAGGTGTTTTTTCCGAACTTTTTAATTCCTTATTATCAATTTGCAACCACAATTTAGCTCTAGGATCAAAGTTTAAATTTTCATCTAAATAAATAGATGAAATTTTTAAAACTTCATTTGCATAATAAATTGAGCTTAAATTAACCTGTAACCTATTATTTCTTTTGTTTGAAGACATATACAGGATTAAGCTAGACATAAAATCATCAAATGGTTGAAATGACTTATTTTCTAAAAAACTTTGCATTCTCCATCTCCAGCTATTTTCACCAAACAAAACACCTACTCTATTTCTAGTACCTTCAATAGTAGCCAACAAAGGATTTTTGGTTTCAAAACTTCCAATTTTTTGAAATGCTATTGTATTTACCTTCGTGTTCACAATAATTTTTCCAAACTTATCTTCAATAGGTGAAAACTTAGAAAAACCAATATCTGTATTCAAGAAACTAGAATAATCTTTGTTGAAATTGGCCTTGTACAATTCAGACTTTGAAATTGCTTCTTTATAAAAATTAGATTGTATTTTATTTAGAAATTCCCAATCTGTTTGTAAACCTGTAATTACAAAATAATTTAGTTCTTTAGATTTTATAGAATTAAATACGGTTTCAAACTCTTTTGTTGGTTGATTTAAAATTACCAATTGATAATTAGATAAATCTTCTTTAAATTCTTTAATATTTTTAATTACAACTTCACGCTGTTTATTACTTTCAATAGATTTTTTAAACATCCCTAAATCAGGGTGAACTATAGAAGACAGTAATAAGATTTTCATTTTTTCTTCAATTACATTAATTGAAAAGCTTTTACTATTATTTGAAGTGTTTTTTTCGTTTTCTAATGTTTCAATTCTTGCGTTATAATATTGATTTCCTTTTTCTGAAGCTGTAACAAATAAACTTTCTATATGTACATTGTTTTCTTTTGAAAAATGTAACGTTTTTGAAAAAATATTTTTGCCTTTATAACTAATGGTTAATTTTTTACTTACATCTTTATTTCCTTCATAATTAATAAATAATTCTACTTGAACTTTATTATTAATATATGTTTGCTTATTGGCATTTATCTGATGAATATAAATATCTTGAAGTTTGGTAGTATCACCCACCACCAATGCATAAACAGGGCTTTTGTAATTCGAAAATTCAATACTATTTCCAATAGTTTGGTTTCCGTCTGTAATTAATAAAACAGGATTGTTTTGTTTTTTATAAAGTTTAGAAAATTCATTTATGGGTTTAAATAAATTAGTCTGATTTTCTGAAAAACTTAATGAATCTAACTCTTTAAAATTACTTCCAAAGGAATAATAACGAACATTAAACTTTTCATTTAATTGCTTGTTAGCTTTTAGCAGTTCAACAAAACTCCGAACATTACTTTCTTGTTTTAAATGTTTTATGGATTTAGACTGATCTACCGAAATAGAAAGATTTGGTTTTATAGTTTCTATTTTTTGCTTTTTTATTGAAGGATTAAAAAGTAGCAAAAACACTAAAAACAAAGTAGAAAACCTAAGTAAAAACAGAAAAACATTTGAAGTTGTTTTTCTGTTTTTATATAAATACTGAAAAAAGGCTAATAAAAGCGCAATTACAGCTATTAATACTATATATAATACGTTATACAATTATTAAAAATTAAGTTAACATTCCTCCGTCAACACTTAAAGTTTGACCGGTAATGTAAGAACTCATATCTGAAGCTAAAAATACACAAGCATTTGCAATATCTTCTGGAGAACCACCACGTTTTAACGGAATTCCAGCTCTCCATTCTTTTACTTTTTCTTCTGGTAAATCTGCAGTCATTTCAGTTTCTATAAATCCAGGAGCAATTGTGTTACAACGTATATTACGTGAACCAAGTTCTAGAGCTACAGATTTAGTAAATCCTAAAATACCAGCTTTAGATGCTGCATAATTAGCTTGACCAGCATTACCTTTTAATCCAACTACCGAACTCATATTAATAATAGAACCTGCACGTTGTTTCATCATTGGTCTAATAACTGCTTTAGTTAAGTTAAAAACAGATTTTAAGTTAACTTCAATAACTTTATCAAAATCATCTTCAGAAATTCGCATTAGCAAATTATCTTTAGTAATTCCTGCGTTATTAATAAGAACATCAATAGTTTCAAATTCTTTAAGTACATCAGCAGCTAATTCTTGTGCTGCATCAAAATTTGCGGCATTAGATTGGTATCCTTTTGCCTTAACACCAAAAGATTCTAATTCTTTTTCTAATTCCTGAGCAGCTTCAACAGATGAATTAAACGTAAAAGCTACGTTTGCTCCTTGTTTAGCAAAAACTGTAGCAATTCCTTTTCCAATTCCTCTTGTTGCTCCAGTAATTAAAGCTGTTTTATTTTCTAATAGTTTCATTAGTTTCTTATTTATTTTTATTTCAAATCAAATATACACAATTGTATAAAAAAAGCCTCCTATAAAGGAAGCTTTTTAAATTTTTTATGTGTTTAAATTAGCCTAATACTTCAGCTACTTTAACACCTATTTTAGCAGGAGAATCCACAACGTGAACTCCATTTGCTCGTAATATTTCCATTTTTGCTTGTGCAGTATCATCTTCACCTCCAACAATTGCACCAGCATGTCCCATAGTTCTTCCTTTAGGAGCAGTTTGACCTGCAATAAAACCAACTACCGGTTTTTTATTTCCAGATTCTTTAACCCATTTAGCAGCTTCGGCTTCTAATTGACCACCTATTTCACCAATCATAACAATACATTCAGTATCATCATCATTCATTAATAATTCAACTGCTTCTTTAGTTGTAGTTCCAATAATTGGATCACCACCAATACCAATAGCCGTAGTAATACCGTAACCTTGCTTTACAACTTGATCTGCGGCTTCATATGTTAAAGTTCCAGATTTTGATACTATACCAACATTTCCTTTTTTGAAAATAAACCCTGGCATAATTCCAACTTTAGCTTCACCTGGAGTAATAACTCCTGGACAATTTGGCCCAACTAAAGTACAATCCTTAGTTTCGATATAAGCTTTAACTTTTACCATATCGCCTACAGGAATACCTTCGGTAATACATATAATAACTTTTATTCCTGCTTCAGCAGCTTCCATAATGGCATCTGCAGCAAAAGCTGGTGGAACAAAAATAATTGATGTATCTGCAGCAACTTTTTCTACAGCTTCTTGAACTGTATTAAAAACTGGTTTATCTAAGTGAGTTTGTCCACCTTTACCCGGTGTTACACCACCAACAACATTGGTTCCGTATTCAATCATTTGACCGGCATGAAAAGTACCTTCGCTACCAGTAAAACCCTGAACTATTATGTTTGAATTTTTGTTAACTAAAACGCTCATTTAATTGTAATTTTTAAGTGTAAGTGTAATTATATAACAAATTTAATTTTTTATTCCATTAAATAGTAATAAAAATTATTTTTTTTGCATTCTAACTAATTGCTTAATTGTTGCCATTTCTTGAAGTTTTTTTCTCGATTCTTCAACTGGTGTACCAAAATAGGTTTTACCTCCCTTTACAGATTTGGTTACCCCTGTTTGTCCTAAAACAGTTGCTCCTTTCCCTATTGTTATTCCACTATTGGTTCCAACTTGTCCCCAAAGTGTTACACCATCTTCAATAATTACACAACCTGCAATACCAGTTTGCGATGCAATTAAGCACATTTCACCTATAACAGTATCATGACCTACATGTACCTGATTGTCAATTTTAGTTCCTTTACCAATGGTTGTGTTTCCAGAGACACCTTTATCAATAGTACATAATGCACCAATGTCAACATTATCTTCAACAACCACTGTTCCGCTTGATAAAAGTTTATCAAAACCTGCATTTCTTTTTTTATAATAAAATGCATCAGCTCCTAAAATAGAACCTGCATGTATTATTACATTATCTCCTATTTTACAATTATCGTAAATTGTAACATTAGAATGAATGACACAGTTTTTACCTATTTCAACATTATTACCAATAAAACAATTTGGTTGAATAATGCTGTCCTGTCCAATTACAGCAGTTTCTGCAATTGCTGAATTAGAAGATTGAAAAGGTCTAAAATAACGCGTTAGTTTATTAAAATCTGAAAATGGATCTTTTGAAATAAGTAATGCTTTACCTTGAGGGCATTTTACCCTCTTATTTATTAAAACTACAGTAGCTTTCGATTCTAATGCCTTGTCGTAATATTTTGGATGATCTACAAAAACGATATCTCCTTTTTCTACTACATGAATTTCATTAAATCCTTCAACAGGGAAATCTGCAGGGCCAACAAATTCAGCACCAATAATTTTTCCGATCTCTTCTAATGTATGTTTTTTAGGTAATTTCATGCAAAAACTATTCTTTAACTCTTTCTAAATATGCACCTTTAGCTGTATCTATTTTAACTTTGTCTCCCTCATTAATAAATAAAGGTACATTAACTTGCGCTCCTGTTTCTACAGTAGCAGGTTTTGTTGCATTTGTAGCTGTATTACCTTTTACTCCAGGCTCTGTATGTGTAACTTCTAAAATAACACTAGCTGGCATATCTACAGATAAAGGCATATCATCTTCAGTGTTAATAATAATTGTTACAACTTCTCCTTCTTTTAAAAGTCCAGGAGCATCAATAACATTTTTTTGAAGTGTTATCTGGTTATAATCTTGAGTGTTCATAAAGTGAAATGAATCTCCTTCTGGATATAAAAATTGAAATTTTTGAGTTTCAACTCTAATATCCTCTATTTTTCTACCTGCAGGAAATGTATTTTCTAATACTTTTCCAGAAGATAAACTTTTAAGCTTTGTTCTTACAAAAGCAGGTCCTTTACCTGGTTTTACATGTAAAAATTCTACTACTTTAAAAATATCATTGTTATGTTTAATACATAATCCGTTTCTAATATCTGATGTTGTTGCCATATCTATTTTTTATTAACTTGCTGAATAACCTTTCATAATACCTCTTTGAGAGTTTTTAATGAAAAGTATAATTTGATCTCTTTCTTTTGTTGCTTCCATTTCTGCTTCAATTTTTTCTAAAGCTTGCGTGGTATTATAATTTCTTTGGTATAAAATTCTAAATATATTTTGAATTTCTCTTATTTTCTCTGTATCAAAGCCTCTACGTCTTAAACCTATTGAATTAATACCAATATAAGATAAAGGTTCCTTACCTGCTTTAGAAAATGGAGGTACATCTTTTCTTACAAGAGAACCACCTGAAACCATAGCGTGCTCACCAATATGTATAAATTGATGTACAGCAACTAAACCACTTAAAATTGCGTGATTTCCTACTGTTACATGACCAGCAATTACTGATCCGTTTGCTAAAATACAATTATTACCTATTACACAATCGTGTGCAATATGAGATGTTGCCATGATTAAGCAATTATCTCCAATTTGTGTTTTTCCAAGTGCTTTGGTTCCTCTATTAACTGTACAACACTCTCTAATAGTAGTATTGTCGCCAATTATAGCTAGAGAATCTTCTCCATCAAATTTTAAATCTTGAGGAATTGCTGAAATAACAGCTCCAGGAAAAATTCTACAATTTTTTCCAATTCTAGCACCTTCCATAATTGTTACGTTAGATCCTATCCAAGTTCCTGAGCCTATTTCTACATTATTATGTATTGTTGTAAATGGTTCTACAACAACATTTGTAGCTATTTTAGCACCTGGGTGTATGTATGCTAATGGTTGATTCATTATTCTTTAGGTTTTTTTGCTATTTGCGCCATTAATTCTGCTTCAACTACAAGTTTACCATTTGCATATCCATAAGATTGCATATGACAAATTCCTCTTCTAATTGGTGAAATTAATTCAGCTTTAAATATTAATGTATCTCCTGGTAATACTTTTTGTTTGAATTTAACATTATCCATTTTCATAAAATAAGTTAAATAATTTTCAGGATCTGGAACTGTACTTAATACTAAAACTCCACCACATTGTGCCATAGCCTCTACTTGTAATACTCCTGGCATAACAGGTGCACCTGGAAAATGACCAACAAAGAAATTTTCGTTCATTGTAACATTTTTCATTCCAACAACGTGTTTATCAGATAGTTCAATAATTCTATCAATTAATAAAAACGGTGGTCTATGAGGTAATACATCCATAATTTGATGTATATCCATTAAAGGTGGTTGATTTAAATCGTATGTTGGAACATTGTTCCTTTTTTCTTTTTTAATTATTTTTCTAAGTTTTTTAGCAAACACCGTATTTACAAGATGTCCTGGTTTGTTTGCAATAACTTTTCCTTGAATACGTGTACCAACTAAAGCTAAATCTCCAATTACATCAAGTAATTTATGACGTGCAGCTTCGTTTGCCCAACGCAATGTAAGGTTATCTAAAATACCATTTGGTTTTACAGTTAAAGACTCTTTATTAAAAGCTTTCTTTAACTTATCCATTGTAGCTTCAGAAATTTCTTTATCTACATAAACAATAGCATTGTTTAAATCTCCTCCTTTAATTAAGTTGTTATCTAACAACATTTCTAATTCGTGCAAAAAGCTAAAAGTTCTTGCATCCGCTATTTCTTCTTTAAAATCTGCTAAAGAATTTAACGTAGCATTTTGTGTGCCCAAAACTTTTGTACCAAAATCAACCATAGTTGTAATTTGATATTCATCGCTAGGCATTAGTATAATTTCACTTCCAGATTCTTCATCTTTATAAGAAATTACATCTTTTACAACATAAACTTCAATATCTGCATCTTGTTCTTCTATGCCTGCTTTTTCAAGTGCTTCTATAAAATGCTTAGAAGACCCATCCATTATTGGAGGTTCTGGCGCATTAATTTCAATACTAATATTATCAATACCTAAAGCTACACAAGCAGCTAAAACATGCTCAGATGTATTTACGTGAACACCTCTTTTCTCAAGGTTTGTTCCTCTTTGTGTATTTACTACATAATCTGCACTAGCTTCAATAACTGGCTCTCCTTCTAAATCAACTCTAACAAAAGCATATCCATGATTTACTGGCGCTGGTTTAAACGTCATTGTAACTTTGTTGCCCGTATGCAACCCAACACCCGAAAGTGTTATTTCATTTTTAATAGTTTTTTGTTTTTGACTCATCTTTATTTTTTTAAAGCTTTTAGTTCATTTTGTAAATCGTTTATTTGTGAGACTAAATCTGGTAGTCTTTTAAAATAAACGTATGATTTGCTAAAATCCGAATACCCAAATGCAGGCGTACCTTGTACTACATCATTATCCTTTAAATTTCTTGCAATACCAGCTTGTGCTTGTATTCTAACATTGTTTCCTATTGTTAAATGACCAACAATACCTACTTGACCACCAATCATACAGTGTTCACCAATTTTTGTAGAGCCAGCTATTCCTGTTTGTGCTGCAATTACGGTGTGTGACCCAATTTCAACATTATGAGCAACTTGAATTTGATTGTCAAGTTTTACTCCTTTTCTAATAATTGTAGAGCCTAATGTTGCTCTATCAATTGTGGTTGCTGCACCAATATCAACATTATCTTCAATAATAACATTTCCTATTTGCGGTACTTTACTAAATTCTCCTTTTTCATTTGGTGCAAATCCAAATCCATCAGCACCAATAATAGCTCCTGAATTAACAACACAATTATTACCTAATTCTGTTTCTGAATAAATTTTAGCACCGGAAAATATAGTTGTATTATTTTTTATTTTAACATTATCTCCTATATAAACACTTGGATATATTTTTACATTATCTCCAATTTTCACATTATTTCCTATATATGAAAATGATCCTAAATATAAATTCTCTCCAATTTTAGCGGAATCGCTAATAAACGAAGGTTCTTCAATTCCTGATTTATTATTTTTTACTTCGTTATAAAATTCTAATAATTTAGAAAATGCTTTGTATGAATCTTCAACTTTAATTAAAGTTGTTGAAATTTCTTTTTCTGGTTCGAACTCTTTATTTACAATAGTAGCTGTAGCTTTTGTTGAATAAATAAAGGATGTATATTTTGGGTTAGATAAAAAGGTTAACGAACCTTCTTCTCCTTCTTCAATTTTTGAAAGCTTATCTACTTCTACATTTTCATCTCCTAAAATCTCACCTTCTAAAATTTCTGCTATTTGACTTATTTTAAATTTCATTACCTGCAAAAATATAAAAAAACTATGAATTACAACTACTGCTTTGGATAACAGATATAGTACTTATAAACAGGTTTAGATAAAGCTTGAATATTTAAGTGATCGGATGCTTCTGTTATATCTTTAATTTCACCATTTTTAAACAATATTTGAATATTATCTTTTGTACTGTCATACGCTTGATTTTGTACCTTACCAGTGTATACAAAATATTCTAATTCTCTATCAGTTAGACCTATAACTTCTTTAATTTCATTTTTTACTGTAGTAATTTCTTGGGGTGGAAATTCTGTTTTTTGAAGAATAACACGAGGTAGCTTTCTATTTATTAAACTTTCAGAAAGTTTAGATAACACAATATCATCATTAGAAATCCAATCTTTTATTGAAGATAAAACATCGTAATCATCTAATCTAGAAAATGTTTTTAACGTTTTAAAATCAAAATTATCTTCATTTATAGGGTTGTTTAAAAAATATTTAAATGCCTTACTTGCGGGTAAATCTATACCTTGAGAAGCTAATTCCTTAGCTCTTTTTAGTACTTTTTCTAATAATTTTTCTGCTACAATACCCGTTTTATGTAAATATACTTGCCAATACATTAACCGTCTAGCAACAATAAATTTTTCTACAGAATAAATACCTTTTTCCTCAATTACTAAACAGTCATTTTTAACATTTAACATGGTTAGCATACGTTCAGAATTTATGTTTCCTTCAGCAACTCCTGTATAAAAACTATCTCGCTTTAAATAATCAAGCCTATCCATATCTAACTGACTAGAAATTAGCTGATATAAAAATTTCCGATGATAATTACCCTTAAAAATTTCAATAGCTAATGTTAATTCACCATCAAATTCGTTATTAAGAGCTTCCATAAATTTTAATGAAATAGACTCATGATTAATGCCGGTAACAATTGAATGTTCTAAAGCATGTGAAAAAGGGCCATGACCAATATCATGCAATAAAATTGCGATGTATACTGCATTTGCTTCTTCTTTTGAAATTTCAACACCTTTAAATTTTAATATTGAAACTGCTTTTTGCATTAAATGCATACATCCTATTGCATGATGAAATCTTGTATGGTGTGCACCTGGATATACTAAATGCGATAATCCCATTTGAGTTATACGCCTTAAGCGTTGAAAATAAGGATGTTGTATAAGGTCGAAAATTAATGCGTCGGGAACAGTAATAAATCCGTAAATTGGGTCGTTTAATATCTTGAGTTTGTTCGTTTTTTTATCGGTCAAAACAATTAATTTAATATAATTCTACAAAGATAACAATATGAGTGAGATAAACATTTTATGGGTTGATGATGAAATTGATTTATTAAAACCACACATTCTTTTTTTAGAAAAAAAAGGATATAAGGTTACAAAAAGTAATAACGGAGCTGATGCCATAGATATGTGCGATGAAACTAATTTTGACATGGTATTTTTAGACGAAAATATGCCTGGACTTAGTGGTTTACAAACACTTACAGAAATAAAAAGTAAGCAACCTAACTTACCAATTGTTATGATAACAAAAAGTGAGGAAGAATATATTATGGAAGAAGCTATTGGTAATAAAATTGCCGATTACCTAATAAAACCCGTAAACCCAAATCAAATATTATTAAGTTTAAAAAAGAATTTAGATCATTCTCGTCTTATTTCAGAAAAAACTACTTCTAACTACCAACAAGAGTTTAGAAAAATAGCAATGGATTTGGCTATGATAAACTCTTACGAAGAATGGGTTGAACTATATAAAAAACTTGTTTACTGGGAATTAGAGCTCGAAAACATTACCGATACTGGAATGATTGAAATTCTTGAAAGTCAAAAAGTTGAAGCAAATTCACTGTTTTTTAAATTCATAAAAAAGAATTACCAAGATTGGATAGAAGGTTATGATGCCCCAATACTTTCAAATACATTATTACAAAAAGTAGTTTTTCCTGAAGTTTCTGATTCAAAAGGAACATTGCTTGTTGTTATTGATAACTTAAGGTATGATCAATTTAATGTAATTGAAAAAACAATCAATAAATTTTATAAAAAAGAAAAAGAAATACCATATTTCTCTATTTTACCAACAGCAACACAATATGCTCGTAATGCAATGTTTGCTGGGTTAACTCCATTAGAAATGTCTAAAAAACATCCTAATTTATGGAAAAATGATACTGATGAAGGTGGAAAAAACCTAAATGAAGCAGAATTCCTAGAAGCTAATTTAAAACGTAACAATAAAAATTATACCTGGGAATACCATAAAATAACCAATTTAAAAAACGGTAAACATTTAGCTGAAAACTTTAACTCAGTAAAAGAAAACGACTTAACTGTAGTTGTTTACAATTTTGTTGATATGCTTTCACACGCTAAAACTGAAATGGAAGTAATTAAAGAGTTAGCTAGTGACGATAAGGCTTATAGATCATTATCAAATAGTTGGTTTATAAATTCACCTTTGTTTGAAATGATTCAAAAAGCACAAGCTCTCGGTTTAAAATTAATAGTTACAACCGACCACGGAACCATAAATTCTAAAGTACCATCAAAAGTTATTGGAGATAAAAATATTAGTTCTAACCTACGCTATAAAACTGGACGTAGCTTAACTTACGAAGATAAAGAGGTTTTTGCAGTTAATAACCCGCATGATATTCAATTGCCATCTATTCATATGAGTAGTAAATTTATTTTCGCCAAGGAAGACTATTTCTTTGCATACCCTAATAATTATAACCATTTTGTTAAATATTATAAAAATACATACCAACATGGTGGAATTTCTTTAGAGGAAATGATAATTCCATGTGCTATATTTGCACCAAAATAATTTGTATTATAAAATGGAAAAAAATTATTCGTTAAACGAATTACCAGAAATAGCAAAATATGTTATCGATAACGCAGCTAACAAAGTAATTCTTTTTTATGGTGAAATGGGTGTAGGTAAAACAACACTTATTAAAGAAATAGTTAAACAATTAGGAGTTAATGATAATGTAAGTTCTCCAACTTTTTCACTTGTAAACGAATACCAATCAAATTCAGGAGATACTATTTATCATTTCGATTTTTATAGAATTGATAATGAAGAAGAAGCTATGGATATTGGAATTGATGAGTATTTTTATAGTAATAGCTGGTGTTTGGTTGAATGGCCTAATAAAGTTGAAAATTTATTACCTTTAGAATCTGTAAACATAACAATTACAGAAACTAATGAATTTAACCGAACTCTAGAACTTAAAAATAATGAGTAAAAAAATTACTTCACCATTTAGTAAGTACGATTTAATTCCGCAGGAAGAAACCTTAGAAATTTGCAAACAGAAAGGCGAATTAATTATTGGAATACCTAAAGAAACTCATTATCAAGAAAATAGAGTCTGCTTAACACCAGATGCCGTTGCTGCGTTAACAGCACAAGGTCATAAATTTATAATTGAAACTGGTGCTGGTGAAGGCGCTAATTTTTCTGACACAGAATATTCTGAAGCTGGAGCAAAAATTTCATATGATGTTAAAGAAGCGTTTGGTTGTCATATAATTTTAAAGGTTGAACCACCATCGTTAGACGAAATCGAAAATATAAATCCACAAAGTATATTGTTTTCTGCTCTTCAACTTAAAACACAAACTAAAAAATATTTCGAAGCACTTGCAAGTAAACGAATTACTGCCATTGCTTTTGATTATATTAGAGACGAGCACGGTATTTACTCTATAGTAAAATCTTTAAGTGAAATTGCTGGAACCGCATCTATTTTAATTGCTGCAGAAATGTTAAGCAAAGACAACAAAGGTAATGGATTATTACTGGGTAATATTAGTGGCGTACCTCCAACTGAAGTTGTTATTTTAGGAGCTGGAACCGTAGGTGAATTTGCTGCTAGATCTGCAATTGGTTTAGGTGCCAACGTTAAAGTTTTTGATAATTCCTTAACAAAACTAAGACATTTACAACATAAATTAGGTAGACCAATTTATACTTCTACAATTCAACCTAAAACATTACAAAAAGCTATGATGCGTTGCGATGTTGCCATTGGTGCCATTAGAGGTAAATCTAGAGCACCAATTTATGTAACAGAAACTATGGTTCAAAATATGAAAGATGGCTCTGTTATTGTTGATGTTAGCATAGATAGAGGTGGCTGTTTTGAAACTTCAGAAATAACAACACATAAAAAACCTACGTTTTCTAAACACGGTATTATACATTATTGCGTGCCTAATATACCTTCAAAATATGCTAGAACTGCCTCAGTATCAATAAGTAATATTTTTACACCTTATTTACAAAATATTGCTGAAGAAGGTGGTTTTGAAAATGCTGCAAGATTAGATAAAAGTTTGCAAAAAGGTATGTACTTTTACCACGGAATTTTAACTAACAAAACTGTAGCTGATTGGTTTCAAATTCCTTTTAGAGATATAAACTTATTATTTTTATAGAATGACATTTAAACAACGTTTACCTTATTACTTATTTGGCTTATTAATTGGAACCATTGCTGTTGTATTTATTTGGAATAAAAAAGGAACTGAATTTAGTTACGGTCCAAACGCACGTGTTTTAAAAAACATTAGAATAAAAGATAGAGTTTTTTCTGAAAAAGCTTTAGAAATTATTGCTTTAAACAAAGTTGATACTGCTTCTATTTCAAAAATATTAAGAAAAGGAAATGTTGATATGTGGAATAAAACAAAAATTGACGACTGTACACAATATTCAATTCAAGGTAAAAAAGAATTGAAAAATGTTACACTAGTTGTAAAAAATTGTGATTCAACAGCTTTTATTGAAGAAATTACTTTTCAATAGCAATTGTATTGTAATAGTTTTCTTTAATTTTTTTAATACTTTTTATCGTTTTTTCCATCCACTCAATATACTTTGCATCTTTCTCTAAATCTGAAAGTTGCCAATGTACATCAGTAGCTTTTAATTTTTCGGTAAAACGCTGTAAAATAATAGCTGCAGCAACAGATATATTTAAACTTTCGGTAAAACCTGCCATTGGTATTTTTAAATAACCATCTGCATTATCTAAAACTTCTTTTGAAAGCCCTTCCTTTTCAACACCAAAAAAGAAAGCAGATTTTTTAGTTACATCAAAATCTTCTAAATAACAAGATTCGTTATGTGGAGTTGTTGCTATAATTTGATATCCTTTTGCACGCAACTCATCCATACAAACCTTTGTGTTATTTGTATCTTTTTCTCTATAATAATTAAAATCTAACCATTTTTGAGCACCTTTTGCTACGTGCCTAGATGCGTAAAACTTATATTTATTCTCTATTACATTTATTTCTTGAATTCCAAAAATATCGCAAGTTCTAACAACTGCACTTGCATTATGTGGTTGAAACAAATCTTCAATTGCCACTGTAAAATGGTTTGTACGTTGGTTCAATACTGTTCTAAAAAGATTTCTTCTTTTTTCTGTTACAAATTGCTCTAAATATGTTGAATACTTATAATCTACCATCTAATTTTATTAAAGTTCAAATATAAATAGTATTTTCATACTATGAAAAAAATTGTAGTACTTACTGGCGCTGGTATTAGTGCCGAAAGCGGAATAAAAACTTTTAGAGATGCTGATGGTTTATGGGAAGGACATGATATAATGGAAGTTGCTTCACCAATTGGTTGGAATAAAAATAAAGAATTAGTCCTCGATTTTTATAACAAACGTAGAGCTCAGTTATTAAATGTTGTTCCAAATAATGGTCATAAAGCGTTAGTTAACCTTGAAAAAATGTATGAAACTACTATAATAACTCAAAATGTTGATGATTTACATGAAAGAGCTGGAAGTTCTAACATAGTACATTTACACGGCGAATTGTTTAAAGTAAGAAGCACAAGAAATGAAAACCTTGTATTTAATTGGACTAAAGACTTAAATCTAGGTGATTTATGTCCTCAAAGTTCACAATTACGACCTCATATTGTTTGGTTTGGTGAAGAAGTACCAATGTTAGATAAAGCGATTGAAATAACAGAAAAAGCCGATGTATTAATAATAATAGGCACGTCTATGCAGGTTTACCCTGCTGCTAATTTAGTAAATTATATAAAGCCAAATACTCCTATTTATTTTATAGATCCAAAGCCTTCAATAAATAAAAACGACTTTAATAATTTAACTATTGTAGCGAAACCAGCTTCTATAGGTGTACCAAAAATTGTTAACCAATTAACTCTTTAACTGTATGAAATAATTCTCCTTTAGATATTTGAGCTCCCATTTCTATTAATTTAAATAACTCTGGGTTTCTTTCGTTAGTATATTTTTTTGAAGCTTTAAAATATTCAAAATCATTATGTAGAGGGTTTTGTTGAAACCATTCAAAATCAGCTTCATTTAAAAAACTTTTCTCTTTATTATTTAATTTCACATACAAACGTATAATTTCCTTAGAATTACATTGAAATAAATTAATATGATTTTCAGAAATATGGTTTAAAAATTTAGTTTTCGTCAAAACATCTTCCCAAACAACATCGCTAAAAATATTTAACTCTTCTTCTGCCATTTTTGGTTTTCTTACCTTCATTTCTTCCCATTCCTTAATATCTATTTGCTGTGTTGCTAAAAACTGGGCAAATTCATGATGTAATTCTAAAAATTGCTCTTTTGCTAATTGTCTATACTTCATTTCTATGGTTATTGAGTGGAGTCGAAATTACTAAAAATCACTTCGACTCCGCTCAGTGATCACATAAAAAAACCGCCCAAAATTGGGCGGTTCAAATATATTAAATTTTAAATTTAGAACGTATAACGTAATCCAAATTGTGCTTGCCATCTAGAAATTAATGAAGAATCATAAACAAATGTTTTGTTAGAGTCTGCATTAAATGTATAAGTTGGAGCCTTAGACACAGGATCTACTGTTACACCTAAAGGTTGTTGATTAGCTGGTAATTGTACCAATCCCCAGTCTGAATTAAGCATATTTCCAATATTTAATACGTTAGCACTAAATTCAACTCTATGCCCATTTTTCAGCTTTAATTCTTGCATTAATTTAAAGTCCCATTTACCTCTCCAAGGAGCTAAAGCACCATATCTTTTAAAATACTCACCTCTATGCTCACTTAAATAATCATCTTGTTGAATAAATTGTTCAAAAGCAGCAGCATCACCAGGGCTAGTAAAGTTCATATGGCTTAATTGATTTTCTGTAGGAATAAAAATTAAATCATTTAATCCAGAACCATCATTATTTATATCTCCACCATACGTGTAGTTATATCTACCACCTTGAGCATACTCAAAGAAAGTTGCCATAGTTGTTGTCCACTGATCTGTAGAACCATAATTAAAAGCTTTAGAAATAACACCTAAAATTCTGTGTTTATCTCCATATTTTGAATTTGCTAAAGAAGCCGTATTTGCATCACCTAAAGTTGGGTTAAAATCAAAAGCATCTCCAGTAATTTCAGCTTCAATAGAGTTTACATCTTTAGAATCTAAATAGTTATAAGCTATGCTTGTATATAAACCATTATCAAACGATTTTTGAAGTTTTGTTGAGAAGTTAAACGATTTTCCTTTACTTGAATTGGTAAATACATAACCTGTATTACCTTTATCAGCATCCTCATAGTAAGGTCTAGAATCTCCATATCCATTAAGTGAACCAGAAGGATTTCTTAACCCCCAGTTTTGTACATGAGCACCATTAATATCTTTTGTAACTACCATATCTGTAGTCCAAACTAGTCCGTTTTTAAACTTAACATCTGTTCCTAAACTAGTTCTAAACACTTGTGGAAATTGAAAACTAGGATCAACCATTTGGTAATACCATACATTTGGATTAGCTATTTGATTTCCTAACCATACAAATGGTAAACGACCTGTAAATATTCCTGTTCCACCTCTAACTTGAAAAGTTTTATTACCTAAAACATCCCAATTAACACCTAATCTTGGAGAAACTAACCAACTATCTGTTGGCATTTGTGTGTTATCTAAAAGAACTTCTTCTCCTGTATTTGGATTATAATATGGTATTTCAGGTGCATATACTGATCTATCAATAACTTCTTGTGCTTTTTCATCAGTATCAAAAAACAAAGGCTTATCTATACGAACACCATAAGTTAACGTAAAGTCATCAGAAACTGAAAATTCATCTTGTAAATAAAAAGCTATTTGACCTACATTAGTTTCAGCTAAAGACCAACCTTCTCCATTTTCTAATGCATTATTATTTGCATAAACGCCTTCTGCATTTGCCATTGCATCTGCTAATAACCCATTAGAAACAGCTGTGTTAAATGCGCTCATATCTGCAAAATCTCCAAAAAATGCTCCAACATATCCTCTAGCATCTCCAAAACCATAAGTTCCTAAGTTGAATGAATTGTCAAACTCAAACTTTTCGAAAGAAAAACCTGCAGTAATTGTATGGTTTTCTAAGAAATAATTGAAATTATCAGAAACTTGAAAAACTTTTTGATCTAATGTATTGTTAATTGAAAATGGCTCGTGACCAGCTACAATATAATTAGACCCTCCATTTAAAATTCTAAAAGCTGGCATTGGTTGAGACTTTGGTGTTCTAAAATCATCGAAATGTGTATAACCTGCTCTAAACTTATTTGTTGCTTTATCTGAAAATGTAGAATTTAATTCAACCTGAAATGATTGAATTTTATTATTCATTTCATATCCAGAATTTTCGAACTGTAACATGCTATATGAAGGACCTCTAAATCCTAAAGCTGTTGGATGCGCTGTTTTATCTTGAGAAGCATCTAAAAAGTTATAGATAAATGCTGCTCTATGCTTATCACTAATATTCCAATCTAATTTAAAAATACCTTTTATAGATTTGGTGTCGTGTGTAAAACCTTGGTAAGCACCAGTATCATAGCCTAATCCTGCTAAAGCAGATTGTACAGCCATTAAATCACTTTCTAAAACTCTAGATTCATTAATAGCTCCTGTACCTGTATTTGGTAACCAAGATTGACCTAAATCCGTTCTATCATCACTTTCAAAGTTTGCGAAGAAAAATAATTTATCTTTTACTATTGGTGCTCCAACACTTACACCATATTGAATTTGCTCTAATTTTGGAACAAATATTTTTTCGCCTTTAACTTTACTACCAGTTAAATCTTGATTTCTAAAATAACCATAAATAGTTCCAGATACTTCATTAGTACCAGATTTTGTTACAGCATCAATAGAAGCTCCTGTAAATCCTGATTGAGAAACATCATAAGGAGCAGTAGCAACAGAAATTTGTTCAATAGCATCTAAAGAAACTGGTTGAGCAGAAGTTTGTCCTCCTGGTGTAGCTGCATCTAACCCAAATGGATTGTTAAAAATGGCTCCATCTAACGTAAAGTTATTGAATTGATCGTTTCTTCCACCAAATGAACCTCCCGAAGCAGAAGGATCTAAACGGTAAAAATCTGAAGCAGAACGAGAAATTGTTGGTAAATTTTTTAAATCTCTAGCTCCAACACTTGTGTGAGCTCCAGTTCTATCATTATTAAAAGTTGAACTTTTTTGAGCAGTAATAACTACTTCATTTAGTTGTTCACTTTCAGCAACCATTTTAATGTTTACATCAAATGATTTTCCTAAATCTAAATATACATCAGTATATTCAATAGTTTTAAAGCCTACATAACTTACCGAAATGGTGTAAGGTCCACCTACACGTAAGTTTGGTAAGGTAAAACGTCCGCTTTCTAAAGTCATTGTTCCAGCAACAGTTCCAGATGGAGTGTGCTTTGCAATTACATTAGCACCAAATAATCCTTCTCCAGAATCATCAGTTACTACACCATTTATTTTTGAAGATGTAACCTGTGCGAATGTAAAACTTACAATTGTAATGCTTAATAGCAAAGTAAAAAGTAATTGTTTTTTCATATTTATTAGTTAATGTTGAGTTAATATTTCGCAAAATTAACTAAAAAAGGCCCGCTATAAATAGCGAGCCTTAATACTTTATTAACGATTGATTGTTAATTACTTTGCTTCTGCAATAATTTCAATCGGTAATTCAACAATAACAGATCTATGTAATCTTACTGTTGCATTATATTTTCCAAGTCTCTTAATGTTTCCACCTTCAACTTTAATATATTTTTTATCAATTGAATGACCAGCTGCAGCAAATACTTCTGCAACATTACCATTATTTACTGAACCAAATAATTTAGAACCATCTCCTGTTTTAGCAGAAATTTTGATTTCTAATTCTTTAATAGCGTCAGCAACTTTAGTAGCGTCCTTAATTAATTTTTCTTCTTTAAAAGCTCTTTGCTTTAAAGTTTCAGCTAATACTTTTTTAGCTGAAGTTGTAGCTAATACTGCAACTCCTTGAGGAATTAAAAAGTTACGACCGTAACCATTTTTTACAGTAACAATATCATCTTTGAAACCTACGTTTTCAACGTCTTGTTTTAATATAATTTCCATATTACTTCCTCTTTATTATTTTAACATATCACCTACGTAAGGCATTAAAGCTAAATGACGAGCTCTTTTGATAGCTACAGCCACTTTACGTTGGTATTTTAATGATGTACCTGTTAATCTACGAGGTAAAATTTTACCTTGTTCATTAACTAAATACATTAAGAAATCAGCATCTTTATAATCGATATATTTGATACCATTCTTTTTGAAACGACAGTATTTTTTCACCTGCTTAGTGTCAATATCTAATGGAGTTAGGTAACGAACATCACCTTGTTTTCCTCCTTTTGCTTGTTGATCTATAGACATAACTTCTTACTTTTTAGATGATTTAACTCTATCTCTTCTTTTTACAGCCCAAGCCGCAGCATGTTTATCTAACTTTACAGTTAAATAACGCATAATGCTATCGTCTCTTCTAAATTCAAGTTCTAAAGGAGAAATTTCTACTCCTTCAACCTTGTACTCAAATAAGTGGTAAAATCCACTTTTTTTGTTTTGAATTGTGTAAGCTAATTTTTTTAGCCCCCAATCTTCTTTCGAAATCATTTCGGCACCTTTAGAAACAAGATAGTCTTCAAACTTCTTTACTGTTTCCTTTACCTGAACATCAGATAAAACGGGATTCAAAATGAAAACAGTTTCGTAATGATTCATATATATTAATTTTAAATTTTTACTTTTAAGGTTGCAAAAGTACAATTTTAAACGTTATTAGCAACACTTTAATAATCTTTTTTTAATTAAAATTATCTACATCAATTCCTAACCTAACAGATCTAAATTCTTTTACTGCTTGAAAAGAATTAATTATTCGTCTAATTTGTTGCTTTGTACCACCAATTGACTGATTATGAGGAATTTTAATAATTAAAGTACGAATGTAATAATTACGTATTCTAGAGATAGAAGGTGCTGTTGGGCCCAATACATTTTGTTTAAAACTATTTGTTAGCGATTGACCTAACCAATTTGCTGCCATTTCCACTCTATTAAAATCTTTATGTCGAAGCGTAATTTTAATTAATCTATAAAACGGCGGATAATGATATTGCCAGCGTTCATCTAATTGTTCTTTAAACATCGTATCATAATCATTTATAGATACTTGCTGTAATATTTGATGATATGGATTAAATGTTTGAATGGCTACTTTACCTCTTTTTTTAAATCTACCTGCTCTTCCTGCAACTTGTACCATTAATTGATAACTACGTTCATGTGCTCTAAAGTCTGGGAAATTCAACATATTATCTGCATTCATAACACCAACCAAGGTAACATTAGAAAAATCTAAGCCTTTTGAAAGCATTTGTGTACCCACTAAAATATCAATTTCTTGTGCTTGAAATTGGCCTATAATTTTTTGATACCCAAATTTTCCTCTTGTGGTATCTAAATCCATTCTACCAACATTAGCTTTTGGAAATAGCGCGTCTATTTCTGTTTCTATTTGTTCTGTACCAAATCCTTTAGTATTTAATTTTTCGCTACCACAAGCTCCACAATTATACATTAACGCCTGTTTATGGCCACAATAGTGACAACGTAACTCCTTTTTATAATTATGGTAGGTTAAGCTAACATCACAATTAGGGCATTGTGGCGAAACTCCACAAGTTTCACATTCCAAAACAGGCGAATACCCTCTTCTATTTTGAAATAATATAACTTGTTCTTTTTCTTCTAAAGCTTCAGCAATTAATTCCAATAATCTATCTGAAAAATGCCCTGACATTCTTTT
This sequence comes from Lutibacter oricola, assembly GCF_900106565.1. Classification (GTDB taxonomy): domain Bacteria; phylum Bacteroidota; class Bacteroidia; order Flavobacteriales; family Flavobacteriaceae; genus Lutibacter; species Lutibacter oricola. Next base: position 623,563 of record NZ_FNNJ01000002.1, read on the forward strand.
CTTCTTATATTTTTCTTTTATGTCAACAAGTTCAATTTCAGGTAGCATAACATCATTATATCGCCTGTTTAACTCTACATAACCATATTTACCTTGCTTTGCATTATGAAAAGACTCAACACTTGGTGTTGCAGAACCTAATAATACTTTTGCTTTATGATGATTTGCTAATACTATAGAAGCATCACGAGCGTGATATCTTGGAGAAGGATCAAATTGTTTGAAAGATGTTTCGTGTTCTTCATCAACTATAATTAACCCTAAATTTGAATACGGCAAAAATATAGAAGATCTAGCGCCTAAAATTAAACGAGCTTTCGGCTTATTATCTAACACATTATTCCAAACTTCAACACGCTCATTTATTGAATATTTAGAGTGAAATACAGATAGATAATCTCCAAAATAAACCTGCAATCTATCAATTAATTGTGTAGTTAAGGCAATTTCAGGCAGTAAATATAAAACCTGCTTACCTTCTTTAAGTATCTCTTTAATTAACTTTACGTAAATTTCAGTTTTACCACTACTTGTAACTCCTTTTAAAAGTGTAGTAAAGTTAGTTTTAAAACATTCTTTTATTTCTAAAAAAGCTGTTTCTTGATAACTAGATAATTCTAAAATATTTTTTGTTTTTCCTTCAAAATTAATTCTATCTTTTTGAAGATAATATATTTCTAAATACTCCTTATCTACTAATGCTTTTAATACTGCTGGCGTACAACCTGCTTTATCAATTAACTCTGTAGATTTTATTGGTTTTTTTAATGAATTTAATTGAAAATACGCTAAAATTAATTCTCGTTGTTTTTTAGCTCTACTTAACAATTCTAATAATTCTGGTAATTTATTTTCTGAACTCCAAGCCTCATTAATTCTAACATATTTTATTAGTTTTGGCTTATACTGCTCATAAATTTGCTCTTTAATAACAATTACCTCTTTATCTATTAATGTTTTTAAAACAGGTAAAACGGTTTTTTTATTAAGTATTTCAACTATTTGCTGAACTGTTAATTGTTGATGGTTTTCTAAAGCTTCAAAAATTAAAAATTCATCGTTGTTTAATTCATTTTCGTCAATATTGTTTTCTACCAACTGAATAATACTCTCGCTTTCTAACATAAATGCTGAAGGCATTGCAGCTCTAAAAACTTCACCTAAAGAACACATATAATACCCCGAAATCCAATCCCAATGTTTTAATTGAAATTCATTAACTATAGGTTTTTCATCTAATATTTGATGAATATCCTTAGCATCATAGCCAACAGGAGCTTCATTATGAATTTTATATACCAACGCAGTATATATTTTGGATTTTCCAAATTCAACAGCAACCCTTATACCTGGTTTTAAAAATTGAGCTTCGGCTTCAGTTATTCTATAGGTAAATAACTTTTGAAGCGGAATAGGTAAAATAACGTTTATAAAGTGGCCTTTTGTATTCATTGAGGCTGTAAAAATATTGATTTCATATTAATAATTAACAATTAAAATTAAGTTAATTTAAATGATTCTTTATTGTTACAAATGTCACTTACAAAAATCCCCGTAAACCCTAAATTTGCACTTTAATTTATAAGTCATGAAAAAAACACTATTTATACTAGTTGCAGTATCTGTTTTAATAAGCTGTAACACTTCAGAAAAGAAAAAAGAAGTAGCTCCAGAATATACTGAATTACAGAAAAAAGCATCTGCTATGTTTGGTAAATTACCTGTACAAGCAGAATGTGAAACCAACTCAATAACTACAGAAAAAGTTGCTTTAGGAAAAAAATTATACTTTGATAATAAACTATCTAAAGACAATACACAAAGTTGTAATACTTGCCATAATTTAGAAACGTATGGTGTAGATAATTTACCAACCTCGCCAGGTAATGACGGTGGTTTTGGTAGTAGAAACTCTCCTACTGTATTAAACGCTGCCTTACACGGATCTCAGTTTTGGGATGGTAGAGAGCCAGATGTTGAAGCTCAAGCTGGTGGACCTATTTTAAACCCTGTTGAAATGGCTATGCCAAGTGAGGCTGTTGTTGTAGAAAGACTTTCTAAAATAGAAGATTACAAGCGATTATTTGCTGAAGCTTTTCCTAATGAAAAACAACCAATTAATTATAATAACATAAAAAAAGCTATTGGTGCATTTGAACGAAAATTAATAACACCTTCAAAATTTGATGATTATTTGGCTGGTAATAACGAAGCCTTATCTGCAATAGAACAAGAAGGTTTACAATTATTTATGGACAAAGGCTGTGTAGCTTGCCATTCTGGTAATGCGCTTGGTGGAAATCTTTTTCAAAAATTTGGCTTGTTTGACGATTATTGGAAACACACTAAAAGTAAAAAAATTGACGAAGGAAAATTTGAAGTTACTAAAAAAGAAAGTGATAAATATGTTTTTAAATCTCCTTCATTAAGAAACATAGAAAAAACATATCCTTATTTTCATGATGGTAGTGTAAAAGATTTAAAAGAAGCTGTTAGCATTATGGCTAAAGTTCAATTAAATAAAGATTTAACAGCTGCAGAAATCGATGCTATGGTTGCATTTTTAAATTCTTTAACTGGTGAATTACCAAAGAATATTTAAAATCTAACACTCTAAATATAAGATAATTAGCACTCCCAAAACAGGAGTGCTTTTTTTTGGCACGCTGTTTGCAATTATCTAAGCGTAATGCTAACAAGCTTACATAGTATTAACTTAAAACCCACTATTATGAAAAACAAATTATTCTTATTCGCAACATTTGTATTGGTAAGTTTAGGAGCTTTTGCTTCAACAGAAAATACAACGGATTATAACAGATACAATAATGGTTATGGAGAATCATTTACATTTGTTGAAAACGGAATTACATTTGCTGTTTTTCAAAATGGAGAATTTGATTTTTATTTAAATAACCATAGAAGAAACGTAAATGTAAACTACAATAGCAGAAATTTAGATATTTCTTTTAACTCTGGTTACAATTACGATGCCTATGTACAATACGACAATTACGGAGCTGTAATTCAAGTAGAAAACACACCTATCTATTATGATTATTATGGAAGAGTATCCACTATTGGTTCTGTAGATATTAATTATATAAATAACAGATTAAATAGAGTTGGTAGATTATATGTACACTACAACCGTTACGGAAGCTACTCGCACTGTTCTGGTTACATAAACAGATATAATAGAACTTATGTTTACCACCCATATCATAACTTTTTTGTAAGACCTTTCTTTGAATTTAGAATTGTAAGTCATACAGCTTATAGACATAGATACCAACCTGTTAGACATAGATATTATAGCGATCATTCTAGAAACAAATATTATAGCAAAAGATCTAAACACGGTAATAGTGTAAGAAGTAGAGTTGCAACAAGTAAAGTTCCTAAAAGAAGAAGCGATCAAATTAGCAGATCTAATAAATCTACAAGTAATAGAAATAGTACAATTAGTAGAAGAACTACAAGTAATGATAGATCTAGAACTACTACAACACCTCAAAGAAGAAATACTTCTTCAACAATAAAAAGAGGAACTAGTATTGAAAACAGAAGAGCTACAACACCTAGAACTTCTACAAGTACAAAAAGAACAATTGAACGTAAACCTACAAGTACACAACCAAGAAGAAGTACAACATCTTCTACAAGAACAGTTAGAAAACCAAGTAAAGTAAGTACTTCTAGTAGAACAATAAAAACTCCTAGAGTAACTCAAAAAAGAAGTACAACTTCTACAAAAAGAGCTACAACTACTAGCAGAAAACCTAGTGTAAAATCAACGTCTAGAAGCTCAAGTACAAGCAGAAGACGAAGTTAATAAATAGTAAAATAGTTTGAGTTAATAAAAAAGCGACACTACTGTGTCGCTTTTTTTTCTTTTCTACTTCCTTCGTACATTTCGTACTTAACAAACTTACAATCTAAATCACCATTTTTTAAGGCAATTCTTTTTGAAGTTCGCAAACCTACATGTTTAAGCGCTTGAACATCTGATGTTATAAACCAAACTGTAGTACCTGGATAGCCGTGTTTTAAGGTGTCTCCAATTTTTTTATAAAATTCTTCAGTATCAATAGATAAACGCTCACCATATGGTGGATTAAATAAAATAGTAGTATGTCCGAAAACTTCTTTTACAGAATTAAAAAAGTTTACATGGTGTACACCTATAAAATCTGCAAGGTTCGCATTCTCAATATTTTCTTTTGCTTTTCTAACTGCTGAAGGTGCTTTATCAAATCCCATAATTTTAAAATGTGGATTTGTAATTTTTTTCAATAAAACATCTTGAATTAAAAAGTATAAATCTTCATCATAATCGTCCCATTTTTCAAAAGCAAACTCTTTTCTGTTAATATTTGCAGGAATATTACAAGCAATCATAGCTGCTTCAATTAGAATAGTACCAGAACCACACATAGGGTCGATAAAATTTCCATTTCCTGTATAACCAGATAGCAGCACTAAACCTGCAGCTAAAACCTCGTTAATAGGCGCAATATTTGTAGAACTCCTATAACCACGTTTGTGTAATGAATCTCCTGAACTATCTAACGATACTGAACATCCATCTTTTTGAATATGAACGTGAATTTTTACATCTGGATATTTTAAATCTACATTTGGACGTTTATGGTATTTATGTCTAAAATAATCAGCAATAGCATCTTTAGATTTTAACGAGATATAATGAGAGTTAGAAGTAAAATTTTTAGAATTTACAACTGCACCAATAGCAAAAGTGCTATCAACTTTCATGTACTGTTCCCATTTTATAGTTTGAAGTTTTTTATACAAATCCTCCTCGTCATACACTCTAAAACTTTTAATTGGCTTTAAAATACGAATAGCAGTTCTTAAAGACATGTTAGCTTTATACATAAAACCTTTATCTCCGTAAAAAGTAACACTACGCACACCTACTTCAACATCTTGCGCTCCTAACTGTTTTAACTCCGTAGCTAAAACTTCTTCTAAACCAAACATGGTGGTTGCCACCATTTTAAAATTTCTTTGCATTGCCTATAAATTTGTGCAAAAGTACTTAAATAAAAAATGATTGAATAGTATAAAAACAATATTAATTAAATAAACATTTGTTCAATGAAGTATAATTCAGTCAAATTCCTATTTTTGTACTAGTTTTTGAAATATGGAAAATAAAGAATGGTTTAAAATGTGGTTTAACACTAGTTATTACCACACCCTATATAAACACAGAGATTATACTGAAGCACAAGAATTTATGCGTAATTTAGTGTCTTTTTTAAATTTAGAAAAAGATAATTTATTGCTAGATTTAGCTTGTGGAAAAGGAAGGCATTCTATTTACTTAAATTCTTTAGGTTATAATACTGTTGGTGCCGACTTATCAAAAAATAGCATATTACATGCAAAACAATTTGAAAATGAAACGTTGAGATTTGTTGAACATGATATGAGAAATCCATTCAAAAATAATTATGATGTTATTTTAAACTTATTTACAAGTTTTGGTTTTTTTGAAGATGACAATGAAGATATTAATGTTTTAAAAAATATTAAAAACGGACTTAAACCCAACGGTATAGCGGTTATTGACTTTATGAACAGTAAAAAAGTAATTAACAATTTAGTTAAAACTGAACATAAAACAATTGATGCTATTACATTTAATATTAAAAGGTATGTAGATGGAAAGTTTATTGTGAAAGAAATAAATTTTGAAGCAGATAATGAAAATCATACGTATTTCGAAAAGGTAAAAAGCTTAGATTTGCCAAAAATAAAAACATATATGGATAGTGTTGGTTTTAACATTAAACATATTTTTGGAGATTACCAACTATCTGAATTTAACGAAACAACTTCAGATAGATTAATTTTAGTTGTAGAATAATGACTTATATTGCACTTATAGTATCAGTTCTTATAGGAATTGTAATTGTTTTTGGTTTAAAACCAGGTAATAAATCTGTTCAGTTGTTACTAGCGTTTAGTGGCGCATATCTTTTATCAATTACTATACTTCATTTATTTCCTGAAGTTTATCACACACACAATTCTAAAGTTGGTATATTTATACTTTTAGGATTATTACTACAATTAATATTAGATTTCTTTTCTAAAGGAGCGGAACATGGACATATTCACATTCAAAAAGATCAAGTATTTCCTTGGGCTTTATTTATAAGTTTGTGTGCACACGCTTTTATGGAAGGTTTACCATTAGCAAATCACACCCATCATGAACATTTATTATGGGCAATAGTTATTCATAAAATCCCTATTGCCATTATACTAGGTACGTTTTTTGTAAACTCTAATTTTAGTAAAAAAACAGCAATTTCGTTTTTAATACTATTTTCTTTAATGTCTCCATTAGGAAGTTTGGCTGGAGAACATGTTGCGCTATTAATAAAGTATAATACAGAAATAACAGCAGTTATTATAGGAATATTCTTACATATATCTACAATAATTCTATTCGAATCATCTAAAGACCATAAATTTAATTTGTATAAATTTATAGCTATTTTAGTTGGTATGTTGGTTGCTTTTTTAGCTTAATTAGCTACTTTACTTATAAATTTAATTCTCATTAAACGAAGTTCATCCTCATCATAATCTCCATCAAATTCGTCTAAAGCATCTTGAATTCTATCTGTTTCAGACTCCATAAAGTAATCAAATATTTCTTCTTGTTGATCTTCATCTAAGTGCTCATCAATACAATAATCTATATTTAATTTGGTTCCACTATAAACAATACGCTGCATTTCTTCAATAAGCTCATTAAATTCTAAGCCTTTTGCTTTAGCTATATCTTCTAGCGGTAACTTTCTGTCTGTATTTTGAATTATATATAATTTTAAACCTGAATTAACTCCTGTACTTTTAACCACAAAATCATCTGGTCTTATAATATCATTTTCTTCAACATATTTTGAAATTAATTCAACAAAAGGTTTTCCAAATTTTCGTGCTTTACCTTCACCTACACCAAAAATATTCTTTAACTCATCCATAGTTATAGGATATTTTAAAGCCATATCTTCTAGAGATGTTTCTTGAAAAACTGCATATGGTGGAACGCCATTTTTTTTAGCTACAGATTTTTGAAGATCTTTTAACAATTTAACCAATGCTGCATCTGCAGAAGCCCCGCTAGCTTTTGTTTGAGTTACTATCGTAGCTGAATCAGCCTCTTCATAAACGTGATCATCCGTCATCATAAAAGAAACTGGCTTAGCTATATAGTTTAAACCTTGCTCCGTTATTTTAACAACACCATATTGCTCTATTTCTTTCTTTAAAAAACCACCAACTAAAGCTTGACGAATAAGTGCCATCCAATGCCCTTTATCAAACTTTTTACCTATTCCAAAAAATGGTTGTTCGTCTGTTTTATGAGATTTTAATAAAGCATTTACATTTCCGGTAAGTGTATTTACAACTTCTTTAGATTTGTATTTTTGATTACTATCTCTTACAACTTCTAATAAAATTTTTAATTCAGCTTTTGCTTCATGTTTACTTTTTGGATTTCTAACATTATCATCCATATTGGCACCTAGGCCATTTACATCGTCAAATTCTTCACCAAAATAATGTAATAAATACTTTCTACGAGACATAGAAGTTTCAGCATAACCAACAACTTCTTGCAATAATGCATTTCCAATTTCTTGCTCAGCAATAGGTTTTCCTGATAAAAATTTCTCTAATTTTTCAATATCTTTATAAGCATAATAGGCTAAACATATACCTTCTCCTCCATCTCGACCAGCTCTACCGGTTTCTTGATAATAACTTTCTAAACTTTTTGGAATGTCATGATGAATTACAAAACGAACATCTGGCTTGTCAATTCCCATACCAAAAGCTATAGTTGCAACAACTACATCAACATCTTCCATTAAAAACATGTCTTGATGTTTAGCTCTAGTTTTAGCATCTAAACCTGCGTGATAAGGAACGGCTTTTATACCATTAACTTGCAATAATTGCGCAATGTCTTCAACTTTTTTTCTACTTAAACAATAAATAATACCCGATTTACCTTGATGCTGATTTATAAATCGAATAATATCTGCATTAATAGTAGAAGTTTTAGGACGAACTTCATAAAATAAATTAGGTCTGTTAAACGATGCTTTAAAAGTTTTAGCATCAGACATTCCCAAAGTTTTTAAAATATCTTCTTGAACTTTTTCTGTTGCTGTTGCTGTTAAACCAATAATTGGAACTTTATCAATCTTTTCAATAATTGTTCTTAGGTTTCTATATTCTGGTCTAAAATCGTGTCCCCATTCAGATATACAGTGAGCTTCATCAATTGCAACAAAAGATATCTTTTGCTTTTGCAAAAACTCAACATACTCTTCTTTAATTAATGATTCTGGTGCAACATATAATAATTTTGTAATACCGTTTTCAATATCACTTTTTACCTGCGCTACTTCACCTTTATTTAAAGATGAATTTAATACATGTGCAATTCCAATTTCTGAAGATAATCCTCGAATGGCATCTACTTGATTTTTCATTAAAGCAATTAATGGCGACACCACAATTGCTGTACCTTCTTTAACTAATGCAGGTAATTGGTAACATAAAGATTTTCCTCCACCTGTAGGCATAATTACAAACGTATCTTTACCAGATACTATGCTTTCTATTACTTCTTCTTGTAGGCCTTTAAATTTGTTAAAACCAAAATATTTTTTTAGGGCTGTATGTATATCTATTTTTGTATTATTCATTATATCTACTCATTCGTTATTATGAAAATATTAAACTTGGGCTGCTTGTTGGGTTAGTTTAAACGTAGAATTAATATTTTTTTAGTTCTTTACTCAATTTCTAATTAAATAAATTTATTTTTGTTCGTTAATAAAGATAAACATTTTTTAATTCAAAATACAAATCTTTGAAAAATAAAAATACAATAATTGAAACAGCTAAGCAAACAATTCAACTTGAAAGTAAAGCTATAGCGAATTTAATCAAATTTATAAATGATGAGTTTGAAAATGCCGTTAAATTTATTCACAATTCTAAAGGAAGAGTAATTGTTAGCGGTATTGGTAAAAGTGCTATAATTGCTCAAAAAATTGTAGCAACTATGAACTCCACTGGAACTCCGGCAATTTTTATGCACGCCGCAGATGCTATACACGGTGATTTAGGAAACATTTTAGCTGATGATACAGTAATTTGTATTTCTAAAAGTGGAAATACTCCAGAAATTAAAGTTCTAGTACCTTTTATAAAAAATTACGGAAATAAAATTATAGCTATTACAGGAAATCAAGAGTCATTTTTAGCAAAAAACTCAGATTTTTTATTAAATTCTTATGTAGAAAAAGAAGCTTGCACTAATAACTTAGCGCCAACAACAAGCACAACAGCTCAATTAGTAATTGGTGATGCTTTAGCTATTTGTTTATTAGATTTAAATAATTTTTCAAGTAAAGATTTTGCAAAATATCATCCTGGTGGAGCTTTAGGTAAAAAATTATATTTAAGGGTAAATGATTTAGTTGCTAAAAATGAAATTCCTAAGGTTGAGCTTTCAACACCTATTAACGAGGTTATTATTGAAATTTCAAAAAAGAGATTGGGTACTACTGCTGTATTAGAAAATGAACATATTGTTGGAATTGTTACTGATGGAGATTTACGTAGAATGTTAAGTAAAAATCCTGATATTAAAGGTGTAACAGCTAAAGATATAATGAGTTTAAATCCAAAAACAATTAATTCTGATGCTATGGCTGTTGAAGCCTTACATACTATGGAAGACAATAATATTAGTCAGTTGTTAGTTTTAGACAACAAAAAATATGTAGGTGTAGTTCATTTACATGATTTATTAAAAGAAGGAATTATTTAATATGGCAACAGAAGAAAAACCAGAAATGTCTTTTTTAGACCATGTAGAAGAACTACGTTGGCATTTAATTAGATCTACACTTGCCGTGTTTGCTTTTGGTATTATAGCTTTTATTATGAAAGGCTTTATTTTTAATACCATTTTATTTGCTCCTAAAAATGCAAACTTTATAACTTACAGGGTATTTTGTAAAGTATCTCAATTCTTTGGAACTGATGGTTTATGCATTGATGATATGCCTTTTACTTTTCAAAGTTTAGCAATGGCAGAACAATTTAGCGTTCATATATGGACTTCTATAACGGTTGGTTTTGTTTTAGCATTTCCTTTTATAATTTGGGAAGTTTGGAAATTTATTAGCCCTGGATTATACGAAAAAGAGAAAAAAGGAGCTAGAAGTTTTATTATTATCTCTTCATTTTTATTTTTTATTGGTGTTTTATTTGGTTATTACATTGTTACTCCATTATCTGTTAACTTTTTAGGTAATTATTCTATTAGTGATATGGTTGAACGTAACATTAAAATTGGCTCATACATTGCTTTAGTTCGTTCATCAATATTAGCATCTGGATTAATTTTTGAATTGCCAATAATTATCTATTTCCTAACAAAAATGGGATTAATAACACCTAATTTCTTAAAAATATATAGAAAACACGCATTGGTTTTAGTACTTGTTTTATCTGCAATTATTACACCTCCAGACATTATTAGTCAAGTTATTGTAGCAATACCTATTTTAATTTTATATGAAGTAAGTATTTATATTTCTAAAGCTGTTTTAAAAAAAGAACATAAAAATCAATTAAAAAATGTCTAATCAAATAGAAAAATTCAACGCTTATCGTAAAAAAATGAACGATAAAATATTGTCTGGAAATCATAAAATTATCAAGCGAATTTTTAATTTAGACACAAATACATATAAAGAAGGACATTTAGACGTTAAAACTAAAGAACTTTTAGGTTTAGTGGCTTCAACAGTTTTACGATGTGATGATTGTATAAAGTATCATTTAGAAACTGCTTATAATGAAGGCATAACCAAAGAACAAATGATGGAAACTATGGAAGTTGCTACTTTGGTTGGAGGTACTATTGTAATACCACATTTAAGAAGAGCTTACGAATTTTGGGAGGAATTAGAATTAAACGATAAAAAATAAATTCAATCGACAAGAATGATATTAAGAGCAGAAAATATTAAAAAAAAATATGGAAGTAGATACGTTGTAAAAGGTGTTTCTGTTGAAGTTGAACAAGGTGAAATTGTTGGTTTATTAGGTCCAAATGGAGCAGGTAAAACCACTTCTTTTTATATGATTGTTGGTATGATAAAGCCAAATGAAGGTGATATTTATTTAGACGATAAGGTTATAACAGATTTTCCTATGCATAAAAGAGCTCAGGAAGGTGTAGGTTATTTGGCACAAGAAGCTTCAGTTTTTAGAAAATTAACTGTTGAAGACAATATTATGTCTGTGCTTCAATTTACAGGCTTATCTAAAAAAGAACAAAAAGATAAATTAGAATCTTTAATAGATGAATTTAGTTTAGGTCACGTTCGTAAAAACCGAGGAGATTTACTTTCTGGTGGAGAACGTAGAAGAACTGAAATAGCACGAGCATTAGCATCTGATCCAAAATTTATTTTATTAGATGAACCATTTGCAGGTGTAGACCCAATTGCAGTAGAAGATATACAAAGTATTGTTGCTCATTTAAAAGATAAAAACATTGGTATTCTAATTACCGATCATAATGTACAAGAAACATTGGCAATTACCGATAGAACTTACCTTATGTTTGAAGGAGGAATTCTAAAAGAAGGAACACCACAAGAATTAGCAGAAGACGAAACTGTTAGACGTGTTTATCTTGGTAAAGACTTTGAATTAAAACAAAAGAAATTTTAAATTAATCTTCTTTTGTCAATTCATTCATCAAAAACCCATAAATAAAAGCATTTTCTTTTATTCTTGAATTAGCCTTATTTGCTCCATAATGTCCAGTATTAGATTGTGACCATAAAAGCACAGGATTAGTTTGTAATATATTTTCTTGCAATTTTGCCGCAAATTTATAGGAATAATAAGGAGGTACACGATTATCATCACTCCCCGTTGAAATAAGAATAGATGGATAATTGATTTTACTATCTATATTATGATATGGAGAGTATGACAGCAAGTTTTTAAACTCCTCCTCTATTTTTATTGAACCAAATTCGTTTATGTTTGTATATACTGATCCTACTGAAGAGTTTTCGAACCTTAACATATCAAGAACACCTACATTAATAACAGCTGCTCCAAACAATTCAGGCTTTTTAATAATTGCAGAAGCAATAATCAATCCTCCATGTGAAGTACCTGTTATAGCTATCTTTCTTGGTTTTGTATAGCCTTCCTCAATCAAATATTCAGCTGCACTAGTAAAATCTAATATAGCGTTAACTTTATTCATTTTTCTACCAGCTTCTTTCCATTTTTCGCCAAATTCTCCCCCACCTCTTACATGTACATATGCAAATGCTCCACCATTCTCAATAAAATGTATTACTCCAGGATTATACGTAGGCTTAGCAATTCTACCATAACCTCCATATGTTTCTAAAAGAAACGGTGTATTGCTATTTTTACTTAAAGAATCTTTATAAACAATAAACATTGGTACTTGAGTACCATCATGAGAAGTAAAATTTTTTCTTAAAAATTTATAATTTTTCGCATCAAAACTAACTTCAACCTTTCCTAAATAATCAAATTTATAATTTTCTAAATCTAATTGACACAACACAGGAGGAACCGTGTATGATGTTAATTTAAAATAAAACTCATTCGTTTCTTCGGCAAATTTCATTCCATCTATACTTAGCCCTTCTGGCGTAACAACTTCGCCTAATACTTTTCCAGAATAATCTACAACTGCTATTATTGAAGATTTATTTGATTGATATGAAATTACCATTTTATCTTCTAAAAACTCAAATTCAGAAAAAACTGCTCCCTTATAAATGGGAGTAATTAGTTTCCATTTCTTAGGCTGATCTAAAGGAAAAGAAATGATGTATTTTTTATCTTTTATTTTTGCTAGTGCATAAACTGTATCAGATTTAAAACGAACAATATCTAAGTTATACTTAATATCTTTAAATAAAGGTTTAAAATCTGTATTTGAACCTTTTGGATCTAGATAATAGAAACTAAATTTTTTATCAAATCTATTTGATTTTTTAATTATAAATAGGTTTTGATTTGGAGTGCCATAGAGATTTAAACCCTCATTTTCATTATTCGTATTTTTAACAATCAAATCTTCAGATTGCTCTGTGTCAAGTAAATGATACTGAATACTAGGGAATTCTCTTTTACCAAACTCTGATGTATATTTGTATTTTTTATAAAAAAATCCTTGTCCAAACCAATAAATCTCAGGTGAAACAATGTGTTTTAATGTTTCTTTAAAATAACGTCTATTTTTTAATTGCACTATTTTTACCTCACCCCAATCACTACCATTTCGATTGTACTTGTATGCCAAAAATCTATCATCTTTAGAAGGCGCTAAAGATGTAAAGTTAATATGATCTTTTCGAGATATTGAACTAGGAGAAATTAGTTTTTCAAAACTTCCTTTAATTCCTTTTTTATAATAAATACACAACTCACTATTTACGCCAGGATACATAAGCTTGTAGTAAGTTTTATTTTCCTTAATCAATTCTATTTCCTTTTCATCAAAATCCATATCATAGTACATAAAACTATTCATTTGATTAAACGAACCATTTCTTCTACTAATTTTATTTAAATATTTTTCTGAAACTTTATTTTGCAATTTAACCCAATCTTTTACTTCTATTGAATTTATTTTTTCTAACCATAAATAATCATCAACAATTTCAACATTGTGGTATGCTTGTTTGGTAGGTTGCTTTATAGTTTTTGGATAAACAATTTGACTGTTTACATTATTTACACTTAATATAAAAAGTGAAATAGCAATTATTTTTGAAATATTCATTAAGCAATTTTAGTTTAATTATGAGGCACTAATTAATGCCTATAAAAATAAAAATTATAAATGAAAGAGTATATTTAAAATAAACAAAATAAGTGATCTAAATATGAAGTTTAAAACCTTCGTGTGTAGCTTTAAACCCTAAGTTTTCATAAAATTTAATAGCTTTAGCTCTTTGTTTATCACTTGTTAGTTGTACTAAATGAGCATTTTTTTCTTTCGCTCTTTCAATTGCCCACTTAAATAATTCTTTTCCAATTCCTTCTCCTCTATAACCTTCTCTAACAAAAACATTTTCTATTTGAGCTCTTAAACCACCTTGGTAAGCTAAATACTGAATAAAAGTTAATTGCAGAGTTCCAATAATGGTTGAAGTATTTTCATCTTCAACAACAATTAATTCATTAGATGGGTCTTTATCAATAATACTAAAAGCTTTATTATACTTTTCAGGAAGTGGATCTTGGTAGTGTTCTCTTAGTTTTCCTAATGTATCGCTTGCTATTATCTTTACAATACTAGAAACATCTTTTTCAGTAGCTTCTCTAAAAATTAATTTTAAGGGCATTCTATTTTATTTTTGTTTGAATATACTATTTTCAAAAACAGATAATAAAACATATAACAATATAATAAAAGGAACTGCAATTACTTTTAGTAATACAATCGATATTATTGTTAACCCTATAAACACATATTTAATTTGATTTGATTTCCAAGAATAGTTTTTAAATTTCAAAGAAAACAAAGGAATTTCAGCATTCATTATATATGTTAATACCAACGTTATCCCTATTAAAAACCATTTGTTTAAAATAATAGACTCTACAATTTCTATTGAACTAAATTCTAATATTAAAGGTAAACTCAATACAAAAATAGAAGCCGCAGGTGTTGGCAACCCTATAAATGAACTTGTTTGACGTTCATCAATATTAAACTTAGCCAACCTATATGCTGCTCCTAATGTAATTAACAAACCTAAAAATGCAATCCATTTTTCATTAATATTTGGATATGAAACCCATTTACCAATTTCACAACTTAGCCCATCAACCCAATCTTTATCTATAGATCTTACAATTAATTGAAACATTACTATTCCTGGAACTACTCCACTTGTAACAACATCTGCTAAAGAATCTAATTGTTTTCCTAATTCACCTTGCACATTTAATAATCTTGCTGCAAAACCATCAAAAAAATCAAATAGTATTCCAAGTAACACAAAATATGCAGCAAAAACCAATTCATTCTGTACAGCTAAAATGGTTGCTATTGTACCGCATAATAAATTAAGTAAGGTAATTAAATTTGGAATGTGTTTTTTAAAGGTCATTTATTCATTATTTTTTGTAAAAATACTAAAATGTTTTTCTAAAATATTTATTTATATTTATTTTTCTAAAAACCTATATATGCCAATAATTGAGTCTAACTATTCTCCTTCTTTTATTTTTAGAAATACACATTTAAATACTGTTTATAAAACACTATTTCTTTCTTCTGAAATTGATTACAAACGTGTTAGAATTTTAACAAATGACAATGATTTTTTAGATTTAGATTTTTCTCTAACTGGCTCTAAAACACTAGTAATAGCTTCTCACGGTTTAGAAGGTAGTTCTAATTCAAAATATATTGTTTCTGTAGTTAAATATTTAAATTCTAAACAAATAGACTGTTTAGCATTAAATTACAGAGGTTGTAGTGGTGAAGATAACCATATTTTACAATCATACCATAGTGGTAGATCAGACGATTTAGCAACTGTAATTAAATATGTAGAAGAAAACTACAACTATCAAAACATTGTTCTCTTAGGTTATAGTATGGGAGGTAATATAACTTTAAAATATTTAGGCGAAAACAACAATATTCCATCAAAGATTAAAGGAGCCATCACAGTTTCTGCTCCTTGCGACTTGGAAGGCTCTTCATATGAGTTATCTAAAACAATTAATAAAGTTTATATTAATCGTTTTTTGAAATCTCTAAAGAAAAAAGCGCAATTAAAAATAGAAAAATTTCCTGAAGCTAATTTTAATTATTCTGAAATTATAAGTGCTAAAAATTTTACGGAGTTTGATAATTCTTTTACAGCACCTCTTTTTGGTTATAAAAACGCGCAAGATTATTGGCGCAAAAATAGTTCTTTACCACTATTAAAAACTATTCGAAAACCTACCTTAGTATTGAGTGCATTAGATGATACTTTTCTATCTAAAAGCTGTTATCCTTTTGAAGCTGCCACAAACAATACGCATATTTATTTAGAAACTCCTAAATACGGTGGACACGTAGGTTTTAATACTTCAACAAATAAAACTAAAAATTTATGGAGTGAAACTAGAATACATCAGTTTATTCAACATATTATTTCCTGAATTTTTACGTTAACTAGTAAAGATTTTTTACATTCGCTATTCACAATAAATATATACATTGAAAAAGTTTTTAGTTTTTATAATTTTAGTTTCTCAAATTTCTTTTGCGCAAACTGCTCGTAAATATTCTAACGAATTTTTAAATATTGGTGTAGATGCTGCTTCTTTTGGAATGGCAAAAGCTGTAGTTGCTACAAGTAGCGATGTAAACTCATCATACTGGAATCCTGCTGGATTGGCTAATATTGAAGATTTTCAAGGTTCTTTAATGCATGCAGAATATTTTGAAGGTATTGCTAAATATGATTATGCTGGTTTTGCAATGCCTTTAGATGATAGAAGCGCCGTTGGAGTTTCAATAATTAGATTTGGGGTAGATGATATTTTAAACACCACTAAACTTATTGATTCTAATGGAAATATAGATTATAACAACATTAGTCTTTTTTCTGCTGCAGATTATGCTGTAAATTTATCATACGCCAGACATTTACCTATTCAAGGTTTAAATGTTGGTTTAAACACCAAAATTGTTAGGCGTATAATTGGAGATTTTGCTACCTCTTGGGGATTTGGTTTAGATGTTGCTGTTCAATTTGAAAGAAACGATTGGAAGTTTGGTGTAATGCTACGAGATATTACAACAACTTTTAACTCTTGGAGTATTGATGAAGATGAATTTAATACCATTAAAGATGCCATTCCAGGTGAAAATCAAGAATTACCAGAAACAACTGAACTTACACTACCAAAAGCACAATTAGGTGTAGCCAAAAAATTTGCAATAACTAGAGATTTTGGTTTGTTAACAGAAGTTGATTTAAATCTTCGTTTTACAGAAACAAACGATATTATTTCTACAGATTTTGTAAGTATAGATCCTGCTATTGGTTTTCAATTAGATTATGTTGATACCGTGTTTTTAAGAGGTGGTGTTGGAAACATTCAAAACGAATTACAATTTGACAATACTAAAAATTTAAGTTTGCAGCCAAATTTTGGTGTTGGTTTTAAATATAGAGGTATACAAATTGATTATGCCTTAACTAATATTGGTAGTGTTGGTAGTGCATTATATTCAAACATATTTTCAGTAAAACTAGATTTTGATTATTACAGATAACAAGATGCTTAAAAAAATAGTATTCATAGTAATTATATTAAATACATTTAGCTTTTTTGGCCAAATTAAATTGTCTAATAAAGCTACAATTAGTGTATTAACTTGTGGACCAGATAACGAATTATATAGCGCTTTTGGACATAGTGCTTTTAGAATTACAGATACTGCAAATGGTATTGATGATATATACAATTATGGAACTTTCGATTTTAATGCTCCAAACTTTTATTTAAATTTTGTTAAAGGAAATTTAACCTATCAACTATCTAAAAGCGATTTTAATAGATTTATTTACATATATAATTACCAAAAACGTTGGGTTAAAGAACAACAATTAAATTTAAATATTGAAGAAACTCAAGCGGTTTATAATTTTTTAGAAGATAATGTAAAGCCACAAAACAGGGATTATCAATACGACTTCTTTTATGATAATTGCGCTACAAAAATTGAACAAGTAATTAAAACTGTTTTAAAAAACAAGGTTCAATTTACAAATGCACATATTACTTCTACTAAAACACATAGAGATTTAATTGAAGATTATACTAAAAATCACGAATGGGGTAAATTTGGAATAGATTTAGCGCTAGGTTCTGTTATTGATGATACAGCTACCAAAGATGATTATAAATTTTTACCTGATTATATTTTTAAAGCTTTCGAAAATGCTACTATTGGTAGAAATGCTAAAATTGAACCACTCGTTTTAAATCAAAGAGATTTATTAAGTCATCCAGTTAAAGAGACTTCATCTAACTTTCCTCCTATTTTTATATTCTTATTGTTAGCTCTTTTAATAATTTGGGTAACAAGAAGAGATTCAAAAAAAGGAAAACGAAAAAAATGGTTAGACTTTAGTATTTACTTTATAACAGGTTTAATTGGTGTAGTAGTTCTATTACTTTGGTTTGCAACAAGCCATACTGCAACTTATAAAAACTTTAATTTTTTATGGGCTTTTGCACCTAACTTATTTGTTGCTTTTTATATGTTAAAAAATAAATTACCTAAATGGATTGTTACCTATAACTTTATACTAATTCTAGGAATTATTGCAACATTAGTGTTATGGGGATTTAAAGTTCAAGTTTATAATTGGGCTATAGTTCCTATTCTTGCAATGCTAAACAACCATTACGGTCATATTAACAAGTATATACGGTTAAATAAAGCTCTGTAAAGCCAACTCGTAACTTTGCATACCAAAACCTGCAATTACACCTTTTGCAACTGGAGAGATATAGGAAACGTGACGAAATTCTTCTCTAGAATGCACGTTAGAAATATGTAATTCTATAACAGGAGTAGTTATTCCTTTTATAGCATCTCCAATAGCTACAGATGTATGTGTATATGCTCCAGCATTAAATATAATACCATCAAAATCAAAACCAACTTCATGTAATTTATTAATCAATTCCCCTTCAACATTACTTTGGTAATAATGCAACTCAACATCCGCATACTTTTTAACCAAATTATTGAAATAATCTTCAAAAGTTTCACTTCCGTATATCTCAGGTTCGCGTTTACCTAATAAATTTAAATTTGGTCCGTTTAGTACAAGTATTTTCATAACGTAAATGTATTAAAATTTGTACCCAATTGAAAATGATAAAACTTCATTTTTAATTTTTCCTGAGAAAGATTCATAATCTTCTATATTCTTAAAACCTAAATAGTATCTCGCAGAAATAATATATTTTTTCTTAATTTCATATGATAATCCAAAATTTACACCATAATCAACATTTTTATAAGAATCTTTAACATCTTCAACTTCTGTTACCATTTCAACTTCTTCAAGTTCTAAAATAAATGCATTAGCATCAAACAAACCTATATCTTGAGCTGATAATAAAAACCCTATTTGCGGCCCACTTTCTACTGAAATATTTTTTGTTAAATAATATTTTAACATAAAAGTGGAATTAATATACTCCATTTTAAATTCTTTATAACCAGGAGATTCATTATTATAATCGAATTTTGATCCTTGTTTTGAAAAGGATAATTCTGGCTGAAGTGATATTTTATCACTAAGTTTTAATTCTCCAAATACACCTGCATTAAATCCATAAATAATTTCAGTATTATTTAAGTCTCCACTAAATTTTGACATATTAACTCCAGACTTAACACCAAACTTAACTTGAGAAGTTATATTAGAGACTAAAACAATAGCAAAAATTGCTGATAACACTATTTTTTTCATATTTCAATTTTAAAATTTAATTCAATTATTATTAATAAAAACAGATTTATTTAGATCTTAATTTTAATTAAAGCTTATAACCTAAACCTATATTTAATAAGTGAATTTTTTGTGTATAATCTTTATCTTTTACATAATCGTTTAATTGATATGAATAACTAGCTTGTGCATAAAATCTTTCAGAAATATTATAAGAAATCCCAGCTCCAATAGCAATATTCAATTTTCTAACTCTTTCAAAAACTTCGTCTAAAGTATAAGTTAATTGCGGTCCGCCAATAATACTTAATTCATTATTTAAATAATATTTTAGAAATATTGGAGCTTGTAAAAAATTAGTATTGTTCACATTAAGATACAATAATGAAGGATTAAAACTTATTTTATCTGAAATAGAGGTTTCCACAGAAACTCCAATATTAAAACCACTATAACTATCATTAATTGTTTCCTTCTTAACGTCAAAACTTATTTCATCTTCATAGTTATTAAGTAAATTTACTGCATCAATTTTCACAGTTTCAAAAGCATTTGAATAACCTGCAATAATAGAGAATTTAGTTTCTTGAGAAGTACAAATAGAAACTATACATACTAATAGAATGGTTGTTAAAATCTTTTTCATATTTAATTTTTATAGCATATCAAATTTATACTTTTTATTCTAAATACAAATATTAATTTGTACTTTTCTAAAATGAAATGGAACAACGCATTAGAAGATTATCAATACTATTTAAAACTTGAAAAAGGTCTTTCCGAAAACTCTATTGATGCTTATTCTAGAGATATAAAAAAGTTAATTAATTATCTTGAAGTGAATGAATTGAATGTTTCTGCAATTAAAATTTCACACGATAATATTCAGCAGTTTATATATACTATTTCTAAAAAATTAAGTGCTAGATCACAGGCAAGATTAATATCTGGTTTACGAAATTTTTTCGATTATTTGGTTTTTGAAGATTATAGAACCGAAAATCCAACTGATTTATTAGAAACACCTAAAATTGGAAGAAAATTACCAGATACACTGTCTCTAGAAGAAATTGATATATTAATTAATTCAATAGATTTAAGCTTACCTCAAGGTGAAAGAAATAGAACAATTATTGAAACACTTTATAGTTGTGGTTTACGTGTTTCTGAATTAATAAACCTTCAACTTTCAGATTTATTTTTTGATGAAGGCTTTATAAGAGTTATTGGTAAAGGAAATAAACAACGTTTTGTTCCTATTAATGAGCAAACTAAAAAGTATATTAACTTTTATGTAAAAGAAATTAGAACACATATAAATGTTCAAAAGGAATTTGAAGACACTGTATTTTTAAACAGAAGAGGAAAAAAATTAACACGTGTTATGATTTTTACCATAATAAAAAACTTGGCAATTAAAGTTGGGCTTAATAAAAAAATAAGTCCGCATACTTTTAGACATTCTTTTGCTACGCATTTATTGGAGCGTGGAGCAGATTTAAGAGCTATACAACAAATGTTAGGTCACGAAAGTATTACTACTACAGAAATTTATATGCATTTAGATAAGAGCTTTTTAAAAGAAGTTGTAAATACTTTTCACCCTAGAAAATAAAAAAACTGCAGCAAAAATAGAATTGCTACAGTTTTATATAAAGGATTAATCTACTTACTTTTTACATAAAGGATCTACTCCTATTGTTCCAATTAAACTTTGTAAATAACTATCTGAATTTGCTTCTGCATATAGTTTTTCTACTTTTTCAAGTCTAGAACTTAAACCCATTTCATTTACAATATCTTCATTTTTAGAATTTGAAATAAAATTATCTAAATAAGAAAGTTGCTTTTGATAAAAAGCAATGTCTTTTTGTTGCTTTAAAACTAAACGCTCTTTGTACCAATCGCTATTTAAAATGTAATCTCGTTCAAAATAAGCTCTTAATGTAGGATCGCTAATTTCTTTTCCTTCATAATTTCCATAAGCCATAATATGAAGTAAAATCTTTAATGGTGGAATTGCAGCATCAATACTTCCATCTTCGAAATACTTAACAGCAACTTTTTGTTGCGCTTCAACAATATTATTAATTCCATCAACATAATCTTCTAAACCTTGTAATTCAGGCTTTAACATTCTTTCACTAAACACAGCGTTTGGTTCATCAAATAACCTATTTAAACATCTAAATGAGAACGTATTAGTTATTCTATAACCTAAACGGCTAGCTAATATTTTTTCTCCATTATGTTCAAAATCTTCTAATTTTTCTAAAGAACCATTTTCAATTAAAGCTTTTGGATCTCTATCTTCTGGTTCTAACCTTGCCCAAATTTCAGGAATTAATAAACTAATATCATGGTCAACTTGATTCTCTGCACCAACATAACCTGCAGCAGTACTAAACGCATTAGACTCCGTTAAAATATGAGATAATAAAGCATTATTTAAATCGGTTGTTGGTGTTAACATATTAAAAGGACCTTTTGTTAAAGCTCCTTCAGAACCTGCACCAGTTGTTGATGGAGATTTACCTGTTAAACTACAAATAAAGTCCATAAATAACTCTGGTGTTTCTTGGTAATGAATTGGATTGTAAACCGCCAAAGGTCTAATACCAGCTTCTTTATCTACCGGATTGTTTCTTCTTCCAGGTAAAACAGCATTAACAACATTAATTACTGGATCTTCAGATTTTATTTTTCTATATAAACGAACTCCAATATCACCTAAATAACTTTCTTCAGTCTCGTTAAATTGAATATTTCTCTCTAAATAACGTGGATTTTTAGTCGGCTCACCTTCAACAATTCTAGTATGAGATGGTAATGAAAAGTATTCCTCATCGTTAGGACTATTTACAACACTTAAAATTAAATCCTTTACAGGTTGTGTGTATTTATCATAATTAATAGTGTCTTCATAAATTTCAATTGCATCCTTTTTAGTCAACAATTCATAGTTTGTTAAAAACACATTGTTAGAAACTAAATCGTGCTCTGCACCTTCATCATAACCTCTTACAATTGCCTCATCTGGTCTTTGGAATAAGTGAGACTCACAGTTAGCAACTACTTTTAAACTTTTGTTTTTGTATTGCGGATTTAAGTTTTTAAGTCTGTCAGCAGGAATTGTTATAGAGGCAGAAATATCATCTTCAGTTTGAATTTTTGTTGAAGCAGAGAAATCTGATCTTAATTTATTCAACATCCAAATACCTTCTTGATTAAATCCAATTCTAACGTAACTACCTACAACTGGGTTTTCAAAATACCATAATCCTGTACCTTTTTGCCCATTTATTATTTGAACAGACATACAATCTTTCCAGTTTAAATCTCCGTGATCTTGTCTGTATAAACGCTTTACAAATAACACTAAAGATCTAATATGAACAGGTATATTGTTTAAAAACTCATTAAACTCATCACTATTCTGCTTATTAGGCGTTAACAACATTACTGCAGAACCTAAGGTTCTTTCCTTACTTAAAAATGGTTTTGAAGGAGGTAATGACGAGTCGTAATTTTTCCAACGTTTAGAATAATCGAATTCAATAATTTCATCTGCTTTTTTGAAATCCTCTTCAATATCTATAATATTAAATGAATTATATGTAATTGCATTTAACATAGATTTAGAAATCTCTGATTTACCTCCACCAGAAACAGTACAAGGTTTATGGCAAAAAATTCCTTCTGGTGAAGTGTTTACAATTCTCCACAACGAGATTGCTTTATGCTTTTCTAATTTAAATTTATTTCCTGTTGGGTGAATATAGGTTTTGTATGGAGAAAGTACTAATTTCTGATTTTCACCATTATAAGTCCAAGTAATATCGTTAGAATTTGTGTTTATATACGCATTTTCAGGTATGTAAACTAAATTAGGATACTTTTTATCTGTTGCATAATTAGATGGATCTATTTCAATTCTATCTCCTAATAATTCTTTAACATTCTCGAAAGTAAATCTATTTCCAAATTTTGCTGAAAAAGCACTACCATCAACAATATCTCCCATTACACCACGTGGATACGCAATTGCACCACCGGCGTGTTCTTCTTCAACCAATCCAAATAAATTGGCAGAATAACTAATTTGAGTTTTAATCTCTTTTTTAGAATATCCAAAGTAATTATCAGCAATAAGCGTAACAACTACACCTCTTTCATCTCTACAAGTTATTTTAAATGCACTACCATCATTGTACAATTCATTTTCATCTTTCCAACACATTCCATCATTAATTTGACGTTCTGTAGCATCGTTAAAATGAGGTAAGCCAACTTGCTTTTTTGTTAACGTTTTTAATTGAGGCGCTAAAACTATACAACCAGAATGTCCAGTCCAATGTTCTGTATCTAAAGCAGCATCGTTATGAGCCAAATTAGGATCTCCAGCATTTCCAAAAATTGTTTCAACAAAATCTAAATTAGTAACCAAACTACCAGGAGCAAAAAAGCGAACTTCCATACTCTTTTTTGAAATAACTCCTTTTACTTCTGGGCAAACCATTGGTCTTAACAACAATGAAACTATAACTTTAGCCTTATCTTCTTGATTTGAAGTAAACGGCAATGTCTTTAATTCATCAGAAGGATTAAAAGCAGCATTTAAAAAATGAGCAAATACAATTTTAGGAACTTCCTTTTTATCTAATGGAACTGGCAAATCTCCTTCAACAATGTGAAAGGTTCCTTTAGTAGTTCTTTTATCTGCAATTGGATTATTTAAAATTCCTTGCTTTATTCTATGTGAAGTAATGTTTTCACTTTTAAATAAATTTCCATTTGGTGGTAAACTAATTTCTCTAGCGTGCCCTTTTTGGTTTAATACAAGTGTATTGTTAGGTATAACATACTCTTTGTCATAATCTACATCTTTCAAGTAATCGTTCAAAAATTCCTGAATTCTTGCATCTGCCGGTGAAAGATAATCTGACAATAATCTAGACTTTTCACGAAATCCTTTAGTAAAAGATTCTGTTAACTTTTGAAGCTTTGGATTACAAAAGTTCTCTGTATCATTTTCATCATCTTTAAAAATTGGTTGACCTAAAGAGGCCAACTGAAGATTGACATATTGAACTATGTCTTTCCTCCTTTGGTTAACTTCACTTTTACTTGTACTCATTTTTTATATTTATTTTGATTGATTTCGTTTTTAATTCAATTGATTTGCGCAATCGATTGAACAAATGTATAAAAAAAATATTAAAACTGGTTAACCAATTTTAATATTTATAATTTTAAATGTTCTTGTATTAAATAAATGATTAAAAAACTACAATAAATACAAATAATTAACATCAAAATTAAATAATACTTAAAAATATTATTAAAATCACATTATATTTTAATTTGTACAAACTTTTAACAAATCCAATAAATTAAAAAATAAGTAAAAAAAAACTCTCAATTTAATTGAGAGTTTTTTAAAATAATATTTATGTTTTTAACTATTTTGCAATATTAATTGCTCTAGTTTCTCTAATTACTGTTACACGAACTTGACCTGGATAAGTCATATCATTTTGTATTTTTTGAGAAATATTAAATGATAATTCTGATGCCTTAGCATCGTTTACTTTTTCGCTTTCAACAATTACACGTAGTTCTCTACCCGCTTGAATTGCATAGGCTTTTTGTACACCTGTAAATCCAAATGCTATATCTTCAAGATCTTTTAAACGTTGAATATAAGAATCAAGTACTTGTCTACGTGCTCCTGGTCTTGCACCAGAAATAGCATCACAAACTTGTACAATTGGTGCAATTAACGATTTCATTTCAATTTCGTCGTGGTGAGCTCCAATTGCGTTACAAACCTCTTTATTTTCGTTGTATTTCTGAGCCCATTCCATACCTAACAATGCGTGTGGTAATTCGCTCTCTGTTTCAGGTACCTTACCTATATCGTGTAATAATCCAGCACGTTTAGCAAGTTTAGCATTTAAACCTAATTCTGCAGCCATTAAACCACAAAGGTTTGCTACTTCACGCGAGTGCTGTAACAAGTTTTGACCATAAGAAGAACGATACTTCATTCTACCAATAGTCTTAATTAATTCTGGGTGAATACCGTGAATTCCTAATTCAATAACGGTACGTTTACCAATATCGTTAATTTCTTGTTGAATTTGCTTTTCTGTTTTAGCTACAACTTCTTCAATACGAGCTGGGTGAATTCTACCATCTGTAACTAATTTATGAAGTGCTAAACGAGCAATTTCTCTTCTAACAGGGTCAAAACAAGATAAAATAATAGCTTCAGGAGTATCGTCTACAATAATTTCTACACCTGTTGCAGCTTCTAAAGCTCTAATATTTCTTCCTTCTCTACCAATAATTCTACCTTTAACATCGTCACTTTCAATATTAAAAACAGATACACAATTTTCAACAGTTTGCTCTACACCTACTCTTTGAATTGTGTTTAAAATAATTTTTTTAGCTTCTTGTGCTGCAGTTAATTTAGACTCTTCAATTGTTTCTTGAATAAAGCCCATTGCATCACTCTTTGCTTCTTCTTTTAATGAAGATACTAACTCTTTTTTTGCATCTTCTGCAGATAAACCAGATAACACTTCTAAGTGTTCTACTTGTTTACGGTGTAATTTATCTACTTCACTATTTCTACGCTCTAAATAGTCTATTTTTTCAGTATATTCTCCTACTTTAGAGTCTAATTCTTTATTTAATTTTTTATTTCTGTCTAATTCACTTGAAACTTGAGATTCTTTATCTCTTGTTCTTTTTTCAGCATCGGCCATTTTCTTATCACGACTAATAATTACTTTTTCGTGTTCAGATTTTAGCTCAATAAACTTTTCTTTAGCTTGTAATATTTTATCTTTTTTAATTGCATCAGCCTCAATTTTAGCTTCTTTAATTATTGATGAAGCCTCCTTTTTTGTATTTCTTAAAATCTTTGTTGCCTTAGATTTTTCGAGAAATTTTGCAATTACATATCCAATAGCTAATCCTATTACTATACCAATTAGAATTGGTATTATGTTTTCTACCATAGTTTGATTTTTGTATATAAAAAAACCTACATTAATCTGGTTTTTAAACTCCTTATAAACAAGATTAGAGCTAACTTATTGGTCGAGGATCCATTCAAGATGGCTTGCTCTAACAATAACGACTTACTCTTTATAAAGATATAGCGTTGAGTTTAACAAACGATAACTAATGTAGGCAGTATATTAATTAATATTTATTTTAAAGAACGTATTTAATCTAAGTGATTGCTAAGCAACTCACTAATTTTATTTAATTTTTTTTCAGCTTCAATCGTATCTTCTTTATCTTGAATAGCATTTATTTCTACTAATGATGCAAATTGTAATGCACACATAGATAAAACATCTTGCTTATCATTAACAGCGTAATTTTTTTCAAATTTAGCAACCAACTCATTAATTTTATTCGCAGCTTTTCGCATCCCTTCTTCCTCTACTTCATTTCTAACTACTAAAGGATATACTCTACCTGCTATGGTTACTTTTATTTTTAACGATTCCGCCATTCTTAAGAACTTATTCGCTTAATTGCACTATACAAGCATCAATTTCGCGTATTAAAGCATTTATTTTGAGTTTTGTTTCTCTTGTATCTTTGTTACTGCCCTCTATAGTTTTAGCAATTTTTAACAATTGGTATTTTTTCTCAATCGAAATAATTTCTTGCTTTTCTTTAACTAACTGATTTTCTAAAACGGTTACTTTTTGTAGTAATAGCTCATTTTCTTCTTTCAAAAATGTATAATTTTCTAAAAGAGTTTTGAGCTTATCTTCTACTAAATTAACAACTTGTGTTATATTACTCATATTGTTATAAGAATAAACTATGTTTTACAAAGTTAACATACGTATATCAATATTACAACTGTTTTTGAGTTATTTGGCATTTTAATTGATATATTTTTTCTAAATAGCTAGTAGATTACACATTATAAAAAATTTAATTTGTTATTTTAGCCTAAAATTTTTAATGAGAAAAATAGCCTTTATCATATTACTTTTTACCACTTTTATGGTGTTTCCGCAAGGAAATACTTCAAAAAGCAATACATATCCTCAAAATTATTTTAGAAGTCCTTTAGATATTCCATTAGTACTTTCTGGAACTTTTGGAGAATTAAGACCTAATCATTTTCACGCAGGTTTAGATTTAAAAACGCAACAAAGAGAAGGATTAAATATATATGCATCTGCACCAGGTTACGTTTCTAGAATTAAAATTTCTTTATGGGGTTATGGAAAAGCTATTTATATAACGCACCCAAATGGTTACACATCGGTTTATGCACATATTAAAAAATTTAGCGATCGTATTGAAAAGTATATAAAAAAACAGCAATATAAAAAGGAGAGTTTCGAAATTCAATTATTTCCAGCTGCTACAACATTGCCTATTTCTGCTAACGAATTAATTGCCTATTCTGGAAGTACTGGTGGTTTTGTTGGACCACATTTACATTTTGAAATAAGAAATTCTAGAACTGAAAAACCTATTAACCCAATGTATTTTGGTATTACAGTTAAAGATTCTAAAAAACCTAAAATCAACACTTTAATCGGCTATCCTTCAAGTAAAAATTCACATATAAATAAAATAGGTTATAAAAATCAAATTGCTTTAGTACAAGCTAAAAATGGAGACTTAGTTGCAAGAAAAATAACTGCTTTTGGAAAAATAGGATTTGGAATAAACTCGTACGATCAACTGGATGGTGCTTACAATAAAAATGGTTTATATAGTTTAGAACTTTTTGTGAACGGACAAAAAAAACACGAGTTTAGAGCTGAATCTTTTGCTTTTTCTGAAGGTAAATACATTAATCTTTTAATAGATTATGAACGTTACGCCAATTTAAATCAACGTATTCAAAAATGTTTTATTGAACCTGCTAATAATTTAAGTATGTACAAAAGTAAATCATCTTCTAAAGGTTATATTACCATTAAAGATAGTTTAACTTATAATGTAGAAATTGTAGCAAAAGATTTTAAAGGCAACTCTCAAAAAATTAGAATCCCAATTTTAGGTAAAAAGGAAGCCAAAGTTATTTCAAAAAAAGAAAAAATTACACCTTATAAAATAAACTATAATGAATTTAAAAGGGTTTCAAAAAATGGAATTTCAGCTGCTTTTCCAAAAGGAACTTTTTATAATAATTTTTATTTAGATTTTAGTGTAAAAGACACTATTGCTACTGTGCATACACCAACGTTGCCACTTAAAAGAAGTTACACATTAACTTTTGATGTTTCTAAATATAGCGAACAGGATAAAAAACAATTATACATTGCTCATTATAATAATAAAGGTTTAACATCTTATAAAAAAACAGTTAAGCAACCAAAGTTTTTTTATACTACAACCAAAGATTTAGGTAAATTTACTTTATTAAAGGACACAAAAAAACCAATTATTAAGTTGTATAACTTTAAAAATGAACAATGGCTAACCAATGCCAAAACTTTAAAATTAAAAATATCTGATTTGCATTCTGGAATTAATACTTACAGAGGTGAAATTGATGGTAAATGGATTTTAATGGAATACAATGTAAAATCTGGAACGCTTACCTATGATTTAAGCGATAAAAGTTTTACAACAGCAAAACACAACTTAAAAGTTACAGTAACTGATAATGTTGGAAACAAGAGTACTTTAAACGCAACTTTTTTCAGAAAAAAATAAAAAAAATTGAAACATCTTTTAACCCTCCTAGTATTATTTTTCACTTATAGTTTAACTGCTCAAACAGGTGTTATAAAAGGAACTGTAAAAAACAAAAGCAATAAACCTATTGAAGGTGTTGCGATTACTTATTTAAACAAAGGAACTTCAACAAATAAAAAAGGTGAGTTTGAGATTACTGTTAATGCTAATAAGGAAATTACCTTAAAGTTTAGCCACGTAGCTTACATACTTTATTCAAAAAAAATAACGGTTCAAAAAAATAAAACAATACGTTTATACCCTGTTTTAAATCTAAAAGTTGAAGAAATTGATGAAGTTGTAGTTAAAAACCATAAAAATACTGCACAAGGTAATATAACCATAAACCCTTCAGATATTTCTAAAATACCTGGAGCAAACAATGGTGTAGAAAACATTTTAATTACACTTGCTGGTGTTAATAATAACAATGAATTAAGCACTCAATATAATGTAAGAGGTGGAAATTTTGATGAAAACTTGGTATATGTAAACGGTATTGAAGTTTACCGTCCGTTTTTAATTAGATCAGGTCAACAAGAAGGTTTAAGTTTTGTAAATGGAGATATGGTTCAAAATGTTAAATTTTCTGCAGGTGGTTTTCAGGCAAAATATGGAGATAAATTATCTTCTGTTTTAGATATTGCTTACAGAACTCCTAAAGAATTTGCTGCTAGTATTAATGCTAGTTTACTTGGTGGTAGCGCAACTATCGAGGGCACTATGTTTAATAATAAGTTAAGTGCTATTGTTGGTGCAAGATATAGAGATAATAGTTTATTTATTAATAGTAAAGATGTTGAAACAAATTCAAACCCTAACTTTACCGATGTTCAAACATTTTTATCGTATAGCGTAAATGAAAAACTAAAAATTGATTTTCTAGGAAATTTCTCTGTTAATAATTATGAATTTACACCTTCAACAAGAAGAACAAAATTTGGAACAATTTCTGAACCTTTAGAACTAATTGTTTATTATGATGGTCAAGAAAAAGATCAGTTCGAAACATTGTTTGGTGCGCTAAAAGGTAGTTATATTGTAAATAAAAATCTAAATTTAAGTCTTACTACTTCAACCTATCACACAATGGAAGAAGAATATTACGACATATTAGCTAGTTATAATTTAGGTGATGTAAATAACGATTTTGGATCTGACAATTTTGGTGAAGTTGAATTTTCTGAAGGTATTGGCTCTCAATTAAACCACGCAAGAAACGATTTAGATGCTTTAATAAGTAATGCTGAATTTAAAGCTACTTTTAAAAAAGGTAAACATCAAATAGATGCTGGTATAAAATATCAATACGAAAATTTTAAAGACCGCTTAAACGAATGGGAAGTTATAGATTCACTTGGTTTTAGTGTTAGACCACCAAACCACTCTATAATTAACCAACCTTATGAGCCTTTTTCAGGAAGTTTAGAGCCCTATCAAAAAGTAAACGCGGCTAATAATGTAACTATAGATAGATTAGTTTGGTTTACTCAATACTCTAAAAACACTAATTGGAACAATCATAAAGTTTGGTACAACGTGGGTGTTCGTGCTCATAATTGGAATGTTAGTGCCAATAACTTAGAAAGTGTTAATAAAATTATATACTCTGCTCGTGGACAATTTGCTATTAAACCAGATTGGGATAAAGATATGTTGTTTAGAATTGCTGGTGGAATGTATGCTCAACCTCCTTTTTATAAGGAATTAAGAAATAACTCAGGAAATGTAGTGCCTACAGTTGAAGCTCAAAAATCTTTACAAGTTGTATTAGGTAATGAGTATAGTTTTAAACTTTGGGATAGACCTTTTAAATTAATTTCTGAAGCTTATTACAAGCACTTAACAGATGTTAATACATATACTGTAGATAATGTAAAAGTGCGTTATGCTGCAAACAATAATGCAAAAGCATATGCAACTGGAGTAGATTTACGTTTAAACGGAGAATTTGTTCCTGGTACCCAAAGTTGGATTAGTTTAGGGTATTTAAAAACAGAAGAAAATACTGATAATTTAGGATATATTTCTCGTCCTACAGATCAACGTTTTAAATTTGGTATGCTATTTCAAGATTATGTACCAAACATACCCAACATAAAAATGTACTTAAACTTAGTGTTTAATACAGGAGTACCTGGTGGTTCGCCTTCATATGTTAATCAATACGATTATCAAAGTAAATTAGACGCCTATAAACGTGCAGATATTGGAATATCGTATGTATTTACAGATCGCCAAAACCCAAGTAACAAACGTTGGTTAGGTAATTTTAAAGAATTTTCTTTAGGTTTTGAAATTTTCAACATGTTCGATGTCAAAAACTCAATAACAAACACTTGGGTTAGAGATGTGTATTCAAAAAGATATTACGGCATACCTAATTATATGACAAGCCGTGTGTTAAATATAAAACTAAATATGAAGTTTTAGTTTTTAAATGTTTATACTTATTATCTATAGTAAAACCAATAGATATTATTTAAACTTTCAAGTTTTTATTCATTATTGTACTCTACTTTACTCATACCTAGAAGAGGGTAAAAAATAAAAGGAAGAAATATTAAACCAAATGTAAAGCCTTCATTTTTACCAAATCTTATAGAAAGTTTATTTATTATTAAAATAGCTATAATTATATTAACAAAAGGAATTAATAATAGAATAAACCACCATAAAGGCTTTTTCACAATCTCTAATAAAATTATAATATTATATATAGGTATAATAGATGCCCAACCTTCTTTACCAGCTTTTTTATATATTTTCCATTGTGATTCAATTGTTATTATTACAAATAATAAAAATATTTGAATTAAAAGTCCAAATAGAGATTTAAAAAAAAGCGTTTCAATAGAAATAAAACTCTTATTTAAATTTGTTCCAAATTTTTCGCTAAGATTTCTATTGAAGATTTCTATTTTTTCTGTTAAAAGAAATTCATAACTAACTATAGAATAAACTATAGAAATAATGTAAGTAACACCTATAATTATTAACCCGATTAGAATTGCATCTTTAAATGATATATAATTTCCATTGCTTTTATTAAACTGAAAATGAGCTATTGTTATAGTTAAAATAAATAAAACCCAAGTAATAAAACTTATTAATATTGAGCTTTGTTGCGATAAATTATTAGGGTCAAAAGTATATGTAGCAAACACCCCTAATAATAAGTTTATTACCCCTAAAGTTAATCCAAATTTTAAAGATGTTTTTAAAAGTTTACCTTCCATTTTTTATATTTTGTTATTTAATAAAAACCTCATTCTTTAAACATTAGTAGTATCTTAAAAAAAAGATTTATTAAAATTCTATAATTCTCCAAATATTTGCTCAGTATGTTGCTTTGTTTTTACTTTTTGAATTATTTCTTCAACAATACCATTTTCATCAATCACAAAAGTTGTGCGATGAATACCATCATACTCACGTCCCATAAACTTTTTTGGTCCCCAAACGCCAAAAGCATTTATTACCGCCTTATCTTCATCAGCTAATAAAGGAAAAGGCAATTCGTTTTTATTTATAAAATTTTGCTGTCTTTTTGCTGAATCTGCGCTTACACCTAAAACATCGTAACCTTTAGATAAAAACATATTGTAATTATCGCGTAAGTTACAAGCTTCCATAGTACAACCTGGTGTACTTGCTTTTGGGTAAAAGAAAAGTACTAATTTTTTCCCTGTATAATCTTCTAATTTTATAGTGTTTCCGGCCTGATCTAAGGCTTTAAAATTTGGTGCCTTATCTCCTACTTTTAATGTTGTCATAATTTGTATTTTAGCTTTTTGTAAATATACTAAAAATGACAAAACAAGAAAAAGTTCAATTTGTAATAGATACTTTAGAAAATATATATCCAGATACATTGATTCCATTAGATCATAAAGATCCATATACCTTATTGATTGCAGTTTTAATGTCGGCTCAAAGTACAGATGCAAGAGTAAACACAATTACACCTATTCTATTTAAAAAAGCAGACAATCCGTATGATATGATTAAATTAACTGTTGAAGAAATACGTGATATTATTAGACCTGTTGGTTTATCTCCAATGAAATCTAAAGGGATTCACGGTTTATCCAAAATTCTAATTGAAAAACATAATGGTGAAGTTCCTAAAACTTATGAAGACTTAGAAGAATTACCAGCTGTTGGACATAAAACTGCTGCAGTTGTTTTAAGTCAAGCATTTGGAATACCAGCATTTCCTGTAGATACACATATACATAGATTAATGTATAGATGGAATTTAACCAATGGTAAAAATGTAGTTCAAACTGAAAAAGATGCTAAAAGATTATTTCCAGAGGAATTATGGAATAAACTTCATTTACAAATTATTTACTACGGAAGAGAATATTCTCCAGCCCGAGGGTGGAATTTAGAAAATGATATAATAACCAAAACTATTGGTAGAAAATCTGTAATTGCAGATTTTCTCAAAAAATAATGTAAATTTCAAAAAGTTTTTCAACTCACAAAATATACTAAAAAAACCCATTCTTGGTTAGAGAATGGGTTTAAAAGAACATTAATTCAAACTCAGTTCAATAAGATAGTTTTTGTTGGTTTTAATTATCTTCAATTGTTTCGAATAATTTAACAAATACTGAACTGTTTCTTGTTTTGGTTGCTTCCTTGCAGAAGACTTCTCAGAGTAAAGTTTCATCATATATATAGGCTTAATTTACTATATAACGCTACAAATCCACTTTTATTGTTAATTAACTAAAATAATATTATGTTTCTCTATTAATTTTCTCAAATTTATAAGTGCATATCGCATTCTACCAAGTGCTGTATTAATACTAACTCCTGTATTTTCCGATATTTCTTTAAAGCTCATATCTTTATACATACGCATTAATAAAACTTCTTTTTGATCTTCAGGAAGCTCTGTTATTAACCCTCTTACATCATCCAATATTTGAGATTTAATAATTTCATTTTCAGCATTTAGTTGTTCATCTCCAATAACTGTAAAAATATCAAATTCATCAGTATTTTTAAAGGTTGGTATTCTTTTGCTTTTTCTAAAATGATCAATTACTAAATTGTGAGCAATTCTCATTACCCAAGGTAAAAACTTTCCTTCTTCATTATAACTTCCTCTTTTTAAAGTATTAATTACTTTTATAAAGGTATCTTGAAAAATGTCTTCTGCTAAATCTCTATCTAAAACTTTTGAAAGAATAAAACTATATATTCTTTGCTTATGTCTAACTATTAAAATCTCTAAAGATTTTTCACTTCCTTGTATGTAATTGCTGACTAATACGCCATCAGATATATTTGTACTTTTCATAACTATAATACCTCTTTTAAAAGGTGTATTTAGTTTAATTATTGATTTTTAATTATAAAAAGTAATGATGTTTTATACGCGTATTTTTAATTTAAATATACTCAAAGATGCATAATAATTTTTATTTCTACAAGTTTTACTGCCTCAAACAGCTATAAATCACATAATTTTAACATTTTATTTAAAAAGTTTCAACAATAACTGTATTCAATTATTGTTTAACTAACATTTTTGTCTCGTTATTAATTTTTAAGATATAAACACCGGTTGACAAATTTATTTGAGACTTCAATTCTGTAATATTTGTTGAAGTATTATGAACTGTTTTAATTGGTATACTCGTTCCTTTCATATCTCCTAACCAAAAAACATCTGAAGCTTTTGTATTATTTATATAAACATTGTCTGTTTGTGTTGGATTTGGATACACAAAACTAATGGTTGAATTCTCTACAGACTGTTGCAATTCTTTACCACTAAAATATTGAATTCCATAATCAAATGCATTAACACCGAGTATTTCGCCTACTTTTCTTCCTGGTATATCATCAGCTGGCGGATGAATACCTCCCCAAATTCTAGATAAACTACATTGATCGGAAGCGTCTCTATAAGTGGCCCATTGTAACTTAACATCTACACTTGGTCCTTTCTCAAAAACTAAAAACTCATCTTTTTTAGCTAAAAATTCACCCATACCACCTGGAAAATATTCAGATCCAGTTAAAAGTGTCATAACTTCTGCTGCTGCTCTAGAGTAGGTTGAGTGCCCAGAAACAAAACCTGCAAATGGAGGTGTAACAAAACTTGGCCTTTGGTAAGGCCACCAGTATTCTGCCAATATCCACCCTACTCCAGCAGTGTCTTCAACTGGGTTTTCAATAAAATCGTGACCTCTCCAACTATATACTTTTATTTTACCAATATGTTCTCCTTCTTTACCTGCTAACGGATCATTTTCTTCAACCACTTCAACAAAACCTTCTTTTAGTGGTATACCTGCAATATGGTAATTTTCTTTTGAAGCATCGGTACTTTGACCCAACTCTGCCATATATCTAATTGCTGATATTGGTCTAATAAAATCATACCAACCTTTAATACCCCAAGCTGTTATAGCAGCATCATGCATTGTACCACCCATTAAAAAATAAGATTTAACATCCCATTCTAAAGCACCAAGCACTTCTCCTTTACCATTTAATTTTTTAACAATTAATTCGTGGTCATTTACATAATTTAACAAGGTAAACCAATGTCCTGGTGGTGTTTCAGAATCTGGACCATCTGCCCAAAATTCGGCTAAAACTCTAGCAT
Source organism: Lutibacter oricola (assembly GCF_900106565.1). Taxonomy (GTDB): domain Bacteria; phylum Bacteroidota; class Bacteroidia; order Flavobacteriales; family Flavobacteriaceae; genus Lutibacter; species Lutibacter oricola. Next base: position 659,563 of record NZ_FNNJ01000002.1, read on the forward strand.
AATCACCTCTTGGTACTTGCTGCTCCTTATATGGCGTATTTGTAATTGGATTTATACTATAACCAGTTCCAATATCACCGCCAATAGTTTCATTGTAAAAGTTATTGTAATTATCATACGATTCTGGGAAATCGTTACTATCAATGTTACCAATTGATTTTGGTGAAATATCCCACATAACTCCATCTGTTGGGTCTAAATGTGCTCCCCAAATTGAAACTAAATTAAAACCCCATTTATAAGCGTTACTTAACTTAGTATCTTGCAATAAATCTAATTGTGGTGGACCATCTATATAATGATAAACTGAATATTCATTACCGTTTCTTGTAAAAATTGACTTCTCTTCACTAGTTAAAGAAAAAGGAGAAACTGCTCCCCATTCCGGACTTAAAAAATCTGGTGTTGTACCTTCTATTAAATTTCCACTTTGATCTATAAATTGATCTAAGCTTAATGGCTGCCATCTATTTGGATCAGTTACATTTTTATTACCTGGTATTTTTGGCGCCAACGCTTCATTTACCGGTTTGTAAAACGCATTTTGATAAGTAAACCTTTCTCTAGAGTTATCTGTAAACCCATAATTTATAATAGTTTCTGCAATAAAATTACCTAAAGCTGCTGAATTTCCTTTTGAATAATCTGTAGACACAAAACTAATGTCATAACCATATTCTTCCATAATTAAGTCAAATATTTCTTTTGAATTTTGAAATTTAGGAGCGTTTTTAAATCTATGGTTTAACAATCTATAAACTGCATAACTAATAGTTTTGTTTCTAGCTTCTTCTATTGGTTCTTCTGTTGAAAAGCCATTAAAAGAACTATTAAAATTATGAACCTCATTTCCTATTAAATATGTTCTTGCTTCTTCACTATAAATTGCCCAAGCATCATACATAGCTATACTTGTATGAAATAAATTTCGAGCATGTACCGTTGGCCTCGCATAATCTCCTCTAATTGCTGTAAGCAAAGCTTCGTTCCATATTCTAGCAATAGAGTTTTTATCTGGTAAATTTGAAGCTTTTAACTCAACTTCTAACTCAACAAGTTCACTACTACAAGAACTACTAGTTTCTATAACAGAGATATAACCTTTTTTATCTAGCTCCCATTTTATTTTTATTGAATTTGTTCCTTGTCCTTCTAATAAAACACCACCTTCAACATGCCATTTATAAGTTGAACCTGCAGTATTTGGATAGCTATATTCTTCAGTTTTGAAATAACCGCTTGTAATAGAACCTTGTATACTTTTTGATTCTAAATAGGTACAAGAACCATTGTCTACTACGGCATCTGGATTATAATTACATGAGTTTGGATCTGTACAACCTTCCAACTTTATTACTTCCTCTTCTTCTTCAACTTCAAACCCTTCACCTTCTTTAACTTTTATTAATTTGTTTACTTCTAAGGCATTGAATGTTTCTTTAATTCCAGATGGCCAATTAATCTCTAATTCAATAATTTCTGTTGCATCTCCTAGCCCAAAATGTACTGCTTGTAAACTTTGAGACAGTAAGCTAACACCGGTATAATAACGTTTTAATGTTTCTTTATTTGTTTTTAAAATTAAAGTTGTTCCAATAGCATCTCTATTGGAAGTTGTTCCTTCCAAACTAACTTTAAACCAATTTTTATCTACAGGTTGATTGTTGTTTATTGTTTTGTTTTCATAGAAATAAGACACTCTATCGCTATTAGTTACATATAAATCTAAATCTCCATCGTTATCATAATCAAATGGCATAGAACTAACACTTATTGTGGTTTCATCTAAATTAGATATACCTTCTTGATTTGAAAACGTAGCATCACCTTCAACATATAAATTTTTAAAATAAACATTGTTTTGTAATGATGGATATTGATTTTGATTTGGCCTATCTGCTAATTGATAACCATTGGCAACAAATAAATCTTCATCTCCATCTAAATCAAAATCGGCAAAAGTTGTTCCCCAAGACCAACCAGTATCATTTACATTTTTTTCGTCTGTATTATTGCTAAAGGTGTTATCTCCATTGTTTGTTAATAATACGTTTTCATTAATTGCGGTAATAAATAAATCGAAAAATCCATCTTTATTATAATCACCTATGGCAATACCCATATCGTTAATTCCACTATCTAAACCATAATTACTAGCTTCTTCTTTAAACCCTGTACCATTTTCGTTTATAAAAAGACTATTTCTTTCAAAATCATTAGATACATACAAATCCATCCAACCATCATTATTAAAATCGAATGGTAAAGCCATATATGAAAACTTTACGTTTTTAATTCCAAAATCTTCTGTTACATCTTTAAAAGTTCCGTTTCCATTATTTAAATAAAAATAGTTATTATCGCATTCGCCCCATTCAGAAATATAAACATCTAAAAAACCATCGTTATTTACATCGAACCAAGTAGAAGTTGTATTTCTACAATAGTTTACCTCTTTTATTCCAGCACTTGCTGTAACATCTACAAATGTTCCATCGCCTTGGTTATGAAATAATTGCACTTTATAAGAATGCGTAAAAAACAAATCTGGATAACCATCATTGTCATAATCTCCCCAAGAAACTCCGTGCTTAAAACCATTTAATCCATCGTATTTTTCAGAATCTATTGTGGAATCTAATAGGTTAATTAAACCAGAACCACTTGTAACATCTGTAAATGTTCCATTGTTATTGTTTTTCAATAATTTACTATGGCTTTCCTCTACACCTTCTTCATCTTTTGCTTTTGCAACCACAAACATGTCTAAATCACCATCATTATCAAAATCTGCTACAGCTACACCACTGTTTTTCTTTAAAAAACCTAAATCGGCAACATTTTCAATACGTTCAAAATTTTGGCTATATAAATAATTTGAAATACAAATACACACTATAAAAAATAGCGGTTTTAAAAATTTAAAATAAGTCATTGGTTAGTAAAATTGTAATCGTTCTTTTTCTTTTTTTAATTTTGCAATTACAATATATTAATTTTCAATAAAGTAGGCGTTTAAAAAACTAATAAATACTGTTTATTCTATAATTTTTAAACATATGATAAATGATATAATTAAAATTTGTGATTATCTTTGCAGCTATTCATTTTTTTAGAGTATAAATGACAAAAAATATAGCTGCATTAGATCCAAAAGAAAACATTTTAATTAAAGGTGCCAAACTTCATAATTTAAAAGATATTGATGTTGCTATACCTAGAAATAAATTAGTTGTTATAACTGGTTTATCTGGCTCGGGAAAATCTAGTTTAGCTTTTGACACACTATTTGCTGAAGGACAACGTAGATATGTTGAAAGCTTATCATCTTACGCACGTCAGTTTTTAGGTAGATTAAATAAACCTAAAGTAGATTATATTAAAGGAATTGCACCTGCAATTGCTATTGAACAAAAAGTAAACTCTACCAATCCTCGTTCAACCGTAGGTACTTCAACAGAAATTTATGACTACTTAAAATTGCTGTATGCCAGAATTGGTAAAACTTACTCTCCAGTTTCTGGAAAAGAAGTAAAAAAACATACTGTTACTGATGTTTTAAATTTTATAAAAGAAATTGAGCTAAAAAGTAAATTGTTGTTATTAGCTCCAGTACATATTCCAGAAGATAGAAATGTGTTGCAAACCTTAAAAATACTTGCACAACAAGGGTATGCTCGTATTAAGTATAAAGGTGAAATTTTACGAATTGAAGAAATTGAAAAAGAGATTGAACGTGATTTTTATCTAGTTATAGATCGTATTGTTGTTAAGGATGATGAAGATTTTTTCAATCGGTTAGGTGATGCTATTCAAACTGCTTTTTTTGAAGGTAAAGGAGAATGTATTATTGAAGAGTTAGCAACAAATAAAGAAACTCTTTTTAATAACAAATTCGAATTAGATGGTATTCAGTTTTTAGAACCCAATACGCATTTATTTAGTTTCAATAACCCATATGGAGCTTGTCCTAAGTGCGAAGGTTACGGAAATGTAATTGGTGTTGACGAAGAATTAGTAATACCAAATACTTCACTTTCTATATTAGACAATGCTATTTTACCTTGGAAATCCGATTCATTCAAAAAATACAAAGCAGATTTAATTAACAATGCTTACGATTTAGGAATTTCGGTACACAAACCTTGGTTTGAGCTTTCCGAAGAACATAAACAACTCATTTGGGATGGAAATGATTCTTTTGATGGTTTACACGATTTTTTCAAACATTTAGAAGAAAAAAGTTACAAAATTCAATATCGAGTAATGCTTTCTCGTTACAGAGGTAAAACTAAATGTACTGCTTGTAATGGTAAACGATTAAGAGAAGAAACTAACAATATTAAAGTTGGTGGTAAACATATAAATAACCTTGTTGACCTTCCTTTAGATGAATTGGCTCAGTTTTTTAAGCAATTAAAACTTAATACCTACGATGCTGACATTGCAAAAAGGTTGTTAGTTGAAATTAACAATAGATTGCAGTTTTTAAATGATGTTGGTTTAAAGTATTTAACCTTAAACAGAACATCAAACACACTTTCTGGTGGTGAAAGTCAACGAATTAATTTAGCAACTTCTTTAGGTAGTAGTTTGGTTGGCTCTATGTATATTTTAGATGAACCAAGCATTGGTTTACACCCAAAAGATACTGAACGTTTAATTAAAGTTTTAAAAGATTTACGAGATTTAGGTAATACCGTAATTGTGGTAGAACACGATGAAGATATTATGAAAGCTTCAGACGTAATTATTGATATAGGACCTGAAGCTGGTACTTATGGTGGTGAAATTGTTGCTGAAGGTACATTTAATGATATTTTAAAAAGTAATTCGTTAACAGCTCAATATTTAAATGAAAAGCTAAAAATTGAAGTTCCTAAAAAACGTAGAAAATATACCAACGTAATTAAAGTTGTTGGAGCTAGAGAAAATAATTTAAAAAATGTAGACGCTACTTTTCCTTTAAACACATTAACTGTTGTTACAGGAGTTTCTGGAAGTGGAAAAAGTACTTTAGTTAGTAAAATATTATACCCTGCAGTTCAAAAAGTTGTTGGTGGTTATGGCGAAAAAGTTGGTCAGTTTACTGAGCTTCAAGGAAATGCCGACAAAGTTGAACATATAGAATTTATCAATCAGAATCCAATTGGACGTTCAAGCAGGTCGAACCCCGTTACTTATGTAAAAGCATACGATGATATTAGAGCTTTATTTGCTTCAGAAAAGCTTTCGAAAATTAGAAACTACCAACCTAAACATTTCTCTTTTAATGTTGAAGGTGGGCGTTGCGAAAAATGTAAAGGTGAAGGTGAAGTAACTATAGAAATGCAATTTATGGCAGATGTACATTTAGAATGCGACATTTGTAAAGGAAAACGATTTAAAAAAGAAGTTCTTGAGGTTAAAGTTCACGACAAATCTATAAATGACATTCTTAATAGCACCATAGATGATGCTATTGCTTTTTTTACCGAACATAACGAAACTAAAATTGTAAAAAAACTAAAACCTTTACAAGATGTAGGTTTAGGGTATGTTACTTTAGGTCAGTCTTCTTCTACCCTTTCGGGTGGTGAAGCACAACGAATTAAATTAGCTTCGTTTTTGGTAAAAGGATCAAGACAAAGTAAATCTTTATTTATTTTTGATGAACCAACTACTGGGTTACATTTTCACGATATTCAAAAATTATTGAACTCATTTAATGCTTTAATCGATAACGGACATTCTATAATTGTAATAGAACACAATATAGATTTAATTAAATGTGCCGATTATATTATTGATCTAGGTAAAGAAGGTGGTAAAAATGGTGGTAATATTACTTTTGAAGGATTACCTGAAGATTTAATAAATGTTAAAGAATCTTACACTGCTCCTTATTTGAAAGAAAAACTATAAATAAAAAGGCTTTGAGAAATTCTCAAAGCCTTTTTTTAAATATGTTGTATGGTTTTACTTTTCAGCATTTAGCGTTGTTAATTTACTTTTTGCTAAAACAAACTCAGGAAATAACGTTACTGCTCTTTCAAAACTAGCTTTTGCTTCCGTATTTTTCTTTAAATTCATTTCTACAATTCCTTGTAAATAAGCAATGGCAGCTTTTAAATTTACATTTTGAGTATAGTTTTTATTTACCTGAAAATTTACTGTTATTTTCCCCGTATCAGGTAAACCATCTGCTTTTCTAACCATTGCAAAAGCTTCATCAAACTTATTTAACGCTAACTGTAAACCAGCTATTTTATATGCGTGGTAATTATTGTTTGAAGTTGATAATAAATCTGTATAAATTTCAATCGATTTTTCTAAAGCACCCATTTGCTCTAAAGAAACCGCACTCATTTCTAAAAAATTTTTATCCCCTTTTTTAGTTTTTAAAATATCATTCGAAACTAAAAAACAAGAAACATAATTTCTATTGTTAAAATACATATAAGCTAAACTATCCTTGTATGTGCTTGTTTCACCTTCCAAAGCAATTATAGAATACATAGCACTTGCCGCTACAGCTTTATCATTATATGCTAAAGCTTGTTTTAATTTTTGTTTTTCAACTTCAATATTTGTAGTTGTTTGTGCAATTGCCGTTACAGTAATTAAAAAAGTGAAAATATAAATTAACTGTTTCATTGATTTGTGTTTTTAAAATTCTAATGTAAATCTATTAAATTAATCTGATAATTTGGTTAATATAATCACAATACTATTGAGATAGTATCGCTTTATTTATCTTTTTAATCAGTCCAGGACCTTCATAAATAAAGCCTGTATAAATTTGAACCAAATCAGCACCTGCATTTAATTTTTCAATAGCATCTGCTGCAGAATGTATACCACCTACACCTATAATTGGAAATGCTTTATTAGATTTTGAAGAAAGGTACTGAATAACCTTTGTGCTTCTATCTTTAACTGGTTTACCGCTTAAACCTCCATTACCAATAGCGTTCAATTGTTCTTTTGAAGCTTTTAAACCTTCTCTATTTACAGATGTATTAGACGCTATTACTCCATCAATTTTGGTTTCTGCAACTAATTCAATTATTTCATCTAACTGAACATCATTTAAATCTGGTGCAATTTTTAAAACAATTGGTTTTTGATTTTCAAAAGCATTGTTTGCGTTTTGAACCGCTGTAATTAATTCAATTAAATAATCTTTATCGGTTAATTTAGCGTGACTACCTACATTTGGACAACTAACATTTAATACAAAATAATCTACATACGGATGTAATGCGTTAAAACACTCTAAATAGTCTTTTGTATAAGCATCTGGCATTGTAGCAGTATTTTTACCAATATTACCTCCAATAATAATTTTGCCTTTATTTCCTTTTAATTTTTCAATAGCAGCTTCTAATCCGTTATTATTAAACCCCATTCTATTAATTAAAGCATTATCTGCTTTTAATCTAAAAATTCTTTTTTTAGGGTTTCCTGCTTGTGCTTTTGGAGTTACTGTACCAATTTCAACAAAACCAAAACCAAAGTTTGAAAGCTCATTAAACAACACTGCATTTTTATCAAATCCTGCAGCTAAACCAACCGGATTCTTAAATTTTAATCCAAATAATTCTCTCTCTAAGCTTTTATCGTTTATTTGATACAGGCTTCTAAAAATAGCTGAAACACCTGGTATTTTAGATAAAAAACGAATTAATGAAAATGTAAAATGATGAATTTTTTCTGGATCGAAAAGAAAAAAGAAAGGACGAATTAAACTCTTGTACATAAACGTATATTTCTGCAATATTAAAAAAAAGCCTTTAGAATATATCTAAAGGCTTTAAAATTATTTTTATCTAAGCGTGGCACCTACATTCTTTTCAAATGTTTGCTGCAGCTTTTTCATTATTTTATCAATTTGTTTATCATTTAATGTTTTGTTTTCATCTTGCAATAAAAAACTAAGTGCATAAGACTTTTTGCCTTCAGCTAACTTATCACCTTCATAAACATCAAATAAATCTACATCTTTCAATAAATTCTTTTCAGCTTGGAAAGCTAAATTATATAATTCTTTAAAAGTAGTTTCTTTATCAACTAGTAAAGCAAAATCTCTTTTAACAGCAGGGAATTTTGGCAAACCAGCAATTTTAATACTTGTTTTACCTCCTACTTTTAAAACATTATCCCAATTAAAATCAGCAAATAATACTTCTTGCTTAATTCCAAAGGTTTTATTTATTGATCGCTTTACAACACCTAAATCTACTAGTTTAATTTTTCCTAAACTTAATGTAATTCCTTCAGAAAACACATCGTTTTTAGTTGGTGTTACTTTTACTTTTGAAATACCTAAACGTTGTAACATTGTTTCAACAATTCCTTTTAAATAAAAGAATTCTGAAGTTTTTTGAGGTGTATTCCAACTGTCTTTTGTTCTATTACCAGAAACAAATAAAGTTAAATGTTTTTGCTCGCTATAACCGCTTTCAAACTTGTGGTATGTTTTTCCAAATTCGAAAAACTTTAATGAACCATTTTTACGATTTACATTATAAATTACAGACTCTAAACCACTAAATAACAACGACTGACGCATAACACCTAAATCACTACTTAAAGGATTTAACATTGCTACATTATGTTCTTCACTTAAATTATCTGTTAAATTTAAATACTCTGGCTTAGTTAAAGAATTAGCCATTGTTTCATTAAAACCTTGTGCAATTAATTGGTTTGCAACAACATTTTCAATTTTAACGCCATCAAACTCAGATAAAGAAATAGATGTATTTAATTTGTGAGAAAACTCTACATTATTATAACCGTAAACTCTTAAAATTTCTTCAATAACATCTGCCTCACGTGTAACATCTACTCTATATGATGGTACTGTTAATCCTAAACCTCCATCAGTAACACTATTTACTTTAATATCTAGTGATGCTAAAATATTTTTAACCGTTTCTCTTGGAATTTCAGCACCAATTAAACGATCCATTTTTTCAAAAGAAAGAAAAACTTCAAAATCTGCAATTTTTGAAGGATATAAATCTATTAATTCAGATGAAACTTTACCACCAGCAACTTCAATAATTAAATTTGCTGCCCTTTTTAAAGCATATTCAGTAAAATTAGCGTCAATTCCTCTCTCAAATCTAAAAGATGCATCAGTATTTAACGCATGTCTTTTTGCAGTTTTACGAACAGAAACAGGGTTAAAATATGCACTTTCTAAAAATATAGAAGTTGTATTTTTTGTAACACCAGAATCTATACCACCAAATACTCCGGCAATACACATTGGTTCTTCGTTACCATTACAAATCATTAAATCTTCTTCGTGTAACTCACGTTCTACCTCATCTAAAGTTGTAAATTTAGTACCTGAAGGTAATGTTTTAACAATTACTTTATTACCTTTTACTTTAGCAGCATCAAAGGCGTGTAATGGTTGTCCTAATTCGTGTAACACATAATTAGTAACATCAACAATATTATTAATTGGAGTTAAACCAATTGCTTTTAATCTATTTTGAATCCATTCTGGAGAGTCTTTCACTTCAATATCTGAAATAGTAACACCTGCGTAACGTGGTGCCTTTTCACTATCTTCAACAACAACATCAAACTTTAAAGTTCTATCGTCTACATGAAAATCACTTACTGAAGGTGAAATTAATTCTAAAGAAGTTCCTTGTTGAATCATTCCTGCACGTAAATCACGAGCAGTACCATAATGGCTCATACCATCGGCTCTGTTTGGAGTTAATCCAATTTCAAAAACCTCATCTTTTTCAATATTAAAAACCTCAGCAGCAGGTACACCTGCTTCAAGTTCATCATCTAACACCATAATACCGTCGTGACCAGATCCTAAACCTAATTCATCCTCGGCACATATCATTCCAAAGCTTTCTTCGCCTCTAATTTTTCCTTTTTTAATTTTAAAGCTTTCACCTTTATCATCATAAAGAACGGTACCTATTGTTGCAACTGGCACTGTTTGACCTTCGGCTACATTAGGAGCTCCACAAACAATTTGTACAGGAGCTTCTGCACCAATATCTACAGTAGTAACACGTAATCTATCTGCATTTGGATGCTGAACACACGTTAAAACTTTACCTACAACAATTCCGGCTAAACTTCCTTTGATAGACTCTACAGTTTCAATTCCTTCAACTTCAAGCCCTAAATCAGTTAACAATTCTCCTGTTTTTTCGGCTTCCCAATCAACCTTTAAAAATTGTTTTAACCAATTATATGATATTTTCATTTATTCTGTTTTTTAAACGAATTGCAAAGATAAACAATAGAACTTGAATGATAAAAATTTGCAGTTAAAAATGACTCAGAAATGTGTCCTATTTTGAAGAGTTTATACAATTAGTAGAAAATTAACTAATATTCTGCCAAATTGTGCTGTTTTTACTAATTTCAGTATAAGCTATTTTAATGTTTAAATTTTCATCTAAACTAAGCGTAGGGTCGTTTGCTAACAAATTAATTGCAAAACTTCTAGCAGATTTTAACAAATGAGAATCCTTAACAATATCAGCTATTTTTAAATTTAAAACACCACTTTGTTGTGTACCCATTAAATTACCTGGGCCTCTTAACTTTAAATCAACCTCAGCAATTTCGAAACCATCGCTAGTTCTAACCATTGTTTCCATTCTTGTTTTTGCATCGGCAGATAATTTATAATCTGTCATTAAAATACAATAACTTTGATCTGCACCTCTACCAACTCTACCACGTAATTGATGTAATTGAGATAGCCCAAAACGCTCCGCACTTTCTATAACCATAACACTGGCGTTTGGTATATTTACACCAACTTCAATTACCGTTGTAGCCACCATAATTTGAGTTTCGGCCTTTAAAAAGCGTTGCATTTCGTGCTCTTTATCGGCTGGTTTCATTTTACCGTGTACAATACTAATTTGATAATTTGGTTTTGGAAAATCGCGAGAAATACTTTCAAAACCATCCATTAAATCTTTATAATCCATTGCTTCGGATTCATTAATTAATGGATATACAATATAAACTTGTCTACCTTTATCAATTTCTTTTTTCAAAAATTGAAACATAGAAAGTCTTTGAGAATCAAATCTGTGCGCTGTTTTTATTGCTTTTCTTCCTGGAGGTAATTCATCTATAACAGAAATATCTAAATCGCCATACAAACTCATTGCCAACGTTCTTGGTATAGGTGTAGCTGTCATAACCAAAATATGCGGTGGTAAGGTATTTTTTTGCCACATTTTAGATCGTTGCTCTACTCCAAATCTATGTTGTTCATCAATAATAGCAATACCTAAATTCTCAAATTTTACTTTATCTTCAATCAACGCGTGTGTACCAATTAAAATATCTAATTCTCCACTTTCTAATTCTGCGTGTAAAATTCTACGTTCTTTAGCTTTTGTTGAACCAGTTAAAAGTTTAACAGATACTTCTAAGCCATCAAGCATTTCAACAATAGAATTATAATGCTGCGTTGCTAAAATTTCGGTTGGAGCCATTAAAGCTGCTTGAAATCCATTATCTATTGCTAACAACATTGCCAATAAGCCCACAATTGTTTTTCCAGAACCAACATCTCCTTGTAACAAACGATTCATTTGAGCATTAGACCCTACATCTTTTCTTATTTCTTTTAATACTCGTTTTTGGGCGTTGGTTAAATCAAATGGTAACTTATCGCTATAAAATGAATTAAACTTCTCACCTACTTTTTCAAAAACAAAACCTTTTATTTTAGATTTTCGAACTAGTTTTTTTCTAATTAATTGAAGTTGAATAAAAAATAATTCTTCAAACTTTAATCTAAATTGAGCTTTTGTAAGTAATTCTTGATTTGTTGGAAAATGAATATTTAATAATGCCTGTGTTTTACTAATTAATTGTAGTTTTTCAATTATTCTGCTAGATAATGTTTCTTTAAAATTTCCTTTTAGCTCTTCAAATAAGTTTTGAATAATTGTTGAAATAACTTTATTGCTAATACCTTTATTAACTAATTTTTCTGTTGAAGGATAAATAGGTTGCATAGCTCCACGCAAACTTTTTTTATAAACACTTACCAACTCCATTTCTGGATGTGGCATAGAAAACATACCCTTAAAATAATTTGTTTTACCAAATATTACATAAGGTACATTAACTTTTAAAGAATCTTTAATCCATTTTGCGCCTCTAAACCAAACCAATTCCATAGAGCCAGTATCATCTACAAAAGTTGCTACTAACCTACTTCCTCTTTTTTGTTGAACTGTTTTTACACGTGTAATTTTACCAACTATTTGCACTTCAGAAGAATTTTGCTGTAGTTGATTTATTTTAAAAAATTGCGTTCTATCTAAATATCTATTTGGAAAAAAATTCACTAAATCGCCAAAAGTATGTATCCCTAATTCCGATTTTAATAAATCGCCTCTATTAGGGCCTACACCTTTTAAATAAGAAATTGCTGTATTTAATGAATAAGTTGGCATTTTTTGTTTTAAAAATACGAAGATAACATTCAATTTACAATTAACAATAACTTAGTAAGTAATTGACTATATTTGCAACCTTAATTTTTTAATATGAGATTGCATAGAAACCTAGTATTTACAGTTATTGATTCCATTAAACTAATTTTTAATGAAGGTGAATATGCTGATAAGGTAGTACAAAAAGCTTTAAAACGCGATAGTCGTTGGGGAGCTAGAGACCGTAAATTTGTTGCGGAAACCATTTATGAAATGGTACGTTGGAAACGTTTATACAACGAAATTGCTGGTACTAAAGACCATTACACAACAGAGAACGTTTGGAAAAACTTTTCAGTTTTTGCTACACTAAAAGGGTATGATTTACCAGATTGGCCCCAATTACATGGTGTGCCAGAAAGAAGAATTAAAGGGAAATTTGATGAACTTCAAAAAGTACGTGTATTTAAAGAATCTATTCCAGATTGGTTAGATGAATTGTGTGTAGCAGAATTAGGCGAGAAACATTGGGCTAAAGAAATGACAGCTTTAAACAAACAGGCTGAAGTTATTTTACGTACAAATACACTTAGAACAACTAAAGATGTTTTACAAAAGAAGTTAGCTGAAGAAGGTATAGAAACTGTAGCTATTGATGGTTATACTGATGCTTTAAAATTAGTTGAGCGTGCTAACGTATTTAGAACAGATTGTTTTAAAAGTGGATTTTTTGAAGTACAAGATGCTTCATCTCAACTTGTGGCAGAATATTTAGATGTAAAACCAGGAATGAGAGTTATTGATACTTGTGCTGGTGCTGGTGGTAAAACATTACATTTATCTGCTTTAATGGAAAATAAAGGAAACATTATTGCCACTGATATTTACGAAAGTAAATTAAAGAAATTAAAAATTAGAACTCGTAGAGCTGGAGCGCATAACATAACTACTAAGGTTATTGAAACAACCAAAGTAATTAAAAAAATGAAAGACACTGCAGATAGAGTTTTAATTGACGCTCCTTGTAGTGGTATAGGTGTTTTAAAAAGAAATCCAGATAGTAAATGGAAATTACAACCAGAGTTTGTAGAAAACATTATTAAAACACAAGCTGAAATTTTACAACGTTACTCTCAACTTGTTAAAAATGGAGGAAAAATGGTATACGCAACTTGTTCTATTCTACCTTCAGAAAACGAAAAACAAGTTAAAGCTTTTTTAAAAAATAACGATAACTTTAGAATTATTAAAGATCATAAGGTATCTCCATTTAAATCTGGTTACGATGGTTTTTATATGGCTTTGTTAGAAAGAATAAGTTAAAAATTACTAATAAAAAAACATGTAATTAATGTTAAATTAACAATTTAAAAATAGTTTTTTATAAATTCGTGCTTGAAAAATTAAAAGCAACTTTATGAAAAAACTATTACTCTTTGTTTTATTAATGTCAATAACATCCTACGGTCAAATACCTAGTGGATATTATGATAGCGCTACCGGAACTGGATATGCCTTAAAATCGCAATTATCTTCAATAATTTCAAATGGACATATAGACCGTGGTTATTCGGCTCTATATGGCGGTTACCAATCTACAGATAGTGATCTTTATTATGAAGGTGACAATACTGTTTTAGATATGTATTCTGAAAATCCAACAGGTGAAGACCCTTATAATTATAATCACGGATCTAATAATTGCGGTAATTATAGTGCAGAAAGTGATTGCTACAATAGAGAACATTTATTTCCTCAAGGTACATTTGACAAACAAGTACCAATGAGAACAGATATTCATCATGTGGTTCCTTCTGATGGTAAAGTAAATGGACAAAGAAATAATTATCCTTTTGGAGAAGTTTCATCTCCAACTTGGACATCGTTAAACGGCTCTAAAAGAGGACCTAATATAACTCCAGGATACTCAGGAACCGTATTTGAACCTATTGATGAATTTAAAGGTGATATTGCTCGATGCATGCTATATTTTGCAACACGCTATGAATCACAAATTGATGGTTGGTCTCATGATATGTTAAATGGTACCGAAAATCAAGCTTATGCAGACTGGTTTATTACTTTGCTGGTTAAGTGGCATACAAACGATCCTGTATCTACTAGAGAAACAGCAAGAAATAACGCTGCATATGTATATCAAGGAAATAGAAACCCTTATATTGATCATCCTGAATATGTAAATATGATTTGGAGTGCATTTGCTACAACTCCAGATACAGAAATACCTTCTACACCAACTAATTTAGTTGCTTCAAACATTACAAATACAACAGTAGACTTAAATTGGACAGCTTCAACAGATAATATATCGGTATCTAGTTATGATATTTTTATAGATGGAGCCTTGTATACTACTTCAACAACAAATTCTAAAGTTGTTACTGGACTAACGCAAAACACTAACTACGATGCTACTGTTTATGCTAAAGATCCTTCTGGAAATTTATCTTTAGTTAGTAATACTGAAAACTTTACAACTACTAATGTTATAGACATTACGCCTCCTTCTGCAATTACAGATTTAGTTTCTAGCAATGTAACAAGTACAAGTGCAAATTTATCTTGGACACCAGCAACTGATAATGTTGCAGTTACTTTATATGAAATTTATAAAGATGGTAGCTTAATTGGTACTTCTCCTACTAATTCATATGCTGTTTCAAATCTTACTCCTGAAACAAGTTATGATTTTACTGTTTATGCTAAAGACGCAGCTAATAATACATCTGCTGTTAGTAATACAGAAACTATAACAACAAGTGCGGCAACAAGTGATTGCGGAACTGAAACATTTGCTAATGCTACTAGCTTACCATCGGGAGGATATGATGATGGAAGTTTTATAGGTGTTAATGATATAACTTGGAGTTATACTGAATCTAGAGATGCTTACGATAATGGAAATGAAATAAATGGTCAAAGTTTAATGTTAAGAAACACTACTAGCTCGCTTACATCTTCAACTATTTCAGGTGGAATTGGAAGTTTCACTTGTAATTTAAAGAAAGCATTTACTGGTGGTGGAGACAGACAAGTAGAATTATTTATTAATGATGTTTCACAAGGAATTTCAATTGCTTGGGATAATACAAGTCTTCAAACATTTACTGTTTCTAATATTAATATTTCAGATGATATAGTAATAAAAATAGTACCTACTACTGGGAAACAAGTTACAATTGATGATATAACTTGGACTTGTTATTCAACGTTATCAACAAATGACTTTGATAAAAACTTGTTCTCAGTTTACCCTAATCCTACAAAAAACAATAAAGTAATTATTAGTTCACCAAATAATGATGAATTAAAATCTATTGAATTTTATAGTATTACAGGTCAATTAATTAAACAACTTAGCAATCCTAAGCTTACAAATAATAAAATTAGTATAGATTATATTCCTAGTGGAATGTACATAGTTAAAATTGAAAGTGATTCGGCTTATTCAACTAAACGATTAATAGTTCAATAACTAAAACGTATTTATGTATAAAAAAAGCATCCTTTATAAGGATGCTTTTTTTATATAATAATTTCAATTTTAATCTATTATAGATTCTCCGTTTAAATCTGTAGTTAAAATTTCGCTCATATAATCAAAATATGGCCTCATTGCTTTATAACTATCATCTAATTCATCTAAAAAATTAGATGCTAATACTTCTTTATCAGTAAAATTACGCACAATTATAAATTGTTTCATTCTAATTAAGTCCATATCTGGATGCTCTTTATCAAACCCTCGTGGAGCGGTTTTCAAAGCAGTACCTTGCAACTTTCCAAATTGTTTTATAAACGTTTTATCATTCAATATTTTACGAATTTCAACAGTATCCATTTCAAACTCTTTTCTAATACGTAATAAATCTTCTTTATTAGGTTCCCAAAAACCACCAGCCAAAAAACTTTCTCCTGGTCTTACTCTTAAATAATACCCTCCACGTAATCTTTTTGTTGCTCTTGCAAAAGAACCAGCAAAATGAGCTTTGTAAGGCGTTTTATCTTTTGAAAAACGAACATCTCTATAAATTCTAAAAAATTTAAATTTATCTATATCATCATGTTCCTTTAACTTTTCCATAATCGCATTATAAAACTCTTTAGTTTTTTTCTGCTCTTCTAAAAAGGCAGGTTTATTATCATTAAACCAATCGCGATTATTATTTTTATGTAATTTTTTTAAAAAATCAATGGTAGATTTATCTATAGTTGTCATTCGTGTTTTATTTTAAATGTCAATGTACAAAAATTGTTTGAATACGTATTAAGACGTTCAACAAACGTAAATATTACAACTTATAATAACTATAAAAACATATGATACCCTATTAAAACCATAAGTAATTATTAGTTAGTTTAATGCACATTATGTTTGTAGTATATTTTAAAACATTATTTATGAAATTATATTTACAAGTAATATTTTTAGTCTTAATTGGTTTACAAATTACAAATGCCAAAACAATTAAAGTATCATCAAAAAAAGGAAGTTCTGTTGAAAAACTCAATAAAGCATATAACGAAGCCAAAGCTGGTGATGTTATTTTAATAGATATAGATATTGTTTTTAAAAATACCGACAAACACTTCACCATAAAAAAAAGCGGAATTACATTTAAAGGGAAATCAAGATCGAACAATAAAAAATATGGATTAACTAAAGAGAGTCAAAAAAACAATTTGGTTGTTTTACAAGCTAGTTTTACAACTTTCGAGAACCTTTCATTTAGTAACGCTGTAAATTTAATTAGGGTTGAAGCTAATAAACAGCTCTTAACAAATATTTCAATTAAAAATTGTTCGTTTTCAAAAGGACGCTATACAGGTGTAGACTTTAGAGGCGATTATAAAAATATACTTGTTGAAAACTCTAATTTTACAGATTGTAAGTTTGGTGTGCAAACAATGGATTCGGTTATTCTAAATGATTTTTTAGTTACAAAATGTGTGTTTAAAGGAGGAGATCATCAAATTAGTATAGATAATGCTTTTGCAGATACAAATTTAATAGACCATTCAAATATTATAATAGATAATTGCGAGTTTTATGTTGCTGCTAGGTTTAATGTAGCTATTGCTAATACTAGAAACGCCGTAATTCAAAATAACAAAAGAATGGATGGTGGTTTACAAAGTTATTCTCAAGCTATACATATTGAACACGATACTAGAGACCTTTTAATAAAGCACAACACTATGCGAAATGATGTAGGAAGTGCTATTATCATTTTCTCTACAGGTTATACCGGCCACGGAAATGGAAGAAAAATTCCAAATGAAGAAAAAATAGATTTCGGCTCGAGCAATATTACTTTAGATGGTAATACAATTACCTTCAGTAAAAAACCAGCTATTTCAATTGGTTATGGCAAAGGGTTTTTAAAAATAAAAGGCAACAACACTATTAATGCTGAAGATAGAATAATTTCTGGTTATGCCACAAAAAAAACAATGTCTATTGAAGTTGATAATAAAGCTACTTTTAACGGTAAAAAATATAAAGATTTAACTGCTGAAGAATTAGCTAAACTAATAGTTATAAAAAATTAAATTCTATTAACCATTTATTTAATTTTTTATAACTAACTATATAAAATACTCATCTATTTTTTTTATTACTTTTTGCTATAGTATAGCGACAATACTGATATAACAGAAATTACTCAACCATATAATTATATTGTAACTATTAATATGGGGCTAGTTGATCAGAAACTTTCCAATGGAAAATATACAGCTCGTTAGGATTTATAATAAATCATTCTAATGGAATAACTACAGAAGGAAGTTTTAAGGTTGTAATGGATATGACAACAAAAATAAGATTTAAGTATTCGTTTTATTCATAGATACATTTGTTGTACTTGTAACTCCATAAAAGTATACTTTAAAAAGTATCTTTACTTGTAAATTCATAAATATGAGAACTAAATTCAGTTATTTAATACTTATTACTTTTTGTGTTAACAGTTTTATTTTTGCACAATCAAATTCTGAAACATATAAACCCGAATGGAAATCACTTCAAAATTATGAAGCTCCGGAATGGTATGAAGATGCAAAATTAGGTTTTTGGGTACATTGGGGAGTTTATTCAGTTCCTGCTTTTAAAGGCAATCATGCAGCAGAATGGTATGGTAGATGGATGTATTCACAAAAAGATCAAAGTAGTAGAAACAACCAAGGTTTAGCAACTCATTTACACCATAATGAAACCTATG
The DNA here is from genome assembly GCF_900106565.1 of Lutibacter oricola. Taxonomy (GTDB): domain Bacteria; phylum Bacteroidota; class Bacteroidia; order Flavobacteriales; family Flavobacteriaceae; genus Lutibacter; species Lutibacter oricola. The sequence continues at coordinate 678,248 of NZ_FNNJ01000002.1, forward strand.
GACCTCCAGAAACATTTGGCTACAAAGATTTTATTCCAATGTTTAAAGCTGAAAATTTTAATGCTGATGAATGGGCAGATTTATGTGTTAAAGGTGGTGCAAAATTCTTTACTATGATGGGAGCTCATCACGATTCGTTTTGTTTATGGGATACTAAATTAAGTAAATGGAATTCTGTAAATATGGGGCCAAAACGTGATTTAGTAGGCGAAATTGAAAAAGCTGTTCGTAAAAGAGGATTAAAATTTGGTGTTTCGAATCATACCGCTTGGAATTATGCCTTTTTTCAATGGAATCATATAAATAGATACGATGCAACTAATCCTGAATATCAAGATTTATATGGAAATCCAATAGTTCAAAAAAGCGCAGATACTGTTAGAATTTACAACGGAGAAGGGCGCAAAACTTGGATACCTCGTTCTCGTGGTTTGGTAAAACCAAGTGAGCGCGATATGAATCGTTGGTTAGCTAGAACTAAAGAATTAGCTGATATGTATAAACCAGATTTATATTATTTTGATTGGGGTTTTAAACTTCCTGTTTGGGAATCTCGTAGAAAAGAATTTGGCGCTCATTATTACAATAGCGCGGTTAAAAACGGCAAAGGAACATTTGGAAATCCTAATGTTGTACTGAATTATAAATCGAAATTTTATAAAGAAGGTTCTGCAGTGCGTGATTATGAACGTGGAGGTATGAATACTATAGGCAAAATGGTTTGGCAAACAGATGATTGTGTGTACGATGATCATAACTGGGGATTTGTAGAAGGAACAACAATTAAGCCAACAAACATGATTGTAGACCAGTTAATGGATATAATTAGCAAAAAAGGTGTGTTAATGTTGTCTTTTGCTCCTAGACCAGATGGAACTTTTCCTGAAGAACAAAAAACTATGATGTATGAATTAGGTGCTTGGTTAAAAATATGCGGAGAAGCAGTTTATAAAACTCGCCCTTATGAAGTTTTTGGAGATGTTGGTGATAAATGGGGTGAAAAAAACGAAACTGGCCATAAAATGTATACCGCTACCACTAAAGATGTTCGTTTTACTCGTAATAAAAAGAATACTGTACTCTATATAACTTCATTAAAATGGCCTGAAAACGGTAATTTATTAATTGAATCTCTTTCAAACTTAGATTTAAAAACACTAAAATCTATTAAACTAATTGGTGGAAAAGGGCGAGTTAAAATAAAACAATCTGAAAAAGGATTAGAAATTAGCTTACCTAAAAAGCCAAACTATAAATACGCATACCCATTAAAATTAGAGTTTAAAGGACAAATACCTTCAGTAAAATAATTAATATGAACAGAAAACAATTTATTGGAACTTTAGGATGTGCTAGTTTAGCCATTTTAGCAGGAGGTTTAACAGCTTGTGTTTCAAACAAAAAAAATAATGAATTTGTTTTTTTAGAAGCAGAACAATTTGAGAATTTAGGTGGTTGGGATTTAGATCAACAATCTATGGAACAAATGGGATCTCCGTATTTATTAGCACACGGACTTGGAATACCTGTTGAAGATGCAACCACCGAAATTGAATTTCCTTCTAAAGGAACTTATAGAGTTTGGGTAAGAACTCGCGATTGGGTTGCTCCTTGGAAAGTTGAAGGAGCTCCAGGTAAATTTCAATTATTAATTAACAGTGAACCTCTAAATGAAACTTTTGGAACCAAAGGAGCTGAATGGCATTGGCACGATGGCGGACTAGTTACAGTTGATGAAACTGCAAAAGTAAGCTTACATGATTTAACTGGTTTTGAAGGTAGGTGTGAAGCAATTCTATTTTGTAAAGATATTGATTTTGAACCTTCTAATAATATAGAGGCACTTACCAAATTCAGAAGAAATTTATTAGGACTACCTGAAAAACCGAAAGATGGTGGCTCTTTTGATTTAGCGATAGTTGGAGGCGGATTTGCTGGTACATGTGCGGCTATTTCTGCAGCAAGAAACGGTTTAAATGTTGTTTTAATTCAAGATAGAACTGTTTTAGGTGGTAATGGAAGTTCTGAAGTTAGGGTTTGGCCTGAAGGGAAAATTCAACAAGAACCCTATCCGCATATTGGTGATATAGTAGCAGAAATATCTCCAGATTTATTTACCCCAAAATTTAAATCTAAAAATGCTGGAGGAGGAATCGCCTATAACGATGCACGTAAAATGGCAGTTGTTAAAGCAGAACCTAGAATTACATTAATGACAGAAGAGAGAGTAATTAATGTGAAACAAAAAAACGGAAAAATATTATCAGTAGTATCTCAAAACACTAAAACTGCAGAACATACAAGTATAAAGGCTAATTATTTTTCAGATTGCACAGGTGATGCCACTGTTGGTTTTATGGCAGGAGCTGATTTTGAAATCTCTAGCGTAGGTGTAATGGGTATGTCTAATTTATGGAATGTTCTTGATGCCTCTAATAAAAAAGAGGTTCTTGAATGTGACTGTAAAGATAAGGCTGCTCTAACTATTTCATGTGACATAGGTAAAACCGAACAACCATTCCCTCGTTGTCCTTGGGCAATTGATTTAACAGATAAACCTTTTCCTGGCAGAAAAAATTATAAAGGTCAATGGGGTGGCGAAGATCCTTTAGGAAATTTAGGTGGTTGGTTTTGGGAAAGCGGTTTTGATAAAAATCCAATAACTGATGTTGAAATTATTAGAGATTTAAACCTTAGAGCAATGTATGGTGCTTGGGATGCTCTAAAAAATGTTGATAAACTCTATCCAAATCACAGGTTGGGTTGGTCGGCATACATTGCTGGAAAAAGGGAATCAAGAAGGCTTTTAGGAGATGTAATTTTAAGTGCTGATAATTTTAGAGATCATAAAACATTTCCTGACCCTGCATTTCCTTGTTCTTGGCATATTGATATTCATACTCCACACAAAGATTACGATGATGACTTAAAAGGAAATGAGTTTATTTCACAAGCCACTACAGGCAAACAAAACAAGTATAAATATAAAGGAATTTACTGGGCTCCTTACCGAACATTATACAGCCGTAATATTAATAATTTATTTATGGCAGGAAGAGATATTAGCGTAACAAGAGAAGGAATTGGGCCAATACGAGTTATGAAAACTTGTGGTATGATGGGAGAAATTGTAGGAAAAGCAGCTTCTTTATGTTCTAAATATAATATATCTCCAAAAGAAGTATATGAACATAAACTTGATGAACTACAAGAATTAATGAGGCAACCTGGAAATAAAAGCGTATAAAATTGACTATAAAAAACCCGCGTTTTATAAAAAAATGCGGGTTTTACTATTTAGTTATAATTGAATACTATTAATGCCTACCTTCTAATATTTTTACAATATCTTTTAAAGTATAACCTTTAGCTTGTAATAAAATTAAATAATGAAATAGTAAATCGGCTCCTTCATTTAAAAACAATTCTTCATTATCATCTTTTGCTTCAATAACTATTTCAACAGCTTCCTCTCCTACTTTCTGTGCAATTTTATTAATTCCTTTTTTGAATAATGAAGCTACATAACTCTTTTCAGAATCTGCATTCATTCTTCTACTTGTAATAACATTTTCAAGTTCCGATAGAAATCCAAACGAAGCTTCATTAGTTTCATCCCAACAAGTATCTGATCCAGTATGACAAGTTGCTCCAACTGGCTTAACTTTTATTAATAAAGTATCATTATCACAATCGTTTTTTACAGAAACTAAGTTTAAAAAATTACCACTTTCTTCACCTTTTGTCCATAATCTATTTTTAGTTCTACTAAAAAAAGTAACCTTACCAGTTTTAACTGTTTTCTCGTAGGCTTCTTTATTCATATAGCCTAACATTAACACTTGTCTTGTTACAAAATCTTGAATAATAGCTGGTACTAAGCCATCATTATTTTTATTGAAATCTATTGTCATAATTATTTCTTATAATATTATTTTAACCGTCATCCTGAGTGATAACGAAGGATCTCTAAACCAAATGTGAGATTCTTCAATACGTTTCTCTTCTTTCAGAATGACAACTATTTACTACAACCTTACAGGTATATTTTTCTTTTTTAATTCCTTTTTTAAATCTACTATTTCAATTTCTTTAAAATGAAATACACTAGCTGCCAATGCGGCATCTGCTTTACCATCAATAAATGTATCTGCAAAATGCTGCATATTTCCTGCTCCACCAGAAGCTATTATTGGAATATTTACCAAATCGCTTAAATGCGCCAAAGCTTTATTTGCAAAACCATTTTTAGTTCCATCGTGATTCATAGAAGTAAATAAAATTTCACCAGCTCCACGTTCTTCAACTTCTTTTGCCCATTCAAATAATTTAATATCTGTAGGTACCTTTCCACCTACTAAATGCACCATCCATTCTCCATCAATTTGTTTTGCATCAATAGCAACAACAACACATTGACTACCAAATTTTGCAGCCAAATCGTTTATTAATTGTGGATTTTTTACTGCTGAAGAATTAATAGAAACTTTATCTGCTCCAGAATTCAACAATAAATCTACATCTTCAACAGATGAAATTCCACCACCAACTGTAAACGGAATATTTACTTTTTCAGCAACGTGCATTACTAATTCGGCTAAGGTTCTACGCTTTTGTTCTGTTGCTGTAATATCTAAAAACACCAACTCATCTGCACCTTCATTTGCATAAATTTCCGCTAATTCTACCGGATCTCCAGCATCACGTAAATCTACAAAATTTACGCCTTTTACTGTTCTTCCATCCTTAATATCTAAACAAGGAACTATTCTTTTTGTTAACATTTAATTTTGGTATATGGTATCTAGTAACTGGTATTTAGCAACTATGATACTTAACTATATATTTTTGTCATTCCTACATAGGCAGGAATCTATTTTTTAACTGTTTGGATTCCTGTTTTCACAGGAATGATATTCAATTATTAACTATTTAATATAAATTGTTCTATTTGCTTCATACTAATTTTATGTTCGTAAATTGCTTTACCAACAATGGTTCCTTCGCATCCCATTTCTTTTAAACGTGGTAATTCATCATAGGTTGAAATTCCTCCAGATGCAATTAGTTTTATATTATTAGTTTCATTCAATATTTTCTGATATAAATCAAACGATGGTCCTTGTAACATTCCATCTTTAGAAATATCTGTACAAATAACATAACTAACACCTTCTTTCTCGTATCCTTGTATAAAAGGAACTAACTCTTTATCACTTTCTTCTAACCAACCACCAACAGCAACTTTCTCATTATTAGCATCAGCTCCTAAAATAATTTTATCCGAACCATATTTACCTAACCATTCTTTAAAAATAATTGGATTTTTAACAGCAATACTTCCTCCTGTAATTTGGTTCGCTCCACTTTCAAAAGCAATTTTTAAATCTTCGTTTGATTTTAAACCACCTCCAAAATCAATAGATAAATCTGTATTTGAAGCAATTGTTTCTAACACTTTATAATTAACAATATGACTTGCTTTTGCGCCATCTAAATCAACTAAATGCAAATGTTTAACACCGTGATCTTGAAACATTTTTGCTACTTCTAACGGGTTTTCATTGTATACCTTTTCCGTTGTATAATCTCCTTTTGATAGGCGAACACATTTTCCGTTTATAATATCTATTGCTGGTATAATTCTCATTGTTTACTAATTATATTTTTTAATTCGTCATGCTGAACTTGATTCAGCATCTTACCTAATTTTCAATTTGTAATGGAACCCTAAAACAAGTTCAGGGTGACGTATTTTATTTAATATTGTCATTCCTATCGCAGGCAGGAATTTATTTTTAACGCTGTATTAATTCCTGTTTTCACAGGAATAACATTCTCCTTTCTACAACTCTAAAAAGTTTTGTAAAATTTGCGCTCCAGCTTTGCTACTTTTTTCTGGATGAAATTGCACTCCATAAAAGTTTTTTTCTTTTAATGCTGAAGCATATTTAATTCCGTAATTAGTTGTAGCAATGGTTTCTTCATTTAAAGTAACATAAAAGCTATGTACTAAATACATATATTCTTTCTCTTTAATACCTTTAAATAAATCCGATTTTAAATTTTCAATTTGATTCCAACCAATTTGTGGAACTTTTTCAGAGCCATCAAATTTAATTACATCTACATCAAAAATATTTAAACCGTTTGTATTACCTTCTTCGCAATATTTACACATTAGCTGCATACCCAAGCAAATACCCAAAACTGGTTGTTTTAATGTTGGTATAACTTTGTCTAAACCTGTGTGCTTCAATTTTTCCATTGCACTACTCGCCTCACCTACACCAGGAAAAATTACCTTATCAGCATTTCTAATCTCCTCTTCATTATCTGTTAAAACAGCTTCATAACCTAAACGTTTTATTGCAAACTTTATAGATTGTATATTTCCTGCTCCGTAATTTATTATTACTATTTTCATTTATTCTATTTAGTTGTTTGTTATTAGTTGTTTGTTGTTGGCTAAAAACCAGCAACCAAAAACTAACAACACTTAAAGCATTCCTTTTGTGCTTGGTAAAATCATTTTTTCTGGATCACGTTTAACAGCAGCTTTTATAGCTTTTGCAAACGCTTTAAAAATTCCTTCAATTTTATGATGTTCATTTACACCTTCTGCTTTAATATTTAAATTACATCGCGCACCATCAGTAAACGATTTAAATAAGTGATAAAACATTTCTGTTGGCATTTTACCAATCATTTCACGTTTAAAGTCTGCTTCCCAAACCAGCCAATTTCTTCCCCCAAAATCAATAGCAACTTGTGCCAAACAATCGTCCATTGGTAAACAAAACCCATAACGTTCAATACCTAACTTATTTCCTAAGGCTTTGGCAAACACTTCACCTAAAGCAATCATAGTATCTTCTACCGTATGGTGCTCATCTACTTCTAAATCTCCTTTAACTTTAATGGTTAAATCCATATTACCGTGGCGTGCAATTTGGTCTAACATATGATCAAAAAATGCTAAACCTGTTGAAATTTCACTCTTGCCGGTTCCGTCTAAGTTTAATTTTATATAAATCTTAGTTTCGTTGGTGTTACGTGTTAATTCGGCTGTTCTATTTTCTAGTTTTAAAAACTCATAAATTTGCTCCCAATCGTTACTTTCTAACGCAATAATAGTGTCTAACTCATCGCGTTTTACAGTAATTTCTCCTGTACCAAGATTTGTATTGTCGTTTATATAAATTCCTTTTGAACCTAAGTTCTTAGCCAATTCAATATCTGTTAAACGATCTCCAATTACAAACGAGTTTTCTAGATCGTACTCTTCAGAAAAATATTCAGTCAATAAGCCAGTACCTGGTTTACGAGTATTTGCATTTTCGTGCGGAAAAGTTCTATCTAAAAACACTTTATCAAAAACAACACCTTCATTCTCAAAAGATTTCATTATAAAATTATGAACAGGCCAAAATGTATCTTCAGGAAAAACATCGGTTCCTAAACCATCTTGATTAGTTATCATAACCAATTCATAATCTAACTCTTTTGCTATTCTACCTAAAAACGTAAATGCTTTTGGGTAAAATATCATTTTTTCAAATGCGTCTATTTGCTCATCAATGGTTTCTTTTATTATTGTACCATCTCTGTCTATAAATAAAACTTTCTTACTCATATTATATTTCGTTCAATGCTTTTATTAAAAGCTTAGTTTCTTTTTTAGTACCTACGGTAAAACGTAAGGTGTTTTCGCATAAAGGTTGTGTAGTTCTGTTTCTAATTACTATACCCTTTTCTATTAATTGATTGTATCTTTTTGTTGCATTATCAACTACTACTAACACAAAATTAGCATCACTAGGGTAAATTTTTTCAACAAATGAAATTTCTTTAAGCCCCTGAATTAATCTTGCTCTTTCTTTTAAAATGTTTTTTACGTCGTCCTTTAAATCATCTAGCTTTGTAAACCTTTTTAAAGCGCATTTCTGTGTTAAATCGTTGATATTATATGGTGGTTTAATTTTGTTTAAAACCGCTATAATTTCTTCTGAAGCATAACATATACCTAATCTAACTCCTGCCATAGCATAGGCTTTAGAAAATGTTTGAGTAATAATTAAATTTGGAAACTCGTTTAAGCGATCTAACCAACTTTTATGTTCGGAAAAATCTATATAAGCTTCATCAATTACAACTATACCTGGAAATGTATTTAACAAAACTTCTACACTTTCTTTAGAAAATGAATTTCCCGTTGGATTATTAGGAGAGCATAAAAACAATATTTTTGAATTTTTATCTGCTCCTTCTAAAATGTTTTTTACTGAAGGTTCGAAGTTTTTAGTTAAAACAATTTCTCTATTTTCAATATTGTTTAAATTGGCTAACACACTATACATACCATAAGTTGGTGGCAATGTTATTATGTTATCTTCTTTTGGTTCACAAAAAGCTCTAAAAATTAAATCTAATACTTCATCGCTACCGTTACCTAATAAAATTTGAGATTCTTTTACCTTCTTTAATTTTACTAGTTCTGTTTTAACAGTTTTTTGTTGTGGATCTGGATACCTATTTACTCCGTTTTCGTGAGGGTTTTCGTTGGCATCTAAAAAAATCATCTCAGTATCGAAATCTTTAAATTCATCTCTTGCGGAAGAATAAGGCTTCATTGCCCGGATGTTCTCTCTGATTAGTTTCTCGATTTTCATTTTTTATTTGGGTTAGTTAGTTTTTTGTTTTTCTATTTCACTTCAATTTATTTAATCTTAATGTTACTGCATTTTTATGCGCGTCTAATCCTTCTGCTCCAGCCAATATTTCTATAGCATTTCCAATATTTTTTATACCTTCTTCAGAAATTTTCTGAAAAGAAATTGCTTTTAAAAACGAATCTAAATTTACACCTGAATATGCTTTTGTATATCCATTTGTAGGCAATGTATGATTTGTACCCGAAGCATAATCACCTGCACTTTCTGGCGTATAGTTACCTATAAAAACAGATCCTGCATTTTCAATACCTTCAACATAAAAATTATCATTTGCTGTACAAACAATAAAATGTTCTGGACCATATTCGTTTATCATTTCTAAAGCTACTTCTTTAGTTTCAACAAAAATAAGTTTAGAGTTTTTTATGGCTTTTTTCGCTATTTTTTTTCTGCTTAATTCTTCTATTTGAATTTCTAATTCCTTTTCAACTTCATTTAACTTTTCTTTTGAAGTAGAAACTAAAATTACTTGGCTATCTGTACCGTGTTCTGCCTGACTTAATAAATCTGAAGCAACAAAGCTAGCATTGGCCGTATCATCTGCCACTACTAATAATTCACTTGGACCTGCCGGCATATCTATTGCTACTCCATATTTAGTTGCTAATTGCTTTGCTACTGTAACAAATTGATTTCCTGGCCCAAATATTTTATAAACCTGCGGAATTGTTTCTGTACCAAATGTTAAACCTGCAATTGCCTGTATACCTCCTGCTTTTACAATTTTAGTAACACCACATTGCTGTGCTGCATAAATTATTGCTGGATTAATTTTTCCCTGTTTATTTGGTGGTGTAGATAAAACTATTTCTTTACAACCTGCAATTTGAGCAGGAATAGCCAACATTAAAACAGATGAGAATAAAGGAGCCGTACCACCTGGAATGTACAAACCAACTTTTTGAATTGGTCGTTTTTCTTGCCAACACTCAACTCCTGCAGTTGTTTCGACTAAAACTTTTTCTGTTTTTTGAGCTGCATGAAACTTGTAAATATTATTTTTTGAAACTTCAATAGCTTTTTTTAACTCTTCTGAAACTTGATTTTCTGCTTCTTTTATTTCTTCTTCAGAAACAAATAAATCATCTAACTCTACACCATCAAAAATAGATGTGTAACGTTTTACGCCATCGTTTCCGTTTCGTTTAATATCGTCAAAAATTGCGGTAACAGTTTCTTCAATATCAGCTATTGTTTGTGTTGGTCTTTGTAAAATTTGAGACCATTCACTTTTGGCAGGGTTTATTATTTTATTCATTTTTTAATTTCTGTTTAACCGTTTAACTGTTGATTTGTGTAATTGATAATTCTCAATATTCTATTTAATTGCATAATAATTTACCTCTAAACTTTTAAACAAATCAACACTTTAACTAAAATTATAATACCATTTTTTCAATTGGCACAACTAATAATCCTTCTGCTCCATTTTCTTTTAACTCGTCAATTACTTCCCAAAAAGAATTTTTTTCAATTACTGTGTGAATAGAACTCCAACCTTCTTCAGCCAAAGGTAATACCGTAGGACTACGCATACCTGGTAATAAACTTATAATTTTATCTACTTTTTCGTTTGGTGCATTCATTAAAACATATTTAGATTTTCGCCCTTTTAATACGGCTTGAATTCTAAACTGTAATTTATTCAAAATTTCTTGATTTTCAGAAGAAATATTTGGCGAAACTGCTAAAACAGCTTCACTAGTTAACATTTTTTCAACTTCTTTTAAGTTATTTTTAAATAACGTACTTCCGCTCGAAACAATATCACAAATAGCATCTGCCAACCCAATATTTGGTGCAATTTCTACAGAACCATTAATTATGTGAATATCTGGTGTTATGTTAAACTTTTTAAAATATTCAATTACGGTATTTGGGTATGAAGTTGCAATACGCTTACCATCTAAATCTTGAATAGAATTGTACTCAACATCCTTAGGTACAGCTAAGGAGACTCTACATTTAGAAAAGCCTAACTTTTCTGCAGTAATAATATCTGTACCTTTTTCTATTAAAACATTTTCTCCAATTATAGCAATATCTACTACTCCATCTCTTAAATATTGAGGAATATCTCCATTACGTAAGTATAATACTTCCATTGGAAAATTACTTGCTGAAGCCTTTAATTGATCTTTTCCATTATCTATAGAAATTCCACAATCTTTTAATAGTTTTAATGAATCTTGGTTTAATCTTCCTGATTTTTGAACTGCGATTTTAATTTTACTCATTTTATTTATTAATGTGTTTAAGTAAACGTGCTGAATTTACAAATAAAAACCCGCTTGATTTACTCAAACGGGTTTAAAATATATTTTAACTAAATTCAATACATCTTCAGCTCGCTTGATTGCAAGTATTTAAATGATGATGATGTAATTGAATAAATGTCATTTCTTTAATTTTGAAGAACAAATATATAAATAACTTTAGTTTTGACATACTACTAAACTTAAAAATTTACAAAAAATTAATATTTGTTAAATATTTAATAATAACAAATACTTTTTGCTAAATAACGTTTGGTCTAAGTTTAATAAAACAGAGAGCATTTAAATTAAATAGTATATTTACCACTTTAACAACAATTAAAATTAATGACTAAGCAAAAAACATTTTTAAATATAGATTTATCCATTTTTGAAAAAAATGGTAAAATAGAATTTGCAGATGTTGTTAAAAGTAATAGAGTTAAAACTGCAAAGGCTTTTTCTTCTTTTTTAATTGGTTTAAAAAACGAAGCTGTAGATTCTAAAGAAACTTCACGGATTATATTAAAGTTTGTTGCAAAACAAAAAATAAGTAAGCTAGAAGAAAAACATTTAAAAACTCAGGTTTATGATGTTTTTAAAATTTTAGGTATTGGCGTACCTTTTGTTTTAATTCCTGGTGCTACCCTACTTATACCGTTTATTTTAAAAGCTGCAGAAAAAAAAGGCATTGATTTAATACCTAGTAATTTTAAAAACAATAATAATTAGTTACTTTAAAGTTTAAAAAATGAAATTTATAATTGCGCTATTTTTATTTTTTTACTCAATAAATTTTTACACTCAAAAAAACAGCTTTAATACCAAATGGTTTTTAAATAAAACAGTTAATTGTTCTACTAATAAACCAATTAATGATTCTAAATGGAATATTGAATTTGACACATTAAATAAAGCATTAATTACATTTAACAATTTAGGTTTAAAAAAAGAAGTTAACTATACTATTAATGATAGTTTATTAAAAGTTAACGATATATTTTATGAAGTTAAAAAAGTAACTATTGATACCCTTATGCTTTCTATAAATAATAATAAAATATGTAAAACATATATTTTCGAGTCCAAATTGTTTCTAAATAAAAAGCAAAAACAAAAATACTTTACACATAACGGAGAATTAGTTTTTTATACAAATAAAATTAATTCGCCTAAGCTTAATGGCTCTTCAAATTTATTACATTATTTTTCTAATTCTTTTCAATATGGAAATACTCAAAATTCTAAATGCAACGTCACATTTTATTTTATTATAACTAAAACAGGAGCATTAATTGAACCTAGAGGAAGTATTAGTTGTTTAAAAAAATCCAATAAAAAAATTATTGAAATTCTAGAAAAAACCAAAAATAAATGGACACCTATGTTTATTAATAATACAGCTGTAAACTCATTTGTAAGAATCCATTTTAAACATAATGTAGAAATACACTAACCCAAAAGCCTTTTAAATACGCGGTATAACAATAAAACCATCTAGCTTACAAACAAACCCTTAAGCTTTAAAATGTTTTATGTATATTTGAAAAGCTATGAAAAAATCAATACAATTACCTTCAGTTTTATTAAGTAAAGCTATACACCGAAAAGAAAATCAACTTGTGGTTAAGTTTCCATTTGATTACGAATTAAAAGAAAAAATAAAGGCTATACCTAATTTTAAATGGAGCCAAACCTTAAAAGCTTGGTATATTTCTTTTTCTGAAGAACATATACATTTATTAAAAGAACAATTAGAAGGTTTAGCAACCATACATTTTGATTCTTCTATTTTTAAAAAAGAAGAACGTATTGTTGAAAGAAAACCCAGAAATATTTCCGAAGAAAATAAAAACATAATACGCTTATATGTAAAATATTTAAAAGGTAAACGCTATAGCGAAAGTACTATTAAAACCTATTTTACACACATTGCAGATTTTATAGACTACATTAAAAATAAACCTCTAGAAAAGCTTAATAATAAAGATGTTGAATTGTTTATAGAAGATGTTTTTATACCTCGTAAACTAAGTGTTAGCACACAAAGGCAGTTAATTAGTGCCATTAAATTGTTTAAAGCTTTTTATCCGGAATGTGAAATTGATGAAGTACGATTAATTAGACCCAAAAAAGATAAAAAATTACCAACTGTTTTATCTAAAGAAGAAGTTATTGATTTACTACGTTGCACCAAAAACCTTAAACACCGAGCTGTTTTGGCAATGATATATTCTGCCGGTTTACGCATAAGTGAATTGTTAAATTTAGAATTAAAAAATATTGATGTAGATAGGCGACAAATTATTGTAAAAAATGCCAAAGGTCGTAAGGATAGACATATTATTTTAGCTGAGAGTTTTATTCCTCTAATGGTAAATTACCTAACAAGCTACGTACCTAAACGTTATTTTGTTGAAGGTTTAATTGAAAGTGAAAAATATTCAGCCGAAAGTATACGAAGTTTCTTAAAATCGGCTTGTAAAGCTGCCCATATAACTAAAAAAGTAACACCACATACATTAAGACATAGTTATGCTACTCACCTATTAGAAAATGGTATTGATTTAAGATATATTCAAGAGTTATTAGGACACGCAAAACCAGAAACTACTATGATTTATACTCATGTAAGCAAAAAAGATTTACTTCAAATTAAAAGCCCATTAGATATGGCTTTAAAAAGTATTGCTTCAACAAACAACCCAACACTACCAAATAGATTGTCTGGTAATTATTAATCCAAACTCATTTTTACTAAAAATAATAGTTTATAACCTATTAATAACTTCATAAAAAAAATGTATTGTTAATATGAACATTGTACAAATGTTTGTAAATTTGTGACTAATCCCTTAAGTAACAAATGAAAAATAGTTTTTTTACTCTTTTCTTTTTTATTCTTATTTGCACTTGCAAAATAAATGCTCAATATAAAGTATTATTTAGCAATAATTATCCGCCATACAATTACCAAAATAACAATGGAGAATTAATCGGTTTTAATATTGATATTTTAAACGCTATTAATAATTTATATGAAGATGTTGATATTAATTATAGTTCAAATAACTGGCAAGCAATAAACAAAGCTTTAAATAACGGTAAGGTTGAAGCCATTGGAGGTACACACTATCCAGGAAGCTATGATCAAAGTTATTTATATACTAGATCTACTATAAATACGTCTCATTGTTTTTTTTACAACACTAAATATTTCAACAAATTTTCTTTAGAAAAATTTAGAACATTAAAAGAGCCGTTAGTTGCTATGTGGAAAAACGATGTGCTCGTTCACTATGTATTATCAATAAACCCATCGGCTAAATTTATATATGTAAATAACTACGATGATTTAATTGAAAAAATTGAGCGAAAAGACGTTACTTGCCTATTTGGACAACGAATTGGTGGTATGTATTATGCCAAATTAGCTAAAAAAAATTACATTAAAGCTCTAAACCATCGCATTTTAGAACGAAATATGGGGTTTAAAGTTTCTAATAATTCACCCGAATTAGCAAATATTATTAATAATGGATTGGAAGTAATTTTAGCTAATGGAACTTATGAAGAAATTTACAATAAATGGATTACAGAATATGACAAATCTTCATTTGATTACCGTAACTATTTAAAATACATTATTTTTATTACATTATTATTTTTATTACTTGTAGGTGTAAATAGGTTTTTACAAATTCAAGTACGTAAAAAAACTAAAGATTTAAGCCATCAAATTGAAGTGAATGCAGAAATAATGCAAGAGCTAGAGATTCAAAAATTTAAAGCCGAAGAAAGTGATAGAATGAAATCTGCTTTTTTAGCAAATATGAGTCATGAAATTAGGACTCCTATGAATGGAATTTTAGGGTTTACAGAATTATTAAAAACAGCCGACTACTCGTCAGAAAAACAAACTAAATTTATTAATATTATTCAGCAAAGTGGAAACAGAATGTTGAATACCATTAATAATATTATTGATGTTTCTAAATTAGAATCTGGGTTAGAAAAACCCTTAATAAAAAAAGTTAACATTCGAGAAATTGTAAACGAATTAGTAGATTTTTTTACTGCTGAAGCAACTACAAAAGGTTTAAATTTAAAATTAAAAGAAATTGGCCCAAAAAAAGATATAATCTTTTATACGGATGAATATAAGATTAACTCTATACTTACCAATTTAATAAAAAATGCTTTAAAATTTACTTCTGAAGGATATATTCAAATTGAATACACAATAAATAATGAATATGCCGATTTTTGGGTAAAAGACACTGGTATAGGAATTCCAATAGAAAACCAAACTACTATTTTTGAAGAATTTGTTCAAGCAGATTTTTCTCATTCAAGTGGTTTTGAAGGCTCTGGGTTGGGACTTTCAATTTCTAAAGGATATATTTATTTATTAAACGGAAAAATTGAATTAAAATCTGAACCAAATAAAGGAAGTACTTTTTATGTTAGAATTCCTAATAGCAACAAAAACGAATCTCCTATTACGCCTCCAAAATCTGCTGGTAAATTACCAAAAAAAACAATTTCTACTTTAAAAATTATTATTGCTGAAGATGATAGCACTACGTATTATTTTTTAAAAGAACTTTTAAAAGATGTTACGGAAACTTTACATTACGCAAAAGACGGAATAGAAGCTGTAGAATTAGCAAAAAAGCATCCAGAAACGGATTTAATTTTAATGGATATTAAGATGCCACATTTAAATGGTTTTGAGGCAACACAAAAAATTAGAACATTTAATAAAGATGTTTACATTATTGGACATACGGCATTTACTCAAGAAAATTATAAGCGAAAAGTTATAGATGTTGGTTGCAACGCATATATTGCAAAGCCCATAAATCGTAAAAAGTTATTTAATTTATTACAAGAAATTAAAGTTAAATAGGTTGTATTTTTCTGTTGAAATTAAAAAAAAACCTTAAATTAGTAAAAAAAATAAAATTGCAAATCTAAACTACTTACTACCGAGATAAAAAAGGTAAAACATACGGATATCCGGAAATTTAAAACGATATTCGGTTAGTTTGGTTTGGATATAACAAGTTAGCTTTAATGCTAAAGGTCATTGCAAAACCTCAAATTTCGGGTTTAAATCAAAAGTCCTTTAAAGCGGAATTTGAAAATGAAATGTGGAATATTGAGCTGAATTATCACTCAAACTCTGAATCGAACTGCGTCTGACTTTTTAGCTCGTTTGCAGAATCGAAATCTGAATTGAAAAGCGGAATTTCACTCAATCGGAATTTAGCAAATTGCGGAATTGTCAACTCGAAATCTGAATTATATATAGCGGAATTTGAGCAAGTTTGCGGAATGAAAATCGAGCTGAATAAAACATAAAAACGGAATTAAAAAGCCGACTGAAATAAAATATTAACGAAAAAATAAACGGACAAAAAAGCACTAAAAGCTAACAATGTATAAAAATAATTGCGGTTTAGTGCTTAATCAAAGGTCGTTGCATGTTTGCTACGTCTGAATTTCCTGCGGAAATTCCTCGCACGCAAACCCGCAACTATTCTTATACGCAAACGTTAGCAACCATTACCAATATTATGGATAAGGAATTACTTAGTGAGATAGATAAAATTATTAAAGAATGTTATGAAGAAGGTATAGTAGGTGTTAACTATGATTCTGATATAAATATTAAGGCTTTTAGAATAATAAAGGCTTTAAATATTTTAAAATTAAAAAAAAGCCCTAGTACTTACGAATTGTCTGAAAATAGTATAATAGTAATTCAAGATGGTGGAATTAAAAAATATCTTGAGAATATAAGAACTGAAAAGAATTTAGACAGTACAATAAAACAACTAACAAGTAAAAGACTGAAAAATGACGTATGGTATAATATTATGTACGTTGGATTAGGTGGAATAATTGGAATTATTACATCAATAGGAGTAGAATTGGTAAAACCAAAAAGCGTAGAAGAAGATATAGTGAAATTGCATAAATCGGCATTCGACAAAGTTGTACGTGATGATAATTTTCAAAAACGTCTGAACGATATGAACACTGAATTACTTTCTTTAAAAAACAAACTAGATTCTTTAAAACAAAAAAATTAAATTATGGACATAAGAAAAAAACTAGAAAAACAAGCGTTTGAAGTAGCAAGAAATAAAATGATTGATTTATATAACGAAAAACTTAAACACTTTGAAAGTGAATTAAAACAAATAAATGGAGAAGTTTCTGTAAACATAAATCAAGATTTGAAAGGTAATTTAGACTTTAAAAATGTAAACGAGGATTTACGAAAAAGAATTATTGAGTATCTGAAATAGTAAATTCAAACTCAAAAGATTCAATCTCCTTTGCTAACTTTTCAAATTGACTTATTTTATCCTTTAACTCGCTAATATTAGTATTTATTTTAATTTGTAAATTTTCAGTCATTTTCGGAATAAAACGGTTGCTAACACCGTATAAACTTTATTGCTTTTTATTGGCTTACTTGCGAAAATCCTCGCGGATTTTCTTTGTTTGTGTTTTATTTACTTATTTTAGTGCTTGAAATCCGCAACAAAGCCTATACAAACACGTTAGCAACAAGCAACGATGACGATGATACTGAAAGAGAAAGAAATAAATTACCATAAACTAAAACGATTAATTGGAGAACCGATTAAATCCGATTTGAAAAGTTTAAAAGTAATTGGAACGACTTCATTTTTTCTAAAAACATTTAAGAATAAAAAAGATTCTAATGATTCTCTTAAAATTGATTCTAAAAATAATTTTGAATTATTTGAAAACGGATTATTGTTGCGTTCAAATTTATCGAATAAAATTTCAGCCATACCGATTCCTGTTAATGATTTATTGAGGATAAAGTTGATAAGAGGAAAAGAAATGATAAATCCATTTCCATTGTCACCAATGTGGATTTTATTAAAATTAGGAGTTTCGATTTTATATGCGAGATATTTTCAAATTTATAAGTTTAACGAATATCGGATTGAAGAAATGAAATTGATAATTGAAACGATTGATTATGGAATGGAAATGATTGAAAATAGTTATAAGTTTGAGAGTCAACAGAGGTTTTTTGAAAATCTGAATTATAAAGACAAAATAACGATTGATTTAAATAAAGCCAGTTGCTAACAATTGGTATATTCTATAGCTTGGTTTTAGCACACTTACGAAAATCCTAAAGGGATTTTCTTGGTCGGTAAATATTTACTAAATTTATTGCTTAAAATACGCTACAAAACATACCAAAAACCGTTAGCAACAAGTAGAATGAAAATCAAAACCACTTATATATCTTCAATAAATTATATAAACAATCTTGAATTCGATTACTTGGAAACTTATTCTTTACAACGAGGTGGAAAATATGATGGGAGAATTATACAAGACCCTGAGTATAATGAATTTCAAATTTTAAAAAAGAAAAAACAATTATCAGAATTAGAAATATTGAGATTTAAACAATTAAATAAACTTTATGGATATACTCAATATTTGATTGATTCAGACGGAATTTTTCATCCTTCAGCTGAAAAAACAGGGACATATAAAATCGATAATGTAATAATTGAAAAACTGAAATCAATATTAAATACTCCGATTAAAGAAGTTCCAAGCTGGATGTGTGCTCCAGTTTATCGTGACGCAATCGTATTCTATAATTCGGACAACAAAATAGTTTCAACTTTGAATGTATGCTTAAGCTGTGAATATATGGAAACCAAAATGTCAAATCATATAAATGCAGATGCTGAAACATATAATCTAATGCGTGAGTTTTTTATTGAGTTGGGACATAAAGTTGAAGAAAAATAACCAGTTGCTAACACCGTGTATAATTAATTGCTTGGTTTTAGCCAATTTACGAAAGTCCTCGCGGACTTTCTATCTGTGTTTTTTTTACTAACTTTAGTGCTTAAATCACGCAACTAATCATACACAAACACGTTGCCTACAATGGCGGATTTCACATCTGAAATCCACATTTTAGTCATTTAAGATAAAAATAGTTAGGCTGACAGAGACACGAGAAAATTAATT
>NZ_FNNJ01000017.1 GCF_900106565.1 Lutibacter oricola
TTCTACGTACGAAAAGCCTCTGATTATTCTAATGTTTAGAGTTTTTTAATTAAATTTGAGCTTAATCACGCAACGAAACCAAACTCTAAACCGTTAGCATTTATTGGAGGGAAAATGAATACAAGTAAAATTTTATATTGGAATAATTTGAGAACTCTAGTGAATAAATGGGTGCTTATTTTTAGTGGAATAACTTTATTAATTACTTTATTACTACCGAAAGCAGGACTATTTAAAAATTCTATTATTCATTTTGATTTTTCAAGTACAATCATTTCTTCTTTTGTTAACTTATTAGTTTACATCGCTATAATTAACTTTATTCTCATTATTTTAGAATTCTTAGACAGACTGACAAATTTAAAGGAAAGAAAAATAATTAAGAAATATTTTAAATATACGATCCTTATTATATTTTTATTCTCTCCGATTTTAGAAATGATTTTTCGTTTATTGTAAAGTTTTTTTGGATAAAACATTGTGGAATGAAACATTAAAGGGTGAAAATTCAAACTGAGGAATAAAATGTCGGCGAAAATATAGTAAAGATGAGTTTTCGCTAATATTTACGGAATTGAATACTGATACGGAAAAACTTTTAACAACGGAAAAACAACAAAATGCTAACACTGTTTATATTTTATAGCTTGGTTCTAGCACATTTACGAAAATCCTATCGGATTTTCTACGTTAGTTTTTTATTTAGTAAATTAGTAGCTTAAAAAACGCTACAAAACATACACAAACCCGTTGTGCAACATATGGAAAAAGATATAATCGATACAAATTACATTTATCATCATAAGTATTATTATTTATGGAAAATTCCATATTTAGTTTACGGCGGATTATTGATTTATTTGACAACAAATGATTCTGGAATAAATCGATTAATAGAAAATGATAAAGTTTTTCAATCAATTTCAGGACTTTTTTTATTCTTCATTTTTGTGATTCCACTTCTGAATACGTTTTTGTTTTCTAGAATTGGAAAATTTAAGATTACAGATAACGAAATGTTTGTTCAGACTGATAAAATTGATAAAACTATTCAATTGAAAGAAATAACAAATATTGAATATATTAGGAGTGATAATAAATTCTATGATTTTAAATTTGATAGTCTAGAATTGACAATTGAAATGACTAAGACCGAATTAAGAGAGTTTGAATCGATTTGCAAAGAATTAGGAGTTCACATTGAAAAAAAGGGATTTTTAAAAAGATTTTTGTTCAAACGATAAAAAATACGTTGCACAACAACTGGTATATTTTATTGTTTGGTTCTAGCACACTTACGAAAATCCTATCGGATTTTCTCGGTCAGTAATTATTTACTAAATTTATAGCTTAAACACTCAACAAAACATACCAAAAACCGTTGCTTGTAACAGCGGATTTCACTTCTGAAATCCACATTTTAGTCATTTAAGATTAAAATAGTTAGTCTGACAGAGGCGTGAAAAAATTATTAATGAGGGAAAATTCTGATCACTCTTCTACTCTATCAAACAGAAACTAAATTGAGTTATTTGAGAATTAAACAAATGATAAATTGAAACGCAAAAAGCTCATTAAAACGGAACGATTTTAGCACAACTACGAATTTCTAGTTGAAACGTGTAAAATGAGCAAAACGGAGGATTTTAAGCAATGAAATCGGAGAACTAGCTGAGATGTGAGAGAAAACTCGATTTGAAATAAATAGTTAAGATTAATCAAACGAAAAAGATAAATTTGAAAAATAATAACATCTATGAATGAAAATTGCTACGTATGATTTTTTAGCACCAAAATGCAAAGCTGCTACAAGCAACATTGCATAACCAAAATTGTTGCTTTTTGCTAAATAGAATGTTTCTTAACTTTTATTTTATTAATTTTATAAACGAAAAATTGCGATAACTTAAACACAACTTTGGTTATCCTAAACCGTTGCCCACAATTTGAAAAAACTGCTAACCATAACATTTTTAAGTCTGATTTTAACTTCTTGCGGGAATTTAGAAGAAGATAAATTGATTGCGGAATTTAAAGCGAAAGAAAGTTATCGAATTTGGACAACTGAAAAAAGAATCAACAAAAACGATTCTATATATTTCAACAGAAAATCATTTAGGGCTTTCGATTCTAAAAATCGTCTAATAAATAGTAATAATTGGACATTCCATTATTACAATGAAAATCGGATTGAAAAAACAAAATTAATCTACAAAAGAGAAGGAAAAGGAATAGCTAAAATCGACACGCAAAATTATATTTACGATAAAGATGGTTTGTTAAAGTATATTGTTGAAAACCGTGAAAAAAATGATACAATTAAATCATTCAAATACGATTCAGAAAAAAATCTAATTGAAACCAAAACAAACTTCAGAACAATTACGCAAGAATTTGAAAATGGAGTTGTTAAAAAAAGAATTGAATCGGAACGAAATGCAGAACCCAAAATCTCGGAATTTTATTACGACTCACTAAATCGACCAATAACAGAGAATTGGATTTTTAGCGGAAATCACCGAATGAAAACAAAATTCGAGTATAACGAAAAAGGTAAACTCTTTCGAGAAATAGACAGTTCTTTTAATCAAGGAACAAATCCTAACGAGTTTGTTGAGTTTATGGACGAATATAAGTATGATAAAAACGATTCGATAATTGAAATAATAATTTTGGGAAGAGTATTAAGCGAATCTGATTTTAAAGTGCGTGGAAGGAAAATATTTGAACTGAAAAAAGAATAAAAACTGTGGGCAACACCGTATATAATTTATTGCTAGTTCTAGCCTACTTACGAAAATCCTCGCGGATTTTCTATTCGGTTTTTATTTGCTAAATTACGTGCTAAACCACGCAACAAACCATATACAAACACGTTGTAAACTATTAAAAAAAAGAATTCTATGAAAATTACAAACCATTTTTAATACTTCAATTATCAATAATAATTTGTTTTTCTGATAAAAATTAAAATATAAAAATGAAGAAAGCTAAAAATTGGTTATTAAATGGAATCCTGTGTGGAATAATTTTATTTATTTTTTTCCACTTAGTGCATACCCATTATGAAACTAAAAAATTACTAAATAGTAACAGAGTAAAATATGCTATTGGAAATATATTTAAAATTTCTTCAGGAAGAAGTACGGGTAGAATATTACATTACTATTATTATTATAAAAACAAAAAAATTGAAGGAGTTGAATTAAATAATATAAATACCTATATGAAGAGAAATAAGATAAAAAAACTGGATTCTTTTTTAGGGAAAAGATACTTAGTAAAATTTAGTATAATCGATTCAACTAGATCCGATTTATTGCTGAGATACCCAGTTCCAGATTATAAAATAATACAACCTAAAAAGGCTTGGGATAGTATTCCTTATTTTATGAAACAAAATTATATAATATATTATTAATGATCATATGTGAATGGAATTAACAAGAAAAAAAATACTTTAAATAAGAGATAGAATTAGACATTACAGAACTAAGCATAAAAAAATAACAGTTTACAACAACTGGTATATTTTATTGTTTGGTTCTAGCACACTTACGAAAATCCTATCGGATTTTCTTGGTCGGTAATTATTTACTAAATTTATAGCTAAATCACTCAACAAAACATACCAAAAACCGTTGTATAAAATGGCGGAATTTCCTCTGAAATTCCAAATTTGAGTTTTATGAATCTAAAATGATAAACTGTCTGAGACACGAGCCAATAAAAATCTTGTGATAGAAAAACTGAATACTACTTCTACTCTATTGATAAAATTTAAATCAATCTGATTTGAGCAATTACAACGAAAAAATTAATCTTAAAACGATAAATCTCATTACTACGGAATGAATTTAGCACAACTGCGGAATTATAAGGTAAATCGGAATAAATGAGCAATGAGAATGAAAAAAATCAATTACACGCCAGATTTAAGGTTTAAAACTTCGTATTTATGATAAAATAAAACTAGAAAGATAAATTACAGTGTTATAAAATGAGGAATGATTTAAAATTTGAAACGGATAGAATTAATAACTAGAAAAAATAATTTGAACTCAAAACCACTTTATACAACAATGTTTAACCAAAATTGGCAATTTCTGCTAAATAGAATGTTTATTAATTCTAATTGTATTATTTTTATATTCGAAAAATTGCGATAACCAAGCCATCTTTGGTTACACTAAACCGTTGTATAAAATGGCGGAATTTCCTCTGAAATTCCAAATTTGAGTTTTATGAATCTAAAATGATAAACTGTCTGAGACACGAGCCAATAAAAATCTTGTGATAGAAAAACTGAATACTACTTCTACTCTATTGATAAAATTTAAATCAGTCTGATTTGAGCAATTACAACGAAAAAATTAATCTTAAAACGATAAAACTCATTACTACGGAATGAATTTAGCACAACTGCGGAATTATAAGGTAAATCGGAATAAATGAGCAATGAAAATGAAAAAAATCAATTACACGCCAGATTTGAGGTTTATAACCTCGTATTTATGATAAAATAAAACTAGAAAGATAAATTACAATGTTATAAAATGAGGAATAATTTAAAATTTGAAACGGATAGAAATTGTAACTTGAAAAAATAATTTGAACTCAAAACCACTTTATACAACAATGTTTAACCAAAATTGGCAATTTCTGCTAAATAGAATGTTTATTAATTCTAACTGTATTATTTTTATAATCGAAAAATTGCGATAACCAAGCCATCTTTGGTTACACTAAACCGTTGCAATTAATAGGCTGATGATTCTCTGATATGAAAAACAAAAAGAAATGAGTTTTGGAATAGTTCAATCAATGATTATCTCAATGAAGAATAACTCAAGGAAAAAAGTGTTATCTCATTTTGATAGAAAAGATATGCCGTTAAAAGGATTGAAAGGAGATTTTAATGAATTATTAAAACGGAAAGCCACTCCAGAACAATTAGAAAATATTAGGAAAGAGATTAAACGAGAAAACAAAATTGATTTAATCAAAACGATTATAATAATGATTATTGCAATATTGATTTTAATAGTCGGAGTGAAATATTTGATTTTATAACGATTATTGATTTTAAAACTACATAATTAAGAGAATATCGAGGAAAATGATTATTAACGAATAAAAACTACTAATTGCAACAACTGGTATATTTTATAGCTTGGTTTTATCACACTTACGAAAATCCTAAAGGGATTTTCTTGGTCGGTAAATATTTACTAAATTTATTGCTTAAACACGCTACAAACCATACACAAACCCGTTGCCTACAATACGAAAAATGAACAAAATTGAAAAAGATGAAATACATTACATTAATTCTTACTTGCTTTTTATTTATAAATTGTAATGATAAAAAGATTGAAAATTCAATCGAAAATAATGAATTGCTTAAAAAGCATTTTAATAAATCTGAAAGAGATGATTTAACTAAAATTATTTCATTCGCTGATAATATTGTCTTGTCAAAAACTAAATTTACAAATGTTGATAAGGCATACAGATTTTATTGTGATTCGATATATAAACTAGCTGGTAAAACAAATAATTTGAATCATTTAGCATTTAATGAGAACGAAAAATATGAGTTTTTATTCGACAAATTGAATCCTGATTTATTTAATAAGATCTGGAAGATAAATCCTTCTCCAAAAATTCTTAAAACTAAAGACACAATTCTGAAAAACCCGAAAGATCTTACTAGAATAGAATTTAATTCAGGTGGAGAATATATGAATTATATGAAAGATTTAGGAAAAGAATATGGAAAATATAAAGAAATAAGTTCTGCAATAAACTCTGTAGGTGATTTGAATCTACCTATTATGCAAGGAACATTTAACAATCTTGATAAATTTGATTTTAACAATATTGACGATAAATTATGGATGTCAATTATGTTATTATCGATTGAATATCAACAAGAATTGAAAATTGAAAAATATCTAAACGAAAAGTAAAAGTACTGTAGGCAACAACTGGTATATTTTATTGTTTGGTTCTAGCACACTTACGAAAATCCTATCGGATTTTCTTGATCGGTAATTATTTACTAAATTTATAGCTAAATCACTCAACAAAACATACCAAAAACCGTTAGCCACAATTAAAAAATCACTCACCTGAAAATGGATAATTATATTGAAAAAAGTCTTGAAGAATTAATAAAAGCAGAAAATGATTTTGCTGATTCCATTAAAGAAAAAAAAGCGTTCTTCTTCTCTATAGAAAATAACGAAATTTACAATCTTTCATTAAGTATCGTTGAAAAAATAATGTCAATACAAAAATTGATATTAAAAGAAAATTCGAGTTTAATTGAAAATTATTCTTCATTAAGATATGTTCTTGAAACCCTCATTCAAAGTGAACTTTTGGTTAATGAACCAGAATATACATATAAGTTGTTTTACTCAATCTATAACCATCAATTAGATAAAACGAACAAATTTATTGAACGTATTAAAAAGGAAATTCTAATTATGAAAAAATATCAATTAGAAGACAGTAAAACTACGGACATTATTAAAAACGGTAGTGACAAAAGTGAAGGTATCGAGATAACTAAAGCAAAGTATCAAAAAGCAATTAAAGACCTTGATGATAGAGCAGACTTAGAATATACAATGTTTTGTGGAAACTTCAAGTGGTTTGGCTATGGTTACACACAATCACATCTAGAAAATAAAGTATTACCAGAATATCAAGAACGACTTGAACTTTTTGAAAAAGCGAAAACTGAAATTGCAAAAAAACTTGTTAAAAAAGAAAATGTTTCTAAGCTATTTAATTTTAATAATCAATACTCAAAAGTATTTAAAGAATTAAAAGATATTAGAACTTGGAAAGAAAAAGCAAAATTAACAAACTTAGAAGATGAGTATAATCTCGTTTATGATTTATCAAGTGCTTTATTACATTCAACTTCATATAGTTTTAATACTAGCAATGACATTAAGGATTATGAAACAAATATGGTTAAAAATCTTTGCTTTAAATATTCTAAAAAAATTATGGTAAACATTAATACTTATGCGAATATGGAATTTTATGATAAGTTTTTAATGATAAATATTGAGGAAGAAAAATAACGGTGGCTAACACCGTATATAATTTATTGCTGGCTTCTCGCCTACTTACGAAAGTCCTCCCGGACTTTCTTGGTCGGTAATTATTTACTAAATTAGGCGCTTAAACCACGCAACAAACCATATACAAACACGTTGTAAAACATATGACAACAAACATTTTAGAAAACAATTATATATTTAACCATAAATATTTTAAGAAATTAAGATGGATTGGAATATTCTACTTTTATTTCTTATTAAAAATAACTGCATTTGAACCTGATGAATCAATAACTGATTTGAAAGATGAAATAGCAATTATTTCATTGATTTTAATTGTTCTGCTTTTAGTTTTATTTATTTTAAATGAGTTTTTATTTACAAGAGTTGGAGAGATTCAAATATCTAAGAATAATGTTAGACTAGAAATAGATGATTGGATAAAAGATATTGATTTAACCAAAGTTGAAAAAGTAGAACTCGAGTTCATAAAAGGAATTCAATATGATTTGATAATTGACAATACTAAAATACTAATTGAAATTGAAAATTATGAGTATCACTTAATTGAAAAACTAATACCAAATCTTAAAGTTAAGAACAAAAAAATAGTTTTAAAGAATATTCTAAAACGATTCGCTACTAAAAATAGAGAATCTTATAGAGATATTTATAATAGTTGAATGATTTTAAAAATTAGTAAAATACGTTTTACAACAACTGGTATATTTTATAGCTTGGTTTTAGCACACTTACGAAAATCCTATCGGATTTTCTTGGTCAGTAAATATTTACTAAATTAGTTGCTTAAACACGCCACAAAACATACCAAAAACCGTTGTGGTGCATTTAAGATGAATATTAAAAGATACATATCGACAATTTTGAACGGAATTTTGATACTAACAGCCTTACTTTTTGTATTTG
>NZ_FNNJ01000054.1 GCF_900106565.1 Lutibacter oricola
TTATGATAAATAAATTTAATTATTTTATCATTCAACAAAGTAATGATAAGAAAAAACGATTATCTTATCATAATGATTTATATTTGTAAAGAAAATTAATATTTCTATACATAATGGAATCTGAAAGATTAAAAAAGTTACCTCTAAAACAAGATATTGAGACAAAAAAAATTCTTAAAAAATTGGCTTCAGCTCATAGAGCATTAGCCGAATTAAAAGGAATTGTTTCAAGTATTCCAAACGAAAATATTTTAATCAACACTTTAGGTCTTCAAGAGGCTAAAGATAGTTCTGCTGTTGAGAATATAATAACAACTCACGATGATATATTTAAAGCGGAGTTAAATCTTGATGGTTTCAAATCATTAAATGCTAAAGAAGTTCAAAACTATATTTCCGCATTAAAAAAAGGGTTTGAATTAATTAAAAAAAATAAAATACTAACGAATAATGATATAATTGAAATCCAATCTGAATTAGAGAAAAATAATGCTGGATTTAGAAAAGTTCCAGGAACTGCATTGAAAAATGCAACAACTGGAGAAGTTATATATACTCCACCTCAAGAATATGATACAATTTTAGATTTAATGAAAAATCTTGAAAAATACATAAACGATGAAAGCTTGTCTGATTTTGACACATTAGTTAAAATGGCTATAATTCATTTTCAGTTTGAGAGTATTCACCCATTTTATGATGGAAATGGAAGAACAGGGCGAATTATCAATGTTTTGTATTTAGTAATGAATGATTTATTGAATTTACCTGTTCTATATTTAAGTCGATACATAATTGAACACAAAGCTGATTATTATAAACTTTTACAAGAAGTTAGAGTAACTGACAATTGGGAAAATTGGATTTTATATATGTTAGATGGAGTAGAAAAAATTTCTAAAGAAACGATTGTACTAATAGGAAAAATAAGAGATTTGATATTTGAGTATAAAAATTTATTAAGAAATAATTACAAATTTTATAGTCAAGATTTATTAAATAATTTATTCAAACATCCATATACAAAAATTGAGTTCATTGAAAATGATTTAGGTGTTTCGAGAATTACAGCATCCAAATATCTCAATCAATTGGCTAAAGATAAAGTTCTAAAAAAAGAAAAATTAGGAACTGGAAATTATTATATCAACGAGAAACTGATAAAAATACTAACTCTTAAAGATTAAATACTTTGGCTAACAA
>NZ_FNNJ01000029.1 GCF_900106565.1 Lutibacter oricola
GTTCAGCTGAATTTAGCGTTTTGAACTTATCAAAATCAGGAATAATTTCTGTTTCATAATCATTGTTATCTACAAATGAAAATTCTATAAAATTTTCCTTTATCATCGGTATTTTATATGGTCTTATTATCATTTTCTGGCATTATGTACAACGGGTTTGTGTATGTTTTGTAGCGTTTTTAAGCTACTAATTTACTAAATAAATCACTAACGTAGAAAATCCGATAGGATTTTCGTAAATGTGCTAGAACCAAGCTATAAAATATAAACAGTGTTGTGTGTTCGTACTTTTACCAACTAATCCTTGTAACAATTACAGATTTATGATCATTCAAAAATCCTACGAAATAATATCTATCATTTTCAGGCTCTTTAACATATTGTCTTGAATATTCCATTCTGTCTTTTTTCCTCTCAATATAATCAAGTTCGTTACATCCCACTTTATTTTCTCTTTTTTCAAATCCGTATTCTTTTAGTTGGTTTTCAATTCTGTCTAAATCATTATTCTCAAATTCTGCTAAAAAGGAAGATGAATAATCTCCAAAGTGGTCAGGAAATGATGCTGATTTATATTTAATTTGTCCACTTACCGGAAATTCCATATTCGTAACTTCTTTAAAGTCTACCTTGTAAAAATCTGAAGAAGGATAAATTGAATCATATATAAAATATCCAACTATTAAAATCGGAATCAATGAAATCAATCTTAATCTTTTATCAAATCCTTTCTTTTTAATCCACCAATTAATCAAATAAGAAATTCCAATCGGAATCCCAATAACTAGAATGATTGTTAAAATTATGAAAACTATCATATTAATCTTTTTCAGTATGACACACAACGGTTTTTGGTATGGAAAGTTGCGTTTTTGAAAACGTAATTTTCCGATGTTTAAATTTAAGTTATTTATTTTTTAGAAACATTCTATTTTATTAAATTTAGCAATTTTTTATACCAGTTGTTGTACTGCGTTATTTGTATTGGTTACATTCTATTCTTGTAAAATATTTTTTATAAATAATCTCTTGTTTGTCGGATATTGTCAAATTTGTTTTTCCTTTATATAGAAAGTTATATAATTTTTCGCTTTCTCCGTGAGCATATTTTATCACGTATGATGGTTTTTTCGATAATTTATTCTTATATATTTTTCTTGGTTTTAAACCGTTACTTGATAAGTATTTTTCAATTTCTGATATAAATTTATAAGAACCAATTACAATTGAAGAATAAACTCTATCCTCATAGATTGTTACATTTCCACTACCTGCCCAACAACCTCTTAAAAAATGAGATTTAAATTTATCTTCTAATTTTGGAAATTTAACATTTAAGTTTTTTTCAATAGTTAATCCAAATTTTAATAAATCATTTATAATTATTTGATTCCCAATATGAATAAAATAGATTTTGGTTTGAACAGAATCTCCATAATTTTTTTGTTCTCTTTTTTGAATTTTAGCGTCTGTTTTTAATATTTTCTTTAATTTTTCAATTTGTGTAATATGTTTACTAT
Source organism: Lutibacter oricola (assembly GCF_900106565.1). Taxonomy (GTDB): domain Bacteria; phylum Bacteroidota; class Bacteroidia; order Flavobacteriales; family Flavobacteriaceae; genus Lutibacter; species Lutibacter oricola. The sequence goes on from NZ_FNNJ01000029.1 coordinate 1,521, forward strand.
AAATTCTTAAAAAATATTGGTTTGTTTTCTTATTGAGTAGGAAATCTCCATCTGTAAAAATATAACCCAAAAGAAAAGCGCCTTGAGCACTCATTTTGCTAAATATTTTTTCATTGAATGAGTTTTTTTTTCTTTCTATCGGTATTCTATATAAGAGTAAATATTTTCGGATTTTGCTTGTAGTTAGTTTATTCTCTAAAGAAATTTTTCGAATAGACTTATTTTCAATTACATACTCATTTATCAGAAAATTTGACTTAATCTCTATTTGTTGATTTAAATTATTCTCAATTTGCTGACTAAAACATTTTTGGCAAAGATTTTTATAGTAATACGGAGATTCTTTTATTCCACAATTTTTGCAAACCTTTTTCATAATCATCGAGTAATTTGTTATTCACGAATAAAATCATAAAATCGGTCACTTAATTCTGAAATCATTTTTTCAGGTAGTTGGTTTACTAAATCTTCATCAGGTGAGATTTTAAGTTCAGAAGTAGAATCATTCCCTCTTTCTTCTAAAATTATTTCATATGGACTTTCAAATTCTGTATTCTTATATTTAAAAGTTAAAAAGACATTTTCAAATTCAGAATCTACTAAAGTGTAAAATACTTCTTTTTCTCTAAAATTATCGGTTAAATTGTTTCCTAAACTTAATTTATCAGCTAAATAATTTTCTTTTAAAATTTGAATTAATTCAATAGTAATTGTTTCAGATAGATCTCTATATCTTGATAATCTTCCATCTGTGTTATGTGGTGTTCCCATTTTTTATATAGTTTTTTCGTTCGTTGAATAATGAAGTACAACGGTTTAGGATAACCAAAGTTGTGTTTAAGTTATCGCAATTTTTCGTTTTATAAAATTAATAAAATAAAAGTTAAGAAACATTCTATTTAGCAGAAAGCAACAATTTTGGTTATGCAATGTTGCTTGTAGCAGCTTTGCATTTTGGTGCTAAAAAATCATACGTAGCAATTTTCATTCATAGATTTTTTTAATTCTCAAATTTATCTTTTTAGTTATATTAATCTTAACTATTTATTTCAAATCGAGTTTTCTCTCACATCTCAGCTAGTTCTCCGATATCATTGCTCAAAATCCTCCGTTTTGCTCATTTTACACGTTTCAACTAGAAATTCGTAGTTGTGCTAAAATCGTTCCGTTTTAATGAGTTTTTTGCGTTTCAATTTATCATTAATATAATTCTCAAATTAATCAAATTTTATTTCTGTTTGATAGAGTAGAAGAGTGATCAGAATTTTCCCTCATTAATAATTTTTTCACGCCTCTGTCAGACTAACTATTTTAATCTTAAATGACTAAAATGTGGATTTCAGAAGTGAAATCCGCTGTTACAAGCAACGGGTTTGTGTATGTTTTGTAGCGTTTTTAAGCTACTAATTTACTAAATAAAATACTAACGTAGAAAATCCGATAGGATTTTCGTAAATGTGCTAGAACCAAGCTATAAAATATAAACAGTGTTACCTGCAGGCTTTTTATTAGCTCGTTATTTTGGTTTTCTCAATATCTTTTCAGAAGTTGAAGTTTATCAATTTCTATCATTTCTGTTTGTCCATTCGAATGATTACTAAATCTAAATGTACCATTTGATGAATTATATTCATTTTCATAGATTGCAGAGATTCCTTCTCCTTTTTCATTCATAATGTAAATCATTTCTCCTGCTTTCAATTTTAGTTCGTTAAATACATATAAACTCATTCTTACTCTTTTGATTTTTGTTCGTGAAAATATTCATATGCGTAACCTTCTATTTCTCCATTTAATTGATTTCCGTTTTCGTCTTTCAGTTCATACATTTCTTGTATTCCACCAATCGAGGCGCAACCGTCTAAACCCAAAAGGATAGTGTAAAAAACATCAGTCAAAGTAGAATTCATAATTTTTTCAATTACTACACTTTGCTCTTTAGTCAGTTTGAGTGATTTAATTAGTTGTCCAACTTCAGTTTCGGGATTTTCAGATAAATATTCTTTTAGTAAATCCTGTTTTTCGGTGTAAAATGCTTTTACTAATTCTTCTGTTTTCATCGGTTTTCAGCTTGCAGGTAACGGTTTTTGGTATGTTTTGTGGCGTGATTAAGCAATAAATTTAGTAAATATTTACCGACCAAGAAAATCCCTTTAGGATTTTCGTAAGTGTGCAAAAACCAAGCTATAAAATATACCAGTTGTTGCCTACTTTGGCTATGCATTTTGGTGCTAAAAAATCATACTGTTGTCATTTTTATTCTGTGTTTTTTTATTAACTTAAATTTATCTTTTTAGTTTAATTAATCTTAAAATCATTATT
>NZ_FNNJ01000005.1 GCF_900106565.1 Lutibacter oricola
GTATCGGTACTTACGGCATTGGTTAGGCTTACGGTGAACAGTCCATTGCTGTTTGGTTCACTTGCCTGATTCGTTGCTGCTATACTTACCGCTGAAGCGTCATCATCAACTATAGTTCCTATTGCTACTGCTTCTGAAATGGTTGCCAAGCCTGTAATTCCACTTAGGGTTACCGTATAAGTCTCTGTTGACTCTACTAAACTATCATCTGTAATAGCTACCGTAAAGGTCTCTGTTGCACCATCTGCTGAATTTGCGAGGAAACTTACTGTACCTGTTGTTGCTGTGTAATCTAATCCTGCTATTGCACTTGTGTTGTTACTTGTTGCATAATTCACGGTAAAGCTATCCTGTACATCTCCTGTTAAAGTTACTGCAAAGGTTGCTACTCCTGCATCTTCATCTACACTTACATTGGCAATTGATACACTTGCTGCATCATTATCGATAATTGTAATATTTGAACTACCGTCTAAAATTGTAATTGGTTGCCCATTATCTTCACTTATAGAAATAGTTCCTGTAAATGATTCAGTAGGTTCTAAAACTAAGTCTCCTAAAATATTAATTGGAATATTTACCCCTGTACTTCCTGAAGGAATTACCACTAAATCTCCTGATTCAGAAATATAATCTGTAGTTGGTAAAGCTGTACCCGACACTGTAGAAAAACTTAAGACAACATCGCTTTGAGCAACACCATTCATAGTTACAACTAAATATCCTACTTGTGCTACATCTGTTTCTGTTATTGTGTTATCTGCAATTCTAATTGACAAGAAATCATCATCTGTAATAGTCCCTATTGCCTGTGTATCAAAACTAACTAGACTATTACTAATAGATTCAAAATTTAACTCAAAACTCTCTAATGGTTCTGCTATTAGATCTTCCGAAGTTGGAATTGTGATAGTGAAAGATTCAGGTGTTGTACCTGTGAAATTTAATGTTCCTGAGGTTGAAACATAATCTGAACTTGATAAAGCTGAATTATTGGCTGTTGAATAATCGACACTCACTCCTCCTTGCACATTTCCATTTAAAACAACTGTAAACACAGCATTATTTCCTTCATCAACTATAACATCAGAAACTGATAAAGAAGCTGAATCATTATCATTTAATGTTGCTATTGCTTGATTATCATAACTTACTAAAACATTAGAAATTCCAGATAAATTTAACATGAAATTCTCAACTACTTCTAAATAATCATCATCATTTGTTAGAACTGTTATGGTATAAGATTCTGCATCGGTTCCCGTAAACGTTAATGTGTTAGCTGAGACTGTATAATCACTATCAAATGTAGTTGCCGTACCATCATTTGTAGCATAATTAATACTAAATCCACCTTGAACATTCCCTGTTAAAGTAACTGTAAAAACTGCATTATTTCCTTCAACTACTGTAATATCTTCAACTGCTAAAGATGCTGAATTATTATCTGCTATTGTTACTGTTGCTTCATCATTATTTGTATCAATACTAGCATCAGCATCTCCAGAAGTTATAGAATTTAAGGTAACTATTACTGTTTCTGAAGCTTCTAAAACATTATCGTTTACAACATTTACATTTATAGTAACTGATGTTTCACCTGCTGGAATTGTAACAGTTCCTGTTAAAGCTGTATAATCATCTGTTGCTGTTGCGGTTCCTGTAATTAAATATTCAATTACTGTATCTACATCTGAAACATTACTTGTATTGATTGTAAATTGTCCATTATTTCCAGGTTCAGATGCAATTGCATCATTTGCTGAAATACTTATTAAGGCTGAGTCATCATCAGCAATTGTTACTGTTGCTGCTTCAGGTGTTCCTATTGAAATATTAGCATCTCCAGATGTTATTGCATTTAATGTTATTATAACAGTTTCTGAAGCTTCTAGAATATCATTATTTATTACTGAAAGGTCGATTAGAGCATTAAATGAACCTGCTGGTATAGTTACCGTTTCTGTTAATGTTACATAGTCTTCGGCTGAATTTGCTGTTCCTGTTACCGCGTAACTTATAACTGTCGCTGTTGAAGAAGCCTGCCCAATACTTACTGTAAACTGACCGTTATTGTTTGGTTCTGCTGCATTAGGGTCATTTGCAACTATACTTACCGTTGTTACATCGTTATCTGTAATTGTTCCTAATCCACTTGCATCAGAAAATGTGATTAATCTTCCTCCAAAATCATTCTCACTTAAATCAACAGTAAATGTTTCTGTTGGTTCCAATATATCATCACCATTAACTACTATTGTTATAGTTTGAGTTTCTCCTGACGTACCACTAAAGTTAATAGTCCCAGAATTTGCTACATAATCTAAACCTGCTAATGCTTCAACATTACTAGTTAAATAATTTACAGAGAATGGACCATCAGTACTTAACCCGATATGCGTAACTGTAAATTGATAATTAACTGTTGCTCCACCATCTACTTCAATTAAAGTAATATCATCAATTGAAAGTGTAACCTCATCGTTATCTCTAATTGTACCAACCGCAGATGAAATAGGTCCGCTACTTAATGTTACATTTTGACTATTATTAACTAATGAACTTAAAATACCACTAAACAATTCTGTTGGTTCAGCAATAATATCATCAGTAATATTAACTGAGACTGTTTGAGGGTTTGAATTTGAACCTCCAAAAGTTAATGTTGTAGAAGTTACAGCATCATAATCTGAACTCGATAATGCAGATCCATTTGATGTTGAAAATATAACTGTTACTTCATTTTGAATTTCTAAACTAGATGTAATTGTAAACTCTGCTGTTCCTACATCTTCATTTACAGTAAATCCTGCAATTGAAATAATAGCATTATCATCATCATTAATTATACTTGTTGCTGTATTGGTTCCTATTGTTACATGTTGATCATTATCGTTAACTAACGTAATTTCACCAGTAAATGACTCTTGTGGTTCAGATATTAAATCACCTATTACCACAACAGGAATATTAACTGAAAGTGTATTTGCCGGAATTGTATATTGAACTGTATTTTGTGCAATAAAATCAGTACCAACTGCTGTATCATTTGTTGTTGTGAACGAGATAATTATTGGCTCTTGAGCTAAATAATCTAATGTTGCAACAAAATTATATGTTGAATTACTATTAGTTTCTGAATTATTAAACCCTGTTAAAGTTATTGCATTTAATGGATCATCATCTACTATTGTACCTAAACCTTCAGAATCATTAATAGTTGCAGTACCAGTAGATACTATGTTACTTAAATCTACCGTATAATACTCGTTTAAAGGTTCTGTTATTGAATTGTCTATAATTGGAACTATAATAGTTTGTGTATCTCCTGTATTTGAACCAGCCATAAATGTTACGGTTCCAGTAGTTAACGTATAATCTGATGGTTGAACAGCTGGGTTTGTTGCTGCACCATTTGTTGTTGTATAATCTACAGTTAAATTATCTTGAATGTGACCTGTTAATGTTACTGTAAATATTGCTGTTCCTGACGCTACATCTTCAGCAACCTCAACATTATTAATAACTACACTTGCTGCATCATTATCGGTTATTGTACCAATTGCTGTTGGTGTTGAAATAGTAACATTCTGATTATTTGCAACTAAATTACTTATTGTACCTAATAATGTTTCTGTTGGTTCAACTAAATCATCATTATTAATTATTACTTCTACAGTTTGAACTAAATCATTAGTAGCACCAAAAGTTAAAGTTGTTGTAGCTACAGCAGTATAATCTGAACCTGCCAATGCTTGATTAATAATATTAGAAGTTGCAAAATCTACAGTAAATGTATTTTGAACTGCACTACTTAATGTTACTGTAAAGTTTGCTGTTACCGTGCCAACTTCAGATTCATTAATAGTAAACCCTGAAATTGATAATTCAGCTGAATCATTATCGGTTATTGTATAAGTTGCACTTGATTTTGTTAAATCAACTTGCTGACCATTATAATTATTTTCACTAATTGAAGCTGTGTAAGTTTCTGTTGGTTCTATTACTGAATCGCCTAAAACGTCAATAGGTATATTTAAAGTTGTTTGTCCTGCTGGAATTGTAATTGTAGCATATGATGGTGTTGTGTAATCTTTAAGTACACCGTTTAATGCTGTTCCATCAAAAGTTGAGTAATCTAATACTATTGGATTTTCAGAAGCTATATCTGTACTTACGATATAATTTACAAGTTGTGTTCCATTAGTTTCAACAACTGTTTTATCTTCTAAAGTAATATGAACAATATCATTATCATTAATAGTTGATGTAGCAATTGCTGTTGTTATAGAAACGTTTTGACCATTTACTTCACTTAAGGCAATTGTTCCTGTGAAGGTTTCAATTGGTTCAGCAATAATATCACCTAATATACTTATAGGAATATTTACTGAAGTTTGCCCAGCTGTTAAGGTATATGATTGAGAGCTTTGAGCAACATAATCACTACCAGAAGACGTTTCAACATCGGATGTTGTAAACGTAATTATAATATCTTCTTGAGCCTCAATATTACTTCTAACTACAAAATTATCGACTTGTGTACTTTCAGTTTCAGTAATTGTAAATTCGCTAATTGTTAGTGCAAGTGGATCATTGTCTATAATTGTACCTAAACCTTGATAATCACTATCTGTAAATGAAGCACTACCTGTTGAACTGATATTACTTAAATTAATATAATAAGTTTCCGTAGGTTCAGCAATAACATCATTTAAAATAGTTACTATAATTGACTGAGTTGTTGTTCCTGTTGAACCACCAGCAAAAGTTACAGTTCCTGAAGCTAATGTATAATCACTACCAGAAAGTGCATCAATATTAACTGCTGTATAATCAACCGTTAAATCATCTTGGATATCTCCTGTTAATGTAACAGTAAATGTAGCTGTACCATCAGCTTCATTTACACTCATATCATTTATTGAAATAGTTGCCGCATCAATAGCATCATTAATTACTCCCGTTGCTTGTGCTGAAGCTCCTCCCCCATTAAATGTAATATTTTGATTAGCCGCATCAACTAAATTACTAATTGTACCAAACAAATTCTCTGTAGGTTCAACAAAAGTATCATTAGTAATAGGAACTGTAACAGTTTGTGTTAATGCATTTGCTCCTCCAAAGTTTAATGTTGAAGTTACCGCAGTATAATCTGAGCCAGCTAAGGCCGAATCATCAGATGTTGCAAAATCTATTGTGAATGCTGTTTGGACAGTTTTATCCATGGTAATTGTAAAATCGGCTGTTCCAACAGCTTCATTTACAGTAAATCCAGAAATTGAAATTTGAGCAGCATCATCATTGGTAATTGTTCCAACACCTGTATCTTTTGCTATTGTTAAGTTAGGATTTACTAAACCACCAATTCTTTGGTTACTTAATACAATATTAAAGGTTTCGTCTAATTCAACTTTTTCATCACCATTTATTAATATTTCTATGGTTTGTTCAGTTATAGGATTGTCTCCTCCAATAAATGTTAATGTTCCAGAATTCGCTACATAATCACTATCTACTGTTGTTGCTGTTCCGTTTGTTGTAGTATAATCAACAGTTACATTTTCTTCAACTGCTAACGAAAGACTAACAGTAAAAGTTAAAGTTTGTTGCCCTGAATCTTGTTCTACTATTGAAACATCATTTATACTAACTGCTGAACTATCATCATTTTGGATTGTACCAGTTCCTGTTTTTCCTACTACTGGAATAGTTACATCCATACCTAAACCTAACGAATTTGGATCTATTAAACTTAAAACTACTGTAAATTCTTCATTTGCTTCTACTACCTCATCTTGATTTACAAGTACAGTAATAGTTTTAGTTGTTTCTGTCTCTCCAAAGTTCAACTGGCCTCCTGTACCTGTAAAATCTCCTGCACCTGCGATACCTGCCAATGCAGTTCCATTACTTGCATAAAAGGAAACTGTAAACCCATCAACTACATCTGGACCAGTTTTTGTAACAGTAAAATCAAATGCCGTTGTTCCTGGCACAGTGCTTCCTTCATTTATAGAAACTGAATTAATAGCTAAAGTAGCTGCATCGTTATCTGTATTTGTTAGAGTTACGTCATCTGGATTTAAAACATCGTAATTACTATCGGTTGTTTTAGTTGTATTTACTTTATTTTCTATACTGTAAGAAATTGTACCATCTACAATAGCATCATCTAATCCTGTTACTGTTACAGTTTGTGGTACATTCCAATTTGTATGATCAAACGTAAGTTCTAAATCTACTGTTCCTTCGGTTGTATCCTCTTCATCAACTATAACATCAACCACAACTTCATAATTTTCTGAATCGGTTGCTGGTTGGCTTGTTAACTCTATTGTGAAAATTGCTTGTCCTCCATCTTCTGTAGTTATTGAAGTTATTGGGGTAACAATAAATCCGGCAGTATCATTATCATTATTTACAACAGCTACATCACTTGGGTTTTCTCCATTATAATTTGAGTCTCCCGAAGATGCTGCATTTGTTACAATATTGTAGCTTACATTACCATCAACTATTTCATCATCTTCACCTGTTACGGTTACTGTTTGAGGTTCATCCCAATTTCCAGCCGTAAAAGTTAGCGTAGTTGTACTTAAGTTTGAAGTTAAACTCTCAGTTAAGTCATCACTAGTTAATGTAATTGTTACATCATTGGTAGGTTCTGTATCTAAAACTACTGTAAATGTGGCTGTTCCACCACTTTCTGTTGTTGGAGCGCTTATTACTGAAACTGTAACACCTGCAGTATCATTATCTAAATTAATTGCACTAACATCTGCTGGGTTTACGTTTTCATAACCAGATAAATCATCTGTAGCATCTGTATTAGTAGTTAATATAATTGTGTACGAAATATCTCCATCATCAACATCATCATTAACTCCTGTTACAGTTACTGTTTGTGGAGTATCCCAATTACTTTCATTAAATGTTAATGTGCTCTTATCAACTGTTCCTTCAGTTAAATCATCACTCTCAACATTAAACACAACTGTTCCTGTTGGTGCAAAAGGTAAAACAACTGTAAATGTATCAGTTCCTAAATCTTCGGTAGTTGTAATGGCTGTTTCTGAAACTATAATAGTATTATCAGGTAATGCATTTACAGTAATATTAAAATTACATGTTTCTGAATTTCCTGCTTCATCATAAACAATATAAGTTACTGTTGTTGTACCTATATTAAAAGTTGCTGAACTTAGCTCGTTTATTCCTGAGGCTTGAGCTGAAACAGTTGTTGCTCCAGATAAAGCATAGGTTAATTTTGTAACTGCACAATTATCGCTATAAATTGGAGCTGATATTCCAGAAACTTCTACTGAAGTATCTCCTCCATTTTCAACATCTTGAGTAATATTTGATGGACAAAAAATTGTTGGGTTTTGAGTATCAGCTACTACCACGTCAAATGTTACAGTATCTGAATTAATTGGTATTGAATGATCAGCTACTGTCCAAGTAACTGTAGTTGTTCCAGTTTCAAAAATTTGTCCGTTTAATGTAGTATTGGATCCTGTAACAACAGTAGTTGCACCACTTAATGTATATGTAATTGTAGGTGAAATATCACAATTATCTGTAGGATTCCATAAATCATTAGGGTGTGTATAAGTACAAACTCCACTATCTACTACTTCATTTCTATTGGTTAAATCGTCTAGCGTTGGAGCTTGTGTATCATCAATAGTAATTGTTGTTGAACAAACATCTGTTAAACCTGCATCGTCAGTTACTTTTAAGTAAATTGTGTTTCCACTAATTTCAGAACAATTATAACTTAACGATGAATTAAAATTGGTTCCGTCTTTTGAAATTTCATAAGAAGTAATTCCACAATTATCGGTTGAATTATCATTTATTATTGAAGGAAGAACTGTTACAGTTCCGTCTCTTTCTAATTCTACATTTGCAACTTTACAATTTGCTTGAGGATCTTCAGTATCATTAACTGTTACCGTGTATGAACAAGTTTCAGAATTTCCAGAAGCATCAGTAGCTGTCCAAGTTACTGTTGTTGTTCCTTTATTAAATGGTACAGCTTGAATATCTGTACCTGTTCCTGTTGTTACTCCAGATAATGAATAGGTTAATGAAACAACTCCACAGTTATCTGTTGCAGTTGCATTCCAATCTGTATTGCCATGTACGTGAGTACATTCACTAGGATCAGTTACTTCGGTTTGATTTGTTGAACATAAAGTAAAAGTAGGTTTTCTTGTATCAACAACCTCAACCGTTGCGTCACAAGTTGCTACATTTCCATTAACATCAGTTACTGTTAAAGTTACAGTATTATTACCTAAATCTGCACATGTAAATGCTGTTTTACTTGCAACTCTTGAACTAATTCCACAGACATCAGTTGAACCGCCATCAATATCATTTCCTGTAATTGAAGCGTTTCCATCTGCATCTAATGGAATTGTAATGTTTTGACATATGGCATTAGGCAATACATTATCAACAACAGTTACAGTTGTTGAACAAATATTTGTTCTTCCAGCTATATCAGTAACAGTAAGTGTTACATTAACTGGTGTTCCAATATCACTACAGCTAAAAGTATTTGGGAATACTTCTCTAGTTGAAATTGAACAATTATCAGATGATCCTGCTGAAATTGTATTAATATCTGCAGCAGATAACGAATAATTTCCTGCTGAGTTTAATTGAATTGTTATTGGTGTACATGCCGCAACTGGGTTTATAGAATCTTCTACAGTTACAGTAGCATTACACATTGAAACATTATTATTAGTATCTGTTACAGTTAATGTAACTGTATTTGCACCAAAATCTGCACAAGTAAAATCTGTTTTACTAGCTACAATACTTAATATTCCACAATTATCATTTGATCCATTATTAATATCATTTTCATTTATTGATGCATTTCCTAAAGCATCAAGTTGAATAGTTATATTTTGACAAATAGCATTTGGTAATTGATTATCTTCAACTACAACATCAAAAGTACATTGATTTGAATTTCCTGAACCATCAATTACTGTCCAAGTTACTGTTGTTGTTCCTTTATTAAACTCTTGTCCATTAAGATCTCTATTTGCTGGATTATCAGCAAGAACAGTATCTCCCGATAATGCGTAAGTTAAACTTGAAATAGTTGTACATGCATCGGTTGCAATTGCATTCCAAGTAGAATTATTATGTGTATAAGTACATTCATTAGCATCTGTATCAACAACTTTATTTGAAGTACAAGTAATTAATGGCTCAATTTTATCTTCAACAGTTACAAGTGCAGTACAAGTTGCAACATTGTTATTTGTATCTGTAACTGTAAGGGTAACTGTATTTGTTACTGGATTAGCTCCAATATTTGAACAATCAAAATTCGTTTTATCTAATGATAAACTAGTTATTCCACAAGCGTCTGTTGATCCATTATCAATATCATTAGCTGTAATAGTTGCATTACCAGATGCATCTAATTGAATTGTAATATCTTGGCATATTACAGTTGGTATTACTGTATCTTCAACAGTAACAATAGCAGAGCAGGTGTCTGAATTTCCTGCTGGATCAGTTACCGTTAACACTACTTCATTTGCTCCAATATTTGAACAATTGAATGTATTTGGGCTGGCTACTCTATTTAATGTACTTAAACAATTATCATAAGAGCCATTATCAATATCTAAACCTGTAATAGTTGCTTCACCATTTATATCTAAAGATACCGTAATGTTTTTACATACCGCAACTGGGTTTACATCATCTTCAATAGTTACCGTAGTATCGCAAGTGGAACTATTTCCATTAACATCGGTTACAGTTAATGTTACCGTATTTACACCTACGTTTGTACAATCAAAAGATGTTTTACTTGCTGAAATACTAGCTATTCCACAAGCATCATTAGATCCATTATTTATATCCGAAGCTAAAATAGTTGCATTACCTAATACATCTAAATATAATGTTACTGGTTTGCACAAAGCAGTTGGTGGTGTTACATCTGCTACTGTTACAATTGCATCACAGGTAGCAACATTTCCATAATTATCTGTAACGGTAAGTGTAACTCTATTTGTACCAACATCTACACAATCAAATGAATTTGGTGAAACCTCAAAAGTAGCTATACCACTAGGGTCTGAAGAACCTAATGCGATTGCATTTATATTTTCTGTTGATAATGAATAGCTTCCTGTATTGTCTAAATTAACAGTAATTGGGTTACAAACTGTAGTTGGAGCTTCATTATCTTCAACAATTACTTGGTAAAATCCAGTATTACTATTTCCATAAATATCTGTAGCTGTCCAAACAACTGTATGAGTTCCAACAGTAAATGTTTCGCCCATAATACTTGTTAAAGCGTCAGTTCCTACAATTGCACCTCCGTCTATTTGATAAGTAATTGTATTTATTGTACAATTATCGGTCACAGCAATATTCCAACTACTATCTGCTGTACTATTTGCTTCATAAGTACTTAAGCCTGCGTTTACATTTCTTGTTTGTGTTGCAATAGGAATTAAGTTTGGTAATTGTGTATCAGTAATAGTAAATGCAGTTGTACATGTTGCACTAACATTGTTACTTAAATCATATAATCTCCAAATTACATTAGTAATCCCAACAGGTATTTGAGCTCCTACTAAAGTAGTATTTACATCTGTGCCTACTTCTGGAGCTCCATCTATAGAATATGTTAATTTAGAAACTCCCGCGTTATCCTTAAAATCAAAAGGATCAAACTCTGAACTTGTTACTGTTAAAAAACAAGACCCCAAATCAGCTTCTCTAGTAACTGCTACATCTGCACAACTATTAATAACAGGTTGTTCAATATCTGTCACAACTACTTGAATTGTACAAGATGTTGAATTATCACTTTCATCAGTAGCTGTCCAAACTACTGTAGTTATACCAATTGGAAAAGTGCTACCTGTAAGGGTTGCTGTATTATTATAATCGTTTTCTAATGTAACTATGCAATTATCTGAATAATTTGTAGGGTTAAACTCGTTTCCTAACCCTGTATAATATGCTTTATTTGTATCTGTATTTCTGTTGAATTGATTTCCAACATCACCTAAAGGGCAATTTAATGTTGGAGATAGATTATCTGTAACAGTAATATCGAAACTGTATGTTAAAATGTTCCCTGATTCATCTACTACTATATATGACACTTCTGTTATTCCTACTGGAAATTCATAATCAGGAACAGCATATGAAGGAGAAATTGTTATCACTAAATCTTCTTGGGCTGTTACATTATCTATAAATGTAGGAGGCGTATAATCTACTTTAGCATTACAACTAGCTCCTGCATCAACAGAAATACTTGAAGGTGCATTTTCTAATCTTGGTAATTCCGTATCAACAATATAAGCGTAAAAGTTAGCTGAACCAACATTACCGCTATCATCAGTTGCTTCCCAAGTTACCGAGTTCTCTCCCATTTGCATTTGCAAATCATCTAGTGTAGCTACACCAAATTCATTTACAATTTTAGTTACAATTCCACAGTTATCTGTTGCAGTAACATCATCAAACTCACCATCTTTTACGGTGTAATAATTTTTATGTAAATCTGTACTTCTAATTTGATTTCCTGGTACTACAAGTATTGGTGCTTCATCATCTGTTATTGTTAAAACAAACGAGCAGCTATTTTCTTTACCTCCTGAATCAGTAGCGGTCCAAGTTATTGTAATCTGACCGGTGGTTGCTCCATTGTTATGACCTCTAGGAATACTTACACCAGATAGTGTATTTGTTCCAGTAACTTCAACCAATGTTTCAGGATGGATAAAACTCCAGGATAACAATGGTGTTGTACAATTATCATCAAAAGCTAATAGGTCAAACTCATTTCCTAGAACTTTATATTCACAAGTTCCTGCATCGGCACTTCTGGTTTGATCTTCAATACACGTTAAAGTTGGAGCTGTATCTGTTACAACTACATCAAAAGAACAAGTTGAAACATTATCGTTATTATCTGTTGCTGTATAAGTAACTGTTGTTGTTCCAACACTAAATATACTTCCTGAATTATGAGTTGAAATAAACGATTTTACACCTGCACAATCATCAGTAGCCACAAGAGCTGGCCAAGAAACATTAACCTGACAGTTATTACCTGTTGCTTTTGCAGTTATTGGTTCTGAAGGACAATTTGAAATTATTGGTGATTCATTATCATATACGGTAACTTTTTGAACATATACTGTTTGGTTTCCTTCTTCATCTGTAAATTGCCATCTTACATTAGTTGTACCTAATAAAAATGTAGCAGGGGCATTATTTGTAATTGTTATATCTCCAACAGCCGAACAATTATCGGTTACAGTTGGAGGTGTTAATGTAAAGGTATTTGTACAAGTTCCTGGGTCTACATTTACTGTTACATCATCAAATGGTAATTGAAGCTCTGGAGCTTCTTCATCATTAACCGTAAAAGTAAATTCGCATGAATTTGTATATTCAGTTCCTCCTATTGTTTGAGTAGCAGTCCAAGTTATTGTATTAACTCCTTTAGGAATTGAAGCTCCTGCTAAAGTAGTATTTGAAGGTGCACCTACTAGATTATGAGTCATTGTTCTTGCATCTCCTGAAATAGAAGTAAACGTTGCATCAAAATCTGTATTATCTAATGGAATTGTATAACTACAAGAACCTGTATTGGTAACTTCAGTATTATTATTTGGACAATCAATAATTGGTTTAAATGAGTCTACTACAGTAACATTAACATTACATGTTGCTGTGTTTGGTGTTCCTGGATTTCCATCTTCTGCTGTCCAAGTTATTATATGATCTCCTATATTTAAATGCTGACCATTGATATACCTTGTACCTGTTAAACTATTTGTGTAAGATGTAACTACACAATTATCAGTTACTGAAGGTGTAAACTCATCACCTTTAATATAATAGTAATCTACGTATGGGTGCGTATATTCTCTATAGTATGTTTCAGTTGGGCAATCAATAACTGGCGAAATATCATCAGTTACTGTAATTTTTTGTGTATGATATACATAATTTCCTCTTGCATCTTTTGCTCTCCAATAAATATTAGTTTCACCTAAATTAAAAGTAGTATCGTTTGTTGATTGTGTATAAGTAATTGCTGCAGGAGCATCGCAATTATCAGTAGCTGTTGGCACACCAACATCAACACCTGTTGCAGTACAACTACTTCCTGCATCAACACTTACTGTAATATCTGCAGGCCAAGTTACAACTGGAAATTGATCATCGTAAACATGAATATTATATGTACAACAAACATTAGTATCACTACCATTTGTTGCTGTCCATGAAACTGTAGTAACACCCTTATTAAGAATTACACCATTTAATGTTGTTGAACCTGAACCAGTTGTTGCCCCCGATAAAGTGTAAGTTAAAACTGTTGTTGGCGTTGTTGATGAAATATCTAATTCTGTATTTTGAATAATATAAGTACATACACCTGGATCTGTTGGTCGTCTTTGAAAACCTCTACAAGTAACCGATGGTGGATCATCAGTATTAATTGTAATTGTTGTAGTACAATTTGTTACATTGTTGTTTGTATCTGTTATTGTCCAATTAACTACAGTTGTACCAGCAGCGATTTGTTCACCTGCCAATGTATTTGTTCCGTTATAATCATTTGTAACAGTTACTGTTGAGCAATCATAAATTCCATAGGGGTTAAATTCGTGATCATAAACTGTATAATAGTTTTGTCCCTCATCTACTTCTCTACAAATAGAAGTAATACAATTTAATGTAGGTGCATCATCATCAACAACTGTTACTGTTTGAGTAGTGCTTACTCTATTTCCATGAATATCTTCAACATACCAAGTAACCGTAGTTACTCCTATATTATATGTAGCATCTATTTGATTGTTCCATACATTTAAAACACCACAATTATCACTAACAACTGGGGTTCCTAAATTTACATTTGTTGCAAAACATCCTGAATTTGTGTTTCTTGTAAGATTAGCTGGAGCAGTAATTACTGGATCTTCATTATCACTTACAATAACATAAAAACTACAATCATTTGTGTACTCAGTTCCATCTACAGTTTGCGAAGCTGTCCAAGTAACTAAAGTTGTTCCTTGAGGAAAAACTGCGCCATCTAATGTAGACGATGAATTATAATCATTTATTAAAGTTGCTCCTGCAGTTGTAGAAATTGCATTAAATTCTGTTCCTGAAACAGTATAGAAACACTCTCCGGTATCTGTATTTTTAGACTGGTCGCCTACACAAGTAATAGCAGGGTATAAATCTGAAACCACATTTACTGTTATAGTACAAGTTTCAATATTTGCTGGTGATGCAGAATCTGTAGCAGTCCAAACAATTGTATTTACACCTTCGTTTAATTGAACTCCTGTTAAATTAGTTCCTGAACCTGTAGTTGCTCCTGAAAGCACATATTCATAAGTGTCTATACTACAATTTTCAGTAACAACAGGTTTAAACTCATTGGTACCAACTACATAATAGTTTTGCCCTATACCATAAACTCTTGTATAATCAGAAGAAGGACAATTAATTACTGGCTTAACATCATCAACTACAGTTATTTGTAATGTTTTTATAGTTTCATTTCCGTAATTATCTTTAACACTCCAAGAAACATTAGTTGTTCCTACTGGGAATTTAACATAAGCTAATGATCTATAACTATTGTAATCATTTATTACAGTATAATTTGCAGAAGTACAATTATCTGTAATAGCTTGCGGATCAAATTCTGTTCCTACAGCTGTATAATAGCAATCTGTACTAGATGTTGATTTAGTTATTGAAACCACAGCATCTGTATTACCGGTAAGGTTATACTCAGGAGATGTAACATCGTTAACATCTACTTGGTATTGGGTAGTAGCAATATTTCCACCACTATCAGTTACCGTCCAAACAACAACAGTAATTCCAACAGGAAATTCGTAACCATCTAAGGTTACTAAACCGTTTAAATTATTTGTTAATGTATATGAAGGGCAGTTATCTGTTACAGTAACAGGATCAAACTCTGCTCCTACTGTTATATATGAACAACTCGTAGTTGGAGCATTTCTTGTTTGGTCTAAAACTGCTGAAATTGTAGGTGTTACAGGGTCTACAACAGTAATATTAAAACTACAACTAGCTTCATTTTCTTTAGAATCTTTTATTGTCCAAACAACAGCGTGTACCCCTGCTGTTAAAATTTCACCAGCTAATGAAGTAGAAGCTCCACCTGAAACACCATTTAAAGTATATGAAATAGTTAAATCTCCTGAAGCATCACAATTATCAGTTAATCCTGAAGGATCAAACTCTGTACCTACAACAGTATAATCACAAACTGTACTTGGTATGTTTCTTATTTCATTTCCATAACATTCAAACGTAGGCGCTTGATTATCTAAAACAGTAATAGTAAAGGCATCTGCTACAACAGTATTTCCGTTTACATCTTCCACTGTCCATTCTACCGAATACGGTACATTATCAGGTAACAGTTGAATTCCTGCTAGTGTATTTGTTCCTGTAAATTCTGTTGTTACTCCTTTAGTAATAATATAGGTAGGATCTTGAAGTCCACAATTATCAGCAATATTTCTTAAATCAAAAGAAGTGTCAACAATTGTATAGTAACATTGAGCTGGATCTGTATATTTATCAAAATTACCAGTAGATTGATCAAATGTTGGATTCTGAGTATCATTAATACGTACATATATAGTACAAGTACTTATATTATCAAACTCATCAACTGCTGTCCAAGTAATTGTGTGGTCACCAACTGGTAACTCTTTACCTTGTAAAGTTGTAGTACCATCAAATGAATTAGTTGCTGCTGTAAACGCACAACCATCAGTAGTTGTTGGGTCAAATTCAGCTCCTATAACTTCATAAAAACATAAACCAGTATTTGCATCTCTATTGAATGGAGATAATTCTGTACTTCCTGAAGGACAAGTTAATTCTGGAGGTGTTAAATCACTTATAGTTACATTAAAACTCATGTTAACTATATTTCCTGAAGAATCTTCAACAGTATAAGTAACTTTTGTTAAACCTACAGGAAAACTTGTTCCATTTGCTAACCCTTCAGTTTGAGTAAAACTAGTTAATGTACAATTATCACTTGCTGTTGGTTCAGCCCAACCAATTATTTTACCACATCCTGTATCAATTTCTTCGGTAATATCATTTATTTTTGAAATAATTGGTAAGGTATCATCTGTAACTGTAACTCTAAAACTACTTGATTTAGAATTAACACCATCACTTACCGTCCAAACAATTGTATTAATTCCAGGCATTATTAAAACACCATCTAATGTAGTACCTACAACTGGAGCACTAGAGTTTATTTTATATGTTACTTCGTTAACTAAACAATTATCTGAATATGTTGCGTCAAACTCTGTACCGTTTACAGTATATCCACAAGCGTCAGAATCTGTACCCTTATATTGGTTACCAACTGTTGAAACCGAGGGTGATTGATTATCTACAACCGTTTTTGTAAATGTTAAAGGTGCTGAAGAATTTGTTCCATCTGAAGCTGTCCATTCAATTACATTTACACCTTTTAATAATGTTTGACCTGTTAATGAGCCTGAACCAGACAAAGTAGTTGCTCCAGTTACTTCATATAAAAGAGTAATACCTGATGTACAATTATCAGCTCCCATAGGGTCTAACTCCGACCCTTTTACAGTGTAACTACATTCACTAATATCTACATTTAAACTAGAATCTGCTGTTCCCGCTGTTGCAGTTAATGTTGGTGCAATATTATCTGCTACCACAACTGTTGAATTACATGTTGATGTATTACCTGAAGCATCTTTTACAGTCATTACAACTGTGTTGTTTCCTTTGTTAGAACAATTAAATGTTGTTTTACTAAGCGTAATTACTAAATCTTCTGAATTAGTACAATTATCTGAAGAAGCGTTATTTACATCTGCAACTGTTAAGGTTGCTACTCCTGAAGCATTTAAATAAATTGTTGGTGAAATACAAACTGCATTTGGATTTTGATTATCAGAAACAATAACATCAAAACTGCAAACATTACTAATATTTCCAGCTTCATCAGTTACTGTATAAGTTACAGTTGTTGTTCCAACATTAAATGAACTTCCTGGCAAATGTGATTTCGTCCAAACTAAGTTACCTTCAACTGTACAATTATCTGAAGCAGAAGGCTCTACCCAACTTACCGCTGCTGTGCATAAACCAGAATCTGTATTTTGAGTAATTGTTGTAGGACAATTGGTAATTACTGGTTTTTGAGAATCTTCAACAACCACATCAAAAGAACAAGTAACACTATTATTACCTGCTTCATCAGTTGCTACGTATGTTACCGTTGTTGTACCTGGTGAAAAAACTGTACCTGGTGTATGAGATTTTGTCCACACAATATTTGCTGAACTTGTACAATTATCATTTACAGAAGGTTCAGTCCAAGAAACAGTAGCGTTACAAGAATCTAAATCGGTAGTTTTTGTTATATTAGAAGGACACCCAATAATTTCAGGTAATTGAGCATCTACAACTGTAACATTAAAACTACAAGTAGCACTTACATTATCAAACTCATCTTTGGCTGTATAGGTAACTATAGTTGTTCCAACTGGAAAAACTGTTCCTGGAGTATGAGATTTTTCCCAAGTTATACTTGCTGGGTTTGTACAATTATCTGAAACTGTTGGTTCAGTCCAAGATACTACAGCGTTACAAGAATCTAAATCGTTATTTTGTGTTATATCTAGCGGACAGTTTACAATTATCGGAATTTCATTATCAACTATTGTTACATTAAAACTACATGAAGTTTTATTTCCTGACGCATCAGTTACTTCAAAGGTATTAACAGTTGTTCCTTCAGGAAAAACACTTCCACTTGCCAATCCTGCTATTTGAGATGTTGTAACACCTACACAATTATCGGTTCCTACCGGGGTGATATAATTAATTGTTGCTCCACAAGTACCAGCTTCAACATTTTGGGTAATATTTGTTGGGCATGTTATTTCAGGGTATTGGCTATCTGAAACAACAATATTAAATAAACCTGTATTTTCATTTCCAGTATCATCTGCAACCGTGTATGTTACATTTGTTGTTCCTATTGGAAAAGCACTCCCAATAGTTAAACCTGCTGTTGGACTTGTTGCATATGATATAGTTTGAACACTACAATTATCTGTAGCTGTAGGTTCTACCCAACTTACAATTGCATTACAAGCATCAACATCATTATTTATTAGAATATTATTAGGTAAATCCACCAACAATGGTAATTCAGCATCATTTATAATAACTGAGAAACTACAAGTATCGGTATTTAATGCCCCGTCTGTAACAGTAACTTCAACATTAGTTACTCCTTTATTAAAAGTAGCGCCATTTAGCGTTGTTGGAATTGTTGTATTTGTAGCACCGGTTAACACGTATGAAACAGCAGGTGTTCCACAATTATCTAGCGCTGTTGCATTCCAAGAATTACTAGTGTGTGTATAGTTGCAATTTCCTAAACTTGTATTTCTTGTTTGGTTTGAAACACAACTAACTGTTGGATTTTCAGAATCTGAAATAATTACGTCAAAACTGCAAGTATTTGTTAAACCTGCTCCATCAGTTACTGTCCACGTTACAGTTGTTGTTCCCGCTAAAAAAGCAACACTATTTAGAGTAGTACCTGAACCAGTTGTAGCACCTGTTAAATTATATGTTACAGAAGCAACCGTACAATTATCATTACCTACTGCATCCCAAGCAGTGCCAGAATGCTCATAAGAACACCCATTATTTGCGGCTACTGGCTGATTACCTACACAAGTAATTTCAGGAGCTACATTATCTATTAATGTAACATTAAAATTATATGTATTTTCATTTCCAGCTTCATCAGTTGCAGTTATTACTACAGGCTGCACAGAATTATGATTACTAACTATTGATCCAGGAACTGGGTTTTGAATTAAAGTTATATTTGCTTCAGAAGAACAATTATCTGTAACAGTTACAGTATTTCTATAATCTGGTAAAATTGCATTACAGTCACCTACTACTGTATTAATAATTTTATTTCCTTCACCTGTTATAGTTGGCACTATATTTTCTAAACTTACAGAGAGTGCTTGAGTAGATTCACATAAAGAAGCGCTTAAGGCTCTAATTGTGTAGTTTGTATTTTCTGTAATTGTTGCATTATAAGGTAAGTCACCCAACTTAACCGAATTTGCTTCATTCCATAATTCATATGTATTACCATCTGTTGCTGCTGCATCAATAATAAAAGCTGAATTATAACAAACAGCATTACCTGAATTTACCGTTGCAGTAATATTAGATGGTAATGGATTTACAGTTATTGTAACTGTTGAAGAATTTATTGGCAACGAAATATTAAACTGATCAATTACACTAACTAGTGAATAAGTGGTGGTAACTGTTGGCGCTACCGTAATTGGATCACCTCCATAAGTAGGGCTTTCAATATTTGCATCACAATTATAATTGGTTACGGTATAATTAGAAGTACCATCAGAGTATACAATTGTATACGGATTAATACTTGCTCCAATTATTACTTCAATTGTGGCGCTTTCTCCTTCACAAATTGTTGATACTCCATCAACATTAATAGTTGCATCTTGAGAATAAATGTGTTGTTGAAAACTTAAAAAGAAAATGGCGAAAAATAATAGCGTAAATAAATTACGAAATTTAGTGTTTTTCGCATATAACTGTTTGAGTAGTTGTTTATTCATAATGTAGGGTGTAAGCTTAGGTTTATACTAAATGTAGTATAGCTTCAATATTATTTTTAACAATCTATCAAGTGAAAAAATATCACTTCAAAGAAATTTGAATTATTGAGAAAGTAGAATCATCAAAGAATCCTATAACGAGTATATTTGGGTTGTATATGTATATCTATAAAATTAATTTTTTTATAGATTTTTAGAAGAAAATTGAGCGGTAGGTATCGGTTATTCATTTTTTAAACATTTAAATGTTTTTATAGTGAGTTAAATTTAGAGTATTTACCAAAAATATTTTGTGATAAATATCATTAAACTCCAATAAATAGCTAATATAAATAAACAAACAGTACAAAACACTACATAAAAGACACCTTTACAAAAACACCTTACTACTTATATTGTTTTACCGTACTTTGAATTCGAGTAGATTTTTTTTACTATAAAAAAATTATAACACAAAAAAAATTATTTTTGTAGATAGAATTTAAATGAATAAAAAATATTTTTACTTTTTCTTCAAAACCTGACATTCGTCATTATTATTTCCAATTCTTCGCTATATATTTGCTTCATATTTCATTGCTTAATCTGTTTAAGTAATGTTTTTGATTTTTTTAGTTAGTAGTAAAAGAAAGGAAATTCATATTCAAAAAGAGTTTCCTTTTTTTACGCCCTATATTTTCCTTTTAAAACTTAAGTTTAGAGCAAAAAAAAAGACCTTATTAAAATAAAGCCTTTTTACACCTAAAAATTAACATTAAAATAGCATTGCTGCTATAAATAATGAAACTTAACCAATTATATTTTTAATTAAATTACCACTACCGAATTATCTTCAGCTGTAATTCCATTGTTTACGTATTTATCTGCCGCTACATCATTACTCCAAACAGCTCCGTCTATTAAATATTTAAATTGAAACTCGTTTTCGATTGGCAAATCAACAGTTGCTTTAAAACTACCGTTTTTATATTTTTTAAGCTCAACTGCTTCCTCTATCTTCCACTGATTGAACTCTCCTAACAATTGTACTTTTTCAGCTGCATTAGCTTCATCTTTTGTTAAAGAAAAAGTAACTTTACAAACTGGTTTACTTTTTAAAAATTGCTTTTTTAAACTCATAACGCTTCTTGTTTTGTTATTCATTGT
This sequence comes from Lutibacter oricola, assembly GCF_900106565.1. Classification (GTDB taxonomy): domain Bacteria; phylum Bacteroidota; class Bacteroidia; order Flavobacteriales; family Flavobacteriaceae; genus Lutibacter; species Lutibacter oricola. The sequence goes on from NZ_FNNJ01000005.1 coordinate 20,925, forward strand.
AAAATAACGAAAAACTTACGGTTTATTTCACAACGTATTTCTCTACTTTATATTCTATTTTAACATCGAAAACGTTTTAGTAACGTTCTTAATGTTAAATTAACATACATAAAAGCATTTTTACCCTTTGTATTTTTCAAAAAAGAATAAAAAAAACACCTTTTTACATTACATATAATACACAAACTACAACTTTTAAAATATTCACATTAAAACAACCGCTTTCAACTTATTTTCTTTAAAAAACTCTTCTATTAACATCTAATAAATACACTATTCGACATTAATTGATTAAAAACATTCAAATCCTAGCTAAAAATTTAATAACTTTATAAAACCTAAAATTATTCAAACAAACTAATTTCAACACTATGAAGAAACAATTCAAAGTAAAAGTCGATGAATCTTTTGAATTCGATTTAAAAACTAGTGATGCCTACCAATTAGATTTATTAAAACTATCCGATAACGAATTTCACGTTATTAAAGATGGTAGATCTTTTAATGTAAAAATTGACGAATCAGATTTTTACAACAGAAAGTACGTTATTAAAGTAAATAAAAGTACCTACACTGTAGACATCTCCAACCAATTAGACCAACTAATTACAGAAATGGGATTCTCACTTGGGTCTTCAAAAAAAGCCAATGATGTTAAAGCTCCTATGCCTGGCATGATTTTAAGTGTTAACGTTAAAGAAGGACAAGAAGTAAAAGAAGGAGAAACACTCTTAATTCTTGAAGCTATGAAAATGGAAAACTCCATTCCTGCTCCAAAAGATGGGATTATTAAATCCATTAACATTAAAAGTAATGGAACCGTTGAAAAAGGAGAATTAATGATTGAATTAGCCTAAACCTATTTATAATATTAAAAAACTTACCGATGAAAAAAATATTAGTAGCTAATAGAGGCGAAATAGCCATAAGAGTTATGAAAACCGCTCGAAAAATGGGTATTAAAACAGTAGCTGTTTTTTCTGAAGCAGATAGAAATGCCCCACACGTACGTTATGCTAATGAAGCAGTTTGTATTGGAGAAGCACCTTCGAACAAATCGTATTTAGTTGGAGAAAAAATTATTGAAGTTTGTAAAGAATTAGATGTTGATGGTATACACCCTGGATATGGGTTTTTAAGTGAAAATGCTGATTTTGCAAAACTCGCAGAAGACAACAATATTACATTTATAGGTCCAAAGTCATACGCCATTAAAACTATGGGCGATAAATTAGCAGCAAAAGAAGCTGTTAAAAACTACAACATACCAATGGTTCCTGGAGTTGATCGCGCAGTAACCGACCCAAAAGAAGCTGTAGAAATTGCAAAAGAAATAGGTTTCCCTATTCTTATTAAAGCAGCCGCAGGTGGCGGAGGAAAAGGAATGAGAGTTGTAGAAAAAGAAGTTGATGTAGAAGAACAAATGAAACGTGCAATTTCTGAAGCAACCTCAGCCTTTGGTGATGGATCTGTTTTTGTAGAAAAATACATTACTTCTCCTCGTCATATAGAAATTCAAGTATTAGCCGATTCTCACGGAAATGTTCTACATTTTTTTGAAAGAGAATGTAGTGTACAACGTCGTCACCAAAAAGTAGTTGAAGAAGCTCCCTCATCTATTTTAACACCAGAATTAAGAGAAAAAATGGGACAAGCAGCTATTAATGTTGCAAAATCTTGCGATTATTTAGGTGCTGGAACAGTAGAGTTTTTGGTTGATGGCGACTTAAATTTCTTTTTCCTAGAAATGAATACTAGGCTACAAGTTGAACACCCTGTAACTGAGCTAATTTCTGGAGTAGATTTAGTTGAATTACAAATTAAAATTGCTCGTGGTGAAGCTATCGAAATTAAACAAGAAGATTTACATATAAACGGACATGCATTAGAATTAAGAGTTTATGCAGAAGATCCTTTTAACGACTTTTTACCAAGTATAGGTAAATTAACTACCTACCAACCTCCAACAGGAGAAGGCATTCGTGTAGATGATGGTTTTGAAGAAGGAATGGATATTCCTATTTATTACGACCCAATGTTATCCAAATTAATAACGTATGGTAAAACTCGAGAAGAAGCCATACAATTAATGATTGATGCAATTAAGAATTATAAAGTAGAAGGCGCTCAAACAACATTACCTTTTGGTAGGTTTGTTTGCGAACATGAAGCTTTTAGATCTGGAAATTTCGATACTCATTTTGTAAAAAAATATTATACAGGTGAAGAATTGGAACATAGAATCGAAAAAAGAGCCAAAATAGCAGCTATTATAGCTTTAAAAACTTATTTCGAAGATCAAAAACAATTAAGAGTTCCAACTCATTAATCATTAAAAATTTGCATTATGGATACAAATCATATGAATACGAAAATAGAAAAACTTGATAAACGTCTAGAATTAGCATATGCTGGTGGAGGCCAAAAAAGAGTTGACAAACAACATGCCAAGAAAAAACTTACTGCACGTGAACGTATAGATTATTTATTAGATGAAGGCTCTTTTGAAGAAATGGGTGTTATGGTTACTCACCGTACTACCGATTTTGGAATGGATAAAGAAATATATTTTGGTGATGGTGTAGTTACTGGTTATGGAACCATTTACGGAAGATTAGTATATGTTTTTGCGCAAGACTTTACCGTTTTTGGAGGTTCTTTATCAGAAACTCACGCAGAAAAAATATGTAAAATAATGGATCAAGCCATTAAAGTTGGTGCACCTTGTATTGGGTTAAATGATTCTGGTGGAGCAAGAATTCAAGAAGGTGTAAAATCTTTAGGAGGTTATGCCGATATTTTTCATAGAAATGTACAAGCCTCTGGAGTTATTCCACAATTATCTGCAATTATGGGGCCTTGTGCCGGTGGAGCAGTTTACTCTCCAGCCATAACAGATTTTACCATTATGGTTGAAGATTCTAGTTATATGTTTGTGACTGGGCCAAATGTGGTAAAAACAGTTACAAACGAAGAAGTAACTGCCGAGGAATTAGGTGGAGCTAGCACGCACTCAACCAAATCTGGTGTTACACACGTAACTTCTGCTAACGACATACAATGCTTAGAAGATGTTAAAAAACTTTTGAGTTATATGCCGCAAAGCAATAGAGAAACTCCTAAAAAAATGCCATACACAATTGGAGATGAATTAAGAGAACACCTAATTGATATTGTACCAGAAGACAATCATAAACCTTATGATATGCATGACGTTATTAAAGGTATTATTGATGAAGACTCTTTCTTTGAAATTCATAAAGATTTTGCTGAAAATATTATAGTAGGTTTTGCTCGTTTAGCTGGTAGAAGTATTGGTATTGTTGCCAATCAACCTTTACAATTGGCAGGTTGTCTAGATGTTAAATCGTCTATTAAAGGAGCAAGATTTACTCGTTTTTGCGATAGTTTTAATATTCCATTATTAGTACTTGTAGATGTTCCTGGATTTTTACCTGGTACCGACCAAGAATGGAATGGAATTATAACTAATGGAGCAAAATTATTATACGCTTTAAGCGAAGCTACAGTACCAAAAATTACTATAATTACAAGAAAAGCTTACGGTGGTGCTTATGATGTAATGAACTCTAAACATATTGGAGCCGATTTAAATTATGCTTGGCCAACTGCCGAGATTGCGGTAATGGGAGCCAAAGGAGCTGCTGAAATTATTTTTAGACGAGAAATTGCAAATGCAGAAAACCCAGAAGAAAAATTAAAAGAAAAAGAAACTGAGTACGCAAATATGTTTGCAGACCCATATAGAGCAGCAAGACGTGGTTTTATTGATGAAGTAATTTACCCGAAAAACACACGTAGAAAATTAATAAAAGCATTCCAAATGCTTGAGGGAAAAGAAGTTAACAAACCGAAACGAAAACACGGAAATATTCCTTTATAAAAAAAATCCCGCAAAAGCGGGATTTTTTTTGTAAGTTTTATCTCAATTAACCGTCTAATCGCAAAAGAGTTAAATGATCAGTAAAAAAAATTCATTTTTACCTCATAATGTTCTCTTGGTTAAACAACTCTTTTTAAGCCAATACATTGTGTTGGCTTTTTTTAAATAATTTCTGCAGATAAACCTCGGCTTAAAAGTGCCGTACATTTTGGTTCTAACTCTTTATACTCACCAGTTTTTACTGTACATTTTCCTTTATAATGCACTAATATAGTACATTGTTCTGCTTGCTCTAAGGTATGTTCACATATATCTATTAACGAATCTATTACAAAATCAAACGTATTTACATCGTCATTAAATAACACAATTTCATTCAAGTTACTCTCTTGCTCTGCTACGTCTACTTCTTCTTGTATTTTTCTTTCTGGACTCATAATTTCAACAAATTTATAAAAATTTCAAACAAACTACAGATTGCACTTCACTATTTTTAGCAACCTCTTTTAGTTTACCCGAATTTAAATCTCTTTTAAAAACAATTATAGTATTTGAATCTTGATTAGCAACCAACAACCATTCTCCTGTAGGTGAAATTTCAAAATCCCTTGGAGTTTCCCCTTCAGTATATTGTTGATCTACTAGCTCAAGTTTACCATTTTCAAAATTAAAACTAAAAATGGCAATGGTATTACTTCCCCTATTTGAAACATATAAAAATTTGCCATCTGGACTCATTTTTATAGCTGCTGCAGCAGGAACTCCTCTATACGTATTTGGTATAGAGCTTACATTTTCCACAACCTTAAATTTTGAATTTTCTTTTTTTACTATTGAAACTCCGCTTGTCAATTCATTAATTACAAAACCATATTCACCTTTTGGATGAAAAACTATATGTCTTGGCCCCGCTCCTAGTGGCATTTCAACATTATAAGTTTCTTTTAATAAATTTTCTTCGTTATTAAAAACAACAATCTTATCTATACCTAAATCTGGTACAAATATTTGATTATTATTAATTGCAACCATATGGGAATGCGCACATTCTTGTCTTTCAACATTTACACTTGCTCCAACATTTTTAAAAGTTTGAGAACTTGGTTCTAACGAACCATCTTCATTTATTGGAAACAAATGAACACTTCCTGTTTGGTAACAAGCTACACCTAAAGTTTTATTATTTATAATATTTAAATGACAAGGTAAACCGCCATCTATTGGTTGTTTACTTATTAGTTTTAAAGAGCAGTCTTCATTAATAAAAAATGAAAGTACAACAGGTTTTTTATCTGCTAAAACTTCCTGAAAACTAAACAGGTATTTTTTATCTTCTGAAATAGCAATATAACTAGTGTTTCTATTCAAAAAAGTATTTAATAAAAATAACTCACCGTTTTCATTATTAAAATAAAAACAATAAATACCATTACCTGTTCCACTTAACCCAGGACCAACTTCTTCTGTATATGAACCACCGTATAAAATCATTATTCAAAAATGTATTTAATTGCTACCCAGTTATTACGTTCTATAATCTTGTCAATATTTAATCCATATTTAGAAACTTCGGCATCTATAATTGGAATATCTTCTTGATAAAAACCACTAAATAGAATTGTTCCGTTTTTAGCTAAACAATTCATATAAGATTGCATATCGTTCAACAATATGTTTCTATTTATGTTTGCTATAATAACATCGTATTCTTTATTAATTAATAAAGATGCATCACCTTCATAAACTGAAATATGACTACAATTATTGCGTGTTACATTTTCCAAAGAATTCTCGTAACACCAGTTATCAATATCAATAGCATCAATTGGTTGTGCACCTTTCATTTCAGCAAAAATTGCTAAAATTCCAGTTCCACAGCCCATATCTAATGTTTTTTTATTGGTTAAATCCATATCCAACAAGTGCTGCACCATCATATGCGTAGTTTCATGATGACCTGTACCAAAACTCATTTTTGGTTCAATAACAATGTCGTATTTTAAATTTGGATTTTCGTGAAAAGGCGCCCTAATACTTACCAAATCATCTACCTGAATTGGATTAAAGTTCTTTTCCCATTCGCTATTCCAATTTGTTTGTTCAATTACTTCTTCTTTATAAGAAATGTTAAACTCATTAGAATTTAATATTTGAATATCTTCTAACATTCCAGCATTCCAATCTGCTTCTTGAATGTAAGCGGTAACTCCATCTTCATTTTCAACAAAACTTTCAAAACCTGCAAATCCTAATTGTGCAATTAATATTTCTGTTGCTGGCTCTTTAGGTGTTACGGTAAAAGAATAACCAATATATTTTATGTTCATACTATTAATTTATAAATGCAAAAATACGGTTTCCTTTAACATAAAAGAAAACCGTATTTATATTTTATTTTTCTAATTTCTTAGAAAGATTTGATTAAAGCGATAAAGTTATCAGCATTTAATGCAGCTCCACCAATTAAACCACCATCAACATCTTCTTTAGAAAATATTTCTTTAGCGTTTCCTGGGTTTACACTTCCACCGTATAAAACTGATACATTTTCAGCAACTTCAGCATTGTATTGAGCAGCTACAATTTTTCTGATAAATGCGTGCATTTCTTGTGCTTGTTCTGGAGAAGCTGTTTCACCAGTACCAATAGCCCAAACTGGCTCGTAAGCTAATACTATATTTTTCCAAGCATCAACTGGTAAGTGAAATAATGCATTTTTAATTTGACTTTCAACTACGTTAAAGTGGTTATCAGATTTTCTATCTTCTAAAACTTCACCAAAACAGAAAATAATTTCTAATTCGTTAGCTAAAGCAGCATCAACTTTTTCAGCTAAAATAGCGTCAGTTTCACCAAAGTATTCTCTTCTTTCAGAGTGACCTAAAATAACCGTTTTTAAACCTAATGAAGTTAACATTTCAGCAGAAATCTCTCCAGTGTAAGCTCCACTTTTTGCTTGGTGCATATTTTGAGCAGCAACCTCAACGTTAGATCCTTCAGCAACTTTAACAACTTCGCTAATATTAACAAAAGTTGGAGTAACAATTACTCTTGTATTATCTAAAGCTAAATCTTTTACATTACTTACAATTTCGTCAGCCAATTGTACTGATTCTTGAACGTTTTTGTTCATTTTCCAGTTACCTGCTACAATTTGTTTTCTCATGATATTATATTTTTGATATTATTGTTGTGATTAACCCTACAAATTTACAATTAAAAGCCTAAAAACTAGCTTTAAACAAGGTATTTTGCGCAATCGTTTTCGGTTAGTTTCTAAAGAAAAAGGTGCTATTTTATTCTAATTTTTGGATCTAATAAACCGTAAATAATATCAACCAAAATATTAATTAAAATAAACATTGTAGCAATTACCAAAACACTACCCATTATTACAGGTAAATCTAAAGTGTTTAAGGCGTTTACAATTTCTTTACCCAATCCATTCCAGTTAAAAATATACTCTACAAAAACGGCTCCTGCTAATAACGATGCAAACCATCCACTAATTGCCGTAACAACCGGATTTAGCGAATTTTTTAAAGCGTGTGTTTTAATTATTTTGAAGGTAGACAAACCTTTTGCTTTCGCGGTTCTAATATAATCTTGATTCAACACTTCTAACAGTGAGTTTCGCATTAATTGAATTACCACTGCTAATGGTCTAATACCTAAAACTATTGAAGGTAATATTAAATTTTTCCACTGAATATAAATATGCTCACCAAAATCATCAACTTCATACAAACTACCTGTCATATTTAAATTGGTGTATTTGTGCAATACAAAACCAAACAACCAAGCAAATAATATTGCAGAGAAAAATGAAGGTACACTCATACCCAAAGTACTTATTACTGAAATAATTCTATCAAAAAATGAATCCTTATAAAGCGCAGAAAGAATTCCAAAGAAAATACCAATAATAATTGCTATGGTAATTGCCGAAACTGCTAAAACTGCTGTGTTTGGCATTGTTTCGCTAATAATTTCTGAAACATTTTTATCGTTTTTCTGAAAAGATTTTCTCAAATATGGAAGTTTTGCTACAATTGTTTGCTTATTAAATGATACTATTTTTGAAAACGTATACTTATCATTATCTAAAAAAGTGTAGTTTTCTGTATTGTTGCTATGGATTGAAATTGGAGATAAATCGTTTAAATAATATAAATACTGCGTTGATATTGGCTGATCAAAACCATATTTTTTTCTAATATTCTGAAGCTGCTCAGTATCTTCGCGCTGATCTAGCATCATTCTTGCAGGATCGCCGGGCAAAATGTTAAATAAAAAGAAAATAACAGTTACCACTCCAAAGAGCGTTAAAATTCCGTAAAATATTTTATTTATAATGTAGCTAAACAATGTAGATTATTTGTTGAACAAATATAACTTAAACTATTAAAATTACTACTTTTGCATAATTCTTTATTCAAACCTATGAACAAACAAGAGCTTATAGCACAAATTCAGAAAAAAAAATCATTTTTATGTATTGGTTTAGATGTTGATTTAACAAAAATTCCAACACATTTAATAGCTAAAGAAGATCCTATTTTCGAATTTAACAAGCAAATTATTGATGCAACACATCATTTAGCTGTCGCTTATAAACCTAATACGGCTTTTTATGAAGCTTACGGTATTAAAGGTTGGCAATCTCTAGAGAAAACTATCAATTACATTAACGCAAACTATCCTGAAGTTTTTACAATTGCTGATGCTAAGCGTGGTGATATTGGAAATACTTCAACAATGTATGCGAAAGCTTTTTTTGAAGATTTAAATTTTGATTCTGTTACCGTTGCACCTTATATGGGAAGTGATTCCGTAGAACCGTTTTTAGCTTTCGAAGACAAAACAACCATTTTATTAGCATTAACATCTAACAAAGGTGGTTTAGATTTTCAAGGTTTAAAAACAGACAAACAAGAGGTTTATAAAGAAGTTTTAAAGACTGCAATTACTTGGAAAAATTCAGAAAATTTAATGTTTGTAGTTGGAGCTACAAAAGCTGAATATTTTGAAGAAATTAGACAAATTGTACCAAACCACTTTTTATTAGTTCCAGGTGTTGGAGCGCAAGGTGGTAATTTACAAGATGTTTGTAAATACGGTTTAAATAAAGATTGCGGTTTATTAATTAATTCTTCAAGAGGAATTATTTATGCTGGTAGCGATGAGAATTTTGCTAAAACAGCACAGCAAGAAGCACTGAAGTTACAACAAGAAATGGAACAAATATTAAATGAAAATAATTAAAGATCAAATTGGTAGAGAAATTACATTAAAATCTGTACCAAAAAGAATAGTTTCCTTAGTACCATCGCAAACTGAATTACTATGTGATTTAGCATTAGAAAATGAATTGGTCGGAATTACAAAGTATTGTATTCATCCGTTCAATTTAAAATCTACAAAAGCCATTGTTGGAGGTACAAAAAAAGTAGATTACGAAAAAATAAAAGAGCTAAAACCTGATTTTATTTTGTGCAATAAAGAGGAAAATGCATACGATATGCTTCCTGAACTTGAAAAAATTGCTCCAACTTATTTTTCAGATGTAAATACAATTAATGATTCTATAGATTTAATTCTTCACCTAGGCTCTATTTTAAATAGAAGAACCGAAAGTGATAATTTAGCACATAAAATTGAATTTAAACTAGCCGATTTCAAACAGTTTATTAAAGACAAACCTTCTAGAAAAGTTGCTTATTTTATTTGGGCAAACCCTTGGATGGTGGCTGGAAATGACACCTATATTAACGAAATGCTAAAACTTAATAAGTTTGAAAACATTTACGATAGTATGAGCCGTTACCCAAAAATTGTGATTGATAAAATTAGATGGGAAGGTGATCCAGATGTACTTATTTTTTCTTCTGAACCTTATAAATTTGAAGACAAACACGCAATGGAAATTGGTTCATTTACCAACCGCTCAATAACCGTTTTTGGTGATGGTGAAATGTTTAGTTGGCCAGGATCTAGAATGCTTTTAGCCTTCGATTACTTTAAAGAGTTACATAAAAAACTAGAAAGCCACTTTTAAAGTGGCTTCAAAAACACTTCTAAATTTGCAATAGCAGAATCATCTTTTTCACTAGAAAATTGAATATCCAAAATTCCTTTTCTACAAGATTTTACTATACCAATAGGCTCATCATTTTCCACTAAAACAACATAATGTTTTTTGGAATTAAACAACCACAAGCCTTCTCTTACCTCACCTGTTTCTTTATAAATTTCAAAAGTTCCATCTAGGTTAAATTCAATTTCAAAATCGGCATTAACCGCCAATTTTTTAATTGTTAAACCACTCATTATAGCGTGATCTACATCCCAATTTTTACATAAAACCTTATCTAATTCAGTCTTTTTTAAATAAATATTTTGCGAAATTATAGATGTAGACACACCTATAACTAACCCTAAGGCAATAATTATTTTTTTCATAACAGCTATTTTATTTTTTTAAACTTAATCTTGCAAAGCAAATACCTGCTTTAACAATGTAGAAGTTCTACTACTTACTTTTTCTCTAATTTCTTTTTCTTCAACTTCAACCATAGTATACACACCTTTTAAGGCTTCACCAGTAACATACTGCGTTAAATCTGGGTTTACATCTTTAGTTAATGGTAATGTATTGTACTTAGTTATTAAATTAGCCCAAATTTTATCGGCTCCAACCTTTTGAAATGAATTTTGAATAATTGGAGTAAACTTTTGAGTTAAAGCTTGTGATGTTGCTCCTTTTAAATAATTTGTAGCTGCATTTTTATCGCCTAACAAAATATTTTTAGCATCGTTAAAAGACATTCCCTTAATAGCATCTACAAAAATTGGAAATGCTTCACTTACAGCATCTTCAGCTGCTCTATTTAAAACTTTTAACCCTTCATCTGCAACTTTAGACAAACCTATTTTACGTAAGGTATTATCTACTTTTTGTAATTCTTCTGGTAATAATATTTTGGTTAATTCATTTTTAAAAAAACCATCTTTTACAGCTAATTTCGAAACTTGTTTAGTAATACCATTATTCAATGCTTCTTTTAACCCATTACCTATTTGCGCATTTGTTAAAGCTCCTCCACTAGTTGGTAATTGATTTACTACTTGTTGTAGTTCTGCACAAGCAGAAACTGAAATTATTAATGCAATTAATACTATTTTCTTAATCATAATTTATTTTTTAAATGTATCTGTTTTTTTATCGTATCCGTACGGACAATATTTACAACCGTTTTTACAACAGTATCCTCTTTTTAAATGATATTGCTCTGTAAAAACCCTATAGCCTTGCTCGTTTGTGTAATAATCACCTTCTTCTGGCTTCATTGGTTTTTTAATCTCCATAGAACGCAAATGTATAAAAAAACGTTCTGAAAATTCAGAACGTTTTAGTTAACTAATGTTAATTTATTTATTTTACCTAATACTCGTATCTTATTTGAGTATCAAAACCTTCTAAATTTAATAAGACTACTTCACCATCAACTTGCAATTTATCAATATCAAAAGAAATTTCTTTTGTGAAATATGCTTCACAAATTTCTTCATTTTTTAAAGATAATTTTATGTTTCTTTGAGGTGGAAATGACTCCATAATAACACCTGCATCTATTAACTTTACTTCCCAACTATCTCCACTACAACCACTAGAACTATAATTAATTTTCAAGCAATCGTCATCAATACTAGCACTATTAATTACCATAAATTATTTGGAGCAGTAGTAAACAAACTAGCATTAATTAGCACAACCTCATCACATTTACTACTAACATTTGTTGAATTGCTATTACTGCAAAATACTAGTACATTACTTAACAGAAGTATTAAGCTAGCTTTTAATAAAAAATATTTACTTTTCACTTCCTGGAGGATATTTAGCCATAATCTCACCCACAAACTCTCTAATTCTTTCTTCCTTTTTTGTTACATTTCTAGCCGATGTTAATGCTCCGCTACCAATTCCTTGCCAAGCCAATTCTTTCTTTTTAGCATCAATTAAATCAATAAACAATGTTCCTTCAGTATATTTTGAAATCTGCATTCCAAAATTTGGCCCGTAATACCAAGGATGCCATCCCATAAAAAACTGATTGTTATTATAAATATCTACTTTTTGACGAGATTTTGTAAAAATATTCACTAAAACATCTGGTTTTTCAGACTTTGTAAATCCTTTTGCCAATAATTCACTTTCAACAGCTTTAAGAATTCTACGTTTATCTAGATCAGAAATTTCTGCTTTATCAATTCCTTTTTTATAAAAGGCGAATGTTTTATATTTTGAAAAATCTGTAGAAGTATCATAGTCACTTGTAACTCGAACCGAACTGCACGATGCAACTACAAAAAGTAATGCTAACGGAAGTATTTTTAATGCTTTCATATAAACTATATTTAAAGTTAGAATAAATTATTTATAACCGTATCATCCACTACGTTTGGCAATGTAACTTTTAAGTTTGGTTCAACTTCCATTGCTCTTTTAATAGCAAATGTTGCTCCTTTATTTCTTGCCCAATTTCTTCGTGAAATACCGTTATTAACATCCCAAAAAAGCATACTTTTCAAACGCTTTTCTGCTTCTTTACTACCATCAAGAACCATACCAAAACCACCATTTACAACTTCTCCCCAGCCAACTCCACCTCCGTTATGAATTGAAACCCAAGTTGCCCCTCTAAAACTATCGCCTATTACATTTTGAATAGCCATATCTGCTGTAAACTGAGAACCATCGTAAATATTTGATGTTTCGCGGTAAGGAGAATCTGTTCCAGAAACATCGTGATGATCTCTTCCTAACACAATAGCTTCTGAAATTTCACCAGTTTTTATAGCATTATTAAACGCTTCAGCAATTTTCATTCTTCCTTCAGCATCAGCATATAAAATACGTGCTTGCGAACCAACAACTAATTTATTTTCTTGAGCTCCTTTAATCCATTGAATATTATCAGCCATTTGTTGCTGAATTTCTTTTGGAGAATTTTTTCTAATTTCTTCTAAAACTTCACAAGCTATAGCATCGGTTTTTTCTAAATCTGAAGGATTTGCACTTGTACAAACCCAACGGAACGGTCCAAAACCATAATCAAAACACATGGGCCCCATTATATCTTGAACATAACTCGGATAGGCGAAAGCTTCGCCACCCAATTTTGATTCTCTCGCCGTACAAAAAACTCCATTATCGTTTTTATGAACTGTTGCTCCTGCTCTACTTGCTTCCAATAAAAATGCGTTTCCATAGTCAAAGAAATAAGTTCCTTTTGCCGTATGTTTGTTTATAGCTGCTGCTTGTCTTCGCAAACTTTCTTGAACCTTTTCTTTAAATAATTTAGGCTTATTTGCCATTAACTCATTTGCGTAATCAAAACTTAATTCTACAGGGTAATAACCTCCAGCCCAAGGGTTATGTAACGATGTTTGATCTGAACCTAAATCTATATATAAATCAACTTCATCAAATTTTTCCCAAACCTCTACAATGTTTCCTAAATATGCTATAGAAACAACTTCTTTAGTTGCTTTTGCTTTTTTAACTCTTTCTACTAATTCATCTAAATCAGTGATTTTTTCATCAATCCAACCTTGTGATAAACGAATTTCAGTAATTTTCGGGTTTACCTCAGCACAAACAGTAATGCAACCAGCAATATTACCTGCTTTTGGTTGCGCTCCGCTCATACCTCCTAAACCAGAAGTAACAAATAATTTTCCTTCTAAGCCTTCGCCATTTTTCGAAATTTTTCTCCCAGCATTTAACACGGTAATTGTTGTTCCGTGCACAATTCCTTGTGGCCCAATATACATATAACTACCGGCAGTCATTTGCCCATATTGTGTAACTCCAAGCGCATTATATTTCTCCCAATCATCTGGTTTGCTATAATTTGGAATCATCATTCCGTTTGTAACCACAACTCTTGGAGCATTTTTATGTGAAGGAAATAATCCCATTGGATGCCCAGAATACATCACCAGTGTTTGTTCTTCTGTCATTTCACTTAAATATTGCATACACAATAAATACTGTGCCCAGTTTTGAAAAACTGCTCCGTTTCCTCCATAGGTAATTAACTCGTGCGGATGTTGAGCAACAGCATAATCCAAATTATTCTGAATCATATGCATAATAGCTTTTGCTTGCTCGCATTTTCCAGGGTATTCGCTAATAGGGCGTGCATACATTTTATAATCTGGACGAAAGCGGTACATATAAATACGTCCGTATTTATTCAATTCTTCGGCAAATTCTTTTGCTAAAACCGAATGGTATTTTTCTTCAAAATAACGTAGTGCATTTCTAATAGCAAGTTCTTTTTCAGCTTTAGAAAGTATCTCTTTTCGTTTTGGAGCGTGATTTAAATTAGAATCGTATAGTTTTATTTCTGGTAATTCAGATGGAATTCCTTGTTGAATTTGTTTTTTGAAAGTCATTGATTAAAATAATTTCATTATTTTTAGGTATAACAAATATACTGTAATTTTGGTTCAGTTTTTGATTTGTTAATAATAGCTATGATTATAATTTCGAAATACTTAGTACCTAAAAATTATATTGGTTTAACCATTTACCCCTTTGTTTTTCTAAAAAACAAAGAGTTAAAAAGTGATAGCTATTTATTAAACCACGAGAACATTCATTTACAACAGCAAAAAGAACTTTTTTGGGTTTTCTTTTTCGTTTGGTATTTTGCTGAATATTTAGTTCTCTTAATTAAATATAAAAATCATAATAAGGCATACAAAAATATCTCTTTTGAAAAAGAAGCTTACCAAAATGAAGGTAATTTGAATTATTTATTGGACAGAAAAAAATACAGTTTTACAAAGTATATTATGTAAAAACAACCGTTTTATTATTATGCACCATTACTTTACGTTGAGTATGTAATTTTATAGCTCTTGAAAGTACAATTTTCTCTAAATCACGCCCTTTTAAAATAAAATCTTTAATGGTATGTGTATGTGAAACTCGTGTAATATCTTGCTCAATAATTGGTCCTTCATCTAAATCTTCCGTAACATAATGGCTTGTTGCTCCAATAATTTTTACACCACGTTTGTATGCCGAATGGTAAGGCTTTGCCCCAGGAAACGCAGGTAAAAATGAATGATGAATATTTATAATATGGTCTGGATATTCTGCAATTAGTTTTGATGAAAGTATTTGCATATACCTTGCCAGCACAATAAAATCAACATTGTATTCTTTCAACAATCTTAACTGTTCATTCTCAGCTTCTACTTTAGTGTCTTTAGTTACTTTAATACAGTAATATGGAATATTAAAAGATTTTGCTATATTCTCTAAATCTGGGTGATTACTAATAATTAATGGTATTTCAACATCTAATTCTCCTGCATTATACCTACTTAAAATATCATATAAACAATGTGAATACTTAGATACAAAAACAGCCATTTTAGGTTTAGAATCTCCATCATGTAATTGCCAATTCATTTCAAATTTATTTGCAATTACTTCATTAAACATATTTTTAAATACTTCTACATTAAAAACTTCAACAGAAAATTCACATTCTAAACGCATAAAAAACATTTCCTCTTCCCTATCTACATATTGATCTATATACACAATATTTCCACTCTGCTGAGAAACAAAATTTGTTACTGATGCTATTATACCCTTACTATCGTTACAATTTATTAGAATAGTTATTCTTTTCATTTCTATGTTTAATTAAGCGTCAAAATTACTTAAAAAATGAATGAGAATAAATCAAGCTTCAAATGTTTATCTAATTACCAATAAAACTAGGTTATTTTTAAAATATTTATAAATTGCACTACTATTACTACCTAAAATTACAGAATGAACAAAATTAAACCATACAAACCCGTTAATAAAATACGAATTGTAACTGCTGCTTCTTTATTTGACGGCCACGATGCATCAATAAACGTTATGCGACGCATAATTCAAGCAACAGGTGTTGAAGTAATTCATCTCGGACATGATAGAAGTGTGGAAGATGTTGTAAACTGTGCTATTGAAGAGGATGCAAATGCTATTGCGCTTACATCATACCAAGGTGGACATAACGAGTATTTTAAATACATGTTCGATTTATTGAAGGAAAAAGGAGCTTCAAACATCAAAATATTTGGTGGCGGAGGCGGCGTTATACTTCCTGAAGAAATTAACAACTTAATGGATTATGGTATTACCAGAATTTACTCACCTGATGACGGAAGAGAATTAGGTTTGCAGGGTATGATTAACGATATGATTGAACGTTGTGATTTTGCAACTGGTGAAATTATAGATTTCAAAATTGAAGATTTAGCTAATAAAAACTCACATCAAATAGCTAAAGCCATTTCTGGTGCTGAAAATTTTTCTAAAAAGCACGCTAATTTTATTGCTGAAGTAAAAAAACAATCTAAAAAGTCTAAAATACCCGTTTTAGGAATTACCGGAACCGGAGGTTCTGGAAAATCATCTACAGTTGATGAAATTGTAAGACGTTTTTTAACCGATTTCCCAAAAAAAACAATTGCAATAGTTTCTGTTGATCCTTCAAAAAGAAAAACTGGAGGCGCACTTTTAGGAGATAGAATTAGAATGAATTCTATTAAAAACAACCGTGTTTATATGCGTTCCTTAGCTACTAGACAAGCTAATTTAGCCTTATCTAAACACGTTAACGACGCTGTAGACATTTTAAAAGTTGCTGGGTTTGATTTAGTTATTTTAGAAACTTCTGGAATTGGACAAAGTGATACAGAAATTTTAGATCATTCTGATGTTGCAATGTATGTAATGACTCCTGAATATGGTGCTGCAACTCAGTTAGAAAAAATCGACATGATTGATTTTGCAGATGTAATTGCCTTAAATAAATTTGATAAGCGGGGCGCTTTAGATGCTTTGCGTGATGTTAAAAAACAATACCAGCGCAACAATAATTTATGGGAAGAAGATGTAAACACTATGCCTGTTTATGGCACTATTGCCTCGCAATTTAACGATCCCGGAACCAATGAATTATACGCTGTAATTATTAAAAAATTGAACAAAAAAACTTCAGCTAATTTTAATAGTTCTTTTGAATTTTCAGAAAAAAACAGCGAAAAACAATTTATAATTCCACCAAATAGAACTCGCTACTTATCTGAAATTACCGAAAACAATAGAACGTACAGCAACTCAAGTATTCAACAAAAAGAAATTGCCCAAAAACTATATGGTATTTTTAAAGCTATTGAAAGCGTTTCGGGTGTCATTCTGAATGAAATGAAGAATCTTAACGTTTCAATAGATGAGATTATTCGCGATGCTCAGAATGACAAGGTTGATATTATAAAAGCTCTAAAAACCGAATTTGATAGCGTTAAAATGGATTTAAATCCGCATAACTGGAACATAATTCTTAAATGGGAAGAAAAAAAACAATTGTACAAAAACGAAATTTACTCATACAAAGTTCGCGATAAAGAAATTAATATTTCAACTCAAAGCGAATCACTTTCACATCTAAAAATCCCCAAAATAGCTTTACCAAAATATGAAGCTTGGGGAGATATTTTATATTGGAGTTTAGAGGAAAACGTACCAGGAGAATTTCCGTATACTGCTGGGTTATTCCCTTTTAAAAGAACTGGTGAAGATCCTACTAGAATGTTTGCTGGTGAAGGTGGTCCAGAACGCACAAACAGACGTTTTCATTACGTAAGTTTAGGAATGCCTGCAAAAAGATTATCTACAGCATTTGACTCGGTTACTTTATATGGAAATGATCCAGCTGTTAGGCCAGATATTTATGGTAAAATTGGAAATGCAGGAGTTTCTATTTGTTGTTTAGACGATGCAAAAAAATTATACTCTGGTTTTGAATTAACAAACCCAATGACATCTGTTTCTATGACAATTAATGGTCCGGCACCTATGATGCTTGGTTTTTTTATGAATGCTGCCATTGACCAGGAATGTGAAAAATATATTATTAAAAATGATTTAATAACTGAAATTGAAGCTAAAATTACTTCAATTTACAAAGAAAAAGGAGTTGAAAGACCAAGTTACCAAGGTGATTTACCTGAAGGGAATAATGGTTTAGGTTTATTATTATTGGGTGTTACTGGTGATGAAGTTTTACCTTTTGATGTATATCAAAAAATTAAAAATGAAACTATTTCAAAAGTAAGAGGAACTATACAAGCAGATATTTTAAAAGAAGATCAGGCTCAAAATACGTGTATTTTTTCTACTGAATTTGCCTTACGCTTAATGGGTGATGTTCAAGAGTATTTTATTGATAATAATATTCGTAATTTTTATTCTGTTTCAATTTCTGGTTATCATATTGCCGAAGCTGGTGCTAATCCAATTTCGCAATTAGCATTTACGTTAGCAAACGGATTTACTTATGTTGAATATTATCTTTCTCGAGGAATGGATATTAACAAATTTGGTCCAAACCTATCGTTCTTTTTCTCTAATGGTATTGATCCAGAATATGCCGTAATTGGTAGAGTTGCTCGTAAAATTTGGGCAAAAGCACTAAAAAACAAATACGGTGCTAATTCGCGAGCGCAAATGTTAAAATATCATATTCAAACTTCAGGTAGAAGCTTACACGCACAAGAAATAGACTTTAATGATATTAGAACAAGCTTGCAAGCTCTATATGCTATTTACGATAATTGCAATAGCTTACATACCAATGCTTATGACGAAGCAATTACAACTCCTACGGAAGAAAGTGTACGTAGAGCAATGGCAATTCAACTTATAATTAATAAAGAATTAGGTTTAACTAAAAATGAAAACCCAATTCAGGGAGCTTTTATTATTGAAGAATTAACCGATTTGGTTGAAGAAGCTGTATATGCAGAATTTGATAGAATTACAGATCGTGGTGGAGTTTTAGGTGCTATGGAAACTATGTACCAACGTAGTAAAATTCAAGAAGAAAGTTTGTATTATGAAACTTTAAAACACAACGGAAGCTTCCCAATTATTGGAGTAAATACATTTTTAAGCAGCAAAGGTTCACCTACTATTTTACCTCAAGAAGTAATTAGAGCCACTGAAACTGAAAAGCAATTACAAATTTCGGTGGTTGAAAATTTAAATAAAGGAAACAAATCTAAAGCTGAAGAACAACTTCAATTATTAAAAGAAAAATCTATTCAGAATGAAAACATTTTTGAGCAATTAATGGAGGCTTGCAAAGTATGTTCTATAGGTCAAATTACCGAAGCTCTGTTTGAAGTAGGTGGTCAATACAGAAGAAATATGTAACAATTAATAGGAATAATTATTTTTTATAACTTAAAAAAACCTTAAATAAGGCTCGTTTAACTAACCATTTGAAAAATTGCCATGGCATAAATTGCAAATCTAGCAAAACGCAATAAACCAAATAACATCACACCTTTAAATGGATACTTAATCATTCCTCCTGCCATACAAGTAATCGAGAAAGGAATTGGTAATAGTGCACCAACAGCAATTAAAAAACCACCCCATTTACTGGTGTTTTTCAAATGTTTAGACAACTTTGTTTCAAAATAATTTTTTACTTTTTCTATTTTTAAAATGCTTTTACCAATAAAGTAAGAAACAATTCCTCCAATATATGAAAGAGAAGCAAGTATGCTTAAATTAACAATTGGATTTGATGTTTTTTTAGTCCAAGCAATAAAAATTTCTGGTGGAATTAAACCTAAAAAAGATTCTGAAATAAAAAACACAACTAGTATTTGAATATCCGAAAATACAGTTGTAATTAGCTGAAGCCCTTTATTTATGCTATAAACATATTCATTAAACAATACTAAAGCAACCACCACAGCAAGAATAGGCACTATTGCTTTTTTTAGGCTTTTGCCTATAAAAGAATAAAACCCTGTGTAAGAATAGTATTGATGTATCAATGCTAGTTTACTTTTTCTCGGCGTCTTCACTCGTTCCTTCGTATTCAATTATCTCTGTTTTTAGCTCTTAAACCGCGAAAATAATAGTTTTATTGTTTATTTCAATAATAAATTAATATTTAGTACAGGATTTAAAACAAATTTAACATTTCAGCTAAAAAATACTTCTATCCTTCTTTATCAATTACCGTTAATGCCAATCTAATTTTAAAGTATTCAACTTCTTTATTTAAATGTTCATAATAAGGTTTTAAAGCTGGCGGACTCTCCAACTCATCTTTTGCTTTTCTCACTAATTCAACCTCTTTATCAGTAACAAAATCATAAATATCAATATCTTTTCCTTCGGTATATAACAATGCCAAATGCGAAAATATTGTGGTTGGTTTTAAATTGCGCCTATCTGCAATTTCGTCTATAGTTAAACCTTCTTTGTATAAGTCGTACGTTACTTTGTGAGTATCTTTTTTCTTTCTTGTTTTTATTTTTTCGTTTGAAAAAGCAACTATTTCAGCAATAAAATCTTCTCCATAAACCTCTAACTTTCGTTGTCCTACACCACTTATCTCTAAAAAGTCAGCCTCACTCATAGGTCTTGAGCGCTCCATATCTTTTAACGAAGCATCATTAAACACTAAATATGGCGGAATGTTTTCGGCCAATGCAATTTCTTGACGTAATTTTCGAAGTCTTTCAAACAACGTATCTTTAGTTGCTTTTCTAGTTTTTGTAGTCTTTTTCTGAAGTACAGGCTGCTCTTTAATTTCAACCGGCCTTGTTAAATTAACCTGTTCTTTTTCGAATAAAACTTTTTTTGAAAAACTAGTTAATTGCAACGCATTATTTTTATGAAAAGCAATTTCGCAATACCCTTGGTTTGTAAGTTGAATTAAATATTGTTGCCAATCTCGCCAAGAAATTTCGCTGCCAACTCCGTGAGATTTTAACGTATCGTAGCCTTTTTCTAAAATAGTTGCATTGTGCGCTCCTCGTAGCACATCAATTACTGTCCCCATTGCTTCAGATTCTTGTAAGCGTGTAATTACAGAAAGTGCTTTTTGAGCAATTATAGTTCCATTAAAAAATTCTGGTGGATTTTTACAAACATCACAATTACCACAATTCTCGGCTAACAATTCTCCAAAATAACTTAACAATATTTTTCTTCGGCAAGTTGTAGCCTCAGAAAACTGTTTCATTCTATCTAATTTAGCCGATTGCACTTCTTCGTTTGAAGCGCCACTCATAAATTTTTTCAACTGAATAACATCAGAATAGCTATGAAACAACAAGGCATTTGCTTTAATTCCATCTCTACCAGAACGACCAATTTCTTGATAATAACCTTCAATATTTTTAGGCATGTTATAATGAATTACCCAACGAACGTTAGATTTATCTATTCCCATTCCAAAGGCAATGGTTGCGCAAACTACTTGTGTTTTATCGTAAATAAAATCTTCTTGAGTTTTTGTACGTTCTTCAAAAGTTAAACCTGCGTGATATGCTTTCGCATTTACACCGTTCTGTTTTAATTTGGCTGCAATTTGCTCGGTAGATTTTCTACTTAAACAATAAACTATACCTGCTTCGTTAGGTCTTTTTCTAACAAACTTAATTATTTGAGATAATCTATCATTTGCTGGCCTTACTTCTAATTCTATATTTTTTCTATCGAAAGACGATAAAAATTGAGTTGCATTCGGAATACTTAATTGCTCTAAAATATCTGCTCTTGTTGCTTTATCGGCTGTTGCAGTTAAGGCAATAATTGGTGTGTTTGGCAGCGATTTTTTAAAAAATCCAAGTTGTTGATATGAAGGTCTAAAATCGTGTCCCCAAGAAGAAATACAATGCGCTTCATCTATAGCAATACAACTTATATATTTTTCACTTAAAATATTTTCTAGCAACGCCAAACTCTCTGGTGCAACGTATAAAAGTTTTAATTTTTTCTGAATTACTTTATCAAAAATAGCTTCGTGCTCACTACTTTCTTGGCTACTATTGTAATAATCTGCTGCAATTCCATTAGCGTTCAAACCATCAACTTGGTCTTTCATTAAAGCTATTAATGGCGATATTACCAAGGTTAAACCATCTAATAACAAAGCAGGTAATTGAAAACAAATAGATTTACCTCCACCTGTTGGCATTATTACCAAATTATCATTCTTAGAAAGTACAGATTCTACAATTTTTTGTTGTTGATCACGAAAAGTATCATACCCAAAATATTTTTTTAAAGTAGGAATCAATTGTTCTTGTGTTTCTTTTAGCAGCATTTAACAGATTTTTGACAAAAGTACATTTAATTAACAAATTAAAAGAAATTGAAATTAGCAGGTTTATTTAACAACATATTTCAACATATAACAATGATAGCTATATTCATTTACAATATATTAAATTAATTACGCTATACTTTATTATATAAGGTATTTGGGTTGTAGTGAGCATAAAAAAAACGTGCATCCCTCGTAAAACTTTCGTAATTTGGCCTGCTTAAAGTTTGACTTAAAAAAAATTAGAAGACATGAGTAAAATTATGACAGTCGACATATTGTCGAGTATTAAAGGAGCTCAGCCATCAGAGGCTGTAAACAAATTATTTGAAGTGATTAAGAATGCAAATCCAACAAATAATAATTCTTTAAATAATTTTAATAATAATTGCGTGTCTATTAATAATTTAAGAGAAGATGTTGTTATAGAGAGTTCGGCTATAGAGAAACAACTAATTATTGAAAACTTTCCGAGCAAAAAAAACGGTTATTTAGTAGTTGCCAAAGTTATAGAAGACTAACATGGAATCTCAAATAAAAAAAATACACCAACAATTGGTGTCTAAACAGATAACTTGTACAGCTTTAGTACAAGAAAAATTAGACTTACTTAAGCAAAACACTTATAATTCAGTAAACTCTTTATTAGATTCAACAGCGCTAGATCTTGCCGCAAAAGTTGATGCTAAAATTGCTAATAATGAAAAAATAGGTTTACTAGAAGGTATTCCGTTTGGAATTAAGGATGTGTATATGGTTCAAGGAACGTACACAACTGCAAGTTCAGATTTGTTGAAGAAATACAAATCGCCATACACAGCAACAGCAATTCAAAAATTATTAGACGCTGGTGCAATTCCATTGGTAAAAGAAAACTGCGATAGTTTTGGGCACGGTTCATCTAGTGAAAACACTGTTTTTGGCGCCGTAAAGAACGCTGTAAATCCAGAATTAGTTGCAGGAGGTTCTAGTGGAGGTTCAGCAGTAAATGTTGCTAAAGAATATACGGCATTTTCAATTGGTGGAGATACTGGAGGTTCAATCCGTCAGCCTGCAGGTTACAACAATATTTATGGTTTAAAACCTACCTACGGAAAAATTTCTAGATATGGTTTAATGGCATACGCTTCTTCTACAGATTGTGTTGGTCCATTAGCAAAATCTATTGAAGACATTAGAATTGTATTGAATGTAATGAGCGGTAAAGATGTTAAAGATCAAACCTCTTACAATTCAAAAGAAATAAATGAAAATGATATTTTAAAGAACAACGTTAAAACTGTTGGATATTTTAAAAACTTTATTGAAAGTGAAGCTATTGATGCTAGCGTAAAAGCAGATTTTTTAGCTAGTATTGAAAAAATTAAAGCCGCAGGAATTGAAGTTAAAGAATTAGATTTCTTTAAATCTGATATTTTAGTATCTACTTATTATACGTTGGCAATGGCTGAGACTGCTTCAAACTTATCTCGTTTAGACGGTACCAATTATGGAGACCGCATTGAAGGCGAAAATTTAAAAGACACTTACTCTATAACTCGTTCTAAAAATTTCTCAGAAGAATCAAAACGTAGAATTGTTGGTGGTAACCAAGTATTATCGCAAGGTTTTAGTGATGAAATTTACCTAAAAGGATTAGAATTAAGAGATCATATTTCAGCAAACTTCAACAAAGATTTTAGTGAAGTTGATGTTATTTTATCTCCTGTAACACCAAGTGCACCTCCAAAAATTGGAGATAGTTTAAAAGACCCACACGCAATGTATTTATCTGATGCATACACGGTAGGTTTTAGTTTAGGACAATTGCCTACTTTAACCGTTCCGCAAGGAACTGTTACTGGGCTGCAAATTACTGCAGCAAAAAATAATGATGAATTGGTATTGAAGTTTGCTAACTTCTTAAAAGAAACAATATAATGGAATTGGAACAGTTAAATGCGGCCATAAAAGCCCACGATTTAGAATTGGTAATTGGACTTGAAACTCACGTTCGATTAAATACCAAAACCAAGTTGTTTTGTTCTTGTCCAAATCAAGAAATTGAAACACCAAACCAAAACATATGTTCAGTTTGTACTGGGCAAATGGGAGTTTTACCAGCTATAAATAAAGAAGCAATTACAAAGGCTATTTATTTTGGTAAGGCTGTAGAATCTTCATTTGAAAATGAGGTTATTTCTTGGGATCGTAAACATTACGAATATCCAGATAACCCAAAAAATATTCAAATTACACAATTTCATAATCCTGTAATTCCAGACGGACACGTTTCGTGTTATCGAAATGATGGTTCGCAATTTACAGTGAATTTAACGCAGGTGCATATTGAAGAAGATGCCGCAAAATTAGTACACGAGAAAAAAGTTTCTTTGGTAGATTTTAATAAAGCAGGTGTTCCGTTAATTGAAATTGTTACCGAACCTTGTATTCGTAATATTGAAGATGCTTCTACCTACGCACAATACATTCAACGTATTGTTCAAAACTTAGGTATTTCTGAAGCAAACCTTGAAAAAGGTGAATTTAAATCGGATGTTTCGGTATCATTACGTAAAAAACGTAGTTACGATTTAAATCCTCGTACCGAAATTAAAAACTTAAATTCGTTTAAGTTTATGGTAGATGCTTTAAAGGAAGAAATTGAGAAGCAACTAAACTATTATGTTGAACATAAAGAATTTAGACCAGATCAAACTACCGTTTTATGGGATGCTGAATTAAAGCAAACCAAAACAATGCGTAAAAAAGAATTTGAAGCGGATTATCGTTTTATTTCTGAACCAGATTTACCTTTTGTTAGCATTAAAAATGAAATTAAGGCTATAACTGTAGATTCTAGCGCATTACCTTTTGCTGTTGAAACAGTATTAATTAAAGGTGGTGTTTTACCACAAGATGCTAAGTTTTTTACTGCAGATGCTATTCGTTCTAAAATATTTATGGATATCAATAATGTAATAAAAGACCCTTCTTTCGTTGCTAAAACATTGGTAAATAATATTAAAACAGAAGACTACGCTGCTATAAACAATGTAGAAAGCTTAACAGAAATTTTCCAACTATTTAAAGCCGAAAAAATTACGGCTGTATTAGCACAAAACGGAATTACTTCGTACTTAAAAGATAGAACTTTTGATTACAACAAGTATTTTGAAGACAATACTATTTCAGAAGAAAAAATAAAAGAAGCAATTCAAAAAGTAATTTCAGAAAACGAAGCTATTGCAAATGATATTAAGGCCGGAAACCAAGGCAAAGCTGGTATTTTAGTTGGTAAAATTATTGGAATTATTGGTAAAGGAGCTTCAGGAAAAGTAATTAGACAAGGTATTTTAGATGAATTAAACGCTACTTCATCTCAACAAAAAAGTTCAGAAAATAAAATTGGAACTACTACCGGAGAAGCTTCAGAAAAAGAACAAGATGATGTTTTACCTGAAATTCCAATCATTATAAAAAATGAATATAGAACGCATAAAATTTCTCAATTAACAGAAGCTAATATTACCGAAAAAGTAACATTATCCGGTTGGGTTTCTAGTGTTCGTGACCACGGTGAGTTAATGTTTATTGATTTACGTGATTCTAGTAACGAAATTTTTCAAGTACGTTTAAGTAGAGAATCTTTTCCAAATTTAGACGAGTTAGTAAAACTAAAACCAGAAAGTGTAATTACGGTTACAGGTGTAATTGTACAACGTAAAGAAGACGATTACAATGCTGGTTTAAGAACTGGTAAAATTGAGTTAGAAACTTCAGAATTAGAAATTTTAAATCTTTCTAAAACATTGCCTTTTGAAATTAAACGAGCAACTAAAACAAACGAAAGTACACGTTTTCAATATAAGTTTTTAGATCATAGAAATGATGATGTTAGAAGAGCAATTGTAAACCGCCATAAGGTTATAAAACTATTGCGTGATATTTTAGATGAAGAAGAATTTTTAGAAATTGAAACGCCAATTTTAACTGCCGGAACGGATGAAGGTGCACGTGAATTTATTGTACCAACTCGTAAACAAGGCGGTTTATTTTATACATTACCACAAGCACCACAACAGTTCAAACAAATGTTAATGGTTAGTGGTTATGAAAAATATTTCCAAATTGCACGTTGTTTTAGAGATGAAGATTCTCGTGGAGACCGTCAGCCAGAATTTACACAATTAGATATTGAAATGGCATACGCAAGTATGCAGCAAATTATAGATTTAAACACCAAAATGTTTAATGAAGTAGTGAAAAAAATATATGGTAAAAAATGGATACTACGTCCGTTTGAAGTTATTACCTATAAAGAAGCAATGGACAAATATGGTTGCGATAGGCCAGATTTACGCTATGGCTTACAAATGCAAGACATTACTGAAATTGTAAAAGACACTACGTTCCAAGTATTTAGCAAACCTATTGAACAAGGTGGAATTGTAAAATGTATTAAAGTTTCGGCTAAAGAGCAAGGAGACAAACGTATGTCTAAAGGTCAAATTGAAAACTTGACTGCAATTGCGCAACAACATGGGCTTGGAGGATTGGCTTATATTATTGTAAATGAAAACGATTTACAAAGCCCAATTATTAAGTTTTTAGGTGCTGAAATTGCTGCAGGTATTATTAACGAAACTAAAGCTGAAGTTGGTGATATTGTATTTTTCTCTGCTGCAGATTATGAAACAGCAAACAAAGCGTTAGACGCAGTTAGACAAGAAATGGGTAAAATTCTTAGATTGATAAATCCTAAAGAATTAAGGCCTGCTTGGGTAGTAGATTTCCCAATGTTTGAGAAAAACGATGATGGTAGATGGACATTTACCCACAATCCGTTCTCTATGCCTGCTATTTACGATTTAGACAAGCATATGAATGGTACTGATGAGGAAATTGGAACTATTATAGCCCAACAATACGACCTTATTTTAAATGGTTATGAAATTGGTGGAGGATCTGTACGTGCACATAAAGCTGAAATTTTAGAAGCAACCTATAGAAATATGGGCTACAATAAAAATGAAATGATTAAAAGTGTTGGCGCTATGTATAAAGCATTCCAGTATGGTGCACCACCACACGGAGGAATTGCTTGGGGAGTTGACCGTTTAATGATGATTTTAGAGAAAAAAGCATCAATTAGAGAGGTTATGGCTTTCCCTAAAACAGGAACTAGTGATGATTTACTGTTTGGAGCTCCTTCAAAATTATCAGATAAAAAAGTAGAAGAACAAAATGTTCGAATTATAAAATAATAAACTTTAAAAAGGCTGTTTAACAAAAATTAAACAGCCTTTTTTTATATAATAAGTTCTACAAATTATAACCAATTGAAAACATTACTATTCTGGGTAAAATGTATGTTTTTGAATCTGATATTATATAAGACGAGAAGCTATTTTGTTGTTTAAACTTTTCATTAAATAAATTTTGAGCATTAATTTTAAAACTCCAGGCACTATCTTCCTTTTTATACAAAAGATCTAAATTTGCAAGCTGATATGTGTTTTTTTGACCAAAATTTTTATTCTCGTAACTATATCTTTTATAATCAAAAGACAAACCAACACCTTTTAAAAAATCATAATCAATAGTTAAGTAAGGTTGATTTGTAATAAACTTTGAAGTTATATTACTAGATGTATAATTACCTAAGCGTTGTTCAAAACCAAATTCTACAATTGGAAACTTGTCAAATAATGTTTTAGCCGAAATTGTATAGCCCACACTATTGCTTTTATTTGTTACAAAAGAATTATTTATTTGCTGAAGGTATTTTGAAGTTAATACATTGGTTTTAACACCATATTTAATTTGCTTTATTTTCTTATTAATGTTTAACTTAAAATCCCAACGCTCTTCTGGGTTACTAACCATAAGCGTTGTAACATATTGATTTACCCCTTCAAATTGAACCGCATTTTGAATTCCTTTTATTTTTTTTGTAAAATCTACGCCTCCATAAAGCATTAAACCTCTGTATAAACTAAATCTTCTGTAATTTAATTTTGCTGTATGGTATAGCTCATTCTCAAGATTTTCATCTCCCTTATAAACAGCATTGTATGATTGTAAATAAAAACGATTTGCTAGTTTTGAAGCATTAGAAAAAGCCGTTTTTAATTGATAGTTAAATTTAATTTGTTTTGAATTACTAAACTTAACAGTTGTTGAAAAATCAGGTAAAAGAACCGTTTTACGTTTGTTCAACCTAGTTTGTTCACGCAATTTCCAATTATAATTATGCAGAAAAGCACCTTGTTTAAATTCAGCTATTCCTAATTTAAATTTGTAATGTACACCTACAAATAAATCGTTTAACTTGAAATTTAAATCATTACCAAATCCAGCCGCAGAAAAATTATTTACACTACTATTTTCTAATTGTTGACTTTCATCTGTAAAATAAGATTCGTTATTATATTTATTTCCAATTGTTGTATAAATATGATTAAAATTATTTAACACCCAATAATGTTTAAAAATAGTATTTATAGAAACATTTTCAATCTCTTTTTGCTGATGAATATTATAATTATCTGATATTTCAACAGGAATTAAGCCTTGTAAAATTAATTGATTTGTTTCCCAAATTGTTGTTGGATTATTCTTATCTAAAGTAATATCTGATGCAAAAGAAAACGTGTGCTTATTAGTTAATTTTTTATGCCACTCAATATTTTGGTTTACATAAGTTGCTTCTGCGTTATTTTTTACAAAAACGAAACGCTGATCATTTTCAATAGTTGAAATAATGGCATTATTCTGTAAGTTATCGGATTTTTTAAATTGAGTTTTAAAATACCATTGTTCATTTGTAGTTGGTGCATACTCTATATTAAATTTTCCAATTCCTAAAATATTTTTGGCTGTTGATTTGTTCTCTTTCTCTTCTGTAATAGTAGTATATTGATTAACAGATTCATTTAATGTTTCATTTTTGGCATGTGAAAAAATAGCATAACCTGAAATATCTAATTTACTATTAACAACTTTGGAAATATTTAAAGCCCCAAATTTTGCAGTACTACTTACCAAATCTTGAGTATTTATAAAAGTACTAAAATTACCTGCTGAAGCTTTGTATAAAGCCCCATCTCCTTTTAAAACAGAACTTATACCTCCTTGAAAACTTATATAATCTTTAAATGTGAATGTTTTTTCATTTGTATTATTTAAACTACCAATAAAATTTACGTTCGTTTTTGGACTATAATAAAACAAATTACTTTGTAGTCTATAAAATTCTTCATTTCCTTTTCCAGCCTCAACATCTCCAAAAACAAATTGCTTTTTATCTTCTTTCAATAAAATATTCATTGCCATTTCATCTGAATCTGATACATTTTTCAAAAAAGCAACCTCATTATAATTATCTAGAACTTGTATTTTGTCAATGGCATTTGCAGGTATGTTATTTACAGCTAATTTTGAACCTCCTCCAAAAAACTTTTTCCCTTCTACTAACATTTTGGTTACCTTTTTGCCTTGAACGGTAACGGATCCATTTTTATCAACCTCAACACCTGGTAATTTTTTTAAAACTTGTTTTAATTTTCGTTCCTCACCTGTAATAAATTTACTAGTATTATAAGTTATTGTATCTTCTTTTACTAACACTGGTATTTCAATAACAACTTCTTTTAACTGGTTTGGCTCACTTTTTAAAACTATATCTTTTTTATAATTTTTTGAAGCATTAAACTCAAAACTAACTGTTTTAAACCCCATATAACTTACTGAAATTATATAAGCTTCATTTTTTACAAGTTCTAATTTATAATTCCCTTCATCACCTGTAATAGAAAATTTTATTCTTTCGGCAACATTTACAGGTTTTGCAATTACGTTTGCATAACTTAATGGGTTATGTAAACTATCTTTTACACTACCGGAAAGTAGTATGTTTTGACAACTAACTGATTCAAACAAACAAAAATAAAACACTAAAATAAAACTAACTTTAAATCTCATTTATTAAATTAAAGGTGATTAATATTTTTTATATAGATTGAAACTATTTTTAGTTAGTAGGTCATACTCTTTTCTGCTAATTTTAATTCCTTTTTTTGGTGGTGTTATTTCTGTTTTCTCAGGTTTATTTAGTGTTATTTTAGATGCCGAATAAATAATTTTATCATATTGTAGTTCTAATATTACCCCAGGTAAACCAACATACTTTCCTGGACCAAAAGGATAATTTAATTTTGGACAATACCAGGCTATAATTTTTTTACCAACCTTGCCATTAACTGTTTCAATTTCTACTGTTGCTGTTGCCTTATTACATTTATAATCTCCAATATTTTTTATAGTATTATTAAGTTCCCATTTAATTGTATTATAATCTGTTTTAATAAGAAACAGATCAGAAGCTAAATATTTTTGATGTAAAAGCTCTTTTTTTGGTAAACTTATATAATAGTTCCCTTGCTCTATTCCTAAGAGCTTACTTAGTTTTGCGGATAAACTTTTTGAATCATTTTCACTTTCTAATTTTGAAAGTTCTGTAAAATAAGATTCTTTTTTGTTAAAAAGTAATTTATACTCTACATTGTTCATTTGAGAAAAGCTTGCTTTTAATAACTTGGCTGCTTCTTCATTAACATTATTACTTTTAGCATCTACATTATAAGCACTTTTCTTTTTATAAATAATTTCTGTATAGGTATTTTGGCTATGCAAAATATTTATCGCCAACAATAATGTAATTATGTATATTTTCGTTTTCATTAGTTTTGTCTCATATATTTTCGAGCATCTTTCAATAAGTTTGCTTCTGTTGTTTTTATTCCTTTTGTTAAAGGAGTAATAGTTTGTTCTTTTTCAATAAATTCAAGTTTTGTTAGAGTAATCATTTTGTTTTTTTCATAAACCTCAATAACAAGTCCTGGTAACCCTACAAAATTATATGGCCCATACGTTAATGGAATACTTGGCGCGTACCAAGCAACTACTTTATCTTTAGATATAGTACCTGATAAATTATACCTTTTTTTATAGGTAACAGCCTTAAAACAAGTATACCCTTTAATTACTTGACTTTCATTTGTTAAGTTCCACTGTAAAGAATCGCTGCTAGATTTTATTAAATATGTTTCTCCTAATAAAACTGTTTGATTATAAATTTCTTTAGATTTTCTGTTATAATAATATTTTTTATTACTACTTGACATACTTTTCAAAAGAGTTGTTTTTATACCATTTTCATTATCAATGTCCATCTTTTCTTGAAAACTAAATAGAGAGTTATCTTGATTAAATTTTAATTGAAATTCAAAACTTTCCGTATTACTTTGAAAAATCCCTTTTAATAAAGACAATGCTTCGGTCTTATTACTACCTGTATCTTTTTTAGTTAAGGAGTCAATCTTTTCATTCATCCCATTTTTTGCCAATAAAAAAGAATATGTTGCAACTCCATTTTGAGAATAACTACTTATTGTTAATAAACAAAACAGTAAACTATAAATTAATTTTTTCATAATTATTATGTTTAAAGAAAGAATTACTACATTAGAATAAACCTTACACACTTATATTACAAACACTCAAAATAAAACATTTTAAAATACTTTTTTAAAGTTTGACATTGCTTTTAAACCTATTTC
Organism: Lutibacter oricola; assembly: GCF_900106565.1. GTDB lineage: Bacteria > Bacteroidota > Bacteroidia > Flavobacteriales > Flavobacteriaceae > Lutibacter > Lutibacter oricola. The sequence goes on from NZ_FNNJ01000005.1 coordinate 52,652, forward strand.
TTCAAACTCGTCTTTTGTTACTATCTTGCCCTGAGTTGGTTTTTTAATTTGAATTTCTTTACTCGAATTCAACATTATTTCACTCACATAATACTTATAATTACGCATTGATAGTTCAATAATGAGACCTGGTAAATTACTATAACCTAAAGGACCATGTGGAATATTTATTTTAGGTGCATACCAAACTTCAACAGGTGTTTTAATAATACCATTTCGTCCTTTAACAGTTTCAGTTGTTGTTGCCTTGTAACATGTATATTCTCCTATTTTTTTTTCTTCGTCATATAGTTTCCATTCTTGTCTAGGGTATTCTACCAAAAACACCTCTCCATAAGCATCTATTTTTCTAATATTTTTTTTACTTGTATAATAAACATTACCACCTTCTGGACCAATTGCAAAAGAGTAAAATCTATTATTTTCTAATTCTAAAATATTCTGTGCCTTGAAAACACTTACGCTATCTTTAAAAATTAATTCAAAACGCAGTTCCTTTACTAGATCACTTTTCTTAGAATCAATTTCTTTCACCTTTCTAACAAATTCAGGATTATTTTTATTTTTATTTAAAAAATTTTTATTTGTAGATAACCTATTTATGTATGTTTTTTTATACTTTATTATACCTTTAGTTTGTTGAGACCAACAAAAATTTCCAAATAATATTATCGATAAAACTATAATTTGTTTATTCATATATGTTTATATTAAAATGGAAATATCTTAGAAGAAAATATTTCGTCTATCTACCAATCCATAAATTCTTAGACACTTTTTTCATCCTTAATTCAAACTCTTTACTTGTTAACATTTTTCCCTTATTTGGTTTAACTATTTTAATAGACTTCTTAGGGTTTAACTTAATTTTAGTCGCGTAAAATATTAATTTATCTTCTTGCAGTTCTAAAATTAATCCTGGTAAATTACCATAGCCTTTTGGACCAAAATTTAAAGGAATTTCTGTAGTATACCATGCAATAACAGGTTTTTTAAAAATACCTTTACTGTTTTTTACTATTTTTGTTGTAGTCGCCATAAAACACTTGTAATTATTAATAACTTTAGTTTTATTAACAAGTTCCCATTTTATATCACTTAGGTTATATTCAATAACAAATAATTCTCCAAAAGATTCCTTTTGAACAAGTTTTTGGCTACTTTTTATATTTAAATAAAATACGTCATCTACTCTAGAAAATTTCTCAGCTAACTTATACCCTTTATCTGCTTCATTTTGCAGCTTTTTAATACCCACAAAAACAGATTCGTCTCTATTAAATTTTAAATTATATTCAAAATTATCACAATTTTTAACGATACTTTCACTTATAAAATCCATAGTGTTTTTATATACATCACCATACTTTTTATTTGCTATTGAATCATTAAGCTTTTCACCAAGCCTTTGCTTATAAGTAACTTTACCATATAGCTCTTGAGCTGTTAATGAAATAGTATTTAATAACAATAAGAGAACTAATACGACCTTTATATTTAATTTTTTCATATTATTAAAATTTAAATTTGTGGCGTTAAGTTCTTGAGTACGGAGATTTTTTCTCTACTTGAAAATAACGGTTTTGAATAAGAAATAATTTATTGAATTTACTTTAAGAAAGTTACTACTCACATAGAAACACTAAGTAGAAAACTAATTTCACTACTTGAGTCAGTAATTATCACAACAATTTTTAAATCTTTTTCAAGTCAAATCTAAAAAAAAAAAAATAGCTATGCAATTTAACTAGCAAATACGCTTATTTATACGGTTTTACCTTACTTATATACACTAATACCATATTTTAATTTTAACTAATTATATTGTAGTACTTTTATCAACTAATAAATAAACACAAATGCCACATTACATATTATTAATAGCTAGTATTTTAGGAGGACTATCCGTTGTATTTGGTGCTTTTGGTGCACACGCACTAAAGAAAATTTTAAACGAAGACCAACAAAAGAGCTTTGAAACTGGTGTAAAGTACCAACTATACCACGCAATTGTTTTACTAATTATTGGTTTTAATTTTAAACTAGAAATTGCTTCAGAAAAATATATGGTGTATAGTTTTATTGCTGGTATTATCTTGTTTTCATTTAGCATTTATGGATTGGTTATTTCTTCAGCAAAAAACAAAAAAATACGATTTTTAGGCCCAATTACTCCACTTGGAGGTTTATTTTTAATTATTGGTTGGTGTTTACTAGCTTATAATGTTTAATTTCTAGATTGCTTTTTCTAAAAATAAAATTTTTGTTTATACCCAATTCTACTACTAATTAATTGAATTTTAAATACTACTTTTGATACACTAAAAACATTTATTTTTAAGCTTTAGTTTATGCCGTATCAAAATGTGTTTACCCTTTTTTGGGAACAAGTAAAAGAAAGTGTTGAAAAAAACCAATTTGCCAAATTAACTATGGCAAAAACTATTGGTAAACCTAACTTAAAAAATATATTTCTAAGACCTGTTGCTTCTGAAAATGGCTATAAAGTATTACTTAAGTTTCGTTATAGATCTAGAGAAACTGAAGATATTGAAGAAGAACTTACATTAGATGAAGCTTTAGAAGTTGTTAAACCTCATCTAAAAAACTCTTTTTTATCTGTTTTGTTATTTACTACAACAAAAGATGTTACCTTCAAAATAAATAAAAAAGGAATGGGTAGTATTACCGAAAATGCTCCAACATTTCATGAGGTTATATTTGCAGAGAAAGATGAAGAATAAATCAACAACCTCGACCAAAGGTACGAGGTATGCTTTCGAAACAACTATTTTTCATTTCGAGACAAGCCTCAGAAAATTTAAATCCTTGGCTATCGCCCTGTGATTAAATTCTATTCATGTATTTTTTGTAGATTTACCATCTACCAAAAATAATTTTAATGAAATTCTTTTCTTTTAAAGTAATAATTACACTATTACTTATTTCTTCAGTTATAAGTTGCAAGAAAAACCCGTTAGCTTTTACTGAAAATTATGTTGAAGCAAACTATACCAAAACAGAGACTAGCATTACTATGCGAGATGGAGTAAAACTTTTTACTTCTATATATAGCCCAAAAGACAAAAGCAAAACCTATCCTATTTTACTACAACGCACTCCTTATAGCGTAAGACCATACGGAGAAAACAACTATAAAAGCAACATTGCACCAAACCAACATATGATGAAAGAGGGTTACATTGTTGTTTACCAAGATGTACGTGGTAGATGGATGAGCGAAGGAACTTTTGATAACATGCGTGCTTATATTCCTATAAAAAAAGATAGTACGGTTACAGACGAAAGTTCTGATACGTACGACACTATAGATTGGTTAGTGAAAAACGTAGACAATAACAATGGTAATGTTGGTATTTGGGGAATTTCGTATCCTGGTTTTTATAGCACCTGCGCTACTATTAATGCACATCCGGCGTTAAAAGCTGCTTCTCCACAAGCTTGTATTGGAGATTTCTTTTTTGATGATTTTCACCATAACGGAGCATATATGCTTAGTTATTTTAGAGCTACACCACTATTTGGAACTCAAAAATACAAACCATCAGACACTAGCTGGTACAAAATACCCGATATTAAAACAAAAGATCAATATCAGTTTTTTTTAGATGCCGGACCATTAAGTAATTTGAACTCTTATTTTCAATACAACAAATTAGATGATCCAACCATAAGAAACAACGATAAAGTAGACGACTTTTTTTGGCAAGAGTTAAAAGACCATCCTAATTACGATGAAGTTTGGCAAAGCAAAGGAATTATTCAACATTTAAAAAATATAAAATCGCACGTAGCAACAATGGTTGTTGGTGGTGAATTTGATGCTGAAGATTTATATGGCCCACTAGAAACCTATAAAAACATAGAAAAATATAATAAAGATAATTACAATACGCTTGTTTTTGGACCTTGGAGTCACGGACAATGGGCTAGTAGAAAAAAGGAGAACACTGTTGGTAATTATTATTTTGGAGATTCAATTTCGCTAAACTATCAAAAAAATATTGAAACTAAGTTCTTTCAACATTTCTTAAAAGGTAAAGGAGATAAAAACACAAATTTACCTGAAGCTTATGTGTACGATACTGGAGCAAAAAAATGGAATAGTTTTAATGCTTGGCCACCAAAAAACACTTCAAAAATTGATTATTATTTAAGTGAAGATCAACAATTAACTACTTCAACAAAAAAAGAAATAGGCATACAATTTATAAGTAATATTAAAAAGCCAGTTCCTTATACTGAAGATATAAAATCTGTATTTACACCACGTAAATATATGACCGACGACCAACGTTTTGCTGCTAGGAGAAGTGATGTGTTAGTTTTTGAAACAACCGAATTAAAAGAAGACTTTACACTTGCTGGAGACATATTAGCTAAGCTTAAAGTTGCAACAACTGGTACTGATGCTGATTGGATTGTAAAAGTTATTGATGTACACCCAGCTAATGAAAAAGAGAATAATAAAAATATGCAAAAACACCTTAAAATGAGTAATTATCATTTAATGGTACGTAGCGAAGTTATGCGAGGTAAATTTAGAAACAGTTTTACGTTTCCAGAACCTTTTATACCTAATAAAAAAACAGCGGTAAACATTAAACTTCAAGATGTTCATCATACATTTAAAAAGGGGCATAAATTACAAATTCAAGTTCAAAGTACTTGGTTTCCTTTAATTGATCTGAATCCACAAACGTATGTAGATAATATTTTTAAGGCTAGTAAAGAAGATTTTAAAACACAAACACATACAGTTTTTACATCTTCAAGTATAGAATTTAATGTATTGAAATAATAGTATTTTACTTAATTATCTGTTACAGATTTTTGCCTACACAGAAAAATAAAAGTTTAACAAATAGTAAGGTTTTAACTGCGCTTAACCTTAAAAAATAAAAAAGAGGAGATCTTTAATAAATTAAAGAGCTCCCCTTTTTAGCAAACATCTATTCAAATTATTTATTTTGAAGAAGAAAATAATTTAGGTTTGAATGTTAACATTATCCATCCCCAAGAATTAGTTTCGTCTTTATCTCCACCTTTTAAAAGCTCCATTGAGTCTTTTGCAAACATTTGAGAGTAACCAGCATTAAACATAATGTTATTTGCTACTTTGTAACCAACAACTAAATCAACTTCAGTACCTAAGCTATTATCCATTTTAGTAGAACCACTATAAATATCAGCTGCAGAAGAGAAGAAATGAGGAATTAATTTAGCAGAAAATTTGTCTTTACTATATGCCAATGTAGCATTTACATCAACTAAACCAACTTGACCACCGTGATTTCCAACATAAAAATAATCCATCCAACCATTAAATTTGTGGTTTGTACCATAAAAAGGATTGAAAGATTTAATTTTAGAATCTAATCTAGAACCTGATCCATAATCAAAATCAGAACCAGATAAATATTCAGTTCCCACACCTATTGAAAATTCTTTAGATAATTTATAGCTAATGTTACCTGCTAAATTACTAGCACTTACATCTGTACCATTAGTTTTTCCAGCTTGTAAATATGCAGAAAAATTAGCACCAAATTTACCTTTTCCATATTTTACATATGTACCAATAGTTTGAGTATAATCAACCTTCTGGTCTGCACCATCCATAAATTCAATACCATTATTTAAAGCTAATAAACTTAAGTTTAAATTATCATTTAAAGCTGTATGATACCAAGCGTATTGGAATGTTTTATATTGAGTTGTATATAATACATCTACGTTATTTTCATTATCTGAATTTAAAGCTAAACCAATATCTAATTTACTTTTATTAGAAAATTTAAATTTAGCTAATAAAGCATCGTGGCTTCTTGCTTGTTGTGCCCAACCTACATTACCAAACATTCTACTATCATCATAAACAATTTCTTGACGTCCTAATTTAATAGAAAACACATCAGAAATTAAAGCTTCAGCCCAAGCTTCGTGAAGCATTGTATTGTTATCATCTTTTCCTAAAGTAGAAATATCTCCCCAAACTCTTACGTTTTGTAAAGAAACACCTAACTTAACTTTATCTTGTTGAAAGTTAAAATTTAAACGAGTACGTTGTGAAACAAAGTTTGCTCCATCAACTCCATCATTCATTAAAGTTTTGTAACCATGTCTATTTTCAAATCTTGGTCTAATTTCAGCAGACAAATCAAATTGCTGAGCTGATAACGTTGTTACCATTAAAGTAACCAATAGTGTTAAATAAAAATACTTTCTCATTGTTATTAGTATTAATTAAATTATTTAAATATTTAAAGACCTTTTTGTCTTTATATGCTGCGAAGATAAGTGCAATAAAAGTTACATTTTATGATTTTTGTCAATTTTTAACAAAAAATGTTATAAAAATGTTAAACTCAGCATTAAAAATACGCTTAAAAATGCGAATACAGATATTTTCCAGAATAAATGAGCCTTTTTTAGCTCCATAAAATAGAATGTTATACCTATAAACTTAAATACAGAAAGCACTAAAATTATAGCACCTTTATGCACCAAATTACTATTAGAAATAATTGCAGATATAATAGTTAGTACTATTAAAACAATCCACACTTTTAAAAATATTGTCTTCTTCATTTTAAAATATTAAATAGATTATTGGAAATAGTAGCAACCAAATTAAATCGCACATATGCCAAAAGGTGGCGCCAGCTTCAAAATCTTCAATTTTGGTTGAATGCTTTTTTTTCTTTATTCCGAAGAAAATAGAAATTAAAATTACCAAACCTACAATTACATGAATCACATGAAACAAGGTTAACATCCAATAAAAGCTGAAAAATGTATTGTAACCAATAGTTAAACCTGCATTTATTTTAAAATAATACTCGATACTTTTAAGTATTAAAAACAAAACACCACCTAGCATAGTAAGCTTTAAATACAAAGAAGTTTTGGTAATGTTGCCCTTTTTAAAATAATCAACAGATTTTGCCATAAAAAAACCACTAGTAATTAAAAATACAGTATTTACGGCTCCAAAAGTTGAGTTTAGCAATAAACGAGATTTATGAAAAACTTCTGGCTCATCTTTTCCATAAGAAAGCATTGCTATTAATGCCATACCAAAAGTAATTAGTTCCAAAAAAATAACTATCCATATTAAAATTCCTCCTGGTGGATAGTATAAATTTTTATGGCTTATTGGTTTTGTTTGCATTGGTTTAAATGTAAAAATGAGTTAGATTCTAAATGCCATTTCTGCGTAGCCAAAAATTCTTATACTAAAGAATAGTTTCCTGCCTACGCAGAAATGACAAAGAATACTTCAAAAAAAAAATAACTGATGTTACCCCGAACTTTATTCAGGGCTTCATCAAAATAAACACATAACTTATCATTCTTGTTTACTAAGAAATGACAACTATTTTTAAACTTTTTAGTATAATTTTTAATCCCAATCTAACAGTCTTTTTTGACCTTCTAATTTTTGAATTTCGGTAATATCTTGCGACATTTCAATTACACCTTTGTATTCTTTATTATCGTTTCTAATAGCAAAATATCTAATATGAATAATTCGTCCTTTAAAATTGAACCAAAACTCAGCAACATCTTTTGTTCCTGCTTTAAATTCTTCAACTATACGTAATACCATATCCACACTTTTTGGCGGATGACAAAAACGAACCTCACGTCCAATAATTCCTTTACTACGCGGAAAAACTCTATCTTCTCCTCTATTGTAAAAAATTACTTTGTCATTTTCATCTACATACGTAATATCTACAGGTAAAAAACGAAGCAATAAATTTACCTGTTCTGGTGTCATATAACCTTCATCATAATGAAATGTATTGTCTAAAGAAAACGATAAATCACGCTTTTTAAAATCTTGACTTGGGTGTACATATTCTTCCTTTTCAATTGTTGGATATGGAGTAGGCTTTTCTAACAACATCCAACCAATTTCTTCATCTCCTTGGTAAAATTCTTTCCAATCATCTTCACTCAACAAATCCATTGAATTTGGAAACAAACGCGTATCTTCAATAATCATTAAACGTTTAATACCTTCAATTAAATAAGGAATATTATCAATAATTTTCTCCGTATTTTTTTCTGAATTATAACCATTCAGCAAACGAATTTGATCACGTAAATTATCATGAAAAGACCACATTCCTTGGCTTGGACCTTCCCACCCGTGTTTTTCTAAATAAGGAAACAACTGATTTTCTTTACGGGCAAAACGTTTTTCAATAGTTGTTAATTGATTAAATATATTAAAGTATTTCTGAAAATCCTTAACTGGATCTGCATCATATAATTCTAATAAAATATCTTGTATTAAAGCTCCTTCTTGGTAATAAACTTTTACTGGGTGCCCTTCTGGTAGTTTTTCAACTGTTGGTAAAAATGAATCCATTATTCAATAATATTTAAAGCTTTTGGTATTAATACATTTTTTTCAAAATGCATATACTTATGTACTTGATGTTCTAGCTGTTTTAAATTTGCATATAAGTATTTATATGAATTACAAGCACCTTCTGGAGTAGTATAATTTGATGACAATTTCGAAATCTCTTTAAATGCATCTCCCATTAAACCTTGTGCAATTTCATTTCTTTTAATTGCTTTTTGAAGGTTTTGCAATGTGTCAATAGTAACTTCTTCTTGTTTTTCACTAGCCTCAACAATTTCATTAATTATTGGGTACAAACTCATTATGGAATTTCTAAAAGTTTCGCTAATAACTACTTCAACTCCATTTACCAAATCGTTAATTTCAATTACTTCTTTATGAGACTCTCCATGTACCTTAGAAACTTTATTTGCATATGGAAGTATTTCAAAAAACATATCGCTAATAGTTGTATGAAAACCACCTTTAACTTCACTAATTAATGTGGGAATATCTAATTCTTCAACACTTGTTCCTCTTGAAATTTTATTATTTATTGTTTCAATTTCTTGCTTTAACACCTCAAAATCAACACCATTTTCTCTACAAGCTTTTTCTAACGTATCTCCACCTCCACAACAAAAATCTATGTTGTATTTACTAAAAACGTGATCAGATCCAAGGTTTTTAGAAACAACTTCTGCAACTGTATTTTCTTTTGTTATTTGCATAATAGTAATATTTATGAGGCAAAGATAATAAATAAAAGACTATTTTATCCTTTTTTAAAAATAAATCGTAATATTTTACACTACAACGTTTTAGAACAATTTAACAATACATTTATAAAAAAGAAGTGATGCTAATAAGCAATAATTAATATACAATAACAATCCCCATTTAAAAATTAAAATTTCAATTTTTAAATGGGGACTACCAGTAATTTTCCCAATAAAAGATACTTGTATTTAATCTACTCTCTCAAATACACTACCCATACCGTTTTCAAAATCTTGATTAATAAATAACGAATTAGAATAATTATAAACGTTAATTATACCCTCTAATACTACAATACTTTTACTTTCTTCAGAAATTGTAGTTATTGAAATAAACTGTTCTGTTTCTTCAGTTAAGATTGATTTTTTATTTATTATTGAGTACGTTCCAGAAATAGATTCTTTGTTATTTAATAATATCGTGTACTCAAAATCAGGCTTCAAATCTAAATGAATAATTTTGTCTGTATTTTGAGGAGTTTTATAAATCCGACCAGCTTCTCCTCCATTTGTTGATTTCCATTCCCATTTTCCAACCATGTCATTAGAATAAACCTCAACACTATCATCTTGATTACAAGACAATAAAACAACAAATAACACTAATAAATAACCTATATTTTTCATAATTATGCTTTTAATAAAAAAAACAATAATTATCTAAAAAGCAGTAAAATTAAAGTCAGCAATACATTAATTATTGGTTAAAAAAAGAATTGAAATCACTTTAAATCAATATTAGCTTAATATAAATTTAATTTTGAAAAATATTTTAGCGTTCTAATTAAACTAACCTTGATGCTTTATTTTTTCGTACAATTGAACAAGAGATTGCAACATCTCTACAGGTGTTGTTAAAATTTGATAATGATTTTGCCCAAACATTTGAGGTAAGTAATATTTTGCTTGTGCTTCAATAGCCAAAGCGTATGAATTTATATTGCGTTCGTTTAATTCTCGTAAAGCTTGTTTCACATCATTAACTCCGTACTTACCTTCGTACTTATCGTAGTCGTTTGGTTTTCCGTCTGAAATTAAAATAACCCATTTATTCTTGGTATCTCGCTTATCTAACATTGCTCCTGAATGACGCAATGCAGCCCCAATTCTTGTATAACCACTTGGCTCTACAGCTCCAACTTTAAATTTTGATTTGTTCCAATCTTCATCAAAATCTTTAATGGTAATATATGAAGAATGATTACGTGTTTTTGAGTAAAAACAATCTATTGAAAAATCGATATTAAACTCTTCTAAAATTTCCCCAAATAATATTGAAACTTGCTTTTCAACATCAATTACTCTATTTCCTGCAGCATATCCATCGCTTGATAAACTAATATCTAGTAATAATAAAATAGATAGGTCTTTTTCCTTTTTACGCTTAGATACATATATTTTTTCTGAAGGTGTATGTCCAGATTTTACATCAACAAATAAATCTGTTATGGCATCAATATCAAATTCCTCTCCTTGTGTTTGTCTACGTTGTTGTTGGTATTTATTATTTACCGTAGTTAACATTTTACGCAAACCATTTAAGGTTGAACGGTTTTCGTTCAATGTTTTTTTGTAATACGGAACATCTGTTTTTAATATTGATTTTGGGTACACTTTACAAAAATCCGGTTTATAACCTCGCTTTGTATAATCCCACTCATCATATTTTATATGATAGCCTTTCGCATCTATTTCTGAACTTTCAGAAACTGTTGTATTCTCAATAAAATCTGCTTGATATACAGAATGCGCTGTATCATCAACACGTACCGTATATTTCATATTAATATCTTCCAACGCGTTGGAATGATCTTCTAACTCATCTTCACCATCAAAATCTCTAAAGTTGCCACCAAATTCTTCAGCTGTTTCTACTTTTTCAAATTGATGTTGCAAAACTGCATCTTCTTGCTGTTTAATATCAACCTGAACCGAAATTATTTCTTCAACTGCATTTGATTTTAAAATAGTTTTTGGTTTCTCTTCGCTTGCCTTTTTAACCTTATCTGTAATATTTTTTAATTTTTCTTCGGAAGTATCTTCAAGATTGTTTCGCATCCATTTTCCGTAGATAAAAGAGAAATCTTTAGCAGTGTTATTTTTTTGTTTTTCTGAATAAAATTGAACGAATTTGTTGTGATATTTCTCAGTTACAGGAAATTGTTCAAACAATGAAGCTAATACTTTATTCGAGTTTTCTTCTGCTTTTTGCTGACTTTCTGTAAGCTCGTGTTCTAGGTTATCATTCCAATTTAACTCTAAATTCTTTTGAACAGACAAGTATAAAATTCTGAATAAATAAAAAGAAATATTCTCTTCTGCTGAAGTAAATTCAACAAAACGGCCTGGAAGAAAAAAGTTATTGTTTTTATATCCTCCTTCTCTTTCAGCCTCATAAATTTCAATAGATTGCCCAGTAATTGCACGAGCCAAAATAGTTAAACGAGGTTTTAGGTCGCTTAAATTTACAGCGTGTAAAATATCTGCCTGCCGCTTTTTACTTTTACGTTTAAAGTAATAAGCAAGTTTTGTAAAAAGATATTCATCTGGTTCGAACATTACTATTGGTTGTTGGGTTTTAGTTTTTGGCTAATGGTATTTGTTGTTTGCTATTTGGCTTCGACTCTGGTCGGTTATTTTATTTTTTGACTTGATGTGATCCTGAATCAAGTTCAGGATGACGTGACGAACTTATTAATAATGGCTTCGACTCTGCTCAGCCACCTTCAACTTCAATCTTCTGTCTTCTGTCTTCTGTCTTCTAAATCATTAAATTGCATAAATCCTTTAGAGCTTCAACTACATCTAAATCATCTGTTAATGGTTCAACAATAGCAACTTCAACAGATAAACGTTTTGGTAAACCGCTATAAATTAATTTTGCCGCATCCACTAACAAACGTGTTGATACAGTTTCTGCCAAACCAAGCTCTGTTAGATTTCTAATTTTAGTTGCAATATTTACTAATTTCTTAGCTATATCTTTATCTACATTGGTTTCATTCACTAAAATATCAGCTTCAATTTTAGGTTCAGGATAAGCAAATGCAGTTGCAATAAAACGTTGACGTGTAGATGGTTTTAACTCTTTAAATCCTTTTTGATAACCTGGATTAAAAGAAGCTACCAACATAAAATCTTCATGTGCTTTTACCGTTTCACCTAACTTATCTATAAACAACTCACGTCTATGATCTGTTAATGAATGAATGGCAACAATAACATCAGGTCTTGCTTCAGCAATTTCATCTAAATAAATAATTGCGCCTTGTTTTAAAGCGGTTGTTAAAGGTCCGTCAGACCAAATAGTTTCTGCTCCTTTTATAATATATCTTCCAACTAAATCTGTTGAAGATGTTTCTTCGTGACAAGAAATGGTTATCAGTTTTTTATCTAATTTATGAGCCATATACTCAATAAATCTAGATTTTCCAGTACCAGTTGGCCCTTTTAATAAAAACGGAATTTTGTTTTTATAAGCGTGTTCAAACACTTCTACTTCTTTACCTACTTGATGATAATATGGTAATTGATTTTTCATAATAAATTGAATAAAAAACCAGAGCTATTTAAAATTTATAATTTAAGTATGGAATAATTATAAAAAATTTCTAGCTCTGGAGTAAATCTAAAATCACTATTTTTAATTTGTTACTTCCAAAGCTTCATCGGTTGGTTTACCGTGCTTGTAGAAATCTACAATGTATAAAACTATTCCTGCAGTAAACATAGTTGCACATAAAACCAATACTACAAAGTGAATACTAATTTCGTTTTGTACTGCCATAAAATCCATTTTCATTTTACGCTCTAAATATACTTGCGCTACACCAGCAACACCAAAAGCAACTGTCATACCAACCATACCTATATTAGATAGCCAAAAAGCTGCTCTACCTCTAGATGTTTCGTATAATTTTCTACCAGTCATATTAGGTAAACTATAACTAATAATAGCCAAAACTATCATTGCATACGCCCCCCAAAATGCTAAATGTCCGTGCATTGCTGTTACTAAAGTTCCGTGTGTGTACAAGTTTGTTTGTGGTAATGTGTGAGCAAAACCTAATAAGCCTGCTCCAACAAAAGATACAATTGCTGAACCTAATGTCCAATACAACGCCAATTTATTTGGATGTTTTTTCTCTCCTTTTCTGTACATATTAACAGCAAATAATGCCATTGCTAAAAACGCTAAAGGTTCTAAAGCAGAGAAAATTCCACCAACAACTAACCAAATTTTATTTACACCAATGTAATAGTAATGATGACCTGTACCCAACACTCCAGATAAGAATGTTAAACCTACAATTACATATAACCATTTTTCAATAACTTCTCTATCTACACCAGTTAATTTAATTAATAAGAACGATAAAATACCCCCCATAATTAATTCCCAAACACCTTCTACCCATAGGTGAACAACCCACCAACGGAAAAATGAATCTGTAACTTGACTATCGAATGGTAGCATTCCAGGTAAGTATAAAAGTGCCGCAAATAAAAGTCCCATTGATAAAACCAACGCAGTTGTGGTTTTTCTTTTTCCTTTGAAAAGTGTTAATAGAATAATTCCTAAAAACAGTAATACATTTACTACTACTAAATAATCTAATGGTCTTGGAATTTCTAAAAACTTTCGCCCTTCCCACATATTAAAGTGAAAACCGACAACAGCAACTACACCAACAACAGCTAAACTAATTAATTGTACGTAAGCTAATTTTACACTTACTAGTTCTCTTTGAGATTCTTCAGGAATAATATAATATGCTGCTCCCATAAAACCAGATAATAACCAAACTACTAATAAGTTTATATGTACGGCTCTTGCAGTGTTAAAAGGAATAAATTCGTGTAAATTATCGAACCCTATGCGGGCAAACCCCATAATAAAACCATAGGTAATTTGTAATATTAACAATAACATTGATAATGCAAAAAACCAATACGCTACTTTTTGTGATTTATATTTCATAATGTTTTATTAGTTGTTAAGTTTTTCTTTTGCTAATGGAGATATTTTTCTATCAACACCAACAACTTCTCCAAATCCGTTTAAATCAATTTCTCCAATCCACTTGAAAAAAGCAACTACATCAGAAGCCTCTTGATCTGTCATACCGTAAGCCACCATTTTTCTACCGTTTGGTTGCCAAGGTCCTTCAGACATTAAAATACTTTTGATTACCGCTTCTCCTTGACCGTTGTATTTTTGGTTTAAACGGTCAATAACTTTTGTTAATTCCGGTGCATAATAACCTCCTTCACCCAAAATAGTATGGCATCCCATACAGTTGTTAGTTTCCCAAATTTCTTTTCCTCTTACTACTTCTGGAGTAATATTCTCGTGGTTTGTTTGATCAACATCTTTTGAAAGAGAAAAAATAGTAAGCCCTATAAAAATTAGGAATGTTACTAATGTTCCACCTAAAAAGAATGCCCTTGCTTGTTTTTTAGATAACATTTGTTTGTTTGTTTGTTTAATTGATAATTTCTTAATTAATATATTAAGACCTTTTTATCTTTTATACTGCAAAAGTAATTATTTATTTTTAATTTGCATAAGATTTATATTTTAAAATGTAAAAGCCTACTGCTTTTTAGGTGTAGTTAAGTCTTTTAGTGTTAACACTCTACCGTTTGAAGATATTTCTTCAGCAAACTCAGTTATTGTTTTATCTCTGAATTTACCCATAATATTATTTTTAAAAGGTTCAACAATAAAATGAACAGGACAAGGGTTTGAACCATCACACTCATTTAAACCTAAAAAGCATTCATTAATTTTTTCTAAACCATCAATATTTTCAATAATATCAATAACTGCTTTTTTACGATTTCTTTTGGTTAAATAGAATCCTCCATTAGGTCCTTTTGTTGAAGAAATTATTTTGCCTCTAACAAGTTGTTGAAACAGCTTAGCCAAAAAAGGGCTAGGCACATCAATACTATTGGCAATTTCCTTTACACTTATTTTTCTAGTTTCACTTGAATGTTCTGCTAAAAATAACGTTGATAAAATCGCATACTTACTTGCTCTAGATAACATCATAATCTATTATATTTTTTCCTTTTCGTTACAAAATTAACAAAAAAGGAGTAATAAGTATTATATTTTATCAAATTTAACTGTAAAGTGTCTCATAATTGGGGCTTCATCTGTTATTATATAACCATTTTTTGCTTTATTTCTAGAATCATAAATATTTTTTAAAGATGCTGCAATATAATCCATATGATTATTTGTATAAGTTCTTCTTGGTATTGCCAACCTAACTAATTCTAATTCTGGATATCTATTTTCACGAGTTACGGGATCTCTATCTGCTAATACGGTTCCAATTTCTACACCTCTAATTCCACCTACAACATATAATTCTACTGCTAAAGCTTGAGCTCTAAATTCTTCTCTAGGTATAGTTGGTACAAATTTATTTGCATCTAAAAAAATTGCATGCCCCCCAAAAGGTTGTTGTACTGGCACACCATAATCAACTAGCTTTTGCCCTAAATAAGCAACCTGCTCTACTCTACTTTCTAAATAATTAAACTCAGTACTTTCATTTAAACCAACTGCTAAGGCTCCCATATCACGACCATTCATTCCTCCATAGGTAATAAACCCCTCGAACATAATATTAAAAACGGTTGCTTGTTTAAAAACCTTTTTATTATTTAAAGCAATAAAACCACCCATATTAACCAATCCATCCTTTTTGGCACTAATAGTCATTCCGTCTCCATAAGAAAATACTTCTTTTACAATTTGCTTAATGGTTTTATCTTCATAACCTTTTTCTCTTTTTTTTATGAAATATGCATTTTCTGCAAAACGTGCAGCATCGAAATATAATGGTATTTCATATTGTTTACATAATAAAGAAACCTCTTTAATATTTTTTATTGAAACAGGTTGACCGCCTGCGCTATTACAAGTTATGGTTAAAACTACAAAAGGTATTTTCTCTTTTGGGTGTTGCTTAAAAACATTTTCAAGCTTATCAATATCAACATTTCCTTTAAAAGGATGAATTATTGAAGTATCAAAAGCTTCATCAATTGTACAATCTACAGCAGTAGCTTTTCTAAATTCAATATGCCCTTTAGTAGTATCAAAATGAGAATTACCAGGAACAATATCTCCTTCCTTTATTAAGGCTGAAAATAATACGTTTTCAGCAGCTCTACCTTGATGTGTTGGTAAAAAATACTTATAACCGGTTATTTTTTTTACTACTTTTTTTAATTTCAAAAAAGAAGATGAACCGGCATAACTCTCATCTCCTATCATCATTTCTGCCCATTGTTTATCGCTCATTGCCCCAGTTCCAGAGTCTGTCAACAAATCAATAAATACATTTTC
Organism: Lutibacter oricola; assembly: GCF_900106565.1. Classification (GTDB taxonomy): domain Bacteria; phylum Bacteroidota; class Bacteroidia; order Flavobacteriales; family Flavobacteriaceae; genus Lutibacter; species Lutibacter oricola. The sequence continues at coordinate 69,183 of NZ_FNNJ01000005.1, forward strand.
TGAAGATAAATTAAACAAATTATAATTTGCTTTTATAATCCATTTTAATCGTTGATTTTTTGTTGAACGTTTAATTGATTCAACCATTTTTATTTTATACGGTTCTGCATATGGTAATTCCATAAGTCTAGTTTTAATGTGAAAAAAATTGTTGTAGTTATTGCTAAAAAGTAGAAACTAAAAGATAAAACACTCCGGACGTTTAATATTTAAAAAAATATTAATTGCTAATCTATATGTGCTTTTATAGTTCATTTTTAATTGAATACTCAAACTTACAAAATTTTAAACATATTTATAGTTAATTAGATTGAATAAAAATAAGTGACAATAATCATTTTAAGTGACAAAAGTTACAAGTATCTTTGCCAGGCAATTAATCAAAAAATAATTTTGTTAAAATTAGGTATTTACAGTTAGTTATGACAAATATCATTATTTTTGCAAAATCTTAATATTCTATAGAAATGAACAAAATATTAGCTCAATTATATTCAACTCGTTTAATGGCTGTTTTATTTATTGTATTTGCTGCTGCAATGGGTGTAGCAACATTTATTGAAAACGACCATGGAACTGAAACTGCAAAAGCCTTAGTATACAATGCTTGGTGGTTCGAACTTATTATGGTTATGTTTGCTATTAACTTTTTTGGAAACATATTTAAATACAAACTTTTAAGAAAAGAGAAGTTAGTAGTACTTGCCTTTCACCTTGCTTTTTTATTAATAATTATTGGTGCTGGTATTACAAGGTATGTAAGTTTTGAAGGTACAATGCCTATAAAAGAAGGTCAGGTAACCAATAAGTTTTTATCTCACGAAAACTACATAAGTATAGTAGTTAACGATGGTAACGAACAAAAAACACCTTTTCATAAACCAATTTTACTTTCTGCAATTAGCGACAATAACTTTAAATATTCTTCAAAATTTAGAGAAACACCAATTTCTGTAGAGCTTACAAACTATATTCCGAACGCTGTAGAATCTTTCGAAGAAAGTGAAACCGGTAAAGAGTATTTATTATTTGTAGAGTCTGGTGGTGGCGGAAGACATAACCATTACCTCGAAAGAGGAACATCGCAACTTGTACATGGTGTTTTAGTTGGTTTTGACTCTAAAAATAAAAATACAATTGATTTAAGAACTAGCGGAGATAAAATTACTATTGAATCTACTGTTCCAGGAAATTTCTTTAGAATGAAAGACAGTTTTGAAGGAACTATTGCCAAAGATTCTGTTCAAGAATTTTCTTTATTAGCCGTTCATAATATTGCAGGTTTACAATTTGTAATACCTAAAAAAGCAATAAAAGGAAGTTATAAAACTACTTCTGGAGATAAAGAACAAGCCTCATTAGCTCAATTAGAATTTGATGTTACTGTAGGTGAAGAAACTAAACAAATAAAACTTAAAGGTGCAAATTTAGCCATTCAGCCACCAACTCAATTTACTGTTGGAAATTTAAATTTTAGAATGAATTACGGTTCACTTCAAAAAGAATTACCATTTAGCATTAAATTAAACGATTTTCAACTGGATAAATATCCTGGTTCAAACAGTCCAATGTCTTTTGCAAGTGAGGTTACAGTTATTGACCCTAGCGAAACTTTTGATTTTAGAATTTTTATGAATAATATTTTAAATTATCGAGGGTACAAATTTTTTCAATCTAGTTATTCAATAACAGAACAATATGAGGAAACTCATTTAAGCGTAAACCACGATTTTTGGGGTACGCTAATTACATATATTGGTTACTTTTTATTATACGCCGGGTTAGTTTTAATTTTATTTATGAAAGGAACGCGCTTTAGTTTTTTAAGAAAAAGCTTAAAGAAAATTAGAGATAAAAAAGTTACTACTATTTTAGTGCTAGCAATTCTAATGTCTGGAGTTTCTTTTGCGCAAAAACACAACCATAGTTTAAACGAAACACAAATAGATTCTGCACTTGTTAGTAATGAAATAAGCAAAGAACACTCTGAAAAATTCTCAAGATTAATTATTCAGGATGCTGGTGGTAGAATGAAACCTGTTCACACATATGCATCTGAATTATTAAGAAAAGTAAGCAAAAGCGATACTTTTAACGAAATGAATGCAACTCAGGTTTTGTTATCTATTCAACAAAACCCACGTTTATGGTTTCAAATCCCTGTAATATATATTGAAAAAGGGAATTCAAAATTAAGAGATATTATTGGAATAAAACACGATGATAAGTACGCTACTTTAGCCAACTTTTTTGACGCTCAAGGAATGTATAAAATTTCTGAACTTCAACAAAAAGCTCATAAAAGCAATATAAAAAGTAAGTTCGAAAAAGATGTTATTAATGTAGACCGAAGAGTTAATTTATTGTACTCTGCTATTATGGGAGAAGTTCTTAGAATTTTCCCTGTTTTAGATGATCCAAACAATACTTGGGTTGCAAATCAAGATTTAAGTAAAGCAAATTACAAGGGAAGAGATTCAATTTTTGTAAAGCAAATTTTGCCAATTTATATTCAAACGTTGGCAAAATCTAAATCTACAAACAATTACAAACAATCAGATGAATTATTAGATGGAATTATTAAATTTCAACAAAAATTTGGTAGTGCTGTTTATCCAGATGAAAATAAAATTGATTTAGAGATTGCATATAATAAGTATGATATTTTTAAAAAACTCTATAGTTACTATATGTACATTGGAACTCTTATGTTCTTAATTGTAATATTTCAAATATTTAACAATAGTAAACTTGTAAACACATTAATTAAAATTTGCGCAACCATTATTATTGGTCTATTTTTAATGCATACTGGAGGTTTAATTGCTCGTTGGATTGTTAGTGGGCACGCGCCTTGGAGTAACGCCTACGAATCAATGATATACGTTGGTTGGGCAACAATGTTGTTTGGTCTAATCTTCGGAAGAAAATCTTCAATGACAATTGCTGCTACAGCATTTTTAACTGCTTTTATTTTAATGGTTGCACATTGGAATTGGATGGACCCAGAAATTGCCAATCTTCAACCTGTACTTAACTCATATTGGCTAATGATTCACGTTGCAGTAATTGTTGCTAGTTATGGACCATTTGCTTTAGGTATGATTTTAGGTTTAATTTCATTAATTCTAATGATTTTAACAACATCAAAAAACAAAGCCAAAATTAGTCCAATGATTAAAGAACTAACAATTATTAACGAAATGTCTTTAACTGTTGGTTTAACGCTTTTAACTATTGGTAACTTTTTAGGAGGTCAATGGGCAAACGAAAGTTGGGGACGTTATTGGGGTTGGGATCCAAAAGAAACTTGGGCGTTAATTAGTATTATGATTTATGCCTTTGTACTTCATTTACGTTTAGTACCTGGTTTAAGAAGTAAATTTACATTTAATTTAGCTTCAATTGCAGCATTTGCATCTATATTAATGACATATTTTGGGGTTAACTTTTACTTATCTGGATTACACTCTTATGCTAGTGGAGATAAAGTAATAACACCAACCTTTGTATACTATTCAATTGCAATTGTTGGGGTAATAGCTGTTTTCGCTTTATTTAAATTTAAAAAACACTACAAAAAATAATTATTAGCTTTTAAAAAAATGTAAATTTGCATTTCATTAAAATTAAAAAACATGTTTAATAAATATATAAAATTAGTAATAGCAGGTGCAATTGTAGTATGGTCGGTATTTCAATTTGTTGATGGAAATATTATGAATGGTATTTCATTAATACTTTTGGCCGGTATTTTTGTATTCTTTTACTTTAAAAATGAGTTTATTTTATTAGCCTTTCTTCAACTTAGAAAACAAAATTTTGCAGGCGCTAGTAAATGGTTAACATATATTAAAAACCCTAGTTCTGCTTTAATTAAAAAGCAAGAAGGTTATTACAACTTTTTACAAGGTATTATGGTTTCTCAAACAAACTTAACACAAGCTGAAAAATTCTTTAAAAAAGCTTTAAGCTTAGGTTTAAATATGAAACATGATGAAGCTATGGCTAAGTTACAATTAGGTGGTATTGCAATGTCTAAAAGACGTAAACGTGAAGCAACTACGCTAATTAACGAGGCTAAAAAATTAGATTCACAAGGAGTTTTAAACGACCAAATAAAAATGATGAAACAACAATTGAAAAAAATCTAATTTTCAATTTCAATCATAAAAAAAGCGAAACAATTGTTGCGCTTTTTTATATCTATTCTTTAAGTTATTCTAAAACTACAGGGCTTAACTCTTTATTGTATTGAATTAAATGCACACCATTGTTTTCGAAAGCTCCTAATATTTTTTTATCGAATCTAAACATAGAAGTTAGTCTTCTAGATTCACCAGCTTTTAAACCTTCTTCTAGGCTATCAAAAGATACTAACCTCATAACAGCATCATATGTAATATCAAATCCTTTTAAAGCATATTTTGTTGGTACAGAAGAATTCTTACTTCTGTATTTATTATAAAAAGATTTTACAGCCGTATTCTCTAAACTTAAAAAGTCTACAGAAGGATATGTAAAATTTAAATTCCCCAATAAAACATTGTCAATTTTATCGAAATTTCTCCCTTTATTAAAAGCAAATAATTTAATAGTATGCTTCTCAGATTCGAATGTTTTTAAACTATTAATAGCCGATGCTGTAGTTTCGTTCTCGTCACTAACCAAAATAATCCAGTTATTAGCCTTATCACTAAACTTTTCAATAAGTTTAGCATTATTAATAACTAAATTTTGCTTTTTATCTTTACGTTGTAATGGTTTTACTACAGAAATTGTTTGGATAGAATCGAATTTTTTAAATTCATTTACCGTTCTCCAAAGCCTTGTTTGCGAAGCCTTTTTACCATCGTTAATTACTATAACATTTTCACCTTTATAATTTTCCTTTAAGTAAGCAATTAAATGCTCATCTACATGGTCTTTATCTGGTGCCGATTTTATTAAATTAGAATGTTTTAACGTATTTTGCTTGCTTGAATACATTGGCGCAATAACTGGTGCTTTTACATTTTTAGCTACCCAGAGTGCATTTTTATAAAACAATGGCCCAATTACAACATCTACATTATCAAAATTATTGTTTGAAACAATTGACTGTAATTTATAAGGTGAATTTTCTGTATCAAAATAATCTAAATGCACATTTACACCCCTAGATTTTAATGAATCTATAGCCATTTGAGCTCCTAAATGAAAATCTGTTGAAATATTAACCAATGAATTTGACCTATTAAAGCTATTACGCGATAAAGAATCTTTCATTTTATTAATTTGATACGGTAACATTAAAACAACATTTATTGTTTTTGAAGCATCAATATTTTCTACAAACAATTTAGGTACATCACTATTTATAGAGTCTAACTCAACATCATCTTGATTTGTAAGTGGTTTAATTCTTAAAACCATTCCCAATTTTAAACCTTCACTTAATGTTGGGTTTAATTTTAGAAGTTCAGCTTCTGTAACAGCATATCGTTTTGTTAAATTGTAAATAGTATCATCTTTAACTACGGCGTGTACTTGGTATTTAGAATTATCTACAGCAATCTGAATAGGTTTTGGTATTGTTAAATGCATACCAGGTTTTAAACCTTCAACCAAACCATTGTTTGCTTTTTTTAATTCTTCAATAGAAATACCATATTGTTTGGAAATACCGTAAAAAGTTTCTTTTGCTTTTACAACATGTACACCTTCTGCAACCTTAACAGGTTTTACATCAATTACTTTTTTACCATAATTTTTATTTGGTACAATAATAACTGTATTTGCACGTGGCTTTCTACTAACATCAGGATTTAATCTTAATAAATCTTTAGTAGACATATTATAATCCTTGGCAATAGCCTTTATAGTTTCTCCTTTTTTAACAGTATAAGAAATGTACTTTTTTTGTTGAGCACAGCTAATACTACTTATTAATAAAACTACTATTATAAATCTAATTCTATTCATATACAATTGATTGATTTTAAGCTTAGTTTATTCCCACTCTATAGTTGCAGGTGGTTTAGAACTAATATCATACACTACTCTATTAACGCCTTTAACGTTATTTATTATTTTATTCGATGTTTTTTGTAAAAACTCGTAAGGTAAATTCACCCAATCTGCAGTCATACCATCTGTAGATTCTACAGCTCTTAGTACTACAGCTTTTTCGTAAGTTCTTTCATCTCCCATTACACCTACTGAATTAACTGGTAACAACATTGCTCCTGCTTGCCATACATCATTATATAAACCATCTTCTTTTAAACCTTGAATAAAAATATGATCTACTTCTTGTAACATTCTAACTTTATCGGCAGTAATATCACCTAAAATACGAATACCTAAACCTGGTCCAGGAAATGGATGACGACCTAACAATTCTGGATCTATCCCCATAGATTTTCCAACACGTCTTACTTCATCTTTAAATATTTTATTTAAAGGTTCTACAATTTTCAACTTCATAAAATCTGGCAATCCTCCAACATTATGATGCGATTTAATTGTTGCTGAAGGTCCTCCTGTTGCAGAAACTGATTCTATAACATCTGGATAAATGGTTCCTTGTGCTAACCAACTAACATCTTGAATTTCGTGAGCTTCATCATCAAAAACTTCAATAAAAACACGCCCTATAATTTTACGTTTTCCTTCAGGATCCGATTCTCCTTTCAATTCTTTCAAAAAACGTGCCGAAGCATCAACACCTTTTACATTTAGACCCATATCTTTATACTGATCTAAAACACTTTCAAATTCATTTTTACGTAACAATCCGTTGTTTACAAAAATGCAATACAAGTTTTTACCAATTGCTTTTGAAATTAATACAGCTGCTACAGTAGAATCTACACCTCCAGATAAACCTAACACAACTTTATCGTTTCCAATTTTTTCTTTCAATTCGGCAACAGTAGTTTCAACAAAACACTCTGGTGTCCAAGTTTGCTCTAAACCAGCAATGTTTACTAAAAAGTTTTTTAGAATTGTTAAACCATCTTTTGAATGGTAAACTTCTGGGTGAAATTGAATTCCGTATGTAGCTTCTTCTTTAATTTTAAAAGCTGCATTCTTAACATCATGCGTACTGGCAATTAATTCATAAGATTCTGGTAAATCTAAAATAGTATCACTATGACTCATCCAAACTTGACTTCCTTCTGAAACTTCTTCAAAAAAGATTTCGCTTTCTTTTATAAAAGAAAGGTTTGCTCTACCATATTCTCTTGTATTCGATGCACCAACTTCACCACCAAAATTGTGTGCTAAATATTGGGCTCCAAAACAAACTCCTAACAGAGGGAGTTTTCCTTTTATTGAAGATAAATCTGGTTGTGGAGCATCTTCTGCTCTAACCGAAAATGGACTTCCAGAAAGGATTACCGCTTTGTAATCTTCTACATTAAAACTTTTACTATTGTAAGGGAAAATTTCACAAAAAATGTTTAATTCTCTAACTCTTCGAGCAATCAACTGCGTGTATTGCGAACCGAAATCTAAAATAAGTACCTGATGTTGCATCCGCAAAAATAATATTTAATTAATTATACACTAAAGCTTTGAGATTTTTTTTCCCAACTTTACAACAAATGGCCCATTTTATTGACTCAATTAAATCGGTTTTAATGCATTTTGCTTAATTTTAAATATTTCATTCTAAATAAAAAGCCCTCTTTTTTAAATAAACGTAATTTTTAAGCCTTTTAAGACACTTTTACGTAATTAATAAATTGTTAATAACTTAAAACCTACCTCGCTTCTACCACTTCCTTTTACTTTTACTAATTATTATATTTGTGTGTTAGAAAAAAACATAAAATCAAAAATTTATGAGCGAAGAAGCTAAAAAACATAATTATGATGCTTCCAGTATTCAAGCACTGGAAGGAATGGAGCACGTACGTATGCGTCCATCTATGTATATTGGTGATGTTGGTGTTAGAGGTTTACACCATTTAGTATATGAAGTTGTAGATAACTCTATTGATGAAGCAATGGCTGGCCACTGTGACACCATCAATGTTATTATAAATGAAAATAATTCAATATCTGTTAGAGATAATGGTCGTGGTATTCCTGTTGGATTACACGAAAAAGAAGGAGTTTCTGCATTAGAGGTTGTAATGACCAAAATTGGTGCTGGAGGTAAATTCGATAAAGACTCATATAAAGTTTCTGGTGGTTTACACGGTGTAGGTGTATCTTGTGTTAACGCACTTTCTGATCACTTAAAAGCTACCGTATACTCTAGCGATGGAAAAATTTGGGAGCAAGAATATGAGAGAGGAAAAGCAATGTACCCAGCAAAACCTATTGGTGAAACTACCGAAAAAGGTACAATGGTTACGTTTACTCCAGACAAATCTATTTTTACTCAAACTACAGAGTATAACTACGAAACGCTGGCTACTCGTTTAAGAGAACTTTCATACTTAAATAAAGGTCTTCACATTACTTTAGAAGATAAAAGAACAACTGATGAGGAAGGTAACAATCCTGTTGAAAAATTCTTTAGTGAAATTGGACTACCTGAGTTTGTTAGCTATTTAGATGCAACTCGAGAGCAATTAACAGGAAGTGTTATTGCAATGGAAGGTGAAAAAAATGGTATTCCTGTTGAAGTTGCAATGGTATATAACACATCTTATACCGAAAACTTACACTCATATGTAAACAATATTAACACTCACGAAGGTGGAACTCACCTTTCTGGTTTTAGAAGAGGTTTAACTAGCACACTTAAAAAGTATGCTGAGTCTACAGGAATGTTAGACAAGCTAAAATTTGACATTGCTGGTGATGACTTTAGAGAAGGTTTAACTGCAATTGTATCAGTAAAAGTTGCTGAACCACAATTTGAAGGTCAAACTAAAACTAAATTAGGAAATAGAGACGTTTCTTCAGCAGTAAGCCAAGCTGTTTCTGAAATGCTTCAAGATTATCTAGAAGAAAATCCAAACGATGCTAAAACTATTGTTCAAAAAGTAATTTTAGCAGCAACTGCTCGTCACGCAGCTCGTAAAGCACGTGAAATGGTGCAACGTAAAACTGTAATGAGCATTGGTGGTTTACCTGGTAAATTAAGTGACTGTTCAGAAACTGATCCAGAAGCTTGTGAAATATTCTTAGTTGAGGGAGATTCGGCAGGTGGAACAGCAAAACAAGGACGCGATAGAGCTTTTCAAGCAATTTTACCATTACGTGGTAAAATTTTAAATGTTGAAAAAGCAATGCAACATAAAGTTTTTGAAAACGAAGAGATTAAAAATATGTTTACCGCTTTAGGTGTATCTATTGGAACCGAAGAAGATCCAAGAGCTTTAAACCTATCTAAACTTCGTTATCATAAAATTGTAATTATGTGTGATGCCGATGTTGATGGTAGTCACATTGCTACTTTAATTCTTACTTTCTTCTTTAGATATATGAAAGAATTAATTGAAAACGGACATATTTTTATTGCTACTCCTCCTTTATATTTAGTTAAAAAAGGCCAAAAAAGAGAGTATGCTTGGAATGATGATCAACGTGATTTAATTGCTCATAACTTAGGTGGAAGTGTAAACATACAACGTTATAAAGGTCTTGGGGAAATGAACGCTGAACAATTATGGGATACTACAATGAACCCTGAGTTTAGAACATTACGCCAAGTTACTATAGATAATTTAACTGAAGCTGATAGAGTATTCTCTATGCTTATGGGAGATGAAGTTCCACCGCGTAGAGAGTTTATTGAAAAAAATGCAAAGTATGCAAATATTGATGCATAAAACATAAATTTATTATATTTTTAAAAGGCTGTTTCAATTGAAACAGCCTTTTTTTTGATTACATTTTATTATATTTACATAATTTAAAACCCCAAAACAATGAGAAAATTATCCCTATTCCTACTAGGGCTGCTATTCAGCATGTCCGTTAAAGCACAAGAATTTGAATTATTACTATTAGCAAATGATGATGCAAGCTTACTAATGAAAAACTACATGACTCCTGTAATGGAAGGAATGCAATCCGGAATGAATAATGGATGGTACCACACCGCCAAAACGCATAAAAAGCTTGGTTTCGACATCACCATTTTAGCAAATGCTGCTATGGTACCTACTTCATCTCAATCTTTTGAATTTAATTCTGCAGATTATAAATATTTATCTAGCTCAAGCTCTACTATAAATACCATTATGGGAGGTGAAAATAATAGCACTATTGACATTAGAATTCCCGAAGCTGGTAATTACAAAATTGCTAGTTTTACAATGCCAGATGGTATTAAGGATGATGTTCCATTAAGTGCAGTTCCATCCCCAATGATACAAGCAAGCTTAGGTGTATTTAAAGGAACCGATTTATCAGTAAGATATTTACCTGAAATTAAAACTGACGACGTTGAAGGTAATTTAATTGGTTTAGGTGTTAAACATGACATTATGCAATATCTTGGTCCTTTAGATAAACTACCATTAAATATTGCTGTATTTGGCGGCTTTACTAAAATGGACGCCACCTATCTAATAGGAGACATTAATGGATTACAAGGCAGCAATCAAGAAGCTACTTTTGAATTAACAACTTATACAGCTCAAGCAATTGCATCGTTAGATTTCCCTGTTATTACTCTTTATGGAGGAATTGGTTACGAAAAAGGCACTTCAACCTTAAAATTAAACGGTACCTACGAGCTAGATTATACAATTGAAGGCACTAATACAACAATTACAGAATCTGTAACCGACCCAATTAATATGGATTTTGACACTGATGGAATTAGCGCAAAAATTGGAGCAAGATTAAACATTGGTTTCTTCAAAATATTTGGAGATTATTCAATTAAAAACTACAATACAGCAACAGCAGGTATTGCATTCAGCTTTAGATAATTAAAACTTAATATTTTAGTCTATTATTGCTCTTTTAAGGTCTAAAAAATATGATAAAAATCAGCAATATCGATTTCGTAATTAGCTAAAAATGTATTGATAAATTAATTTAAAAATTAGTACTTTTATACCTCTTAAAAACAACAATATAAAATAATAAAATATGAAAGTTACAGTAGTAGGAGCTGGTGCAGTAGGTGCAAGTTGTGCTGAATACATCGCTATTAAAGATTTCGCTGCAGAAGTAGTGTTAGTTGACATTAAAGAAGGTTTTGCTGAAGGTAAAGCTATGGACTTAATGCAGTGTGCTTCTTTAAACGGATTTGACACTCAAATCTCAGGAGCAACAAACGATTACTCTAAAACTGCAGGAAGTGATGTTGCAGTAATTACAAGTGGTATTCCAAGAAAACCAGGAATGACTCGTGAAGAATTAATTGGTATTAACGCTGGAATCGTTAAAACAGTTTCTGAAAACTTAATTAAGTATTCTCCTGAAGTTATTATCATTGTGGTTTCTAACCCAATGGATACTATGGCTTACTTAGCTCACAAAGCAACTGGATTACCTAAAAACAGAGTAATTGGTATGGGTGGAGCTTTAGATAGCGCACGTTTCAAATTCAGATTAGCTGAAGCTTTAGAATGCCCTGCATCAGATGTTGATGGTATGGTAATTGGAGGTCACAGTGATACAGGTATGGTTCCATTAATTGGAAAAGCTGCCCGTAACAGTGTAAAAGTTTCTGAATTCTTATCTGAAGAAAGAATGCAAGAAGTTGTAGAAGCTACTAAAGTTGGTGGTGCTACATTAACTAAATTATTAGGAACTAGTGCTTGGTACGCTCCAGGTGCTGCAGTATCTGAAATGGTTAAAGCTATTGCTTTAGATTCTAAAAAAATATTCCCTTGTTCAGCATTATTAGATGGTGAGTATGGTTTATCTGATTTATCAATTGGTGTACCATGTATTATTGGTAAAAACGGTATTGAGCAAATTGTTGAAGTTGAATTAACTGATGCAGAAAAAGAAAAATTACAAGCTAGTGCAGTTGGTGTAAAAGCAACTAATGCTTTATTAGACTAATTATAGTTTATAATAAATTATTTAAAAAGCTCCTCAAATATTAATTTGAGGAGCTTTTATTTTTCAAAAAAATCAATTAATTTAATTATCAGACCAAACAGCTAATTCATTCCCTGAAGGATCTAAAAAATGAAATCTTCTTCCCCCTGGAAAAGAAAATATTTCTTTTGAAATAATTCCATTAAACGATACTATTTTATCTTTAACTTTTTGAAGATTTTTATGGTACAACACAATTAATGCTCCATTTACAATTTCGCTTCCAGAATACTCAAAACCACCCTCCAAACCACTTTCTGAAAAAGAGGTATAATTTGGACCGTAATCTTTAAATTTCCAATCAAAACAATTAGAATAAAAACTTTTTATTTCTTTAATATTCTTAGTTTTAAATTCAATATAATTTATATGGTTTTCCATAATAATTTAAGTTTAAGACAATCCAGAAATAACACCGTTTTTATCAATATGCATCGCTTCGGAAGCTGGTGCGGCTGGTAAACCTGGCATACGCATCATTTGTCCTAAAATAGGAATTATAAATCCTGCTCCTGCAGCAATCTCAATTTCACGAACTGTAACTACAAAATTCTCTGGTCTACCTCTTAAAAACTCATTATCTGTAAAAGACTTTTGTGTTTTAGCCATACAGACTGCAAAATTGTTAAATCCTAGTCGTTCAATACGTTTTAAATTAAGTTTTGCTTTTTTATCATAATCAACAGCAGATGCTCCATAAATTTCTTTTGCAATTTTTTCTATTTTCTCTTTAACTGGCATATCCCAATTGTAAATTGGTGTAAATTTTTCTGTAGTATCGTCAACTATATCAACAACTGCATTCGCTAGTGACATAGCTCCTTCTCCACCTTTAGCCCAACTTTCCATAACAACTGCCTGAACACCAATTTTATTACATTTTTTTATAACATAATCAATTTCTTCTGGCAAATCGTTTACAAAAGCATTTATTGCCACTACAGGTTTAATATTGTATTTATTAATATTCTCTATATGCTTTACTAAATTACAGATTCCTTTTTTAACCAACCCCAAATTTGGTTCGTTAATTTGGTCTTTTGCTGCACCTCCATGATGACGTAAAGCCTTAATTGTAGCAACAAGCACAACAGCTTTAGGACTTAACCCTGCAGCTTGACATTTTATATTTAGAAATTTTTCAGCACCTAAATCTGCTCCAAAACCAGCTTCAGTTACTACGTAATTAGACAGGCTTAAGCCAACTTTTGTTGCTATAATTGTATTTGTTCCTTGTGCAATATTGGCAAATGGCCCTCCGTGAATAATTGCAGGATTCTCTTCTAAAGTTTGTACTAAATTAGGTTTTATAGCATCCTTCAATAAAATTGCCATAGCATCTTCTGCTTTTAAATCACGTGCAAAAATTGGTTTCTTATCAAAAGTAAACCCAACAAATATATTTCCTAACCTTGTTTTTAAATTTTCAAAACTTGTAGCCATACAAAGTATAGCCATAACTTCAGATGCTGGGGTAATATTAAAGCCATCTTCTCTTGGTATACCGTTAGCTGTTCCGCCTAAACCAATTGTAATTTTACGCAATGATCTATCATTCATATCAATTACACGTTTCCATAAAATGGTTCTTGGATCTAAATTTAAACTACAACATTTACTTTGCAAGTTATTATCAATTAATGCAGAAAGTAAATTATTTGCTTTTTCTACTGCATTAAAATCACCAGTAAAATGCAAGTTAATATCTTCCATCGGCACTACTTGAGAATATCCACCACCAGCAGCACCTCCTTTAATACCAAAAACTGGCCCTAAAGAAGGCTCTCGTAATACAACTGTAGCTTGTTTTCCAACTTTATTCAACCCTTCAGTTAAACCAATAGAAACCATAGTTTTACCTTCACCAGAAGGTGTAGGAGTCATTGCTGTAACTAAAACAAGATTATTTTTAGCTATTTCTTCTTCATTTATTAAATTTAAGGGCAATTTAGCTTTGTATTTACCATACATTTCTAAATCATCTTCTTCAATAGATAATTTTTTAGCAATATTTTTTATATGTTTTAACTCTTTATTTTGAGCTATTTCGATATCTGATAAAAATTTCATTTCAAAAATATTTTGGTACCCAAATATATAAAATTAGAAGCTTAAAAACGTGTTATTTTGATTCCCAACAAAATATAGTGATAAAAAGCAAAAAAGTATTGTTAAATACTGTTTGAAATTATATATTTGCACGTTTATAATAAACGAAATTTTATACTTAAAATAACTTATAATGCAAAACAAAGGACTTGTAAAATTATTCGCTATTCTATTCGGATTAGTAAGTTTATATCAATTATCATTTACATGGTTTACTAAAAGTGTTGAAAAAGATGCACGTACGTATGCTCAAACCAAATCAGATGACGGTAGAGAGGTTGCAAAATTAGAAAGGGTTTACTTAGACTCTGTTGCAAACAAATCTGTTATTAATTTAGGTTTTGCTGAGTTTAGTTACTCAGACATTAAAGATAAAGAGTTAAACTTAGGATTAGACCTTAAAGGTGGTATTAACGCAATACTACAAGTATCTGTAAAAGATATCTTAATTGGTTTATCTAATGAATCTAAGAATCCAGTGTTTAATGAAGCTATTGCTAAAGCTTCTGAAAGACAAAAAAGTAGCGATGATACATTTTTAGAATTATTTTTAGAAGAATTCAAAAGTGTTAGCAACGGAACAGTAAAATTAAGTGATCCAAGTATTTTTGGAACTAGAGCTTTACGTGAAAAAATTAACTTCAACAAAAGCGAAGATGAAGTAATTCAAGCTATTGAAGATGAAGTTACAGGTTCTGTAAACACTGCATTTGAAGTATTAAGAAGTCGTATTGATAAATTTGGTGTTACACAACCAAACATTCAGCGTATTGGTAACTCTGGTAGAATTTTAATTGAATTACCAGGAGCTAAAGATATTGATCGTGTAAAAAAATTATTACAAAGTACTGCTGAGTTACAATTTTGGGAAGTTTACTCTAACCAAGAAGTTGCCAACTTTATGTTTCAAGCAAATAGTGTTGTTGAAAACCTATTAAAAAGTGAAACTGTTGAAGATACAACTAAAGTAAATGTAGATGATTTATTAGGTGAAGTATCTGATTCTTTAGCTACAAAAACTATTAACAATTTATTTACTGTATTACAACCAAGTATTCCACAAAGCCAAAACCAAGTATCATCTATAGTTGGTAATGCTAAACTTGCAGATACTGCAAAAGTGAATAACTATTTAGCTATGAAAGAAGTTAGAGCTTTATTGCCTAACGAAATGAAATACACTAAATTTTTATGGGATGCAACTCCTTATAAAGCTACAGTAACTGCTACTGGTGAAGAACAAGAAAGAATTAACTTATTTGCTATAAAATCTAATAGAGAAGATGTTGCTCCTATTGAAGGTGATGTAATTGATGATGCTAGTCAAGAGTTTGGTCAAACTAACAAACCTGAAGTTAGTATGACAATGAATGCTTCTGGAACAAGACAATGGGCAAAAATGACAACTGATAACTTAGGAAAATTTGTTGCTGTTGTTTTAGATGATTATGTATATACTGCTCCTTCTGTTAACACACCTATTACAGGTGGTAGAACTTCAATTTCTGGTGGATCTATGACAGTTAGTGAAGCGCAAGATATTGCAAACGTATTAAAAGCCGGTAAATTACCTGCTGCTGCACATATTATTCAATCTGAAGTTGTTGGACCATCATTAGGTCAAAAAGCAATTAATAGTAGTATGATTTCTTTTGGAATTGCATTACTACTTGTTTTACTTTGGATGATTTTCTATTACGGAAAAGCTGGAGCATTTGCTGATGTTGCATTAGCCGTAAACATTTTATTTATCTTCGGTATTTTAACTGCATTTGGAGCCGTACTTACGTTACCTGGTATTGCTGGTATTATCTTAACAATAGGTATGTCGGTAGATGCGAACGTAATTATTTTCGAGCGTATTAAAGAAGAATTAAATAAAGGAAAAGCTTTAAAAGCTGCTATTGCACACGGGTTTAGTTTTAAAGGAGCTTTATCTGCAATTATAGATGCTAACATTACAACAATGTTAACTGGTATTATATTATATGTGTTTGGAACTGGACCAGTTAAAGGTTTTGCTTATACATTAATGGTAGGTATTGTTACTTCATTATTTACAGCAGTATTTATTACTCGTTTATTAATTGACTGGTATGCTAACAAAGGGAAAAAATTCACATTTAATACTAACATTACTAAAAACTGGTTTAAAAGTATTACAATTGAATTCTTAAGAAAACGTAAAATAGCATACATAGCTTCAGGTATTTTTATTATTGTTGGTATAGGATCTCTATTTACAAATAGCTTAAACTATGGTGTAGATTTTGTTGGAGGTAGAAACTTTATTGTAAAGTTTGATAAAGTAACCAACTCTAGTGATGTTGCTAATACATTAAAAGATGTATTTGGAAGTTCTCCAGAGGTTAAATCTTACGGTAATTCTAGCCAATTAAAAATTACAACTAAATATAAAATTGATCAAGAAGGAAACCATATTGATGATGAAGTACAAGGTTTATTATTCTCTGGTTTAAAAAGTTACTTACCTGAAGGATTATCTATGGAAGAATTCAAACCTGGATTCGACGGAGATAAAAAAGCCGGTATAATGAGTTCTATTAAAGTTGAACCAACTATTGCAGATGATATTAAAACAGCTGCAGGATGGGCAATTATTGGATCATTATTAGTTGTATTCTTATACATTTTATTCCGTTTTAGAAAATGGCAATACAGTTTAGGTGCTGTAGCTGCAGTTTTTCATGATGTTTTAATTGTATTAGCTATATTCTCTTTATTCTGGAAAGTATTACCTTTTGATATGGAAATTGGACAATCATTTATTGCTGCAATACTAACTGTAGTTGGTTATTCACTAAATGATACCGTGGTAATTTTCGATAGAATTCGTGAATTTAATGGTATACACTCTTCTTGGAAATTCAACAAAATTGTTGATGTAGCATTAAGTAGTACTTTGGGTAGAACTATAAACACGTCATTAACAACATTGGTAGTATTATTTGCTATCTTCTTATTTGGTGGAGATTCAATTAAAGGATTTATGTTCGCATTAATTGTTGGGGTTGTAGTTGGTACATACTCATCATTATTTATTGCATCACCAATTATGTATGATGCAACTAAGAAATTAACAAAAGATAAAAAATAATTAAGGTATTAAGCCTAAATATAAAAACCGTTTTGAACATTCAAAACGGTTTTTTCTATTTCAAACTAACAAATAAGTTAATTAAATATTTAATATTAACTTATTGATTATTAAATTTGTAACAAAGCAACACAATGAGTATTATTAAGCTACACGACAAATATTTTAAATCTTATATATCTGCTGAAAAGATTGAAGAAGCAGTACAAACTATGGTTAACCAAGTTTCTGGAGATTTAGACAATGATGAAAAACCATTATTTATAGGAATATTAAACGGTTCATTTATGCTAGTGGCCGATTTTATTAGAAAATACAAAGCAGATTGCGAAGTGTCTTTTGTAAAATTAGCTTCTTACGAAGGAACTAGCTCAACAGGTAAAATCAAACAACTTGTTGGTGTTAATGAAAACCTTGAAGGTAGAACGGTAATAATTTTAGAAGACATTATTGATACTGGTAATACACTTCAAGAAATCTATGAAATATTTAAAGATAAAAAAGTAAAACAGCTTAAAATAGCTACTTTATTTTTTAAACCAGATGTATTCAAAAAAGAATTAGCAATTGACTATATCGGAATTTCAATTCCAGATAAATTTATTGTTGGTTACGGATTAGATTACGATGGTATTGGAAGAAATTTAAACGAAATATATCAACTTACAACACAACCTACTATGACAAACATTGTATTATTTGGCCCTCCAGGTGCAGGTAAAGGAACACAAGCAGAATTATTAAGAGACAAGTATGAATTATTACATATATCTACTGGTGAAGTTTTCCGTTACAATATTAAAAACGAAACTGAATTAGGAAAATTAGCTAAATCTTATATGGATGATGGTAACCTAGTTCCTGATGAAGTAACAATTGAAATGTTAAAAGCTGAAGTTGAAAAAACTCCAGATGCTAACGGATTTATTTTTGATGGTTTCCCTAGAACTGAATCTCAAGCAGCAGCTTTAGATGCTTTTTTAGAAGAAAAAGGTGAAAGAATTAGCGGAATGGTTGCTCTAGAAGTATCTGAAGATTTATTGGTTGAACGTTTATTAGAGCGTGGTAAAACAAGCGGAAGAAGCGATGACCAAGACGAAAGTAAGATTAGAAATAGATTTGTTGAGTACAACTCAAAAACAGCTATTTTAAAAGATTATTACCAAGCACAAAACAAATATTTTGGTGCAGATGGTGTAGGTTCTATTCCAGAAATTACAGAGCGTTTATGTACTATATTTGATAAATTATAAGATAATAGTCACACATTAATTAAATAAAGGGCTTGTTTAAGCCCTTTATTTTTAACATAAAATATATTTAAATGACTGAAGGAAATTTTGTTGATTATATAAAAGTGTTTGCTAGCTCAGGTAAAGGTGGAGGTGGATCTGTACACTTACATAGAGAAAAATATATTACTAAAGGTGGGCCAGATGGTGGAGATGGTGGCCGAGGTGGACACATAATTGTTCGTGCCAACCCTAACCTATGGACACTTTACAGTTTAAAATTTAAAAAACACTTTAGAGCAGATCACGGTGGACACGGTTCTAAATCTAGAAGTACCGGAAAAGATGGTGAAGATGTGTATATAGATGTGCCTCTAGGTACTATTATTAGAGATGGCGAAACCCAAGAAATACTTTTTGAAATAACAAAAGAAAATACTGAGCAAATATTATTGCCAGGAGGAAAAGGTGGACTTGGTAACTGGAATTTTAAATCTTCAACAAACCAAACACCACGTTATGCTCAACCAGGTATAGATGGTCAAGAAGGCTGGTTTCAAATAGAATTAAAACTATTGGCTGATGTTGGTCTAGTCGGTTTTCCAAATGCTGGAAAATCTACATTATTGTCTGTTTTAACTTCTGCAAAACCAAAAATTGCAGATTATGCCTTTACAACTCTAAAACCTAACTTAGGAATTGTTGAATACAGAGATTTTCAATCTTTTGTAATCGCAGATATTCCAGGTATAATTGAAGGTGCAGCAGAAGGTAAAGGTTTAGGACACCGATTTTTAAGACATATTGAGCGTAACTCCACACTATTATTTTTAATACCCGCAGATGCAGATGATATTAAAAAAGAATATCAAATATTGTTAAACGAATTAAAGCAACACAATCCAGAATTACTAGATAAAGACAGATTGTTAGCTATTTCTAAATGCGATATGCTAGATGATGAATTAAAAGAAGAAATTAAAAACGAATTACCTGAAGGTATCAAAACACTATTTATATCATCAGTAGCTCACCAAGGTTTAACTGAATTGAAGGATACACTTTGGAAAATGCTTAACAACTAATTTGTTAAAATTATAGGTAAAATAAACTCTGTACTTACAGGCATATTTCTTTTAATTGCTGGCTCTAGAGTTGGCAATTTTTGAATACTAACTTCAAGTATACTATCAAACTCTGGTAGAAGCTGTTTTGTTTGTGCAGAAATTTTTAAATTAGTTAAGGTAGTTTCTCCATTAGAGTTTACTTTTAATTTTACTAGAACGGTATCGCTAACTTCGTCTACAGCATTTAAACTATACTTTTTTAAACTAGCGTAAATATGTTGAGACATTTCTAACTGAAAACAAACTTGCTGTTTTTCTCTAGAAGGAATTGACTTACAATTTGGAAACAGTGGAAAAGCATCTACACTACTAAAATCTACAATAGTATCAACCACTTTAATAGGTTCTTTTTTATAAGCCTGTTCAAAATAAGAACAAGAAACTAGTATAAAACTGCAAAAAAATAAACTAAAAAATTGCTTTTTCATTGATATTTAATTCAATATGTGAAAATACAACTTTTTAGTTTACTCAACAATTTCAATTTTTAAAATCGAATTTATTTTTTCAATACAATTTCAACTACTCCATTTTTACCTTTTTCTCCATATTTTTCAATGGCTTTATTTCCTTTTAAAACATCAATTCTTTCTATAGAATCTGGATTTATTTTATCAACCACACTTTTAGTAGTTTCTTTTCCATTTAGAATATATAAAGCTTGTTCAAACTCTTTATTTAAATCTTTTGAAGCATCATCACCTTCAACAACAAAAGCAATTGGCAAGCTATATTTAACGCTTACATTATTCCCTTTGTGTTTACCTGGAATCATATTAGGTATTGTTTTAATCACTCTAATTGCTTCTTCTTGTAATATTTTATGAGGCGCTCTTGCCTTTACATCAGAAACTTCTCCATTTTTGTTAATAGTAAACATTACAAAAATTCTTTTAGTGCCAGCTTCTAAATCAAGATCATCAGCCAACTTACTATTAAACTCATTATTCACATGTTTTGTTATAGCTTCTTGAATACATTGTTTTTTATCTTTTGAATTTTCACAACCTGGAAAAACAGGAACATTGTCTATTGTAGCAAATGGAACACTACCATCATCTTTTTTACTTATTGGTGGAGTTGGCACTTTTAAAAATAAAACTCTATCTCCTTTATCATCAATTACAACTGAAAACGGAATGTTTTTAACGTTTTTTGATTGAAACTTTTCCAACAACTCTTTTTCACTTGTAGTGTAATCTTCTAATGGAATTATTTCTCCATTTAAATGACTTCCAATAAACATAATTACATTTCCACTATCTAAATATTTCCCTTCATTTGGAATTGGTTCAGCCAAGGCTTTTTCAACTTCTTCAAAACTTACACTAGAATCATTAGCGCATGAACTATACACTAACATACCTACTAACGCAGGAATTAACATTAAATATTTTAATTGGTTTACTTTTTGAGATTTGTTTTTTGCAATCATAGCAATACGTTTTTTAATTAATGAATGTTTATAAAATTGGTTAGTAAATGATATATTTTCAACATCAAATGTTTCGGCTAATAATTTATTGAAATATGCTTTTTTATTGGATTTTTTCACTACCTCAGCATCAGATATGTATTCGTGGAGTACGGTTATTCTTTTTTGAAAAATATAAACCATTGGGTTAAACCACATTGCAATTTTTAACACTTCAAAAAATAATAAATCTAATGTGTGCCTTTGTTTACAATGAACCATTTCGTGTTCAATAATTTCTAGCTCCTTATTTTCTAATAAGCGCTTATTTATAAATATAAAATTGAAAAAAGAAAAAGCAGATTGCTTCGTTTTTAAAATAACAATCTTATAAAGTCCTTTTTTTATAATAGTATTCTTATTTATTATACTAATTATTTTAAATAGCTTCACAAAAAATAGTATTGAAAACAGAATTACACCTACTAAAAACAGTTCATTTAAATAATAATTTGTTGAAGCTGTAGCTGTAGAATTAAAAAGAATACTTTCCGGATTAATAATAACCTCTGGTAACCTAACAATTTGTTCTTGCACACTAGTTTTTTGAAAAATATCGAATTTTAACCAAGGAATTATAAACGAAGCTATTGGAGCAACAATTAAATAAACTCTATTCCATTTAAAAAAAGTTTCTTTCTGCAAAAAGAAATCGTAAACCGCTAAAAATATAGCCTGAAAAAGTACCACTTGAATTATATAATTAATCATTCCTCTGTCGTTTTGTCATTAATATTCTTTAAAATAGACTCAAGTTCATTAATATCAACATCATTCTTTTTTACAAAAAACGATACCATATTTTTAAATGAACCTCCAAAGTAGCCATCCATAATTTTTTGCAAACTTTGGTTACTATAAGCTGTTTTATCTATTATAGGAAAATAAATATGACCTCTCCCCTTTGCCCTATGACCTACAAATTTTTTAGTTTCTAAAATTCTAATTATCGTAGAAACCGTATTATAGGCTGGCTTTGGAACCGGAAGCTTCTCTATAATTTCTTTTACAGACGCTTCTTTTAAATCCCACAAAACTTGCATTAATTGCTCTTCTGCTTTTGTTAATTGTTTACTCATTTTTCAACTAAGTTTTTAGTTCAACAATACAAATATAACTAAAAAATTAGTTTAAACTAATTTTTTAGTTGAAAAAATTTGCATACTTTTTGCAATACATTAATTACATAACTCTAAAAACAAAAAATTATATGGACATATTTTTACTAATAGTTGGCTTTTCATTAACCATTTTAGGCATAATTGGTGCATTTTTACCCGTTTTACCAGGGCCACTTACAAGTTGGTTTGGTTTATTACTTCTTCATTTAACAGATACTGTTCCTTTAAATTGGACTTTTTTAGGAATTACGTTAGGTGTTGCCATAGCCATATGGATTATTGATTATTTTATACCAGCGCTTGGAACTAAAAAGTTTGGAGGTACAAGATTTGGGGTTATTGGTACAATGATAGGTTTAATTGTGGGTATCTTATTTTTAGGCCCTTTTGGAATAATTATTGGACCCTTTGCTGGTGCATTTATTGGTGAAATGATTAAAGACAGTAAAGATACTAGCAGAGCATTAAAAGCTGGATTTGGGTCATTTTTAGGGTTTTTAACCTCCGTATTTTTGAAATTTACTGCTGCAATAATTTTTACAGCTTTTTACGTCTCAATATTCTGGGAGTATAAAGAAGCCTTTTTCAACTTCTAATTACCATTTACAAAGTGTTATAAAACAAAAAAAGCGTCCCGGTTTTTCGGGAAGCTTTCCATTGGTTTTAAAAACCTATTGACGTTTTCACGTCAAAACAACACAACTAATCTGCTCTAAGCAGGCAACAAATATATACATTTTTTATTACGAAAACGTATTCTTTACACTTTTTCTTTTGAAATTGTTAATTTATATGAATTGGTTGTATCTTTGCAAACTGAAAATAAAAGTAATTATATAAAATACGCTACATGCAATTATCACCACTTGAATTAGTTAGAAGAGAATCTCTACAAAAATTACGAGATTTAGGTATTAACCCATACCCAGCTGAAGAGTTTAAAACAACCGCTACAGTTAACGACATACTTAATAAATTTAACGATTTTGAAGGTAAAGAGGTTATACTTGCCGGTAGAATGATGAGCCGAAGAATTATGGGAAAGGCTTCTTTTGCTGAATTGAAAGATGCGAGTGGAAGAATGCAAATTTATATTAGCCGCGACGAAATTTCTTCTGAAGAAGACCCAACAATGTATAATACTGTATTCAAAAAATTATTGGATATGGGAGACATTATTGGTATTAAAGGTGAAGTTTTTAAAACTAAAGTTGGTGAAGCTTCTGTAAAAGTAAAAGAACTTACAGTACTTTCTAAAAGTTTAAAACCATTACCTGTTGTTAAAACAGATGCAGATGGTAAAGTACACGATGCTTTTTCTGATGCTGAACAACGCTACCGTCAACGTTATGTAGATTTAATTGTAAATGATGATGTAAAAGATACTTTTATTAAAAGAACAAAAATTACCACTTCAATGCGTAATTTCTTTAATGAACGTGGATATTTAGAAGTTGAAACTCCAATTTTACAACCAATTCCTGGTGGTGCTGCTGCACGTCCGTTTATGACACATCACAATGCATTAGATATGCCTTTGTATTTACGTATTGCTAACGAATTATATTTAAAACGTTTAATTGTTGGTGGTTTTGATGCTGTTTACGAGTTTGCAAAAGACTTTAGAAATGAAGGAATGGACAGAACTCACAATCCAGAATTTACTGTAATGGAATTGTATGTTGCATACAAAGATTACAACTGGATGATGAATATGACCGAAGAGTTATTAGAAAAAATAGCTATTGATACCAACGGAACTAGTGAAGTTACTATTGGAGAAAATAAAGTAAGTTTTAAAGCTCCTTATGCTAGAGTTCCAATTTTAGAAGCAATTAAAACGCATACTGGTTACGATGTTGCTGGAATGGACGAAGTTGAATTACGAGAGGTTTGTACCAAAGTTGGCTTAGAAGTAGATGAAACTATGGGAGTTGGAAAACTGATTGATGAATTATTTGGTGAAAAATGTGAACACCTATATATTCAACCAACATTTATTACAGATTACCCTAAAGAAATGAGTCCGTTAACAAAGGAACATAGAGATAATCCTGCATTAACTGAGCGTTTTGAATTAATGGTTAATGGTAAAGAATTAGCAAATGCTTATTCTGAGTTAAATGATCCAATTGACCAAAAAGAACGTTTTGAAGATCAATTATCTTTATCTGAAAAAGGTGATGACGAGGCAATGTTTATCGATCAAGATTTTATTAGAGCTTTAGAATACGGTATGCCTCCAACTTCAGGTATTGGAATTGGTATAGACCGTTTGGTAATGTTTATGACTAACAATGCATCAATTCAAGAAGTATTGTTCTTCCCTCAAATGAAACCAGAGAAAAAAGCTCCTGCAGTTGAATTAAACGACGATGAAAAAGCAGTTTATGAATTGTTGAAGAAAGCTGAAAAAATTCTTTTACCAGAATTAAAAACTCAAAGTGGTTTAAGCAATAAAAAATGGGATAAAACCATTAAAGGTTTAACTAAAAACAACATTGCCAAAGTTAATAATACAGACGATGGTTTATTTGTTGAATTAATTTAACTAATACAAAACTGTCATTCTGAGCGATAGCGAAGAATCTCACCTTACTATATATAATATTAAAAAAAGGAATTACATAATTGTAGTTCCTTTTTTTCGTTTAAAATTTCAACCAACAAGCAATTTAGTACTATAAATAGCTAACATTATTTTAAAAGAAACCAAGGTAAATTAGTATCTTGTCGACTTCATTAAAAAATTAAACAAACTACACATGTTTCAAAAATTAAAAGGTTTTTCTCGCGCATTTTGGACAGCGAATATTGTTGAGCTTCTAGAAAGAGGTGCTTACTACGGAGTATTTATTGTTATTACCTTATACTTATCTAGAATTTTAGGGTTCTCAGATATGGAAGCAGCAATGATTTCTGGTTTATTTTCTGGAGGTTTATACCTTTTACCAACATTTACAGGTGCTTTAGCAGATAAAATTGGATTTAAATCTTCACTAATAATAGCTTTTGCCTTATTAAGTATTGGTTATTTTGGATTAGGTGTACTGCCTACTATGTTAGAATCTATTGGTTTAGTTGATTATTCTGACGGTATAAAATTTACAGGTTTATTAGAATCTAGCCAACGCTGGGCAATTGCTCCAATAATGATTATAATAATGATTGGTGGTTCATTCATAAAATCAGTAATTACAGGTACTGTTGCAAAAGAAACTACGGAAGCAAATAGAGCTCAAGGTTTTTCTATTTTTTATATGATGGTAAACATTGGAGCCTTTTCAGGAAAAACCATTGTAAAACCTTTACGTGCTTCTATGGGAGATATGGGATTGGTTTACTTAAACTATTTTTCTACTGCAATGACGGTTATTGCGTTATTAATGATTATTTTCTTTTACAAAAGTGCTAAACAAGACGGACAAGGAAAAACACTAAAAGAAATTTGGGATGCTTTAATTAGAGTAATTACCAATGGTAGGTTAATTACATTAATTTTAATTGTTACAGGGTTTTGGATGGTACAACACCAATTATATGCAACAATGCCTAAATACGTGTTAAGATTGGCTGGTGAAGGTGCTTCTCCTTCTTGGTATGCCAATGTAAATCCTTTTGTTGTTGTTTTAACAGTAACTTTTGTAACTAGAATTATGGCAAGCAAATCTCCCCTATTTTCTATGACTGTTGGTATGTTTATTATGCCACTTTCCGCACTTGCAATGGCATCTGGAAACTGGTTTAGTGGCGAAGAAATAAACCTTGGATTTATGAGTATGCACCCTATTGCATTAATGATGATTTTTGGTATTGTGCTACAAGCCTTAGCAGAATCATTTATTTCTCCTCGTTTCTTAGAGTTTTTCTCTTTACAAGCACCTAAAGGTGAAGAAGGATTGTATTTAGGTTTTAGCCACTTACATTCATTTATTTCTTCAATTGTTGGTTTTGGTTTATCTGGATATTTATTATCTAAATATTGTCCAGACCCAAGATTATTTGACAATCACGATGCTTGGAAAGTAGCTGCTGCAGATGCACATTATATCTGGTATTACTTTGGTGCAATTGCTTTAGTATCTGCAATATCATTAATTATTTATGGTAAAGTAATTGAAAAATTAGACGGAAAAAAAGCTGAGTAATTTTGGCTTACTATAATTTACATATTCAAAAAGGAATTACTTCAACAGTAATTCCTTTTTAGTTATTATTAATTAACTTTGAAACAATTCAATCAAATTATTATTTATGAAAAATACATTTAAAGTTTTTGCTACTTTTTGCTGCTTAGCAATTATTAGTTGTAACCAACCAAAAGAAAAAGAAGCTGTTCTCGCTGACAACTTACTACTTGAAGAATGGACTGGTCCTTATGGAGGAGTTCCGGCGTTTGATAAAATGAATCTTAATGATTTAAAAACAGCCCTAGAAAAAGGAATGGAATTAAATCTAAAAGATATTGATGCCATTGCTGCAAGTACAGATGCACCCACTTTTGAAAACACTATTGTACCAATGGAAAAAGCTGGTGCAGAACTAAATCGAATTTTTAAATACTACGGTATTTGGAGTGCTAACGTTTCTTCGCCTGAGTTTAGAAAAATTCAAACTGAAATGTCTCCAAAACTTTCTGAATTTCGTTCTAAAATTTCTCAAAACGAAGCTTTATTCAAAAGAATAAAAACAGTATACGATAATTCATTAAAAACACCTTTAGAAGCAGATCAACAACGAGTAATTTTACTTACCTATGAAGGTTTTGCTATGAATGGTGCTGAATTAGATGCTGAAAAGAAAAAACGTTATGCTGCAATTGATAAAGAATTATCTTCATTGTACACAAAATTTGGAAACAATGTTTTAGCAGATGAAGAAAACTACAAAGTTTACATAAACAAAGACCAATTAGGTGGTTTAAGTGAAGGAATGACAAAATCTATGGCAAAAATTGCTGCAGATAATGGAAAAGAAGGAATGTATGCGATTCCTAATACGCGTTCTTATATGGATCCGTTTTTAACCTATTCTACAGAAAGAGGATTACGTAAAAAAGTTTGGGAAAACTATTACTCTCGTGGAGATAATAACGATGAATTTGACAATAAAAAAATTATTGCTCAAATTTTAAAACTACGTAAAGAACGTGTTGGTTTATTAGGTTATAAAACTTATGGAGACTGGCGTTTACAAAACCGTATGGCTAAAACTCCAGAAAATGCAATGAAATTAATGGATGCTGTTTGGCCTGCTGCCATTGCAAGAGTTAAAGAAGAAGTTGCCGATATGCAAGCTGTAGCAACTAAAAATGGTGATAAAATTACCATTGAGCCTTGGGATTACCGTTTTTATGCTGAAAAAGTTAGAAAAGCTAAATACGATTTAGATTCTGATGAAGTAAAACAATACTTACAATTAGATAAATTAACTGATGCTTTGTTCTTTGTAGCTAGCGAAGTTTTCAACTATAAATTTACTCCTGTTAAAGAAGGTTCTGTTCCAGTTTTTCACGAAGATGTAAAAGTTTGGGAAGTAACAGATCAAACTTCAGGTGAACATATTGGTTTATGGTATTTAGATCCATTTGCACGCCCTGGTAAACGTTCAGGTGCTTGGGCAACAACTTATAGAAGTCATTCTACTTTTGATGGTAAAAAGAACGTATTGGCTTCAAACAACTCTAACTTTGTAAAACCTGCTCCTGGTGAAGCTTTACTAGTTTCTTGGGACGATGCAACTACATTTTTACACGAATTTGGACACGCATTACACTTCTTCTCTTCTGAAGTGCGTTATCCAACATTAAATGGTGGTGTTAGAGATTATACAGAGTTCCAATCACAAGTTTTAGAACGTTGGTTAGGTACAGATAAACTAATTAACCAATTTATGGTACATTATAAAACTGGAAAAGTTATTCCGAAGGAATTAGTAGCTAAGATTAAAAAATCTGCTAAATTCAATCAAGGTTTCTCAACTACAGAATATTTAGCTTCTGCTATTATGGATATGAAATTACATATGGCTGATCCAACAAATATTGATATTGCAAAATTTGAAAAGGAAACTTTAGCTGAAATGAATATGCCTAAAGAATTACCAATGCGCCATAGAACTCCGCATTTTGGACACGTATTTTCTGGTGAAGGCTATGCTACTGCATATTATGGTTATATGTGGGCAGATGTTTTAACAGCAGATGCTTCGGAAGCGTTTTCTGAAGCTCCAGGTGGTTTTTACGATAAAGAATTATCTAAAAAAATGGTGAAGCACTTATTTGCACCAAGAAATGCAATGGACCCTGCTGAGGCTTATAGAATATTTAGAGGTAGAGATGCTAATATTGAAGCATTAATGAGAGACAGAGGATTTCCTGTAAAATAAAAAAATGAAAATTCAAGAAAAGGGATTGTTAAAAGCAATCCCTTTTTTTTATATCTCATTATAATTTAATAACTTGTATAGTCAAACCAATACCTTAAACAACAAAGCCATGGTACAAAAAAAGCAACTTCATTCAACAAAAAAATTGGCTATTAACACATTAACTGTTCTACTGTTTTTTTTATTTAACACTACCTACTCGTCTAATATAGTTGAGGTTGATACTGTTGGGTTTAAACAGTACAAAGGTGTTGTAATAGATAGTAAAACTAAAAAGCCATTAATTTTTGCAACACTTGCTGTAAATAACTCTAATATTAGTACAGTCACAAATACACACGGAGAATATTTATTAAAAGTACCGCAGCATTTAACAAGTAATTCTATAACCATAACATTTTTAGGCTATACTAGTAAGGTTATTAAGTTGAATGATTTAGAAGAAAAAAAGAATGTAATTAAGTTAAATACTCATATTGAAGAACTTTCTGAAATTGAAATTTCTACTAAAGATGCCCAAGCTTTAGTTGAAGAAGTTTTTAGGCGAAAAGATAAAAACTACTTTAATAACTACACTAAAATGACTGCTTTTTACAGAGAAACCATTCAAAAAAGAAAAACATATGTTTCTTTATCTGAAGCTGTTGTAGATATTAACAAGCAACCTTATGATAACGACCGAAGAGATATTTTACAGTTGTTTAAAACTCGAAAAAGTACAGATTATAATAAACTTGACACTGTAGCATTTAAATTAAGAGGAGGACCATTTAGCACACTTCATTTAGATGTAATGAAATACGATTTATTTCAAGAAGATTTTACTGAGTTATATGAATTTCACTATACCAAATCTACAAAAATTGACAACAAACCTATTTATGTAGTAAACTTTAAACAACGTAGCAGCATTAAAGATCCTCTATATTATGGTAAACTATTTATAGATGCTAAAACATTAGCTTTAACTAGCGCTACATTTCAATTAAATTTGGAGAACATATACGAAGCTAGAAAATTGTTTATTCTAAAAAAACCTAAAAAAGCTTTAGTAACACCAATACAAACCAAGTATCACGTAAATTATAGACAAAAAAACGGCAAATGGTATTTTGGATATAGTAGAATACAACTTAGTTTTAAAGTAAATTGGGACAAACGCTGGTTTAATACTATTTACAACTCTACTATGGAAATGGCTATTACCGATTGGAAAAAATTAGAAAGCAAACCATCTATAAAATATAGAGACCGATTAAAAACATCTATAATTATGAGTGATGAAGCTTCAGGTTTCTCTGACCCAGATTTTTGGGGAGAATACAATGTAATAGAACCTGAAAAGCCAATTGAAAGCGCCATTAAAAAAATTAAAAAACAATTAAAACGAAAGAAATAACTATTGTTTTTCATAACAAAATTAAGACCAACCCGCCTATTGGCGGGTTTTCTTTAACAAATAATTAAGAAAAATTTCTTCTTTCTTTAATACTTTCGAAAACAAATTCAATTTATAACCTAACTTTAAATTTTTATGTCTAAAAAAATACTTACACTGTTATTTTCTTTAGCAGTTATTATTGGTTTCTCAACCGATTCTTATTCTCAAAGAAAAAATAAAAAAAATAAAAAAAGTAAAACTGAAACTCCTAAACCTCCAGCAAAGCCTAAAAAAGGAGCTATTGAACCATACGCTAAAGTAATTACTAAAGATGCTAAAACGGATGATGGTTTATTTAAAGTTCACTTTATTGATGATAAATATTTATTTGAAATTCCTGATTCGCTGTTAGAAAGAGAAATGTTAATGGTAACTAGAATTGCTAAAAACACTTCGAACAATAGAAGTTTTGGTGGTCAAAAAGCAAATACTCAAGTATTAAGATGGCAAAAAAAGGATAAAAAAATATTATTACGTGTAGTTTCTCATAATGTAGTAGCTAACGATAGCTTACCTGTTAGTGAAGCTGTTGCAAATTCTAATTTTGAGCCTGTTTTGTACATGTTCCCGATTAAAGCTTTTGGTGAAGACAAAACTTCAACAGTTATAGATGCTACAGAATTGTTTTCTACAGATGTAAAAGCCTTAGGTTTACCTAGCTATGTTAGAAAATCATACAAAGTAACTCGTTTAGACACTAAAAAATCTTTTATTGATAGTATTAAAAGTTACCCTCTAAATATTGAAACTCGTCATGTAAAAACGTATGCTGCAAGTGCAGCTCCATCAAACTCTTCAACAGGAACAGTTTCTGTAGAAATGAGTAACTCTATGATTTTACTTCCTAAAGAACCAATGAAACGTAGATATTTTGATGAACGTGTTGGTTGGTTTACTTCTTCTCAAACAGATTATGGAGATGAAGCACAAAAAAGTAAGAAAGTAACTTACTTAGACCGTTGGAGATTAGAAGTTAAAGATGAAGATATTGAGAAATTTAAACGTGGTGAATTAGTAGAACCTAAAAAACAAATTGTTTATTATATAGATAGAGCAACTCCAAAAAAATGGAGAAAAGTTATAAAAGATGGTATAGAAGATTGGCAAGTTGCATTTGAAGCTGCTGGATTTAAAAATGCAATTATTGCAAAAGATCCACCAACAAAAGAAGAAGACCCAGATTGGAGTCCTGAAGATATACGTTATTCTGTAGTTAGATATTTAGCTTCTCCAATTCCAAATGCAAATGGACCACACGTTAGTGATCCTCGTTCTGGAGAAATTTTAGAATCTGACATTAACTGGTACCACAATGTTATGAGTTTATTACAAGGTTGGTTTTTTGTACAAACTGCAGCAATAAACCCAGATGCACAAGGTGCAGAATTTAAAGACGAAGTTATGGGTAGATTAATTCGTTTTGTTTCTTCTCACGAAGTTGGGCATACCTTAGGATTACCACATAATATGGCAAGTAGTAACGCATATCCGGTAGACTCTTTACGTTCTGCTACCTTCACCAAAAAACATAGTACAGCACCTTCTATTATGGATTATGCTCGTTTTAACTATGTTGCGCAACCAGAAGACAAAGGCGTTGCTTTAATGCCAAATATTGGTGTGTATGATAAATATGCCATCAACTGGGCTTACCGCCCAATTTTAGATAAAACTGCTAAAGAAGAAAAACCAATTTTAGATAGTTGGATTCTTAAACACGCCGGAGATAAATTATATAGATTTGGACACCAACAAGCAGGTGGAGTTGTTGACCCTAGTTCGCAAACTGAAGATTTAGGTGATGATGCCATTAAAGCAAGTGAATACGGAATTGCTAACCTTAAACGTATTGTTCCTAATTTAATTAAATGGACTGCTGAAGATGGTAAAAACTATGATGATTTAAAAGCTATGTATGGTCATGTTATTTCTCAATACAACCGCTATATGGGACACGTATCTTCAAATTTAGGTGGTGTATATGAGCATTATAAAACATACGATCAAGAAGGATTGGTTTATACACATGTAGATAAAGCACATCAAAAAAACTGTTTAAAATTTATTAATAAACAATTGTTCGAAACACCAACTTGGTTAATTGATAAAGAAATTATTGGTCGTACAGAATACTCTGGAATCACGGAGAGAATTAGAGCTATACAAGTTAGATCGTTAAATAATATTCTTAGTTTGGGAAGAATGCAACGTATGGTAGAAAATGAAACTTTAAATGGTTCTAAAGCATACACTCTTGTTTCTATGATGAGCGATTTACGTTCAGGGATTTGGAGCGAATTACGTTACAACAAAAAAATTAGCACTTATAGAAGAAATTTACAAAGAGCACATATTGAAAGACTGGCTAGTTTAATGATTGCAAAAGATGTTAGACCTAAAAGTTCTTCTAGATATGTTAAAACTACTTCGGTAACTGTAAAACAATCTGATATTATTCCTGTTGTTAGAGGAGAGTTAAATAGAATTAAACGCGATGCTCAAAGAGCTTCAACAGCGGCACCTAACACCATTACAAGATATCATTTACAAGATATTGTAAAACGTATTGATGGTATTTTGGATCCTAAATAAATTTAAAATATAAATTATTAAAAACCGATGTTTTCTAGCATCGGTTTTTTTATTTCCATAAATTTATAATATGAAACACGCTTTCCTCTTATTTTTTATCTTCATTCTATTTTCTTGTAAAGACAATTCGGAAGTTGATACTTCTGTTATTGAAGAACCAAATTTAACAACAAGTTTTTATTATGGTGCCGATTTATCTTATGTAAATGAAATGCTTGATTGCGGAGCTGTATACTATAATTCAAATGGAGTTCAAAAAAATCCGTATACAATTTTTAAAGAAGAAGGTGCTAATTTAGTTCGCCTACGTTTATGGTATAATCCAACTTGGACCAATTATTCAAATTTTGAAGATGTAAAAAAGGCTATTCAAAAAGCTAAAAATGAAGGAATAAAAGTATTGTTAGATTTTCATTATTCCGACACTTGGGCAGATCCAGATAAACAAGAAATTCCTGAAGCTTGGGAAAGTGAAATCAATAATAAAGAAACTTTAGGTGAATTACTTTACAATTACACCTTTGAAACTTTAGATAAATTGAACAATCAAAATTTACTTCCAGAAATGGTACAAATTGGTAATGAAATTAATGGTATGATTCTTCAAAAAGGTGAACTTATTTGGCCTATTGATTGGGATAGAAATTCATATCTAATTAACAATGGAATTAAAGCAGTTAGAGATTTTTCTTCAGAAAAAAACAAAGAAATTGAAATAATGTTACACATTGCTCAACCAGAGAATGCATTATGGTGGTTTGAACAAGCTACAGCTAATGATGTAACAGATTTTGATTGGATAGCGCTTTCTTATTACCCACTTTGGTCTGAATACAAATTAAATACTCTTGAAGCCGCACTAAAAACACTTATAAACACCTATAATAAAAAATTAATGATTGTTGAAACTGCTTATCCTTTTACGCTTGAAAATAATGATGAGGCAAACAACATTTTAGGTAGTGATGCTTTAATTAGCGGTTATCCAGCAACTCAACAAGGACAATTAGATTACTTAAAAAAACTTACCGAAATTGTAAAACAATCTGGAGGAGAAGGAATTATTTATTGGGAACCCGCTTGGGTTTCTACAAACTGTAGTACACTTTGGGGAACTGGTTCGCATTGGGATAATGCAACTTTATTTGATCACAACAACAAAGCCAATTTAGGTATGCAATTTTATAATATGGCTTTAGATAAGTAAATGTTTTCTTTTAGGCACAGCTTATTCTGAACTTGATTCAGGTTAAAGGCCCTAATTTCATCAATAAAATACTAACAACTAATCATTCTATTTTATGTGACATTTAACTAAATAGCGTGTCTTATTTTAAAACACGCTATCATTATGAATACTAATAAGTCTATTGATTTATATACCAAAACAAAATACAAAGAAAAGTATAGAGTTTACTTAAAACAATATGCAATAAACGGCTGGAAGCCATCCGCTACTAACATTGAAGAATTTGTTAAAAAAGTTACTTCGAAAAATTAATACTTATCAGGCACAAATGTTTGGTAATCCATTGGAGGCCTAACATAACCAACATTTTCAGGTAACGAAGGTAATTCAATTGGCTCCAAATTCATTTTTTCATAAGGAATTTTACTTAAAATATGGCTAATACAATTTAGCCTTGCTTTTTTCTTATTATCAGCATCAACAACATACCAAGGAACTTGCTTAGTATCGGTATGAGCAAACATAGCATCTTTTGCTTTTGAATATTCCATCCATCTAGAACGAGATTCTAAATCCATTGGGCTAAATTTCCAACGTTTTAACGGATTTTCAATTCTACTTTTAAATCGTTTCTCTTGCTCTTCATCACTAACAGAGAACCAGTATTTCAATACAATAATTCCTGAGCGCACTAGCATTCTTTCAAACTCTGGGCACGAACGTAAAAACTCGTTATACTCATCTTCTGTGCAAAAGCCCATTACTTTTTCAACACCAGCTCTATTGTACCAACTTCTATCAAAAACTACAATTTCTCCTGCTGCCGGCAAATACGGTACGTAACGTTGAAAATACCATTGCGATTTCTCTTTTTCGGTAGGAACACCCAATGCAACAATTTTACACACTCGTGGATTTAAAGGCTCTGTAAACCTCTTAATTGTTCCTCCTTTTCCTGAAGCATCTCTACCTTCAAAAACAATAACAACTTTTAATCCTTCATTTTTCACCCATTCTTGAAGATGCACTAATTCTTTATGCAAAGTTTCAAGTTCGGCTTCGTAATTTAACTTTTTCTTTTTTTCAGTCTTAATGTTTGATTCTGCCATACGCTAATGTAACAAAAAACATAAAAAAAGCCTCCAAATTAGGAGGCTTTTTAACGCTATGTAATATTATTTACAATCCTAAAGCTTTAACTCCTTGTTCAAAAATAACATCAACAGGAATATTTTGTTCACTTAATTTATCTAAATCAGCCTGTAAATCAGCAGGAATAATACCTTTTTCTTGAACTAATTTAAGTACACCATCGTAATCTCCATTACCTTGTAAAGTTAAAATTACACTTGAAAGATCTTTCATTGCAACTTCCATTTTATCGTAATTTACTTTGTAAGTTCCATCTTCATTTTTAGAGAAAGCACCTTTTTCTTTAAAAAAGTTAAAACGAATCATATTTGCTTTACCGTGCGCACTTGAAGCCCCAAAACGTACAGAACGGAAAATACCAGCCATAAAAGTGGTCATATAATCTTTCATATCTCCTTCAATTTCACCTTTTTTGTGTAATTGTTGCACCATATACAACCCTAAAATATCTGCTTTCCCTTCTTCTAATGCTGAAGCTAATTCTTTTAATGAAGCTCTTACCATTCCTTTACCATTAATAGTTTTTTTAATTCCTAATCCGTGAGCAACTTCGTGAAACATTGTATTTGCAAAAAACGCATCAAAGGTTACATGCTTACGCTGACCTTCTTCAATTAATTTACCCGTAATTGGAATTAATATTTTATCGAATTTAGCGCGCATTGCATTTTTTAATTGCAAACGTCTCGATCCATTTTTTAACTGAACTTCTTCATCATTAGGTAAATTAATAGCAATTGTTTTACTTCCAGAGTTACAATCTCCAGCATAATATACAACGTCATAGGCATTTAATTCAGAATCTGTTCCTGGTTTCTCTTGTTTATACTTTTCATCAACCGGTAAACCTACTTGTAATTCTGGTAAAAACTGAGCAAATTTTTCTAATTTTTTGCTCCATTCCATATCCTTAATTAAAACATACCCTTCGTGTGCAGCTTTGTTACCAAACAATTGATCTTCGTACGTTTCAATTGGACCAATTACAACATCTAAACGATTTGTTTTCATCTCCATCCAAGCAAAATCACTTGGTTGATAATCATCTGTTAAAAATGCTTGAGAACGTAATTCTAAATATTTTTTTAACCCTGCATCTTCAGCTAATTTTGAAGCTTCTAATAACAATGCCGAAACTTCTTTTACTTGCGCTTCAAACTGAACTTTATATGGAATAGTTTTTAAACTTCCATCTTCATTTCTTCTAACAAAAGTGTATAAGCTTGATTTGCTTTCGTCTGTAAAAGCATCAAACTCTTCTTTTGTCATATCTGCAGGATAATAGTTGGCACCTAATGGTTTTGCACCTATTCCTTCAACAAATGAAGTGTTACCGTTTAATCTATCCCAAGGACCATAATTTATTTTAACATACTTTTTAGTGTCTTCATCAGAAATACCTTTTAATAACTCCGCTTTATTTCCGTAAGATTCATACCAAAACAACTCATTCATTTTATGAGCTGCTTTAATTAGAATTGGCAACATTTTGCGTTCATTTTCAGACAAAACACTTACATCTGAAGTTAACTTAAAAGGAACATATTTACTTAAATTTTGTTGCATTGCTGTTAGTTCACCTTCTTCTACAGTAACTTGTTTTATAGGTTTCCTTGCCTTATCGCCTTCTTTACAAGAAAACAACACGGCAAAAACCATTATTGCTAAAACTTTTTTCATTGTTTTTATTTTTGATTAATGTTATTTATAATTTCTTTAATTCTATTTTCGTCTGTACTATAAGGCATTTCCAATCCTTTTTTTTCTGGAAATTGCTCTATCATAACAGTTGTTGAAGGGAACGCAAAGTCTACACCTAATTCTTTGGCTAATTTTAATATTGCAATATGCAAACTGTGCTTAGAAGCTTGTTCTTTATTCCAATCTAATTCAGTAAAATATACATTCATTAAAATTAATAATGAAGAATCTCCAAACCCAGAAAATTCTACATTAAAAGCTTCGTCTCTTGTTGCTGGGTGCAACTCAATAATTTTTCGAACACCATTTACAAAAGCATCAATTAATTCTGGAGGCGTATCATAACGTAAACCTAAATTAGTTGTATAACGTCTATACGCACGTAAACCTTTATTATTTACCACCATTTCAGACAATGTGCTATTTGGTATTTGATATACCGAAGTATCTGCAGCACGAACTGTAGTGGATCTAAAACCAACTGTTTCTACTGTACCAATCACTTCACCGGCTTCAATCCAATCTCCAATATGAAAAGGTTTGTCGATAAATATCATTACGGTACCAATCAAGTTTTTTACGGTGTCTTGTGATGCTAATGCAACCGCAATACCACCAATAGACGCTCCTGCAATTACTGTAACAGGTTTAATACCAAATAAGGTTAGCATTTTTAAAAAACCAACAAAAATTACAATTCCTGTTAAGAAATTATGTAAAATTGGAACTAATTGATCATCTAATTTATTGTGTGTAGATTCAGCAAATTCTTCATAAACACTCATTACAACTTGTACTAATTTTAGGAAAACGTAAATCCAAAAAACAGTTACCATAATATTTAACACCAAAAATAGAATAGTATTTACATCTAAATCTAATAATAACGATGGTAGCAATGTTTTTAAAAACCAAATAACAATTAACAATACAATTGGTCTGGTTAATTTTTTTAAAGCCGTATCAATTCTTTCATTTGATTTATGAACAACCCATAATTGAATTTTACGCAATATGTAGTATACAATTTTCTTAAAAATAAAGAAGATGAAAAAACTTATTATTGTTAACACAACAAGTCCTAAATATTGCCATAATTCTATTTTAAATATTTTTTTATGTCCAAACGCAGGAATTAATTGTTGCAATTTTTCGGTATGCCAAGGATAAATACTCTCGTACAATTCATTTACTTGACTAGTAGTTTCAGAAGAGTAATACCAATTTCCTCCAACTCTTTCTACGTAAATTTCAGGCATTTGGTATGGAAACAAAACATATCTATTTCCAATTTTATATCCAGTAGTATCTGAATACATTTTATTAGTTGGTACTTTGCTAAAATCTACTTTTAACCCTTTACCATCTAATATTTTTTTAAGTTTAATTGCAACTTCTTCAGCTTCTTTACCTTGAAAACCATAAATGGTTGTTGCTGCTTTTGCAGGCTCGTAAGAATCTGATTGCAAAAAATATAAATGCGTATAAATTGCTGAATTTGGGTTACTTAAATCTACTTTAACCTCATTTTGAGCAACTAAAGATGATGTAAGCAACAAAAAAAATAAGATTATTTTCTTCATTCTAAATAATTGTTAAATACAATTTCAAATTTAAGATATTAATGTGTAGAAATTATTACCTTTTTGTCCTTTTCTTATATTTATTTTTTCTTCGTGGAGATTTAGTAATCGTATCGTCAAAAGTATCTTTTGCCCTACCAGGTTTATTTTTTCTCCAAGAATTTCCTTGCGGAATTAACTTTTCTAATAAGTCTTTTCTACCAACATTTGTTAATATATTTTTAATCCAATCTTGGTTCTCTTTTTTGTACCAAAAGAAAAATTTATGTTGATCGTCTCGCTCCTTTTTGGTTTTAGGAGTTTTCATTGGTTTTAGAGTATACGGATGATATCCAGAATAATAAATTACAGTAGCAACCGTCATTGGCGTTGGAGTAAAACCTTGAACTTGTTCTAACTGAAAGCCCATATCTTTAGTTTCAGCAGCCAAATTTGCCATATCTTGTAATTCTGAAGCTGGATGACTTGAAATGAAATACGGTATTAATTGTAAGTTTAATTTTTTTCGAACATTAATTTTATCAAAACGCTCTTTAAACTTATGGAAATATGCAAACGAAGGTTTACGCATTAACTTTAACACAGGATCTGAAGTATGTTCTGGCGCAACTTTTAATCTACCAGAAACGTGATTGGTCATTACTTCCTCTGTATAAGCATCTAACTCTTTTGGATCTGCTTTTTTGTTGAATTCTGGCACCAACATATCGTGTCTAATTCCACTACCAATAAAAGATTTTTTCACTTTTGGATGCTTATCTACAGCTTTATATAAATCGGTTAATGGTTTATGTGAAGTATCTAAATTATGACAAACTACCGGAGAAATACAAGAAGGCGCCACACATTTATCGCATATCTTCTGAACCTTTCCTTTCATTTGATACATATTTGCTGAAGGCCCACCAATATCAGACAAATAACCTTTAAAATCTGGCATTTCAGCAACCTTATCAACTTCTTTTAAAATAGATTCTTGACTTCTACTTGCTATAAACTTACCTTGATGTGCAGAAATTGTACAAAAACTACAACCTCCAAAACAACCTCTATGTATGTTTATAGAAAACTTAATCATTTCAAACGCAGGAATTGGACCACGCTTGTTATATTTTGGATGTGGTAAACGCGTAAACGGCAAATCGAATGAAGCATCTATTTCTTCTTCCGTCATAGTTTCGTATGGCGGATTTATTACCAATGTATTATCTCCTACATTCTGAAAAATTCGATCTGCATGTAATTTATTAGACTCTTGCTCTATAGTTTTAAAGTTTGCTGCAAACTTTTTCTTATTCAATAAACAAACCTCATGAGAATTGATTCTAACATCTTCCCAATTTTTATTTTTAGGAATATTCTGATCTCTTGGGTGTAAAAAAGCAGTTTGCTTTACAGTAGTTAAACTAGAAAACGGCACTCCCTTTTGCAACAAGTTCACAATTTCTCGCAAAGGTTGTTCTCCCATTCCATACACCAATAAATCAGCTTTAGAATCTTCTAAAATTGTTGGTTTTAATTGATCGCTCCAATAATCGTAATGTGTAACTCTTCTTAAAGAAGCTTCAATTCCACCAATTAAAACCGGAATATCTGGAAATTTTTCTTTTAATATTTTTGAATAAACTGAAGTTGCATAGTCTGGTCTAAACCCTTTATCTCCATTTGGAGTATATGCATCTTTATCTCTTCGTTTTTTACTTGCAGTATAATTACTAACCATTGGATCCATACAACCACCAGTTACTGCAAAAAACATTTTTGGTGTTCCCATTTTGGTAAAATCCTGTAAATTATCGTTTACACTTGGTTGTGGCACAATAGCTACTCGTAATCCATAACTTTCTAAAATTCGTCCAATTACTGCTGGTCCAAAAGCAGGATGATCTACATAGGCATCTCCACTAAACAAAATTACATCCAATTCTTCCCAGCCTCTAAGCTTTACTTCTTTGTTTGTAGTTGGTAACCAATCTGAAAGTTTATTCATTCTCATATTTTGCAAAAATACATTAAATAAAACAATTCTAAATAACTGTGTTTTTCCTAACTAAAGTTAAGTAGTGTTAACGAGTGTTAATAGATTAAACCTTTTTAAAATAGCATAGTCATAATACCAAACAAGAATTAATAATAACAATTTTAAAAACATAAAAAAATGAAAAAAGTAATTGGAATTTTAGCACTAGTATTAGTATTTTCTTTATCTGCAAATGCTCAAAAACAAAGACAAGGTCAAAGAATGGGACAAAAAACACAGTTTACTCCTGAACAAATGGCAACACTTCAAACTAAAAAAATGCAATTGCATTTAGATTTAAATGGAACGCAACAAGTTGAAGTTTACAATTTATTAAAAGAAAAAGCTATTGAGCGCAAAGCAAATATGGAAGAAATGAAAGCTAGAAAAGAAAAAGGTGAAAAACCTTCTGATGAAGAAAAATTTAAGTTTATGGAAGCTCGCATAGATAAGCAAATTGCTCATAAAGCTGAAATGAAGAAAATTTTAAATAATGATCAATTCGAAAAATGGGAGAAATTTCAAGCTTTAAACAACCGCAATGGAAAAAAAGGTGGTAAAACGGCAATGAAAGGGAAAAGAGGAAAAAGAGGTCAATTCAAAAAACAACAAAGTTAGAAATAGTTGATATAAACTTTTGAATAAAGTTTAAGTTTGGTTCAAAAAAGCTCTGCAAAAATGCAGAGCTTTTTTTATGATGTATTTTTTATAAAAAAAAGTTTTCAAAAAACTCCTTAGGAATATTATTTTTTTATTCGCAAAATTTGACCAATCGCAATACCATTAGAACTTAATCCATTTAAATTTTTAAGTTCAGCAACAGTTAAACCGTGTTTTCTAGAAATTGAATACAACGTATCACCTTTTATAACCTTATATTCTGTTACCGAATTTACCTTTCTTTTTTTACGCTTAAATTCTTTTCCTAAAACTTGAGTATCGTATTGATGCAAATCATACTTTTCGATCAAAGCAATTAGTTTTGCTGGGTATCTTCTATCTGTTGCGTAGCCAGCCTTACTCAATCCTTTTGCCCAACCAACATAATCTCCTTCATTTAATTTAAATAAACTTGCATAACGCGAACGGCCAACCAAAAATAAAGAATGATCTTTAAACGATTTTGCTGGATCTTTATACTTTCTAAAACATTCTCCTTTGGCATCATCATCGTGGTACACTTTTCCACCTGTCCAACCCTTATGGCATTTAATTCCAAAATGATTATTTGAACGCTGTGTTAATTGACTATGACCACTTCCTGATTCTAAAATTCCTTGTGCCAATGTTATACTTGCAGGAATTTTATAGGTTCGCATTTCATCCATTGCAGTTTTTTTAAACTGATTAATGTATGCAACAGTTCTGTTTTGAATTGGTGTAGTTTTGGTTGTCTTTTTTACAACAACTTTTGGTTGTTCAGTTGTTTTCTTTACAACCACAATTTTTTTATGCTTTGTGGTTTTTTGAGCAACCTTTCTTTTAGATTTGCAACTAGCTAATAAACCTATTATTGCAAAACTATATAGTATATATTTTATTTTCATTTTAATCTATTTGGGGTAAATTTTTCTTTTTCAAAATTGTATTCATACCATCAATGCCTTGTAAACCACCGGTATGAATAGCTAAAATTTTAGTTCCTTTAGCAAAATAATCTTTTTTTATTAAATCAACAATTCCAAACAGCATTTTACCCGTATAAATTGGATCTAGCGGAATTTTTATTTCAGCTTTAAACTTATTTATAAAATTTATTAATTCTTCTGATACTTTACCATAACCTCCGAAACTATAATTAGTATCTAAACTCCAATTTTTAGTAGTTATTACATATTTTTTTATTTCATTTTGAAGAAAATCTCCTTTTAAAGCTGGAAACCCTATAACTTTTTGATGAGGAGCTAACGAGTTTATCAAGCCAGAAATTGTTCCTCCAGTTCCAATTGAAGAACAAACAACATCGTATTTTAAATCTTCTTCAATTAAAATTTCTTCACAACCTTTTACAGCTAAATTATTAGTTCCACCTTCTGGAACTAAATAAAAATCACCAAATTTATCTTTTAATTTTTGAATAAATGCTGAAGTAGTTTTTGTTCTATAATCGCTACGTGAAACAAATTCAAACTTCATTTTATGTTCTGCAGCAAATTTTAATGTTGGATTCGTAGCTAATACTTCATCTAACTTATTCGCTAATTCATCTCCTCGAATAACGCCAATTACATTAAAACCAAATTCAAAACCTGCAGCGGCAGCAGCAGCAATATGATTAGAAAAAGCACCTCCAAACGTTAATAATGTATGATGTTTTAAACGTTTAGCTTCTTCTAAATTGTATTTAAGTTTTCGATATTTATTACCCGAAATAAAATGATGTAATTCATCTTCACGTTTTACAAAAAGTTGAACATCCTTACCTTCTATTTCTGAAAAATAAACTTCTTGAATTCTACTATGTTTATTCTTTAAGAACAATTCGCTACTTTTTCTTCAATTTCAGACCATTCTTCCATCAACTCTTCTACCTTGTTTTTCTTTTGCTTGTAATTTTCAAAAAAATCGGGTTCTGCTGAAGTTTTTTCATAATCTTCAGCTAAAGCTGCGTCCATTTCTAAAATTTCTTTTTCAACAGCATCTATTTGATTCTCTATTTTCGAAAGCTGATTTTTCAATCGTTTTAATTGCTTTTCTTCTTCTCTAGAAAGTTTATGAGCCTCTTTTTTAGCATTATCTGGCTTTTTTTCAACAACAGTTCTTTTTTCTGCTTCTCTTAAATTTTCAATTTTGTGCTGTTCTAAAAAATAATCAATATCTCCTAAATACTCCTTTATAACTTTATCTTTAAAACCATAAACTGTAGTAGATAAGCCTTGTAAAAAATCTCTATCGTGCGAAACCAAAATAAGTGTACCATTAAACTTCTTTAACGCTTCTTTTAATACATTTTTCGAAGCTATATCTAAGTGGTTTGTTGGCTCATCCATAATTAGCACGTTAAAAGGCGATAATAAAAGTTTACACAATGCCAATCTATTTCGTTCCCCTCCAGAAAGTACTTTTGCTTTTTTATCAACTGCTTCACCACTAAATAAAAATGCTCCCAACATATCTCTAACTCTAGCACGGTTTGAGTCTGTTGCTGCTTCTTCCATAATTTCCAAAACTGTTTGTTCTGGTTCTAGATATTCCGATTGATTTTGAGCAAAATACCCAATTTCAACATTATGCCCTAGCTTTAAATGACCACCATACTCAATTTCACCAACTAAAATTTTAGCTAACGTAGATTTTCCTTGACCGTTTTGACCTACAAACGCAATTTTACTATTTCTTTCAATTAATAAATCAACATTTTCAAGTACGTGTTTATCTCCATAACTTTTAGATAAATCTTCAGCTTCAACAACAATTTTACCTGGCTCTTTAGAAATTTGAAAACGAACATTCATTACAGCATTGTCATCGTTATCAACCTCTATTCGTTCAACCTTATCTAGCTTTTTAATTAAAGATTGAGC
Source organism: Lutibacter oricola (assembly GCF_900106565.1). GTDB lineage: Bacteria > Bacteroidota > Bacteroidia > Flavobacteriales > Flavobacteriaceae > Lutibacter > Lutibacter oricola. The sequence goes on from NZ_FNNJ01000005.1 coordinate 112,965, forward strand.
CATTGATGCTTTATTGGCCTTTGCTCTAAACTTATCTATTAATTGTTGCGTTGCCTTTATTTCTTTTTCTTGATTTTTTTGAGCTTGTAATTGCTTTTCCTTTATTTCTCCACGCAATAATAAAAACTGCGAATACGGTTTTTTGTAATCGTAAATTTGACCTAATGAAATTTCAATAGTTCTGTTAGTTACATTATCTAAAAACATTTTATCGTGAGAAACTAATACAACTGCACCTGAATAATTTTTTAAGAAATTCTCTAACCAAATAATAGATTCAATGTCTAAGTGATTGGTAGGCTCATCTAATAATAAAATATCGTTATTTTGAAGTAACAATTTTGCTAATTCAATTCGCATTCTCCAACCTCCAGAAAATGTATCGGTTAATTTTCCAAAATCTTCTCTTTGAAAACCAAGACCTTGAAGAATTTTCTCAGTGTTTCCTTTATAATTATAACCTCCTAATAACTCGTACCTATGCGTAACTTCATTAACCGCCACCATTAAATCGTGGTAGTATTCACTTTCATAATCTGTTCTTTCGGCTAATTCGGCATTAATTTCATCTAGCTTAACTTCTAGCTTTTTAATTTCATCAAAAGCTTGATAAGCTTCTTCTAAAATTGTTCTTCCAGCAACAAAATCAATATCCTGTCGTAAAAAGCCAATACGAATATCTTTATCAAATGCCATAGTTCCACCAGAACTTTCAATATCTTTTGAAATAACTTTTAAAAGTGTAGATTTTCCTGCTCCATTTTTTCCTATCAACCCTATTCTATCACCTTTATTTAATTTAAAAGTAATTCCTGAAAACAAATCAGATCCGGCAAATGAAACCGTTAAATTGTGTACGTTAAGCATTTAAGTTTAATTTTATGTAATTTTGTGTTTTTCGCAAAATTCTTGCAAATTTACTATAATTTTAGTTGGTACTCAATTAAAGTTTTTAAATTGAACTTTCTAAATAATCAATAGCTAGCAATGATAAAAAAAGGAACAAAACTTTATAGTGTTTTATTTAACAAATGTCCTCAATGCCATGAAGGTGATTTTATGGTTGAAAAAAATATGTTCAACTTAAAAAAAGCTTTTAAAATGAATGAAACTTGTAGCCACTGTAATTTAAAATATACTATGGAACCTTCGTTTTTTTATGGAGCTATGTATGTAAATTATGGTTTAACTGTTGGTGTTAGCATTATTACCTTTATAATTTCGACTATGGTTTTTAATCTTAACCTGTTAGAAAGTTTTATTCCAATTGTAATTATGCTACTTTTAACTGCCCCAATTTCTATTAGACTTTCTCGTATTATTTGGATTAACATTTTTGTTAGCTACAATCCAAAATTTAAAAAAGTTTAGCAAAACGATTTATTGAAACATCACTAGTAATCTCTGCATTAAATTCTAAATGATTATAAAGCATATTAGCCATTGTTGGTGCAATTATTACACCTCGCGTACCTAAACCGTTTAAAACAGCTAAATTGGTATGTAATGGATGTTTTCCTATTATCGGTCTTCTGTCATTTATAGTTGGTCTAATTCCAGCTAAATGATCTACAATTTTATAAGGCACATTTATAAAAGTATCTAATTTAGATACCAATTCAAACTTTCCTTCTTTAGTTGGGACTTTGGTTTTATCTTTCCAATTAAACGTGGCACCAACTTTATATAAATTATCTCCCAGAGGCATAACAAAAACAGCTGCTTTAACTAAAAAATCTACATTTAAATTTGGAGCGTAAATAGTTAATAATTCACCTTTTGCTTCTTGCATTGGTAACTTATTAAAAAACGGATTTTGTTTTAATCCAAAACCTTCGCAGAAAACTATTTTTTTTGCTGAAATAGATTCGTAAATAATACCATCTTCCTTTTGCTCTATGGCATTATGCTTAAATTCTTGCTTAATTAATAAGTTGTTTTCTAACAAATAATTTCTGTAATCTTTAATTAATTGGTTCGAATCTATTCGCCCTGTATTTACCAATTTACCAAAACCATATTCAGATTCTATGCCTTTGTATTTTTTTTGAATAAGATCTACTGACATATATGGTGATAGCTTTGGTTTATCGCTCGCTACAAACCAGTTGTTTTGCTCTTCAATAGATTTAAATATTCTATAAATGTCTACTTTGTAATGATATTTTTTTTTGAATTGTTTCTCTAACTCTGCATAAAAAGGCAACGCAGTTTCAATCTGTTCAATACCATTCCAAACTGGCGTAAACCTTTTTAAAATTACTGGATTGTACATTCCTCCAGCAACCAAAGATGAGTTTTGAGACTCATTTTCAAAAACAACAAAGGTTTTTTTATTTTTTTCTAACTCTTTAACAAACGCCAAACCAGCTAATCCTAAACCAACAATAATATAATCTACATTCATAAACATTCTTATTTGAAACAAAAAACTCCTACCAAAAGGTAAGAGTTTTTTGTTTTATATACTTAGAATTACTAGTAATTCCACATATCTAATTCTTTGTTTCTTATTTCGTCTTTAATCTTATTCGATTCAAGAACTTGGAATAAAGCATTACCTTTTACATAATGAGCAACATCTCTATCTCCGTAAATATTTTCTTCTCTATAAATAATTGAATTAAATCTACGAGCGTTTAATAAATGATCATAAGAAATTGGATATGCAGAATTCTTTTGGTTGAATACTTTCATATTGTGCATAATTTTTCTTGTTGAAGGATACCAAACCCAAAACAATGCTAATTGTTCACTTATATCCATATCATCTCTACCCATAGTTTGCACATCTGGTGCAACTGGAGCTAGAGCTAACAATCTATACTTTAACTCACCTTGACGTTTATCAAAATACCAAAGCCCTTTAACTTTAAAACCTTCGATATCTTGAGATGTTAAGTTAATTCTATCAATATATTCATCAATATTAGTGTTCCCAGCATTTAATTCATCAAAACCAGCATCAGTAGTATCCACTCTTTGAAGTTTCACAGCAATTTCTGCTTTTGTCATTTTTGCTGTAAAATAAGAATCATCATAAATTTCTGTTATCTCACCTGCTTTGATTCCTCTTAATAAAGTGTCAAATAATGAACGTCTATTCATTGAAACATTTGTAGTGTCAACTGGGTAATACAGTGGTAAATTTATTCTTTCATTTAAATCAATATACTCCCAAACTACTTTAGACCATAAAATATCTCTATCATCAATATAGCCATAATCTAATGGTTTATCATTATCATATGCCAATTGACCAGCTGATTTTTTACCTATTTCAGAAGGATTTTTAGCATTCAATAAATTTGATTGCGCCATAGTAACTTGACACAACATTAATGCTAAAATAAATATCCCAATGCTTTTCTTGTTCATCACTTTGAATTTTTATTATTGAATTTCTACACTTACAGGAGAAGCTGGTTTAATTCTATAACCAGAGTTTCCTGAAATAGTTGATTTTATATCAAAAAGAGTTACAACATCACCTCTTTTGGCTTTGCTAATAGCTTTTTGAGCTTGTACATTCATTCTGCTTCCTCTAACAACTACAGCAGATTGACCTGGTACTTTTACAGTAAAACCAGTTGTACTTAATTTTAAATCGAAATCAAAATCTGCCAATTCTACACCCACTGTTGCCTTACCTAAGCTTGTTTTAGGCATTTTAATATGACCACTTTGTTTTCTTATAGTTCCTCTTGGAGAAGGAATATCTTTAATTCTAAATTTTTGAGATGAGCTAACTTTTTGTCCATTAGGTAAAGTTCCTGAAACATTAATTGTAACCTCTCTACCAGAACTAGGTGTCATAATATATTTACCAGAACCACTTCCTTTTCTTAAACCAGAACCAGTTGCAGTAACTTTATTATCTGGAATACCAGGAATTGAAATAGTCATAGGGTTTACAACACCTCTATAAACTACATTCATTTTATCTGCTGAAATAACAGCACTGTTAGGTTTTGGGATTACGGCATAAGAACTGTTAATCTCAATTTCAACAGGCTCTCCGTTCTCTATAAAAACAAACTTTCCTTTTATATCTCTTTCTCCTACACTTCCAGCTGGAAACTCTAAAATAGCACCACCATCTTCAATTTTAGTAACTTTTCGTCCGTTTACTACAACTTCAGAAGGTTTTAAAGAGGCATCGTATCTACCCAATACAATTTTACCCTTAAAATTCTCTCCTTGGAAAAAGGCTGATTTTTCTGGAATTAAAATTGTTTTATAGTTAGACATTGAAACATCACTCTCTAACTGACCACCTAATAGGTTACTAAAAATCTCAGATTGAGTTGTTTTAATATCAGTTTGCATGGCAGTTAAATTGGTTACTGTAGAAATTAAAGGAAAACCTTCATATCTATTGTTTAACCATGGTTGTAGTTTAATACCATCTTTTATTTCTTGATCTGATGTATCGAATCTTTTATTAATTGAAGCCTTTAATGGACTTTTATCTCCTAATAACTCAATTATAGAATTTCTATAACCATTAATGTTATCTAAAAACTTTTGACCTTCATCTGTAGGTTTATTATTTTTAAAGAAATACTCATCAACTAAGTTAGATTGATCCATTGTCTCATAATCTGTCTTATCTTCTTTTCCTTCTAAAAAGAAAGTTTTTTGAGATTCTAAATAAGTATTAAAATCGTTAGACAGTGTATTTACTTTTGAAGCAATTTCATATAAACTTTTATATTTTTCTGGTTGCTCAGAAGCTTTAGTTGCTAAATTATCAAGTACATCTTGATTTTTAGTTGTTGCTGTTATATTGTTTTCAATTAATTTTTCATTCATATAACCAAATGCAGACAAAACTTCCTTAGACATATTCATTGCTAACATAGCAATAAAAACTAAGTACATTAAGTTAATCATTTTCTGCCTTGGTGATAATTTACCTGAAGCCATATTTAATTAGTTTTAGTGGTTAATAATATATTTGACATTAAACTAATTAATTGTTTTTAGGTGCCATAGCAGAAAGCATACCTCCATAAACTCCGTTTAAAGAAGATAAATTTGAAGTTAAAGATTCCATTTGCTCTTTTAGTTTACCAGCATTTTCGGCAACTTGTTCGTTTACCTCAGCTTGTCTACTTGTACTTTCTAACTGAACTTTATATAAACTATTTAAAGATTCCATTTGTGCAGCAGCCATTGATAGTTGCTCGCTATATTTATTTGTTGCTGCTATAGAGTCAACTGCTGGGGCTATATTATCAGCTGCTCCTTTAAAATTTTGGATGCTTTCTCCTAAGCTCTCCATTAAACCAGCATCAAGCTTAGCCTCTTTTAACATATCGTCTAATTTTTGAGACAACATACTTTGAGCTTCACCAGCCTCTTTCATTTCTTTATTTTTTCTCATTCCACCAGCTAATTCAGGGTAAACAAGAGACCAATCTAAGTCATCTTCTACTGGTTCAAATGCTGATATTGCAAATATAATAGCTTCAGTAATTAAACCAATTGCTAACATTACTCCTCCTGTTAAAGGTCCAATACTAAAGTGAGTAAGTTTAAACAGTGCTCCAATAATTACAATTGATGCTCCAAGCCCATAGGCCATATTAAACATTTTTTTAGTAGATTTAGACTGTGCCATAATAATTTTTATTTTAAAGTTTTAGGTTGATTTTGTTTTTATTGTCCAGTAATTGTTGTCCCTAAGAAGTCTTGAACTGTTCTAAATCCAATATAACTTCTAGCTGAATCAGCATATTCATAATCTCTTGTACTTACTTGTAAAAAGTAAGCAACATCTTTCCAGGATCCTCCTCTAATTACTTTTCTTCTATTATCGTTTATTTCAACATTTGGGTTCATTGTAGAACCAATATAGTATGATGCTTCGCTATACGCAGTGTTTGTCCATTCAGAAACGTTACCTGCCATATTATATAATCCATAATCGTTTGCATTGTACGATTTTGCTTCCATAGTGTATAACGCACCATCTACAGCATAATCTCCTCTACTAGGTTTAAAGTTTGCTAAAAAGCAACCTCTATCACTTGTTGTATAAGGACCACCCCAAGGGTAAGTTGCAAATTCTAGGCCTCCACGAGCGGCATACTCCCACTCAGCTTCTGTAGCTAATCTAAAGTAAGGAACTGAACTAGGGTTCTTTTTAGATTTTAAGTAGTCATTTTTCTTTTTAGTTCTCCAACTACAAAAAGCTTTTGCTTGTCCCCAAGAAACACCTACTACAGGATAATCATTATAAGCTTGGTGATAAAAATAATCTTGGTGCATTGGATCATTATACGAGTAGTTAAAATCTTTTACCCAAACTGTTGTATCTGGATATACTTCAACAACTTCACTTTTTATAAAGTCTTTTCTTTCTCCATTACTTCTTGCAGCAGCTTCTTGATCTAACCAAGAGTGTCTGAATTTTAATTTTTTAGTATCTAAAATTCTAGTTCCATCAAAACTATCTCCAATTGGGATATACATAGAATCCATTACTTCAGAATAATATACATCTGGAAATTCATTTGTTTCCCAAATTAAATCCTCTTCCCAGCTTAAAGCTCTTCCTTGTAAAGGAGAATTTACATCACCTAAGCTACCATAATTATCCATCATGTATTTTTCATATGGACTCATATTGGCTGTATCTTGATTTTTAAATTGATAATCTGGCAAAATTATATTAGCATCATCAGACATTAATTCTGAAAACAAAGCTAGTTCAGTTCTTACAATTGAATCACGAACCCAGACAACAAATTCTTTATATTCAGAATTTGTTATTTCTGTTTCATCCATATAATATGGACGAACGGTTACTGTTCTTGTAGGTGAGTTTAATGCTCCTGCAATATCCTCATCTTCTTTACCCATGGTAAATGAACCACCTGGAATAAGAGTCATTCCTACTGGTTTTTGTGAATGCCATTTGGTTTTTGATCTAACACCCATTAATTCTCCTTGGTCGTTAGAACCGCAGCTATACACTAGTAATGCTAATAAAATATACAATGATATTTTCTTCATAATAATTTTCTTATTTCTAGATAGGCAAACCTATTACTATTTATTTTAAAAAACAATATTTTCTTTTAATCTGTTAAAACTATAAAAATCTTAGTTAAGTATTAAATAATTACTAAATAACTAAACTAATTTTTTCAATGTTCTTATCCATCGATCAGGTATTTCTTGGTTTGTTGCACTAATATAATCTTGGTATGTACAAGGTATTAACGCATGTCTTTTAAATTTATTATTCTCATTTAAACTAATTTCCATCCACCATCTTCCACTCTTATTACTTTTATGAAAATTCAATACTTGATCGTCTATTGGAACAATATATTTTTTATAATTATCCTTTGTTCCAAACGGATAATCATTTGCTCTATAATTAACACCTTCAATAAAATACCAAATAATTTGCGCTATTAATTGAGCTGTTTGAGTTTTAGCATCTAACTTTTTATTATACTCATATATTCCAAACGAAGATACTTTATCGCTTATTCCTGCATACCTTGCAATCGCACACATATCTGCTCCACTTAAACCATTTGGAGTTCCGTTATTATTTGCTGGTGCTTCCACATTTTTAATGGCAGAAAGGTCTAAGCTTACAATATCTGCATCTCTTAGAACTGGTTCAACAATTTTTATATCGTTAAATACTTCTCCTAATCTATAAGTGTCGAAAAACAAATTATCAAGTAAAGCTATTTCGTCTTGAGAATTAAAGTATGTTTGATAACCAATATTTGTAAAGTTGAATAAATTATTAGGCTCATTCATTACAATTTTACTTAAATATGAATTAGAGTTTAATTCTTCTTCAATAGATCCTAAATTAAATTTATTATCAATAGAAACTAAATTTACTGTTTGCTCTAATTTATCGTAAGCTCTATAATTGGCGTATGTTAAGTCTTGACCACCACCAATAATAATAGGTATAATTTTATTTCTTATTAAATATGAAATTATTTCACCTAAAGCAAAGTAAGTGTCTTCAATAGTATTTCCTTGAGGAATATCTCCTAAATCGGCAACTTGAATTGGCCAATTTCCAGGATATAATTTATAAAGTTCTTTTCTAATTTCATCTAAATTATCTCCCGTTCCGTAATTACCAACAGCTGCTCTACCTTCATTAACACCTACAATTGCTATTTTTTTATTTGATAATTCTGGGAAACCAGAAGACATAGAGTTAATTTCAATACATTTCCCAAATGTTTGATTTGATTGCATTTTAGCATGTGCTAAAAGTGCCTCATCTACAGGTTTTAAGTATTCGAAATTCATTAATAGGGGTTACTTTTTTCTCTTTCGGGTTGCCAAGTTACTAAAAAAATTATTTTTTCTTCGTTTTTCTCTTAGCTGGTTTTTTCTTTTTTGTGTTTTTTTCGATAATTCCTTTAACTTCTTCCAAAGTTAATTTAGCTGCATCAACAGTTTTTGGTAATTCAATTTTGGTTTTTCCTTTTAAAATATTTGAGCGTCCCCAACGTGCTTTTTCTACACGAATACCTTCTTCTTCCCAATTATGAATTACTTTTTCTATTTCTTTTCGTTTTTTATCTTCAATTAATTCAACAATATTATCGAAAGTTAAATTATCGAAATCGTATTTTTTGTTTACATTAATAAACATACTATTCCATTTTATAAATGGACCAAATCTACCAACTCCTTTTTGAACTGGTAAATTTTCGTATTCTGCAACAGGAGCATCAGCTTCACGTTTTTCTTCAATCAATTCAATAGATCTATCCAAATCAATTGTCATTGGGTTTTCTCCTCTTGGAATTGACACATACATAGTATCAAACTTTACATAAGGTCCAAATCTACCATTTGCTACAATTACATCTATATCTTCATAAGTACCAATTGTTTTAGGTAACTTAAATAGTTCTAATGCTTCTTCGTAAGTAATTGAAGTTAATGTTTGCTCTCCTTGTAAACTTGCAAAACGTGGCTTTTCTTCATCTGTTGCCTCGCCAATTTGAACCATAGCTCCAAATCTACCCAACCTAGCATATACGTTTTTACCACTTTCTGGATCTACACCTAATAAACGTTCTCCTGTAGCTCTACTTGCATTTTGAGAAACATCTTCAACCAATGGGTTAAAAGTTCCATAAAACTCTTTTATCATTGAAATCCAATCTTCTTTACCTGCTGCAATTTCATCAAACTCATTTTCTACTTTGGCTGTAAAACCAAAATCTAATACTCCTGAAAAGTTTGCTACTAAAAAGTCGTTTACAATATTTCCAATATCTGTTGGCACTAACTTTCCTTTATCCGCACCTACTTTTTCTGTTAACGTTTTATCTTCAACAATACCATTAGATAATTCTAATTGGCAATAATTTCTTTCAACGCCTTCAACAGTTCCTTTTACAATATACTCTCTACGCTGAATTGTTGAAATTGTTGGTGCATATGTAGATGGACGTCCAATACCTAATTCTTCTAATTGCTTTACTAAAGAAGCCTCTGTAAATCTATAAGGTGCTTTTGTATAACGTTCTGTTGCTGTAATAAAGTTATCGGTTACTGTTTCTCCTATTTTTAAGTTAGGCAGCATTCCTGCCTGCTCTTCATCTTCATTATCGTTTCCTTCTAAATATACTTTTAAAAACCCTTCAAACTTTATCATTTCACCATTTGCTGTAAAAATCTTTTTATTGTTTGAATTTGAAACTCTTACGTTTGTACGCTCCAATTGAGCATCACTCATTTGAGATGCTACTGTTCTTTTCCAAATTAAATCGTACAACCTATCTTGGTCATAATCTACCGAAACAGTATGTGTACTCATATTTGTAGGTCTAATGGCTTCGTGGGCTTCTTGCGCTCCTTTAGATTTTGTACTAAAGTTTCTTGGATGGCTATACTCCTCTCCATATGAAGAAATAATTTCTTCTTGCGCATTGTTTTTAGCATCGTCAGATAAGTTTACACTATCTGTTCTCATATAAGTAATTAAACCAGCTTCATATAAACGTTGCGCCATCATCATGGTTTTGGCTACCGGAAAATATAATTTTCTAGCTGCTTCTTGTTGCAATGTTGAAGTTGTAAAAGGTGCTGCTGGAGATTTTTTTGCAGGTTTTTTTTGTAAATCTGCAATTTTAAAATCTGCATCTATGCAAGAATTTAAAAAATCTGATGCTTCTTTTTTAGTTTTAAAATTTGAAGGTAATGTAGCTCTAAACTTTTTACCATCTTCTGAAAGAAATTCAGCGACTACCTTATAAGATTCTACTGGTTTAAAAGCTTCAATAGATCTTTCTCTTTCTACAATTAACCTAACTGCAACCGATTGCACTCTACCTGCAGATAAACCTCCTTTTACTTTTCTCCAAAGTACTGGCGACAATTTATAACCAACTAACCTATCTAAAACTCTACGAGCTTGCTGTGCGTTAACTAAGTTATAATCAATTGCTCTAGGATTTTCTACTGCTTTTAAAATTGCTTTTTTAGTAATTTCATGAAAAACAATTCTTTTAGTAGCATCATCTTTCAACTTTAATTGCTCAAATAAATGCCAAGCAATTGCTTCTCCTTCACGATCCTCATCAGATGCTAACCAAACAGTATCGGCTTTTTTTGCTAAAGATTTTAATTTTTTTACTACTGCTTTTTTATCTGTTGAAACTTCATAATTTGGTAAAAAATCACCATCTACATTTATCCCAATTTCATTTGAAGGCAAGTCCGCAATATGTCCAAAACTAGACTCAACTTGATAATCTTTTCCTAAAAACTTCTCAATTGTTTTTGCTTTTGCTGGTGACTCTACTATAACTAAATTCTTCGCCATAAATACTATATTTCAACAAGTTACCCTTTTAAAACGCCTATTATAAAAGGTTTTTTCCTTAGATTTTTGATTGCAAAAGTATGTAGATTTTTTTTAACTTTACAAAATAATATGTACCTGACAAGAAAAAATTTCTAAAAAAAGAAAAAATTCCACCTCACATTTCAACCAATAAAAAAGCTAAAATAAGTTTAGTTTAGATTAAATGTACTTAATAAGTTTAAACCTGATTCTTGATAAGAATATTGATATAAAACTCCATCTCCTATCATTAATAAATTTGAAGCTAACGGAATTACATCGTACGTATTGATGTTTTCAAAATGATTCAACAGTTTTAAATCTTGAACATTACTCTTATCATATACTTTTAAACCAGAATCACCATCGCAAATAAAAACTTTTTCATCTTTAACACCTAAACCGTAAGGACTATCCATTAAATAGGATTTTTCTAATACCGGATTTTTTAAATCTTCAATATTTACAATTTGTAAACTGCTATCAAAAGCACCACATAAATTACCCGCTCTTAAAGTAATATAAGCATATTTATCATCTACCACTACAGGATCGCAGGCAGTACCGTGTTGAAATTCAGAAATAAAAGTTGGTGTACTTGGGTTCGAAATATTGTAGATATACATTCCAGACATGCTACCTATAAATAAATGATCGTCTTTATTAAAAATAGTTTCAATGTCAAATCCCGCATGAACACTTTCTAACTTTTTAGGTTCATCTAAATTTTGAATACCAAACACATTTATATTGTGACTATCTACAACATATAAATAATCTTCAACAATTTTAAATCGAGCCAATGACCCACCAGTTCCAACATTAGAAGCTTCTGCTGTTGCAAAAACCATATCATCGATATAATAACTGGTTTCGTTTTTTAACCTTTTCTCTTTTGTAATTACCCAATCTACCGGCAAACTTTCTTGAGTATTAAATGAAGACCAATCTACATCATCTGCTCCTTCAGGAATATTGTAGTAATAATAAAATACATCTTTTAAAATATTTACCTGTTTAATATTGTCAATATTCGAAATATCAAACACAACTAAATCAACCAAACTATTTGCATACAATTTATTGTCTTTTACAGAAATATCTACATTACCAGGAATATTTAAAAACCCAATCTTTTTAGGATTTTCTGGATTTCTATTATCTATAATATGCACACCTTTATTTGCATCATTTACAAAAACATAATAATTATAGGTGTAAATTTTACCAGACTCTTCAATTTCTCTTGGAGGTAACAAATTGAATGAAGCTCTAATTTCACTCAAATCCATTAAAACAGGAGTAGCTAAGTTATAATATTCATATTCTTCATTTTCATCACAAGAAACCAGCACCAAAAAATAGAACACAACTAAAAAGTAAAGCTTTTTCATAATATTATTTTAAATTAAAATACATAAAGGCTTAAAAATACGCATTTTATTTAATCTACTTGCTTTAAATTCTGATCTTGTTAAAATTCTGCCAATATGTCATATTTATCATTTTTTGGTTATATCTTTGCAATCCAACAAAATAATATGGGTAACGAAAAAGTTATAATAGAAAAAAATCAAGGTCAAGCATTATTAACCGAGAAAAAAGAAGGCAACGCAAAAAAGGTTTACCTTGAAAGTTATGGTTGCTCAATGAATTTAAATGATAGTGAGATTGTTGCTTCAATTCTTTCTGAAGAAGGCTACAACACTACACATTTAATGGAGGAAGCTGATTTGGTATTAGTTAATACCTGCTCTATTAGAGAAAAGGCAGAACAAACTGTTAGAAAACGTTTAGAAAAATATAACGCTGTAAAAAGAATTAATCCAACTATGAAAGTTGGAGTTTTAGGTTGTATGGCCGAACGTTTAAAAGCTAAGTTTTTAGAAGAAGAAAAAATTGTTGATTTAGTTGTTGGGCCAGATGCTTATAGAGATTTACCTAACCTTTTAGCAGAAGTTGATTCTGGTAGAGATGCTGTTAATGTTATTCTTTCCAAAGAAGAAACCTACGGAGATGTATCACCTGTTAGACTTAACAGTAACGGTGTATCTGCTTTTGTATCCATAACTCGTGGTTGCGATAATATGTGTACATTTTGCGTTGTGCCATTTACAAGAGGACGAGAACGAAGTAGAGATCCAAAGAGCATTATTGAAGAAATTAGAGATTTAGTAAATAAAAACTATAAAGAAATTACGCTTTTAGGTCAAAATGTAGATAGTTACCTATGGTATGGTGGTGGATTAAAAAAAGACTTTAAAAATGCTTCTGAAATTGCCAAAGCAACCGCTGTTGATTTTGCTCAGCTTTTAGACATGTCTGCAAAGGAATTTCCAAATACTCGTTTCCGTTTTTCTACATCTAACCCTCAAGATATGAGTGTTGATGTTATACATGTAATGGCTAAACACAAAAACATATGTAAATACTTACACTTGCCAGTACAATCTGGTAGCACTAGTGTTTTAAAAAGAATGAATAGACAGCACACCAGAGAAGAGTACATTGAATTAATTGATACTGTAAGAGAATTAATTCCTGAATGTTCTATTTCTCAAGATATGATTGCTGGTTTTTGTGGAGAAACAGAAGAAGAACATCAAGAAACTTTAAGTTTATTAGAATACGTAAAATACGATTTTGGTTTTATGTATGCATATTCTGAAAGACCTGGAACACCTGCCGAAAAACGTATGGAAGACGATGTTCCTTTAGCTACTAAAAAAAGAAGATTAGCCGAAATAATTGAATTGCAAAGAAAACACGGCCATTCAAAAATTAAACAATTTGTTGGTCAAACTGTAGAAGTACTTATTGAAGGATCTTCAAAAAAATCTGATGCACATTGGAAAGGTAGAAATACGCAAAATGCAACTGTTATATTTCCAAAAGGAGATGAAAAAGTTGGAGATTTTGTAAATATCTATATTGAAGATTGCACCTCTGCTACACTATTAGGAAAAAGAAAATAAAATACTATGGAATCACTTCAGGTTATAAAACAACGTTTTGGAATTATTGGTAATGATGTACATCTTAATTTAGCGCTTGAAAAAGCAATTAGGGTTGCTCCAACTGATATTTCGGTGTTGGTAACTGGAGAAAGTGGAGTTGGAAAAGAAAATATTCCGAAAATAATACACAATTTATCGCACCGTAAACATGCAAAATATATTGCTGTAAACTGTGGTGCTATTCCAGAAGGAACTATAGATAGTGAACTTTTTGGGCACGAAAAAGGTGCATTTACAGGAGCAACTTCAACAAGAAAAGGTTATTTTGAAGTAGCTGATGGAGGAACTATTTTTTTAGATGAAGTTGGAGAATTGCCACTTACAACCCAAGTTCGTTTACTTAGAGTTCTAGAAAATGGTGAGTTTATTAAAGTTGGATCATCGCAAGTTCAAAAAACAAATGTTAGAATTGTTGCCGCTACCAATTTAAATATGCCACAAGCAATTAGTAAAGGTAAATTTCGAGAAGATTTATTTTATCGATTAAGCACAATAGATATTCAATTACCTCCTTTAAGAGATAGAGCTGGAGATATTCATTTATTATTTAGAAAATTTGCTTCAGATTTTGCTCAAAAATACAGCATGCCAACTATTCGATTAACTGAAGAAGCTATTAAAGTTTTAATGAATTACAACTATCCTGGTAATATTAGACAGTTAAGAAACATTGCTGAACAAATTTCTGTAGTTGAAGAAGAACGCTTAATTACACCACAACGTTTAGTTAATTATTTACCAGGTAAAGGCTCAAACCTACCTTCGGTAATTGATCAACATAAATCGAATAGCGATTTTGCGAATGAACGAGAAATTATGTACAAAATTTTGTTCGATATGCGAAATGACATTAACGACCTAAAAAAATTAACGCTAGACTTAATGAAAAGCGAAGATACTGTTAAGGTTAAGGAAGAAAACAAACAATTAATTCAAAAGATATATAGCGAAGAAAAACCAATTGAACCTCAATTTAATAATGAAGTTGAAGTAGTTAGGTATGACAACGATTTTAAAGAGCCAACCAATTACGAATACGCCGAAACTATAGATGAAGATGAAAACCTATCTATTCAAGAAAAAGAAATTGAGTTAATCAAAAAATCTTTAGAACGTAATAACAACAAACGAAAACTTGCAGCAAAAGAGCTTGGAATTTCAGAAAGAACACTATACCGTAAAATAAAACAGTACGATTTATAGTTTAATTACTAAATTTGGCTAATTCAAAAAAAAATGAAAAAATTACACCTTATCATATTTGCGGTTTTTATAGTATTTACACAAAGCTGTGGTATTTATTCTTTTACAGGAACAAATATTAGTCCTGATGTAAAAACAGTACAAATAGATTATTTTCCAAACAACGCTATTTTGGTTGAACCAGGCTTAAGCCAAGCTTTTACAACCGACTTTAGAGATTTATTTGATACACAAACTAATTTAACATCTGTTAGTTCTGGCGGCGATTTACAGTTTGAAGGGGAAATTACGGGGTATAAAATTAATCCTATGACAGCTACAGCAGATCAAACTGCTGCACAAAATAGGCTAACAATAACTGTTAATGTACGTTTTTACAACAATAAAAATGAAGATGATAACTTTGAGAAATCATTTTCTCACTTTGTAGATTATGATGGAGACGTACAATTAGTAGGTAGTTTGTTAGATGATGCTTTTGAAGAAATTAACGAGCGTATTACACAAGATATTTTTAACGCATCTGTTGCAAAGTGGTAATTAAATGAATAGTACTGAATTTACATATTTACTTGAAAATCCAGAAAAAATTGATGGTCTAAACACCTCAAAACTGGATACAGTACTAAATGAATTCCCATACTTTCAAGCTGCAAGAGCAATTCAATTAAAAGGTTTAAGTAATTCAAATAGCTTTAAATACAATCAATCATTAAAAAAAACAGCTGCTTTTACAATAGATCGTAAGGTTTTGTTTGAGTATATAACATCTCCAATATTTATTTCTAATTCTAAAAAAGTTGAAGAATTAGAAGATATTACTGTAATTGAACCTGAATTAGTTCAAAACTTTATAGAAAACAACAATAGTAATACTGAAGAGGAAAAGAACATTACAGCTACAGTTTTAGAAATTGGAAAACCTCTTGAATTTAAAAGTACTGAGCCTCATTCGTTTAACGAATGGATGCAATTGGCTTCAAAAAAACCAATAAAACGAAAAGAAAACAATAAAATTACTGAGGAGAACGACACAAATTCAACTGATAAATTTAACCTAATAGAAAAATTTATTGCGTCGAATCCTAAAATTAAACCAGTTGATAAAACCAAGCAAAACATAGACATTTCGCAAGAAAGTTCTAAAGAAAATGATCACCTAATGACCGAAACATTAGCTAAAGTTTATTTAGAACAAAAAAAATATGATAGCGCTATAAAAGCTTATCGCATATTAAGTTTGAAATATCCAGAAAAAAGTGGTTTCTTTGCAGACCGAATTAAGGCAATAAAAAAAATACAAAATAAATAAGTCATGACATACAATGTTTTTTTAATCATAATTATGATAGTAGCGCTATTGTTAGTATTAATTATAATGGTTCAAAATCCTAAAGGAGGAGGATTATCTTCTTCATTTGGAGGTGGAGGTACTCAATCTCTTGGAGGTGGAGTTCAAAACACAACAAACTTTTTAGATAAAAGTACTTGGACATTATCAATTGTTTTATTAGCTCTAATTTTATTATCTAACTTTGCTGCACCAAGAGCAACAGCAAGCACTAGTTCTGAAGTAGAAAACACAATTGAGAATAGAGAAGTACAAGATGTACCTGCAACTACAACTGTTAAAGATACTGTACAGTAATCTAAATTCAACAACATATAAAAAATGCCAACGTGTCACACACATTGGCATTTTTTTATGTCTAAAAGTTACCTAAAAAGTATATTTGTCATATTTAGTGCATTGGCACACTTTTAGTCTATTTAATATTCGAATAAATAATTTTAAAAAACATATAATGAGCAACATAAACATTAAACCATTAGCAGATAGAGTATTAGTTGAACCTGCTCCTGCTGAAACTACAACAGCTTCAGGGTTAATTTTACCTGATTCAGCTAAAGAAAAACAACACAAAGGAACTGTTATTGCGGTTGGAAACGGAACAAAAGACGAACCAATGACTGTTAAAGTTGGTGATACTGTTTTATATGGAAAATACGCTGGAACTGAGCTTATTTTAGAAGGAACAGATTATTTAATTATGAGAGAAGCTGATATAATGGCAATTATTTAATTTACGGTTAACTAGTAAATAAATAAACTCTATAAATAACATAACAATTAACTTATAATAAGCTCTAAGTAACATTTAAAAGCTTATTCAAAAAATAATAAAATGGCAAAAAATATAGTATTTGATATTGAAGCACGCGACGGTTTAAAACGTGGAGTTGATGCTTTAGCAAACGCAGTAAAAGTAACATTAGGACCAAAAGGTAGAAATGTAGTAATTGGCAAAGCTTTTGGTGGCCCTTCAATTACAAAAGATGGAGTAAGTGTAGCAAAAGAAATTGAGTTAGAAGATCCATTAGAAAATATGGGAGCTCAAATGGTAAAAGAAGTTGCTTCTAAAACTAACGATCTTGCTGGTGATGGTACTACAACAGCAACCGTTTTAGCACAGGCTATTGTAAAAGAAGGATTAAAAAATGTTGCTGCAGGTGCAAATCCACTAGATTTAAAACGTGGAATTGATAAAGCTGTAATTTCTATTGTTGAAGATTTACAAAAACAATCTCAAGAGGTAGGCGGAGCTTCAGAAAAAATAAAACAAGTTGCATCTATTTCTGCAAATAATGATGAAGCTATTGGAGATTTAATTGCTCAAGCTTTTGAAAAAGTTGGAAAAGAAGGTGTAATTACTGTAGAAGAAGCAAAAGGAACTTCAACTTATGTAGATATTGTTGAAGGTATGCAGTTTGACAGAGGTTACCTATCTCCTTACTTTGTTACTAACGCAGATAAAATGTTAACAGATTTAGAAAATCCTTACATTTTATTGTTCGAAAAGAAAATAACAAACCTTAAAGATTTATTACCAATTTTAGAACCTGTTTCTCAAAGTGGTAAACCTTTATTAATTATTGCTGAAGATGTTGAAGGTGAAGCTTTAGCTACCTTAGTAATGAATAAATTACGTGGCGCTTTAAAAATTGCAGCAGTAAAAGCTCCTGGTTTTGGAGACAGAAGAAAAGCAATGTTAGAGGATATTGCAATTTTAACTGGTGGTACTGTAATCTCTGAAGAAAGAGGATTAACATTAGAAAACACAACGTTAGAAATGTTGGGTACTGCAGAAAGAGTTACAATTGATAAAGATAACACTACAGTTGTAAATGGCGCTGGAGATGCAGACGTTATTAAAACTAGAGTTGCTCAAATTAAATCTCAAATAGAAACTACAACATCAGACTACGATAAAGAAAAACTACAAGAGCGTTTAGCTAAATTGGCTGGTGGTGTTGCTGTTTTATATGTTGGAGCTCCTAGTGAAGTTGAAATGAAAGAGAAAAAAGACAGAGTTGATGATGCTTTACACGCTACGCGTGCAGCAGTTGAAGAAGGTATTGTTGCTGGTGGAGGTGTTGCTTTAGTTAGAACTAAAGATGTACTTAAAACTATTACAACTGATAATTTAGACGAAGTAACTGGAATTAAAATTTTAGATAGAGCTATTGAAGAGCCATTACGTCAAATTGTAGAAAATGCTGGTGGTGAAGGATCTGTTGTTGTTGCTAAAGTAATGGAAGGTAAAAACGACTTTGGTTACAATGCAAAAACTGAAGAGTACATTAATATGCTTTCTGCAGGTATTATAGACCCAACTAAAGTTACAAGAGTTGCTTTAGAAAACGCAGCTTCTGTAGCGGGTATGATCTTAACAACTGCTTGTACATTGGTAGATATTAAAGAAGAAGCTCCTGCTGGTGGTGGAATGCCTCCAATGGGTGGTGGAATGCCAGGTATGATGTAAAAGATTTTCTTAAATATTTAAAAAAGCCGCTTTAATTAAAGCGGCTTTTTTTTGTATAAAATTTTCGATTTAATATTAAAAGACTGAATTTCAATAAGTTTTTATAACCAAACATTAATTTTTATTATTTGATTAAAAATTTGGCACTATATTTATAACGCTATAAAAAACGTTTTCCCTCTCGTTTAAACAATTTTCCCCTAATAAATTATTGTAACCATAATCGGTCCAACTAATTAATATGTATTAAATGAAGCTAACCAAACTAATTCTTTTAGTAATATCAATTGCTGTTTTAAACACTGGAACTTCCCTCCTTTATTCAAAAAACAATAATGCAATTAATAATATAGAATGCACACAAACAATTACAGGTAAAATTATAGATAAAGAAAATGGAACTCCCGTTTTAGACGCATTTGTATCCGTATTTCTTAACGAAGTAGAAATTAAAATAGCTAAAGCAAATATTAATGGTGAATATACTTTTGATTTAAAATGTAATGCTAGCTATAAAATAACTGTAAAATCTTCCAGACATTTTAACAATTCCAAAACTATAAAAACTTCTGGTATTGACAACAATACTTTAAATATAAATTTTGAATTAAACCCAACTTGTTTCCAATCAATTTCTGGTGTAATTACTAACGAATTGTCGAAAGAAAAAATTGAAGATGCAAACGTTACACTTCAGCTTGATGGAGAAGATATTGAAAGTGTTAAAACTAAGAGTGATGGAGCCTATTCATTCGCAATAAAATGTAATACCAATTATAATATTATAGTTAGTAAGGATAATTTTATAAAAGATTTTTATGGTTTTACTTCCACAAAAAATAATAGCGACAGCAGTTCGCACAACTTTATTTTAGAACCAGAATGTATACAAACAATATCTGGAAACTTACTAAACAAAGTTACTAAAGAGCCACTTAGTGGTGAAATTAAATTATACTTAAACAATATTGAAACTGAAACAATAAAAGTAAATAACAATGGTAAATACTCTTTAAAATTTCAATGTACTACCAACTATAGAATTGTTGCTACAAAACCTAATTTTAAAGAAGATTCTTATTATTTTTTAACTGATTTTATTGAAAACAAACAACCAGACTATTACAATTTAAAAAAGGATTTGCTATTAGAACCAAACGAATGCTTTCAAGTGGTTTTTGGTAAAGTATTAAATAAAAACACCGAACAAATTATACCTAATTCAACAGTATCTTTACTTTATCAAGGACACGAAATAAAAACATTTCAAACAAATAATGACGCCTCATTCTTATTTAATATAAAATGTGGTTTAGCATATGAGTTAACTTCATCTAATACTGAAATGAATGCTAGTAGCATTACATTTAAAGCTTCTAACAAAAAAAACGACAAACTTAATAAAGACATCTATTTAGAAGAAAAAGATTGCAACCAAACTATTAACGGAATTGTTGTAAACCAAAACAGTAAAGAACCTATTTCTAACGCTACAATTACGTTGTTTGAAGGAACTTCAGAAAAAAATAAAATAACTACGGATACTAATGGAACCTATAGTTTTAAAGTAAACTGTGAGACTAGCTATAAAATTACAACTAGTAATGCTGAATTTAACTCGAACGAAATTTCTTTTACTACCAATAAAAAAAGAGATAATGCTATTTCTAAAAATATTGAGTTAAAACCTCTTGATTGCAACCAAACTATTAGCGGAATTGTTGTAAACCAAAACAGTAAAGAACCTATTTCTAATGCTACAATTACGTTGTTTGAAGGAACTTCAGAAAAAAATAAAATAACTACGGATACTAATGGAACCTATAGTTTTAAAGTAAACTGTGAGACTAGCTATAAAATTACAACTAGTAATGCTGAATTTAACTCGAACGAAATTTCTTTTACTACCAATAAAAAAAGAGATAATGCTATTTCTAAAAATATTGAGTTAAAACCTCTTGATTGCAACCAAACTATTAGCGGAATTGTTGTAAACCAAAACAGTAAAGAACCTATTTCTAATGCTACAATTACGTTGTTTGAAGGAACTTCAGAAAAAAATAAAATAACTACGGATGCTAATGGAACCTATAGTTTTAAAGTAAACTGTGAGACTAGCTATAAAATTACAACTAGTAATGCTGAATTTAACTCGAACAAAATTTCTTTTACTACCAATAAAAAAAGAGATAATACTGTTTCTAAAAATATTGAGTTAAAACCTCTTGATTGTAACCAAACTATTAGCGGAATTGTTGTAAACCAAAACAGTAAAAAACCTATTTCTAATGCTACAATTACATTGTTTGAAGGAATTTCAGAAAAAAATAAAATAACTACGGATGCTAATGGAAAATTTAGTTTTACCGCTAGCTGCAACACCAAATATTCTATAAATGCAATTGCAGATAATTATACTCTTAACACGAAAGTTATAACTACAAATACAGAAAGAGACCATAACAATTCAGTAAAAATTGAGTTATCTGAAAAAGAATGCAACCAAAAAGTGAGTGGTATTATTAGAGATAAAGAAAGTAAAAAACCTCTAGCAAACACAACTATTACACTGTATCAAAATAATCAAATAATTGCATCACAAACTGTTGGAAATGATGGTGTTTATCAATTTCCTTTGGAATGTTCATCTACCTACAAATTATCTGTATTTAAAAACAATAATTTAGAATCGTTTAGGCTTAAAACTGCACAACAACACAACAGAACGCTTACACTTCATTTTGATATTGAAGCACCTGCTTGTATGCAATTTATTAATGGTTATGTTCTTGAAAACATTAGTAACAATCCAATTCCAAATGCAAAGGTTAGCTTATTAAATTATTCTAAGCAGATTAAAAATGTAATAACAGATTCTAACGGTGCATTTTATTTTCAAATTGACTGTAACACAACATACAGCATAATAGCAGAAAAGTTAAACTATACTAAAGCACAAAAAAACTTGGTTTCTACAAGTACAATATCCCACCCACACAAAATGGATTTAGTTATAGAACCAATTGTTAAAATTTCAGAAAAAAATGGAATACAATATATTGAAACAAACCCAATACTATTTGAACTAGATGAATATGAAATAACTAACGAAGTTAAAGCTGAATTAAATAAAATTATTTTTAATATGAATCAAAACCCTGCTATAAAAATAGAAGTTAATTACCATACAGATAGTAGAGGACCAGATAAATACAATTTAGAATTAACTAAAAATAGAGCAAACGCTACCAAGGATTATTTAATTTCAAAAGGAATTGAATCTAACAGAATAATTTCTAATGGTTTTGGAGAAACCAAACTCTTAAACAATTGCAGTAACAATGTAAAATGTACAGAATTGCAACACTCTAAAAACCGCAGAACAGAGTTTATTGTTAAAAAATAATCACAAAAAAAGCGCTTAATAAAATTAAGCGCTTTTTTATAAAATATGTTTCTTAAGCTTTACAGTCGCAGCTCCCAGGCTCGCAACCATTACAATCTTGCTTAATTCTAGCTAATTTCTTTTCTTTTCCATCACAACTACTTGGCTTACATTCTTTTTTGTCTTTACAGCTAGCAGCAGTTTTACTATCTTTCTTGTCTTTGCAATCTGCAGAAGGCTTACAATCTTTCTTTTCTTTACAATCTGCTGAAGGTTTACACTCTTTTTTATCTGTACAAGATTTTTTACACTCACATTTTCCTGGTTCGCATTTAGTGCATTCCGCTTTATTTGCTTTTAAGTTCATTTTACATGTTGGACAAGTTCCAGCTTCTCCATATGTTTTTCCTTTCTCGCAATCCATTGGACATTGATACGCTAGTTTAGTTTCCGCAACTCTCTCTACAACTTCTTTCACATCGTGATTGTGCCCATCGTGATTGTCATGTTTTTCAGTTTTTACTACTTCTTTTTTAACTTCGTTACAAGAAGTAAATATAACTGCAAACGAAAACATTGCTGCAATTACCAAAATTGATTTCTTCATAATTTATATTGTTTGTTTTAATTTGATATAATTTCGCCTAAAATAGTAAAAATAAATTATTATAAGTTTTCTTTTATTTTTTTGAAGAAATATTTTGAAGTTTCTGATAATAAAACGCTGGTAACAAAACAATTAAAAAAACTGGATGTATTAAAAATCTTCTTGCATAAAAAACAACCATATATGTATTAAAAAAACGGTAGTTTAAATCTAAAATTAAAATAACACTAAGTAAAATAAACATTGCTATATAAAATTTTAAAGCAAACCTTACATAATTACCATTTTTATAAAACAAATAAATTATTATAAGCGAAATAATTGTATTTATAGAAAACCTAAAAAATAACGAAAACGTATATTTTAAATTATTAATTTCAGGAAACTCAATATATAAATAATCACTTTTAAAATAACTTATCAAAGGATCATACATATAGGTGTCAAAAAAGCCTCGCAAAAAAATAAGTAATGCAAATAATACAACTATTAATAATATTTGAAGTTTATTACTCATTTTTCAATTTCGAAAATTTTCTAATCCAAACAAACCAAAGTAAAAAAGTAAGTCCATATATAATTGCAGGAAAAATATAATCGTGCAACCAATGTTCATATTGAGGAAGTTTATATATAGCTACAGCAATTATTCCAATTCTAGCAACATTAACAACATAAATTAATGCGCTTCCAAATAATACATACAAAAAAGTACTTTTAAAGCCTGCTGAAAAAGCTACAACAAAAGAAATAAATAAAATTATAATACTTACTGCATTACAACCTTCAATAACCCTTGCTACAATATTATTATCTATAAATAAATTCATAGAAACTTCATTTGAATTTTGTTCTATTTTAGAATCAACTCCAAATGCATTTAACAACAAATTGGTTTGATTGGCAACAGCTTTAGTTATAGGTGCACAAGCAAAGTAGCTTTCTTTTTTTTGCGTACTACTTAAATAAAAAGAATACAACAAAAACAACACTAAATAAGTGCCAAAAAACTTTAACAAAAAAAATAATACTGTTTTATTTCTTTCCACTAAAAAAGACTTTAATTTTGCATAAAACTACAAATTAAAAATGAACATTACCGTATATAAAGAAGCAATACAAAGCATCATAAATTCAAACAAGCCTAATTCTAGTAAACTTCAATCTATTTGTAATTATTTAAAAGAACAAATTGATTATTACGATTGGGTAGGTTTTTATTTTAAAAATGGAGATAAAAACGAATTAAAATTGGCAGAATATGCTGGTGAAGAAACTGAACACACAATTATTCCGTTTGGAAAAGGAATTTGTGGTCAAGTTGCAGTAAGTAATAAAAATTTTGTAGTACCAGATGTTTCTGCCCAAGACAATTATATTTCTTGCGGTTGGAAAGTTAAGAGCGAAATTGTAATTCCTATATTTATAAACAATAAAAATATTGGTCAAATAGATATAGATTCTCATACAGTAAATCCATTTACTAAAAAAGATGAAGAATTGTTAGAGTTTGTATGTAAAAATGTTTCAAAAATACTTTCTTAAAAAAGCATTTGTTCAACAATTCGATTCGTTTATTAAAATAACATTTCCATTTGTTTTAGAACTCGTACAAGTTCAACAATTAAACTATTGTATTTACAAAACATAAATATTATATTTGCAATAACTAACCCTCTATAATTAATATGTTAAAACGAACCCTAAAACTAGGCGTTTTAAATAAAAACGCATCCAAAAAAGTATCCCTACTTTATAAACTTTTAGGTAAAAACGAACAAAACTCTTCTAATCAAAACTATAATGATATGGTAAATAACTTTTATTCTAAAGTTAAAAAGAAACCCTAAAATTTACCTTCATTTTGTATTGTTTAAATAGCTGATAATTATTAGCTTTGCGCAAACACAACAATACATTAAATGAGCACTACTAAAAAAGCAAAATCTGCACTAATTTCAGTCTTTCACAAAGACGGATTAGGTCCTATTGTACAAAAATTAAATGAACTAGGAGTTACTATTTATTCTACTGGTGGAACCGAAAGTTTTATTAAAGATCAGGGAATAAATGTTGTACCTGTTGAAGAATTAACATCTTACCCTTCTATTTTAGGAGGAAGAGTTAAAACTTTACACCCAAAAGTTTTTGGAGGAATTTTAGCGAGAAGAGAAAACGAAAATGATTTATCTCAACTTGGAGAATTTGAAATTCCAGAAATTGATATTGTAATTGTAGACCTTTACCCATTTGAAAAAACTGTAGCAAGTGGAGCTGCAGAACAAGATATTATAGAAAAAATTGATATAGGTGGTATTTCTTTAATTAGAGCTGCTGCAAAAAACTTTAAAGATGTTATCTGCGTTTCTTCAATGGAACAATATGGCGAGTTTTTAGACATTATGTCTAATGGAAACGGAGAAACTTCTATAGAACAACGTAAAAGTTTTGCTGCAAAATCATTTGCAGTTTCTAGCCATTACGATACTGCAATTTTTAAGTATTTAAATAAAGAAGAAATTGAATTTAGAGAAAGCTTCAATGTTTCTTCACAATTACGTTATGGAGAAAACCCACACCAAAAAGGTTTTTTCTTTGGTAATTTAGATGAATTATTTACAAAACTTCACGGAAAAGAACTTTCGTACAACAACTTATTAGATGTTGATGCTGCTGTAAATTTAATTGGAGAATTTAAAAATGAAGCGCCAACTTTTGCTATTTTAAAACACAACAATGCTTGTGGATTTGCACAAAGAGAAACATTAGTTCAGGCATACATAGATGCTTTAGCTGGCGATCCAATATCTGCATTTGGAGGTGTATTAATCGCAAATAAAGAAATTGATGAAGCAACGGCTTCTGAAATTCACAGTTTATTCTGCGAAGTGGTAATTGCTCCAAGTTATTCTGAAGAAGCTTTAACTATTTTAAAAGGAAAGAAAAACAGAATTATTTTAATTCAAAAAGATGTAGAATTTCCAAATATTAGTTACAGAACAGCTCTTAATGGAGTTTTAGCTCAAGAACCAAATAATATTACAGATACTAAAGAAGGTTTAAAAAACGTTACTAACAGAACAGTGTCTGATAGCGAAATAGAAGATTTACTTTTTGCTTCAAAAATATGTAAGCACACAAAGTCTAATACTATTATTTTAGTTAAAAACAAACAATTATGTGCTGGTGGAACAGGACAAACAAGTAGAGTTGATGCTTTAGAACAAGCAATTGCAAAAGCAAATCATTTTAAATTCGATTTAAAAGGAGCTGTTATGGCAAGTGATGCTTTCTTCCCATTTCCAGATTGTGTAGAAATTGCTGGGAACGTTGGAATTGAAGCTGTAATTCAACCAGGAGGTTCAATAAAAGACCAATTGTCTATAGATTATTGCAACGAGCATAATATTGGGATGGTTTTTACTGGTACTCGTCATTTTAAACACTAATTTTAGTAACTTTGTGAGATTTCAATTTAAAAATTAATAAAACAAAATATATTTATGGGTTTTTTCGATTTTATGACCGAAGACATAGCCATTGATTTAGGTACTGCAAACACCTTAATTATTCACGATGGTAAAGTTATTGTTGATGCACCGTCAATAGTAGCTAGAGACAGAAATTCGGGCAAGATTATTGCAACTGGAAAGAAAGCCAGTTTAATGCAAGGAAAAACACATGAAAACATAAAAACTATTAGACCTCTTAAAGATGGTGTAATTGCTGATTTTGAAGCTTCGGAACAAATGATAAAAGAATTTATCAAAAACATTCCAAGCATTAAAAAGAAATTTTTTACACCATCATTAAGAATGGTAATTTGTATTCCTTCAGGAATTACAGAGGTTGAAAAACGTGCTGTAATTGATTCTGCAGAGCATATGAATGCCAAAGAAATATATTTAATTCACGAACCAATGGCTGCAGCAATTGGTATTGGAATTGATATTATGCAACCTAAAGGTAATATGATTATTGATATAGGTGGTGGTACTACCGAAATTGCTGTAATAGCTTTAGGTGGTATTGTTTGCGATAAATCTGTAAAAGTTGCTGGAGATGTATTTACTGGTGATATTGCTTACTATATGAGAACGCAACACAACTTATATGTTGGTGAACGTACTGCTGAAAAAATTAAAATTCAAATTGGTGCAGCTACAGAAGATTTAGAAACTCCACCAGAAGACATGTTAGTTCAAGGTAGAGATTTATTAAGCGGTAAACCTAAACAAGTTCAAGTTTCATACAGAGAAATTGCAAAAGCATTAGACAAATCTATTTTAAGAATTGAAGATGCTGTAATGGAAACGTTATCTCAAACACCTCCAGAATTAGCTGCCGACATTTATAACACTGGTATTTATTTAGCAGGTGGTGGATCTATGCTTAGAGGTTTAGACAAACGTTTATCTAGAAAAACAGATTTACCTGTGTATGTTGCTGAAGATCCTTTAAGAGCAGTTGTTAGAGGTACTGGTATTTCACTTAAAGATTTAGAAAAATACAAAAACGTATTAATGAAATAGTAATATTTTCTACACAGAATGCAGCAAATAATATATTTTATTAGAAAATTTAGATTCTTTCTGCTGTTTATTCTTTTAGAAACAGTAGCATTATTCTTTACTATTCAACACCACTCCTACCACAGCAGTAAGTTTGTTAATTCAGCAAATAACTTAACTGGCGGCATCTATAGCCAAGCTATTTCTATTGGTGAATTTTTCAATTTAAAATCTGAAAACAAAAGATTAATTGATGAAAACACACATTTAAAAAATATTTTAGAACAGCGAAAACTAGATTCAAGTTCTGAATTTAAAACTCAAATTGACACTCTAAATTATTATCAAAAATACAATTACGTTTTTGCGAAAATTATTAATAATAGTTACTCTAAACCAAATAACTACTTAACCATTAATAAAGGCTCGAAACAACAAATAAATACAGATTTAGGAGTTATAAATAGTAAAGGGGTTATTGGTGTTGTAAAAAATGTTTCCTCAAATTTTGCTACAGTTTTATCTATATTGAATAGTAATTCAAAAATTAACGTAAAACTAAAAAACAGCAGTCACTTTGGTACAATGACTTGGAATGGCGAAGAAACAAATGTTATTCAATTAATTGACATTCCACGACAAGCTGTTGTAAAAGAAGGAGATACTATAATTACAGGAGGAAAATCAGCAATTTTCCCAGAAGGTATTTTAGTTGGAACCATTAAAAATGTAAATTTCGAAAACAACCAATACAAGCAAATTGATATTCAGTTATTTAATGATATGACATCAATTGGTTATGTTCAAATTATAAAAAATCTTCAAAGAGAAGAACAACTTAACCTTGAGAATACTACTGAAAATGAATAAACTAATTTTCTCAAATACGGTTCGTTTTATCTTACTAATTCTTATTCAAGTTTTAGTTTTAAACCACATCAACTTATTTGGTTACTTAAACCCAATGCCATACATAGTTTGGGTACTTTTATTTCCTATTAGAAAAAACAAAACATCATTTTTACTTTTAAGTTTTTTATTAGGTTTAACATTAGATTTTTTCTCAAATTCTGGAGGTATACACGCTGCCGCAACCTTATTTATTGCATTTATTAGGCTGCCTCTGCTAACTATTGTTTTAAGAAAAAATGATTTTGATTATTATCTTTTTAACTTAAGAGGAATTTCATTTAGCAAAGCCATTATTTTTATTTCATTATTAACAATAATTCACCATTTTATCGTTTTTAGTTTAGTATACTTTAACTTTAGTGAAATAATTACCATTCTAAACAACACTTTATTTACTAGTATTTTTACTATTATTTTAAGTCTACTGGGAATTACACTATTTACAAATAAAAAATAAATGAAAAGAACCGGTCTATTAGCTTACTTAATTCTAATTATTGGAGTTATTTACATTGGTAGATTATTCTACTTACAAGTTTTAGACAATTCATATAAAATACCAACGCTTAACAACTCTGCAGTAAAATTAAAATATGAATACCCTGAACGAGGCTATGTTTACGATAGAAATGGAGAACTACTAGTTGCGAATCAATTATCGTATGATATTATGATAATCCCGAGAGAAGTAAAATCAATAGACACTTTAGAACTATGTTCTTTATTAAAAATATCTAAAGAAGACTATATAAAAAAGTTCAACAGAGCTAAAAGATATTCAACTAGAATTCCTTCAACATTTGTTGCGCAACTAGCTAAAAACGATTATGCGTATCTACAAGAAAAAATGCATAAATTCAAAGGATTTTACATTCAAAAAAGATCTTTAAGAGAGTATTTGGTAAATTCAGCGCCAAATGTACTTGGTTATATAAGTGAAGTTAATGAAGATTTAATTAAGAAAAACCCTTATTATCAATTAGGAGAATTAATTGGTAGATCTGGTGTAGAAAGCACTTACGAAGAAACTTTAAGAGGCCAAAAAGGAGTTAAATACATTCAAAGAGATCGATTTAACAAAGAAATTGGTCCGTATAAAAATGGTAAATACGATACCGTTGCAGTTCCTGGAAACGATATTACACTAACTATAGATTCCAAATTACAGCAATATGGAGAGGCTTTAATAATAAATAAGAGAGGTGGAATTGTAGCTATCGAACCTTCAACAGGAGAAATATTGGCACTTGTATCGAGTCCAACTTACAACCCTAACTTAATGGTTGGTAGAAATCGTTCTAAAAACTTTACTAAACTATATTTAGACACTATAAACAAACCTCTTATTGATAGAGGCCTGCAAGGTATGTATCCGCCAGGATCACCTTTTAAAATTATTACGGCTCTAACAGCATTGCAAGAAAACGTAATAAATACCACAACAAGTGTTAAATGTATTAATGGATATCGTTATGGATCTAGAAAAGGTGCTTTTATGAAATGCCACTGTGGTACACATGGCAGCCCCGTTTCGCTAAACAAAGCTATATACAGATCTTGCAACAGTTACTTTGCCAATGCATATAGAAAAGTTATTGAAAAATACCCAACTTCAGAAGAAGGTATGAACACTTGGAATAAACATGTGGAAAGTTTCGGTTTAGGTAATTATTTAAACAACGATTTATCGGTTGGAAGAAAAGGGTTAATACCTGATGGAGATTTTTATAATAGATATTATCCTAGCGGAAGATGGACAGCTACATATACTATTTCAAATTCAATTGGTCAAGGAGAAATTTTAACTACACCTATTCAACTTGCAAATATGACCGCAGCAGTTGCAAACAGAGGTTATTATTTTACGCCACATATTGTAAAAAAAATAAATAACGAGAAAATAAATCAACAATATACAACACCAAAGTATACTTCAATAGATAAAAAACATTTCGAACCTGTTATTGAAGGTCTTTTTCAGGTATTAGAAAACCCAAGAGGTACAGCAAGTTGGTCTAGAGTTAAAGGCATCGAAATTTGCGGAAAAACAGGAACTGCTGAAAATCCTCACGGACAAGATCATTCTATTTTTATTGCTTTTGCACCTAAAGACAATCCAAAAATAGCCATTGCAGTTTTTGTTGAAAATGGCTATTGGGGATCTCGCTGGGCAGGACCTATTTCTAGTTTAATGATTGAAAAATATTTAACAGGAAAAATCACTAAAACTTGGGAAGAGCAGCGAATGTTTAACGGAAGTTTACAAGAAGAATACGAAAAACAATTACAAGAAGAATTAATAGAAGTTGAGAAGTAAAAAAAACAACATATTTTTAGGTATAGATTGGGTCTTGGTAGGTTTTTACTTCGTCCTTATATTTATTGGGTGGCTAAATATTTATGCCGCAACATTAGATGAAATTGACTACGATTTAATAAATTTCTCTACCGAATACGGAAAACAATTAGTCTGGATTGGGTTAAGCATACCTTTAATCTTGTTAATTTTAATGTTCGACTCTAAATTCTACGAAAAATATAGTTCCATTATTTACATAATTTCCGTAGCATCTTTAATTGGATTATTTCTCTTCGGAAAAAACATAAATGGAGCCACCTCTTGGTATAATTTAGGCATATTTAGCTTACAACCTTCCGAGTTTGCAAAAGCCGCTTGTGCGCTTGCTATGGCAAAATTGGTAAGTGATAAACAATTCAACTTAAAAAAAATAAACACACAAGTTCAAGCTTTTAGTATTTTATTAATTCCAGCAATATTTATTACATTACAACCAGATCCAGGTTCAGCTTTAGTTTATGGTGCTTTTATTTTTGTATTATATAGAGAAGGTTTACCAACCTATTACATTACCATAGGTTTTGTAGCAATTATATTATTTATTACCACCTTATACTTTGGGTATTTAAATGTTTTAATAGCAACACTTGCTCTATTTACTTTGTTTATTATCTATTTTTATTTTTTCAGAAAAAAAGTTTTAAAACGTGGTTGGTTAAAACTTATAGGTCTATATTTAATTGTAGCACTATCTACTATTAGTATCGATTTTATTTTTAATCACGTATTTCAACAAAGACATAGAGATCGATTTAATATACTATTAGGAAAGACTGATGACATAAAGAGTATTGGATACAATACAAACCAATCGGTTACTACAATTGCCTCTGGTGGATTTTCTGGCAAAGGATTTTTACAAGGGGAACGAACACAAGGAGATTTTGTACCAGAACAACAAACAGATTATATTTTCTCTACTATTGGAGAACAATGGGGTTTTATCGGAAGCTCGTTAGTTATTATTTTATTTGTAATGTTTACACTACGTATTATTTATACTGCTGAAAAACAAAAATCTAAATTTAGTAGAGTGTATGGTTATAGCATAGCTGCAATTTTCTTTTTTCACTTTGCTATTAACATTGGAATGGTTATAGGTATTTTACCTACTATTGGAATTCCACTGCCATTTTTCAGCTACGGAGGTTCCGCACTTTGGGGCTTTACAGTACTACTTTTTATATTTATTAGACTTAATGCTAACAGAACTTACGAGTGGTAAGCTAAAACAGTTAACATTACGTTTACACATCATTCTAAAAATTTCAATCTTTAATAAAACATATAACACAAAAAAAGCACCTCTAAATAAATAGAGATGCTTACAAAAATTTTTTAATTTTTCTATATGTTATAGAGCAGCTACATGTTTAGCTAATTTAGATTTCATATTTCCAGCTTTATTTTTGTGGATAATATTGTTCTTAGCTAACTTATCTAACATTGCTACTACTTTTGGAAATAAAACTTCCGCTTCTTTCTTATCTGTTAAGGCACGTAAATCTCTAACAGCATTTCTTGTTGTTTTATGCTGATATTTATTTCTAACTTGCTTAGCTCTATTGCTTCTTATTCTCTTTAATGCCGACTTATGATTTGCCATCTTAATTTTTGTTTAAAAATTGTAGTCCGTAGGGGAATCGAACCCCTGTTACCAGGATGAAAACCTGGCGTCCTAACCCCTAGACGAACGGACCATTATTTATTGTAAATACTTTGTAACTTTTAACGTTACTTGAACTTTGTAGTCCGTAGGGGAATCGAACCCCTGTTACCAGGATGAAAACCTGGCGTCCTAACCCCTAGACGAACGGACCATTAAAATGCAACCCTTGGTTATTCCCTTAAATTGCGGTTGCAAAAATACACACTTTTTTTAATCAAACAATGTTTTTTTGAAAAAATTTAATATGCTTTTGCAAATAATACTCTTTGAGTCGATTTTTTACCCGTTAAAATACACTTTCCTTCTTCTAATTTATTATCTAAAGGAATACATCTAATCGTAGCCTTAGTAAGCTCTTTGATCTTATCTTCGGTCTCAATTGTACCATCCCAATGTGCAGAAACAAACCCACCAACATTTTTTATAGCTTCTTTGAATTCTTCAAAAGAATTTACCTCTGTTGTATGTTCTTTTCTGTAAGATATAGCTTTATTAAATAAATTATCTTGAATTTCTTCTAATAAGTTAGCCACCACATCAACAACATCATCTTGAGAAACAGATTGTTTTTCTAATGTATCTCTTCTCGCTACCTCAACTGTATTGTTTTCTAAATCTCTTTTTCCAATTGCAATTCTTACTGGAACACCTTTTAATTCATACTCTGCAAACTTTGCTCCTGGTCTGTAAGTGTCTCTAGTGTCAAATTTAACCGAAATTCCTTTCTTACGCAATTCCTTCACAAAAACGTTTACCTTGTCAGAAATAGCCTCTAATTGCTCTTCTCCTTTATATATTGGAACAATAACAACTTGTATTGGCGCTAATTTTGGAGGTAGTACCAATCCTAAATCATCAGAATGAGTCATAATTAACCCACCTATTAAACGAGTTGAAACCCCCCAAGACGTTGCCCAAACAAATTCTTGCTTTCCTTCTTTTGAAGTATACTTAACATCAAATGCTTTTGCAAAATTTTGACCTAAAAAGTGAGATGTACCAGCTTGTAAAGCTTTTCCATCTTGCATTAAAGCTTCGATAGTATAAGTTTCATCTGCACCAGCAAAACGTTCGCTTTCCGATTTTGCACCTTTAATTACTGGCATTGCCATATAATTTTCAGCAAACTCTGCATAAACATCTTGCATTTGTCTTGCTTCTACTAAAGCTTCTTTTTTTGTTGCATGCGCTGTATGTCCTTCTTGCCATAAAAACTCTGCCGTTCTTAAAAACAAACGAGTTCTCATTTCCCAACGCATAACATTGGCCCACTGATTAATTAACAATGGTAAATCTCTATATGATTGAATCCATCCTTTATACGTATTCCAAATAATAGCTTCGGAAGTTGGACGAATTACAAGTTCTTCTTCTAGTTTTGCAGCTGGATCTACACGTAACTTACCTTCATTATTAGGGTCGTTTTGCAATCTATAGTGCGTTACTACTGCACATTCTTTAGCAAACCCTTCAGCATTTTTTTCTTCAGCCTCAAACAAACTTTTAGGTACAAGCAGTGGAAAATAGGCATTCTCATGTCCTGTTTCTTTAAACATTCTATCTAGTTCTGCTTGCATTTTTTCCCAAATTGCAAAACCATAAGGTTTTATAACCATACAGCCTCTAACTGCTGAGTTTTCAGCTAGATCAGCCTTCACTACTAACTCGTTATACCATTTAGAATAATCTACTTCTCTCTTTGTTAAATTCTTGCTCATAATCAAAAGTTTGGCACAAATATTGCTTCTTTTTTAGTAAAATGTACTAATTTCGACAAAACTAGTACTTTTTGAATTGTTCAACAATAAAAACTACAAATGATTATGGAAGATTCTACTATTTTTAAATCCAAACTTTCACAAGTGAGTGCTCTTTTAGTACTTTTGGTAAGTTTATATTCTTGCGGTACGTATCAAAGTGTATATAATTCAGACAATGATGGAATTTACACAAACGACACTCATAATAGATATTATAACGATGACGTTGTTGAAGTAGTAGATCAAAAAACTTTTGATGAAAATTATTTTTCAAAAAAATTAAATGAAATTGATCAAATTAGTGATGATGATATTATTACTGATATTGATGAGTATTATTATGATGATTCTGAAGAGTTAGATACTAATGATTACGGACCTTGGGAATATACCAATGATGTAACTGTTAATGTTAATTCTGGTTACGGATATTATGGTGGTTTTAATAATTTCGGGTTTTATGGAGGTATTAATAATTATGGTTATTACAATCCTTTTTATCATCCATACCACAACTACTTTCCTTATTACTCTAGTTATTACTACCCTTGGAGGTATAATTACTACAACGCTTTTGGTAACTTCGACTATGTGTATGGTATTGGGTACAACCCTTATTATTCAATTTACTACGGGCCATTTAGTAGCTATGGTAGAAATTACGGGAAAAGAAATTATGGAAAAAGAAATTCCTCGAGTACAAGTTCTCGCAGATATGCTTCTAACACAAAATTAAGCAGGAGATCTTCAGTTGGAGCAATAAATAAAAACGGAATATCATCTAGAAGAAGTACTTCAAGTACTGCAAACAGAATAAAAAGAACTGGAACATCTATTAGTAGTCCTTCAAAATCTATAAGAAGATATAAAACACCATCTAGCTCTACACGTACTAGAACATACAGTTCTCAAAAACCAAAATCAACTAGCAGCTCAAGAACAAAAACTTCTACAAGAAGATCAAGTAGTAATTACGGAAGTTCTAACAATAGAAGATCTACAACAAATAAAAGTTACTCTAAGCCTAACAGAAGTTCAAGCAGCAGTAGTAATTATAGCACAAGTAGAAGAAGCTCTAGCAGTAGCGGATATAGCAGTGGCTCAAGAAGTTCTGGAAGTTATAGTAGCGGTCGATCTTCATCATCTTCATCTAGAAGTAGCTCAAGAAGATATTAATTAAAACATCAAACAGTTAACATTATGAAAAAATTAATTTTAGGTGCAATGCTATGCATTGCCTACATATCTAATGCTCAAACTTTAGACTACAACGATATTGGAGTTCTTTTTTCAAACGAAAAAATAAACGGTACAGCTCGTTACAATGCAATGAGCGGAGCTTTTGGTGCACTCGGAGGAGATTTATCTTCAATAGACGTAAACCCAGCTGGTGCCGCTGTATTTATTAACAGTGAATTTGCTGCAACATTGAGCATTAATAATTCTGAAACAACTTCAACTTATTATAATAACAACTCAATATCTGAAAACGATGCAACAAATTTATCTCAAGCAGGTGGAGTGTTTGTTTTTGGAGGAAACAGAAATTCAGATTGGGGAAAAACCGCAATTGGCTTTAACTACACCATGGCAAATGATTTTGAAGATCTTTGGTTTGCACAAGGAAATAGTGGATATCCAACTTGGACTCAAGGACCCGATGACACAAACGATGTATACCTAGATTCTGACGGACAATATTTTGAATCTCTAACTAACGGAAAAAACAACAAATATTCGTTTACAATTGCAACACAACATAGAGATAATTTATACTTTGGTTTTTCTTTAAACACTTATGATATTGAGCACTATCAAAGAACATTATTAGAAGAAAACAACCACGATGGTAGTGGCAATTACTTAGACGCTTCCTTACTTCAAGAATTATTAACTTATGGAGATGGTGTTTCTGTTAGCTTTGGTATAATTGCTAAACCAAATCAGAACTTAAGATTAGGATTTGCTTACAAATCTCCTGTATGGTACAACCTTTCTGAAGAATATGTAGATTATGATCAAGAATTATATATAAGTAGTACTGATCAATTAATTAAAGATTTTTCTGGAGTAAATGGTTTCGATTACAAATTAAGAACTCCAAGCAAAACTACTTTAAGCGGCGCATATATTTTTGACAAACAAGGTTTAATAAGTGTAGATTATACTTATAAAAACTACAGCAATATTTCTTTAAGTGAAGCAAATTTTAACGATCAAAACACTGCGTTTAAACAAAATTTAGAAAGCACTGGTGAATTAAGAATTGGTACTGAATGGCGTTTTGACAAACTATCTTTAAGAGGCGGTTATCACATAGAACAAAGCCCTTATAAAAATGCCTTTGATTCTGATAATTTAGAAGGGTTTTCTTTAGGAGCAGGAATTAAGTTTAGAGGAGGTAAAATTGATGTTGCTTATCAAAAAGACAATAACACAGCTCCTTATAATTTTTACCCAGATTACAATGTTAATTCTGCAGAATTAGATATTGACAATACAAAAGTTACAGCAACGTTAGTATTAAATCTTTAATAACTAATTTAATTATATGCAAAACGCCTCAAATTTGAGGCGTTTTTATTTTTTAAATAATTACACTTTTGTTTTGTACTTTTGCACAAATAAAGTTGTTTATTTTTAACGACTCTAAATAATTCAATATAAAAATGAGTACAATTTCATTTCAAATAGAACCAACAACAAACGAAAGCATAATTAAATTAACTACTACAGAAATGCTAGTTAATGGAAGCTATCAGTTTAATAATATAGACGAGGCCCAAAACTCACCTCTAGCTCAACAACTTTTTCATTTACCATTTATAAAACGTGTATTTATTTCAGCAAATTTTATTGCTCTAGAACGTTTTACAATTGTTGAGTGGAAGGATGTTCAAAACGAAGTAAAGGAACAAGTTGAAAACTTTTTAAATGATGGAGGAATACTAGTTACTAATGACGAAAGTGAAAAAAGAATACCTATTGAAGTTTATGCTGAAGTTACACCAAACCCTCATGTATTAAAATTTGTATCTAACAAAGCACTTTTTAAAACAGATTTTGAGTTTAAAAATATTGAAGAAGCTAAAAACTCACCTTTAGCAAGCAATCTATTTAGTTTTCCGTTTGTAAAAGAAGTATTCTTATCTGAAAACTACGTATCTATTTCTAAATTTGACATTGTAGAATGGAGCGAAGTTACCAACGAAGTAAGAAGTTTTATAAAAGAATTTATTGCTGCAGGCAATTTATTGGTTGAAGAAGTTGAAATTTCTGAAACACAAGAACAAAATAATTCTTCTGTAAATATTGAAAATCTTGATGATGTTTCTAAACAAATTATAGGCATTTTAGACGAATACATTCGTCCGGCAGTTGCAGCGGATGGCGGAAACATTATGTTCGACTCTTACGATGAAAACACACAAACTGTAAATGTAATTTTACAAGGTGCGTGTAGCGGATGTCCATCTTCTACAATAACCTTAAAAAAT
This sequence comes from Lutibacter oricola, assembly GCF_900106565.1. Taxonomy (GTDB): domain Bacteria; phylum Bacteroidota; class Bacteroidia; order Flavobacteriales; family Flavobacteriaceae; genus Lutibacter; species Lutibacter oricola. The sequence goes on from NZ_FNNJ01000005.1 coordinate 150,567, forward strand.
GGAATTGAAACTATGCTAAAACAATTAATTCCTGGGAAAATAGAACAAGTAGTAGCTTTAAACTACTAATTTTTATGGCAGAAAAAGTAAAACCTTACAAAAACTCTAACCTTGGTAAAAAGGAACAGGTTACACAAATGTTTGATACTATTTCTAAAGAATACGACGGTTTAAACCGTGTAATTTCTTTTGGAATTGATGTAAAATGGAGAAACAATGTTGTAGATATTATTGCAAAAACCAAACCTTCAACCGTATTAGATATTGCTACAGGAACTGGAGATTTAGCTATTAATTTGGTAAAAACAAATGCTAAAAAAATTGTTGGTTTAGATATTTCTCCTGGAATGCTTGAAGTTGGTAAAGCTAAAGTTGAAAAACTAAAGTTGAACCAAATTGAAATGGTTTTAGCCGATTCAGAAAAAATTCCTTTTGAAGATAATTCATTTGACGCAATTACGGTAGCATTTGGCGTACGTAATTTTGAAGATTTAGAAAAAGGCTTATCTGAGATTTATAGAGTTTTAAAATCTGGAGGTACTTTTGTTGTTTTAGAAACTTCTGTACCTACAAAAACACCTTTTAAACAAGGTTATAACATTTATACAAAACACATAATGCCAACAATTGGCAAAGTGTTTTCTAAAGACAAAGTAGCTTATAAATATTTATCAGACTCTGCAGCTTCATTTCCATACGGAAAAGCCTTCAACAATATTTTAGCAAAAATTGGGTTTATAGATATTGAAAACAAGCCACAAACATTTGGAGTGGCATCTATATACATTGGAAAAAAGTAATTTATGAAAAAAATTGTTCTTCTACTTGTAGTTAGTTTATTTTGCGCAAGCACTTTAACTGCTCAAAAAAAAGATAAAGTAATTTACAAACAAAACTGGGATAAACAAAAGTTGTTTTGGGGTTATTACTTAGGTATAAACAATAAAGATTACAAAATAGATTATACACAAGAAAATGTATTTATTGATGTTACTGCTTCTACAGGTTTTGATGTTGGTTTAATTGGAGATTTAAAACTTACCAAACACATTAACCTACGATTAGAACCTGGCTTATCTAGCAACACTAAAGAACTTGCTTTTACACATATTCCTGGAGGTAAAAAAGATAGTATTAGAGAGGTTAACGCAACTTATTTAAGAGTTCCGTTATTAGTAAAACTAAGCACAGATAGATATTACAATATTAGACCTTATGTAATTGGAGGTGTATCTTACGATTATAATTTTTCTAGCAATCAAGACAATCCAGATGATAACTCGAACGGTGAGTTTAGAATGAAAAAGAACAATTTCACTTATGAATTAGGTGTTGGAATAGATATTTATATGCCATATTTCATATTCTCACCATCTATTAGAGGTGTTTTTGCAATTAATAACGAATTAGTAAAAGACAACGACCCCAATAGCCAATGGACTGGTAATGTAGATAATTTTGGAACTAGAGGAATTTTTCTAAAACTAGCCTTTCATTAAAGTGAACGTCTAAATTCGCTTAATAAAATAGCAGTTGCAGTTGCTACATTTAAACTTTCAGTTTGTTGAATAGTTCCAAAACGAGGTATTGATATAGTATTATTAATTAATTCAAAAACTTCTTTTGAAATACCGTTAGCTTCGTTTCCCATAACTAACACAGCGTTTTTAGGCAATGTAGTTTTATACACATTTTCACCATTCATATCTGCCACAAACTTTGGCAATTTTGTAGTTTGAAGGTAATTTGTAATTGAAGTGTATTTTATAGAAGTTCTTATAAGCGAACCCATACTTGATTGCACTACTTTATTATTAAAACAATCTACAGTATTAGTAGAACAAATTAATTGGCTTACACCAAACCAATCGCACAACCTAATAATTGTACCTAAATTTCCCGGATCATTAATTTCATCTAAAACAACTATTAACCCTTCTTCTACAAACTGATCTTTAGCAGGCATTTCAAATAATGCTAAAACATTATTTGGATTTTTTAAGTTGCTAATTTTTTTTAAGTCAATCTCAGAAATTATTGTTTTACAATTAATGTTTAAATACTCACTATCATTAACACAAAACAAACTATTTAGCTTATAATTCGAATTTAAAAATTCGCCAACAACCTTAGTTCCTTCAACAATAAATAAATTATGTCTAGTTCGGTACTTTTTTTGCTGTAAACTCGTTATTAATTTTAACTGATTTTTGCTTAAACTCATTTATATTTAAATAAAAAATGTAATTTGATTATACTTTGAAAAGTTTTACATTTGACCCAAATAATTGTAATTCAATTTTTTGAAAATTAATTTCATAAACTTTGTGTAAAAATAGTAAAACTAGAGTGTTAATTGCTTTTTTACAAAATTAAATTTAACGGTACCTATTTGAAAAACAATTTTATAATATTACTAATTGCTATTGGGGTTACTTGTTGTTTTTCATCATGTAACGCAATAAAATATGTACCCGACAATGAACTATTATTAGCCGAAAATGTAGTTTATGTTAACAATAAAAAAAATATTGAAGACGAAATTAATGATTACATAGTTCAACGCCCAAATCAATTAGTATTAGGGTTTGCTCCTATTCCACTTCACTTTTACAATATTGGTAACAAACAATTTGTATCTGACTTTGAACTTTGGAAAATAGAAAACCCAAAATGGAATAAATTTACTACTAGTGTTTTTTCTGAAAAACAAACTCGCGGTATGCGTAATTTTAAATCGAATGTACATAAATGGTGGCTAAACAATGGAGAAGCACCTGTTATATTAGATTCAAAAAAAACCAAACAAACGGTAAACAACTTAAAGCTTCATTATTACAACGAAGGTTTTTTTAAAGTTAATGTCACTTCAAAAGTAGATACTGTTTCAAGCAAAAAAGGACACGTAAGCTATTTTGTAGATACCGACAAGCCTTTTAAAATAGATAGTATTGAAACAAAAATAGATTCTAAAGTTTTAGATTCTATTTATACTATTCATAAAAACAAATCGCATATAACTAAAGGTAGTCAATTTAGGTATTCATCATTTATTAATGAACAAAACAGAATTACTAAATTATTTAGAAATAATGGAATTTATAGGTTTAACAAAAATGCTATTGGTGTTGAAGTAGATACTATTCATAAAACATATAAATCGAACGCCGTTTTATTAATTAACGATAGTATTGCAAATGTTCCATATAAAATTCAGAAAATAAAAAACATTAAAATCTATACAGATTTTACCTACAACACTAAAAATGCTCCAATAAAAGATAGTTTAAATTACAATGGTTATTTGTTTTTAGGTAGAGATAAACTCAAATACAATCCTAAATTATTATTAAATTCTATTTTTATTGAACCTAATGATATTTACAAAGATGAAAATAGAGAATTAACAAGAAAACATTTACGTGGATTACAAAATTTTAGATCTGTAGAAATAAAATACAAAGAGCTAACTGATGACATGCTTGAAGCTGAAATTTTTCTTTCACCATTAAAAAAATATTCTGTTGGGATAAGTTCAGAGTTAACACATTCTAATATTAGACAATTAGGTATTTCTGGTAAATTGTCTTTTTCTAATCGAAATATATTTAAAGGTTCAGAAATTTTACAGTTTTCAGTACAAGGTTCTTTTTTAGATTCGCAAGATGCTGCAGATAACAATAGCTTATTAAATGCTTGGGAAGTTGGTGCAGATGTTTCTTTAGCAATTCCACGTTTTTTATTACCATTTAACTCGTATAAAATAGTTCCTAAAACAATGGCACCTAACACAACTTTTACACTAGGTACAAGTTTACAAAAAAATATAGGTTTAGATAAACAGCGTTTTACAGGTATTATAGATTACACTTGGGAATCTTCAAAAACAAAATCGCACAGTTTACAACTTCTAAACGCTCAATACATTAAAAACCTTAATACAGATTCTTACTTTTCTATTTACGAATCTGAATTTGACGACATTAATAAAATTGCTTCTAATAATTTTGGGATAGAAAACCTAGAAGCTACAGAGGTAATTGATTTTATAAACAACAATATAAATAGCAATTTTGAAGCAACCAACCCTACAGAATTTAAAGTAGCACAAAACATAAAAAACAGGTATAATATTATTACCGAAGATGCTCTAATACCTTCTATTGCATATACTTTTACTCTAAACAAAAGTGAAAGTTATAAAGACAAAGATTTTTCTTTTTTTAGAGGTAGAATAGCAACTTCAGGAAATTTAACATCATTACTTTCTAACGAAGTTAATGACAATAATGTTAAAACACTCTTTAACACGCAAATTGCACAATATGCAAGAGTTGATTTAGAGTACAAACGTTTTTGGAATATTTCAAGAGAAAATGTTGTTGCCTTTAAAAGCTTTTTAGGGTTAGCATACCCTTACAACAACTCTAACTCTATACCTTTTAGTAAAAGTTATTTTATTGGTGGACCTAATGATTTAAGAGCATGGAAAATTTATGATTTAGGACCAGGATCTACCAATACTGGTTTAGAATACAATATCGGAAACTTAAAATTCTTAACTAGTTTAGAATACCGTTTTAAAATACTAAACAGTATTAAAGGAGCCTTTTTTGTTGATGCTGGAAATATTTGGGATGTAACAAATTCTGAATTAACTAGTGACGACGCTAAATTTAACGGAATTAAATCTTTAGAGGATATTGCAATAGGTTCTGGCCTAGGTTTGCGTTATGATTTAAGTTTTATTTTATTGCGTTTAGATTTAGGTTTTAAAACCTACGAACCCTATTTAGAAGACGGAAATAAATGGTTTAGTAATTACAATTTTGGAAGCACCGTTTATAATTTTGGTATTAGTTACCCATTCTAATTGGTTCACCAATTAAACTATTACGATTTCGTTTTTTTTCTGATTGATAATTCGTATAAAAGTATTATTTACTTAATTTTGTATCAACATATTAACATAAATTATTACACTTAAAATATTATGAGTCACAATATTAAACCAGGAGTTGCTACAGGTAGTGCAGTTCAAGAGATATTTAAATTAGCAAAAAGCAAAAACTTTGCTTTACCAGCTGTTAACGTTATAGGTTCTAACTCAATTAACACTGTTTTAGAAACAGCAAAAGAATTAAACTCACCAGTAATTATTCAATTTTCAAATGGTGGAGCGCAATTTAACGCAGGTAAAGGTTTGCCTAATGAAGATCAAAAAGCTGCTATTGCTGGTGGTGTTGCAGGAGCTAAACATGTACACACATTAGCAGAAGCTTACGGTGTACCAGTAATTTTACATACAGATCACGCTGCAAAAAAATTATTACCTTGGATTGATGGATTATTAGAAGCTAGTGAAAAGCATTTTGCTGAAACAGGTTATCCTTTATATAGTTCTCACATGATTGACTTATCTGAAGAGCCATTAGAAGAAAACATTGAAATTTGTAAGACTTATTTAGCTCGTATGGCTAAAATGGGAATGACATTAGAAATTGAATTAGGTATTACAGGTGGTGAAGAAGATGGTGTTGACAACTCTGATGTTGATGTTTCTAAATTATACACGCAACCAGAAGAAGTAGCATATTCATACAACGAATTGAAAAAAGTAAGTGATAACTTTACAATTGCAGCTTCATTTGGTAACGTACACGGTGTTTACAAGCCAGGAAATGTAAAATTAACTCCGAAAATTTTAGATAACTCTCAAAAATTTATTGAAAAAGAAAACGGAACTGAAGCAAACCCAGTTGATTTTGTATTCCACGGTGGATCAGGTTCTACTTTAGAAGAAATTAGAGAAGCTATTGGTTACGGTGTTGTTAAAATGAACATTGATACAGATTTACAATTTGCTTTTACAGAAGGAATTAGAGATTACATGAACGAAAAAGTTGAGTATTTAACAACTCAAATTGGTAATCCAGATGGAGCAGATATTCCTAACAAAAAATACTACGATCCAAGAGGGTGGTTACGTAAAGGTGAAGCTACTTTAAAAACTCGTTTAATTGAGGCTTTTAAAGATCTTAACTGTGTAGACGTACTATAAATTTGTACATCTAAAAACTTAAAAATAAAGAGAACGTATTTTCACATACGTTCTCTTTGTTTTTTTTAGTAACTTGCGAATCGATTTTCAACTAAAACAAAACAGTATGTCATCTTGGTTTCAAAGAAAAGATAAGGGAATCCAAACCCCTACCGAAGAAAAAAAAGACGTTCCAAAAGGATTGTGGTATAAAACTCCAAGCGGAAAAATAGTAGATACTGAAGAATTAAAAGATAACTACTATGTTAGCCCAGAGGATGGCTACCATGTAAGAATTGGTAGTGCCGAATATTTTGAAATTCTTTTTGACGATAATAAGTTCAAAGAGCTTGATAAAAATGTGGTATCTAAAGATCCTTTAAAATTTAAGGATAGTAAAAAATATACCGAAAGATTAAAAGACGCAACAGAAAAAACTAAACTTAAAGATGCAGTTAGAACGGCTGTTGGAAAATCTTTAGGTAAAGATATTGTAATTGCAGCAATGGATTTCGCCTTTATTGGTGGGTCTATGGGTAGTGTTGTTGGTGAAAAAATTGCAAGAGCAATTGATTACGCTATTAAACATAAAGTTCCATTTTTAATGATTTCAAAATCTGGTGGAGCAAGAATGATGGAAGCATCATACTCTTTAATGCAAATGGTTAAAACTTCAGTTAAATTAGCACAACTTGCAGAAGTAAACGTTCCGTATATATCGTTATGTACAGATCCAACAACAGGAGGAACAACGGCTTCTTATGCTATGTTAGGCGATATTAATATTGCAGAACCAAACGCTTTGGTTGCTTTTGCAGGTCCAAGAGTTGTAAAAGATACTACGGGTAAAGATTTACCTGAAGGTTTTCAACGTTCTGAATTTGTTTTAGAACACGGATTTCTAGACAAAATTGTTGAGCGAAAAAACTTAAAGAAACAAGTTAATTTATATATTGATTTGATTCAAAACCTTCCAGTAAGAAAATAAAAAAAGCGAGCTAAATGCTCGCTTTTTTTTATACATAAACTAAAGCTATAAACTTTAATCTTTTTTGTTCTGGAAACGTTTTTTTAATGCAATTTCTGTTTCAACACCATCAACATCAGTAAATATTGCAACATTATCACAAGTACCATCACCAAAATCTAAAGTACCAACTCTGTCACCTTTTTCAATTTCCATTACACCACTTACAATAAATCTACAAGCCATTTTTCGCATAAGTTCAGTTGTAATAGTAACAGAACGTACAGTACCATCTTTAAAAGTAGATTTCCAATTACCTGTAATTAGGTAAACATTATCACCCCAAGTTTTGGTTTCAGAACCTTCAATCCATTCTCTAGTTTTTGTTCCTACTCTTGAAATAAATTCTCCATCAGGCCAAGTATAAGTAACATCCATTATTTTAGTAGATTCTGGAACTCCATTCGCATTTGCTTTAGTTCTTACAAATGTATTCTCCCCTTCAACAGCAACATCATTAAACGTAAAACCATCAAATGTTTTAGTAACATTTACTGTTTGGGTATCTTCATCTTTAATATAAACTAAAATAATTTTCCCAGTTAAAATATGTTCATTTGGAAGCTCACAACCATCTCCAAAGTCTAATGTTACTGTTTTTGTATCTCCTTCTTCTTCAACAGTTCTAGTAACACAATCAGGTAATCCTCCAAAACCATTACCATTTCCTCCTCCAAATGTTTTAGATGAAACATCCGTTCTACTACTAGCATTGTAGTCTTCGAATATATAATCATCTACCATATTATCAACTTCATCTGAAATATCATCTGCTTCAACCAAAGCAATTGCATCATCTTCTGTAATTTTTTCTACAACAGCTGCTACGTCTGCTTCATTACTATCGTCACAACTAGTAAATGTTATACCAAATACCATAAAAGCAAAAACTAGTTTTAAATTTAAATTATTCATTCTCATAAGATTAGTGTTTTAATTATTTATTTAATATTATATTGATTCATAATTCTAAGACCCTTGAAAATTTAAAAAGTTTAATTGCAGGTTAAATAAAATTACTTTAGCATCAATTAATTGTTAATCAAAATAATAGTGGTATATTTGCCGCTTATTCGCCACATAATGTAGCGATATACATAAAAATTATTAATAAAATTAATGTTAGCATGTACTTAACAAAAGAAAAAAAAGAAGAAATTTTTGCTAAACATGGAGAAACAGCTAAAAACACTGGTTCTGCTGAGGGGCAAATTGCATTATTTACTTACCGTATTAATCACTTAACTGAACACTTAAAAAACAATCGTAAAGATTATAACACTGAGCGTTCTTTAGTAAAATTAGTAGGTAAAAGAAGAAATTTACTTGATTACTTGATTAAAAATGATATCGTTAGATATCGTGCTATTATCAAGGAATTAGGTTTAAGAAAATAATTTCAAAAAAATTAAAGAGGCATATTTTGCCTCTTTTTTTTTGATTTTTTTCTAAAAAGAAAGCATAAATTAAACTTTTCATTGGTAAACACACAACAACACAACACAAACGAAATTGTTTAATTAACATTAAAAAATTATTTATGATACCTAAGGTACATACACAAATTATTGAATTAGGAGATGGAAGAACCATTTCTTTAGAAACAGGAAAATTAGCTAAACAAGCGCACGGATCGGTTGTTGTTCAAATGGGAAAAGCTATGTTACTTTGTACAGTAGTTTCTAACTACAAACAAAGCGACGTTGACTTTTTACCTTTAACAGTAGATTATAGAGAAAAATTTGCTGCTGCAGGTCGTTACCCAGGTGGTTTCTTCAAAAGAGAAGCTAGACCAACTGATGCTGAAGTTTTAACTATGCGTTTAGTTGATAGAGTATTACGCCCTTTATTTCCAAAAGACTACCACGCTGAAACACAAGTAATGATTCAGTTAATGTCTGCAGATGAAGATGTAATGCCAGATGCTTTAGCTGGTATAGCTGCTTCTGCCGCTATTCAGTTAAGTGACATTCCTTTTGAAACTCCAATTTCAGAAGTACGTGTTGCAAGAGTTAACGGAGAATTTGTAATCAACCCAAGTAGAGCAATATTAGAACAAGCTGATATTGATATGATGGTCGGTGCATCTGCTGATTCTGTTATGATGGTTGAAGGGGAAATGGAAGAAATTAGTGAGGAAGAAATGGCTGACGCTATTAAATTTGCTCATGAAGCTATTAAAGTACAGTGTGCTGCTCAAGTTGCTTTAGCTGAATCTTTCGGTAAAAAAGAAACTCGCGAATACGAACCAGAAGAAGAAAACGAAGAATTAGCTGCTAAAATACATGAATTAGCATATCAAAAATGTTACGACATTGCTAAAAAAGGTACTTCTAAACACGAAAGAAGTGATGCTTTTGCTGCTGTAAAAGAAGAAGTTATTGCTTCATTTACTGAAGAAGAAGTAGAAGAATATGGTGCTTTAATTGGAAAATACTTTGGTAAAGCTAATAAAACTGCTGTTCGTGAATTAACACTAGCTGAAGGTTTACGTTTAGATGGAAGAAAAACTACTGAAATTAGACCAATATGGTGTGAGGTAGATTATTTACCTTCAACACACGGTTCTTCAATATTTACTCGTGGAGAAACTCAAGCATTAGCAACAGTTACTTTAGGAACTTCTAGAGAAGCAAATCAAATAGACATGCCTACTTACCAAGGTGAGGAAACATTCTATTTACATTATAACTTCCCTCCTTTCTGTACAGGTGAAGCAAGACCTTTAAGAGGTACTTCACGTAGAGAAGTTGGACACGGAAACTTAGCACAACGTGCACTTAAAAAAGTAATTCCTGCAGATTGTCCTTATACTGTAAGAGTTGTATCTGAAGTATTAGAATCTAACGGTTCTTCTTCAATGGCAACTGTTTGTGCTGGTACAATGGCGTTAATGGATGCTGGGGTTAAAATTACAAAACCAGTTTCTGGTATTGCAATGGGATTAATTTCTGATGGTGATCGTTACGCTGTATTAAGTGATATTTTAGGTGATGAAGATCATTTAGGTGATATGGACTTTAAAGTTACTGGTACTGAAGACGGTATTACTGCTTGTCAAATGGACATTAAAGTTAAAGGTTTGTCATACGAAATTTTAGTTAACGCATTACAACAAGCTCGTGCTGGTCGTTTACACATTTTAAGTAAATTAACAGACACTATTGAGCAACCTGCTGCAGATGTTAAAGCTCACGCACCTAAAATGGTTACAAGAACTATTCCTGGTGACTTTATTGGTGCATTAATTGGACCTGGAGGAAAAGTAATTCAAGAATTACAAAAAGAATCTGGTTGTACAATTGTAATTAACGAAAATGAAGCAACTGAAGAAGGTGATGTTGAAATTTTAGGAACTAATCAAGATGGTATTGATATGGTTTTAGCTAAAATTGATTCATTATTATTTAAGCCTCAAGTTGGTAGCGTTTACGAAGTTAAAGTTATTAAAATGCTTGATTTTGGTGCTGTTGTAGAATATATGGAAGCTCCTGGTAATGAAGTATTATTACATATTTCTGAATTAGCTTGGGAACGCACAAACAATGTTACTGACGTTGTTAATATGGGTGATGTTTTTGATGTGAAATATTTTGGTAAAGATCCTAAAACTCGTAAAGAGAAAGTATCTAGAAAAGCTATTTTACCAAAGCCAGAAGGTTTTGTAGAAAGACCTCCAAGAGATAACAACAGAGGAAGAGACAACCGTTCTAGAGATAATAGAGATAGAAAACCTAGACAACCTAGAAACGATAAATAGTATTCACTATTTTATATATTATTAAAAAGCATCTCAATAATTCGAGATGCTTTTTTATTTTCTTTTATAAAAAAATAAGAAGCCAACTACAAATAAAAAAATATTTGTAAATTGACTCCTCTATTTTCAATAGAATTACTAATTCTATCACTTTAATTATTAGAGAACTAACCCATAACTCCTAATAATTATCTTAAATTAGTTTTAGAGAGACCCAATCATTAGCTTTTTGCTAATGATTGGTTTCCACTCTCATTAATAATAGAAATGACTAACCCCCTACATTCCCATTATGTTTTGGTAAAATAAACCTGTAACTTTTATAATTATTTTTTCTTTTTCTAAATATGTTACAACTTTCCCCGTACAAGAATATTTCACCTTATTTTATAATTTCAACTTTTTGATCAACAAATTTCTTTATCGGTAACACTACAATTCCATCGCTAGTTTTTATAGTAATACATATGTTATCTATTTCTTGAATAACACCTTCTAAACTTTTAGTTTTAATATGCTGACCTATTTGAAAATTTCTTCTTGAATAAAATCCAAACAACAATCTTGTTACAACATCTCTAGCTCCTAAACCAAATGCTATTGTAAATGATATTAGTACTGAACCTAATATTAACGTTAAGTTATCAGTAATCATTTTTGTTTCTATACCTGCCTGATCTAGAGCCGTAATAGTTACAACTACAACTATTGCATAAAAAACTATATTACTTACTAAATTAGCTCCAGATAACTCTAAAGATTTAAAGGTATCTACTATCGCTTTTTTTACTAATGATGCCAAATAAACACCACAAACAAATATTAATAAAGCACTAATTAAAACTGGTAAGTATGCTATAAAACTACTTATTCCTTCAGAAACCATAGTTAACCCTAACATTTCCGAAGCTATTACTGTAAATATTAGAATTAATAAATACTTAATAAATTTTAAAATTATTTTTGAAGGAACTACAGTAAAATCTGATTTACCAAATAATTCAGCTTCATTCAATTTTGTAGTTAACGTATCAATTTTACTAAATTTTAAAAGTTTAGCTAAAACATAAGTTACAATTTTAATAACTAGCCAAGCTAAAATTATAAAACCAATACCTTTTAATAATACAGGTACAAAATCTACTATTTTGGACCACAACTCTTGTGTAAATGTCAAATCTAATTGATCTAATTGAATAATTGTTTTCATTTTTTGGGTTAATTTATATTATTCTTCTTTATTTTCATCTTCTAAATCCTCTTCGTTTTCGGTAGTTAAAAACTCACCAATTGTATTAGGGTATTTTACTACAAAAAGATCTGCAAGGTCAATAGAAAGCTTAATCAATGAAATATCATTAATCACCTTTTCCCTAAGCACCTTTGGCACCTCCTCGTTATGTAGCAATTTCTTAAACGGATTTTCCATTATTTAAGATTTTTATATACACTAATTACTTTTTCCCTTGCTCTCTTCAATCGCATTTTAACAGCACTCTCACCAATTTCTAACGCAGTTGATAATTCTTTTACTGAAAAGTCGTCTTGATATTTCATTAAAAGAATCATTTTATCGCTAGGATCAATAAGCTCCATTGCTTTTGATAGCTTTTCTGTTTTCAATCCAAACAGAGCAGATTCACTAGAATCAAGCTCTTCAGTTTCATCATCTGGAATTTCACCTTCAAAATTCTTTTCATTTTTTTTATAATTATTTCGCGTTACATAATTAACACAAAAATTATAGGTAAATGAATACAACCAAGTTGAAAACTTAGATGTTCCTTTAAACGTTCGCAGCTTTACAAACAATTTAATAAAAACATCGTGTGTCAAATCCTGTGCCTCTTCTTTAGAAGAAGCAAACCCATAACATTTATTATAAACACTATTCACATGCCTATCGTAAAGTACAGAAAACAAATTAGTATTATTTGTTTTTACTATCCTTTCAACAAGTTCGTTATCGCTTAATAACGCTATGTCTTTTTTAGAGTTCAATTATTTATTATAATGGGTTATAGTTCTAAGACACCTATTAATATTAAAAGTCACAAAATTATATTTTTTTGCAATTTTTTGTAACATTATCAAAAATACAACGTATATATTGTATAGCACTTATTAAAACTAAAAAATATTTTAACTTATAAATGAGACAACTTAAAATTACCAAGCAGGTTACTAACAGAGAAACTGCATCATTAGACAAGTACTTACAAGAGATTGGAAAAGTTGATTTAATTACAGCCGAAATGGAGGTTGAATTAGCTCAACGAATAAAAGCGGGAGATCAAGTTGCTTTAGAAAGGTTAACAAAGGCTAATTTACGTTTCGTTGTATCGGTTGCAAAACAATATCAAAATCAAGGTTTAACATTACCAGATTTAATTAACGAAGGAAACTTAGGTTTAATTAAAGCTGCAAAACGTTTTGATGAAACTCGTGGTTTTAAATTTATATCATATGCTGTTTGGTGGATTCGCCAATCTATTTTACAAGCATTAGCAGAGCAATCTCGTATTGTACGTTTACCTTTAAATAAAATTGGTTCTATTAATAAAATCAATAAAATGTATGCGTTTTTAGAGCAAGAGAATGAGAGACCTCCTTCTGCTGAAGAAATTGCAAAAAAGTTAGATATGACTGTAAACGATGTAAAAGAGTCTATGAAAAACTCTGGTCGTCACGTATCTATGGATGCTCCTTTAATTGAAGGTGAAGATTCTAACTTATATGACGTATTAAACACTGGTGAATCTCCAAATCCAGATAGAACTTTATTACACGAATCTTTAAAAGTTGAAATTGAAAGAGCTTTAGAAACATTAACTCCAAGAGAGGCTGATGTTGTTCAATTATACTTTGGTTTAGGTGATGCACACCCAATGACTTTAGAAGAAATTGGTGAAACTTTCGATTTAACTCGTGAGCGTGTTCGTCAAATTAAAGAAAAAGCAATTCGTAGATTAAAACATACTTCAAGAAGTAAAATATTAAAAACTTATTTAGGTTAATAATTTACCTACTTTTTTGAAAATGAATAAAAAACGCTCGAATTATCGAGCGTTTTTCTTTTTTAAATTCTATTTTTGCACAACTTTAAAAAATTAAAAATGAGTAAATATATAGCTCCTTCGATTTTAGCAGCAGATTTTGCAAATTTACAACGCGATGTTGAAATGATTAACAACAGTGAAGCTGATTGGTTTCATATTGATGTTATGGACGGTGTATTTGTACCAAACATATCTTTTGGAATGCCAGTTATAAGTGCTATAAAAAAACATGCAACTAAAACAATGGATGTACACTTAATGATTGTAAATCCTGATCGTTATATCGAAGACTTTAAAAATGTTGGTGCAGATATTTTAACGGTACATTATGAAGCTTGTACTCATTTACACAGAACTGTTCAGGCAATTAAAGCTGCGGGTATGAAAGCTGGTGTTTCTTTAAATCCACACACTCCTATTGCTGTTTTAGAAGATATTATTAAAGACCTCGATGTTGTATTAATAATGAGCGTTAACCCAGGTTTTGGTGGTCAAAGTTTTATTGAAAACACGTACAAAAAAGTACAACAACTAAAAGCTCTAATTGAATATAGCGAAGCTGATACTTTAATTGAAGTTGATGGAGGTGTTACCGACCAAAATATTGAAAAATTATTAGAAGCTGGAGTAGATGCTTTTGTGGCTGGAAGTTTTGTATTTAAAAGTGAAAATCCAACCGAAACTATTAGCAACTTAAAAAACTTAGTTTCTATTTAAACTTCTGCTGCTTCTAACTCGTATTGATCTAACAAATACTTTAACAAATCCGTTGTTGTAACTATACCTACTAGTATATCGTTTTCAACAACAGGCAATGCGTGAAACTCATTTTGAGATAAAATTTCCGCAACAGACTTTACAGTTATAGATGAGTTTACTTTTACTAAATTCTTTACCATAAGTTGTCTAATGCTAAGCATTTTATAAACTGCATTATCTATTTCTATTTCGTGAGAATCATAAGAATCTAAAAAGCTAATACGCTTTAAATCCGAATAACTAAGCATACCAATTATATGCTCATCTTCCACAACAGGAATATGCCTAATATGGTTTTCTTTAAATAGCTTTTCAGCTTTATATAAATCATCATTTAAGCTTAACGTAATAAGCTCTTTTGTCATTATTTTAGATACTGGCTCAAGACGTTTCATAAGTATATTTTTTAGTATTATTTATAAAGTTCTAAAAATATTGACACACTTTTTATGATTAAAATCATTTATTCTAAAAATAGAGGTCTTATATTGCAATTAATTTCAACATAAATACACTAAAATGCTTTTCAAAAAAACAGCTGCTTTTTACGTTTTTATACTCTTAGCATTTTCTTCACTTTTTTTTTCTTGTACCAAAAAAAAAACCAATACTATAACTGTTGCAACAGCTGCCAATATGCAATATGCTATGAAAGAGTTAACCAATACTTTCACTCAGTTAACATCTATTAAATGCAACATTATAATAAGTTCTTCAGGAAAATTAACAGCACAAATAAAAGAAGGTGCACCTTATGATATTTTTGTTTCTGCAGACATGAAATTTCCAAACGAATTAAACAAACATGGCTTTTCTGCTACCACTCCAAAAATTTACGCTTACGGAAAATTAATACTATGGTCTACAAAAAACAACATTCAACCTTCTTTTGATTTATTAACTTCAGAAAAAATAAAGCATATAGCTATTGCAAACCCTAAAACGGCACCTTATGGAATTGCTGCAGAAGAAATTTTAAAAAAGGAACAATTATTCGAACACGTAAAACACAAGTTTGTGTATGGAGAAAGTGTTGCGCAAACCAATCAATTTATTACAACCAACGCTGCGGAAATTGGTTTTACGGCAAAATCGGTTATTTATTCCTCTAACATAAAAAATAAAGGTAATTGGATAGATATTAATCAAGATAACTATACATCAATTTCGCAAGGAGTTGTAATTTTAAAAAACAGTCCTTCAAACCAAAACCAAGTAAAACAATTTTACAATTTCTTGTTTTCTAAAAAAGGCATTGAAATTTTAAATAAATTTGGGTACTCAACAAAATAGTTAATGAACACATTAAAAGGAACAATAAATAGCTTAACAATAAGTGGCAATTTAACCTTAATTGGTATTAAAGTTGGGCATATTAATATGTCTGCAATTGTTATAGACACACCCAAGACGGCTCCTTATTTAACTGTTGAAAATTCAATTTCTGTAATTTTTAAAGAAACCGAAGTAATACTTGCCAAAGGAAATACTGATTTAATTAGTATGCGAAACAAAATTAAAGGTGTTATAGAAAAAATTATTTCAGAAGAATTATTGAGTAAAATTATTATAAAATCATCCGTAGGTAACATTACATCAATTATTACTACAAATGCCGTAAAGCAACTTGAACTAAAAATTGGAGATGAAGTTACAGCAATGATAAAAACAAATGAAATAATGCTCTCCGAATGATAGATTGGGAACCACTTATATTAACCTTTAAATTGGCTTTTATTACCACCATTCTTTTGTTGGTAATTGCAATTCCGCTTGCCTATTGGTTAGCATACACAAAATCAAAATTTAAAGCTATAATTGAAACTTTGGTAAGTATGCCTTTGGTTTTACCACCAACAGTAATAGGTTTTTATTTATTGGTGGCCTTTAGCCCATCAAATGCTTTTGGAAACTGGTTAGACGAACTTTTTGGATTAAGACTGGTTTTTTCTTTTGAAGGTTTAATTATTGGGTCAATAATTTATAGTTTACCTTTTATGGTACACCCAATACAATCGGGTTTTTCTAATTTGCCAAAATCTTTAGTTGAAATGAGTGCTATTTTAGGAAAATCTACAAGCACTACATTATTTAAGGTTTTATTACCAAACATTCGCCCATCACTGTTAACTGGTATTGTTTTGGCTTTCGCACATACAATTGGCGAATTTGGAGTTGTTTTAATGATTGGCGGAAACATACCCGGAAAAACTAAAGTGGCTTCAATTGCCATTTATGATGAAGTTGAGGCGCTCAATTATAGCTTAGCAAATAGCTATTCTTTAATTTTATTTGGATTAACTTTTTGTATTTTATTAATTGTTTACCTAATTAATGGTGGCTATTTTAAACAGTTCTATAAATGATTAAAATAAACATTCAAAAAAAGTTAACTTCAGCAAAAGGAGAAATGTTATTGAATATTGATACTTCAATAGAAAAAGGAAGTTTAGTAACATTATACGGAAAATCTGGAGCCGGAAAAACTACAATTCTTAGAACTCTTGGAGGTTTATTAAAACCCGACAATGGCAAAATTATTGTAGACAATACAACTTGGTATAATAGTGAACAAAGCATAAATCTAAAACCACAAAAAAGAAATGTTGGCTTTGTTTTTCAAGATTATGCGTTGTTTCCAAATATGACGGTTAAAGAAAATTTGGAGTTTGCTTTGGAGAAAAAACAATCACCTAAAATTATTACTGAACTTATTGAACTTATTGAATTAGGTGAACTTCAAAATAGAAAACCAGAAACCCTTTCTGGAGGTCAAAAACAACGTGTGGCTTTGGCTAGAGCTCTGGTTAAAAAACCAACTATTTTAATGCTAGACGAACCACTTTCGGCATTAGATTACGAAATTAGATTTAAACTCCAACAACATATTCTACAAGTGCATAACGAGTATAATTTAACCACCATTTTAATAAGTCATGATATTTCTGAAATATTAAGAATGTCTAATCAGCTTATTGAATTAGATGAAGGAAAAATTATACGAGAAGGTAAACCAAGTGAGGTTTTTAATATAAAAGAATACAATGCTAAATTTCAATTTACAGGCACTATTATAAATATAGAAAAACAAGGTTTTATTTATATTTTAATGGTAAGAATTGGGAAAGATATAGTTAAAATAGTTGCAGATGAAACAGAAGGAAAACAACTTTTAATTGGAGATAATATTTTAATTTCTGCAAAAGCTTTTAATCCAATTATTAATAAAATTAATTAATAACAGGCTTATTTTTATAAATTTTAAGAATATCTATGTTCAACATTTTTTGAACTAGTAAAAATACTTCAGGTAATTTTTGTTTAAACTCAGTAGGTGTTTCAAAAAAGTGTTCAATTAAAACAGCCAAAAACTCAAACTTATTTTCAAAAGCATAAGAACGCAAATAATTTGTATTAAGTAATTGTTTCTGGTTTTCTGGATTAATTAAAAACAATAAAATTTGATCGAAATACTTTTTAAAGTTATAAGCTGAATAACTTTGCTCGTTTAAAAACCCAAAATGCAATGCATGTGAAAACTCGTGCAAGGCTAAATTTAAATTATCTTGCTTATCGTTAATTCCTTCTAAAAAATCTAACCAAGAAAACACAACTAAATGTAACTTTGGGTTTGTTTCTCCTTTATGATATTGGTCTAATATTGTTGAATAATAACTTTTAGGGTAAATTATAATAGTATTAACTCTAGAAAACAAGTACCTACGCATACCAAATGTTAAAGTTATAGCCATTGTAGCAACCAACGTTTTAATTTCTTCAGTTATCTTAATTCCGTTACCAATAAATTTATGCTCATCAATAAACCTAAAAACACGATGTTCAAAAACACGCTTTTCGTTTTTATTTAAACAATTGTAAAAATTAGAATACTTAGTAATTATAGTAGTTTGAAGAATATTTAACTCTTTTGGAAACACAACCAATTGCGGCAAATTAGTATTTTCAAAAAAAATACCTTTTACAGCATTTACTAGCACAAAAAATAATTTTATCAAGTTAAAATATTTAGCAATTATTAAAATTTAAAAGTAAGATAAAATAAAGTTATTACAAGGTAAATTTCACCAATTTAAAGATTCTAATTTATACTTTTTTTGTATAAGAGATTTTCTCAAATTTAATTATTAACCTTTTATAACAATAAAACATGGATTATAAATTTAGTCATATAGGAATACCAACAACCGAAGATAAAAATTGGGACGGTTATTGTGAACCAGGAAAATTTAAATATACAGATTTTGCTAAAGATGAATACAATGTTGAATATGTAAAGTTTGATAAGGATAGTGAAGCACATGAAATGGTTAAAACAATGCCACATGTTTCTTATTTTGTAGATAGCATTGAAGAAGCCATTGAAGGTAAAGAGCTTTTAGGAGCTATTTTTTCACCAGCAGAAGGTGTACGTGTTGCATATGTAGAACATAAAGGATCGCCTGTTGAGTTTTTAGAAATTAAAAGTTAAAAAATGAAACATTTAAAATCTTATAGTTTTTTAACAGCACTAACAGCTGTTGGAACGCTTTTCTTTTTTAGCTGTGGATCTCAAACCAAATCAGCTTCAAAAATTAAAACAACTACAGCAATTTTACCTTTCTCAGACCAAGAAAACAACGGAAACTGGGTGCTAAATACTGATGTTAGTGATGAATTTAACACTAAAACAATAGATGAAGACAAATGGTATATTGTTGGAAAGTTCGAAAACGGAAAACCAGTTTACAAACATCCTGATAAACCAAATAAAAAAGTTTGGATTGGTAGAGCTCCATCACAATTTTCAGGAAGAAACTATAGATTAGAAGATGGTAAATTAATGTTAGAAACTCGTTGGGAACCAAATTTTCCGTTTAGCGAAACACCAGACAAACCTGTTGGTGAAAAACGTTATGAATATAAAAACATAACCACAGCCTGTTTTATAGGTAGAAAAGAATTTAAATATGGTTATATGGAAATAAAATCTAAAGCTGCCGATGCTGAAATAACTAGCTCTTTTTGGGCAACAGGAAATGGTACTGAGTTTGATATGTTTGAAATGTTTGGAGATCATAGACAATCTACAAAACTAGATAAAGATAGAGAGTTATGGTGGTCTATTCACGATTGGACAAAGGACGGAAAAGGAAAATCAGTATATACAGAGCATAGAGATTTAGGTTTTAGAGTAGCAGATGATTTTCATGTATATGGAATAGATTGGAGTGAAACAGGAATTAAATATTATATAGACGGTAAGTTATTTTTTGAAACTACCAGAGATCAAATTAATGCCTGGGATGACATAGCTAAAAAGAAAGGCGGAAATGGAACCAAAGATAATTATGTAATTACAAGCCCAATTCATATCTGGTTAGATCAAGAAACTTTTCCTTGGCACGGCGTACCTGATAGCTTAGAAGATTTAGAAATTAATAGTCCTGAAGGAAAAAAGAAAGATGGAATTGTTGATTTCGAAATTGAATATGTACGAGTTTGGCAAAAAAATAAGTAAATAATAATAACACTTAATATATAAATCATGAAAAAAATATTAGTAACATTAGTATTAGTACTAACAGTAACAGTAACTTTTGGACAAAACAAATGGCAACAAAAACAAATCAAATATTTTGTAGATGCAGCTCAAACTGAATTTAAATTAGATGATGCTAAAACAAAAGAATTAACAAGTTTTAGAACAGATATGGTTTTAGAATACCATGCGTTACAAAAAAAAGCTAAGGCTAATGAAATTACAAAAGAAGAGCGAAAAGAAAAAGGAAAAGAAATAAGTAAAAAATTCAATAAAAAGTTAATTAAGTTAACTGGAAAATCTTACAAAGATCTAGCTCCATTTATGGACAGATTACGTAAAGAATTAAAAAATTTAAAATAATTTAACATGAAAAAAATTCTATTAACATTAGTAGTTTTATTTACTATTACCGCATCATTTGGACAAAACAAATGGCAACAAAAACAAATTAGCTACTTTGTAGATGCTGCCGTAAAAGAATATAGCCTAAACGAAGATCAAAAAACAGAACTTAATGAAATTCGTACAACAGTTATTATGGCCTATATAAATGGAGCTAAAAAAGTTAAAAGTGGAGAATTAACTAAAAATGAAAATAAGGAAATCACTAAAAAAGCATCTAATGTTTTTAATAAAAAATTTGGAAAAATGATTGGAAAAAATTACAAAGAATTTTCTCCTTTCCTTCAAAAAATAGCCAAAGAAATTAAGGATTTATAATTTTCATTTATAAAATAAATAACCAAGATAATACTCCCAACATAGAGTATTATCTTGATTTTTTATTAAAAAATTTCAAAACAATTTATTAAAATAACACAAATATTTTAAAAATAATGAAACTACTAAGGTTAATCTTTTGCACATTTTATTTAACTGTATTTAGCTGTAGCGCAAATACTTCTACTAATAAAAAAACTCCACCTCCTACAAAACCTAATATACTGGTTATTCTTTGTGACGATCTAGGTTATTCTGATGTTGGTTTTAATGGCTCAAAAGATATTCCAACACCTAACTTAGACAAGCTCGCCAAAAACGGAACTATTTTTTCTTCAGCATATGTTACACACCCATTTTGTGGCCCTAGCAGAACTAGTTTAATGACTGGTGTTTACGCTCATAAAATTGGTGCACAATTTAACCTACCTCCAAACAGTGGAGAAACCATAAAAAAAGGTATTTCAACAAAAGAAACATTTATTAGTAAAGTATTAAATGATGCTGGTTATTATACTGGAATAATGGGTAAATGGCATTTAGGTTCAAACGAAGGTTACAGACCTAATGAAAGAGGTTTTGATGAGTTTTATGGATTTTTAGGTGGCGGACACAACTATTTTCCTGAACAATACAGAGCAGCTTATGCTAGGCAGAAAAAAAATGGAAATAAAATAATTTGGGACTATTTACATCCATTAGAATATAACGGAAAACCTGTAAAAGAAACTGAGTATGTTACTGACGCCCTTTCTAGAGAAGCGGTAACTTTTATAGATAAAGCATCTAAAAAAGAAGATCCTTTCTTTTTATACTTATCATACAACGCTCCACATACTCCGCTTGAAGCCAAAGAAGAAGATTTAAAATTATTTCAACATATTAAAGATAAAAAAAGAAGAACTTATGCAGCAATGGTTTATGCTGTAGATAGAGGTGTAAAAAAAGTAGTTGAAAGTTTAAAGGCTACAAATCAATTTGATAACACACTTATTGTTTTCTTTAGTGATAATGGAGGAAAAACAAAAGCAGGAGCTACCAATTTTCCGCTACGAGAAGGAAAAGGAAGTACTTGCGAAGGTGGTTTTAGAGTTCCTATGTTTTTCCATTGGCCAAATGTTGTACCTGCAGGTGCAATTAACAACAACCCAATTTCTGCTTTAGATTTTTATCCAACTTTTGCACATTTAGCAGGTGCCAAAATTCCTGAAGGAAAAAAATTAGATGGAAAAAATATTTGGAAAAATTTTATTGAAGGAAAAAATTCTTACACAAACGAACCTATTTTTGTTCTTCGACATAGATTAAAATTTAGCGATGTTGGTGTAAGAAAAAATGAGTTTAAAGCTTTAAAAATATACAACCAAACTTGGAAATTGTATGATGTTACCAAAGACAAAGGTGAAAAAATAGATTTAAGTAAAAAATATCCTAACATTTTAAAAGACCTTGTACAAGAGGCTGAAAAATGGAGTAAAACGCACCAAGAACCAAAATGGTGGCATGATAAAAAAACAGGTATTCAATGGAAAGAAGAAAAAATGCCTCATTTTAATGAAACTTTCAAAATAAAATAACAAAATTATAGTCTTGTAAAAAAGCACTTAAATTATTTTTAAGTGCTTTTTTACTTTACAAGGGTAAAATTTAGTAACAACTTGGTAAAATTTAGATTAACTTAAAAAAGAAAAAACTAGTACTTTGTATAGTGAAATAAACTAAAATTTGAAATTAACAACATAATTATGTATCCAATAGAACAACAGGCAATGTCACCTGAAATTATAAGTAAAGTAAATAAAGCTGGCATTATAGGAATGCTTATTATTGATGAAGTAAAACACGCGGTTCCTGTAGCCAAAGCACTTTTAAAAGGAGGAATAAACACTATAGAACTTACATTAAGAACTCCAGCTGCCTTAGACGCTGCAAAAGCAATAAAAAAGGAACTACCAGAAGTATGCCTTGGTTTTGGAACAGTTTTAACAGTTGAGCAAGTAAAAGCTGTTAAAGATGTTGGAGCTGATTTTGCAGTTTCTCCAGGTTGTAATCCAAAAATAATTGCTGAAGCTCATAAACTTGGATTATCATTTTCTCCAGGAATTATGACTCCAACCGATATTGAAATGGCAGTTGAACAAGGCTGTAGAGTAATAAAATATTTCCCTGCAGAATCTTCAGGTGGAATGAATCATTTAAAAAACATGGGAGCTCCATATCAATACTTAGGAATTAAATACATTCCTTTAGGAGGTGTAAATATGAGTAACGCAAGAGGTTATTTAGAATCTGATTTAATTTCAGCTATTGGTGGATCTTGGATTGCAAAGCGTGATTTAATTCTTGCCGAAAACTGGGATCAAATAACTGCAAATGCCAAAGAAATAACAGATTTAGTAAAAGAAATAAGAGGATAACTAAGAAATTAATAACATACACATGAAAACAATTGTAACTTTTGGAGAAATAATGGGGCGCTTAGCTGCGCCTGGAAATATGCGTTTACGTCAAACTCGTCAGTTAGATGTAACTTATGCTGGTGCTGAAGCTAGTGTTGCTGCATCTATATGTAATTTTGGAGGAAAAGCACGTTACGTAACGGCATTACCAAAACATTCTTTAGCTGAAGCAACTATGGACGCTGTTCGTTCTGTTGGAATTGATACGCAATATGTTTTAAGAACTGATAATGGTCGTTTAGGAACTTACTTTTTAGAAACTGGTGCAAACCAACGTCCAAGTAATGTAATTTATGACAGAGAAGATTCTTCAATTGCAGTTACACCTGCAAGCGAATACAATTGGGCTGAAATTTTTGATGGTGCCGGTTGGTTACATTTAAGTGGAATTACACCTGCATTATCTAAAAATGCTGCTGAAGCTACTTTAGTTGCTGCTCAAAAAGCTCAAGCTGCTGGGGCAAAAGTTTCAATAGATTTAAATTTTAGAGGAAAACTTTGGAAATGGGACGCTACAAAATCTGCTCGCGAATTAGCACAAGAAACAATGCGTAAAATTTTACCTTTTATTGATGTTGTTATTGGTAACGAAGAAGATTGCCACGATGTTTTAGGAATTAGAGCTGGTGATACGGATGTACATTCAGGAAAGTTAGATACTTCAAGATATCCAGATGTTGCACGCCAAGTTGTAGCACAATTTCCAAATGTGAGCAAAGTAGCAATTACTTTAAGAGAAAGTTTATCTGCTTCGCACAACAACTGGGGAGCTATGCTTTATGAAGCTGCTACAGATACGCCTTCTTTTGCACCTTTAGATGCTGAAGGAAATTACGAATCGTATAAAATAAAAAACATTGTAGACCGAGTTGGTGGTGGAGATTCTTTTGCTGGTGGTTTAATTTTTGCTTTAAACACACCAGAATTAAGCGATTCTGCAACTGCTGTAAAATATGGTGTTGCTGCTTCTTGTTTAAAACATTCAATTAAAGGAGATTTTAATTACTCAACTCGTGCCGAAGTTGAAGCTCTTATGGGAGGTTCTGGTTCTGGTAGAGTTGTTAGGTAAATTTATAAAAGAAGTAGTAGTTACTTCCAAGTTAAACACATAATGAAATATTAAAATGATTAATAAAAATAAAATACAAAAAATCACAAGTTTTACACTTGTGATTTTTTGTTTGATGTTAGTTCAAAGCTGGACAACAATTCAAACAGAAATAAAGCCTAAACAAAACACAAGCTCTGAACCGGTTGTTTTAGAAAATAACTCAATCAAAGTAATAGTTGATACAAAAAGTGGAACTTTTCAAGTTACAGAAAAAAAATCTGGACAAATATGGAATCCAGACCCTTGGGAAAATGCCGCTGGTATTTTAACAATAAAGGATTCAAAAGGAAAATCTCAAGATGTTAACATTTCAAATAGCGAATCTATTGTAGTAAATAAAAAAGATGAAACAACAGTATCTATAAGCTTTAACAATCCTAAGCTAAATAATAACACAATTGCTAGTGGAGTATCAATTAAAACTGAGATCCGATTAACGCCTACTAAACTAGATGTTGAAGTTATTTCATATGAAGCATGTAACAATAAATTGGTTGAACTAAGATACCCTGCAAGGGCTTTTAGTTTAGAAACTGATGTAGATAAAGGAGCTGCTGTAATTCCTCAAAAGCAAGGTGTTATTTGTCCGTCTTACATTTTTCCAATGAACGGAGGTCGATTCTGTATGTGGGATGATGCTACTTATTATGGCAGATCAAAAGGTAAATTACCTTTATTCAACAACAACATTGGTTTATCTATGCCTTGGTGGGGAACCTATAATGAAAAATCAGCGGTTATTGGTATTATCGATGAATCTGCAAGACCAAGTATGTTTTTTAACATAAACAACAATGGTCAGTATTTATTTACTCCTAAAGGTATTATGTCTCCTAATAAAAGAATAGAATTCTTAGATCCTGTTTGGAACTTAAACAGAAAAAATGAGAAAAAAATTATTAGCTATCAATTTATTCCAAATGGAACACACGTTGAAATGGCAAAAGTTTACAGAAAAGAAGCCATTAAAAGAGGTTATTTTGTTTCTTTAAAAGATAAGGCTAAGAGAGATCCTGATGTAAAAAAATTACAAGGAGCCATTTATATGGGATTGTATGGAGGTTATCCTCATTATGTTGAAATGCCAGGAATGGCTTTCAATTTTAAAGATTTAAGCAATATAATTAATACAACACACAATGACTTAGGTGTTGACAATGCTTTTTTCCATGCTTGGGGAGTATTTTCTAATTTTGTACCAAATTGCTGGCCTATTAATGAAAACTTAGGAGGTGTAGCTGGTTTAAAAGAAGCAGTTGACTTAACTAAAAAATATGGATATTTATACTCATCATACCATGCTTATTCTGCCACTTTAGAAAACGACCCTGAATTTAACACAGGTTTATTTGCAAAAAGAAAAGATGGCAAACTTATAAATACAAATAGCAGATGGGCAAACATAGATCAGAATAAACAATTAGGTTTAGCAAAAAAAAGCTTACATAAGGAAATCGCGGCATTAGGTTTAGAGGCTGATATTACCGATATTTCTTTTGCAACTTATCCAGATGAAGACAATACTGGCTTATTTAATTTAGCTAAATATATTGATTCTCTAAATTTAGTTAATGGTACTGAGCACGGTCAACAACAATGGATTCCTTATTTCGATATGTTTGAAGGTATGACATATAAAAATTCTAATCTTTGGGAATTTTCTCACCCAGCACCTTTATTCAATTTAGTTTATCATGATGCTATTGCTGTGTTTGGAAAAATTCAAGATCCAGATAACCAAATGTCTAAATATGGAGACTTTAAAGTAAAGAGTTTAAGAAACATTTTATATGGAATTGGTACAACAATTTTCTTTTCACCTTACGAGTTTGACGGAATGAAAGATATGATTAAAATGGCCAATGAAGTAGTTAGCCCTGTTAATAAAGAAACTTTCTTTGAAGAATTAATTAGTCATGAATATTTAAGTGCTGATTTTAATCTTCAAAAAACAACTTTTTCTTCAAATACAGAAGTAATGGTTAATATAGGACCTGTTAAACAAACTACACCTAATGGAATAACAATTCCTGCTTTTGGGTACCAAGTAAAATTTAAAAACGGAAAGATTAAAAAAGGACAGTTTAAAACAAGTATTTAAACCAATTAACAAAAACTGTATATATAGTATTTCAACTAGATATAAACTATACATTGTTGATTTCAACAAAAAAAGACTATAACTTAGCGGAATACAGCTATTAGAATTGTAGCATAACTATAACAAAACATTACAATATAAACAACAGTTAGCAAAATGAAAATAAGACCTCTTCTTACATTATTAATATTTTTAGGTATACAAAACCAAAGTATTGCTCAACAAAACGATTGGGAAAACGAATTAATGTTTGAACAAAACAAAATGCGTTCTCGTGTTCCAAGTTATTCATTCAAAAATCATCAAGATGCCTTAACTGGAAATAGAGATATTTCTAGAATGAAATCTTTAAATGGAACGTGGAAATTTAACTACGTTGGAAAATCTAGCGATAGACCTCAAGATTTTATAGCAAAAGATTTTAATGGAGATTCAAAAGATTGGAAGGATATTCCAGTTCCTTCAAATTGGGAGTTAGAAGGTCACGGACAACCTATTTATTCAAACATTATTTATCCGTTTACACCTGATATTTTTAATGGAGGAACACGAAATTTCAATTATATGGGTCCTCACCCACCACAATTTCCTTATGTAGAAAAGTATAGAGACAATCCAGTTGGAAGCTATTACAGAGATTTTACAATTCCTGCAGATTGGGACAACCAAACTGTTGTTCTTCATTTTGGTGGAGTTTCTTCAGCATTTTATGTATGGGTAAATGGTAAAAAAGTAGGTTACAGTCAAGGAAGTAGATTGGCTGCTGAATTTGATATTACTGAATATATTTCTGAAGGTAAAAACCGCGTTGCTGTTCAAGCTTTTAGATGGAGTGATGGAAGTTATTTAGAAGATCAAGATATGTGGCGTTTAAGTGGTATTCATAGAGATGTAATGTTACTTGCGCAACCAAAAATTTCATTAAACGACTTTTTTGTTAGAACTAAATTCGATGCTGATTTAAAAGATGCTAAATTGGAAATTCGTCCAATTATTTCAATGAAAGGTGACGAAGAAAAATTAAAAGGCTGGAAACTAAATGCTGAATTGTACAATGCAGCTAATGAAAAAGTTTTGGAAACTCCAATGTCAGCTTCCATAGAAGCTATTCATTTTGAAAGATGGCCACAACGTGATATTACAAAATTCGCATTTTTAGAAGCTAATATTCAAAACCCTAACAAATGGTCTTCTGAAAGCCCATATTTATACACGTTGGTTATTGATGTAACCGATCCAAACGGAAAAGTAGTAGAATCTAGAAGCCAAAAAGTTGGGTTTAGACAAGTTGCTTTTAGTGATAAAAATGAATTATTAGTGAACGGTAAACCTGTAAAAATAATGGGTGTAAATCGTCACGATCATAGTCCAACAGGAGGAAAAGCACTTACAAGAGAAGAGATGGAAGCTGATGTAAAGTTATTAAAGCAATTCAATTTTAATTCGGTAAGAACTTCACACTACCCTAACGATCCATATTTTTATGAATTATGCGATAAGTATGGCGTATATGTTATGGACGAAGCTAATATTGAAACCCATCATTTAGGTAGTTATGCACCGCAACAACCAAGTTTAGCAATTCCTATTTTAAGTAGAATTATGCGAATGGTTGATAGAGATAAAAACCATCCAAGTATTATTTCTTGGTCTATGGGTAATGAAGCCGGCTCTGGACCTGCTTTTGCAGCTGCAGCTGGTTGGATTAGAGATTACGATTCTTCTCGTTTTGTTCATTATGAAGGAGCACAAGGAGATCCAACAGATCCTGATTATAAGGAAGGAGAAGAAGGTCAAGCTTTATTTAGAGGTCCTGCACACGCAAATCCAGATGACCCAGATTATGTAGATGTGTTGAGTAGAATGTATCCTGAAATATATCAGTTAAAAGCAATGTCTGAAAGTAAGCACATTGATAGACCAATTGTTATGTGTGAGTATGCACACGCAATGGGTAACTCTATTGGTGGTTTAGGTGAATATTGGGATTTAATAAACTCTAAACCAAACTTAATTGGTGGTTTTATTTGGGATATGATTGACCAAGGTTTAGAAACTACGAACGATAAAGGTGAAAAATATTTCGCGTATGGTGGTGATTTTGGTGATGTGCCAAACGATAAAAACTTTTGTATTAATGGTGTATTTTCTCCAGATAGAAAACCAAATCCACACGCTTGGGAATGTAAATATATTTTTCAACCATTTAATTTTAAAGATTCAGATATTAAAAACGGAAAAATTTCAGCAATTAATCATTTAAACTTTACTGATTTAGATGCTTATGAAGTTCGTTGGACCTTATCTGAAAATGGAAAACAATTACAATCTGGAATTTTAGAAAATGTTGATGCAAAAGCTGCAACAACTTCAACACTAAACATTCCATTTAAAAAAGTAAGATTTAAAGATAATGCTGAATATTGGGTGAAAATTAGTGTTCACGAAAAATCAGATAAATTTTGGGCAGCTAAAGGTTTTGAAGTAGCAAAAGATCAAATTTTGTTAAAAGCAAGAAAGTTTTCTAATGACTATACTTCTAACTCAAAATCTGCAATTACTTCTTCAGAAATTAATAATGAGATTGTAATAAAAGCTAAACGATTTTCAGCTAAAGTTACTAAAGCAAATGGAGAATTAATTTCGTTAATTAAAAATGGTAAAGAACAAATTGCTTCACCGTTAAAGCCAAACTTTTTTAGGCCTCCAATTGATAATGATTTAAGAGGTGCAAGTAGCAAAATGTTTAGAGCCAATAGAAAATATTGGGAGTTTTTAGGTGATAAATTAAAAACAACATCAGTAAAAAGTAATTCAAACAAAAATAATGAAGCTGTTGTTACGGTTAAAAAAGAATTTAATAATGAGGTTGATTTGACTATCAATTACACATTTTTAAGTGATGGCCGTGTTGTTGTAAAAATGGATATGGATGCGAAAGAATCGTTACCAGGGCTAATAAGGTTCGGTATGACAATGGGAGTTCCAAACGCATACAAAAACACTAAATTCTACGGAAAAGGCCCTTGGGAAAACTATATAGATAGAAAAAGAGGAACTGAAGTTGATGAATTTACTTTTAAAACGGATGACTTGTTTTACAACTACGTATTACCTCAAGAAAATGCAAACAGAAGTGATGTTAGATGGTTAAAATTAGTTTCATCAAGCAAAGCTAAAACAGGTTTATCAATTAAAGGTTCTCCAGAATTTGGATTCTCAATTTGGCCATATTCGGCAGATAATATCGCAAAAGCAAAACATCCGTTTGACTTAGAAAAGCAAGGTTTTTATACATTGAATTTAGACCTTATCCATTCAAGTGTTAACGGAACTTTATCTGAAACCTTACCTCAATTTATTATTCATTCAGGTACATACAGTTTTGAATTTGTTATTGAATAGCTTTCAATAATTACATAAACACACAAAAGCTTGTCTAATTGACAAGCTTTTTTTGTATACCTACATATTATTTTGAACAAAAAATCTAATTATTTAGCTCAATTTTACCATAAACAATAATAAAAAATTAAAAAAAACTTAATAAAAACTAAACATTTACATAAATTAGACTAAAAACAAGTAATTAATAAATATTCTATTATACCTTAGTTTAACCTTAAAAATAAGGTGTTTAGCAAAAGTAATTATTAAAATGACAAAAAAAATAAACAAACACTGGCACAAAATTACCTTAACACTTCTGTTTGGGCTTGTTTTTGGTTGGTCTACATTTATTTATGCCATTCAATCAACTTACTTTCAAATTCCACAAAAAAAATATATAAATAAAGAAACAGCAATAGCTGATTCAATAACTTCTTTAGAAATCGCTTACACAAACCTTATTAAAAAAGGTGATACGCTAAACGCAATTAGAACATTAAATAATTTAGCCAGAGTATATAGTCATCAAGGAAATCATAAAGAATCTTATGACAAATTATGGGCCGCATTAATTTTAGCTGACACTGCAAACAAAACAGAAACAAAATCATCAATTTATCGTGAAATAGGTAGACATTACAGTTACTATCACAGAAAAGATAAAGCAATTCATTTTTTAAACCTATCGCTAAATATTAAAAAGGAATTAGTTAAAAAAGGTAAAATTGACAAGCATAGACTTGTAAACAATTATTCTTCTTTTGTTTCAACTTATAGAGAATTAAATAATTTTGAATTAGGAGAAAAGTACTTAGATAGCTGCTATATATATTTTGACACTTTAAAAAACAAATCAAGAGCAAATTTTCTAAAATTTGAAGAAGCCGTTATTTTGAGTCACAAAGGAAAAGATGATGATGCAATTGCTATTTTTAACAACTTAATACCAAAGTTTACCAATAACCAATACGGATATCTCGTATTAATCTACAAGTATTTAGGTGATAGTTATCAAAACAATGAGAATTTCATTCAAAGTCAATTTTGTTATAAAAAAGCAATTGAGGTTTCTGAATTAAAAAATGTACATAAAGATTTTATTCCGTTAGTTTATGAAGGTCTTTCTAGTTTATACTTTTCAAAAGGAAAATATTTACAGGCATATAATTCATTAAAAAAAGCCAAGGACCTTGACGCTGTTTTTTTTGACAGCAGAAGTCCTAACAACGCCCCTTTATTAGAAATTCAAGATGATTTTAGAAAAGATAAAGAACTTCAAATTAAAACACTTCAAGAGCAAAAATTAAAACAATTTGAGCAGGAAGAAAAAGTAGAACTTTTAGAAAAAATATTACTATTAGGCCTATTAATGTTCTTATTGTTATTTGGATATAATTCATACCGAGCATTAAGAACAAAACACAAAATAGAGAAAAAACTGTTAAAAAAAGAAAGAGAACTTGAAAAGCAAAAAGATACGGAACTTATTGAATTAAAAAATAAAGAACTAGCTGCATCGGTATTAAAACTAATTGAAAAAGATGTTTTTCTAGAACAAATTAAAGACCGTTTATCTAAAACACCAAGTACAGAACTTAACAAAGACACTAAAAAAATTATTAGCTCAATTTCTAACAAAAAAAATGAAAACTGGAATGAGTTTCAAGCAAGATTTGTAGCCATTAATAAAAGTTTTTATAAAAAATTAGAAGCCGATTTTCCAAATTTAACAATGAATGATCAAAAACTTTGCGCGCTAATTAAACTAAATTTTTCGAGTAAGGATATTGCACAATTATTAAATATGTCTATTGAAAGTGTTCACACCACAAGAAGTAGATTAAGAAAAAAATTAAATATAACACGAGAGGTAAACTTAAAAAAGTTTATTTCTAACATATAATAAAAAGTTAACCGACTTTAATTATTAACAATTAAAAGTTTGAATTATGAAATTAGTATTAAAAAATTCAGAAGCTTCAGCTAATACTAGATTAAATATTCTTAAAAAAGAAGTACCTTGTTTAGACGCTGCCTGGCATTACCACTCACAATATGAATTATTGTACATTTCAAGAAGTACTGGAATTCGATTTGTTGGCGATAGTGTTTCGCAATTTTCACCTGGAGACTTAGTATTAGTAGGGCCATATTTACCACATTTATGGAGAAATGATGCAAACTATTATACGGGTGATGACTCAGTAAATGTAAAAACCATTATTACAAAATTTAACAAAAATTTTATTGGCGAAGGAACTTTTGACAATACTGAATTTTCTGAAATTAATAAAATGCTAGATGAATCTAAATTTGGTATTTGTTTTGGAAATGATACAAGTAGAAGCCTTCATAATGAAATTATTGAATTAGCTGATTTAAATCCTGCTTTGCAAAGCATTAAATTATTAGAAATTTTAAATAAATTATCAACTACCAATGATAGAACAATTTTGTCATCTTCAGATATGCGACAATATACTTCTGAAAATTCTGACAGAATAGATGTTGTATTGAAATATATATCTGATAATTACGCAAGCTATATTGGTCTTAATGATGTTGCTGAAATTGCTTGCATGACCACCAATTCTTTTTGCCGATTTTTTAAGAAAATGACCAATAAATCATTTACCCAATTTTTAAATGAAGTTCGAATAAGAAACGCTACTAGATTATTAATCCAAGACAATTTACCTATTTCAGAAATATGCTATATTGTTGGTTACAACTCGGTTACAAACTTCAATAAACAATTTAAACAAATTATGAGTTGCACACCAAAAGCATATAGAGAAAGCATTTAATTGAATAAATTTTCACATTTTTCAAATAGAATTATCTCAATTTATAATACTAAGGTAAAATATAGTTAAGGCAGGGTAAATTCTACCAACATTCTAACAAGAAAATCAATTTAATTTGTATAGAATTAAATACAAGAATAGTACACTTTTGTTAACAACAACTTATGCTATTATTGCTTATTAAAAACATAGTTAATATACTATTTAAATTGAAATAATAAAAGCTAAACAGAGATGTTGGTTTCGTTCCAATTATATAGAATTAAATTACTAAGTTTAACAAAAATTAACCTAATTTAAATTACTATTTGATGAACTCATATAAAAAAAATGCATACTTATTTTCAACAATTGTAGCAATGGGCGGTTTCGTCTTTGGTCTTGATGCTGCTTTAATTTCTGGTACAATAAAATATATTTCAGAAGAATTTTTATTAAATGATATTCAATTAGGAATGGTAGTTGGGGCTCCGGCACTTGGTGTATTATTAGCATTGCTTTTTGCAGGTTATGCTTGTAATAAATATGGTAGGCGAAACACATTAATTATTGTTGCTGCTTTATATGTTATTTCTGCAGTTGGCTCAACAATTGCACCTAGTTATATGGCTTTATTATCAGCAAGGTTTCTTGGTGGATTAGCATTTACATCTATTTCAATTGCATCTATGTATATTGGTGAAATAGCACCTCCAAAATTAAGAGGTAAACTTGTAACTATGATTCAAATAAACATAGTTGTTGGATTATCTGGTGCTTACTTTATCAATTATTTAATTCTTCAGTTAGCTTCTTCGGATGCAGCTTGGGCTACTGAATACGGGTTTAATACGCATACGTGGCGTTGGATGTTAGGTTCTGAAATTATACCTGCTATTATCTGGTTAGGTCTTTTATTTATGGTTCCAAAAAGTCCTTCTTGGTTGTTTATTAAGGGTCGAATAGAAGAAACAAAAAAGACTTTATTAAAATTAATGCCTGAAAATAAAATTGAGGCTCATCTTACAGAAATGAAAGAGAGTATGGATGATAGTTCTGATGACAGATCGGTAATGTCTCAACTTAAAGAAATTTTTAGCAAAAAATTTAGAGTTGTATTTATAATTGCATTAACCTTAGCTATTGCACAACAATCAACTGGTATTAATGCTATTTTATTCTATGCCCCAACCGTTTTTGAACAAATTGGATTAGGAAAAGACGCTGCATTTATGCAAGCAATTTGGACTGGTTTAACAGGTTTAGTTTTCACAGTCTTCGGATTATTACTTGTAGACAAATTAGGGCGTAGACCAATGATTTTAGGAGGTATGCTTTGGGTTGTAGTAAGTTTAGGAATTGCGTTTTACGGATTTAAAACCGCTACTTACACACTTACTAAAGATGCTGTTGCCGAACTTACAGAAATTGAAAACCCAGAACGGTTAAACAGTATGATTGATGTTGAATATGGTAGTGATATTGAATTAAAAAGAGCCTTAATTGATTCTATTGGTGAAGAAGAAGGAAGAAAACACTCAAGTTTATTAATTCAAAAATCGGCAAAGATAAATGCAATATTAATTTTAATAGGAATACTTAGTTTTATTGCGGCATTCCATTTTTCTGTTGGACCAGTTATGTGGGTGTTATTTTCTGAAATATTCCCAACCTCAATCCGAGGAATCGCTATTCCATTTTTCACCTTAATTACAAGTACAACAAGCTGGTTAATTCAGACATTTTTCCCAACTCAATTATCCAGTTTTGGTATTAGTAACACCTTACTGTTTTATGCAACAACAGTATTTATCGGTATGATAATACTATCAAAATATTTAGTAGAAACTAAAGGTTTAAGTATTGAAGAAATTCAGCTTAAACTTCAAAAAAAATAATAAAATAAATAATATTTAGAAATAATGAGCACTATTTCAAACATACATAATAAGGCTATAACAAACACTTCAGAAAGTCCTTTTGTAAAATTAAAAAGTATCAACTTTGGAGATTGTAAATGGAATTCAGGATTTTGGGCTGATAAAGTAAAAACAGCCGAAGATAAAATGCTTCCGTATATGGGAGACTTGTTATGTGGCGACATTGGTCATGGCTTAAACAACTTTAAAATTGCTGCAGGAGAAAAAGAAGGAGAGCACAAAGGTTTTTATTGGCACGATGGTGATTTCTTTAAATTTATGGAAGCCAAAACCTACATTTATGGACTTTCAAAAGAAACCTCAATTTTAAATGAATTGGATGAATATATTGCTTTAATTGGAAGAGCTCAAGAAGAAGATGGATATATTCATACTCACGTTCAAATTACAGAAGGTGTAGACCGATTTTCTAATCGAAAATACCATGAAATGTACAACTTTGGGCATTTGTTTATTGCCGCATCTGTACATTTTAGAATTACTGGTCAACGTAACTTCTTAGATATTGCTATAAAACAAGCAGATTTATTGTACACCTACTTTATGCCTGACACAAAACACTACCAACGTTTTGGTTTTAATCAAACTCAAATTATGGGATTAGTGGAATTGTACAGAACTGTTAAGGATAAAAAATACTTAAAGCTAGCAGAAAAATTCATTAATAGAAGAGGTACTTTTGAAATCAAACACGACTCTACTACAGAAGGTTACCCTATTGGAGATATGGTACAAGAGCGTACACCATTAAGAGAATCTAAAGAAGCTGTTGGTCATGCCGTTTTAGCCTTGTATTATTATGCAGGTGCTGCTGATGTTTATGCCGAAACTGGTGAAAAAGCTTTAATTGAAGCTCTTGATACCCTTTGGGAAAACGTTACAGGTAAAAAAATGTATGTTACAGGAGCTGTTGGACAAGCACACTATGGGGCTTCAACAAACTTAGACATGATTGAGGAAGGCTTTATAGACGCCTATATGATGCCAAATATGACTGCTTATAATGAAACTTGCGCAAACCTTTGTAATGCAATGTTTAGCAGTAGAATGATGGGTATTAAAGAAGAATCTAGATATGCAGATATTATAGAGTTAGTATTATACAACAGTGGTTTATCTGGTATTAGTTTAGAAGGAAAAGATTATTTCTACTCTAACCCATTAAGAATGGTAAATAACACTAGAGATTATGAAGCTCATGCTGATGTAACTGAAAGCCCAGTTAGACAACCATATTTAGAGTGTTTTTGCTGTCCACCAAACCTAGTAAGAACAATTTGTAAAACTTCTGGGTGGGCATATAATTTATCTGAAAATGGAGTTGCAGTTGTTTTATTTGGAGGAAATAATTTAAATACCACTATGTTAGATGGTTCTCCTTTAAAATTAACTCAAGACACAGATTACCCTTGGAAAGGCGTAGTTAAAATTACTGTTGATGAATGCAAAACTTCTGCTTTTGACATAAAAGTAAGAATTCCAAAATGGGCTGTAGGAAGTACTATTAAAGTTAATGGAAAAGCAATTAATGTTAAAGTTATTCCTGGTACTTTTACTACTATTAACAGAGTTTGGAAAGCCGGCGACACTGTTGTTTTAGATATGCCTATGGAAGTTACTTTAATTGAAGGACATGATAGAATTGAAGAGGTTAGAAATCAATTAGCAGTAAAAAGAGGCCCAATAGTTTACACTATTGAAACTCCAGATTTACCTAAAGATACTGCAATTTTAGATGTGTATTTAAAAAGTGACGCTCCTTTAAATGCTGTACATAAACCAGATTTTTTAGGAGGTGTTACAGTAATAGAAACTGAACTTTTATTAAGAAAAGGAAAGACTGATGATATGTATCAAACTATTACAAAACCTACATTCACACCTCATAAAACTCAACTAGTTCCGTATTTCGCTTGGAGTAATAGAGGTCAAGCTGAAATGACTGTTTTTATGCCTGTTGTTTGGTAGTAAAAAAAGAAAATAATTTAATTTAAAAGCCAAAGAAAATCTTTGGCTTTTTTTATATGTTACTTTTTTAAAAGATAAAATTAAGTTACCTACAGGTAAAAATAAGCAATCAACTTTCAGGTATAATTTGTTTATTTGTTACAATCCTTATTAGTATTAAATTTTAAAATTAAACCACATGAAAAAACTTATTTTTTCAATATTAAGTTTATCTATTTTATTTGTTTCTTGTAAACAAACTAAAGAAAAAAATTCAGCAATAAAAATTAAAAATAAAGTTGACATTGCTCAAATAACTCAACAGTTAGACAAAAAAACAACTTCAAACCTTGAATCTGGTATTATTGACAACATTAATAGTCCACACGTAAAATTCAAAAGTATAAACGTTGGTGATTGCCAATGGACTGATGGTTTTTGGGCAGACAAATTTAAAACAGCTGAAGAAGTAATGGTTCCTTACATGGGAGAATTGTTAACTGGAGATGTTGGCCACTCTTTAAACAATTTTAAAATTGCTGCTGGTTTAAAAGAAGGTAAACACAAAGGAATGAAATGGCATGATGGAGATTTCTACAAATGGATGGAAGCCTCAATGTACATTTACGCACAAAATAAAGATGAAAAAATTCTTAAAGAGTTAGATGAGTATATTAAGATTATTGGAAAAGCTCAAGCTCCTGATGGTTATATCCATACTAAAGTTCAAACTGAAGATGATATGCACCGTTTTGGAAACAGACAGCACCATGAAATGTATAATTTTGGTCACTTATACACAAGTGCATGTATGCACCACCGCCTTTCAGGTAAAACTAACTTTTTAAATATTGCAATTAAAAATGCAAACTTTCTTTATGACACATTCATATCGGAGCCTGATCATTTAAAACGTTTTGGATTTAACCAAACTCAAATTATGGGATTGGTAGAATTATATAGAACTACTAAAGAAAAAAAATATTTAGAGTTAGCTGAACTTTTCATTAATATGAGAGGTAAATCTAAAATACAGCCAGATGCTACTGCAAACTACAAATTTATTGGAGATATGGTACAAGAACGTACGCCTTTAAGAAAAGCTAAAACAGCTGAAGGTCATGCCGTATTAGCTTTATATTTTTATGCAGGAGCTGCTGATGTAGCAGCTGAAACTGGTGAAAAAGCTTTAATTGATGCATTAGACAGACTTTGGAATAATGTAGTTGATAAAAAAATGTATGTTACTGGTGCCTGTGGTCAAACACATCATGGTGCCTCAACTAAGGTTGATATGGTTCATGAAGCATTTATTGCAGAATATATGATGCCTAATTTAAGTGCTTATAATGAAACATGTGCAAATGTTTGTAATTCAATGTTTAGTTATAGAATGCTTGGTTTACATGGAGAATCAAAATATGCAGATGTTATGGAGTTGGTGTTATTTAACAGTGCACTTTCTGGTATTAGTGTTGAAGGTAAAGATTATTTTTATGCAAACCCACTAAGAGTTAGTCATAACGGTTACGACCCAGGAAACGATACTGAATTTGATGTTCGTCAACCTTATATTCCTTGTTTTTGTTGTCCTCCAAACTTAGTCCGTACCATTGCTAAAGTTTCAGGATGGGCATATAGTTTACCTAAAAACGGTATTGCAGTTAATTTGTATGGAGGAAATATGCTAGCTACAAAGTTATTAGATGGTTCAACGTTAAAATTAACTCAAGAAACTCAATATCCTTGGGAGGGTTCTGTTAAATTTACAATCCAAGAATGTAAAAACACTGCTTTTGATGTGCTATTAAGAATTCCTGATTGGGCTAAAGGTTCTAAAATTATGGTAAACGGAAAAGATGCTTCTTTAGAAGTTAAAGCAGGATCTTACGCAACAATAAATAGAACTTGGAAAAAAGGAGACGTAATTTCTTTAGAAATGCCAATGGAAGTTAAATTATTAGAAGGGCATCCACTAATCGAAGAAGTTAGAAATCAAGCAGCAATAAAAAGAGGTCCTGTTGTATATTGTGTAGAATCTCCAGATTTACCAAAAGATACTGATATATTAAACGTATACTTACCTGCTAAATCAAAATTAACAGCTACTTATAAACCTGAATTATTAGGAGGTATTGCAACTATAAACGGTAATGTTAAAATTAGAAAAGACGAAAAAGAAGGAATGTACCGAGAAATGAATAACATTGAATGGGAAAGCTATAATGCGCAATTTGTACCATATTTTGCTTGGGCAAACAGAGGTGAAGCTGAAATGACAGTTTGGGTTCCTATTTTAATGGAATAATAAAAATTTAACAACTATAAAAAAGCACTTCAATTTGAAGTGCTTTTTTTGTATAGCATTAAAAAAACATATTTATTACTTATAATTAACACTTTCTCATATGTTGTCTAGTTTTAATCTATACAAACCATATTAAAATTAGCACTTTTTATAATTATTTTTGTGCTATTAAAAATTTAATACCAACAACAAACTTTTATAATATGAAAAAATGCTTAACAGTTTTATTAATCTTATTAAGTTTAATTTCTTGTAAAAACGAAACAACAAATGAAACTTCATTTCAAAGAGAAGCTGACTTCAATTTCGACTGGAAATTTCAACTTCAAAAAGATACAATTCTTCCTACTACACTACCCTTAGCTGATACTAGTTGGCGAAATATTAGATTACCACATGATTGGAGTGTAGAAGCTTCATTTGATGAAAGTTTAGAAGGTTGTACTGGATATCTTCCTGGCGGTGTTGGTGTTTACCAAAAGCACTTTAATTCTCCTGCCAATAGTTCAGAAAAAAGCACTTTTATTTTATTTGATGGTGTTTACAACAATGCTACTTTTTGGTTAAATGGAGAATTATTAGGTGAAAATCCATATGGTTATTCTCCAGTTTATTTTAACGTAACTAAATTTTTAAAAACTGATAAAGAAAATATATTAACAGTTCATGTAGATCATTCACGTTATGCCGATAGCCGTTGGTATACCGGTAGTGGAATTTACAGAAATGTAAAAATAATTACCGTAAACAAATTACATATTCCTATTTGGGGAACCTTTTTAACAACTCCAAATGTTTCTGAAAAAGAAGCAACAATAGAGCTTAAAACCACAGTTGAAAATGAATTAGCCACTGAAAGTAATTTTACACTTTCAACGAGAATAATTGACAATGAAGGGAACGAAGTTGCTTTAAAAAGTGATGATTTAAATCTTCCTAGTTCAAAAAATAATGAGTTTGCTCAAACTTTTACTGTAACCAATCCAAAACTTTGGGATACCGAAAACCCAAATATGTATAAAGCTGTTACTTCTATTATTCAAAATGGTGAAACTATAGATGAATATATCACTCCGTTTGGAATTAGGAGTTTACGCTTTGATAAGGATAAAGGTTTTTTCTTAAATGAAAAATTAACAGAAGTTAAAGGAATTTCTATTCATCATGATGGTGGATTGGTTGGTGCAGCTGTTCCTAAAGGAGTTTGGAAAAGACGTTTTGAAGAACTTAAAGCTTGTGGAGTAAATGCTATTAGAACTGCTCACAACCCTTATTCAGAAGAGTTTTTAGATCTATGTGATGAAATGGGAATTTTAGTCCAAGATGAATTTTTTGACGAATGGGATTATGCAAAAGATAAAAGACAAAATTACCACGATAGACATGATGATTATATTACACGTGGTTATGTGGAGCATTTTCAAAAATGGGCAAAAAGCGATTTAACTCGTACAATGTTACGTGATAGAAATCACCCAAGTGTTTTTCAATGGAGTATTGGTAATGAAATAGAATGGACTTACTTACATTATAGATATGATACTGGTTTTTGGAAAGACCCAAACAAACCACAAGCTTCAGGAAAATATTGGGGTAGCGCTCCAATTTTAACTCCTGAAGAAATTAAAGCTAATTATGATGCTGCCGAAAAAGGTGAATATATTTTAACAGAAACAGCTCATAAATTGGCTAAATGGACAAGAGAATTAGATCCATCAAGAGTTGTAACTACTAATATGGTTGTACCACAAACAAGTATGGTAAGTGGTTATGCAGATGCAGTAGATATTTCAGGATTTAGTTATAGAAATAAAGATATTGCTTGGGCTAATAAACATTTTCCAGACAAACATATTACTATTAATGAAAATCCAGGTACTTGGGATGATTTGAAACAAGTAAAAGAAAACCCAGGTGTATTTAGCCAATTTATGTGGACTGGTATTGCCTATATGGGTGAACGCCATGGAGATTGGCCTGCAAAAAGTGGATGGGGAGATTTGTTAAATCTTGCTGGATTTAAATTACAAGGTTGGAATTATTTTAAAAGTGTTTGGGTTGATGAACCACATATTTCTTTGGGTACTTTGCCAATAGCTGACTCTGGCTTTAAGGCCAAAGGAATTTCAGGACAACAACTTCCAGAAAATAGCAATGCATACAAATGGAGAGATTCTAATATGCACTGGAATTATAAAGATGGAGAAATGGTTGTAGTTGAAGCTTGTTCAAATGCTTCTGAAGTTGAATTATTTTTAAATGAAAAGTCTTTAGGTAAGCGTAAAATGTCTGACAGTCCTGATAGATTATTCCGTTGGACAATTCCTTATGAAGCAGGTACAATTACTGCCAAAGCGATATATGAAGAAAAAGAAATAACTACAGAACTTAAAACAGCTTCAAAACCTGTAAAATTAATCGTAACATCTGATAAAACTTCATTAAAAGCAGACGCTTATGATGTTGCACACATTATTGTACAATTAGTTGATGAAAATGGAATTCCTACAAAAACTGAAAACACTAAAGTTGAGTTTGAAATAAAAGGAGATGCTAAAATGTTAGGTGTAGATAATGGTGCTCCAGAAAACTTGAACGATTTCCAATCTAATAGTGTACCTACAGATCAAGGAAGATGTTTAATGATTTTACAATCTACTAAAAAAGCAGAACAAGTTACCGTTATTGTTAAAGCAGAAGGTTTTGAAAATCAAGAAATCATTATCAATATAGAGTAATACAAAACACGAGATAATTATTGAATCTTCAACACCCTTAACAAAGTTTTTGTTAAGGGTGTTGCTTTTTTATGAACGCATTACATATTATAAACTATTTTCGAACAGATAAACTTGTAATAATTAAAGATAAAATTAAGCTAGTAAAAATTAGTTGCTTCTAGTACTTTTATAAAGTTAATACACATACAAATTTCATTTATGAAAAGCTTTATAAAAACTTCAACATTATTAGTTATACTAACACTCTTTTTTAGTTGTAATACTTCAGAAAAAAAGGAAGAAACAGTTACTAAAAAACCTAACATTCTATTTCTAGCTATCGATGATTTAAGGCCAGAATTAGGTTGTTATGGGTCAGAACTAGCTATTTCTCCAAACATTGATGCTTTGGCAAGCCAAGGTTTACAATTCGACAATGCTTATTGTCAGCAAGCTATTTGTAGCCCTTCAAGAGCTAGTATTATGACTGGTGCTCGTCCAGAATCTATAAACGTTATTGAAAACTTCACCTATTTTAGAGATGCAAATCCAGATATTGTAACACTATCTCAGCATTTTAAAAACAATGGATATGAAGCTACTCACACAGGTAAAATATATCATAAACCTGGTTTTGCTGATGGAGAATTATCTTGGAGCAGAAAACCTGCTTATGATAAAATGACTATCAAAAAAAGTAAAGGTCACGGAGGTTATGCACTTCCAGAAAACAGAAAATTATCAAAAAAGAGCACTGCTGAAATGATTGCCAAATATGGTGAAAATGCGCCAAGAAATGGTCTAGGTAAAGGACCTGCTTACGAAAGCGCAGATGTTGAAGATACATTTTATGAAGATGGATACAATGCTGAATTAGCCATTGCTACTTTAAAAGACATGTTGGAGAAAAATCCAGATAAACCATTCTTTTTAGGTATGGGAATGAAAAAGCCTCACTTAAATTTTGTGGCT
The DNA here is from genome assembly GCF_900106565.1 of Lutibacter oricola. Taxonomy (GTDB): domain Bacteria; phylum Bacteroidota; class Bacteroidia; order Flavobacteriales; family Flavobacteriaceae; genus Lutibacter; species Lutibacter oricola. The sequence continues at coordinate 193,208 of NZ_FNNJ01000005.1, forward strand.
CCAAAAAAATATTGGGATTTATACAACAGAGAAGACATAAAATTAACATCTCAAACTGAAGCTCCAGAAAACGGTGCAACTATGGGATTACATCCTTCTTTTGAATTACGAGCTAGATATGGAATTCCTAAAAAAGGAAACATTCCAGATTCATTAGCGGTAACTTTAAAACACGCATATTTAGCTTGTGTTAGTTATGTTGATGCTCAAATTGGTAAAATGATAAATGCTTTAGATGAAGCTGGTGTGCGTGACAACACAATTATTATTCTGTGGACAGATCACGGTTGGCATTTAGGTGAAATGGGAATTTGGGGTAAAGCAACTAATTATGAAATATCAGCACGTGTACCATTAATAATTTGGACTCCAGATATGAAAAAATCAATTAGAGGAAAAAAATCTAAGGCCTTAGTTGAATTGGTTGATATGTACCCTACTCTTTGTGACCTTGCTGGCTTAGACACTCCGAAACATGTAGAAGGTCAAAGTTTTAAACCTTTATTAGAAAACCTAGATAAAGAATGGAAAAAAGCCGCATTTACCCAATTTCCAACACCTGCATTAAGAGAATGGGCTGCTAACCCGCTTTCAAAAGGAATGCGTGAAACTTACTTTGGACCATTAATTAAAGAAGTTGAAGGTAAAATTATTAAGCAGCAAGGAAAAAAATGGGATAGAGAATTATACGAAAATTATTTAATGGGTTATGCAATGCGTACTGATCGCTACAGATTTATGGTTTGGAGAGATTACAGAGATCCAAAAGCAGAACCTGTATTTTTTGAATTATACGATCATAAAACTGACCCAACAGAAACTAAAAATATAGCTGATGAAAATCCAGAATTGGTAAAAGAGTTATTTGCTCAATTCAACAAAGGATGGAAAGGAAACTTGGCAGAAGTAAATTAACCAACTAGAAAATCAATCAAAATGAAATTACAAACTATAAAACACATTACTTTAATGTTTCTAGCATTTCTTGTAATTTCTTGTGAGCAAGAAAGCAAGAATATATATGAAAAGGAGGCATTACAAAAAATAGATATATTAGAAGATTTAATGGCTGACGCCAAATCCAAATCTATTGATATAACTAGAGAAGAAACAGTTTTATGGTTTTCTAAGGAATTTATAAAGTTTGCAAATTGGGATGAAAATAATAAAGAAGCCATTGAACAATTATTTGGCTACGAACGATATTATGAAGACAAGAAAAAGCAATTAGCTGAAGATTTACCAGACTTTGAACGTAAAAAGGTTATTGAAATATTAGATAAAGGAATCGCAGATCTTAACAAAGAACTTAGTGGTGAAATAAAGCGTCGTCCAGTACATAAGGTAGATTGGCAAAATGCAAAAGCAGGAGATGATATGTTTGTAAGTAACGGTAAACCATCTTTTCCATACGACTATTTCTCAAAAACTGTAGGACAACCTTTAACAAACACTGATGTTTATAATGATCATTTAGGAGCACTTTATCATGGTGGTGAAAATTTGTATCCAGTTGATCACGACCGTGCAATTAATTCATTCTTATTAAAAGAAGACGGTACGTTTGATGAAGAGTTAATGAAAGAACTTACATCCATTCCAGACACTAATATTGGATTCTTAATTTATTGGTCTATGGGTATTCCAGAGTGGGTTGAAGCCAAAGAACCTGAAATTAGAAAAGGACGTTCTTTATTTACAGGATTTGATATCGACAATCCTCTTGCTAGAGATGTTTGGGGAAAAATTATTCGTCGTACTGGTGAATTAACTAAAGGTAAAAAAGTTACAGAATTAGGCTACATTTTTGCTAATGAACCTCACTGGTATTCTGAAAAAGATCATTGGACGTATAATTATAAAGAAATGAATGGTATTTCTTCATATACTAAGAACAAATTCAAAAATTGGCTTAAAAAAACCTATAACGGAAATATTAAAAAGTTGAATTCTAATTGGAGTTCTTCTTATGCTAATTTCGATGCTATTGAAATAGAAATCCCTATAGATATAGCTTTAAGAGGAACACCAAAATGGTACGATTGGAATCGTTACCATATGGATAGAACAACTGAATGGTTTAAGTTCAATCAAGATGAATTACATTCTGTAAATCCAGAAGCTGATACGCATATAAAACTATTCCCACGAACATTCTATGAAGATTCACGTTCTCACGGAATGGATTTTGAAGCACTTACAGAGTTAACAACTATGATTGGTCATGATGCTAAAGCTCTTGGTGGCCCAAGTATAAGATCACACATAAACTCAGACTGGAATAAGCAATATGCTTATAAATGGGATGGTATGGCAATTCTACATGATTTCTTAGAATCTGTTGGGCCAAATAAAATTAATGTAAACTCTGAATCTCATTTTCTTTCTTCAGGAATGTGGAGAGAAATGGATCCAAGAACAAGTTATATTAGAAACGTTTATTGGTTATCTACCTTAATGGGAATGGATGCAAATATGGGATGGTTTTGGGCTAGAGATCCAGATGGTTCTCCAGAAGATCGATTAGAAGGTGAATTAAATTTCTTCGATCCAGGTTTAGGTGGTGCTTATGCAGGATCTAACAATATGCAACCACATATTGCTAATGAAGTTACCCAAGTTATGTTCGATTTAAATACGTTTTCTGAAGAAATAATTGCCCTTCGTAAACAAGCTCGACCTCTACGTTTCTTTTATTCTGAAGCTTCAGCAATTAATACTCCAAATTATATGACAGAGACAGGAAAACTGTACAAGTCTTTATTCTTTGAAGGTTTCCCTCTAGGTTTTGCAACTAAAAACATAATTAAAAAACAAAACAATTCAACTTGGAATACAATTATTGTTTATAAAACAAAGTATGTTACTGATGCTGAATTTAACACGTTACAATCTTATTTAAACAATGGAGGAACTGTAATTTTAGACTCTTCGGAAAGTTTATCTATGAATGAATATGGTAAAAAACGTGCTAAAAAATTAACTGCAGGTAAAGGAAAATTAATTGCTTTAAATAATGCTGATAAGAATGAAATCAAAAAAGTTGCATTAGCTGAAGTTGCAGACCTTATGCCAGAAATAATTGTTGAATCAACTAATGGAAAAGAGTTTAAAACAACTATTTCTCGTGTTGTAAAACAAGAAAATGGCTCATACTTGGTTAACATATTAAATGTTGGTCATGATAAAACTAAGGTTAAGTTATCATCAAGATCTGGAACACAAATTACAATCAAGAATTTATTAACATCAAATACTGTAAATACTGAATTCGATTTAGCATCTGAAGGAGTTTTATTACTTGAAGTTATTACAAAATAATTATAATGAAATTATCAAACTATTTTATTTTATTAGCATTGATTTCAATCTGTATTTCAGCTTGTAGCTCTAATGATGACGATTCAATACCAGATCCTGATCCTGTTGTAACTCCTAACCCAGATCCAATTCCCGACCCAGACCCAGAACCAAATGCAGATTACCCTCTTTCAGACCAAACAAATTCAGGTAATTGGCAATTAATAGAAGCTGTAAGTGATGAGTTTGAAGGCACAAAATTAGATGAGAACAAATGGCTAATTCAAGGTAGAAATGGTGTATTTCAATCTAACTTTAAAGGAAGAGCTCCTTCTCAATTTTCAACAGAAAATATACGATTAGAAGACGGAATGTTAAAATTAGAAACTCGTTGGGAGCCTGATTATAATTTCAACCCAACTCACGATAAAAATGGTGACCCGTATGAAAACATTACAACTGCAGCCATTATTACAAAAAGTGAGTTTGTTTACGGATATTTAGAAATAAAATCTAAAGCTGCCGATGCAGAAATAACTAGCTCGTTTTGGGCAACTGGAAATAATACTGAATTCGATTTTTTTGAAATGTTTGGTAACCATAAACAGGCAACAAAAAAAGAAAAAGAAAAAGAATTGTGGTGGTCTATACACGATTGGTCTTCTGCTGGTGGTGGTAAAACCACTTACACAGAACATCAAGACCTAGGGTTTAGAGTTGCCGATGACTTTCACGTATATGGATATGATTGGAGCCCTGATGGAGTTAAAATTTATATTGATGGGCAGCTATTTAGAGATGTTTCTAAAGAAACAATAAATGCGTATGATGATACTACCAATGGCGGCGGAAATGGTGCAAACGAGAACTTTGTAGTTACCAAACCTATTAAATTATGGTTAGACCAAGAAACTTTTCCTTGGCACGGTGTACCTGATAGCCTAGAAGACCTTGAAGCAAATAGTCCTGCAGGTAAGAAAACTGATGGAATTGTAGATTTTGAGGTTGAATACGTACGTGTTTGGCAAAAAAAATAAATCCTAATTATATTGAATTGATAAATGAAGTTAGATTGACATCTCGATCTAACTTCATTTTTTTTCTTAAGCGATGGCGTGCAACGTGTATACTTCCTACTGATATACCCAATAAATAAGCCATTTCTTTACCTGAAAAATTAAGTTTAATCAAGGCACAAATTTTTAAATCTGCTGCGCTTAAATTAGTTACTTTGAGTTTTAATTGTTCATAAAAATCTTCATTTAAAGAAGTAAACCTATAATTAAATTCATCCCATAAACTACCCGAAGTATGTTCAATTGATTTTAATAATGTTTTAGCAGTTTTTGTTGAATCTTTAGCTTCAATATGGTCTTTTAACTGTTTAATAATTTGATCTTTCTCTATTAATTTAAGCATATTAGCTGTTAGCTCTTTATTTTTATGTTCTAATATTTCTTTTGAATTCTGTTGCTTTTTTTGATGCTTAATATGTTTAATTCTATTCCAAATAATTAAACCTGCAATTACTAAAGTAGATAGCGTAATAAAAAACAATATTCTAAAACTTAATACTTCTTGTTTTTTTTCAGATAGCATTAACTTATTAGTAGCTAACTCGTTATTTTTTTTAATAAGTTGATTCTTATAATAATTATTAACCACTATAAAACCTCTATTTCCATCAGTTCTTGTATTTAAATAAGTATCATTAATTTGTTTAGAAATTGCCAAATTATTATATGCTAATTTATTTTCACCTAACTTACTCAACAATTCAGCATATTTTTCATGAAAATACGCCTTATAAAACGTGAGTTCACCACTAACACACTTTATTTTTAATGATTTCTCATAATAAAGTTTAGCTTTATTTAAATTATTATTCAACCTATAAACATTTCCTAAAACTGCATAAACAATTATTAAAAAACTTTTTTTATTGGCTGTTTCTTCATTTACAACTTTAATGTTTTCTAATTCAAAAGCTAGTTCTTCCAGCAATTTTATTGCTTTATCTGTTTGTCCTACATGTCTAAGGTAAAAGGACTTTTTTTCTTTTAAAAAAAGTTTAGTACTTGCTTTAAAGGTAAAATCTCTTGAAATTGAAGCGCAACTATCTATGTAAAACTTTAAGTTATCAACATCAATAATGCGTTGGTAGTATAGAACCATATTATAATAAGATCTATATAACTGTTTTGCTGAAATTTCCCCTCTTTTGAATAACTCTTTATATAAAAAATGCGACCTTTTAAAAGATTCTCCAACATCATTATCTTGTTTAAACAAATAATTTAACACTCCAAATTCTTCATAGCTTTTAGCAATTAACAAAGAGTCTTTAAATTCTTCAGAAAGAATCAAAGCATCACCAGTTTTATTAAATGATTTATTATAATCTAGTTGTTTTCTATAATAAGCACTCAAAGAAATTAAACTTTTTATAAGGCTAGTAGTATCATTTTTAACCACTGCTTTTTTATATAAGTTATTTAATTTAATTTCAACTGAATCTATTAAAATATTAGAATCTAATAAACCTTCATACTTGTATGTTTTAAATTGCTGCCCTTGTAAGCAATAAAAAAACAAAAAGTTAAACACTATAAACAATAAAATACGTTTACCCGCTATAAACACACTTTTTAAAACATTCATTACCAATATTTTAATATAATATTATAAAAATACAATTAATTAAACTGTTAAGTTTAAAAAAAAGTAAAAAAAAGCAAATGTTAAGTTTTTGTAAGATGTTTTAATTAAGAATATTGTATGTAATTATGTAAATTACAACAATTAAAATTCAACAAATAACAATAATGAAAAAACTATTATTTATAATTCTATTATGTATAATTAATACAGTTGAAGCACAACAAAAACCAAATATTCTTTTTATTGCAATTGATGATTTACGCCCTGAATTAGGATGCTATGGATCTGACATTGCTATAAGCCCTAATATGGACAAGCTAGCAAGTGAAGGTTTATTATTTAACAATGCTTATTGCCAACAAGCTATATGCGGACCTTCAAGAGCAAGTTTAATGACAGGTGTTAGACCATCAACAAGCGGAGTAACCCATAACTACATTCGTTTTAGAGATCAACTTCCGCAGGTAAAAACTATAGCGCAACATTTTACTTCAAACGGGTATCAATCGGTTTATTATGGGAAAATTTTTCATCACGGTGATGAAGATGAAATCTCGTGGACTAGACCTCAACTTAAAGGTGATAAAAAACCTGTTGGTTTTGCGCTACCTGAAAATAACAAAGTTAGAGCAGAAACACGTAAAAAAATGTTTGCAAAATATGGTAAAGTTGCTAAATATGGCTTGGCAATGGGACCTGCATATGAATGTGCTGATGTACCAGATGACACTTATTCTGATGGTTTAAATACCAACTTAGCAATTCAAACAATAAAAAATATGGTTAAAGAAGATGGAAAGCCTTTTTTCTTAGGTTTAGGTTTTCATAAACCACATTTAAATTGGGTAGCTCCTAAAAAATATTGGGATTTATATAATAAAGATGCTATTAAACTATCTACCCAAACAAACGCTCCATTTAATGGTGCAGAAATGGGGATTCACCCTTCTTTTGAATTAAGGGTAAGAAGTGGAATTCCTAAAAGCGGAAAATTAAATAATGAATTGTCAACAACATTAAAACACGCTTATTTAGCTTGTGTGAGTTACGTAGATGCACAAATAGGAAAAGTTATAAATGCTTTAGACGAGGCTGGAATTAAAGACAATACCATTATTGTTTTATGGGGTGATCACGGTTGGCATTTAGGTGAAATGGGAATTTGGGGAAAAGCCACAAATTATGAAATTGCTACACGAGTACCAATGATGATTTACACTCCAAATATGCCAACTAAAAGCAGAGGTAAAAAAACAAATGCTTTAGTAGAATTAGTGGACATATACCCTACATTATCTGATTTAGCAGGATTAAAAACACCTACACATTTAGAAGGAAAAAGCTTTAAACCTTTATTAAAAAATCCAGAAAAAAAATGGAAAAAAGCTGCATTTAGCCAATTTCCTTCACCTGCATTAAGAGAATGGGGAGCTTTCCCAATTAGACCAGCAATGCGTGAAACATATTTTGGTCCTTTATTAAAAGAAGTTGAAGGTAAAATTAAACTTCAACAAAAAGAAAAATGGGATAGAGATTTATTTGAAAACCATTTAATGGGTTATGCCATGAGAACCAAAGATTACAGATTTGTAATTTGGAAAGACAGTAGGAATAAAAATAGCAAACCTGTATATGTTGAGTTATTTGATCATAAAACTGACCCTACTGAAACTACAAACATTGCTAATAAACATCCAAAACTTGTCTCAAAACTGTTAAAAACCTTCAATAAAGAATGGAAAAAGGTACATAAACCAAAAACTCTTTAATTATGACAAAAAAGACTTTATTTAAAATATCAATCCTAGTAGTTTTAACTCTTTTATTTTCAGCAAACAACTCAGTTGCTCAAAACTCAAAAAAACCTAATGTGTTGCTTATAATGCTTGATGATTTAAATGATTATGTTGGTTTTTTAGGTGGACATCCTCAGGTACAAACTCCAAATATGGATGCCTTAGCTAAAGAGAGTGTAATTTTTACTAATGCACACACCAACGCTCCTATTTGTGCACCATCAAGGGCTAGTATGCTTACTGGTATTTATCCTCATGAATCAAAAAATTTTTGGTTCTCCAAATGGACACAAAATAATATATTAAAAAACAGCAAAACACTAATGCAATTTATGAGCGACAATGGTTATGAAACCTATGGAACTGGTAAACTAATGCATGACAGAGTTAAAAGTGAATGGAATGAATATGGCGTTGAAAATGATTTTGGCCCATATGCTTTTGATGGTAAAAAAGCCGCAAGACATCCATCTGTTCCCAAAGAATATTACCAAAACAAAAATGATGGCTTGTATAGCTCTTTAGCTGATGTGCCAAATGTACCAGCATCTAATAAAGTTAAAGGATATAAAGGTTGGTACGACATTAAAAACAGAAAACATTTTAAATATGTTAACGATGATAATCGAGACCTATTAAGTGATGAAAAAAGTGCGAATTGGGCTGTATCTAAAATAACGGAACTAGAAAACAAAAGTAATTCTTCACCATTTTTTATGGCTGTTGGTTTTGTTCGTCCACATACACCATTAGTAGCTCCTCAAAAATATTTTGATAAATATCCTTTAGAAAGTTTACAACTTCCAAAAATTAAGGAGAATGATTTTGAAGACACTTATTATAGATCTACTTTTAAATGGACTCCTGCATGGGCAAAACATTATGAAGAATTAAAAGCCTCATATACTAATTTTGATGATGGTTTACGTGCGTATCTTCAAGCTTACTTAGCTTGTGTAAGTTTTGCTGACGACCAAGTTGGTAAAGTAATAACAGCCTTAAAAAACAGCAAATTAAATAATAATACTATTGTAATTTTAGTAAGTGACCACGGTTATAATCAGGGGGAAAAAGAATTTATTTATAAAAATAATTTATGGGAAGAAACTACAAGAATTCCAATGTTAATTCGTTCTCCTGAATTCAAAAAAAATGGTGGAAAAAAAGTGAAAAATCCGGTTTCTTTAATAGATGTTTATCCAACCATTGCTGACTTATGCAATATTAAAGTCAGAAATCTAAAAAATGAAAACGGCAAGTTACTAAGTGGTTTTAGTATGAAACCATTTTTAGAAGACCCAGAAAACGGAAAATGGAATGGCCCAAATGTAGCATTAACAGTCGTTCGAGGAAATTTCAAAAGTAATGAACCTAATGGGCAAAGCTATTCTGTTCGTTCAAAAAATTATAGATATATCCGCTATGTAAACGGTAAAGAAGAACTATACAACCATACCAGCGACACTTATGAATGGACAAATTTAGCGAAAAATCCAACATATAAAAAAGTGAAAAAGAAGCTAAAAAAAGAACTAGATAACTTATTAAAATAACACATTAAAAATATACACCTTATAATGAAACGTAGAGATTTTTTTAAGAAAGGAACCAAAGGAGCAATTGCTGCCAGTTTAATACCTATTGCTGGTAATGCTTTTGAAATGAATTCAGACCTAGAAAAAATAAAACCAACAAATTGGGAACAGCAAGGAGCTGGGATAAAAGAAATTCCAAACCGTAAAAAAACACTTAATTATGATGTTGCTGTTTTGGGTGCTGGATTGGCAGGAATTTGCGCAGCAGTTTCAGCAGCTAGAAACGGTGTCAAGACTGTTTTAGTTCAGGACCGTCCAGTTTTAGGAGGAAATAGCTCTAGCGAAATTAGAGTTCATGTAAACGGAGTAGGTCACTTAAAACCTGATAATTGGGCTGAACGTGAAACAGGAATTATTGAAGAATTACTTTTGTTGAATAGGTTTCAAAACCCTCAGCAATCATTCCCTGTTTGGGATCACGTTTTATACGATTATGTACATCAAGTTGAAAATTTAGATTTAATGCTAAACACCCAAGCTATTGAAGCCAATATGGATGGTAATAAAATAGTTTCTGCCCGTTGTTGGCAATTAACTACTGAAACTGAATTCACTATAAACGCTCAACAGTTTATAGACTGTTCTGGTGATGGAATGTTAGCAGCTTCAGCAGGTGCTATTTTTAGAACTGGTAGAGAGGCCTCTTCTGAATTTAACGAAGTTTACGCACCAAAGGTTGCTGATGGATGGCAAATGGGAGCTACTATTCTGTTTTCAACAAAAGATATGGGAAAACCAATGCCTTTTACACCGCCTTCTTACACTCTTAAATACGATGCTGAAAATGCATATAAAAGAAAAGTGAAACCATATGTTGGAGGTATCTGGTGGGTTGAAGTTGGAAGTGAAAATGATATTATTGCCGAAGCCGAAACTAGCAGACATAAAATTATGGGGTATATGTATGGTGTTTGGGATTATATTAAAAACTCTGGAGACTTTCCAGATTCTGAAAATTTAGCGTTAGACTGGGTTGGAGCTGTACCAGGTAGAAGAGAATCTCGCAGGTTTATAGGAGATTATATACTTTCAGAAAAAGATTTAACGGAACACAGACATTTTGAAGATGGTGTTGCTTATGGCGGATGGAGCATTGACGAACACGGTGAAGGAGGAATAGAAAATTTAAAAGTTCCAGGTAGTTATTTCCACCATCATTTCAAAAAAATATATGAAATTCCATACAGAAGCCTGTATTCAAAAAATATTGAAAATTTACAATTCTCAGGTCGAAATATAAGTCAAACCCATATTGCTCTTTCATCTTCAAGAGTTATGGCAACCTGTGCAACTATGGGACAAGCTACAGGTACGGCAGCTAGTTTGTGTGTAAAGAAAAATGTGAATCCAAGAGATATTGCTCAAAACTATATAAATAATTTACAGGAACAATTATTAAGAGATGATTCTTATGTTCCTTTAAGACCTGCGAATGACAATCTAGATCTAGCTCGAAAGGCTAATTTAATATTTGGTTCATCTACATTATCAGGTAATGCTAAAAACCTTGTAAATGGAATTGCAAGAGATATAGATGGAAACATTAATCATTGGCAAGCAGATGGTTTAAATGCTGAACTACAATTAGAATGGAGTAAATCAATAAAACTTTCTAAAGTTGAAATTAAGTGCGACACGAATCTTAAAAAGAACATTTTTATGCACAAGCTTTCACCTGAAAACAAAAAACACACAAGTGTTGTTCCTGCAGAATTATTAAAGTCTATGGAAGTTGAAGCTCGTATTAAAGGAGAATGGGTAAAAGTTGGTGAAATAGACAATAATAAAACTCGACTTATTAAATTCAATTTTGACCAAATAAAAACTACAGCAGTTAGGTTAAAACTAAAAGAAACATACGGATATAAAAACATTAAATTGTTTGAAGTAAGATGTTATGAAGCTTAAAATTTTAAAAGTGCCTATAAACTATATGCACTTTTTTACTAATATTTTGTACGTTTAATTGGTTATCTTTAATGTTCAATTACAACAAAAAAATAATGACACTAAATGATTTAGGGTTTAACAAACAATTAGACAACTATAGAATAGAACAAGGTTTAGATTCTTTTGAAGTTGCTCGTGTAATTTCAGAACATAAAGACCGATATACAGTTAAAACAGCTGCTAATGAATTTGATGCTGAACTTATTGGAAACTTAAGGTTTTCTGCTGAATCTAAGCACGATTTACCTGCTGTTGGAGATTGGGTTGCTATTAGCGAATATGACGAAAACAAAGCATTAATTCATTCTGTATACCCACGAACTTCAATTCTTGAAAGAAAAGCAATTGGTAAACTAGGCGAAACTCAAATTATTGCTACTAATATAGACGTTGGTATAATTGTATTAGCAGTAAATAGAGATTTTAACATTAACAGAATAGAGCGTTATTTAACCATTTGTAATTCTTCAAAAATTGAACCTATAATACTAATTAGTAAAATTGATTTAATTGATGCTTCAGAATTAAAGATATTATTAAATGAAATTAAAAAACGCATAAAAAATATTTCCATAATTGCAATAAGTAATCAATCTCAAATAGGTATAGATATTATTAAACAAAAACTAACCAAAGGTAAAACCTATTGTTTACTAGGCTCTTCAGGCGTTGGAAAATCAACATTAATAAATAGTCTAATGGGTAAAAACATTATGATTACAAAAGAAATTAGTGACAGTATTGATAGAGGAAAACACGCTACAACCCATAGAGAGTTGATTGTTTCGGAAAATGGAATTTTAATTGACAATCCTGGAATGAGAGAAGTTGGAATTACAGACAATTCCGAAGCTCTTGAAATTACTTTTGATGAAATTACCAATTTAGCACTTAACTGTAAATTTAATGATTGCTCACATACAAATGAAAAAGGTTGTGCAATTATAGAAGCTTTGGAAAATGATGAATTAGATAATGATTCTTATCTTAATTTTCAGAAAATGGAACGTGAAAGAAACTTTTTTGACTCAAACCAAGAAGAAAGAAAAAAGAAAGATAAAGATTTAGGTAAACTGATTAAAAGAGTTGTAAAACAACGAAAAAAGCACAAGTTTTAAACAAGATATTATTCAAAAAAAAACTCCTTCAAAATTAACATATTTCAAAGGAGTCTTTTTTATCAAACTAATTTTTAACTAGTTTCTATATCTATCCATTCTATCTATATCAACTTTTTCGAATTTCTTTTGAAGTAACCAAGCTGGTCTTTCTAGAGTTAATTCCCAATGATATAATTTTTTGAATAATTGCTTTACTCTATCTGGATAATAAACTGCTAAATTTTTCTTTTCTGAAGGATCATCTTCAATATTAAATAACTCTGCAGGTCTATCAGAGTATCTAATTAATTTCCAGTCTCCATCTCTAACAGCTGCTCTTGCTCCTAATTTCCAGAATAATTCCTTGTGCGGACGTTCTGTATTTAAACCTTGAACAAAAGGTACAATATTAACACCATCTACATTCTTCAAATCTTTAGTTTTCCCACCTCCTGCTGCATAAAAAGTAGGTAATAAATCTAGAGTGCTAATTGGGTAATTATACGTTGTATTTTCTTGAATTTTCCCTGGCCACTTCATTAAAAACGGCACACGAATACCACCTTCTAAGTGGTTAGATTTTGTTCCACTTAACGGTAAATTAATTGAAGCATTTTTATCTGTTGGACCTCCATTATCATTTGAAAAAACAACTAAAGTATTATCCTCTAAACCAAGTTCTTTTAGCTTATCTAAAACATTTCCACAGGCTCTATCCAACCCTAAAGTCATAGCTGCAACTTCTTGTCTTTTACCTGTTAGTTCAGGAAACTTTGCTAAATCTTCTTTAGTAGCGTGCATTGGTGTATGAACCGCATTAAATGAAAGCACAATAAAAAATGGTTTTTTCTTATTGCGTGTCATAAAATCAATTGCTTCATCAGCAAGCTTATCTGTTAAATAGCCATCGTGCTCTTTAAAATTTCCAAAGTTCTTTTCTAACTTATTCAATTCTTCTTGTGGTGGTTTTGTATATGCCCAATAATCTCTTGCACCACCTCTAAAACCGTAAAACTCATCGAAACCTCTTTTCATAGGATGAAACTTATCTGCACCACCTAAATGCCATTTTCCATAAAAAGCAGTTTGGTATCCAATACTTTTCATATAATCTCCCATAGTAGTTTCAGTCAAAGGAATTCCCATATTAGGGCCGTCTAACCCAGACATTTTACTCATATATTGAGGAACATTATTCTCTTCGAACCCAAAACGTTGCTGGTATCTACCTGTTAACAAACCAGCTCTTGAAGGACCGCAAACTGATGCAGAAACGTAACCTTGTGTAAATTGAACTCCTTCTGAAGCCAACTTATCTAAATTAGGAGTTATCATTACTTCACTTCCTTGAAAACCAAAATCTGCATACCCTGCATCATCCGAAAATAATAAAATAACGTTTGGTTGTTTTTGTGCACTTGTATATTGAAATACCAATGACACAATAACCAATACTAAAACCGTTTTTAAATTTTTCATAATTTTATATTTATTATTAAAAACAACTAATCCACAATAAAAATTGTGGAATTAGTTTATTGCACAAAACTTAAGTTAACCGACTTTTTTTATACAATTAATTGTTTATACTTTTCTACTCTAAGAATAACCCATTACAACTACCGCAACAATAATTACAAATACACCTAGTAGCATTATGTAAAAAGGTTTTTTTGCACCTTCCCATTCTTTATTCAAATAAGACCATATATTACCAACAATTAAAGAAAGACCTAACATAATTGGCCAAGCAATTACATCTCCAAGACTTCCCATAAGCGTTGCTCCTTGCCCATATATTCCTAAAGCACCAAACCAAAGTATAGCTGCTCCAATAGACCAAGCATATGCTTTTCCAGCATTTGGTGTTGAGAATGAACTCCACGTATTATTTTTGAATAATAAGAATAGTGCGTAACCTGCATTTATTGCAAATCCACCCCAAAGTACAACTACCCAAATAGCTAAACTACTGTTACGTGCAATTGCTCCGGCTTCTTGTGCTATAGCACCTATTGCACTTCCTTCAGCAAAACCAATTGCTAAAAAGGCTGATAAGAATCCACTTAAAACCGCTATAATTATTCCTAATTTTAAATTTACTTTTTCTCCACTAGCTTCAGTAATTGCTTGTAATTTGTCTTTTTGCACACCAGCATAAGCGGTAATTGCAACTCCAACAACCATTAAAGCTACTCCTCCTAAAATATAAGGTAATGCTGGTATCATACTTTGATATTGAGCATCATCAGCAGTAAATAAAGGAATTAAACCACCTGCAGCGGCACAAACTCCCATTACAATTCCATAGGTTAAAGAAATCCCGATATAAGGAACACTTTTTCCAAACATAATTCCTCCAACTCCCCACAAAGCTCCAAAAGCCATAGCCATTAACATATCTTCTGAAGGTGCACTTGTAACTACACTAAATAAATCTGGGGTTACAAAATACGCCCATAAAGTTGGTAATAATATCATGGCGAATAGTGAATGAACTAACCACCAAGCCTCCCATTTTAGGGGGTTCATAAATTTCATTCCAAGTCCAAAAGAACCTTGAAAAATACTAGCAAAAATTACTAGCAAAAAAGGAAAAAGCATTGATTCCATATATATTTAATTGTTAAGTTGATTTGTAATTTCTTTAAAATTTTTCATTATTAATCCAACATCTACAGCGTAAGATATGTATTGAACTCCTATTGATTTCCACATTTTAGCATCTTCGACAGATTCAGTAAAAGTTCCAACTGCCTTACCATATTGTTGGGCAAGTTTTACGGCATCTTTCATTGCTTTCATAACTTTCTCGTGTTTAACTTCTCCCGGAACACCACAAGATTGAGATAAATCATAAGGCCCTAGAAAAATAACATCAATGCCTTCAACAGAAACTATTTCTGAAAGGTTTTCGATACCTTCCATACCTTCAATATGAATTATAGTAGTAATAGAATCATTGGCTGAACCAAAATGAGTTGCACCATCTATTGCAGTATAATCAGCAGCTCGCACATATCTACACATACCTCTTTCTCCTTTAGGATAAAAAGATGTTGCTTTTACAACTTTTTGTGCGTCTTCTTTCGTACAAATTTGTGGTACTTGAACACATTTTGCGCCAATATCTAACGTTCTTAAAATTAGAGTTTCAGAATTTTCAGTAACTCTTACAATAGGAGTTAATCCTCTTGCTTCAGCAGCTCTAATCATATTCTGAACAGACTCGGTTCCGTAAGGACCGTGTTCCATATCAATTATTACAAAATTAAAACCACTTAAGGCTGCAATTTCTACAATTGCTGGGTCTTGAATTTTGCAAAAAGGACCGTATACGGTATCTCCTTTTGTTAAGCTATCTTTTAGTAGATTGGTTACCATTTTACAAGGCTGTAGAAACTCTCTTTTTAACTAAATAATCATCTAAAGCTAGGTGAGAACAATCGTGACCAATACCACTATTTTTAATTCCACCGTGCGGTAAATAAATAGCATATTTTACACCATTAATTTGTATTTCACCAAACTCTAAATCTTCTGTAAAACGCTCAATTCTTTTATGATTGTTTGTAAAAATATAGGAAGCTAATCCATACTCTGTATCGTTTGCCATTTCTAATACTTCATCATCAGTATCAAAACTCATAATACCTGCAACGGGTCCAAAAGTTTCTTTTCTAAATAAATCCATTTCTGTAGTTATTCCAGAAACAACTGTAGGTTCAATCCAGTTTCCATCTTCTGGAAAACCTTCTGGAACTTTTCCTCCGTATTCTAATTTTGCGCCTTTGCTAACGGCATCTTCAACTAAATCAAACATTCTATCTCTGTCTGATTTTGATACTACAGGTCCCATAAATACATCTGGATTTTCTTTAATTCCAAATCCTAATTTTAATTCTGAAGTTCTTTTAACAAAAGCTTTTACAAACTTGTCGTAAATATTTTTATGAACCATTACTCTATTTGCTGCAACACAAATTTGACCTGAATTATGGAAATTCAATACCACAGCTAAGTTTAAAGCTGCTTCAAAATCTGCATCTTCAAATACCATAAATGGTGCGTTTCCACCCAATTCCATTCCTAATTTTTTGATAGAAGTTGTACTATCTGCAATTACTTTTTGACCAGTAGCTGTTGAACCAATCATAGTTAATATAGCTGGAATTTTACTTTTTGTCATTGGTGTTGCAACTTCTCTACTAGAACCTGCAACTATATTTACAACGCCTGCTGGAAAATTAATGCTATGCATAATTTCTCCAATCATATATGTTGATAAAGGAGATAATGTAGATGGTTTTATTATTAACGAACACCCTGCAGCTAAAGCTGGTCCTAATTTAAAACCAACATTTAACAATGGAAAATTCCAAGCTAAATATGCAACCGCAACACCTGCTGGTTTCGAAATCATTTTATGAGTATGCGTATTCTCATAATCTGGAATTTGCTCTTCTCTTAAGTTTTTCATTGCAGCCGGATACCATTCTAAAGCATTTACAACTGCCTCAATATCTTCAGCGGCGCCACCATAGGTTTTACCCATTTCGTGAACCATTGCTGTTTTTAATTCGTGTTCTTTATCTAACACTGCTGAACGTAATTTAGTCATCCATTCAGTTCTTTCAGCCAACGATAATTTAGACCAATATTTAAATCCTTTATCTGCCGCTTCTAAAGCTTTTTCAGCATCAGCAGTTCCTGCTTTTGCAATTTGAGCTATAACTTCTCCTGTTGCTGGGCAAACTACATCTTCTCTTTCTCCACTTACTGAATCTAAAAGCTCACCCCCTATATATAGTTTTTTATATCCGAAATTTTGAGTTTTCATTTTGTATATTTTAAATAATTGGACTTTCTACTAAGTTTGTTGAAACTGAATATTCTCTTAAAACATTCTCATCAATATCAATACCTAATCCTGGCCTTGTTGGAACTTCTATCATTCCATCTTTCATTTCTATTTTTGGGTAGGTAAGTTTTTCTCTTAACCCATTTTCCGTTTGATCGTATTCCATTAAAAACTCTGGAGCATACATTCTTCCTGGTATAGCTTCTAAATTTGAAATAAAATGTAATGCTACGTGAATACCTATTGAAGTTCCCCAAGTGTGTGGAATAATATCAATACCATTTGCACTTGCTATTGCTGAAATTCTTTTAGCCTCGGTTAAACCTCCACTTGCACAAATATCTGGCTGAATAATATCTACAGATTTATTTTTTATTAATTGTTGAAATCCAAAACGAAAATACTCACATTCACCTCCTGAAATTGGAATGGTAGTTTTACTCCTCAGTTCTCTAGATTGCTCATAAAACTCTGGAGAAATAGGTTCTTCGAACCAACCGATATCGTATTTCTCAATTTTTCTTGCTAATTCTGTAGCTTCTCTTAACGTATATGCGTGATTAGAATCTACCATTAAACCAATATCTGGCCCTATTGCTTCACGAATAGCTTTTACAATTTCAATATCCTTTTTTATACCTAATCCAACTTTCATTTTCATAGATTTAAAACCTTGCTCTACATACATTTTGGCCTCTTCCACCAATCCTTCCGCAGGGTTTTCATAATTAGTAAAGTATAAACCTGTTGCATACGGTCTAATTTTAGTTCTTAATGCTCCACCAAGTAATGTTGAAACTGGTAAGCCTAAAATTTTACCTTTTAGATCCCATATTGCAATATCAATTGCACTTATAGAAGCAGCTAAAACACCTCTTCTAGCAAAATCTAATGTTTTTCGATACATATGGTTCCACACAACTTCATTTTCTAACGGGTTCAACCCAACTACATGAGGCGCCAATAGTTTTACACCTTCTTCTAAAACAGCTGCAGGTCCATATCCTTCTCCCCAACCATAACTACCATCTGAAGCAGTTACTTTAACAACACATATACATCTCTCTGAATATTCCCATTGAGAAAAGAAAAAACTTTTTGACAGTTTATCTTTAAGTATGAACGTTTCTATTTTTTCAATTGTCATAATTATATTTTTATAAAAAAGTCTTTATTATTTTAAACAAATAAGATTTTCTATTTCTAGTATAAAATTAAATGTTCTTAATACCATATTAATCACCATTATTATCTTAAACAAATCAAATTTTACCTTAATAAAAGTCACTTTTTACCTCAATTTTTGGCCTTAAACACTTAATTTATTCGAAATATGTTTATAAAGGTAAGATTCATTTTTAAAACAAAAAACCGCTTTAAAAAGCGGTTTTTTATTTATATAAACATTGTTATGGTCTTACTTCTAATTCAATAAAAGAAAAATCATCTAAATACATTGTTTGTCTACCTGATGAGGCATTTTGATTTATATTAGGATGAACCACAATTGTTACCTTTTTCTTAGCTTCAAGAGCTGGAACAGTAACAACATGCTCTACTTTCACCCATTTTTCTCTTTCTAATCCATCTAAATTCCATACTCCAGATTTATTTATTGGAACTACATCTCCCCAAGTATAAAAACCACCCATAGTGTTTCCTGCTTCTAGATATACCATAAATGATATTTTATAAGTACCTGCTGGTATTTTATCTATTGTTCCTAAACCAAAGGTGTGTAATTGATACTGTTTACCTATTCCATCTACTGAGAACTTCATACTTGCATCTCCTGAAAATGCTTTTTCTTGCGTACGTGACCAATTTGGATCAGCTTCTGTTCCATTTGCTCCTACCCAAAATGCACCAGATGGTCCTGCATAAGCTCTATTTAACGCTCCTAAAGATGGCTCAAAGCCAGACCAACTATTAGAAACTAAAATATTATTTCCAAAATGCATATTTGCATATTTAGCATCAAAATCTAACAGATCTCTTTCATCTAACGATTTTATTTCTCCGCCATTATAAGCTACAGTAACCACATCGCTATTATAAATTGGTTCAGCTAGTGTTAATTCGATTAAAGTTCCATCATCTTCATTTACTCTTGCTGTTTGCACAGCTATATCTCCGCTAAATCCAGACACACTATTAGTTACGTGAACTGTAAAATTCTCTTCTTCACCTGTAAATGGCTCTACCAATCCAGATACTCTAAAAGAAAGAGTTTCATCTTCCTCCTCTTTGACTGGTCCAACAAACTCAAAAGGCAGTGTAGATTGAGTTACAGTAACTCTTAAAGGAATTACTTTTTCTGCATTTGTTGTTGGAGGTGAAGTTCTTAAAGATCTTATTGTACCTGCTAAATAAGTTCCAAGTTTATAAAATTTAATAGTCGCTTCTTCAGCTCCCGTTTGTGTTGGAAAACCATCTGGAGTAAACCAAGTTCTTCCTGTTGGTCTATCTTCAGTAGTTAAATCTACAAAAGTTAATGAAGCTCCAGATTCAACCTCAACTTCTGGCCAAGTTTCTGAATCTTCTAAATTTGGTTCATCTTCAGCTGTAATATTTAACACCTCAACTCCTTCTTTTAATACTTTAAAAGCTGGTAATAGTTTACCATAAATATCGAATGTAAACGTAGTGTCAATTACCCAAACGTCGCCTACTTTATGAGATTGTAAAATTCTATCTGCGCCTCTATATGTTACAGAGTCTTTAAATTCATTATACAATCTTACTTTGTTTATTCCTTGATTTCTGAATAACACATGTGCTTTAACCTCATCTATTGATATGCCAGCATCTTCATTTATAAAAAGAGGTAAAGAATCATTCTTTTTAAAACCTTCATTCAAAAAATTATTTCCTTCTTCAATTTCCCATTTATGAACCAAAGCTCCTTGAGATAAATCTAAAAAAGACACAAAAGAATCTGCGTGTAAACTAAATGGATCTTGCGAAAACTCATCTATACTTAGCAGCCAACTAATGTCTGACAATTCATCAGGAGCTGTGTAATCTTCATATTCTTCTTCGCAGCTTAAAAAGAAAACTAAGCTAAAAAGAAACAGTATATATTTTATATTTTTCATGATTATATTTTTTAGTTAATATTAGGGTTTGAACTAACCTCTGAAAGTGGAAGTGGAAAAGTTCCATTCAATTTCTCGCTATAATTTGCAGCTGGAGTATCGTACTCATAATCTACAATAATTGACGAACCACCTATTGCTCCTGATGGATCTATTACTATTGAAGGAAAGTTCCATTTTGTTTTTGTAACACCTGCTGAGTTTACGTACTTGTATGGCACACCATAATACACTTCATTAGATAATTCTGCAAATCTTTGTTCTAATCCAATACCTTCAGATTGTTCCCATCTTTTAAAATCTATGTATCGTGTTGCATAACCTTCTACACACATTTCTAATGCTTTTTCTTCATTCATTAAATGCTCCATTAACTCACTAGCTGTATAAGTTTCTTCATTATATGTGTGAACAGTATCTGATCCTGATTCACCTAGTAAAACTAAGCCCCATCTTTGTCTAATTTTATTCATTAGTTCAATTGCTGCATCCAAGTCTCCTGTTTTAATTTTACATTCTGCTTGCATTAACATAACATCCGCTAATCTATTCATTGTAACATTTTTACCTGAACGAACCGCTCCGTAAGGCAATGCACTTTCAGCTTCAACAATATCGTGATTCGAATACTTTTTCCACCATCCATAACCCCAAGCGGTTCCGTGAAATTTTCCATTTTCTGTTACTGTACCTGTTAAATAATACTCTGTTTGATTATCTTCAACTATCGCCGCCATTGCAGAAGCTCTTAGAGGTACATTACGTAATGTTTTTCCAGTACTTGGATCATCATAATAGTTTCTATTATCTAATGGATCCATTTGTTCTGTTTTAAATCTCCAAACCATCCAAGCAGGGATAGTTGGCCCAACCGTATTTGTAAATATTTGACCTAAAGTTGTTGATACTGCCTCTCCACTCCAAACATTTTCTTCTGGTTTTAAATCAGAGCTAAAAGTAACTTCAAAAATAGATTCTTCATTGTGTTCTCCTTCAGTTGTAAACAACCTATCCATGTCATATACTAATTGATAACCGTGATTGTCAATTACATCTTCAAAATATGTCATTGCAGTAGTGTAATCAAATTCGTTTAAATAAATTGAACCTAAAATTGTAGCTGCCGCTCCAGAAGTTGCTCTATTCAAATCGTTAGAATTTGGATATTCTCCTTTTTTATATAAGTTATCGTAAGCATATTCCATATCAGTTTTAATAAAAGCTAATACTTCTTCTGCTGGCGAAACTGCTTTGTTTATTTCTTCGTCTGTTAATGGGTTTTTTTCTCTTAGAATTACGCTGCCATTGTTATAAACTGTATATAAATAATAATGAAATAATCCTCTTAAAAACTTAGCTTGCGCCATTTGGGAAGTCCATTCTAAATCTTCGCCATATTCTCCTTGAATATTTTCTAAAGCTTCAATTACTTGGTTAGCTCTAAAAATACCTTTGTAATTAGCTTGCCATCTTTCAATTATAGCTTCAGAGCTATTTGTAAAGGTTTGGTTGTAATACTCGTTTATATTGTTCGGAGCAGGACGCCCATAACCAGGCCAACCTTGATCTGTTCTAATAGCATCTTCAACTACTCCTAAAATAAACCTGTCGTGTAACGTATGGTAAGTTGCATTTAGACCAGCTCCTGTTTCATCTAAGTTTCTCCAGTAGCTATCTTTAGCTATTTCATTTGGATTAACCTCTGTTAAATATTCATCTCCACAAGCGCTAAATAGGCCTACAATGAAGGTAAATACTAATATTTTTAAACTTATATTTTTCATGATATTTTATTCTTAAAAATTAAAATTCAACCCAACCACATATTGCTTAGATGTTGGACCTACACCTCTATCTAAACCTCTACCTGTAATACCTCCTCCAATTTCTGGGTTATAACCCTTATACTTTGTAATTGTTAATGGGTTTTGTGCTCTTACGTATACTCTTAAAGAAGAAAATCCAATTTTTTCAAGTTTTTCCTTAGGAAGTTTATATCCTAAAGTAATTGCTTTTAATCTTATATACGATCCATCTTCCATCCATCTATCACTATATCCAATATAATTAGGATGTTTTTTAATATCACCTCTATATGCCGGGATAGTAGTATCTTGATTATCTTCAGACCATTGGTATATTAAATCTTTATGTCTTCCATAAGCAAATGCTGTTGCTCTTGATCCATTCATTATTTCTTGACCAACTGCTGCAAACCAGTTCATTTGAAAATCGAAATTTTTATAAGCTGTACTTAATGTATAACCAACTTCAAATTTTGGCAATCCGCTACCGCTATAAACTCTATCTTCTCCGTTTAATTTTTTATCATTATTAACATCTTTATACATGGCATCTCCCATTTGAGCTGAAGGTACAATTTCTTGATAAGCAGCTAATTTTTCATCGGTATTAATAATTCCATCTGTTTGCCATAAAAAGAAAGCTCCTGCTTCTCTACCAACTGCTAGAGCTGTAATTTGAGATTGATCTCTTGCTCCATTTACTAAGCCCCAATCACTAGTTAGCAAATAATTAGATTGCCCTTTAATTTTAGTAATCTCATTTTTATTAGTTGTAAAAGTTCCGTCCATTCTATACCAAAACTTACCTATTCTATTTTGGTGTCTCATTGAAAGTTCGAATCCTTTATTTACCATATTACCAACATTTAGAGTTACCTGAGCATTATCTCCTCCACCTGCTGATGGCGATAATACTACTGGAAATAACATGTCCTTTTTATCAGTATTATAGTATTCTGCAGAAATGGTTAACTTGTTTTTAAATAAGCCTAAATCTACACCAATGTTAGTTTGAGTAGTAGTTTCCCACTTTAACAACTCGTTAGAGTAAGTAGTTTGAATTGCACCTAAACTTAATTGCTCATTACCATTCTCATCTACAGATAAATAATCTACATTTTGCGTAATACTTGGTGCGTACAAATACGATCGTATTCTTTGGTTACCAACTTCACCTCTAGAAGCTCTAAACTTAAAATTATTTATAGTACTTTTTAATGGTTCCCAAAAACCTTCATCAGAAACATTCCAAGCAAAAGCTACTGAAGGAAACATTCCCCATTTATTACCTTCTGGAAATTTAGAAGAACCATCTCTACGTACACTCGAACTAAAAAGGTATTTACCTTTATAATCATACTGAACCCTACCTATAACACCTATTAATTTATCAATATAATTAAATCCAGAACCAACCTCAGATTCTAAAGTTGCTCCATCTAAAACCGTTATATCTGGGTTAGTTGCACCTGCTCTTCTAGCAAAATAAGTATCATACTCATATCTTTCTGAAGTAGCAAAAACAGTTCCTGTTAACTTATGATCTCCTATTTTTTTTTGATAAGTTGCACCAACCTCAAAGTTTAATGCTTTTCTATATCCAGAATCCATTCTAACATAACTTTGAGAAGGGTTACTAAATATTTGTCCTGTTTGATAATTTTTTAGCTCTTGATAAGGAACTACTCTTTTACCATAAGTATTTGTGAATACTAAACCAGCATTTCCAGTTAGTTTAAATCCATCGAACAATTCATAATCTATTTTAAATGAAGCATTTCCTCTTGTAGTTTTTGTATACTGAGTACTTCTTAAACTGTTTATTACCCAACCTAATCTATTAGATTCGTCACCGGCACTTTCTAATAAATCAAATTCACCTAAATCAATACCAGGTTGGTAAGGATAATATCTTATTGTTTGTCCTAATAAATAATTTGGAGAAACATCTCTATGATCTGAAGATAAACCTGCGCTAGTTTGTATTCTTAATTTATTTTTTTTGTATACCGTATTAGCTCTGGTGTTAAAACGTTCATAGCCAGAATTAATCATTAAACCTTTTTGATCAAAAAGACCAACACTTACATTATAAGTAATGTCTTCTGTACCACCAGAAATATTAGTATTAAAATTTATTGTTGGTACATTATCTCTAAACACTAACTTGTTTAGGTCTGTTTCATTTTGAAAACTATATGGTAATCTTTCTATTTGTAATGTTTGATCTCCATCTGCAACTCCAGTAACATTTTGCTGTGCAACTATATTAAAAAACAATTGTTCAGTAGAATTCATTAATGGAAGTGTTGCATTTCTAGTTTCTATAGCATAACTAGCGGTACTTCTAACTTGTAAAGATCCTGCTTTACCTTGCTTGGTTGTAATTAAAATTACTCCTGTTGCACCTCTAGAACCATAAATAGCTGTTGACGCAGCATCTTTTAAAATATCAATAGTTTCAATATCACTAGGTGCAATTCTTGGGTCTCCTTCTTGAATTACACCATCTACAACAAACAATGGAGTATTATCACCCAAAGTAGTAATACCTCTAATTAATATTTCTGAATCTCCTCCAGGCTCGGTAGCACTAACTATACTAACTCCAGATGCCTGACCTTGTAAAACAGATCCTAAATCTTGAGAAACAATGCGCTCTAAATCTTCAGATTTTACTTGTGTTACCGCACCTGTTAATTCTTTCTTTTTAACAGTTCCATAACCAATAACTACAACTTCTTCTAAACCTTGAACATCAGCAACTAAAGCAACATTCATTGTTTTTCCTTTTACTTTTAAAGCTTTGGTTTCCATACCTAAAAAGCTAAATTCAAGTACATCCCCAATTTTTGCACTAAGCAAATAATTACCATCAAAATCTGTGGTTGTTCCATTAGTTGTACCTTGTATTAAAACAGTAACTCCTGGTATAGGAGCTCCATCATCTTTACCGGTAACAACACCCTGCACATTAATTTTTTGAGCTTGTATATTCAAACTGAATAACAAGGCGAACAGAGTAAGTAGCAAATAACTACGCTTTGTTCTTTTAAATTCAATAAATTTCATTCGGTTATTTTTATTTAAGTTTTACAGAAAATATCTTAATACAAATGAATAATTTCTTAGCAAGGTTATATTCCAATAAATTAGCACTTACCCAATCTATTTTACCCAAGACTTAAAAAATGACCAATAACCATCTATTTTCAAAAAAAGAATAATTTAAGTGTAGCTTCAACAAATACAGAGCTTTGAAGGTTTTTTATTTAATTCTCAGTTTTTTAATTTTTTAAAAAAAACACCAAATTTTAACAAAATAACTTTCGAAAAGATAAATATGTGTTATAAAAAGATAATTTTTAAGTATTTATCGTTTAATCAATTGTTAGAATTTATAGTACTTCAATTATGAAGAGCTAACCACATAGAAAGTAAAAGCTTACAATGCAGATACTCATTCACTTTTCTAGACTAAGCAAACTCTTCAGAAGTTATAATTTGGTAATTATTGATTCTATATTTGATTTTACTTACCTTTAAAAAGGAGAGGGTTTATGTTTTATGTATTATACGCTCTTGCGAATATATTTTACAAAACAAAATGTAGCGTTTTGCTAACACTGTATTACTTGCTAAATATTCTATTTTATACTAGTGTTACTTATGGAAACGTATTTGTTAAAAGTTTATATTTTAATAAAATTCTGAATCAAGCTTTGAATTACTTGTTCTGAAATTTTATTTAATTAATTCTATGCACGCATTGTTAAAGTTATAAATAAGAGCTTAAGTAATTATAATAATGATTATATTTGAGTGTTAGGTTTTCATAGGCCTAATCTTTTTCATAGCAATTTTCCCCACCCTTGAGGTGGGGTTTTTTATTTCCTTTTTAATATGATTAACAAAAAATAAAAACCCTTGTAAAATATAGGATTTACAAGGATTAAGGTTTATTTGAGTATAACTCTAGTGACCTCGATAGGATTCAGACTTTCTGCTGATTACCCAATATTTAAAGGGCTCCTATGTCTTGTATTTTTTTGTTGACCGATTTGTTGACCTAACCATTAATATCTATTGGTTAATTTTAACTTTCAATCTTAAAACAAATATAAGATTTTCACATTAAGAAATAGCAATAATTAACATCAAATATTATGGTAATTGTTCTAGTAACATTAATTAAACTACCATATTATAATTACAAACTTCTGCTTATTTTATGTAAAAAATATTTCATTTGTATTTAAAGCTGTTTCAAATTAAATTTAAGACGCTTCACGTAAAATTATCTATTTCAAGATACCTGTAACCGTACTTTTGAATAGAAATTTAAAACTAATATATTATGAAAAATCTTAAGTATTCACTAATTATGATTATTGCTATTAGCATATCTTTTATATCATGTAGCAATGACAACGACAATGACCACAATTACCATTTAGAGTATGTAAATACAATAAGTGCAGATCTTCCAGATGAATTTGACTACGGAAGTTTCTATGACATTGAAGTTACAATAGAATTACCAAATAGTAGCTATTACCATTATGGACAATTTGACTATTTCTACGAAGGAACATCGAGACTAATTTATCCTATTGCACATGTAGATGATGGAATTGGATATAATCCAAGTATTAGAGAAACAACCTTTTCAATTCCAATTCATGTTCTACAAGATGAACCTTATATTTTTAAGTTTTATCAAGGTGAAGATTCTGATGGCGAAGATAAATTTTTAACAATTGAGGTTCCTGTAAATAATGAAAAATCAGTTGAAAAAATAGATCTAAATACCGATGAAACTGTTTACAAATAGTATTTAAGCAATTAATTCTAAAAAACCACTCATAAATTCTAATATTGAGTGGTTTTTTTATAATCTAAATATCAATAGACCTTTTTTCTTGTTGTCTGCATAGTATAATTATTTCGCTAATTATTCATCCAATTTTTAAATTCGGTTGCTTTTGCTTTACTAACAATTATTCGTTCTTTAAATGGTGGGTTTGTTTTTAAAACTAATTTACCATTAAAATAAAATTTGATTTTTAAAACAGCTTCTCTATTAACAACAAATTGCCTGTTTACTCTATAAAATTTTGAAGTATCAATCTCTTCTACTATACTTTCAAGTTTTTCATTAATAATAAATGATTTATTATCCAAAGTTATAGCTTTAATAATCCCTACTTCTATATAAAAATAAGCTATATCTGAAATTTTTAAAGGAATTAACTCATCTCTACTTTGAACTAAATAGGTTGACTTAAAAGTTTTATTATTTGAATTTAACAATTGTAAAACACTTTCAATTTGACTATTATTAATTGTTGGCTCAGTTTTAACAATAGAATTAAATTTAATAATAGCATCTGCCAACTCTTCTTCATTTAATGGTTTTAAAAGATAATCGACACTATTAACCTTAAATGCTTTTATTGCATATTGATCATAGGCCGTAGTAAATATTAAAGGAGTTTTAACAGTTACCTTATCAAAAATTTCAAATGATAAACCATCTGCTAAATGGATATCCATAAATATCAAGTCGGCTTCAATAGGTTTCGAAAAGAAATTAATAGAAGATTTAACAGAGTCTAAAACTTTTAACACCTCAATATTTGGGTCTATGTTTTTCAATAAATAAATTAAATTCTCACTTGCTAATACTTCATCTTCAACTATAATTACTTTCATAGAATTATTAATTTATAGGTAGTTTTACTTTAAAAACATTATTTAAATTACTTATTGAAATATGTTCTTCTTTCAATAACAGATAGCGTTTATTAATATTTGAAAGCCCTTTTCCGGTACTTTCCACATGACTTATTTTTGGATTTATTAAATTTTCAATCACTATATAATTTCGATCAATATAAATATTTATTTCCAATGGATTATCAACAGAAATTTCATTATGTTTAATACAGTTTTCAACTAACAATTGTAAAGTTAACACTGGTATTTTGCTTTTATAATATTCTTCAGAAATATCAATATTAATTATTATTCTATCTCTATATCTCGTTTTAATTAGATGTATATAGCTTTCTAAAAATTTCATTTCTTCCTTTAATGTCACCAAATCCTTCTCACTACTTTGCAAAATATAACGATACATAAATGAAAGTTTAGTTACAAAAGTTGTGGCTTCTTTATTTTCTCTAACTAATGAACTAAGAGAATTTAAAGAGTTAAATAAGAAATGAGGATTTACTTGATTTTTTAATGCTGTTAACTCATTCTCTATACTTTGCTGCTTCAAGATCTCTTTTTCTAATAAATCTTCTTCTCTAAACACTTGGTACCTTAAAATTTTTGCAACAAAAAATAACACAATAAATACTATGACGTATCCAAAATAAATAAACCCAATTTCCTCATCAGTCTGTGATTTCTCATTTAGTGCGGAAAAAATGAAAATAAATAGTTTAACAGATCCATATAAAATTACAAAGTGAACAATAAGAGTTATTATTATCTCAAAAAATAATGACGATTTTTTTAATTGATACCTCCAATTAGCATTAAGTTGTAGAACTCCCCAAGAGATTACGAAAAGAAATATAACACGTAAGATTAAATCACTTATAGAAATGGTTGCATTTTGACTTTCCAGAGTATTTGAAATTTCAAACAATTTCAAACCTCTAGGTAAGTTCATTAGCATTGAGACTGAAAAAGCAATAACTACAATTAGAAAATTACTAACTTTTTTAAAAGACAATTTTTTTAGTTTTAATAGTTTATTAATATCCAAAGTTACATCATTTTTAAATTTCGTTCAAATTTATAATTTACCACTATTAAAGTTTTAAATATATTAGTGAAACAACTCTTTTAATATTTAAAGTCTTCTTTAACCAACTTAAAACATTTCAAAAAATGAACTTTCAGGTTAAAAGTCACAACTAATATAAAATCTTCAAAAGTGTGAATTCATTTCACATTTCAAATAAGACGTTTCACTTATCATTTTAACTGCTTCACCTAAAAACGACTACTCATAGGCTACTGAAGGCCATACATTTGTACAAGAAATAACAAATAAAATATTTAAAAACAACATATTATGAAAGCTCAAATTTTAAACAACTCAAACAACAATCAACAATTATTCTTAAATACAACTGAATTATCATTCATTAAAAAAGCTAAAAACATTTTACATAGAATAAATAACACAATGGAACTATTGGGTTCTGCAGCCGCAGGAGCAATTAGAAATTAAACTTTAACTAAAAAAAAATGAAAACATTAATAAAAATAAGCAGCCTTGTATTTTTAATAATTATTACCATAACTAGCTGCTCTTCAGTAAAACTAATTGACAGTTGGGAAAACTCTAAATTAAATGAAATAAACAAAAAATCAATTGCAGTAATTAGTAAAACAAATAATGATTTTGCTAGAATTCAGTTTGAAACTGATATTTCAAAAAAATTGAATGAGAATAATTTAAAATCAATTGAAAGTTATAAGATTTTAAGAAAACTAGATACTTCTAATAACCTATCATTTATAAGTACTAAGAATGTTCAAAACAAATTAAAAAAACAAGGAATTGATATTATTATTGCAACAATTTTAAAAGACACCCAAGAGTATACAAGAACCGCTGTTGAAAATAATATTAGTGTACATCATACAGTAAGATACTCTAGAAGATACCGTAAATTTTTTGTAATACCATATTATAATGTTGAACCATCGAGTTCGTATACTTATACTAGCAAAAGGTACATCTTAGAAACTGTTGTATATGATATTACAAAAGATGAAGACAATCAGTTAATTGCTATTTTAACTTCTGAAGTTGACAATCCTAAAAGTTTAGGTAAAATTTCAAAAGACTTTTCTAAAAAAATAACAGAGCAAATACTTAAATAACTTTTTCAATAACTCAAGAATGTCTTATTTAATAGCTTCATTATGTTTATTAATACTAGTATTTCTAAAAGAACATTATGAAAATAAATTTAACAAGTAGTTATTTCTATATCCACATCTTAAATTATTTATTATGAAAAATATTTTTACATTAATCGTTTTACTTATGCTTGTACTAAAAACTACAGCTCAAAATAAATTATCGAGAAAAAAAATGAAAGAAGCTAGAGCTAAAAAAGAATATTCACTTGTTAAAAATTTAGTTGAATCTAAATCTTTTGTATTCGAAGCTGAACAAGTAAACCCAATGGGAGGAGCTCATATAGATGTAAAGGGCGAAGGAGATTTTCTAGAGATAAAAAGCGATAGCATAAAATCATATTTACCTTATTTTGGCGTATTACATAACGCCACAGGTTTTAATGGAAGTGGAGCAATTAAGATTAATAATATTATAGAGAATTACAAAGTTCAGTATAATGATGTTAAAAAAAATATTTGTATAAAACTCAAAGGGTATAAAAATATGGAAGCATTTGAAATTATTTTGAACATTTATAAAAGTGGTACCGCTTCACTTTCTATATATGGAAGTAATAGAAGTTTTATTAAGTACTCAGGAATTATTCATAGTATATAAATTCAATATGAAACAATTTAAACTAACTCCTTACGCTCTAGCTATATTTTTATTGATGTCTTGTGGAACCAAAAAAACGAATGCTACCTATGTTATTAATAAAAAAACAGAAGCTAAACAATTATTAAATGATATATGGATTTTAGACTCTATAGATAATTTAACAATTAACAATACGGCACAAAAAAAACCTCAATTAGAGGTTAATATAAAAGAAAACAAGTTTTACGGTAATGATA
This sequence comes from Lutibacter oricola, assembly GCF_900106565.1. GTDB lineage: Bacteria > Bacteroidota > Bacteroidia > Flavobacteriales > Flavobacteriaceae > Lutibacter > Lutibacter oricola. The sequence continues at coordinate 224,164 of NZ_FNNJ01000005.1, forward strand.
GCTGTAATCAAATTAAAGGCTCTATAACTAAACTCACCAATTCTGAAATTCAATTCAAGCATATATTTGGCACAAAGATGCGGTGTAATAATATGAAATTTACAGAGCAATATCATTCAAAATTATTAAAAACGAAATATTATACAATTGATAAATTGCAACTTTCATTATTAGATTCTGAAGAAAACATTTTATTAACATTTAGAAAAATTGATTAACACAAAATGAAATACTTTAAATTTATATCAACTAAATTCTTATTATTGATTTTGCTTATCTCCGTTTCAAGTTGTTCGTTAATGAAACTTTCGTTTGAATCTGAAGAAATACCACTTTCAAAAATTCAATTAAATACTAGAATAGCTGTAAGATCATTTCAAAATGATTTTTCAAGCAGTATTATAAAAACTGCCGATAGTATAATTAGCAGTAGCAATGACCTTAAAATTAAATTAAATGTAATACAGTTTAAAAAAGGATTGGTTGCTGCATCAGCTAAAACAGCTTTTCAATCAGTCCCAGAATTATCATTAGTAGATACCTGGATTTTAAGTAAACAATTAGTTGAAGTTTTAAAAACAAAAGAAGGTGTTGAATACCTTGGACCACAAAATGTATTAATGCTTAATACAGCAATTAGCTTAGAATATAAAATTTCGCAAATTGCTAAATCGTTACTAAATAAAGAACGTTTTAAATCGCTTTATCTATTTGCTACCAATTACACTAAAAACAACCCAATAACAACTTTTGATTTCCCTAGAACAAATTTACTTTCACCTCTAGCAAAACATTTAGGTGTTGCAGATACTTCTTATGTAAAAACATTAGGAACTGGAGCTGAAGCTTTGAGTGATATTGGAGATAGAATTGGTATAGCAAAAGAACAAATCAGTCAACAACTTGCTTGGGAAAAAGAACGTTTGTCTTTACAATGGGATGATGCAAATATATCAGATGAATTTTTATCAAGAGCAGATTCTCTAAATCTTATTTTAGATAGATTTACTATTCTAGCAGAAAATTCACCAGAACTTTTAGGAGAAATTTCAGCAAATATTAAAAATGAATTAATGCCTTTAATTTATGAACTTAATGGTGGTGTTAATTCATCTGTAAATAAATTAGCTGATGAAAGATTACAGCTTCAAACTTATTTAAGTGACCTCCAAGAAACAGTTATAAAAAATTTGAATTCTACTGGAGATCACATGATAGAAAAAAGCGCATCGAGTATTACACAAATAATAAAAGATGTAGCTTGGATAATAATTTTAGGTATTATAATTCTTATTCTACTTATTTTTGGAATTCCATTTATGGCAGGCTTTTATTTAGCTAAGGCAAAATTTAATAAAACAACTTAAAAAAACAATGATAAAAAAAAATATAATTACACTGTTAGCATTCATCTTCTTACTTACATCTTGTGCTACAACTTCAAATTGCAAAGGTTGTGTTGAAGGAAAACTAATTGATAATTCTGCTCTGGATGGTTGTGGGTGGTTAATTGAATTAGAAAATGGAAAATGGTTAAACCCAATTAATATTAACGAATATAATATTGAAAAATCGAACAACTTAATCGTACACATTAAATATGAAGAAGTAAACAATGTTGCTACAATTTGTATGTCTGGTAAAACTGTAAAACTATCTTTAATAAACCCCAAATAAAACTCAAATACATCTTAAAGTTAAATACACATTAACCTATACTTGTTTTGGTTAATGGCTATCTGTATAATTCAAATTAAAATCAGTATATCTTAATAACAAAAAAGTTAATGTTAATTAAACACTTCCCAAATTTAAGGTCGTCAAAATTAATTGTTAAAAAAATGTATATTTGGGTATTCTATGAGACACAATAAATTATTACTTTTTCACATACTAACATTGACTTTGTTAATTTGTTGTCAATTAAGTTATTCCCAAAATCAAGATTCTTCACAAACAGCATTTAAAAAAGGTCGTTGGTTAACAGGTTTATCTGGAACTATAAACTCTACAACTACTAACAGAGGCAATGACGATCTCAAAACTACATCAAATAATTTTGGAATAAATATTGAATCTGGAAAATTTATTAGAGATCGATTCCTTATTGGTGGTCGATTTCAAACAAACAAAAATAGTACTAATGGTAGCCTAGAAGGATCAACTGAAACCATTTTTATTGGTCCTTTTTCAAACTATTATTTTTCAGATAGTACAACAGGTTCGTTATTTGTAACAACATCTTTAGGGTACGTAAGATATAAAGATAAAATTCAATTACAGCAAGCAGATTTATTAGTTCAAGAATTTGGAGAAGGTAGTGGTTTAGGAGCCTTAGTTGGGTTTGGCTACTCTTATACAATTAACAACTCAGTTGCATTTGATTTAGGTATAAATGTTGACCTATACTGGGTAAATATTGAGCAAGAATCTTTACCAATTGAAACCATTACTAACACTAAAATAACATCAAATGATATTTCCTTTTCTTTTGGTTTTAATGTCATTCTAGATGATTTCTTTTTTTAAATGAAAAATCTCATATTATATAGTTGCATTTTATTAATTACTTTTCAAGTATTTAGCCAAAGAAAAGATGAAAATAACTTGGTAAAAACAGATACCATTTCAAATACTAAAAATCATCAACTAATTGCAATACCTATTGCTTTTTATACACCTGAAACTGGATTTGGTTTTGGTGGAGGTGGTCAACTTTTCTTTTTAAATAAAAAGAATACTTTTAAAAACCGTCTTTCAAATGTTCTATTTAGTGGTATTTATACATTAAATGAGCAATTAATGTTTGAAATAACTCCACAAATATATTTAGGTAAAGGAGATTACTTCATTGATGCACATTATTTATTAGAAATATATCCAAATTCTTTTTGGGGTATTGGTAACAATACACCAGACACAAATGAGGAAGTTTATAAGCAAACTACTCACGCGGTTAATATTTCTTTTCTAAAGCGATTACCACCCGATCTTAATTTTGGATTTCAATTTATATTTAAAAATCATGAAGTTACCGAAATTAAAGAAAATGGTATTTTAGACACTCAAAATATTATAGGTCGCAAAAGAACTGTTGTTGCAGGATTAGGCGCCGTTTTTAATTATGACACACGTGATAATGTTGGCTCTCCTAATAAAGGATTCTATTATCAAGCAAAAGCCCAATTTTCAAGTGAAATTTTTGGAGCAACTAAAGGGTTCAATAAATTCATCCTTGATTTAAGAGAATATTTACCAATTGGAGATAAAAGCCTTTTGGCTTTTCAATTGTATTCAGAAAACAATTTTGGTAATATTCCTTTTCAAAGCTTAGCTAGTTATGGTGGTGGCTCTAGAGCTAGAGGATATTTCTTTGGGCGATACCTTGATAAGCAAATGTATGTTTCACAAATTGAATACAGATGGCGTTTTAAACCTCGATGGACTTTAGCATCTTTTTTATTAGCTGGAGAAGTAGCTAACAAACCTGAAGATTTTTTCAGTATTAAAAACATTAAACCTAGTTATGGTTTAGGAGCACGATATAAATTATTTAAGAATAAAGATACTTGGCTACGTTTTGATTTTGGGAAAGGTAAAGACGAAAACTCTGGAATATATTTTGGTATTAACGAAGCATTCTAAAGTTCTAATTACAAAAAAATTTAACTTAATATTCCCAACCTTTTCGCAGGCTAATATTCCATAATATAGTTTTGAAATTATTTACATGCTGTTGATATTGACTTTCAGTTAGCAAAGGTTTTAATTTTGAATTCATTTTATCGACAATTGTGTTCAATCCAGTTTTAACTTCCTCTTTATTAAACACCTTATTTTCTTTACCATATTGTGACATACTATCTGTATACTTTAACAAAATATCATAATATTCTAATTTTACTTTTTCTGATAATTCCATTGATTCAATTTCACTATTAAACCACTCTTTTATATAATTATCTTCTTCGTTAGAGTAAATTTTCTTTTTATTTTCCTTTATTTTAATACTATCTTTATTTTGATGCTGTGCGTAAACAGTTGTATTAATTATGCAGAGTACAGTTAACAATACTAAATATTTCATTTTTAAATTTTATATTGTGATTAGTTGTCTTTTGAAACTTGACTTACATATTTACCTACAACAATAGCTGTAACTACGACTAAGTACATTTGGCCTGTTAAACCTATAAGAATCGCAGACTTTTGAGCCAATGAAGTTATAGGTAACACCTCACCATACCCTATTGTTAGTAATGTAACATAACTGTAATACATTATATTTTCGGTTAATGATATTCCCTCACTAAAACCTTGAAAAGAACCTGGAGTTATCATTTCTATAGTCATACAAATAAAAAACCCTATCAACCCTAATGATATATACCCACTGATTAACCCAAAAATAACATTCTTACCTACTCTTTTAGATTTCCATACCTGCTTAATTAATTGAAATGTTACAATTATGTAGAATAAAAAATAAGCACTCATTTTGAAAAAATTCAAAATTCCTTTTTCAGTATGATTTACAATATTCGAACTTATAATAATTGATGTTATGATTAAAAGAAATATTAAAAACCACATTAATTTTTTCTTTTTGAACAACAATAATACTCCTGCTAAAATATTAACTTGAAACAATATTGGTGAAACAACATTTTCAAACAATATTGGAGGTATTATTAACGACCCAAATAGTATGATTATTTGACTATAAAAGAATATTTCAAAACGATATGGATAAATAACCTTCTCCATCATAACATCAACAATAATTAACCTAATAGCTCTTTTTTAAATTCATACTTTTTATAATCTACTTTATAAAACACACTATAAAATGACGGTATAAAAAGTAATGTAATTACAGTTCCAAATAATAATCCAATCATAATAGTTACGGCCATTGGCTCCCACATTTCACCTCCACCTAAATATAATGGCACTAAACCTAATACAGTTGTAAATGTAGCTAACAAAATAGGTCTAAAACGCTGTAAACAAGCTGCTACCACAGCATCTTGAGGACTACGCTTAACTTCATTTATTTCAACATCAATTCTATCAATTAATACAATTGCATTATTTATAACAATCCCTGCTAAAGATATAACTCCTAAAAAGGCCATAAAACCAAAAGGTACTCCAAATAATAGTAAACCTATTACCATTCCAATAACACCTAATGGAATGGTACTTACAATCATTACTGTTTTTCTAAAAGAGTTAAATTGAATAATCAATAACATTACAATAATAAAAGCTGATAATGGCAAATAATTTGCAACAGCTCCCATATTTTCTGCAGAACTAGCTGCATCACCACCTAAAGAATATGTATAATCTTTACCCCATCTTTCTTCTTGCTCTTTTAACCAAGGTGTAATTTTAGCTGTTACTTCAGAAGCATTTCCAGTTTCAGACAACTCACTTGAAACATTCATTGTTCTTGTTAAATTCAATCTTTTTATTTTTGAATATTGCCAATACGGCTCAATAGTAGCTACTTGTAATAAAGGAATGCTTTTCCCTGAATTTTGTGCATAAATATTCAATGTTTCTAACGATGATAAAGATTGTTGCTTACTTTGGTTGTTAAGTAAAACAATAGGAATTGACTTGTTTCCTTCTCTATATTCACCTGCCTGAAACCCATCTAAAACGGTTCTTAATGATGTAGCGATATCTTGGTTTGTAACACCTGCAGTTTGTGCTTTATTTTGATCTATATTAATTATAAATTTTTTCCCTTTTGGTCCCCAATCATCTTTAATATTTTTTGTTCCTTCTATCGTAAAAAGTTTTGATTTTATTTCTTGAGAAATACTTGCCAATTTATCAGGATCATCTCCAGATATTTTTATTTCTATTGGTGTTCCTCCACCTCCAGAACCTAATAAACCAACCTTAATATCTGCATTAGGAAATTGAGTAAAACAATATGCATCTAATTTATTTACCATATTATTATTTACCATAAATGAAGATGTATTAACTAAAATATGAGCATAATTAGAATTTGCTTCATCAGCATTATACCCCAAATCATAAGATGATGGGCCTTGACCAATATAAGCAGACCAATCTACAATTCCTTCAACTCTATCAGAATTGACTTTTAATTCTTTAGTTATAAAATCTTCAATAGATTTAACCGTAGAAATTGTATTTTCAATATTTGTACCTTCAGGTAAATTAACATCAATAGTTATCATATTTCTATCACTATCTGGAAAGAAAACGAATGCTAATTTTGTAAAACCAACTATTGACAAAAAGAACATTACAACAATACCTGCAAGTACAGATCTTTTCCAAGACAATGCAAATAAAATAATATCTTTATATTTTTCTTTTAAATAGTTAATTAACCTATCTAAAAAACTAACTTTCCCACCTTTTTCTTTCTTTTTTATCTTTAAAAAGAAAACACAAAAAAGAGGAATTATACTTAAAGCAATTACCCACGAAGAAACTAATGCTATTGTAATCACGACAAATATTGGCCCCATAATGTCACCCATTACAGATTCAGCCATAAAAAAGGATAAAAATGCAGCCGATGTAGTTAAGGTCGATATTAAAAGAGGCGTAAACAATTCTGAACAAGATTCAATGGCAGCCTGTTTAACATTACTACCATTTTCTATTTTTACAATAATTGATTCTGCAACTACAATCGCATTATCAACCATCATACCTAATGCCATAATTAACGCTGCTAATGAAATTTGATTTAAACCAATATCCATAAGCCCCATTACCATTAATGTAGTAATTGTAACAACAGGAATTAAACTAGCTATAATTAACCCAGTTCTAATACCTAAAAAGAATAGCATTACTGCTAGTACAATTACAATTGCCTGAATAAGGTTACCAACAAAATCACTAATTTTTAAATCTATATACTTATCTATAGAAGCTAATCTAGACACTTCAAGACCAACTGGAAGTTTTCCTTTCCAATCATTTAATACAACATCTAGTTCTTCACCAAGTTTAATAATATTCGCTCCTTTTTTTAATGAAACGTGTAATGAAATAGCATCTTTTCCATTAATACGTACTTTTTGTTTTGAAGGATACATATATCCTTTTTTAACATTTGTAATGTCACCTAAAGTTACTACCTGGCCTTTATCTCCAATTGGTATCAACATTTTTTTTATAGCATCAACATCTCCAAAATTACCAGTAGGCTCCAAGATAATTCTTTCAGAATCTACGTTAATTGTACCCCCAGAACTTAAAATATTAGTAGAACTTATAATATTTTGAAGCCTACTTGAAGTTAAACCATATGCTTTCAATTTTGTATTATCAAACTCTACAAACACACGCTCTTCTTGTGCTCCATTTATTTCTACTTTGGCAGCATCTTCAAGCTTAATTAAATCATCTCTCAAGTCATCTGCATATTCTTTAATTTCAGAATATGCAAAACCATCACTAACTATTCCAACCGCAATACCAAAAACTTCACCAATTCCATCGTCTTGTAATTGAGGTTGCACATTAGATGGCAAACCTTGAATAGAAGATAGTTTTCTTCTTAGTCGATCCCAAACAGCCTGTAACTCTTCTGGGCCAACTTCCATTTTTAATTCAACTTGAACAACTGATAATCCAGTTCTTGAAGTACTTTTCACTTCTTTCAATTCAGGCAATTCTTGTGCTACCTTTTCAATTTTATCAGTTACTAATTCTTCAACACGTTCTGGACTTGCACCAGGAAACGAAGAAACAACAGAAGCCACCCTCACTGTATAAGGAGGCATACTATCTCTTGAGAGTGTTTGATAAAATATGGCTCCCATAACCATTACCACCGCTAGAATACTTAAAGCTACACGGTTCTTTTCTATAGAAAATTGAGTAAGATTCATTTGTAAAGTTTTAGTTTTGTTGTAAGCTTACTTTTTGCCCATCTAAAAGTGTTTGCAATCCTGCTGTTGCAATTCTATCACCAGCTTTTAACCCTTTTGTTACTACAATTCCTGCAGTACTAAGATTACCAACTTCAATGGTATGTTTTTTTACTTCACCAGTTTTATTATCTGCTGAATTTATAATAAATACAAACTTACCGTTGATATCCTCACCAACTGCATTTAATGGAATTATTAAAGAATCATCTACTTCCTTTTCATTTTCACTAAAGTTAAACTCAACATTTGTTGCCATACCAGGCTTAATTGCTTCAATAGGTTTTACAATATCGATCTTGACTGTATAAGTTGCAGAATTCACATCAATAATTGGAGAGATCTCTATAACTGACCCTTTAAAAGTTTGATTTTCTATTGCCGAAAATGTAAGCTCAGTTAACATACCTAACGAAACTTTATTTATTACATTTTCTGGTAAACCAACAATTACATTTATATTATCACCTGCATTCAAAACAGCAATAACTTCACCCGCACTTACATTCTCATTTAATTGCTTATTCTTTTCAGCAATTACACCTGATTTAGGAGCTTTTATATATCCATAATTAATTTGAGATTGCTGAATACTTTTGTTCCTTTTTGCTGATTCATAACTGTCTAAGGCTGATTGATAAGAATTTTTAGCTGCTTCATAATCACTTAAAGAATTACTTCCTTTTTCATACATTGATTTAACACGAGTTAAATTTGATTTAGCAGTTTTCATTGCTGAATTCGCTGTATTTAATGCAGATATAGCTTGCTCATAAGCTAATTTTGCTTGAACGTTATCTAATTTCGCTATTAAATCTCCTTTTTTCACGCTTTGACCAACTTTAGCTTTCAATTCTGTAATTATTCCATTACTTCTAAAGCTTAAATCAATTTCATCACCTGCTTTTGCAGTACCACTAAATGTTCTTATACTTTGAGAACTTGAAGTTCCTACAATCTTATATTTTACAGGTCTTAATACAACTTCTTTAACTTCAACCTTTTCTTTGCAACTTGTTAAGCCGAATGCTACAGTTAGCATAATTGCTATATATGTTTTAAATTTCATAATTTGATTAGTTTTTGTTTAGTATAAATTGATTTGCTCTTTGAAAAAACTGACTATTAGCTTCTTCTGAATTCATTAAAAAATAGTATCCAATAATTCTTTCTAATTGCATTGATGTTATTAAATAATTATAACTAGCTGTTGCTTTAGCTAATTGAGCTTGTAAATAATTAGTTTGTGCATCTATCAATTGAATAACAGGAACTGCACCGTTTTTATATGCATTTTGGGTAAGTTCTAAGCTTTCTTTTGCTGTCTCTTCAGAAACTTTTGAAATCTCAATATTTGCAATTTGATTGATTAAATCTAATACACTATCATTAATATTTTTCTCTATAGTTAAATATGAGTTTTCTTGCTGAATTAATAATTGGTCTTCCTGAATTTTAACTTTTTGCTTATTAATATTATTTTGATTTTGTTTAAAAATTGGCAATGATACATTTAAACCAACATTATATGTACCATCTGGAATATTAGGAGAACCAATAGGATAAGCAGAGCCAACTCCTGATTCTGATAACGCTAAACTATACTGACCTTGTAAAGATACCGTTGGAATAAAACGGCCTTTATCATTTAATTTATAATTTCTCTTTATAACATTTAAATTATGAGAAATATTTTTTAATTCAGGTGCATTTCTTTTAGCCTCTTCAACTAAAAAGTCTATAACAATTGATTGCAATTTTGGGTTATCAAGTAATTCAAAGAAATCTTTAGATTTATATTTCTTAAAAATTTCATCTGTAAGCTTAATGTCATCTACATCAATTTTTGTACTAATTTTATTATTCACCAATTGGTTAATCGTATTAAATGATTGTTCTAATTGATTATTAGCTTCTATCAACTTTTGAGAATTTTGAGCAAGCTGACTTCTAAAACGTAAAACATCAGATTTCCCAGATGCACCAATTTCAAAATTCTGTTCTGCAAACTCTAAATTTCTTTTTGTTATTTGTAAGTTTTGATTCTGAATAGCTGCATTTGTTTTAAGAATTAACGTATTAAAATATGCAACAGCACTATTTAATAATGCATCTAACTCACTTGAGTTGTATGCTTCTTTCTCAGCTTCTTTTAATTCCTTTTGAATTTCAATATTAGCAGATGCTTGCTCTGAATATAAAAGTTGCTGAAGAACTGCTTTACCTGAAGTAGAGAACTCAGGGCTTTGTCCTGCTGATATTTCAGCAATTTCCGGATCAATATAAACCCCACTAGCTGAAGCTGTTAAATCTGGCAAAAAACTACTTTTAGCTGTTCTTATGTCTTGCTCACTTAACTCAATATTTTTCTTTTCAGATTTTAATGCTAAATTATTATTTACCACTTTATTCATAATATCCAAAAGTGACAGTGAAATACTATTTTTAACTTCATTATTACCTCCAATGAAATCTGCTTTTGCAATTAAACTATACTTTATAGGGAAATCTATTTGAGTTGCTGTAGCGTAATTAATGATTAGCCTTTTCTTATAATTAATAAACAAGGGTAACTCGGAAGCATTTATACCAGAAACAATAGATTCAATATTTAATGCTATTCGTCTAAAAAATTGATTCAAATTTGCTCCAGATTGATTTGTTGCTAAAACACCATTTTCAATGTTTCTCAATCCAAAAGCAGAAAAAGAAGGTAACTTATTATTATTAATCTCTTTAATTAAAAGTGCTTGTTGTTCGTCTTTTAAAAAGTTTCCACCTGCAAAATAAACAGCATCAACATCATTTAAAAGAGGCGAAATACTTGTTGTATTATTAGAAATTGGAATTAACTTATACGATTCTTTTTTATCAGAAAAATATGAATCAAATAGTTCTTTAACTGGAAGTTCTTTAATAACATAATCTTCAACTAAAATCCCAATTTTCTTGTAGTCAAACAACGATTTAAAAACCTTTAAATCATCGTTATAAGATATAGGCGCTATAAGGTAAGATAAATTGTCTATACCAGATTTCTCCATACCTTTGGGCAAATTCATAAAATCTTTATTAACGGAACCAAAAATAATTGTTGGCTTTGGATATGCTTTTTCTTTATAAAGCATAATGTTATTAATTACACCAAAAGAAAGTATAATATCTGTCTCGTTATTTAACAACTTATTATAATTATCTTTAGATGTTTTCAAATTTGAATTACTTTCAAGATAACTGTTAAAGACCACATTAGCATCCTGACCTACTACACCTTTAATTTCATTTTTTAATTTCTCTAATAACTCACTTGTTTCATTTGATGAAACATCAGCTAAAATTCCAATATGAATATCTTTTTTTCCTTGAGAAAAAGTTGTCATAGTCATAAAGAGAAAAAATATAAAAAGCTTTTTCATTTTTATTATTGTTTAAAATATTGATTTGATTTAGTTCGTAAAAAGTTTAACATTTCTGAATTAAAATTTATCGAATTTATGATAAACTCATTCATTTCTTCATTTTCGTTAGTTCTTAATTCTAAAGATTCTTTTAAAAGTTCGTTTTGATCGCTATAGTTTTTAATAACAAGTTCTAAAAAAAAGAAAACCCCTTTTATATCTAAATAGAATAGTCTTTTTTTCTTTTTACTTTTATCAGAATAAATATAATTGATTCTATTTAACTCCAATAATAGATTAATAGCTTTACTTGTAGCTCCTTTACTGGAACCAATAATTTTTTGTATTTCATCAAAAGTAAAATACTTTTGATCACTAATATATAAAAGACCCATAACTTTACCAACCAAAGGTGGTAAACCATCTTTTTTATACGTTAAAGCAAACCTTTCTAAAATACTCATAATCTTTAATTTTCGAATGCAAATATAGGTTTCCTTTTTTGGAAACCAAACAAAAACACAAAAAAAATAATTTTGGATTTTTTACATTATCAATATAGCATAACGAAATAACAATAAATACAGGAAGAATTTAATTCAAGAAAACCTCAACAAATACTATGATACTTTTCTTAAGTATTCATTCACAATTTTAAGTTTAATACCGCTATATTCTGCAAACTCTTCTGAAGTAATAAATTGATGCTTTTGTTTCCCAAAGTGAAGTTTCATTGTATTTAATAGTTTACGTCCATACCGTTCACTACGTCCAGTTATACACTGAATGTCTTTTGGATATATACACGTTCTAACAATTTTCATACACTATCTATACTTTATCCTATTAGTATTTATACTTTGCCTATACACCCTTATTTGGATTAAAAAGGACGTTATCGGAATGGATGGATTTCGGTTTTTTAATTCTTTTATAAAGATAGCTTCATTTGTTGAGAATTTAAAATTTATAACATTATGGCTAAACAAACCGGTATTATTAAATTAAAAGGAACCATTGGTGGAATTTCCTTTTACAAAACAAGTGACGGACACTTGGCACGTGAAAAAGGTGGTGTAGACAAATCTAGAATTGCAAATGATCCTGCGTTTCAACGAACGCGTGAAAATGGTTCTGAATTTGGAAGAGCTGGGAAAGGAGGTAAAGTACTGCGAAATGCAATTCGTATTCTTTTGCAAAATGCAAAAGACAAAAGAGTTGTGAGTAGATTAACTACTGACCTTTTAAAAGTAGTTAAAACAGATACGACTAACGCACGTGGATTGAGAACTATTCAAGATGGTGTTATGAGTTCTTTGGAAGGATTCGAATTTAATTTGAATGGTAAACTTGGTTCTACGTTGTTTGCTCCATTCTCGACAACTTACGAAAGAGCTTCAGGAGATGTTTCTATTGATTTAGCAGCTTTTGCTCCAACTGTTAGAATTGCTGCACCTTCTGGAACAACTCACTTTAAAGTTGTTGGTGGTGCTGCTGAATTGGATTTTGAAAATGAAGCTTCTTCATTTGAAAATGATGAAACAGCTATTTTACCTTACAACAGTGCTAACACAGCTGCTATTAGTTTAACTATGACTGCTCCTGCAAACTCTAC
>NZ_FNNJ01000030.1 GCF_900106565.1 Lutibacter oricola
AATCGTTCCGTTTTAATGAGCTTTTTGCGTTTCAATTTATCATTTGTTTATTTCTCAAATAACTCAATTTAGTTTCTGTTTGATAGAGTAGAAGAGTGATTAGAATTTTCCCTCATTAATAATTTTTTCACGCCTCTGTCAGACTAACTATTTTAATCTTAAATGACTAAAATGTGGATTTCAGAAGTGAAATCCGCTGTTACAAGCAACGGTTTTGTGTTATGATTTCGTTGCGATAATGTCGTAAGACTTATCGTAAAAGAAATCGAAGTTTAAATTTACGATGTTTTGTCGTAAAACGACAAAATTTAGCAATGAATTATACACAGTGTTGTACCTAGTTGATTTCTATTGTTTCTATGTTTCTATTTCTTGGAATATATTCCCATTTTTCATTTATTTTCTTTATGAGAAAAGCCATATGATTCCCATAAGATGTATAACCTTTGCTTCCTTGTCCATATTCGATAACGACTATTCCATTTTCTCTTTTTTCGTCAAAACATATTCTCGAGAAACTCAACAAACTATATTCTTCATTTTCTTTAAGTTTTTCATTTGACTTTTCAAACTGTCTATATGGTTTAATAAATTGAATTTTACTTTTTTCAAATTCACGATACTTTAAAGTCTTAAAATCTCTTGAATTTACTATGCTATGAAAAATAGTAGAATCTTTTGTTCCAAAATAATTGTCATCAAACATCCATTCGTTATCTTCTTTTACTTGTGAAATCGGTAAAAGAGCATCTGATAAATAAACTTTTAAGTCGAGTGTGTCTACATTCAGAGGATTTTCATAAATCTCTTCTATTTCATTTTCGGAAAATATTTGAGGTTTTTCTATCATTTTGTTTAAATGATTTTTTAATAGATAGTTATTTGTAATATCCTCTAACGCTTTAAATTCCTCTTTTTCATATTTGTTATTACAACTTACTAATGAAATTAAAATAAATGTTAATAATATTCCTTTCATTTTTTTTCTGCAATTAGGTACAACGGTCTTGTACAAGATTTAGTTGCGTGTTTTAAGCTTTAAATTTAGTAAATAATTCCCGAGCAAAGAAAGTCCGTGAGGACTTTCGTAAATAGGCTCTAACCAAGCAATTAATTTTGTACGTTGTTGTGGTTAGTTTTTTTCTTTCGATAATAAATCTCAATTGCAATAATCATCAAAATCATTACAATAACTGCCGAAATTGTACCTTCAAATCCAAAATCTCCTCCATTAATAACGTTTTTATCGGCTATTGTAAACTCAATAATCGAATAAACATCTTGTCCACTAACATTAAACCCTACCAATGTTTGTGCTAAATTCCAACTCAAATGTAGAGCAATTGGAAACCATAAATTTTTCGTGTGAATATATGTTGCTCCTAAAAGTATTCCAGCCAAAAATAAATTTATTAAAGCGAAAGTGTCAATATTCGGATTTGCTCCGTGCATTAACGAAAATAAAATAGAAGAAATAATCAACGCAATATATTTATTAAACGAAGACATTAAGTTTCTTAAAATATATCCTCTAAAAAGAGTTTCCTCTACAAATGCTACAATCGTAAATGTTGCAATTGAGATTAATAATTCAGAGTTATCAAAATTTGTGTTTGAATGAACAATTTCTCCAATAAAATTTAATCCAACAAAGGCTAAAATCATTATTATAGCTCCCAAAAATAATCCAATAACGATATCTACTAATCGCTTTTTTATTTGAAATCCTAATTGAACAAATGCTTTTTTATCAACTAGTTTCATAAATATCCAGATGACGAAAAATGTTCCTAATAAATCAAAAAAACTAATAATCATTTTTTGAAATGATGTTTCCTCAACGGATTTATTTACAAGGTCATTTACATCAATTCCAGCAATCAAAACTCCAATAAATTGGAAAATTCCTACAATTATGAAATAAGGTAGAATTAAATATAATATTCTTAACCAATCGTAATTTTTCATATCAATCTTTTAATTAACCACAACGTGTTTGTATATGGTTTGTTGCGTGTTTTAAACACCTAATTTAGTAAATACAAACCGAATAGAAAATCCGCGAGGATTTTCGTAAGTAGGCTAGAACTAGTAATAAATTATATACGGTGTTAGGGCACGTATTTTTTTATGAAACTTCCAGTATTTCAATTTTTTCAATTTCCCAATTTCCGTTGTGTTTTTTTATATATACAATTCCTCCTTGTCCACAAAGACCACCACAGCCATAATTCACCCATAACTTTCCGTATAATTTTTGTTTATCAAATTCAATTCTTGAAAACGAAAAAACTCCAGCAAAGTTATATTTCAGTCTTTCTTTCCAAATATCAATTCCTTGGGGAAATTCCTTTCTCGGTTTAAATATGAATTTTTTAGTATTTTTTATTTTTTCAAAATCCACTTTACTTGAAGAAATATTCTCCCACTTTTCAATTTCCTCCTCAATAGCAATTATAAATTCAGTATTATATTTAGGCTTATCTTTAAAATAGTTGATTTTATATTCTTTCCATTTCTGTAATTTTATTTTAGTATTTTTTTCATTCCTAATTTCTTTCGGTGGTGGAGGAATTGGTCTAATATCTACAAACATTGAATCTACAATTTTTGGAAGTAATTCAATAAAAACTTTCTGTTCAAAATTCGGGTCTATTTTTTCTTGTCCGCATCCAAATAAGTAGAACAATGAAAATAGAAATATCAATATGTTTTTGGTTTTTCTCATATGTGCCCTAACGGTTCTTGGTATGTTTTGTTGAGTGATTAAGCTATAAAATTAGTAAATATTTACCGACCAAGAAAATCCGATAGGATTTTCGTAAGTGTGCTAGAACCAAACAATAAAATATACCAGTTGTTAGGCAACGTATTTTCATTTCCCAATTAGTTTTTTAATCCAACTTTTCGGTTCGATTCCGAGTTCTTTTTCCAATTCCGCAATTTCATTTTTAGTCGGTTGAAATTTTGGTTCTAATTTCATTGCCTGTTTAAAGTCAGATAACGCTTTTTCTAATTCTCCATTTTCTTTTCTCAAATAAGCTCGACATCTCCAAAAGGTTGCGTCTTTTGGGTTTAACTCGATTGCTTTTCCGTAATCATTTTCAGCATCTTGATTTTTATTCCACTTTTTATTCAATTCCGCACGATTTGAGTAAGCTATGGAATTCCGCTTATCAAATTCAATTGCTAAATTCAGATTTTCAATTCCTTTTTCAAGTTGGCCAATCTCAAAATGAGCAACTCCTAAATTATTATACGCATTGCTATTTTTCTCTGTTTTCAGTTTTTCATTCAATTCCGATATTGTTTTTTCATATTCCCACATTTCGTCGAAGAATAGAATTCGGAATGATTTATTATATAATTCTGAAGTCGGTTTCATATGTTGCCTAACGGTTTTTGGTATGTTTTGTGGCGTGTTTTAAGCAACTAATTTACTAAATATTTACTGACCAAGAAAATCCGATAGGATTTTCGTAAGTGTGCTAAAACCAAGCTATAAAATATACCAGGTGTTGGTTAAAGTTTTAATCATTCTAGTTTTTAATCATTTTTTTTCCT
>NZ_FNNJ01000019.1 GCF_900106565.1 Lutibacter oricola
TAATAATTATTATATGATCACAAGAAACCATCATAAATAAAAATCCGATTATTATATGTATTCTAAATTTCATTTTTTATAGTGGCTAACGGTTTAGAGTTTAGTTTCGTTGCGTGTGTTTGTTCAAAGTTAATTAAAAATCTAAAACATTTGAATTATCAGAGGTTAATCGTACGATTAACTAGCCTAGCAATGAAATGAACGCATTGTTAGCAAATGTTTTTACCTTTTCATTCTTTTCCATTTTTCAGGGTCTACCATTTTCCAATAAACTTCATAGAAATCTTTCTTTTCTGTTTTATGTTTCTTTATTAAATCGGCAAAATAATTAGTAAGGTTTTCTTTTTCAGGTGATTCGTTATGAAGTAAATCGATATCACTTTCGTTAAAAACCATAACTGATGCGTAAATATGTTTCCACTCCTCAATTCCGTTAGTATAGACGTTATATTTTTTTCCATTCGAAAATAAATCAACTTTCTCCCAAACTAAGATTGGATGTTTTTTATTACTCGGATAAATTTCTTTGTCCCATTTTCCAAATTTGTCAAACATAATTTTATGAGTGTAAAACGCAGAATAAACACATTCAAATCTTATTTCATTATATTGGATTGTATCATTTTTGTAGATAGTTTCATATTTTTCATTTAATATTTCAGTATACTTATTCTTGTATATTTTCGGGCATTTTTCTTCTTTAACTACTTTTTGAGAAGAACAACTGAAAATAAATAATAATGAAATTATCAAAAGTGTTGGTTTCATAATTTTTTCGTCAATATTTGCTAACGGTCTTGTACAAGATTTAGTTGCGTGTTTAAGCTATAAATTTAGTAAATAATTACCGAGCAAAGAAAGTCCGTGAGGACTTTCGTAAGTAGGCTCTAACCAAGCAATTATTTTTGTACGTTGTTACCCACAGTATTTTTATTCTGTTATCAATTTATTTATTTCAGATTTCAAGTGATTTACGAAAATATACTTATCAGTTTCTAATCTGCCATCATATCTTAATTTTCCATTTTTGAGTATTAATAAATGAGGGTAAGCATAAATTCCTAAATTCTCAACTTCCTTTTTTGAGGTTGCATATAAAGTCGGAAATTCGTAGTTCAGGTCATCTACTAACTTAACTACTTTGCTGAAATCATCTCTTTTTAAAGGAACGTTTATCGAATAAAATTCCACATCTGGATTGTCCTTAAATTCTAAATAGTATTTTTCTAAATCAGGAAACTTTTTAAAACAAACCCCACAAGATGTTGTCCAAAAATCGAGAATAATAATTTTTGATTTATCTAACTTTACAATTTCTTTATTCTTATCTACTAATGAAATACCATCAAACTTTTCATTTGTATGTACGCCTACATTTTTTTGTAAAATAAATATATTTGGAAATAAAATCACTCCAACAAACGAGAATAGAATTAACGAAAATATAAGTGTCAATATAGATTTTCGTTTAAAAAACAACCAACCTAAATAGGTGCTTATTGGTATAAAAATTAAATATAATAACGTCCTTGAAAAACCAGTAAAAAATGATGTTATTAAGAAAATTAGAAAGATTGGAAAAACGATTGTAAATCCTAATATCAAGTCCTCTTTTCTTTCTTTTTTGTTAAATAAAATGAAAGACAATACGAAAATTGAAAGTAATGTCAATGAAATCATCCATCTATGATTTCCACCAAAAATTCCATAATAAATTTGGTAGATAATTATCGGCAAAATTGCTGCTAATAAATAAAATAGGATTTTCTTCATATTGTGGGTAACGGTTTTTGGTATGTTTTGTTGAGTGATTAAGCTATAAATTTAGTAAATAATTATTGACCAAGAAAATCCGATAGGATTTTCGTAAGTGTGCTAGAACCAAACAATAAAATATACCAGTTGTTAGCCTTTGCACGTTTTTCTTAATTTTTAAATCGTATCAGTTTATAGAAAAGCACCACCTATATTGAAGCACATATGAACAATTATTGCTGGTATAAGACTATTTGTTTTTTCCTTTTGATAACCAGCAATTAATCCTAATACTATTCCGAAAACTATAATTGTCATAACATTTAAAATATTCACTCCTAAAGCGAGTAAAGCTAAATGCATTGCTCCAAAGAATATTGCTCCAATTATAACTGGTAAACTTAAATAATAGTTTAATAATTTGAATCTAATATGTTTTAAAGAAGATAAAAATCCTTGAATTAATCCACGTGTAAAAACTTCCTCGGCAATACTAGCGAAAAACCAAATGTATAGGACTTGTTCAATTAAAGTAAAATCTATCGTTGCCGTTTTTGATGTTGAATCAATAAATAAATTTCCAATTACAGATGATAAAAATCCGAATGCTAAACTGATAAATATAATTTTCATAAAAGGAAAATCAAAGCTCCAATTAAAGCCATATTCGTTTAATTTACCTTTAGTAATTATTAAAATAATTAAGATTGAACAAATTAACATTCCTAAATGAGTTGCTATTTTTTTTAATGGAGAGAAATTTTCAGTTATAATCGTTTCATTCGAAATAATCATTTGAATTACACTAGCAAACATTAAAACAAATACTCCTAAAAGAATAGCAATTAATATTTTTATTAATGGATGTTTCATCGTTAGATAATTTTTATTCTTTAATTAGTAATTTCATCAAGTGTTAAGGCTAACGGTTTAGGCTATGTTGTCGTTACGGAAAAATCGGTAAGATTTTTTCGTTTTGGCAACTTGCCTTTGTAAATATACGAAGGATTTTCGTAAAGAAAATCCGCCGTAATGCAATATAGCCAGTGTTAGCTAAAGGTGTTTCTAATCATTTTTTATATTTCGTAAATCTGGAATCAATTTTTCGCCATTCCAAATTAATTCTCTTGTTTCAATGGATTCTTTTCTCCAATTCGTTTCTTCATCTTCCATTGTTTCTGTTTCTCTTTTGTAAATAATTTTGTCTTTTATTCCATTTATACTTTTTGGAAAAATAAAATAACTCGAATAAGAATACATTCCTCCATCTGCCATCGATGATAAATCTGCAATGTGATATAATTTCTCATTATTCCAAAAGATGTAAGTTTTTCCATTTTCAACTCCACAAGCTTCAGCTAAATAATCAACAATTATCATATTGTCTAAATTATTCAGGTTTTGATTATCTCTTAAGTCAATCGAAAATTCTTCTCCGATGAGTTTATACTCAAATTGCTCAAATCTATTATTTGAAATTACTCGAACTTTTAAATAAATATCATTTTTTTCGTTTGACTTAATCTGAAATTTAAATTTTGTATTCTCAACTTCTAAATTATAAACAGATATCAAAGCTCCTAAAACGAATCCAATTTTATTATCAACTTTAATTTTATACCAATTTGATTTTACTCCGTCAAAATCTAATGTTTTTTCTGTTTTCTCAATAATCTTAATTTGAGAATCAATACTCAACAAATCAATAATTTTTGAATCTAAATTTGGATTTTCTCTGAACTTTACATTATCGGCAAATAAATATTCGGTTTGATTTGATTGAAAATTGAAATTTCTTGAAACGTATCTTGTTTCAGATTGAGAAAAGATTGTCTGAAATGTTAGAATTAAAGTTAATATTAAAATTATCTTTTTCATACGTTCGTTTTCACTTTTAGCTAACGGGTTTGAATATGGTTTGTTGCGTGTTTAAAGCACTAATTTAGTAAATAAAAACCGAATAGGAAATCCGCTAGGATTTTCGTAAGTCGGCTAGAACTAGCAATAAACTATATGCGGTGTTGCCCAATGGCTTTTTCTGAAATCATTGTTTTCCAATTATTGGATTAAATCTAATTCTTAATTCGTTTTCAATTACGGGAACTAATTGGTCGTAATTATCAATATAATCTAGATTAATCGTTTTAACTCTTAAATTATCATTATCTAAAAATCCTTTTGACTCTAATTTTAAAGCGTAAGTGTTTTTCTGATTTTCAAGAAATAAATGTTGGGTAATTCTTTTTCCTACATTTTTTGATTTTCCTATATAAATTGGAATCCAATCATCATTAATTTTTAAGTTTTCAATACTCTTTTTTCTCAATCTTGGAGTGTTATGAAATTTATCATTTATCCAGTTTTTTTCAAAATCAAAAAACCATTCATTAAAATTTCTAAATTTTTCACTTTTTTTTATCTCCAAAAGATAAACTCCTTTAAAATTCAGCTGATTTTCATTGAATAATTGTCTTGCCTCATTCAGTTTAAATTTATAATTATCTTCAAATTCAAATCTTTTAATCTCATCTTTTAAGATTTTCATTTGTTTACTAATTTCAGAATCAATTTTCTTTATCATTATGTATTTTAATCAGCTTTTGGGCAACGGGTTTGAATATGGTTTGTTGTGTGTTTAAAGCACTAATTTAGCAAATAAAAACCGAATAGGAAATCCGCTAGGATTTTCGTAAGTCGGCTAGAACTAGCAATAAACTATATGCGGTGTTACCACCTTTTAAATCATATCTTGAAATTTATCACATCTTTATAAGCTAAATCAACACTAGTTTCATTATTTGACTTATATAAATTTACTTTAAAAAATGCTTTTTTCGGTATTAGTGATTTATAAAATCTTAAATACGTGTATCCATCTTGTTCTATTTTCTGTAATCCTTTTATCTTTTTGAAATTTTTATTATCTCCACTATATGACAAATTAACAATCCATTCTTTATTAGGGTTATTTTTAAATACAAAATAGTAGTACTTATTATCTCTTTTCAAATTAGGGTTATCAGAATATCCTACTTTAAACCATATTGGTTTGATGAATTTAGATTTATTATACTCTTCCAATGTTAAAGGTTTTTCTAATAATTGCCATTTAGTTTCGGATGGATAATGAGTTATTATTGCTTTTTTAGGATCTATATTAAAATAATAATCTGCTGTAATTGAATCTAAAGATGTTCCCCAGGTTGAATCAACAAGTAACCATTTTTCATTTATTTTTATTGCATTCCAAGCGTGTCTATAATTATCATCTAATTCTAAATTTATATAGTGATTTCTTTCATCTCGAATGTGTCCAGATATTACGACGGATTCAATATCTACCCAATCTAAAAACCATTGATATAATTTCGCATATCCAGCGCAAACTCCTTTTCTATTATCATAAACCTTATATTCTTCTTGACTTTCCCAAAAGTTATCGTTGTTTATAGTTCCGTTTATAATTTTCTGATATAATTCATTATCATATTTTATATTAGAGCCTATCCAATAATAAAAAAATCTAGCAAGTTGCTCTTTGTCATTTAAGTTCTTTTCAGCAAACTCGGTCAATTCCCACATATCAAGATTTAAATCATTTGTTTTTTCAACTAACGATAATATTTTTTGATTTTGAGCAAATCCAAAATTTGAAATCGAAAATAAAATAATCAGAATGACAATTTTTTTCCTCATAATTGGTGGTAACGGTTTTGGGTTTGATTTCGTTGCGTGATTAAGCATTAAATTTAGCAAATAAATACTGAACCAAGAAAGTCCGTGAGGACTTTCGTAAATAAGCTCTTAACAAGCAATGAATTAAACGCGTTGTTGGCTGTAGTTATTACTAATTTACAATCTTTTCATAAAGCCTCTCTAACAAAGCAGAAACTAAATCTTCCTCTTTTTTTACAGAAATCCATCTATCTCTACTCGTCATAGCTCTAACTGCTGACATTTTATGTAATTCTGCAGTTCTATAACTACTCTTAAAATCTAATATAACTTTTTGTTCTTCTTCTGAAATGTCAATAAATGTAGAAATTAATTCTAACCTTTTTTCCCATTTTCCTCGTTTATGATCTTTAACCTTTCCTTTGATTACAAATTCCATAAAATCTAAAGTTTTTTCAATAAAAATGGACAATAGACTTATTCGATAAACTAACCCATTAATCCAATTAACTGCTTCAGGAGTTACACCTAATAAATCATTATTTCCTACGATTTTAAAAGCATCAGTGTATTGTACAAACATTATACTCCAATTGAAACATAAATATAATTTAACGTCAATTAACCTATAAGCTAGTTCATTTTTTTCATTGTCTTTATCCTTTAATTTCGAGTATAGGTCTGATATATTGAAATTATGAATCTTTGTACCAGAAATCCTTACTCCAATTTTTCGTAAATATTTATAATCTAGATATTCATCGATAATTGAGTTCCAAATTTTTACAATTGATTCAATATCTTCTTTATTGAATTCAAGCTCTTTTTTCTTTTCCTCAAGTTCCTTTTTCCAAATTAGTAATGCCTTTTTTTTGTTCATATCAGAAATCCAATTAACAAAATGGGATTGAGTCATTTTTGGCATTAAACTTATTAGTTTTTTAATATCTTCAGGAGAACTGTTTTCAAGTAATACATCCGGAGTTTCAAATTCAACCTCTCTATTTTCAATTTTAACTTTTAGCACCTATAAATTTGATTTGAAGTTAATATTTATTTCGTTAAACAATTACAGCCAACGGTTTTTGGTATGTTTTGTTGAGTGTTTAAGCACTAAATTTAGTAAATAATTACTGACCAAGAAAATCCGATAGGATTTTCGTAAATGTGCTAGAACCAAACAATAAAATATACCAGTTGTTACCTGTAGTTTTTAATCATTTAGTTAATACAAAAAATGGTTCAAT
>NZ_FNNJ01000007.1 GCF_900106565.1 Lutibacter oricola
TCTACTGTTACTGGNGTATTGATTGTTGTTACTGCTGTTTCATCATCTGCAACTGGTGGCTCTTGTGTCAATGTAATATCAACTTGTCCTTCATCAGTTAATCCGTCTTCATCTTCTACAGTATATACAAAACTAATTGGATCTGTACTGTCTGCTGGGGGTGTTACTACCAACTCTCCTGATGTTAAAGTAACTTCTGTTCCATCTGCTAATGTTACTGTTGCTCCTTCTGTAATTGGTGTTCCATTTACTTCTGTGATCACTAAGTTTGAATCGTCTCCATCTGGATCTACATCTCCTTCTAATACATCTACGGTTACTGGTGTATTGATTGTTGTTACTGCTGTTTCATCATCTGCAACTGGTGGCTCTTGTGTCAATGTAATATCAACTTGTCCTTCATCGGTTAATCCATCTTCATCTTCTACAGTATATACAAAACTAATTGGATCTGTACTGTCTGCTGGTGGTGTTACTACCAACTCTCCTGATGTTAAAGTAACTTCTGTTCCATCTGCTAATGTTACTGTTGCTCCTTCTGTAATTGGTGTTCCATTTACTTCTGTGATCACTAAGTTTGAATCGTCTCCATCTGGATCTACATCTCCTTCTAATACATCTACTGTTACTGGTGTATTGATTGTTGTTACTGCTGTTTCATCATCTGCAACTGGTGGCTCTTGTGTCAATGTAATATCAACTTGTCCTTCATCAGTTAATCCGTCTTCATCTTCTACAGTATATACAAAACTAATTGGATCTGTACTGTCTGCTGGGGGTGTTACTACCAACTCTCCCGATGTTAAGGTAACTTCTGTTCCATCTGCTAATGTTACTGTTGCTCCTTCTGTAATTGGTGTTCCATTTACTTCTGTGATGACTAAGTTTGAATCGTCTCCATCTGGATCTACATCTCCTTCTAATACATCTACTGTTACTGGTGTATTGATTGTTGTCACTGCTGTTTCATCATCTGCAACTGGTGGTATTTGTTCATAAGTTATTGTTACTGTTGCTTCATTAGAAACTGTCCCGTCATCATCTTCAATAGTATAATTTATTGGAGTTGGGTTTCCAATATAACCATCAACAGGGTCGAAAGTTATATTACCTGCTTCATCTAACGTCCAAGTTCCTTGGCCTGAAACAACTAAAGTATCAAAATCTCCATCTCCAGTTGTATCAACTGCTCCAGTTGTAGTAATAGAAACTGTACTAGCATCTAGCGTTCCATTTGGATCTGAATCAACACCTGAACCATTATCTTCAAGAACATTTATGGTAACATTTTCTGTAGTATCATTATTTAAGCTTTCATCGTTTTGAGCAACTGGAGTACATTCTGAACTAGCAACATCATCATCTGTTGAACTTACATCATTTTGACCTCCAGAAACTAAACTTGGAACTCCGTTTGAATCAACACCTCCTGTAATTTGACCTAAACCATCTAATTGTGCTGTTGTTACACTTGCATTACCTTCCAAAGCATCAGGACAACCATCGTTATCACTATCGTTATCAAATTTATCTGGAATTGAATCTCCATCAGAATCTTGGCAAACTAAAGGGTCGGTATAAATAAATACTTTTCCATCAGCTGCATCTCCAGTAGAGTTACTAATAACTTTTAAAGATGCAATACTTGAACCTACTGGTCCTAATTCTGAAATATTATATACGGCAATTTTTATTTCTTGACCATTTTCTGCGAAAACATTTGTTGATAAATAATTTGCTGAATTAGCCACCAAAACAATTTGAGAACCTAAATAAGCTCCACTTGGATCATAAGCTTCAATTATTGTATTGTTATTTCCACCTCTTTCAGAAATAAATAAAAATGTATCCCCTCCAATTAAAAGTGGGTTATTATAATAAAGGTTATAATAATCAGAAGCTACAATACCTCCATCTTGTTTTTGAAAATGATTTACATTTCTATCTTGAAAAGCATCAAGTATTAAATTATTCCAATCAGGATTTGAAATATTATCTCCTGTTGGGCCTGTATTACCGTTTACATTGTTTGTTACTTCATATACATGATTTTGGTTAGCAGTTGCAAAACCTTCAGCATAACCATCTGGAACAACAAAATCTGTATAAGATTTTCCATCTATTGTTATTGCGTCTAAAATTGCTGAATTATTCCATCCAGTTCCTGTAAAAGAAAATTGAGTGTTTGTTGTTGTAAAAGGTCCAGTATTTCCTATAGTAGCGTTACATTCTTCAGTATCCAAAATACCATCATTATCATCATCTAAATCACATCCGTCAGGAATATTATCATTATCATTATCTGCATTATCATCAAATCCATTACAAATATCATATTCATTAATAACTCCATCTCCATCATCATCTAAAGGGTCAAAACCTGTAGCAGTTACAATTGTACCTAAACCACCGTGAACATCTGCACCAGTAGTAGTAGTACTAGGGAAAGAATTATAATCTACTAAGTCATAACTATCATTAACATCATCTCCAAAAAAAGAAACACCATAAAACGGTTGATTTGGTAAAATACCTAAATCTGAAAAAGTAATTATAGAAACTCCCATTCTTTCCGTGGAACTTCTAACATACGTTGGATAGTTATCGCTATTGGTATCTTCATAAAAAGCATATTTTCTCCCTGGGTTATATGACGAAACGTTAGGATTTCCATATGATGAAGAATTTATTGTTTTTAAAGGTCCAAAAGAACTAGGGTTTCCATTACTATCTACACTTAAGATAGCTGCAACTTTATATGGATTATTACCACTTTTTTCTGTTGCTAAAAACCCATTCAAATCTAAATCAGCACTATTGCCAATTGTTAACGCCTGGTAAATAACATCAATTCTTTCTATATTCTGAGGCCCTTCATCTCCACTATTATTTCCTGTGTTTTTAAATACATCAAGAGCTCCAAGATTGACATCCGAATCTCTTAATAATGATGTTAAATCAATATTACCCGGAACTCCAGGTAATCCAGGAAGCAACACACTTGTATTTCCAGAATGCTCAATAAAAAAACTTGCTTTATTTCCTACAACATTAACTCCGCTACTATTTGGAGTTAGATCTCTCCTTCTAATAGTATAACTTTGACTTGGAAAAGGTATTGTAAAAACACGCCCACTATACGTCACTGTTTCAATACTAACATTATCACCTTGACCAAAATTGTATGTACTATAAGAGTCAACATCACCAATTGACTGAGAACTAATTGTCCAACTCTCTACAGGACTCTGTGCTTTTATTCCTACAAAAGAAACTCCAAGTAAAAAAATAATTGCTATTACTAATTTATTATTCATCATATAAAAAATTATATTTCTATCTTCTTAATTTTATTTTTACTAACTACTTTTTGACACATAGTTATTCTAATTAGTCACATTATTAACAATAATAAAATGATTATTACGTTTAGAGTTTACTCTAAAATTTTTACTATAAAAATGGTCTGCTACAAATTACTTAATATTTAAATTTTTGAATTTTTTTAATTCTTTTTAGAAATCATTTAAACTCATAATTTGTTTAATTGGATTAGTATTGCAAAAATATATTTTTTTTGATTTTATTATTATTAAATAAACAAATGGATGATAAAATTTAACCTTTAACACCATTTTAACACTAACTTGTACTTTTGAAATTAATACTAATATTTTTACGTTTTTTTCGGATAAAATATGCATTCATATCTTATTTCACGCTCTTTATAAATAAAAAGAGTCTTACTTGTACAAGTAAGACTCTTTTTATTTATAAAGAAAATTAAATCTTTAAAAGTATATCTATTTAATCACATCTGGATTTAATATCACAAATTCTGTTCGTCTATTTAATTGATGTGCAGCTTCTGAACATTTTACATCATTTGAACATTTATTTACCAATTGTGTTTCTCCATATCCTTTTCCTGAGATATTTGCTGCATCTACTCCTCGATCTATTAACCACGCTAATGATGATTGTGCTCTTCTGTCTGATAATGCCCAATTATACTTGTCTGGTGCTCTACTATCGGTATGTGAACCTAATTCTACCTTCAAACCTGGATACTTCTTCATTATACGTGCTACTTTCTCCAACTCTATAGCGGCATCTTCTCTAATAAATGATTTGTCTAAATCAAAGTAAATTGGATTGATATTAATCATCATTAAGCCTCTAATCTTCACAAATTCACTTGGCGCTAATGTTAAACCTAAACTTAACTCTAAATCTTGTACTTCTGAGGTTGTAAATTGCTCGGTATCTTCTGTATAATCTTTCTTACTTCCTATTATCTTATATGCTTCTCTACAATCTACATTAAATTTAAATGTTGCAAAATCGTCTGCTATTACACTTTCTATAACTTCTCCTTGAGCATTGTATAAATCTACTTTTGCTCCTGGTAATAACGCTTTGGTTCCGCGCTCTCTTACTACTCCTTGGGCTATTTGATTACACTCAAATGATATTGGCTCTAATTCTTTAAAGTAATAAATATCATCATCGCCTTTTCCCCCTTTTCGGTTCGATGAAAAATGCCCATCTCGTTTTCCTTCTCTAAATACTAAACTAAAATCATCTTTCTCTGTATTGATTGGGAATCCTAAATTTCTAGATTCTTCTATACCTTCACCTCCTAATATCTTAGTTACATAAATATCTAAGCCTCCTTTTCCGTCTTCATATCCATTGGATGAAAAATACAATACATCATTCGCATCTATATATGGAAACATCTCTTTTTTTCTTGTATTTACATTTGGACCTAAATTCTTAGGCGTTCCAAAACTACCATCGCTATGGATATCAACAACATAAATATCTGTTTGACCTAATGATCCTGGCATATCTGATGTAAAATACAACTTGTCTTCCTTTGCATTTAATACCGGATGTCCTGTTTGATAATTATCACTATTAAATGGCATAGCCTCAATATCAGTCCACTCTCCTTCATCTCCTATCTGTGCTCTATACAACTGAATCAAGTTCATTCCTGTTGTATCTTTCTTAAACTTCTTATCTAAATAATTGTTTCTTGAAAAGTAAACTGTCTTTAAATCTTTTGTAAATGTTACATTAGATTCATGATACTTGGTATTCAAAGTCTTAGAAAATCGCTCTATCTCTGTAAGTTCTCCTTCTGAAGTTACAGCTCCTTTATACAACTCTAAAAAAGGTTGCTTGTTAAAAACCCATACGCGTTTGCGTACAGCTTTATCTCGTCTACTTGATGCAAAAACAGCTTCATTCTCTCCATAATAAGAAACTCCAAAATCAGAGTACTTTGTGTTTTGATCAATATTCTTTATTGTATAATTAGCCTCTTGCGCGGTTACCATTCCAACACAAAAAACAAGTAATATAAGGGTAAGTTTTCTCATCTTTATCGCTTTTTAGAAGAATCTTGGACTCTTTAAGTTCTTTCTATTAAAATTAAATAATAACATAATCTCATGACTTCCTGAGTTAAAATCTCCAAAACGTGTAATCGTATGGTCATAGGCATAACCTATTCTAAAATCTTCATTTACTTGAAATCCAACCATACCACTTATAGAATCATCTAATCGGTGTGATAGCCCTACTTCAAACTTCTCATCTACTAATAAATTTGCCGAAAGATCTACTGATAATGGTGCGCCTGCTGTAGCTTTTATCATAGTTGATGGCTTTAACTTTAAATTATGAGCTATATTAAACACATAACCTGATGTTAAAAAGTAGTGCATCTTCTCTGATGCTGAACTAATAACTCCTCCATCTTTTTCTAAATGACGGGTCTCTAAAAAGTTGGGTGCAGATAATCCTAAGTAAAACTTATCTGTATAATAATAGATACCTGCTCCAAAGTTTGGTGATGTTTCGTTTATTGGAACATTCAACGGATCTGGATCAACCATAATGGTTTCTCTTACGTCTAAAAGAGTTACACCGGCTTTAAGTCCAAAGGCTAACCTTCCTTCTTCTGATGTGTGTATCGTGTAAGATAAATCTACATAAATGTTGTCTTCCTTTACGGGACCAATCTCATCGTGGATAATTGACAATCCTCCTCCTAAATTATTACCCAATGGTGTGTGTGCATTTAAAGTAACCGTTTGAGGAGCGCCTTCAACTCCTACCCATTGTGTTCTCCCCAATAATCCTATACTCCCTATTCCCATAGAACCAGCATAGGCTGGGTTCAATACATTCATATTGTACATGTATTGTGTGTATTGCGGATCTTGCTGTCCGAAAACCGTGCTCGCGGACATCAAAACTAAAACGCTTAAAAGTATTTTTATTTTTTTCATAAACCTAGTTTAAAATATGATTTAGAAGAGAGAAAAGAGTTTTTACAGCTCTTTCCTCTCTGTTTTTTACTGTTTTTATTTTCTTAAATATATCCAACCTGTTTGAGGCTTACGCTCATCGTTGTTAAAGTAAATCGTATAGAAATATGTTCCTGCTGGTAACATATCTGAACTTAAGTTCCAACGACCATCTGAATATCCATCCCACCAAGTAGGTGTCGTATTCTCATTTCCATTGTGCTTATATTCATAAACTATATTTCCATATCTATTTACAATCTCCATACTAAAGTTTGGATACAATACTTCTAAATGTTCTATCTCAAACACATCATTAATACCATCTCCATCTGGTGTAAACCCTTCTGGAATAGTTAATAGTACTATTGGAGCTGTTGCAATCTCTGCCATATCGTCTTCGTAGATATCTCCATTACCTGGTGTAGAGTCTATATCTAACTCATTGGCTGCTGTTACTTCTGCTTGGTTTAACCAATCTCCATATGGCTTCACATACGCCGTTACAACTAACGTTTCTGTGTCTCCATTTAATACTGTACCTACATTCCATAATCCTGTAGTAGCATCATAAGTTCCTACCGTAGTAGTGGCACTTACAAAGTCATATCCTGATGGTAACAAGTCTAGCACTTGAACCCCTGTTGCCGTACTTGGACCTACATTCATTAAATTGATTGTAAAGTCTACATTTGTTTCAGCTACTGGCTCTAAATTGTCAACATCTTTTGTTAACTCTAAATCTGCTACTTGAACTGGAGCTAATGTAATACAAGATTCATCATTTGTGGCATCAATATCTACCTGATGAACACCCGCTACTAATGCACAGTTGGTATAGCTTGTTGCATCGCCGTCTGCTTCTACAATAACATCTATTAATAACACTTCTGTATCATTAGACTCAATCTCGCCTACATTCCAAATTCCTGTAATCTCATCATATGTTCCTACTGTTGAACTGTAGTTTACAAATGTGTATGATAATGGTAATAAATTATCTAATACCGTTACCTCTGTTCCATCTAATGGTCCATTATTTGTTAACTGTATTTCAAATGTAATTACATCTCCTACATTAGGTGTCATATTACCATCTACAACTGTTTTTACAATTGCTAAGTCTAACTCTGCTACTGGTACCGTTGCTGCACAGTCATAATCGTCTTCTGTTGCATCTCCATTACCCGGTGTAGAATCTACATCGTCTTCATTGGCTGCAATAATCTCTGCACAGTTTTCATATTCTCCACTTTCTAAAACTAAAACATCTACTAATAAGACAGCTGTATTACCAACTTCTACATTTCCAATGTTCCATAATCCTGTTGGTGGATCATAAGTTCCTATTGTTGAACTATAGTTTACAAAGTCATATCCTGATGGTATTAACTCTGTTACCTGAACGCCTGTTGCCGTAGTTGGCCCTTCATTTATTACTCTTATTTCAAAAGTAATTTGATCTCCTACTAATGGTGCCGTTACATCATCAACAATTGTTTTTGTTAAACTTAAGTCGATAACTGCTACTGGTACTACACTTACACTTCCTACGTTGTTCGATGGGTCTGGATCTTCTTGATCTGATAGCACCGGACTTGTTGTATTGGTAATTGTTGCTCCAACAGTTCCATCATCAATGCTTGCCATAATTGTTAAGCTTGCCGTTGCTCCTGATGAAAGCGTACCGATCATCCATTCTCCTGATCCACTATTAAAAGCCCCGTATGCTGTTGTTGAACTTACATAAGTAACCCCTACTGGTAAATTATCTACCAAACTAACACCTGTTGCTGTATCTGGTCCATTGTTTACAACCTCGATAACATAAGTAATGACATTTCCTTCATTTGGAGTGGCATCATCTACCGTTTTTGTAACTGCTAAATCTGCACTTGTTACATAAACTGTTTCTTCTAAATCATCTCCATCTGTTGTTGGATCTGCTTCATTTCCTGCTGCTGGAGTAGTAACATTGGTAATGTTATTTCCTGCCTGAGCTGCATCAACTTCAGCATTTAATATCAACACTGCTGAACCGTTTATTGCTACATCTCCTATACTCCAAACTCCAGATGTATCTGAATATGTATTTACTGTTCCGCCTGTTGCTATATGACTTACATAAGTTAACCCTGCTGGTAATTGATCTGCTAACATAACTCCTGTTGCTGGACTTGGCCCATTGTTTACAACTGTTAATGTAAACTGAACTACATCTCCAACATTTGCCGTGGTTTGATCAACTACTTTCGTTGTTACTAAATCTGCAATCGCTACTGGTGTAGTTGTTGCCTCATCATAATCATCTTCACTTGGATCATTATTTCCTGGTGTTGATGTTGGATCTTCTTGATCTACTGAGGTTACTTCTGCTGTATTTGTATAATCTCCTGTGGCATTTACAATTGCTGAAATAACCAAGGTCTCATTCATTGTTGCCACTACCGATCCTACATTCCAAGATCCTGTAAACGCATCATATGTTCCTACTGATGCTGTTGCACTTACAAAGGTATATCCTGATGGTAATTGATCTACAACATTTACTCCTGTTGCATCGTTCAATCCATTATTGGTTAACGTAATAGTAAAGTTTACAGTATCTCCAACATTTGGTGTAGCTACATCAACTTCTTTTAATAGCGTTAAATCTGCACTTTCATTTACTTCTACAGTAACTATAGCTGTATCACAATTTGTAGGGTTCAACTCCTCACAAATTTGATATTCGATATCATAACTTCCGCCTGGTGTTCCCGGTGGTACACTTATAATCCCTGTTACTGGATCTATAACTGGAACTGGTGCTCCTGGTGTTACTGGTACTGCTGGTGTTACCACTGCAATTGTTACATCATCTATCAATACTGGAACACCATTTAAAGTGTCTGATCCACTTCCATTGTCTGAAAGTACGTTTCCTACATCTGGATCTCCATTATAACCATCTATATCTGTTACTAAGTCATTTACAGCATCTATTGGTGCTGGTTCTACAACTACAGTTACTAATGCATCATCACAGTTTGTTGGATTCAACTCCTCACAAATACTATACGTAATTGTATAAACTCCTGCCGGTGTGCCTGCTGGAACACTTACTGTTCCCGTTGTTACATCAATCTCTGGAACTGTTGCTCCTGGTGTTAATGGTACCGCTGGTGTTGTTACTGTTAAATCAACAGCATCTATATCAACCGGTACTCCATTCAACGTGTCTGCTCCAACTCCATTGTCTGAAAGTACATTTCCTACATTAGAACTTCCATCTAAACTATTTACTGGACTTGCACTGTAATCATCATCTTCTGCTAAAATCTCTGCAGCTTCTACAATCACTGTTACAGTAGCAATAGAACAATTTGTTGGGTTTAATACCTCACATATTTCATAGTCTAACTCATATGTTCCTGCTGGTGTACCTGGCGCTACATCAACTGTTCCATCTCCATTTAAAGTCAATGCCCCTTCTGGATCTGCTGTTACCAATGTTAAAGTAACATCTGATGGTACTACTGGAGCTCCATTCAACGTATCATTATCAAATACATTGACAACTCCAACTTCTCCCTCTAATCCATTTACTGGACTTGCTGGTGCATCATCTACCGCATCTATTACTGGCGCTTCTACTTCTACCGTTATAATAGCTGTATCACAATTTGTTGGATTTAAATTCTCACAAATCGTATACTCAATAGTATAAGTGTCTGCTGGCGTACCTACTGGTACACTTACAATTCCTGTTACCGGATCTAATAACGGCACCGGTGCTCCTGCAATTGAAGCTGCTGGTGTGTCAATGGTAATAGCTACATCTGATAATACTACTGATACTCCATTTAACGTATCATTGTCTAAGGCATTTCCTACGTTTGGCTCTCCATCCAATCCATTTACTGGACTCGAACTGTAATCATCATCTACCGCATCAATTACTGGTACATCTACCGCAATAGTTACAACTGCTGTATCACAATTTGTTGGATTTAACTGCTCACAAATTGTATACTCTATCTCATAATCTCCTGCTGGTGTACCTGCTGGCACACTTACATCTCCTGTTACTGGATCTAAACTTGGTACTGGGTCTCCTGGATTAATAGGCGTTGCTGGTGTATCAACTGTTATATCAACCTCTGTAATATCTGTTGGTACTCCATTTAACGTATCCTCTCCATCGCCATTGTCAGACAATACATTTCCGGCAACTGGTGTGCCATCTAATCCATTTCCGCCATCTATTAAATCATCCTCTGCAACTATAGGTGCTGCATCAACAGTGATTGTTACTGTCGCTGGATCACAATTTGTTGGATTTAATAACTCACAAATCGTATAATCAACAATGTAGTCTCCTGCTGGTGTACCTGGTGGAATACTTACAATTCCTGTTGATTCATCTATTAATGGTACAATACCCGTCACTGGAACTGCGCCTGTTCCATCATCAAATAACATAGATGTATCTGAAACATCTATAACTACTTCTGAAACATCTGTTGCTACTCCGTTTAAAGTATCATATCCATTGTCATTATCTCCTAAAATATTTCCTGCATCTGGTGTTCCGTCTAATCCATTTCCTCCTGCTATTACATCATCCTCTGCAACTATTGGAGCTGCCTCCACAACTACCGTTACAACTGCTGAATCACAATTACCTGGTGGTGTCGGTGTTAAATTATCACAAATCGTATAATCTATCGTATAAGTTCCTGCAGGGGTTCCCGCTGGTACACTTACATTTCCTGTTGCTGGATCAACCTCTGGTACTGGTGCTCCTCCTATCGAAACTGCTGGTGTGTCAACTGTAATGGTTACATCACTCGCTAAAGCTTGAACTCCATTTAACGTGTCAACACCATCTCCTGTATCACTTGTTAAAATATTTCCTACTAAAGACTCCCCTTCTAATCCATTTACCGGACTTGAACTAAAGTCGTCATCTTGTGCTAAGATCTCTGATGGTTCTACAACTACAGTTACTAATGCATCATCACAGTTTGTTGGATTCAACTCCTCACAAATACTATACGTAATTGTATAAACTCCTGCCGGTGTGCCTGCTGGAACACTTACTGTTCCCGTTGTTACATCAATCTCTGGAACTGTTGCTCCTGGTGTTAATGGTACCGCTGGTGTTGTTACTGTTAAATCAACAGCATCTATATCAACCGGTACTCCATTCAACGTGTCTGCTCCAACTCCATTGTCTGAAAGTACATTTCCTACATTAGAACTTCCATCTAAACTATTTACTGGACTTGCACTGTAATCATCATCTTCTGCTAAAATCTCTGCAGCTTCTACAATCACTGTTACAGTAGCAATAGAACAATTTGTTGGGTTTAATACCTCACATATTTCATAGTCTAACTCATATGTTCCTGCTGGTGTACCTGGCGCTACATCAACTGTTCCATCTCCATTTAAAGTCAATGCCCCTTCTGGATCTGCTGTTACCAATGTTAAAGTAACATCTGATGGTACTACTGGAGCTCCATTCAACGTATCATTATCAAATACATTGACAACTCCAACTTCTCCCTCTAATCCATTTACTGGACTTGCTGGTGCATCATCTACCGCATCAATTGGATCTGCTTCTACAACTACGGTTACTGTAGCATCATCACAATTTGTTGGTGTTGAATCTTCACAAATGGTATAAGCAATTGTATATGTACCTGCTGGTGTACCTGCTGGTACACTTACATCTCCTGTTACTGGATCTAATACTGGTACTGGTGCTCCTCCTATTGAAACTGCTGGTGTATCTATTGTAATATCTACTGCTGCTACTGTTGCTACAACTCCATTTACTGTATCATCTCCCGATGGCATTAAACTGTTATCTAATACATTTCCTACTGCTCCTCCTAAATAACCTAGAACTGGTGAACCACTAAAATCATCATCTGTAGCTTCAATAGTTGCCTCTACAACTACCGTTACTGTTGCCGTATCACAATTTGTTGGGTTTAATACCTCACAAATTGTGTAATCTATCATATAACTACCTGATGGTGTATTTGCCGCTACACTTACTGTACCGTCTGCATTAACTGTTAATGGACCTGTTGGTGTGCTGGTAATTGCAACATCTGCTGTTGTAATACCGCCTACATTATTTAACGTATCATCATCTAAAACATTTGCACCTGGCACTAATCCTCCTACTAAACCATCTACAGGTGTTGATGAATAATCATCATCTTCTGCATTTATTACTGCTGCTTCTACAACTACCGTTATTGTTGCTGTATCACAATTGCCTGGTGGCGGTGGATTTGGTGTTAAATCATCACAAATCGTATAATCTATAGTATACGTTCCTGCTGGTGTACCCGCTGGTACCGATACATTTCCGGTTGCTGTATCTACTACTGGAACTGTTCCCATTGCTGGTACTGCTCCTGTTCCATCATCAAACATCATAGTACCTGTAGTAATCGTTACATCACTCGCTAAAGCTTGTGAACCATTTAAGGTATCAACACCATCTCCTGTATCACTTGTTAAAATATTTCCTACTAAAGACTCCCCTTCCAATCCATTTACTGGAGTTGAACTAAAGTCGTCATCTTGTGCCTCTATTGTTGCTGGTACTACTGTGATTGTAGCTATTGCTGTTTCACAGTTCCCTGGCGTTGGTGGGCTTACAGTATTTAAATTCTCACAAATAGTATATGGATATGAATAAACTCCTGGTGTTGTTCCTGGTGCTATGCTTATAGTTCCATCTGCATTCATTGTAATGCTTCCATCTGTTGGTGTTGGCGCAGTTCCTGGTGTCAACGTAATATCTGATGGGTTGATTGAACTTCCATTCAATGTATCATTGTCTAATACACTTGTGGTTAGTCCTCCATCTATACTGTTAATTGGTCCAAATGGATCATCCGTAGCAACTATCGTTGCTTCTTCCACAACAACCGTTACTCTTGCTGGATCACAATTTGTTGGATTTAACTCCTCACATAAATTATAATCTATCGTGTAAGTTCCCGCAGGTGTGCCTGCTGGCACACTTACAACTCCTGTTGTCGCATCTAAACTAGGTACTGGCCCTCCATTAATAGAAGTAGCGGCTGCTGTTACCGTAATATCTACCTCATCTAATTCTGCTTGCTCCCCATTTAATGTATCTGCATTTGCTCCATTGTCTACTAAAACATTTCCTACATTTGAATCTCCTACTGCTCCATCTACTGGCGTTGACGTATAATCATCATCCTCTGCTAAAATTACTGCTGCTGTTACTCGTACAAAAACACTTGCCGATGTACAATTTGTTGGGTTTGCAATCTCACATATAGTATATGGTATCGTGTAATCTCCTGCTGGTGTTCCCGCTGGGACACTTACAGCACCAGTTGCTGGGTCAACTAAAGGTGCTAAACTACCTGCTGGAATTGCTCCTCCATCTACCGTTGGTGCTACTGGGAAACTTACTGTTACCAATCCTATTGCTACTGGCGTGCCATTTAAACTATCAGCACCCAAACCATTATTTGGTAAAATATTTCCTAATGTAGGATTACCTTCATATCCATTTACTGGTGTACCTGTAAAATCATCATCTCTTGCTAAAATTACTAAGTCTGCTACAACTATAGTCGCATCCAAAATATCCCCTGTAGTATCAGTCGTATCGGTATAAGTCCCTGCTGCTGCTGTTGTACTATTTGTTACTGAACTTGCTGCTGCACTTGTGTCAACAGTTGCCGTAATATTTAATGTCGCTGTCGCTCCATTTGCTAAATCTCCTATCAACCATTCTCCTGTTGAATCGGTATAAGCTCCTGATGAATCATCACTCACATAACTTACTCCTGATGGTAAAACATCTGTCAAAGTAACTTCTTGATCTCCACTTGGACCATCATTTCTTACTGTAATTGTATAAATAATGGTATCTCCTACTGATGGAGATGCTACATCTACAACCTTAGTAGTTACCAAGTCCGTTACACAATCTGTTGATGTATATGGAATTAATAATACATCTGATCTACATCCCGTAACAGTATTTTCTACCGTAGCATATAAAGTTCCTGTTCCTGCTGGAAATAATTCCGTTGATGTCCAAATACCACTCGTATTAGGTGCATTCGCCTCTGTGGTTAATGCTGCGTTTTTCCAAACTTTGATAACTTCATTGGCTGCTAAACTGTTGCCAAATGTTACCGTCATATATTCATTTGAACATACATCTACCTCACTTGAATCTATTACTGGCGCTTCTGGTGATGGGTTTACAGTTACATCAACTGTATCAACTGATGTACAACCGCCCGGACGCGTAATGGTTACCGTATAACTAAACGTAGTTACAGATGCTAAAGATGCTCCCGAATACGTAAAGTTTGGTTGTGCTGTATTTAAATTGTCTAAATATGCTTCTTCTACTGCACTTGCTCCTGTCCAAGAATATGTGTAATCAGGATTACTTACTGCTCCCAACTCTACACTATCATAGGTCTCACATACTGGAATGTCTGATCCTGCAACGCCCTCTAAAACACTTGGAGAACCCATATCTACACTTGCTGGTAAACAAATACAAGGATTATCATCCACATTCATAACCAATAAAATGTTACAAGCTTGACTTGGTGTTGCTGTAAACTGAATACTTTCTGTTACTGAACCTCCTGCTGGAATTGTTGCTGTTATATCATGACTTCCTAATTCTAAATCACCAATATCATAAACTCCATCTCCATTTGCATCATAAAATGCTTTTATAACTGATGGTGGCGTTACATCTACTGCTGAACTATTATCTATTGTAAAACTAGCAGTTATTAATTCATTTGCAAAACTAACACTTGCAAGTGCCGAATCTAAATTAATTGCAACTGCTGCTTTGTTAATATCTAAATTTTCTCTTGTACTTCCTGTAGAAATTAAACTTGTTCCACAAGCTGTACCTCCACATGTACCTCCAGGAGTTTGATCTACATAATTAGTAAAACTAACTTCTGCATTCTCTGCACAATAGCCAGCATCTGGTATTATATCAAAATTAAACTCTGTAATTTCAGTATCTCCTAACCCTGCTGGATATTGTATAACTAATTCTGAATCTGTAGAACTTACTAAAGTTACCACGTTTACACCAACATTTACAAAACTTCCACCTACGTAAGTAACTCCTGTAGGTAAATTAACTCTACCATAATCATTCGCACCTGTTGTTGCTCCTGGTACTGCAGGCAACTCAGAAATTGTAGTTAGAATATTTATTGTTTCCTGCGCTGAGCAACCGTCAATATGTCCTCCATTAGGATCAGCTAATCCTGGTAATGTTATTGTTGCTAAAGCATCATAAGTTGCTGACAATCCATTTACTTGAATTCCATTTGTTAAAGATCTACTTCCATTTCCAACACTTGGTTCTCCACAAGTTCTATCTCCATTTACAATAAATGACAATGCAGAATTTGAAACGTAATCACAAGTTGTTTGTAAAGTGAAACGAACATTTGCTGATCTATCACTTGGTGTTGCACCAACTGCTCCTGTTCCTGGTATTCCTCCAAATGGAGTTAAGGCTGAATGTGTAATGTTTACAGAGTAT
Source organism: Lutibacter oricola (assembly GCF_900106565.1). Classification (GTDB taxonomy): domain Bacteria; phylum Bacteroidota; class Bacteroidia; order Flavobacteriales; family Flavobacteriaceae; genus Lutibacter; species Lutibacter oricola. The sequence goes on from NZ_FNNJ01000007.1 coordinate 15,916, forward strand.
GTATCTGTTCCTGTTACAACAGAAGAAGTAACATCCTCCCAATTTCCAGATCCCGAAGGATATTCAACTTGAACTTGATTAACATCTAAAGCCGCTACCCCATTAAATACTTGAACTGAAGCAACAGCGTCAACTACCGTACCTGGTTGTGCACTTAGATATTCAACATCTACTACAAACGGATCACACATATTTACTGCACCCATTGGTTGAGCTGTAATACTTTGCTGAATTTGCGCTAAAGCAGGCTGCAATGTTAACTGAGTTGAGTTATCATAACAAGCTGCAGTAACTGAAGAATAATCTGTTGGGTAAGCATCGCAATTCCAACCTAAACTAAAGTCTACAGGAATATCTGTACAACTCGTATACGTTGCTTTTACTCTAATATTTTTAGATTGAGAAACATTTAAGCCTCCAATTTCAATATATGAATTCCCATTTATTTCAACTACGTTTAATGCTACAGGACTTAAAGGCGCTGTAATATCATCAGCACCTGTTACAGTAATATTTGTTGTTTGTGGAACATAAATCCAATTAAAACCAACATCACCACCTATTGCACTTGTATTTGCAACATTTATATCAAATTCAGCTTCAGGACTATGCCCAACTACTGTTGAACTTATCATTGGTTGAATAATATATGTAGGTTTTAAATAATCTAAATTAACAGAAGGTGTTCTTGTTAATAATTGACTTGGAATTGGTGTATCTGTATATGCTAAATGCTGAACTATTGTTGTTGCTTCAACCGCAGGTAACGGAGAACCACCTTCTTGCAACTCACAACTTCCTTTAACCGTTACATGCATTCTATAAGACCCCCCAGACCTTTGGTCCATATCTATATAACCATTTGCTCTGTTTGGTGTTATAGTATACGTATTTACGCCTACTGTACCTAGAGCTGGTGAAATATCTAACTGTCCGGCACTTAAAGAAAAAGTACCCATATTAGTATATTGGTCAATAGCACTAATACTTAATCCATCTGGTATTGTTAACACCGTAGATTGTATCATACTTACTGGTCTATACTCTCCTGGATGTAATTTACCTGCATTTTCCTGAATATAATCATTATACAATGATAGTTTCGGTTCTTCACAATATTTAAAAGTTTCATTATAACTACCATATGGGTGATTTCTTGGTTTTAAATACCCTACTTGATCTCCCCAATCAAAACAACTTATTGTCTCATTTGCAACACCATCATTATCATTATCATTTGCTAAACCAGAAGTTGTACCTGTTAGCGTCTCTTCAACTTGATATCTTCCTCTAAACCCAGCAAGTATATGATAGTTTTGATTATAAGGTTTATCTGTGTTAAAACGATACACAAAATTCACTTCAAAAGTATCAGTATCATTTAAGTTACTTGCAAGTGCAAAAGACAAATTATACCTTAAACTATGATTAGTTGCCGAACCAGTAATAACTGGGGGATGTGAAACATTATCAAAAGGAATTTCGGTTCCTCCATTTATTTTCACAGTACCTCTCAAAAATTCAATATCATCAACCCCTGTTCCTGCTGTACCATCTGTTATATATGTTTGAACAAAATACAAATTATCTGATTCTAAATTACTCATAAAACCAGTAGTTTCAACCATCATTTCATCACCTGCTAAATATTTATCTAATTCATACATTGGTGAACCGTCAATATTTGTAGCTGTTAAATCAACCTTTGAAGTCATAGAAGGATCTGCCCAACCTGCTGTAATTCTATAAGCGTCAAGTCCTGTAATATTTGGACCTTGACAAGGGGGATTACATGAATGTTCTATTATAGGTTCAAAATCACCACAATGGATATCATATTCAAGTAAAGGATTAGTAGCCCCACCTGTAAGTCTTAATTTTGTTTCGTAACTTATATTAATAACGGTTTGAGTACCTCCAAATAACAATTCAGTACAATCCATCACCAATGGAAAAGGAAAATTACCTGAGTAATAACCACTAGCATGCGATAAATCTGTTGTTGTATAGGTAATAATATTAGTACCTGTACCATTATCAACCCCTGGCACATATGAATCACTTGGATCTATAACTTGACTAAAGCCAGGAGGCATAGTTCCTGTATCAAATCCCACAACACTAATACCCCTTGGAGCAATAATTGAAACTTCAAACTCACTATCTGTATTATTATTAAAGAAAGCATGTCCATTATGAGTAAAATTTGAAAACATTTTCGGTTGTAAAGTTACATTAAAAGGAACCCCTTCTAATATATCTGTATCTTGTTCAAAAGTAGTAGCTACTCCTCTATCTCTCATAAAGTTATTGTAACCTAAATCATCACCTACTGTTGGTCTTGGTGTATTACATTGGTCTTTTACAAGCGCATCTACATACACATGTTGCCAATACATAAATTGCTTACTACCAATACTACAATTCATTTTTGAAGTTGGATCTGGCGTATAATCAAACTCTATTACAACAGAACCTCCCGGAGCAATATCATCAAAAAAGCCATCACCATCAATATCTTCTAAACCTGTACCCAAATCATCTGGATCAGTTCCAAAAGTATCAGGAGCAATCGTAAGTGTTGACCCCCAAGTTCCTGAAACTGTAGGAACTGTACCTCCTCTATTTGAAGCCCAAGGTACTGGAGTAAATGCTACCTGTGCATTTCCAAGTGTAAAATTTGTAAACGACCTAGTATCATATGCTTCTGGACCTGTATGTGGATTTGTAGTATATGTTGTTCCACCCACTTCTCCATTTCTACCCAATCCTAAATTGAATAAAAAATCTTGTGCCCAAGCCGCAGCTCCTGTACCATTATTGGTTATTGTTAATTTAACATGATTTGTTTGCCCTAAATTTATAGAATTAACATTTTTTGTAATTGACAAGTTTGGACTTTGAACTCCAAACAACACATTACCTGTTGTAATTTGTGAAGCTTGACAGGTCCATTGCGTAATATGATTAATAGTCGTATCAACACAGTCTGTTAACTCAAAACTTTCTTCAAAGGTTAATTTTTCTCCACCTTCAAATAAGCCATCACCATCTTCATCTGTAGTAGCAACATTATATGGCGCTACATTTAAATCATAATTATATACTAAATGTGTAGCTGTAGATGAGCCAGCATCTGGAGTTAATAAATTACCATTATATGATAAGGTATAATTTAAAATACTTGAACCAACATCTACAATATGTTGTCCTTGAGAAATACTTGCATTACCACCATTTATGTCTGAAACATTTCTAGTATGAACATTACCTCCACCAACTATTCCATTGACAGGAGTTATGGCTTCTATAGACAATGAAGCTGCTAACAAATCATAATTTCCAATTAATGGGTTTATGTCTGTTGCTGTTTGTGGACCTACTAATGTCTTCTCATAAGTTATTTCTACATTATCTTTAAATGAATTACCTGCTTCTTTATAAGTAACAGCATCACAATTTGCAGTTCGTTCAAAAGTAAAGTTAACATAATCACCTGCATCCCAAATATCTGTTTCATTTCCATTGTTGAAAATTGAAAAAATTGGAGCGTTTAAATCAGTTATATCATCCTCAGCTAATACAAATGTACCAACACCTGCATTATTATCTGTAATAAGAATAGATGAAGCCGTATATAACACCCCTGGAGGTAACTGTACCTGCACCCTTAAGGAATGTAATTGTTGCGGTGCTCCTTTTAAAGATTGTACCGAAATTTCATTAGTTGTTCCAGTAGCGCTCAACGCTTCAATATGATTCTGATTTAAATAAACCAATCTCACATCTCCATTATTATTATCTGCTCCTCCAACACCAAACTGGGCAAAAACAGACGTGAGTGTAAACATAAAAAAAGTCAAAAACAACATAGTTGTCCTTGCTTTTTTCAGATTTATCTCACCAAATTTTGAAATAAAGTAATTGTTTTTCATATTTATTTGATTAATTAATATTTTTAATTTTACTATATACACAAAAACTCTTAAAATTTAATTTAAGATTTTTACATGTTTTTATTCTAGAAATACCAGCTAAAAAAGTTGATTTTCAGTTTGGGTTAGTAATAATTTTATTGATTCTCATGTTGAATTACAATCCAACGCTTCATTAGTCGTAGTGTAAAAATATATTTTTTTTTTATTCCTCCAATAAAAACATTCAGTTATTTTAAAAAAAACAACCTTTTCTTAATAAAATGCTACCATTTATTAACTTTAACATTAAGTAAATACTGATTTATCAGTATTAAATCAAATTTATTAGAGAAGCTGTATTTTTCACTCCATGTTTTTTAATCAAATTCTGCCTATGAGTATTAACAGTTTTTGGAGAAATATTAAGAATATTTGCTATTGCGCTACTTGTTTCTCCTTTGGCAATTAAACCTAATATTTGACGTTCTCTTTTAGTTAGTTTCAATTCCGGTGTTAAAATTTCATCCAACTCAGTTTTCAACCTCTTTACCGTATCGTCTAATTCTCCATTAGCAACAATTGTATTTTTGGGATATGGAAGCATACCATAAATATCACTTACATCGGTAATTGAAGTTACTACAAGTTCTGGAATTTTATTAACATCTTCAGTTAACACCATAACCGATCTTTCAAAAGTTTTTTTAACCCCTTTTTTTAACTCAGCATTAAAAACAACTTTTAAAACCTCACGCCTTGGTACAATTTTATTTTTTAATGAAAAACTTATTACATGCTGGTCAGCTTCAACCATTTTTTCAAGATGACTAGGCTCTATTTTTTCTAAAAACTTTTCTATTGTTTCTTCATCTCCTTCAGCAAATTCAAGGTTAAAATTTTTAGAATACAGTATTGGAGAAAAATCTTTAATATTTAAAATTGCAATTAAATCAGGCTTTACAATATCTACATAAAATTTAATCCAATTGTTATAATCATTTAGGTCTATTTTTCTAGAAAGATCACTTTCATTATAGACTTCAAACATTTTATCTACATTATATACTTGCATTAAGTAAGGTATTGCTAGTTGGTTAGATTAATTGCTCAAAAATAACCAATACATTTACAATTCAAAAAACTATCATATTTTTTTGTTCTAAAACACCAAATCACTGTTCTTTAATTACTATTCTATTGATTGACAAATTTGATGCAGAAATTCATCTACATTAAAAACAGGATTAGAAACCAAACCAAAACGTACAACCACTATTTTTTTTGAAGGAATAATAAATACATATTGACCTTGATATCCATTACAAGAAAATAAGTCTTTTGGAGTATTTGGATACACGCCACCTGCGTTTAACCAAAACTGTGCGCCATACTCTCCTTTTGAAGTATTTGTAGGTGTTTTTGTATAATTTACCCAATCTTCGTTTAAAATTTGTTCACCATTCCAATTTCCGTTGTTTAAATACAATAAACCAAATTTTACCCAATCTCTTGCCGTTGCCCAACTATAGCTAGAGCCTACATAATTTCCTTCAATATCCGTTTCTAAAACCATAGAGCGCATTCCTATTTTATCTATTAACTCCGCATACCAAAAATCTAAATATTCTTGATGTGTTTTAAATTGATTTCTTATATATCTAGATAATAAATTTGTTGTTCCTGAAGAATAATTCCATGTTTCATTTGGCTTTCCTACAAAAGCTTTTTGTAATTGAACACTAGTCATATCTTTCTCAAGAAAAAGCATTTTTGTTACATCTGATATTTTATTATAATCCTCCTCCCATTCTAAACCACTATTCATTTGCAGTAAATTGTTTAAAGTAATTTTAGAACGCTCATCGTTCTTCCATTCATCAAACAAGTTTGATTCATTTACATCTATCTTACCCTGTTTTTCTAAAACTCCAACTACAGCACTTGTAATACTTTTTGTCATAGACCAACCTAAAAACTTGGAGTTTTTATTAAAACCTTCTTCATATTTTTCAGCAATTATTTGATTGTTATGAATTACTAGTACAGCACGTGTTTTATTTACAGAATCACCAGGCTTATCAAATGCATTTTCAACAGCACTATTTAAAGCTTTATAGTCCACATTACTAAATACAGTGTCTTTTTGCGGCAGTATACCATACGGATACCGTAAAGCAACTTTAGTTACATAACGGTTTGGTTTAAACACAACATTATTATTGAAATTCTCAGGAACCAAAACGCAACCCAATCCTTCTTTATAAATAGCCTTTCTTTTTTTTAATCCAAAAACACTTGAAGTAACTGATTTATCTTCAAAATTTATTTCATTTTTTGCAAGATTAATTGGGCTAAATCCGTTATCTCCCTTTTCAATAGACTCTAAACTTCTATTTGCCTCAAACGTACAAGAACAAACACTTTTCGCCGCAAATCCAGTAATAATATTTAAACGAGGGTATTGTTTCCAAACAACAGCAATTAATATAATTATCAAAGGAAACAAACCATACTTAGCTATTTTTTTCATTGAAAGTAGTTTTTATTACAAACAAATATAAATAATTAAGTGAAAGGTTTATTTTCTTTGTTACTTTTGTATTTAGAATCATTCTAAAAAGAGCACATGATAGATATTAATAAAGTTAGAAACGATTTTCCAATACTTAAAGAAACCGTAAACGGAAAACCTTTAGTTTACTTTGACAATGCTGCTACAAGTCAAAAACCACAAGTTGTTATTGACAGTATAGTGAATTATTACACAACTATTAATTCTAATATTCATAGAGGCGTACATACTCTTAGCCAATTAGCTACTGATGCTTATGAAGAGGCAAGAATAAAAATTCAAAAGCATTTTAACGCTAAAAAAAGTTATGAAATTATACTTACTGCGGGTACAACGCACAGTATAAATATTGTTGCTACTGGATTTACTTCTTTATTAAATAAAGGTGATGAAATTATAGTTTCAGCCTTAGAACATCATTCAAACATAGTTCCTTGGCAAATGCTTTGCGAACGAACTGGTGCTATTTTAAACGTAATTCCAATGAATGAAGATGGGGAATTAGTAATGAGTGAATTCGACAACATGCTATCTTCTAAAACTAAGTTAGTTTTTTTAAACCATGTTTCAAATGCTTTAGGAACTATTAATCCTATTGAAGAAATTATTGAAAAAGCACATAAATTTGACGCTGCAGTACTAATTGATGGTGCGCAAAGTTGCCCACACATTAAACCAGACGTTCAAGAGTTAGATGTTGATTTTTATGTTGCATCTGCTCATAAATTATGTGGACCAACTGGTGTTGGTATTTTATACGGAAAAGAAGAATGGCTAAATAAACTACCTCCATACCAAGGTGGTGGAGAAATGATTGAGAAAGTTACTTTTGAAAAAACTACGTATGCCGGCTTACCTCATAAATTTGAAGCAGGAACACCAAACATTGCTGGCGGAATTGCTTTTGGAGTTGCAATAGATTATATGAACGAGATTGGTTTTGACAATATTGCTGCTTACGAGAATGAATTGTTAGAATACGCGACAAAAAAACTATTAACTATTGAAGGCCTTAAAATTTATGGTACGTCAAAAAACAAAACAGCTGTAATTTCATTCAACATAGGTACAATTCACCCATTTGATATTGGTTCAATTATAGATAAATTAGGAATTGCTGTTAGAACAGGGCATCATTGCGCACAACCAATTATGGATTTTTACAACATTCCAGGAACTATCAGAGCTTCATTCTCTTTTTACAATACTTTTAAAGAAATTGATTTACTAGTTGAAGCTCTAAAAAAAGCAAAAATGATGCTTAGCTAATAATATTGAAAAATTCTACTGGTATTTTATTACAATATTTTTTTTAAAATAGATGTTAATTGTTTTAGTGGTATTTATTTTCTACCAAAATCGGCAGGAATTTCACCCCAAGCTTTTGTTTCCCATTTTAAAATTTTGGTAGAATAGGTATTGTCTTTCAGCCATTTTTCTGCACGCTTTACAAAATCGAACAACGCTTTGTTTTTTGCAGTTATTTGTAAATTAGTTCTACACTGCCCTCTTTTTACCCAACTTATTGCAATTTTAGAATCGGAATAAATGGGTAATTGACTATTGTTGTTTTTCAAAAAACCCAAACCGTGAACTAGGGCTAAAAATTCACCAATATTATTGGTACCTTGTTCAAAAGGGCCTTGAATAAAATATTGCTTTTTAGATTTTGAATCTACTCCTCTATACTCCATTTTACCCGGATTGCCACTGCAAGCAGCATCCACAGACAAGGAAGGGTAAATAGGTTTTCCTATTTTTTTTAATTCTTCAGCAGAAAGCTTTATACGTTTTGTGTCTTTACCAACATAATCTTCATACCTACCTTTTGAGGCTTTTTCAGCCTCATCTTTAGAAGCAAAAGATTTATATTGTGCACCTTTAAAATCAGTTATTTGTTTTTTACACACATTCCAAGAAGTAAAAACTCCTTTTTTATGTCCGTTCCAAACAACGTAAAACTTTTTTTTAGCCATTTTGTAAAATTACTTCTTCTATAACCTTTGGAAAATGAGCATATTCCAATTCATGTATTTTTTGCGCAACATCTTCAGGAGAGTCAGAAGGTTCTAACGCAACTTTAGCTTGAAAAATAATTGCTCCTTCATCATAATTCTCATTTACATAGTGAATTGTAATACCAGATTCTTTTTCTTTATTTTCAACAACAGATTTATGAACATTCATTCCATACATACCTTTTCCACCATATTTTGGTAATAAAGCAGGATGAATGTTAATTATTTTATTTGGAAAGGCATCGATTAAATTTTGAGGAACTTTCCATAAAAAACCGGCCAATATTATATAATCTGCATTTTTTTTGAATTCCTCAACCAACTTATCAGATTTATAAAAATCATCTCTACTAAAATGCACACCGCTAACTTTCAGTCGCTTAGCTCTTTCCAAAACTTTGGCATCCTTCTTGTTAGTTAAAATTTGAATAACAGAAATTAAATTGCTATTTTCAAAGTGCTTTATTATGTTTTCGGCATTACTTCCAGAACCTGAAGCAAGTATTATAATACGTTTCATAGAATAAAAATGTTATTCACAAAAAAACAAAATAATTAGTAACATTAACCGTTAATTATAAAAAACTTTGCATTTATTATGCGTGCCTAACATCTTTTCTAGGTTAAAAGATTTCGGTTTAAAGAAAGTTTTATATTTTTGCCGAGTAATTAAATTTAAAATTAAGAAATTATGTCAGACATTGCATCAAGAGTAAAAGCCATTATCGTTGATAAATTAGGCGTTGACGAGAATGAAGTAACAACTGAAGCAAGCTTCACAAACGATTTAGGAGCAGATTCACTTGACACTGTTGAGTTAATTATGGAATTCGAAAAAGAATTCGATATTCAAATTCCAGATGATCAAGCTGAGAACATTGGAACAGTTGGTCAAGCAATAAGCTATATAGAAGACGCGAAAAAGTAATTTTTATATGGAATTAAAACGAGTAGTAGTAACTGGACTTGGAGCATTGACTCCAATAGGAAATAATATTGAAGAATATTGGAATAGCCTTGTTAACGGCGTTAGCGGAGCTGCTCCAATAACACATTTTGATGCATCCAAGTTCAAAACTCGTTTTGCTTGCGAGGTTAAAAATTTCGATGTACGAGATTATATAGACCGAAAGGAAGCACGTAAAATGGATAAATTCTCTCAGTATGCCATGGTTGCTTCTGATGAAGCCATTAGCGATGCTAACTTTGATTTAGAAAACATTGATAAAGATAGAGTTGGAGTTATTTGGGGAGCTGGTATTGGAGGTTTAGAAACTTTCCAAAACGAATGTATAAACTTTGCCAATGGTAATGGATCTCCAAGATTCAACCCTTTCTTTATTCCAAAAATGATTGCTGATATTGCACCAGGTCAAATATCTATTAAATATGGATTTAGAGGACCTAACTTTGCAACTGTATCAGCATGTGCATCATCATCAAATGCATTGATTGATGCAATGAATTATATTCGATTAGGATACGCAGACGTTATGGTTTCTGGTGGTTCTGAAGCTGCCGTAGCTATTGCTGGTATGGGTGGTTTTAACGCACTACAAGCACTTTCTACAAGAAACGATGATCCTGCAACAGCATCTAGACCTTTTGATAAAGACCGTGAAGGTTTTGTTTTAGGTGAAGGAGCTGGAGCACTTATTTTAGAAGAATATGAACATGCAAAAGCGAGAGGAGCTAAAATCTATGCAGAAATAGGTGGTGGTGGACTTTCAGCAGATGCACATCATATTACAGCACCACATCCAGAAGGATTAGGAGCCAGAAATGTAATGCTTAACTGTTTAAAAGATGCTGGATTAAAACCAGAAGATGTGGATGCTATTAACATGCACGGTACTTCTACTCCACTTGGAGATATTGCTGAATCTAAAGCAATTGTTGAAGTTTTTGGTGAACACGCATACAATTTAAACATTAACTCAACCAAGTCAATGACTGGTCACTTATTAGGTGCAGCTGGAGCTGTAGAAGCTATTGCATCTATACTTGCCATTAAAAATGGAATTGTACCACCTACAATTAACCATTTTACTGATGACGATCAAATTGACAGTAAATTAAATTTTACGTTTAATAAAGCTCAAAAACGTACTGTAAATGTTGCAATGAGCAACACATTTGGTTTTGGAGGACACAATGCTTGTGTACTTTTCAAAAAACTAGACTAACAATAACTCACTGAATGAAGTTCATTCGAAAAATTATTGAAACTCGCTCTAAAAAAGACGAGGACTTTATTGCTGATTTAAAAAAAATAATAGGGTTTACGCCAAAAAAGGTAGAGTTTTATAAAAAAGCCTTTATACATAGGTCTATAAAAAAATTTAATAAAGAAACAGGACACCCAATTAATTATGAGCGTCTTGAATTTTTAGGAGATGCTATGTTAAGTGCTGTTATTGCTTCCTATTTATTCCAAGAGGTTCCAACAGGAGATGAAGGATATTTAACACAAATGCGATCTAAAATTGTTAGTAGAGAGCATTTAAATGAATTAGGGAGAGATTTTGGCCTTATTCGATTTGTGCAAAGTAATGTTGCCAAATCTAAATTTGGAGAAAACATTCACGGTAACATTTTCGAAGCCCTTATAGGGGCAATATATTTAGATAGAGGATATTTAGCTTGTAAAAAATTTATTTTCAAAAGAGTTATCGACCCTTATGTTGATGTTCCAAAACTTGAGGGAAAAATAACAAGCTATAAAAGTTTATTTATTGAATGGTGTCAAAAAAACAAAAAAGATTTCGAATATAATTTTTACGAAGACACAGGTAACGACAGTCTAAAACACTTTAGTGTTAAACTTAAACTAGACGGTAAAATTATAGCTAAAGGCCGTGCAACCTCGAAGAAAAAAGCAGAAGAAATAGCTTCAAAAAGAGCTTATTACGCATTTCAAAAACAAATTACCGATAATTAAATAAAGCGAATACGATTTCGTAAAATAATTAGTATCTATACTTAAACAATAGTATTTTTGCGCAAGTTGACATCATAAATATATGGCAGTTTTAACCTTTGATTTAGACGATGATTACACCTTAATTGGCATTCATTCTACGGAAGAAGACTATAAGTTAGCATATATTTTAAACAAACATTTGAATTTTAGATTTACCAGATATAAAGAAAATCTAGATTTTAAAACCTCAAAAGCTGAGTATCCTTTGTTTGAATTTAAAGATGATTGCAGCCTTATTAATTATTATTTAATTAATAATAAATATAAATTGGTTATTGAAAATAAAGATAACGAAGGTTTATTTGGTGGTAACTATTCTACATTAGAATATTTATTACCAGAAAAAAAAAGAGTTGATTATTTTTTGAAAATTGAAGGATCTTGTAATGCTTCAACCTTCAAATTAGTAAATGATTTAAATAAAATAAATCAGATAATTACCTCATATACAATTAATATAAATGATTTAAAATCTAAAGACCACTTAATATTTTAATTATGGCCAACGTAAGAAAGAGAACGAAGATTGTTGCTACATTAGGACCAGCAACTGATAATAAAGACATTATAGAGAGAATGATGGATTGCGGAACTAATGTTTTTCGTATTAACTTTTCTCATGCCGAATTTGATGATGTTAAAAGACGAGTAAATTACATTAGAGAACTAAACGAAGAGAAAGGATACAATGTTGCTGTTTTAGCCGATTTACAAGGACCAAAACTTAGAGTTGGTGTTATGGGCGAAAACGTAATGCTAAGTCCTGGTGATGTTTTTACTTTTACCACTGAAAAATGTGAAGGAACCAACGAAAAAGCTTTTATGACCTACCAAAATTTCCCTATGGATGTTGAAGTAGGTGAAAACATTTTGGTTGATGACGGAAAACTAATGTTTGAAGTTACTGGAACAGATAGAAAAAGTAACGTAACTACTAAAGTTATTCGTGGTGGACAATTAAATTCTAAAAAAGGTGTAAACCTTCCAAACACTAATATTTCTTTACCAGCATTAACTGATAAAGATAAAAAAGATGTTGTTTTTGCAATTGGTTTAGAAGTAGACTGGATTGCTTTATCTTTTGTAAGAACTCCTGAAGATATTGTTGAGTTACAAGAAATTATTAAGAAGCATTCAGATCATAAAATTCCAATTATTGCAAAAATTGAAAAACCTGAAGCTCTTTCAAATATTGACAAAATTACATCGGCGTGTGATGCCTTAATGGTTGCTCGTGGAGATCTAGGTGTTGAAATTCCAATGGAAAGAGTTCCTCTTATTCAAAAGAGATTAGTTCTTGCAGCTAAAAAAGCACACATACCAGTAATTATTGCAACTCAAATGATGGAAACTATGATTGATAATCAAGTGCCTACTAGAGCTGAAGTTAATGATGTTGCAAATTCAATTATGGATGGTGCAGATGCGGTAATGCTTTCTGGAGAAACAGCAATGGGTAAATTTCCTATTGAAGTAATTCAACAAATGCGTAGAATTATTGAAAACGTTGAAAACTCTCCATTAATTTCTATTCCTGAAGAATATATTCAATGTGTTAATGAACGTTTTGTTTCTAAAACTATTTGTCACCAAGCTTCATTAATGGCAAATTCAATTGGTGCTGAAGTTATTACTACTTTAACTGATACTGGATATACAGCTTTTCAAATTTCATCTTGGAGACCAGAATCTAACATTTTAGTATTCTCTTCAAACAAAAGAATTTTAGCTATGTTAAATTTATTATGGGGTGTTAAAGGTGTTTACTATGATAGATTTGTAAGTACAGATCAAACAATTGAAGATATAAACAACCTTGCATCTGAACGTGGTTATTTAAAAGAAGGTGATTTTTCAATCAACATTACTTCAATGCCTGTAAAGGAAAGAGGTATGGCAAATACAATGAAAATTACTGAATACAAAAAAAAGTAAGCTAATTACTTTTTAATACAGCATATAGCGCAAAAGACGCTAACCAATGGGCTCCTGCATATTCGCCGGAGTCCATTTTTTTATAGCTATAATTAAAATGTTTATTAGCTAAGTTTAACATTTTTGTGTTTTCTAATGCATTTCCTATTTCATACAAACACCAAGCTCTACTAAAATTTAAACCATCTAAATGTGCTAACTTACCATCGCTCCTATCCGAAACTTTAGCAACCGATAGGTATTTAGCTGGATTTTCTCTAAAACCTGGTAAAAACGCATCTAACCAAGTTTTAAACTCGTTTTTTGGTAATACCTTCATCATTAATAAAGCTTCTTGTAAACAAGGTGATAAAAAATCGAATCCACCAGGCTCCCAAGTAATTGGACAACCTTTATCGTTTAAGTAATATTCTTTAGATTTTGAAATAATTATTTCTTCTAATTCTGGTGAATATTTTTTTGCATAATCTAATGCAAACGACATTCCGAATGCTGTATTAGGGTGCTCACCTACTCTAATTGGGTACGTTAATTTTGGAAGAAACTCTATATACTTTTGCGTTATTAACTTTACTAAAGGTTCTAGATTTTTGTGCATAAGCTTTGCTTCTTCAGTATTCCAATCTTGTAATGTTTCTGAAACTTTTAACAGCCAAGCCCAACCATACGTTCGTTCGAAACTTTTATTGTGTTTATCATCAAAATAGGCAACTTCTTTTAAAATATTTTCCTTAGTTAAGTTAATTTTAAGCTTCTCAAGTACTTCTTCTTTATGTTCAAAATTTGGCATTTCTTTTATAATATTTAACAAAGTCCAATGTCCGTGAACTGAAGAATGCCAATCGAAACAACCATAAAAAGCTGGATGTAATTCCGATGGTTCTTTTAAGTAAGAACCATTGCCTAAAACTTGTCCTAATTTATTTGGGTATTCTTGATCTATACAATCAAAAGCAAAATGATACAAATAATTTGCACTTTTTACATTTAAACTAGGTTTTTTAGTTGGTACTATTTCAACGTCTTTTTTAGTAGTTGGCGTACAAGCAATTAATAATAAAGATATTATTACACAAAACTTTTTCATAGTTCTACTCTTTTTTTATTAATAAGAAAAAATCATTATCTAATGGCAAGTAACCCTGATCGTACAAATAATAATACGTATTTCCAGTTTTGGTAGTGTATATAGATGTAAAATGATTAAAATCGAAATTATTATCTAGCAACTTACGTTTAGTAACTTTTGTTTTACCAGTATTGTTAAGTTCTGTAAGAAGTTTGTAATTTTTTCGAAGTCTATTATTTGTATTTCTAACAAGGTTATTAGCATCCTTATTAATTTTATTATTATAGGCATTTCTACAATAATCGGAACAAAATTTTTTGTCAACACGACCGACTAGTGGTTCCCCACATTCCAAGCAATTTTTTTTCATTTTCAATTTTTTATTCAATTAAAATGAAATTTGTTAAAGCAGGTATCTTTTTCATTTTACCTACTTTTTTAAAACAAATTTCATTGGTATTTTAATCTATTGTTACACTTCCCCAGTTTTCACCAGACTTAATTCTGTATAGTTGCATTTCAGAAATACCAAATTGTTTGGCAATAATACGCATTCTAGTTTTTCTATTGGGATCAAATATCTTCTTTTTTATCAATTTAACTCTTCCTTCAGTTAATTTAGAATAGGTTCTTTTACCTTTTCTTTTTTTAACATACGGACTATTTAATTGATGCGCTGTAAGCTCTGCTCTATTCATCCACTTTAAATTTGAAGCTTCATTATTTAGCTTATCAAAATCTAAATGCGTTACATATATCTGATCTTCTCGTTTTTCGGCAAATAGTTTGGCTACAATTCTATGCACATAACAAGATGTAGTACTTTTTAAATGCTTTTTTGAAATCCAAAAACTATCGTATCCACTTATCAACGATGTTTTGGACAACTTCCAATTTTCATCTGTTATTTTTTTTCGTTTGACTCTCCCATAGTTAGAAATCAAATACTCGTCTTCTTCAACCCAATCTTCACCTCTATAAGGTTTCCATTCTTCATTTCTAAAATCAACAATCATCTTAAGTTATTTTTATATTAATAGTAGTAGTATTTCAAATATAATAATAAAATTAACCGTGTGCAAACGACTACAAATGTTTACACACGAAAGTAAGCAAATAACAACCGCCTAATTTTAGGTTTTGTAAGACATTTGCCTTGTTGAATTGAACGAATGAAATTTAACATAACACTAAAAACTTATCTTATGAATACGTTAAGAAACAAAGTACAATTAATTGGAAATCTTGGTGGTAACCCAGAAATTATTACATTAGAATCTGGAAAAAAATTAGCTAAATTTACACTTGCAACTAATGAAACTTATAAAAATGCGCAAGGCGAAAAAGTTACAGACACGCAATGGCATAATTTAGTTGCTTGGAATAAAACAGCTGAAATAGCAGAACGTTTTTTAGAAAAAGGTAAAGAAGTTGCCATTGAAGGAAGACTAACAAGCAGAAGTTATGATGATAAACAGGGTAATAAACGATACATTACAGAAGTTGTAGTTAGTGAATTATTGCTTTTAGGTTTTAAACAAGACTAACACAAACTAAAAAACCACCAAAATATTGGTGGTTTTTTGTTTTAAAACAACTTAAGAAACTTCATTTAATTAATTTGTTTTTCAGCTCTCTTTTTAGCTACTTTATTTTTTTTCTTTTTCTTTGGCATTTTCCCCTTTACACGATCTTTTTGTTCGTTTAATAGACTTAAATGATCATTATTATATGAATATTCTTTGGCCGTTTTTATAAACAACAATGATTTTTTATATTCTTTTAACTGCTCAAACAATACAGCTTTTTTTGAATACAACATTGCTTTATCCGATCCCTTTACTGTTAATGCAAAATCAATAAAGCTTTCTACATCATTATAATCTTCATTCCATAATAAAACATTTATATAATGTTCATACACTTCAAAGGCATTAACTTTTATCGCCAATACTTCTTTAAAATATAAGATTCCTTCAGTATAATTATATAATTTTTCAGTAAAAACACGTCCCATTAATGTTAATGCCATTGTATTTTTATGGTCGTATGATAAGGCATAATTTAAAGCTTCCATTGTTTCCTCTAAATCGTAATGATAAGATTCTAATGCTTTAAACACATAGCTACTTGTTAAATTTCCCATTTTATTTTAATTGTTTACGCAACTCACTCTTTAATGTATTGCGTTTTGTTTTATAGTTTTTTTCCTTTTTATAATATTTAAAATCGGATCCCGTAAATACTTTTACTGGATTACCTCTTTCTAAACTTAAATGGTTTTCCCATTCGTTTTTTACAGCCGTTTTTAACTCTTGAGTATTATGGTTTTTTACTTTTTCTTTTAACCGTTGTATCGCTGTTTTTTTATTTTGATGTTGCGATCTACTATCCATTACCAATACTTGAATATTTGTAGGAATGTGTTTTGCCCTAATTGCTGAACTTACTTTATTTACGTGTTGACCACCTGCTCCTGAACTTCGAATAGCTTGAAACTGAATCTCACTTTCGCAAATGGTTTTTTGTTGAATTTGGTTTAACTCATAACAACCAATAAACCAATTTTTACGTTTATGAAACGTTCTAAATGTTGAAGTACCAATCCATTGAATTGTACCCAACCAACTTTTTAAAAACTCAGTTAATTCTAATCCCTTAATTTCGATAGTTACAGATTGTACAGTGCCATTTTCCATTCCGTTTTCTTTATGAAGAATTTGATACGTAAACTTATTAGTTACCAATTCTTTTAAAAATAGTTTTAACACTTTAGCAACCACCCAAGCACATTCTGCTGGACCTTTTGCCGCTGTAAATTGTATTATTTTAGTTTTCATTTTTATTATTTTTTGATACAAACCCGCGTTAGGGATTGAGGTAATTGTTGGAGCTCCTCGCAGAGAGCGACTACCGAAAGCCCGACCCAAAGGGTAACGCCCAACAAATGTTATTTATCCATTCGCACAATTTTTGGTGTAAATGTTCCTAAAACCTCGACCAACTCTTGCTGATTTGCCATTACTTTTTTAATGTTTTTATAAGCCATTGGTGCTTCATCTATTCCACCACCAATTAAGCTTACATCATTCATTTTTAATTGATTTTTAATTTCACTCTTTGTAAATTTTTCTTTACACTTTCTACGCGAAAACAACCGTCCTGCTCCGTGTGATGCAGAATTTAAGCTTTCGCTGTTTCCTAACCCACGAACTATATAGCCTGGAGCCGTCATAGAACCTGGAATTATACCCAATTGACCTTTGTTTGCTGGTGTTGCTCCTTTTCTATGCACAATTAATTCTTGGTTGTTAACTTGTTCTTTCCAAGCAAAATTGTGATGGTTTTCTATTTTAGCAATTGCTTTTGTGCCTAATAATTTACCAATTCGTTTATGTATATTATCGTGACAAGCTTTGGCATAATCACCGGCTAAATTCATTGCCATCCAATATTCTTGTCCATCGTGCATATTTAAATCTAACCAAGCTAAATGCTGTACATTTTTTGGCAACGGACATTGTTTTGCCGCCAAGTATGTGTAATGTTTTGCAATATTTGCGCCTAAACCTCTACTTCCGCTATGGGTTAGTAAACCAATGTACTCGCCAATTGGTAAATTAAACTCGTTGTTTTCTTCGGAAATGTTTACAATTCCAAATTCTACGAAATGATTTCCACCACCTGAAGTTCCTAATTGTTGATATGCTTTTGTTTTTAATTTTTTCAACAATGGAATATCATTAAACTCGGTACGTTCAAACAGTTCGTGATCGTGTTTTATGGCGTGGGTTTCTCGCATTCCAAATTTGGTATGCTCGCTTAACATATTTTCTAATTGATGCCTTTTACCTTTTAAATAAGAAGCTTTTATTGGGTAAATTGTTAAACACATTCTACAACCAATATCTACTCCAACTCCGTATGGAATTACGGCATTTTCTGTTGCTAAAACACCTCCAATTGGTAATCCGTAACCCGCGTGAGCATCGGGCATTAAAGCGCCCTGCACTGCAATTGGTAATTTTAAAGCATCGTACAATTGAAATTTTGCTTGTTCATCTATTTCATTTTCGCCATAAATACTAAACGGAACTCGTGTTGTTTTTAACTTATGCATTTGAATTTCTACTGGCTTTACTAATCCTTCGGCCACTTTGCCCCAAATTGCATTTCCTTGAAATTTTTCTGGTGTTAATAAAACTTCTTTTGCTTCTTCTAAAATGCGTTCTTTTTTCTCTTTTTTTCGGTATCTATTAATTTGCCCCAAAGCAATATTGATACTATTATTTTTTGGAAAGCCTAATTTTATTAGGTCTCTACCTTTTAATTTATTTCCCATAATTTAATTTTGAGCTGTATAATTTTAAGAACCTCAACTTTTGCTGATTTCTTAACTGAAAATTTTACTTCGGAAAATATTTAGGTATTAAGCCATAAAAAAGTCCGAAATTTTAAAACTTCGGACTACTTTTCATATTATATAATTTTAGAATCTATGTATAATAAAGAAAGTCGCGAAGTAAACATGCAAAAGAACCTGGTTCTTTTTGAATGTTATTGTTAATTTGATAATTGAACATTGTACTTCGTTTTTAATTTTGTTTTAGTGCTTTATTGCGATGCAAATATGAGTGTATTTTTTTAATTACACAAATACAAATATGATTTTAACTACTGATTATCAGTATTTTAAATCAATAGAATTCCTATCCGCTATTATGCAGAAAATGAAAGTTTAAGTAACTTTTTGATTGCTTGATATGTAGCTAAACTTTACACGTTGTATTGGCATTTATTAATTTTTTAAAAAAATTATAAAAAAAGCGTCCAAAAATTAAATTTTGGACGCTTTTACTATTTTTTAAAAGTTTTTTACCTAGAACATTAACGTAAAAAGTCGCTGTTCGGCGTCCGTTTTATGTGTTTTAAATATATTCATAGGTTAAATTCTTTGTGTTTTTTACTTATTTATTGCTGCAAAGATGCATAAAAATACTTCAACACTCTAGTTTTTAAGCATTTTATTCCATTTAGACTGTCGATTACCGTTTATCAAATCAAAACACCGTTTCATAAATCCAATGTTCTTTAATAAGTAGTTAAAAATCATATTTGCTAAGAATAAAGCTCTTGAATTATTAACTCTCGTATAAAAAAAATTGAAAAACAGGGTAACAAAAATTTGTTGCAGTTTATATACTAGTGTAAATGATTAAAACTATGAAATTTAAAAACAATATTATGAAAACACTATTTAAAACCTTAATGCTGTTTGTTATGTTTATTTCAATAACAAGCATACAGGCACAACAAAACAAAAATTATTTTCAAATTAGTCCACGCGTTGGCTATGATTTTCCAACTTTTAACAACAATACACCTTATATAGATTATAAAGGTGGTTTAGAAGCTGGTATATCTCTAGATTACTACTGGAAATGGTTTGGTATTGGTGCCGACTTTGATTACATAAAAAACAAACCAGAAAGCACGTATCCTTTAGCTAGTATTTCACCAGCTATTACAACAAGTAACTTAACTGAGGCCAAAATAACGCGTACTTTTTACGGAATTGGACCTAGTTTTAAACACGAAAGTACTTCTGGTAAATTTATGGCTGAATTAAATACCAGGGCAGGTTTTGGTTCTATTAAAGGTGGAAGAACTTTATTAACTGGCTCAACAGCTAATACGTTAAACTTTCACGCTGGTTACAATTCAAAAAACTTATTTTCACTTAAAGGACAAATGCGTTTTACATACTTCTTTAAAGAAAACCTTGGTGTACACTTTGGTGCTTATTATTTAAGACATTTTGATGCTACCGAAGAGTTAGATTCATCCTTAGGCTATTCAGCAGGTTACCACCCAATTAACACAGATGCTTCTGGTAATATGACACTAGATGCTAATGGTCCAATTTTAAGAAGTGAACCTTGTGATTGTGATATTTCATCAGTTGGAGTATTTGCAGGTTTAACTATAAAATTACCTAAAAAAGCAAAAGGTTGTAGCGTTTGTGGAGAAGATCATTACCCACGTTGTTGTTCAAGTTGTGGTTGTGGAATAACAGTTACAGCTAAAGATAAATTTAGTAAAGAGGTATTACCTAACACAGATGTTGTTTTAGTTGATTTGGCTGGTAACATAACACAATCTGGTACAACAAACTCATATGGTGTAGTAGTTTTTAACGATGTAGATCCTAATGATTATGTTGTAAAAGGAAAATTATACAATGTAAATTTAGATGAAACAACAATTGCTAAAAAGGAATTTAAAAATTGTTTAAAAGATGGTTCTCAAATTCAGAAATTAATAGAATACGGCGACCTAAACTTTATTTTAAAAGGAACTGTTGTTGAATGTAATACTCCAAACGGAATTGAAGGTGTAAATGTTATTTTAAGTGATAAAATTAACGCTGGACAAAAAAATACATTATCTAATGCTTCAGGTAACTTTATATTTCACCTAAAACAAGCTTCAACATATGCTTTAAAAGGAAATAAAGATGGATATTTCTCTAATGAAGTTGAAGTAACAACTACACAATACGACAGAAACAAATCATTATTTATAGATTTTGAAATGTGTGTAGATCCTTGTGGAAAAGCAATTAGATTAGACAATATTATTTTTAATCTAGACAAATGGGATATTTTACCAGCTGCAATTCCAGATTTACAAAAAGTTGTAAAACTAATGCAAGATAATCCAGAAATAAGTGTTGAAATGTCTTCACATACAGATTCTAGAGGAAGCCACGAGTACAACCAAAACTTATCACAAAAAAGAGCACAATCTACGGTTAACTATTTAGTTTCTGAAGGTATTGCTTTAAGCAGATTAATTGCAAGAGGTGCAGGAGAAACAGAGTTACTAAATAAATGTGCCGACAATATAGAATGTTCAGAAGATGCACACAGAATAAACAGACGTACTGAGTTTAAAGTAGTTTGTACACAATAATTTGAGTTGATTGTTAATTAAAAGTCAAGACAATTTAAAAGTTGACTTGGCTTTTTAAAAAAGAAATTATGAAAACAAAAACATTAAAATTTTCGATAAAAATATTCCTATTAACCTTATTAACGGTTATAACATTTAGTTGTGATGATGAAAAAGAATCTTGCGGCTATGATACAGAACAAGATGGTTTTCCTTTCTCCTGCTCAGAAGGAATGGATGTAGCCTTTTTAATTGACTACACTGGAAGTATGGGAGGCGCAATTGACGATATTAAAAGCTCGGTAAGTTCAATTGCTACAACAATTGTAACACAATCTGGAGGAAATTACAGATTGGCATTATCAATTTTTGATGAAACTCCAAAAGGAAGTTCACCAACATACTTAGGTCAAACAGATTATGTTAGTTTACCCGCTGCACAAAAAACAATTATATCAACTGGTGCTTCTACAGATCAATATTTAACAATGATGGAAACATTTAGCCTAGCAAACCAAACAACTTTTGGTACACAATTAGCTAAACTTAATGGCCCTATGGCTTTAGGTAGTGGTAGTGGTTTTGCAGAACCTGGAGGCTTATTATTTGATGAAATTTTGAATAACAATTTTGCAGGTGCTTGGAGAAGTGGTATTACTAAACTAGCTATTATTATTACTGATGCTCCTGCAGGAGGAGACGATGATATTAATAACGCTACAGATGATACTTATTTAGCTGGTTTAGCTGCTACAGCAAACACTTTAGGTGTGCAATGTATTTTAGTTACTTCTTTGGCAACATCTAACTACCAAGTACAATTAGTAGATAATAATACTGGAGGATTAAAACTAATGTCTGCAGATTTAAATAATGTAGCTGCCGATATTATTAGCCTAATCGAAAACATTTGTATTAATAATGATGAAATGTAAGCTTTAAAAGGTAACAAAACACAGGTTGAGTTTATCTATACATATAAACTAAAAAACAACAAAAATGAAAAATTTAAAAACACTTACGTTACTACTTGTTTTTACACTAACTATTGCTTGTAATAATGAGAATGAAGAGTGTAGTTATACTCAACCTTGTGAACCTTATTGCGATCTTTTTGAAGATTTTGAAGATAAAGAGCTTGGAACTTTTGGTAACTGGCAAGGATTAGCTATTGACGATATACAAT
This sequence comes from Lutibacter oricola, assembly GCF_900106565.1. Taxonomy (GTDB): domain Bacteria; phylum Bacteroidota; class Bacteroidia; order Flavobacteriales; family Flavobacteriaceae; genus Lutibacter; species Lutibacter oricola. Next base: position 38,550 of record NZ_FNNJ01000007.1, read on the forward strand.
TTCAAACATTTGGAGCTTCAAAAACGCTTTATGTTGAAGATGGTTCTGGAGCTTCTTGGGCCTACAATGCAGTTGACTTTCCTAAAAAATTACTAGAACAAGGTTGTGCCTTAAATTATGATACAGCATATTTAGCAGGTTCATCAAACTCAAGTACAACAGACAACGGAATTGTAATTTATAAAGGAACATCGCCTGCTGCAAGTACTAGCAGGGCTACTTTTAAATTAAATTTAGCTAGTTTAATAACATCTGGAGACCCTTTAACTACTATTGAAGTGCCTTTAGAATTAGCTACTGGAACAACTTTACCATCTAACAGCTATGGTGAATGGGTTCTTAGCGGAATACCTTCACCTTATTCAGCCGCAGATATAATCACTTTTAATACGTTAATACAAGATATTGATGGTGTTGCCTTTTTTATTGATGAAGGTGGAAATCCTGCTGAAAAATGGTGGTTCGATAACTTTTGTTTCCAACAATGTTGTCCTGATTCTACCATCTAATTAATTGACTATTAATTTTTAGCTATATTTAAAAAAAATCAAAAACTAACAATATGAAATTTACGTACCTTAAACTAGTTGCATTAGTTGCAATTATTACGCTTACTTCTTGTAATTGTTCTTCAAAAAAAGAATTTAAAAAACCAAACGGTTTAATCACAAATAAACAAGCAGACAAGTTGGAAGAGGCTTACAAAGCAAACCAACATAAAGCTATTAATAATTTTTTAAGTCAAAACGGTATTAATGTTATAGATAATAGAGAAGTTTGGTTTAGTTTAGAAGAATTAGAAAACTATATTGAATACGTTAAACAAGAATCTAAAAAACAAAACCTAGAAGATTTAGGTATACGCGTTTATTTTGGTGCTAAAATGAATGAGAAAAAAGAAATGAAATCTACCATTTTCTTTTACCCAACACATAACTCAGCAACTAGAGCAGCTGCCGAAAACTTTAATTCATATGGTATTCAAGGGTTAAATTACGGAAGTTCTGGAGATCCTGTTGACGAATTTCGACCTTAAAAACAATGCTGTTAAAGCTAAAAATAATATTATGGATTTTTCAACTAGCAGCATTTATAGCTGCTAGTATAACTTGGAATAAATATAAAAACACCACGCAAAGGTATTTTCTATTCTTCTTAGGTTTCGTATTAATTGTAGAATTTTTAGGTTACAATATTCCAAAAATATATGGTATTAAAAGTCAATTTGTATACAATATATTCACTGTTATTTCTTTTTACTTTTACCTATATTGGTTTAATTCTATTTTAAATAAAAAACTAATTATTAAAGTTTTTGCTGTAGCATTCTCTATTTCAATAGTTATTTCAATATTTTTTGAAGATTTTATGGGCGCATTATGGAGAGTACCTCTAACAACAGGAACTTTTTTAGTGTTAGTATGTTCTGGTATATTTTATTATAATTTATTAAATAGTAATGATATTTTTAGATATCAAAAATCACAAAAATTTTGGATAGTTACGGGGCTACTAATTTTTTACATTGCTTTTTTACCTATTCAATTATTTCAACCATATTTAAAAGTTAGTTCTTTATCATATGGTATTCCACTAACCGTTTTAAATATTTTAATGTATGGTTTAATAGCCACAAGTTTTTTATGCTTAAAGAAGGATTAGAAATAAATATAATTTTTATCATAGTTTTTGGTGCTATACTACTTGTAATTACAACGTTGGTAATTTTGTTTGTAACATTTAACAATAGGCGAAATAAATTAATTCAAGAAAAATTAGAACATGCATTAGAGCATCAACAAAAATTACACGATTTAGAATTATCTGCTTTACGTAATCAAATGAATCCGCATTTTATACATAATTCATTAAACGCAATTCAATACTACGTGCAACGAAATGATGTTGAAACCTCTGAATTTTACTTAACAAAGTTTTCTAAATTAATGCGCTTATTTTTTGATTATTCTAGCAGGCAAAGCATTACTTTAAAAGAAGAAATTGCCTTGCTAAAAAACTATTTACAAATTGAAAAATTACGTTTTGAAGAAAATTTAACATATACTATTAACGTAGACAAAAACTTAACTACTGAAGTTACAGAAATACCTTCTATGATTTTACAACCGCTTGTTGAAAATGCAATTAACCACGGTTTGTTTCATAAAAAAGGTATTGGAACATTGGCTATTGAATTTAAAGAAATCAATAACAAATGTTTTCTGGTATTAATAGTTGACAATGGTATTGGTATCAATAAATCATTAGCAAAAAATACTTCAATAAAAAAGAACAAGCATTCTTCATCGGTAATTGAAGAGCGTTTAAATTTATTAAAAGAAAGCAATAATTGGGATATTGATTTTAAAATAGTTGACAGATCTATTAATGAAAACACAAGTGGAACCATAGTTACCCTAACTTTTAACCAAATGGAATAACATGAAAATTAAAACAATTATAATAGATGATGAACGAAAAGCAATTGCTATTCTTAAAAATAAGATTGAACGTGTATGCCCTTTTATTGAAATAATTGCTGAAACACAAGATCCAAAAGAAGGTTTAAAACTTATAAAAAAGTTAGAGCCTCAATTAGTGTTTTTAGATATTGCAATGCCAGAAATGAATGGATTTGAATTACTTTCGAAAATAGAAAACCCAAATTTTGAAATAATTTTTGCTACTGCTTTTGATAATTATGCTATTGAAGCTATTAAAAATTGTGCCATTGGATATTTAGTAAAACCAATAGACAATCAAGACTTATTGGAAGCTGTAAATAAGGCCAAACAAAACATTGAAGACAAAACTGCTTTAGCCAAAAACAAACTACTTATTGAAAATTTAAGCGTACAAACATTTCAGAAAAAAAAGATTGTAATTCCTACTCAAGAAGGATTAGAATTTGCCAAAATAGCAGATATTATTTGTTGCGAAGGAAATAACGGTTACACCAATATTCATTTTTCTAACAGAAAAACAATGTTAAGTTCAAATAGTATTGGACACTTTAAAAAGTTACTTGAAAACCAAGGTTTTTACTTAGTGCACAAGTCGCACTTAATAAATTTAAACCATATAAATAAATACCTAAACGAAGGTTATGTTATATTAACCAACAACATTAAAATTCCAGTTTCTAGAACCAAAAGAAGCGAGTTTTTAAACAATTTAAAAAGCTAACGTTTTGTAATGTTTCTTAGTTTAAGGTATATTTACCAAAACTATCAAAAACATTATTATGATTTCAGCAAACGAATATTTTAACGGAACAGTAAAAAGTTTAGGCTACACAACAGCTAACGGAAAATCTACTGTTGGAGTTATGGAAGAAGGAGATTACGAATTTGGAACTTCGAGCCACGAAACTATGACTGTAATTGAAGGTGAACTTATTGCTCAGTTACCAAATAATGCTGAATGGAAATTATACAAAGCTGGTGAAAGTTTTGAAATTGAAGCCAACGCTCGATTTAAAGTAAAATCGGTTGGACAAACGTCTTATTTATGCACTTATAAATAATATTGGAAAAGCCTCTTTAAAAAGAGGCTTTTTTTATTGTGTAGGTAAAGAAACACAGAATTTACTTCCTTCATTCTCTTTACTTTCAACCTTTATATTTCCATTATTTTTTTTGATAAATTCTTCGCAAAGAATTAAACCGAGGCCAGTACCTCTTTCATTTAAAGTACCGTCTCTTTTTACGCTAGTTTCAACTTTAAATAGACCATCAATAATTGTTTTGTCCATTCCTATTCCAACATCTTTAAAACAAATTTCAACCAAATTACCTTTTACTTTTGAAGTAACAACCACTTCGCTATTTTTATGACTAAATTTAATAGCGTTACTTATTAAGTTCGAAAAAACTACTTTTATAGTTTCTGAATCCACAAACACACTAGTTTCTGGATTTACGTTATTAATTACAGTAATTTGTTTAATTGTAGCAGAACTTAAATATGGGTTTATACCACTATCTAAAAGCTCTTTTAAATTGGTGTTTTCTTTATTTAATTGAATAACTCCACGTTGAGATCTTGCCCAATCCAATAAGTTATCTAACAAATTTAATGTAGACTTCGTACTTTTTTCAATATGATTTAACATATTTAATCGCTGATTATCATTTAGAATTTTATAATCTTCTACTAACAGATTACTAAATCCTAAAATAGCATTAAACGGGCTTTTTAAATCGTGCCCAATAATTGAAAACAACTTGTCTTTTGTAGCATTTAGTTTTTTTAATTTTTTTTCATTTAACTCTAAGCTTTCAATATTACTTTCTAATAATGCTTTTTGCTCTTTTATTAATTTATGCTGGTTTTTAAGTATGTTATTTTTTTTTCTAACTTTAAAAAAGTAATACAAAACAATACCTATAATAATTAATAAAATTAGAATTGTAACTGCAGATCTACCTAATAATATTTTCTTTTTTATAGTTTCATTTTCTAACTGATGTTCTTTTAATTGCTGCTCGAACTTCAGTTTTTCTAATTCTGTTTTTCTTTTTTGATCTTCAAAATCTATTAATAAATTGGCAACACTATTATTTTTTAAAGAATCTATAGCAGTATTAGACTTTTGTAATGATTCTAAAGATTTTTTAAATAAACCAAGTTTAGAATATGCTATAGATTGTTTTTTATAAATTTCTGGAAACTCTTCATAAACACCTATTGATTTTGAATAATCGATGCATTTATCAAATTGCTTAATACTCTCTTTGTATTTATTTTGATAATAAAACCATTCTGCTTTTTTTCTATAAGCTCTAGATTTAATAGGTTTAAAATCATTGGCTTCGCAAATAACAGTTGCAGAATCTATATATTTTTTAGCTAATTTAAAGTTTTTTGTTCCATTATTATAGCTAGCTAAAGACAAGTGTAAATACGCCTTTAAGTAGATACTTTTTACATTAGGTATTATTTCGACAAGATTTTTATAGTCGTCTTTTGCTTCATCTACTCTATTGTTTTCAACCTTAAGTACTCCAATATTGGAATAGGAAACTGCTAAATCTTCTGGTAAAGAACTACTTGTAGAAAGCTCAATATTTAACGACTTTGTAAAGTATAACAATGACAATTTATAATTATCTAGCTTTTTGTAAATAGACCCTAAATTATTATAAATAATAGACATACTTATTGTGTCTTTTAAAGCTTCGGCATAATTTAAAGCCTTTAAATTATAGTCTAAACTACTTAATTGACTAGAACTATAAGAGGCAACATAGCTCATACCTCTATAGCTATCTAGAATATTTATGGAGTCTTGTTGTTCTTTAAAAAGTTCAATAGCCTTATCAAAATTTTCTAGTGAAGATTTAATATTCCCTTTTTCAATCATTCCCCTAGCTATATAAGAATAGGAAACTGCTAAACCTTTATTAAAGTTTATTTTTTTAGCAACAGTCATTGCTTTATTACTATAAAACAAAGAACTATCTAAATTAATTGCACCGTACAAATACGATAATTTATTATAGTTGCTAACAAGTATTTTTTGGTTACTTTCTGATAAGTTATAACTTTTTATTGAATCAATTTTTTTTTGATCCTGGGCATTTAATTCAACAAAACATAAAAGTAAGAGTAGGGAATTAAACAAAGCTATTTGACGTAGGGGGCTTCTCATAATCAAATTGTATTATTATATAAAATTAATGCTTTTTTAAAGATTAACTACTATAATTAATACTAAATTATCTTAAAATAAAGCAATTACAACTTGCGTTAGAGATAGAACGGTGTGTTTGAGCTCTTTTTTAGTTTTTTCAACTAAAAAAAGCGAGTAGAGATAGCGCGACCTGAAAGGAAACGCCCAAAATATTTAATCGTTTAATTATCAACAGTTATTTTACATCTTTCATTGAAAGTTGAATACGTTTACGAGCTACATCAACCTCTAAAACTTTTACAATAACTTGCTCGTGTAAACTTACAATTTCGGTAACATCACTAATAAATTTATCGGCTAAATTAGAAACATGTACCAAACCACTTTCTTTAATTCCAATATCTACAAAACAGCCAAAATTGGTGATGTTGTTTACAATTCCTGGCAATAATTGACCTTCACGCAGATCGTTAATTGTTCTAATATTTTGATTGAATGTAAACACTTTTGCTTTTTCTCGAGGATCTAAACCTGGTTTTTCAAGCTCTTCTACAATATCTTTTAACGTAGGTAAACCAACGGTTGCAGACGTATATTTTTCTAAATCTATTTTTTGAAGAACCGCTTTATTTCCAATTAAATTGGCAACAGTAGTTTTTTCATCCTTTGCCATTTTTGTGACAATGGAATAACTTTCTGGATGCACTGCCGAATCATCTAACGGATTTTTCGCGTTTTTAATTCGTAAAAAACCTGCACCTTGTTCAAAAGCTTTGTTTCCTAAACGAGCAACTTTTTTAATATCATTTCTTGAAGTAAAAGCACCGTTTTCATCTCTATAATTCACAATATTTTCGGCCAATTTTGGACCAATTCCTGAAACGTAACTCAATAACGAAGTACTCGCTGTATTTACGTTTACTCCTACTGAATTTACACAACTTTCTACAACGGTATCTAACGATGTTTTTAGCTTGGTTTGATCAACATCGTGCTGATATTGTCCAACTCCAATAGATTTTGCGTCAATTTTCACCAATTCAGCTAAAGGATCGGCTAAACGACGACCAATTGAAACAGAACCACGAACAGTAACATCGTAATTTGGAAATTCGTCTCGTGCAATTTTAGATGCTGAATAAATACTCGCTCCAGCTTCACTTACCACAAAAACCTCCACGTCTTTACTAAATCGCATTTTTCTAATTAAATGCTCTGTTTCACGCGATGCTGTTCCGTTTCCAATGGCAATAGCTTCAATTTTATAAGCATCAACCAATGAGCTTATTTTTTTCATTGCTCCTTTTGAATCGTTTTTTGGAGCGTGCGGATAAATAGTTTCGTTATACTCCAAACCGCCTTGCGCATTTAAACAAACCACTTTACAACCAGTTCTAAAACCTGGATCTATTGCCAAAATAGTTTTTTCGCCCAACGGAGAACCCAACAATAATTGCTTTAAATTTTTGGCAAAAACTTGTATAGCGCTATCATCTGCTTTTTCTTTAGCAATGCTCATTGCCTCATTAGCCAATGACGGAAACAACAAACGCTTGTACGAATCTTCTATAGCCAAACTAATATGCTCACTACATTCGTTTTGAGAACGAATAATTCTGTCTTCCATTTTATCCAGTGCACGTTCATTATCAATTTCAACTTTAACACGAATAAAGCCTTCTTTTTCGGCACGTAAAATTGCTAATAATCTATGCGAAGGAATTCTATTTAAACTCTCTGACCAATCGAAATAATCTCTAAATTTTTGAGCTTTTTCACTTGCGCTGAGCGGAGTCGAAGCGTCGTCCTTTTTTGTTTTTACAACCTTCGTATTTATGGTTGCAAAACGTTCTAATTGATAACGAATATTGTTTCTAATATCAGTACGTTCATTCACCCATTCTGCAATAATAAATCGAGCGCCTTCTAATGCTTTTTCTTCATTCTCAACTTCGTTGTTTATATATTTTGAAGCTGTATACTCCAAATCATTTACACGTTGACTCATAATCATTTTTGCCAACGGCTCCAAACCATTTTTTCGAGCGGTTTCAGCCTTTGTCTTGCGTTTTTTCTTAAAAGGAAGGTAAATGTCTTCTAAAACAGTTAAATCGGTTGTAGCTTCAATTTTTTGTTTTAGTTCAGCTGTTAAAACTTCTTGTTCAGTTAAAGCTTTTAAAATGGCTAATTTTCGCTTTTCTAACTCTTCAAACTGTGTTTTATACTTTACAATTTCTCCAATTTGTACTTCATCTAAATTTCCCGTTCGCTCTTTTCTATAGCGCGAAATAAATGGTATGGTACAATCTTCGTTTAATAATTGAATGGTATTTTCAATTCCTTTTGAAGGAAGATTTGTTTTGGACTGTATGAAGTTTTGTAATTGCATTATTTTAATTTAATTCTTTTTTATTGAATATAGATTAGATTCTTCATTTCCTTTCAGTTATTTAGAATAACAGGTTTTATTTGTCATTCTGAACGATAGTGAAGAATCTCATATAAAACTAGAGATTTAGATTCTTCAATTCGTTACCACTCATTTCAGAATGACACTAAATATTAAAATTAACAAAAAACCCCGAAACAAGTTCAGGGCTTTCATTTATTTTATGGTTGGTTTTAACTTACCTGCTCCCCATTTTTTACTGAATCATTTCCTGGCTCTACAAAAGCAAGTTTGCCATCAGGCGTGTCAGTCATTAAAATCATTCCTTGACTTTCTACACCACGTAGTTTTCTTGGAGCTAGATTTACTAAAACTGTTACTTTTTGCCCAATAATATCTTCTGGTTTAAAGCTTTCAGCAATTCCTGAAACAATTGTTCTTGTATCAATACCAACATCAACTTTAAGTTGTAACAACTTCTTCGTTTTTGGGACTTTTACAGCTTCAATAATAGTTCCCACACGCATATCTAATTTAGTAAAATCATCAAATTCTATTGTTTCTTTTTGAGGCTCTACAACTTTATTTTCTGCTTCGTTAGCTAATTTAGTAGCTTCTAATTTATCTAACTGAACTTGAATGTCTTTATCTTCAATTTTAGCAAATAATAATTCAGCTTTTCCAATTGTGTGGTTAGCAGGAATAAGTTCAGATTTTTCTTCAACATCATTCCAAGATAGTTGGTGATTGAGCGGAGTCGAAATCACATTTTCATCGACACTTCGACTACGCTCAGTGTCCGCCATATTCAAAATTCCTTTTAATTTTTCAGCAGAAAAAGGTAAAAATGGCTCAGCAACAACCGATAATCCAGCAGCAATTTGTAAAGCTACGTACATAATAGTTTTTACACGTTCCGGATCTGTTTTTACTTGTTTCCAAGGTTCTTCATCAGCTAAATATTTATTTCCTAAACGCGCTAAATTCATTAATTCTTGAGACGCTTCTCTAAAACGGTAACGCTCAATTGAATTTGCTATAATTCCAGGATATTTTTGAAGTTTTTCTAAGGTTTCATTATCAACATCAGTAAACTCATTTGGTTCTGGAATTACACCTTCGTAATATTTATTTGTAAGTACTACTACTCTATTTATAAAGTTTCCAAAAATAGCAACCAACTCGTTATTATTTCTTGCTTGGAAATCTTTCCAAGTAAAGTCGTTATCTTTTGTTTCTGGTGCATTTGCAGTTAATGTATAACGCAAAACATCTTGTTTTCCTGGGAAATCTTCTAAATATTCGTGTAACCAAACTGCCCAATTTTTTGAAGTCGAAATTTTATCTCCTTCAAGATTCAAAAACTCGTTTGCTGGCACATTTTCTGGTAAAATATAACTTCCTTCAGCCTTTAACATTGCCGGGAAAATAATACAGTGAAATACAATATTATCTTTTCCTATAAAGTGAACTAGTTTCGTATTTTCATCTTTCCAATATGGCTCCCAATCTTTTCCGTTTTGTTCTGCCCATTCTTTAGTTGATGAAATATAACCAATAGGAGCATCGAACCAAACGTACAACACTTTTCCTTCTCCACCTTCAACAGGAACTGGAATTCCCCAATCTAAATCACGTGTTACAGCTCTTGGTTTTAAACCATCATCTAGCCAAGATTTTACTTGACCTAACACGTTTGTTTTCCAATCATTTTTATGACCTTCAACAATCCATTCACGTAACCATTGCTCGTATTTATCTAAAGGTAAATACCAGTGTTTTGTTACTTTGGTTGTTGGCACATTACCCGTAATTGCAGATTTTGGATTGATTAAATCTGTTGCATTATGACTTGTTCCACAGCTTTCGCATTGATCTCCATAACTTTCTTCGTTTCCACATTTTGGACACGTTCCAATTACAAATCTATCTGCTAAAAATTGATTTGCTTCTGCATCATACAATTGCTCAGTAGATTCTTCAATAAACTTACCTTCATTGTATAATTTTTTAAAGAATTCTGAAGCAGTATCGTGATGTACTTTTGCTGAAGTACGTGAGTAATTATCAAAAGAAATACCAAAATCACTAAAAGATTGCTTAATAATAGCGTGGTATTTATCTACAATATCTTGCGGAGTTACACCTTCTTTTTTTGCTTTAATAGTAATTGGCACACCGTGCTCATCTGATCCACAAATGTACAATACATCGTTTCCTGTGTTTCGTAAATAACGTGCGTAAATATCAGCTGGCACATAAACTCCTGCTAAATGGCCAATATGAACTGGTCCGTTAGTATAAGGTAAAGCCGCTGTAATGGTATATCTTTTCGAATTGCTCATCAACATAAAATTTTGAAAGTGCAAAAATACGGATTGTTTATTAGAAAAGTGAATAGTTGTTTGGGTTTTCGTAATTTGCAATTAGATTTAAAATAAAAAAAATTGATTCAACCTGCTTTTTTACAAAAAAATGACACTGTTGCTATTGTTTCAACAGCTCGAAAAATTACTTTAGAAGAAATTCAACCAGCTATTAATTTATTAAAAAGTTGGGGTTTGAATGTTGAAATTGGAAAAACTATTGGTTTAGAAGAAAATCAGTTTGCTGGTAGTGATGCAGAACGTGTTACCGATTTTCAGAAAATGGTTGACAATCCTAAGATTAAAGCAATTTGGTGTGCTCGTGGTGGTTATGGAACTGTTAGAATTATTGATAAACTAGATTTTACGGAATTTAAAAAAAATCCAAAATGGATTATTGGATATTCTGATGTTACAGTGCTGCACAGTCACGTTCATAATTTAGGTTTTCAAACCTTACACGCAACAATGCCTATAAATGTTGAATCTAATTCTGAAAATGCTCTTTCTTCTTTGAAATCTGCTTTATTTGGAGAGTCAATTTCTTATAAAATAACTTCTTCCAAAGAAAACAAAATTGGCAATACTAAAGGTGTTTTAGTTGGCGGAAATTTATCCATGTTTTATAGCCTATTAGGAAGTAATTCGAGTGTAAATACTAATGGAAAAATATTATTTATTGAAGACTTAGATGAATATTTATATCATATCGATAGAATGCTAATGAATTTAAAACGAAATGGTTATTTCAACAATTTAAAAGGATTAATTGTTGGCGGAATGACTGATATGCACGATAATGCTATTCCGTTTGGGAAAAATGCTAAAGAAATAATTTTAGATGCAGTTTCAGAGTATCATTTTCCAATAGTTTTTGATTTTCCCGCTGGGCATTTAAATGATAATAGAGCTTTGGTTTTAGGGAGGAAGGTTGAGTTGGAGGTTAGCACAAATAAAACTCAACTTAAATATATTTAAACTAACGTCACCCTGAACTTGTTTCAGGGTCTCATTACAAATTACAAAAGGATGAGATGCTGAAACAAGTTCAGCATGACGATTATAATGAAAAAAAATGGCTACACACAACGAATTAGGAGAGAAAGGAGAACAACTAGCTGTAGAATTTCTTCAAAAAAAAGGATATAAAATTTTAGAACGAAACTGGCGTTTTAAAAAGGCCGAAGTTGATATTATAGCTTTAAAAGATGATATTTTAATTCCTGTTGAAGTAAAAACAAGAACATCAAACTATTTTGGAAATCCACAAGATTTTGTAAATCAAAAAAAGATTCAATTACTAGTTGAAGCTATTAATGAATATATAATTTCTAAAGATTTAGATGTAGAAGTACGGTTTGATATCGTGGCTATTATTCAAAATAAAAACATCACTAAAATTGAGCATTTAGAAGATGCTTTTTTACATTTTTAATTATAAAACCTTTTCAATTTCTGTTGTTAAAATTTCATCTATATTTTCTGAAGAACCTTCTAAAACAAACGAAACAACACCTTTTTTATCTATAATCACATGAGATGGATATCGTCTAACAGGATTGTAAACTTTCAACATTTCATAAGAGCCAGACATTACTTCGTAATCGAAATCTGCTTTTCGTAGAAATTTTTTAAGTGTTTTTTTGCTATTAGGTGCTGGAGCAAGAAATACTATATCTTCTCTGTTTTTATATTTTTCTACAACCTTATTTACTTTAGATATTTCTTGTATACAAGGCGCACAGGTAGTAAACCACATTTTTATTACTACAACTTTGTTAGAATAGGTTTTTAATGTAGATGAATTTCCTTTTAAATTATATAATTTAAAATCGGGTGCTTTTACGCCTTTATGAACCACTTGCGAGTTTGCACTTAAAACTATAAAAACAGTAACTAAAAAAAAGACTAACCTTTTAAACATAACTAACCCTTTATTTTTATAATCTGACCTATACTTAAATTATTTGAGCTCAAATTATTCAATGTTTTAAGCTGCTCAACAGACAAGTTGTATGTTTTTGCAATAGAATACAACGTATCACCTTTTTTTACTTTGTATTTTACAACTTGTACTTTTGGCTTAGACTCAACAACCTGCTTTTTTTTATCTACTTTAGGTTTCGATTCTACCTTTGGTTTTTTAACCTCATTTTTTACTTCTTTTGGTTTGCTCTCCTTTTCTTTAACAATAGGCTTTAGAGCATTAAAGTAGTTTTGTACATCGGTATAAAACTCTGGTTTTGCTACTATTTTTTTATTACTATCTAAAATAAAGTATGATGGTGTTGCATTAACATCGTACTTTCTAGCAATTGGATTTTTCCATTTACTTAACCCTAAAACATTGGTCCATTTTGTAAAACCTTCTGTATGATGATTAAATCCTAACTCGTCATCTTCAAGTGCAATTGCTAATACTTCAACATCTTCTCTATCTTTAATATACTTGTATAATTTTGGCACTTCAACCAAACAATGCGAACAGGTTGTACTCCAAAAAATTAGCACATATCTTCTTGCTGAATCTAACTCATATAAATTAACCAACTCTTTTCCTTTTTCAAAAGAAAAATCTGGAGCTGGTTTTCCTATTGCTAAACGAACTTTTTCTAACGCGTTATCAATTGTTTTTTTATCTTTTAAATCTTCTGGAAGTTTATTGTAAAAGTTAGATATACAATAATCTACAAGCTCACTGTTTTCTTCACTAGAAAACTTATGTAAAACAGATGTTAATACATCTTTTCTAACAACAGGACTTTTTATTAAATCCATTACTTTGTTCATAGAGTTTTTATACAACCCATTTTGAACAACAATATCATCTGAAGAATTTAAATAAAACACATATTCTAACACTCTTTCACTTAAAAATGACGATTTTATTAGCCTTTCATCTTCAAAATTTATAAAATCGAAATAATGACTGTTTATACTATTTAAATACTCTTGAGGTGTTTTAAATGGCGCTTCTGTGTAAAATCTTTTAGAAGATTTTATAAAATTATTTGCAAAACTATTATCAGTTTTAGATTCAAAACTCTCTTGATTTTTTAAATACTCCTTTCTTTTTAGAGTGAATTGTTTTGCAATTTTCTTTAAACTTTTTTCGCTTTTTTCATTGAAATAAATAAGCTGAAGCGAATCCATTTTTTGTTGAATTTGAGCCGTTTTACTCAAATACAAATTGTAATTTTTATTTTGTTCAGAATTTATAAATTCAGTAGTTCCAGAAGGAAATGTTGGGTCGAAATTAAATTGAACATCTTCATTCTCATAAATAAAATCTACATAGCCATTAGCTTCAAAATCATACATCATTCTATACATTCCTTCTGAAGAATTATCTGGTAATTCAACCTTAAAATCTCCGGTAGCTTTATCTATTGGCCCGTAATTTACGTACACCTGCTTAGCTCCTTTTAATTTATATACAACAACGCTCTCGTAAGTTGGCATTATTGGATCCATAGTTCCTTTAACAATGTTTTGGGCAAAAACAGTACAAGGAATTAGTATTGTAATAAAAAATATTTTTCTTAACATATTTATTTCTTTTTCAAAGTTAGTTCAATAATCAGACCAAAATTCTTGGTGAAATATAAAACAATTAAATCATTTCTTTTTCTTTGAAGTAAAGTACAATTGCTTCTTTCATTAAAACAGTTTGCTCACCAGCTTTAAGTACAGGTAATTCTTCTAATGTTTTGTAGTGTGGCCAGCCATCATCATCATAAAATTCAAACTCATAATATCCAAAAGGCTCTAACAATCTACAAATAGCAATATGCATTAAATTTACCTTGTCATCTTTTTTAAATTCAATTGCTCCTTTACCTAACTCTTGAACGCCTATTAAATAAATAATAGCATCTAAATTTAATATATCTCCTTCTCCAAATTTATTAGATAATAGTTGAAGTAATGTATCCCAATCTTCTTTTAATTTTTGATCTCTTGACATCTTATTCTTTAGTTAGGTTGCAAATATAGTTATTAGATTTTAGTGTCTTATTTTAGTATTTATAAACTTTTAACTTTATAGCTTTTAAACTTTTAAACTTAAAACTATATTTACAAAAAACTATTGTATGAATACTTTTGACATTATTATTGCCGTAATTTTAGTATTTGGGTTTATTAGAGGAATTTTAAAAGGACTTTTTGTTGAAGTCGCTTCGCTAATTTCTTTAATTGCCGGTATTTATGGCGCCATTCATTTCTCGTATTTTGTAGGTGAATTTTTAGCTCAAAAAGTTGATTGGGATGAGCAATACATAACTATAGTTTCATTTGCTATAACATTTGCTATAATAGTTTTAGTAATATCGCTACTAGGAAAACTATTTACTAAAATGGCCGATTTTGCTTCGCTTGGAATTTTAAATAAAATTCTAGGTGGTGTTTTTGGAGCTTTAAAATTAGGGCTAATTTTAAGCATTGTACTATTGGTTTTTAACAAGTTAAACAACACATTACCTTTTATTTCTGAAGATCAAACGGAAGAATCTATTTTATACAAACCAATTAAAAACTTAGCTCCAACACTGTTTCCTAACTTTATAAAAGTGGCAGAAAAAGAAGCCGATTTTCAAATTACTGAAGATTAATTGTTAGGTACACTTTTTAATTGCGTCAAAAGGCATAAATACTTTATTATGTTTAAAAAACTAGTTTTTTTTTGTACGTTAACGTTAACAATTGTTGGTTGTACTAAACAACCTAAAAGCTTTAGTATTTCTGGTGAAATTACTTCAGAAAAAAATAGCTACGCAGTGCTTTCTAAAATTGATAATATTTACGAAAACTCTCAAACAATTATAGATACTTTGCACATAAACAAAAAAGGCGAATTTAATGCTGTATACTTTTTACCTTCAGCAATTTATAATCTAAAATTTCAAAACAAAACAATTCAACTTGCTTTAAACAACAATCAGCATCTTAAAATTACAGGAAAAAATACTGATAATTTAAAATTTAAAGGCTCTAAAGACACGCAACTACTAGTTGATTATGAAGCTTTTAGAATTGAATCATTAAATAGGTTAGTAAAATCGGTTAGAAAACAAGTTGCTTCTCTTTCAAAAACAGAAGAAAACGCCAATAAAATTATTGAGTTAAGAGCTCTAGAAATTGAAAATTACACGAAACATATAAATGAGTTAACCGAATTTGTAAAAGAAAAAATGGGAACATCAATTGCTGTTTACCCAACTTCAACAAGATGGAAAGGCGAAAATAATTTAGACTTTTATAAACAATTGGTTTCTAATTTTGAAGATGAACACCCAACTTCTGAAATTACACAACAACTAAATAATAAAGTTAATATACTCGAAAAAACTACTGTTGGCTCAACATTTTCTACAATAGATTTACCAAATAACAACGGTGAAATTATTTCTTTAGCAAATGTTAAAAAAACGTACACATTAATTGATTTTTGGGCAAGTTGGTGTCCGCCTTGTAGAGCAGAAAGCAAATTATTAAATCAAACGTATTTAACGTATAAATCTAAAGGTTTTGAAATTTACGGAGTATCACTAGACAAAAACAAAGAAAGATGGTTAAAAGCCTTAAAAAAGGACAATAGAGTATGGCCAAACGTTTCTAATTTAAAAGGTTTTAAAACAAGTATTGCCAAAGAATATGGCATAACAGCTTTACCAACAAATTATTTAATTGACAGCAGTGGGAAAATTATTGCGGTTGATATTCATGGTAAAAAGTTGAAACAAAAAATAGAAGAACTATTAAATTAAATTTCTTTTAAATCTTTTGAAGAAATCCATCCAATTTTTCCATCATTTATTTTAATTTTTTTCCAGTTATCTAACTCATCAATAATGGTAACTTTTGTTCCTTCGTGTAATTCAAAAACTTCTTCACCACTAGCTGTTGGTGCATTTTTAATTTCTGCTTTTGAAGAAAATATAATAGCTGCTTTGTTATTTTTAACAAACGAGTAATTCGAATACGCAAAAAACACAGTTATTAACACAATAAAAAATGATAAAATAGCAGTATTAAAAAACAGCAGTTTAGATTTTGTTCCTCCAGAAAAGTAGTACAATAAAAATAATAGTGCCATAGTAAATGAAGCTACAACAGCAATTACTGCCCAAGTATCAAAAGACCATTTTTGAATTATATTTTTAGAAAAACGTTGTAAAAAGGTTTTTGGCAACTCTTCTATAACATCAATTGTCATACGTTTTGCAAACGCCAAATTAGTGGTTGCTTCTGCGTGTGCTGGATCTAATTTTAACGCTTTTTCGTAATAATAAATAGATGGTGCAACTTTGTTTAGTTTATAATAACAATTGGCTATGTTAAAATATAAATTCGACGATTCTAACCCTTGTTCTTCAATAGATAAATAAACACCTAAAGATCGCTCAAAATTTTCTTCTTTATAAAACGTATTTGCTTCAGCAAATAACTTATTGGCCTCTTGCGAATAAGCTACCAAACTAAAAAGTAAAACTACTATGCTAATTAACTTTTTCATACTATAAATGCTTGTCAATTTTGGTAATTACTTCTTTTGCTTTTTCAAACTCTTGCTCCATCATAACATTTGTTGTTGGTGTATAACGCGCAAAATCACAATCGTTTAAAACATCAATAAACTCTTTAATTGTTGTTGTTTCAACACCTTTATCCCTCAAGATTTCAGAAATTTTTTCTTTTGAAATATCTGAAGTTTCTACAAGAAGTTTAGCCTTTAAAAAGTTGTGTAATGCTTTTTCTAATGCAATATAAAATTGCTCTTGATTACCTAATTGTTTTTTTGCTTGAGACAAGTACTTTTTAGCTAATTTATCAGCTTTTCTAATTCTATTTCCAAACACATCTCCAGCTCTTTCTGCATTTTTTCTACCAATAAAAATTCCTATTGGAATAACTAAAAATGGTAATAACAATAGTAAATAAAACGATTTTGTTTTAAAAAACACACTATTTTCCTTAGGCTGTAAAGTAGTATCTAAAGCTATAAACCTAAAGTTATTATCTTTTGCAACTACAACTTGTTTATTTACATTAGTAGTTTCATCATTATCAGTATTTGTAACCGCTGCATTAGGTAATTCTTTTCCTTCAGTAACATTTACGTACATATCTTCTGAAGTAATTGTATTATATTTCTTTTCTTTTGGGTTGAAATATGTAAACGAAACTTTTGGTATTTTATACTTTCCTTTATATTGTGGAACCACCGTATAAGAGTCGGAGATTGACCCTCGTAAACCACTTAAAGATGTTGAAACTCGCTCTTTATGTTCTGGTGTATATACTTCTAACTCTGAAGGAGTCGTAATTTTTGGAATTTCAAATAGCTTTAAATTTCCTTTTCCTGAAACTTCAACCTTTATAGTTGCAGCATCATTTGCTTTTAATACGTTTTTATTAGCCACAACTTTAAAATCAAACTCTCCAACAGCTCCAGTAAAATCGATAGGTTTACCTTCTTCTGGTAATGCTTTAACATTTACACTTTTTAAACTTGATTGCGCCGAATAGTTAATATTATGTGTAATTGGATTTCCAAAAAAGTCTCCTCTACCTGTTGGAATTCCTACTGAAAAATCCATTTTTATTGGTTCAATTTTAAGCTTTCCATTACGTTGTGGTATTAAAACTGCACGCTTTAAAATAAGGTATCTATAATCTTCTCCGTTATATTTTCCTTTTCTAACATTGCTGTCTTTTACATCTATATCTTGATTCCAAAAACCGTTGTATTGTGGAGATTCTGTAACTCTAAAATCGTGCACGCTAATGTTTTCACTAACATATAATTTATAAACCACATAAATACCTTCGCCAACATATGGTTTGGTATTAGAAATTTCGGCTACTAAATGAATGTTTTGCTGCGCAACATATAGCGGATTGTTAGGATCTTTTGGAATTTCAACAGCTTTTGTGACTGTTATTTTAATTGGGTTTGAAGTTTCAATTTTCCCATCGTACTCTATACTTGCAGGCTGAATAGTAAACTCTCCAACTTTAGTAGGTTGCACAATATAAATATACGATTGCGTGTATGTTGTTTTACCGTTAATCCACGATTGATTTACTGATGAACTTGGACCTGCCAAAACTTTAAAGTTTGTAAAAGCTGGAGGTTTAAAGTTATCTGCACCTTGTTTGTTAACCGAAAACTGAACTTTAAAGCGTTGGTTAACACCTAATTTATTTTTACTAACGGCTGTTGTAAACTCAATTTGAGCTAACAACGTTTGCGTAGTAAAAAGTAAAAAACCGAGTATGTAAATTTTTAAAAATCTCATTTGTTTACCAGTCTTTTTCTTGTTTTATTTTTTTGCCTTTTGCCTTTTTAGCATTCAGCTTTTTTTGAGTTTTATTTTCCTCATTATTCATAGCTTCAAGCAACTGTTTCATTTGCTCTGGTGAAAGCTGATTTGGACGTGGCTGTTGTTTTTCCTTTTCTTTATCCTTTTCATCTTTTTTAGGCTCTCCTTTATCGTCTTTCTTATCTTTCTCCTTATCCTTGTCTTTATCTTTTTGATCCTTTTGATCTTTGTCCTTATCCTTGTCGCCCTTGTCTTTATCTTTATTCTTATCGTCTTTCTTATCCTTATTGTCTTTGTTGTCTTTGTTGTCTTTATTCTTATCGTTTTTATTTTGGTCGTTTTTTTGCTTCTCTAGAAGTTCTTTTGCCATTGCCAAATTATAACGAGTTTCATCATCATTAGGATTGTTTCTTAACGATTTTTTATAAGCATCTACAGCTTTATCATACTGCTTTTCATTCATAAACGTATTACCCATATTGTGGTAAGCCTCTGCTCTACTTTGCTTATCAGTAAATGTTTTTTCAACAACTTCAAACTGAGATACAGCTTCTTTATTTCTTTTTTGTTGATATATACTATTTCCTAAATTATACGATGCTTTAGGATAATTAGGATTTTTAGACAATGCTTTTTTGTAAGCAATTTCAGCTTCAGAAAATTTTAATTGATTGTACAATTTATTTCCTTCTCGTACGTGTTCGCGAGCAGCTCTATTTAATTCCTCGGCACTTTGTTTTTGCGCAAACAAAAGTGTTGAAAAACCTAAAAACAATATGATTATGTATTTTTTCAAGTCTTCTTATTTTTTTTGATTAAATAAATTCAATTTCTGAATCCAAGTTGTTTTCTTTTCAAGTAATAATACATCAATTAACAACAACAACAATCCTATACCTATAAACCACTGAAACTGATCTTTATAATCGGAAAATTGTTTGGTTTCAAATTCGCTTTTTTCAGCTTTCACCAATATTTCTTCAACAATATCTATAGTTTCTTTAGTTTTATTTCCATTTATATATTTACCATTCCCTTCGGAAGCAATATCTTTTAATACTGCTGGATTCATTTTAGTAATTACAACTTCGCCTTTACTATCTTTTTTATATGAAATTCCACTACCAATGCTTTTAATTGGAATTGGAGATCCTTCTGCAGTACCAATACCAATAGTGTATGTTTTAATTCCTTCTTTAGTAGCCTGTTGCGCTAATGCTAATGTGTTTTCTTCGTGATCTTCACCATCAGACACTACAAACAAAAAGCGATTGGTTTGTTCATCATTATCAAAATAAGTAATAGCACGTTCAATAGCTTCATTAATTGCAGTTCCTTGGCTAGAAACCATATCTGGATTTGCATTTTGAAGAAACATTTTTGCTGCAGCGTGATCTGTTGTAATTGGTAATAAAGGATATGAATTACCGGCATAAATTATAATTCCAATTCTATCGCTACCTAACTTATCTATAATTTTTGTTACTACTTGTTTTGCTTTTTCTAACCTACTTGGAGCAATATCTTCCGCCAACATACTTTTAGAAACATCTAAAGCAAAAACAATATCAACTCCCTGTCTTTTTACAGTTTCTAATTTTGTTCCCATTTTAGGGTTCGCTAATGATATAACTAAAAAAGCAAGCCCTAAACAAATAACAATAATTTTTAAAAACGATTTAAATGTAGATTTTTCAGGACTTAATTTATCTAACAAAGCAGCATCTGCAAATTGCTTTTGTTTTCTTTTTTTCCACCAGAAAACCAACAAAAACACTGTAAGTATTACAGGTATAATTGCCAAATAAATAAAATATGTTGGTTCTTCTATTTGATACATATTAAATAAAACTTTTAAATATTGTGTGTTTTAACAGCATTTCAATTAACACCAACAATCCAGCTATTAATACTAAAAAACGGTATTTTTCGTGATAGTTATAATACTTAAACTCTTCAATTTCTGTTTTTTCGAGTTTATTAATTTCTTCGTAAATAGCTTTTAATTTAGTGTTGCTAGTTGCTCTAAAATATTTTCCTTCAGTTTGTTCGGCTATATATTTTAATAATGCTTCATCTATTTCTACCTGCGATGGTCTAAACATTAATTTGCCTGTTCTTGGGTCTTGTGCATACGGAAAAGATGCCGTTCCATTGGTTCCCAAACCAATTGTATACACTTTAATATCTAAACCTACAGCTAGTTCTGTTGCCGTTTTTGGATCTACAAAACCTGTATTATTTACTCCATCGGTTAATAAAATAATAACCTTACTTTTTGCTTTACTTTCTTTTAGTCTGTTTACGGCAGACCCTAATCCCATTCCAATTGCAGTACCGCCTTCAAGATCTCCCCATTTTAATTTAGAAATTGTATTTCTAACAATACGTTTATCGCTTGTAATAGGTGTTTGTGTAAAACTTTCACCTGCATAAACTACAATTCCAATTCTATCATTTGGACGTTGATTTACAAATTGTGTAGCTACTTTTTTTAATGATTCCAACCTATTTGGTTTTAAATCGGTAGCCAACATACTTGCTGAAACATCAATTGCCATAACAATATCAATTCCTTTATTGGTTTTTGTTCTAGAACTTACTTGAACATTTCTAGGACGTGCCAAAGCAATTATTAACAATGCAATAGCTGCTAGCCTTAACACATATAACAACGGTTTTAATTTTGCTAATATAGATGGCTCTGCCAGAAATCCTTTTGCACTACTTATTGTTAAAGACGAGCTGTTTGTGTTACGCTTTAAAAAGTACCATAGCACTAAAAGCGGCAATACTAATAGTAGCCATAAAAAGTGCGGATGCATAAATTCGAAATTCTCTAACATATTTATCTATTTATGGAAACTGATTTTAGTATTCTATCTTTAACTTCTGCAGCCGATTTATCATTATCTAAATGAACAACAGACACTTGTTGCAAAGCATTTTTATCTGCATAAATTACCATGTTAATTTTGTACGAAGCTTCTTTTTGAGTCAACTCGTTTTTCGATTTAAAATTGGCAGTTACTTCTCTTCCTTCAATTCCGTTAAAGTCAATTTTTTCAGTTTTTACATTTGTAACCTTACTGCCAATAGCAGCTTCAACTTGTGCAATACTTCCTTGAACTGCTCCTTCAAAATTTAAATTATCCATTTCTGAAATAAAATTGATAGTTGACAATCCAATATAAAAGTCACCAACCATTGAACCATACTCAAAATGAGCAAAATCTCCAATACTTGTAACTCCATTATCAGGTAAATTAACCGATTTTACTTCTAAAATTTCAGGTGTTTGAATAACAACAGGTGGATTTCCGTACGAAGAAGTGTACCATTGTTTGCTCATCATTTCTGAAGTAGTAGCTCCAATAAAATTCTCTTTTATATATTGATATCCAAAATAGCCTAAAGTTCCAAAAAGCAATGTTAACACTCCAATAGCAATTAGAATATATTTTAAAATATTGTTCTTTTTCTTAACAGGTGCTACTGGTATTTCAAAATTATTTTCTGTTGAAGTACCACTTGCTGCTTGCATTTCTTTTCGTTTAGCTAATACAGCTGTTTGAGTATCTTTTAAAATATCTTCAATAATTAACCTATCTCCATTAATCTCGTTTGCTTCAGGTTTCGATTTTGCAAACTTTACTAAATCGGCACTTTGTAAAATTGTTTTTAATTGTTTTAAGGTTTCTTTTGAAATGCCCAACTTACTCGATTCGTTAAAATCTGTAATTGTTTCTAACAACTCGTTAGTTGTAGATTCTAATGCTGGAATTTTTATATCCTTCTCTATATATGTTCTAACAATATCGGTTAATTCAGAATAGTAAATTTTTATTTTATTTTGTTTCACTAATTCTTTAGCATCCAACTCTTTTAAACGCTGTAAAGCTTCTTGAATTGGCGGAATTTGAATTTTAACCTTTGGTTTTTTCTCTTTCTTTCTGAAGATTAAATACAATCCTAGAATAAGTAGTAAAACAACTGGAATAATCCACCATAACCAAGGTTTATAATCGTCAAAAGTTTTAGGTTCTCTTTTAATCGATTTTATTTCATACATTTTCTGCTTGGTAGTATCTACCTTTACAGTTGCAACGTTTATTAATAAAGAATCGGCTAAAAACTTTTTGTTATTTATTACTATTTCTTGCTGTGGAATAACATAAACACCACTATCAAAACTAGTAATTAAGTATTTTTTTTCAAGTCTGTTTTTAATAGTATCTACTGGTAAATCTTCAACAACTTCAACCTTACCTAAACTATCTAATTGTAGTTTAGAAAACAGCACATTTTTTATTTCACTTACAGAAATTTTGTATTCTATTTGTTCACCAATTTTTATCGCAGTAGTATCAACTTCAACAGAAATTGGACTTTGTTGTGCATAGGTTATAAAACCGATAAAAAACAGTATGTAAACTAAGTTTTTTTTCATTAAAAATTCTTTTCTATCTAGATCCTTTGTTTTTAAAGTATCCTAATAATTTTTTAACATAGCTCTCATCAATTCTTGTACTTATAGTACCTGCACCACTATGGCTAAACGTTTTTTGAAAATAATCTACATTACTTAAGTAATACTTGTTGTAGCTATTTCTTACTTTTTTTGAAGAAGTATTTACCAAAATAGTTTTACCAGTTTCAGCATCTAACATTGGTACCATTCCTAAGTTTGGAATTTCTACATCGTGTTTATCAAAAATTCTAATTCCTGTTAAATCGTGTTTTCTACCAACTATTTTTAAAGTTTGCTCGTAATTAGTATCCATAAAATCGGATAACATAAAAACAATTGCTTTTTTCTTCATAACGCTAGACAAATATTTTAGCGCCATATTAATATCTGTTTCTGTGCTTTTAGGTTTAAACTCAATAAGCTCTCTAATTATTCTAAGTACGTGGCTTTTCCCTTTTTTAGGAGGAATAAACAATTCAATTTCATTAGAAAACAACAATAAACCTACTTTATCATTATTTTGAATTGCTGAAAATGCCAACGTTGCAGCTATTTCAGTAATAGTATCTCGTTTAAATTGTTGAGTTGTACCAAACAATTCCGAACCACTAATATCAACCATTAACATCATAGTCAATTCGCGTTCTTCTTCAAAAACTTTTACATAAGGCTCGTTATAACGCGCAGTAACATTCCAGTCAATTGCTCTAACATCATCTCCGTATTGATATTGTCGAACTTCAGAAAAAGTCATACCTCGCCCTTTAAACGAACTGTGATATTCGCCTGAAAAAATATGATCAGACAAACGACGAGTCTTAATCTCTATTTTACGAACTTTTTTTAGTATTTCTTTGGTATCCATATATTTAATTGGCAGTTAGCTGTTGGTGGTTAACAGTTAGCACAGAATTAAAAAAACTGTGAACTGAAAACTAAAAACTGAGAACTGTTAAGGTACTTCTACTTCGTTTACTATTTGGTTAATAATATCTACTGAAGTAACGTTTTCTGCTTCTGCTTCATAAGTAATTCCAATTCTATGTCTAAGAACATCATGCACCACAGCACGAACATCTTCAGGAATTACATAACCTCTTCGCTTAATAAACGCATAGCATTTTGCTGCCATTGCTAAATTAATACTACCACGTGGTGATGAACCGAAACTGATTAATCCTTTTAAATCTGGTAAGTTATATTTTTCTGGATAACGAGTAGCAAAAATTATATCAAGTATATATTTCTCGATTTTCTCGTCCATATAAACTTCTTTAACTGCTTTTCTTGCTCTGTTAATTTGATCTAGTGAAACAACCGAATTTACA
Organism: Lutibacter oricola; assembly: GCF_900106565.1. Taxonomy (GTDB): domain Bacteria; phylum Bacteroidota; class Bacteroidia; order Flavobacteriales; family Flavobacteriaceae; genus Lutibacter; species Lutibacter oricola. The sequence continues at coordinate 63,066 of NZ_FNNJ01000007.1, forward strand.
GTTCCAAAAGTACCCATTAAATTATGACGCATAATTAACTGCTCTTCATCTTGTTTTGGGTAATCGATTACTGTTTTTAGCATAAAACGGTCTACTTGCGCCTCTGGCAATGGGTAAGTACCTTCTTGCTCTACAGGGTTTTGAGTTGCCATTACTAAAAACGGCTCGTCTAATTTAAAAGTAGTATCGCCAATTGTAATTTGACGCTCTTGCATTGCTTCTAATAAAGCTGATTGCACTTTAGCTGGCGCACGGTTAATCTCATCTGCCAATACAAAATTAGCGAAAATAGGTCCTTTTTTAATGGTGAAATCATTGTCTTTTACGCTATAAATCATAGTACCAACAACATCTGCTGGCAATAAATCTGGCGTAAATTGAATTCTACTAAAACCACCATCAACAGCTTTTGCCAATGTGTTAATAGCTAATGTTTTTGCTAAACCAGGAACACCTTCTAATAAAATATGCCCATTTCCTAATAAACCAATTAGCAATCGTTCAATCATATACTTCTGACCAACAATTACTTTGTTCATTTCCATTACCAATAAATCTATAAAAGCACTTTCTTTTTCAATCTTTTCGTTGATTGCTTTTATGTCTACTGAAACTTTATTTTCTTCAATCATTTTATACGTTTTTAACAGCGTGAATTTAACATGCTTTCTAACACTTTGCAAGTAGCATAAATATTTTTTAAAACGTTGTTAAAAATTGGTTAAAACCGTTGGTAAATATGACTTTTTATGAAATTTTAAACAGATAATATTCTAGAATAAAAACTTAATTAATATTTACATTTCTGTTTAAATATTCCATATCACTAGTAGGGATATATTTATTAAGTAAAACAAACTCTACTCGTTTATTTTTTAAATGTTTTTTGGTGGTGCATTTTACTCCATTAACACATTCATTTATAAGTTTAGTTTCTCCATAACCAACTGCTGTTAATCTATCTTTTAAAGGCCAATTAAATGATTTTATGTAGTTAGAAATCTCTAAAGCTCTTCTACTAGATAGCTTTAAGTTAAAAGCGTCGCTACCTAAACTAGATGAGTGCACTCCTATTTCGATTTCAAAATCGGTGTATTTTTTTAAAAGCATTACTACTTTATTAATTTCTCTTTTAGAAGCAGCGCTAATTTTACTGCTATTAATTTCAAACTTAATTGGTTTCACTTTTACTAAAAAACGCTTATCTACATCTATATAAACTTCTTGATTTTCTAGTTTAAAATTAAACTCTTTACTTTTTATTTCATTTTTAAATGTAGAAAAAAGTCTGGTTTCACTAACAAAACCATTTATAGTTACAATTAGTTGGTAATATTTATTAAAACTAGCATCAACTTTATAAACTCCTTTTTCGTTAGTTGAAACAACTTTAATTTTATGTTTTAGAGTATTTTGATGAATTATTTCAATGTCTTTTTGAAGTCTTACAAAGTTTTCCTTATTTACATCATACAAAACAATTTTTGCATTAGATAAGGTCTGATCTGTTAAAGAATCTTTAACAATACCTGAAACTTTAAATAAAGTATTTGTGTTATTTTTTTCTTGAGCGGTAGAATTTATTGTGAATTGAAATAGCACAATAAAACAAATTATAATTAGGGATCTCATTTGTTATTTTATTTGGGGTTACCACAAATATAATAAAAAAATGACTAAAACTAAAATATAAACAACTGATTAACAGAAAGAAGCACCAACTTACGCTTCTAACTTTTTTAAACTAAGTGTATCTTTATTAAAAACAGCATACGTAAAATAACTAACCCAATCGCCTGTATTAATGTATTTTGAAGTTTCGGTTAAGTTAATTTCTAGAGGCAAATGCCTATGGCCAAACACAAAATAATCGTAGTTTTTCTGTGTTAATTTATACTTACAATATTGAACCAACCACTCATTTTCATCGCCTAAATACGTTACATCTTCTTCACCAGAAATTAATTTATTTTTAACAGATAAATATTGCGCCAAACGAATACCAATATCCGGATGCAACCAACGGTACAACCATTTAGACAAAGGATTTGTAAACACTTTTTTCATACGTTTATACCCCTTATCTCCAGGCCCCAAACCATCGCCGTGACCAATTAAAAACTTTTTGTTATTGAAGGTAAATTCTTTTGGTTTATGATACGTTGGAATTTCTAATTCCTTTTCAAAATAATCATTCATCCATAGATCGTGATTACCTACAAAAAAATGAATTTCTACTCCACTATCTTTTAATTCTGCAAGTTTGCCTAAAACCCGAACAAAACCTTTTGGAACAGCTGTTTTATATTCAAACCAAAAATCGAATAAATCACCTAATAAAAAAAGTACTTCAACATCGTTTTTAATGCTATCTAACCAAGCAACAAACTTTTGCTCACGCACTTTACTAGCTTCTTTTGTTGGCGCACCAAAATGCTGGTCTGATGCAAAATATATTTTTTTTTGAATTTTCAATTTTCTTTTTTTATACCACTATTCCACTTTTTCCAACTCCAGAACCTTCAATATCATTGGGTCTTCCTTTTGAGTAATCATAAAAAAGCCTGTATCATCAAATAAATTACGCGCAAAAAATGCATTTAAGTACATTTTTAAGTTTTTTCTAACTCCTGGTGCTAAAGGCAAATTCATATCTAACTCACTTATATATTCCTTAAGAATCTTTTCATCTTTATCAAAATTTTCAACAAAATTACTCAATTCCCAGGCATCCATTTCTGCTCTATGATTATCTATATATTTAAATGTAAATGAATTTAAATTCCCAAACACTTTATTGCTGAAGTTACTTGTAGTATCTAAACCCACAAAAACATCTGGAATAATACCTCCACCACCATAAACTACCTTTCCTTTTGGTGTTTCGAACCTTAAAGAATCATTTACTTTAATACTATCTTTCGAAACTAATTCTCCATTATGAACACGCTCTAAATACTCTGTTTGATACTTTTTAGAATCGGTATGACTATATGGTTTTTGAATAGATCTACCTGTGGGTGTATAATAGCGAGAAGTTGTTAAACGCACAGCAGAACCATCACCTAAATCCATTTCTTGTTGCACCAACCCTTTTCCAAATGACCTACGACCAACTATGGTACCTTTATCATTATCTTGTAATGCACCTGCAACAATTTCACTTGCTGAAGCCGAATTACCATCAATTAAAACATAAACGTTTCCATTTTCAAAGTCTCCTTTAGAAGTTGCGTAAGATTTATCAATTTCTCCATTTTTACTTTTTGTAAATACTATTAGTTTGCCATCTTCTAGAAATTCATCAATAATGCTATTTGCAATATCCATAAAACCACCAGGGTTTCCTCTTAAATCCAACACTAAAGAAGTCATTCCTTCCGAAATTAAACTATCTAAAGCACTTTTAAATTCTTTATAAGTAGTGCGCGCAAACCTATCAATATTAATATAGCCCAATGTTGAGTTTATCATATAATGCCCATCAACACTTTTTAATGATACTTCTCCACGAGTTATTGGTATTTCTATAACTTCGTTTGTTTTTCTACGATAAACCGAAACATTTACCTCGGTATCCGGCTCGCCTTTTAATGCTTTCATTACAGCGTCAGACATTTTTCTTGAACGCACAAAATCTGGACTTCCTTCAGCAATTACAGCTTTATTTTCTATAAATTTCCCAAACAATGTATCTTTTCCGGCAATTAAAATTCTATCTCCAGCCAACAATCCAGCTCTTTCGCTTGGACCACCTTTTATAACACTTGCTACTGCTACTGAATCTTCGTGCATAACAAAACTAACTCCAATACCCACAAATTTTCCTTGCATGTTTTCGGTAATGCCTTGCAGTTCTTCCTTTGGAATATAAACTGAATGCGGATCTAGTTTTACCAACATATTTGTTATCGCATCGTCTAACAAACTATCTGTATCTACCTGATCTACATAATCATATTGTATATAGTTAATTAAGCGTTTTATTTTAGCTTCATTACTATTATTATTAAATAAAACTGATTTATTTTTGAAGTTTAAATTACTTCCAATAAGAATTCCTACAGCAACTGCTATACCCAAAAAAATAGGAAGGTTAAGTTTCTTTCTAGTCATTATATTTCTTTAAGGTGTGTCAATTCAACACCTGCTTTTTCTAAAAAAACAATACCTGTTGTATCTTTATACTTATCAGCAAATACAACTCTTTTAATACCCGATTGGTGAATTAATTTACTACACTCTTTACAAGGCGATAAGGTAATATATAACGTAGAATCTTTACAAGATTGTGTAGAAGCAGCTACTTTTAATATGGCGTTTGCTTCTGCATGCAATACATACCATTTTGTAAACTTCTCATCATCTTCGCAACAATTTTCAAATCCAGATGGTGTTCCGTTGTACCCATCAGAAATAATCATTCTATCCTTTACAATTAATGCTCCAACTTGTTTACGATCGCAATACGATAGTTTTGCCCATTCTAGCGCCATTCTCATATAAGCTTTATCGTACTTTAACTGTTTCTTATCCATATACACTTAAATATGCCCTAAATTAATTTTTTTTTAGCAACTCAATGTTAAATTTTTACCAAATCCAGTTATTAATAAGCATTGGTATAGTTACACCTATTACAACTGATGAAATAACTAGGATCCAATCTCTTTTTGAAAACCTAAAAATAGTTTGAAAAATAAAGCCTAAAAACAAAATTAGAATTACTATAACAATCTGAGCCAATTCAACACCTAATGCAAATTCTAACAACGGCAAAAACTTGCTATTTGAAGTACCAACTAACATTTTAAAATAGGACGAAAATCCTAAACCGTGTATTAACCCAAAAAACAAAGCAAAAAATAAATTTGTATTCGTTTTTGTATCTTTTGAAGCTGTTTTAGCATAAAATATATTTACTAAAGCAGTTATAAATATGGTTAACGGAATTAAAAATTCAATCCAAGCTTTACTTATTGAAACTACGCCATAAGCTGCTAATAATAAAGAAACAGTATGACCAATTGTAAAAAGAGTAATTAACCAAAATATTTTTTTCCAATTTTTAAAATCGTATACAACAGCTAACGCAATTAAAAATAATACATGGTCGTAAGCTTTCCAGTCTAATACATGAAAAAAGCCTTCTTTTACAAAAAAGATTAAATTATCCATAGGGGTTTGATTTAAGTATCAAATATAGAAAAAGTTTTTTCTACACTTTACTGCTTAAACCAATTATTTACTATAGATTTTTCTGAAGGAACAGAAGTTTTATGAACAAAATCATTTTTCACATCGCTATACTCATAATCTTCACCCCATTTTTTAAAGTTATCAGCAACTTGCTTAATAGCTTCACACACAAACAACACCTCTTTATTAGTAATTGTTGGGTGAATTGACATTCTAATCCAACCCGGACGCTCTATCATACAACCTTCTAATATTTTTTCTTCAATACTGTGTGAAGTTTCTTCATCTACGTGTAACAAAAAATGTCCGTATGTACCTGCACAAGAACAACCTCCACGAGTTTGAACACCAAACTTATCATTTAACAGTTTTACTATTAAGTTGAAGTGAACATCTTCAATATAAAAAGAAAAAATTCCTAATCTATCTTCGTGCTTAGATGCTAATATTTTTAAGTTTGAAATTTGTTTTAGCTTTTCAAAAACTATCTCATTTATTTCGTGCTCGCGTGCTAATATATTTTCAACACCCATTTGTTCTTTTAACTGAATTGCCAAAGCAATTTTAATACTTTGTAAAAAGCCTGGTGTACCACCATCTTCACGCGTTTCAATATCGTCTACATAATCGTGATTTCCCCAAGGGTTGGTGTAATTTACTGTACCTCCGCCTGGGTTATCTGGGATCATATTTTTGTATAATTTTTTGTTGAATATTAACACTCCTGAAGTTCCTGGACCACCTAAAAATTTATGAGGTGAAAAGAAAATTGCATCTAAATACGCTTCTTTATCCTCTGGATGCATATTTATTTCAACATAAGGCGCAGAACAAGCAAAATCTACAAAACACAACCCTCCATATTGATGAATAATTTTTGCTATTTGATGGTAATCTGTTCTAATACCTGTAACATTTGAACAAGCTGTAACAGAAGCTATTTTTATAGGTCTGTTTTTATATTGTTCCAATAGTTTTGTAAAGCTATCAAAGCATATTAAACCAGATTCCTGACAAGGTATAATTTCAACATTGGCAATAGTTTCTAACCAAGAGGTTTGATTAGAATGATGTTCCATATGCGTAATAAAAACTATTGGTTTCAATTCTTCTGGAACCTTTGTAAATTCTTTTAAACCTTCAGAAACCTTTAACCCTAAAATACGTTGAAACTTATTTACAACACCTGTCATTCCGGTTCCGTCAGTAATTAACACATCATTTTCACTAGCATTTACATGCTCTTTAATAATGTTTCGAGCCTTATGGTAAGCCATAGTCATTGCAGAACCTGTAATCGAAGTTTCGGTATGCGTATTGGCTACAAATGGACCAAATTCATTCATCAATTTTTCTTCAATTGGTCTGTACATCCTTCCACTTGCAGTCCAATCGGTATAAATAATTTCCTTTTCACCATAAGGAGATTGAAATGTTTGATTTATACCTACAATATTATTTCTAAATTGCTCGAAATATTGCTCTAATGCTGTTTGGTTAGCCATAAATTAAATTACTTAAAATTTGAAGTTCCTTTTTTCAACCAATTGTAATATTCATCTACATCTGGTGTGTATGCAACAGGATCTATTAAATTTTCTTCATTATGATCCATTAATACATAAAAAGGTTGTGCATTTGCTTTGTATTTTATGGTTTGAAACTCGCTCCATTTTTGTCCAATGTATCTTAGTTTTTTACCTGGTCTAAGTTTAGATTCAATTTCTTCACCTTTTGGCAATGGTCTTTTATCATCTACATATAATGAAATTAAAACAACATCATTTTTCAAAATATTTAAAACCTTGTCTTTAGCCCAAACGTTTTGCTCCATTTTTCTACAATTAACACAAGCGTGTCCTGTAAAATCTATCATAACTGGTTTGTTTACTTTTTTAGCATATGCCAAACCTAAATCGTAATCGTTAAATGCAATAATATTATGTGGAGCCATTACGTGAGCTCCTTCTGGAATATCACCGTGAGCACTTCCACCTCCTTGACTATTTCCAACTCCGTATGGAGACTCGCTATAATGTTGTGCTGGTGGAAAAGCACTAATTAAATTTAATGGCGCTCCCCAAAGCCCTGGAATCATATAAATTGTAAATGAAAGCACTAGTAAACCTAAACCTAATCTCCCTACTGAAATATGCTCTAAAGGAGAATCGTGTGGCAATTGAATTTTTCCAAATAAGTATAATGCTAAAGCTCCAAAAATCGCAATCCAAATTGCTAAAAACACTTCACGCTCTAACCAATGTAATTGTAATACTAAATCTGCATTTGATAAGAATTTAAATGCTAAGGCTAATTCCAAGAACCCTAAAACAACTTTTACTGTATTTAACCAACCTCCAGATTTTGGTAAAGAATTTAACCAACCTGGGAAAGCTGCAAACAACGCAAATGGAATTGCCAATGCTAACGAAAACCCTAACATACCAACAGCCGGACCTATTTGATTTCCTCCTGCAGCTGCTTCAACCAATAAGGTTCCAACAATTGGACCTGTACATGAAAAAGAAACAATTGCCAAGGCCAAGGCCATAAAAAAGATTCCTACTAAACCTCCTCTATCAGCTTGCGCATCTACTTTGGTTCCCCAAGAACTTGGTAAAGTAATTTCGAAAGCTCCTAAAAAAGAAATTGCAAATACTATTAATAACAAAAAGAAAATTATGTTAAACCAAACATTGGTGGATAACGCATTTAAGGCATCAGCGCCAAATATAGCACTTACTAATAAGCCTAAAAAAACATATATAATTACAATTGACAACCCGTAAATTACAGCATTTCTAATTCCAGCTGCTTTACTTTTACTTTGTTTGGTAAAAAAGCTAACTGTCATAGGAATCATAGGAAACACACAAGGAGTTAATAAGGCTGCAAAACCTGAAAAAAATGCAATAATAAATATACTTAATAGCCCTTTATTACTTTTTTTAGGCTTTTTGCTTTCTTTAGACTCAATTTCTTTTGTTGAAATAATATTTGTAATACCTTTATTTGCTCCTGAAACATTAAACTCTAAATCTTCAAAAGTTGGTGGTAAACAATTAGCATCATCACATACCATAAATTCAACTTCACCAGTAATTTTTAAATCTCCTTTGGTTAGAAGTTTTACTCTTTGTTTAAACACTGCTTCATTTTCGAAATACTTAATTTTCATTCCAAAAACAGGATCGTCTACCGTATGACCTTCCTCTTCCACAACATCTCCAACTAATTCATAATTTGCTAGTTTCTCAAAAGCAAACGATGTTGCAATTGGCCCATCTTCAGGAACGTTTTGAGAATACAAATGCCATTTGTTTTCAATTTCAGCTTTTACAATTAAATCATATTCTGTTTCACTTATTTTCTCAACTTTAGTTGACCAACTTACAGGATTATGAATTTGTGCGAATACCGATGTACTTACAAGAACTAGTAATAAAAAGAGTTTTTTCATCTATTTCAAATTTGAATTTCCAAAATTAAACAATAATTATTACTCTGTCGTTATGGAAACTTTTAACCCTAAAAAAATGTTGTTAAATTTTTCTTAATGTATAAATTTAAAAAAGTAGGGTTTTACCCTACCTGAAAAATGTTTTACCATACGAATAGCTTGTTTTTCTAAAAAAAAATCGCATATACTTTAAATTGAGTATAATAAATATTACATTTAAAAAATCAACAAGGAAAATTGCAAAAATTAAAGATTCTCAAAGACGGAAAAAGGGTTTGTACTATACAAACCCTTTTTCTTTCGCTTTTAATATTAACTCTCTATCACCATCAGCTTCAAAGAGAATTTTTAGTTGTTTTTTTCTTTTTTCTAAGCCTGCCAGTGACATTGGAATTATGGTTGGTAAGTCTTTCATTTTTGTACCAATAGACATTTCATAAATTAATTGTCTATCTATTTTATCTAATTTATAATCTACCGAATTTTGTTTTCTAAATAACTCTAAAACTGACTTACTATAGTAAGGAGTATCTTCAAGAATTGATTTGACTGCAACTATTAGCTCGTCCTTTGTTATGTCATTTTTTATTAAAAACCCATTTGGATTTACACTTTTTAAAATTACTTGAATTCTAAAATTATCATTAAACGTTGTTGAAATTACAATTTTACAAGTAGGAATGTCTTTTCTTAATTTAGTTCCTAAATCTTCACCAGATAAAATCTTTCCGTCTGAAGATGGCGGTAAGGATATATCTAGTAATGCAATATCAATTCCTTTTTTATTTGAAACCGCTTCCTCTATTTCTTCAACAGCATCATCACAATTTTCAACTATAGTTATATTGAAATCGACTTCTTCATTTTCTGAAGACACCAAATCAAATGCACTTTTATATGCATTCGCTATTAATGGATGATCATCTACAATTAAAATGTTATAAGTCTTACTCATTACAGTTATTTTTTTATTTCGCAAGATACCAATATTTGAGTACCCATATTTATTTCTGATTTTATATTTAACATTCCTCCAAGGTTTTTAACCCGGCTTCTCATATTTTTAAGACCAATTCCTTTCTTTTTTTGCTTAGAATTAAACCCAATTCCATTATCCTCGACTTTTAAAGTTAACCATTCATTCTCCAACTTAACTGAAATTTTTGTTAAATCTGCATTAGAATACTTAATTATATTTTGTAAAGCCTCTTGTATTATTCTATAATAATTAATTTTTACTTCATCACTTATTGTAAGCCAATCAACTTGTTTATCGCAATTATACTCGTATTTAAAGTTGCCTAATTTTGCTTTTTGAATTATTAAATCTTCAATAATTACATTAAAATCTTCTTTAGAAAATAAAATTTCACTTTTTAATTCGTGAGAAATTGTTCTTATTTCTTTTTCAATGGATTGTAGTTCATCTATATATAACTGATGTTGCTTCATTGTTTCCTCATCACCCTTCATATTCAAGAATCCTAAGCCCAATCTTGTTCCAAAAATTTTTCCTAGAACACCATCATGTAAGTCCGCTGCAATTCTATTACGCTCATTAAACCTACCTTCTTCCAATTTTGCTTGTTGCTTTAACATTAATGACAAAATTTCTTGATTTGACTTTTCTTGTTCTTTTTCAAAAAGTAATTCTTTATTTTTTGATCTTTGAAACCTTATTAAATATGCTAATAACATAAATAAAAGTATTACTAAAGAAGACCCTAAGATAAGTATTTTTTGTTGAGATAAAATTTCTGTTTTTTCAATATATTCGTCAGTCTCAAAACGTATTCTAGTAAACTTATTTCTAGTTTTTCTATCTTCAACATTAAGGCTATCGTTTAATCTAATGTAATTATTTAGATAGTTAACAGAGTTTTTCTTTTCTAACTTAGATAGTAAACTAAGCATCTCTAACCTATCTTTATAACCACTAATTTTAAAAGCTATTTTTCTAGCTGATTTAGCATATTCAATTGCTTGAGCAGTATCGCCCCTATATGCTAAAAATTTTGCAAGGTTCATTTTACTTAAAACAATACCTGCATTATTCTTTAAACTATCTCTTATCCTTAAAGCATAATTTAAGTCTTTATAAACATTTAAAGTGTCACCTTTTAAAAATTTAGTATAAGCAATATTATCTATTACTCTAACATAAAAACTTAGATTTTCCTTTTGTAAATTTGAATTCTCAAGTGATTTTTCGAAATAACTTATTGATTTATCATACTCTTTTAGATCTCTATAAACCAGTCCTAAGTTCCCTAATGTCCATTCCTTAAAATTATTCTTTTTTTGAGATTTTTTGAGATATTCTAAAGCTTTATTACTTGCTATAATTGATTTATCATACTCCTTTAAACTTCTATAAACTAAGCCTAAGTGATTATAACAATTATATAAGGATTGATTCTTATTAAAACGTTTATAAATATCAACATCTAATTTTTCGTACATATTTATAGCTTCATATGCTGATATTTCACTTCCGGTATAATCTTTAGTTCTTCCTTGAATAAAACTTAAATTATATAGCATTTGAGCAACATAATAATCATGTTTTACTGTTTTAAATTGTAAAAACGATTTATTAAAATAATAATAAGCACTATCGTATATATGTTTTCTTGTATAATAACCTGCATAATTCCAATTAATATCACCTAAGCTTAAAGAATCATCTAACTTTGTAGCTAAAGCAATAGCTTCTTTATTTACTTTAAACAACTGGGTTTTATTTGTGCTTAAAGCAATTAATGATATTTTTCTAAAATATTTAATTCTTGCAGTATCTTCCCTTACCTGCTTTGCAGTTTCAAAAGCTTTGTCTAAAAATAATATTCTCTCATCCAATGTGTATTTTTTTCCCTTTGACTCTTTTAATAAAAAAATTATGCTATCTCCAACAGCATTATTAGGGGTTAACTTTTTCTTTTTATTGCAACCCAATAAAAAAGAAAAAAAGAAAAAAATAAGTAGACTATATAAAAAGTATTTATTCAAAAGCTTTTTTTATTTAAAACAAAACTACTAAAAAAGCCTTAAAGTATAAATTTAAGGCTTTATTAAGGTTAATATGTTATTACGGAATTATCTACCGTCTGCATATGTTTCATTTCCTTCTTCTCCTTCAGCTCTTACTTGATCTAATGAATATAATTGTTCATCTGTATCAATACTATCTGATGTACAAGAAATAAACAATGTTGAAAATAATGATAATGCGATTAGAAATTTAATAGTTTTCATGTTTTTAAGGGATTATAAGGGTTTAAAAATTATTTTTAACTTGAAAGGCTCTAACTAAAAAACCTTCAACAACACAGCTAAACTACTTATTAACAATATTTTATACTAAAAAAAACAACTGTCTTTAGCAAAACCAAAGGATCTAAAAGGGAATACTATTAGTTTGAGAGGGAAATTTAATTTAAGGATTGATAAGAATGACCGGATAGCGCTTTATTAATAAGCTCTATATTTTTAATATAAGTTTTGGTGAAAGGAACCTTATAACTATTCTTTTTAATAGAACAAAAATGCTTGCCGTATTGAATTCTTGACACAAAATTTTTATTTATTATATAACTTTTATGAATTCTATGAAAATTATCTGGTAGCGTACTTTCAAAAGTTTTAAGGGTTTTATAGGCACTTATTATATTTCCATCGTTCATATAAAAATCAGTAGTATTATTATCGGCTTTCAAAAATAAAATTTCATCTGTTTTTAGATATTGATAATCTTTATAAGATTTTAAACATAAGTGCTTTCTTGATCTTGCAGGGATTTTTTTTAGCACTCTTAAAGCCGATTTTCTAATTTCTAATTCAGACAATGGTTTTAATAAAAAATCGATAAATCCATTTTTAATAACCTCATACAACCTATCTTTCGAATTAGACATTGCAATAAATACAGGAAACTCCTGATTAAACAAGTTTAGCTCTCTAGTAAATTCAAATGGATTTTCAATTACATTATCAATATTAAAAAAAACAAGGTCAGGTGCCTCCTTTAAAATTACATTCATAGCTGTATTATACTCATTACAAATGCCGATAAAATTAAAATCGGCATAATCATTCAAAACATTTTTTATGCTTTGGATAGAATTTTGATTGTTGTCAATTATTAAATAATTACGCATTTTTAATTGAAGGGATATATGGTTATCTACCAAAGGTAGATAAGTTAACACTACTTTTAGTAAGGGAAATCCTCCTTATGTTTATGGTTAAAACAATTCAATTCCTTCAATTAAGGCGTACATTTACAGTACTATTAAACATTAGTATTTGTTATTAAGAACGTTTTAGTAAGTATTTATTTTAATAATTACTATAGTTAAATACTTTGAGAGTGGTATTTAACCATAAAATATACTAAAACCTTTACATAGTGTGAATGAAAAATACATTTAGTCATTAAACAAGTAATTACCAAATGATATTCAAGGGCTATTTATAACATTAGGTAGTGAGTAAAAGTATTTTTTAACCCCTACAATTCACACTAGAAATAGTTAGATAAAAATTCTAACTAAAAAAAACCTGATAATTTATAATTATCAGGTTTCTTCTTTTTTATTAACTCTATAAATTTAATACTGTTTAATAATTAAAGGTGTGTTTACCTTTAAAGAAAACTCGTTTAAATAGTTTTCCCATTCTTTTTTATTATTAATCTGTTTGCTTTTTTTCCATCCAAAACCTGCATAATAAATTACTTTATTATTAATTACATTCAAGTTAGTATAAGCATTACTTAAATCTTTTTTTGAAGTTACATATTTTTCAAAATCTATAAAATATTCTTTCGAAGCTAAAATAGTTGTTCCCAATTCAGAATCTGCATGTGGCTGCCAATAGCTAACCCATCCATTTTTTCTACTACCTGTAACCTCACCATCTTTTTCGTGCAATGTTAAACCTGCTGCAACTCTATTTGTACCTTCTATACTAATTTCAAATTTAGATAAGTTACTTCCATAATCTAAACTAATAACTCTAGACTCTTTAATTATATTCCCATTAGCATCCCAATCTTCATAATTTAAATAAAAACTAGTTCTAATTGGTCCGGTAGAAATAACTTTCCAATCTGTATAATTTTTAGAAAAATAATATGACGAATCTTTTTTAACAGCAATTCCACCAACACCTCTACTTACACCTACATGAAAATTATCTAACCCTTCACCTGTATCTTCGTGATAAGTACCTGTTTTATCTGAGTGTTTTTTATACCATTTATTAATAATCGGGTATTCAACACGTTTTAACCACGCGTCTACACCGCTTGAAAGCGTACCTCCTTTTACACCATCTTCTATCATCTTTTGAGCCGTTGGCCCGTAAACTCTAAAAGCTACTTTATTGTTTTCCCAAGCAAAATCATCTGTTCTTTCAGGAACAAAACGAGCGTAACAACGTTCTTCAAAAACTGGTTTATCTTCATTTGAAATAGTAACAACTTCAAACTTTTTTTTTGAATTAGCAGCTATTTTTGGCTGAAATAACAATTGATCCACAACTCCATCTCCATCAATATCTACTAATTGTGATACTTGAATTTTGTTAGAACTAACATCTCTAATTCCTATTGTAGTTAAATCTTCAACCTTTAAAAAATCTTTAGACAATTCAACTGTTTCAAAAGATCTATCAATATTTAACGTGTTTTCTATGGTAATAAGTTGCTTCACTTTTTCTTGTGAACAACTTGTAATTAAACCAATACAAAAAATAATGAATGCAACTGTTTTTAATTTCATAATATAAATTGGGTATAAAAAATATACATTTATTTAATCTTCGTTTGCTGGCTTTCCAATAGTCGCTAATATTCCACCATCTACATAAACTACTTGCCCACTAACAAAATCACTTGCTTTTGAACTTAAAAATATAGCTGCTCCTTGCAAATCTGAAGGATCTCCCCAACGTCCAGCTGGAGTTCTACCAACAATAAAATCGTTAAACGGATGTCCATCAACTCTTATTGGCTCTGTTTGTGATGTAGCAAAATATCCTGGTCCTATTCCATTTATTTGAATATTGTGTTTAGCCCATTCAGTAGCCATATTTTGAGTTAACATTTTTAACCCACCTTTAGCAGCTGCATAGGCTCCAACAGTATTTCTACCAAGCTCACTCATCATAGAGCAAATATTGATTATTTTTCCTTCTTTTCTAGAAATCATACCTTTTACAACGTGTTTAGACACAATAAAAGGGCTTACTAAATCCACTTTAATCACTTGTTCAAAATCTGCAACCTCCATTTCTTCTAATGGAGTTCTCTTTATGATACCAGCATTATTTACTAAAATATCAATAACACCAACTTCAGTCTCTATCTTTGTAATATTTTCAATTACCTCTGCTTCATTAGTAACATCAAAACGATAACCAAAAGCTTTTAAACCCAACTTTTTATATTCGGCTACTGCGTTGTCTAATTTTTCTTGTGAAGAGGCTCCGTTAATAATTAAGGTAGCTCCGGCATTTCCTAAACCAATTGCCATAGCCATTCCTAATCCGTGAGTTGCACCTGTTACTAAAGCAACTTTTCCTGTTAAATCAAATAATTTTATAGACATTATCTCATTTCATTAATTGCGCACATATCCATATCACTATAATCTAAATTTTCACCAGCCATACCCCAAATAAATGTATAGTTACTTGTTCCTGAACCTGAATGTATTGACCAAGGTGGAGAAATTACAGCTTCGTTATTTGCCATCCATATGTGGCGAGTTTCATTTGGTTGTCCCATAAAATGACATACTGCTTGATCTTCTGGCACTTCAATATAAAAATACACTTCCATTCTTCTATCGTGGACGTGTGCAGGCATTGTATTCCATACACTTCCAGGTTTTAAAGTTGTCATACCCATTTGTAGTTGACAAACATCTACAACACTATTTACTATATATTTTCTTAATGTACGTGCATTTGCAGTTTCAGGAGAACCTAATTCAACAACCTCAACATCATTAATTCCAATTTTTTTAATAGGAAATGCCTTGTGTGCTGGAGTAGAATTTAAATAAAACTGTGCTGGATTTTCCTTAGACTCACTTGTAAATACAACACTCTTATTTCCTTGCCCAACATACAACGCTTCTTTATGATCTAAAACATAAGACTCTCCGTCTATTGTAACTGTTCCTGAACCTCCAATATTAATAACACCCAACTCTCTTCTATCTAAAAAGTTTTCAGACTTCAATGTATCTAAAGTTTCTAAGGCAAGAGCCTCACCTACTGGCACAGCACTACCAACCATAAACCTATCGTAATGAGAGTACACCCATTTTACTTGGTTAGCAATCATTAAATCATTCACCAAAAACTCATCTCTTAGTGCTTGTGTATCATATTTTTTTACAGCCTCTGGACTTGAAGCATATCTAACTTCGTAATTTGTATTCATAAATATCTTTTTAAATTCAGGCATAAAAGTACAAATATTTTATTAAAATACAATCGATTGTATTTTTGAATTTTTTTATACTATATTTGAAATGAAATTACACCAAACCAATTTCAAAAATTATATGCATAAAGGAAAAATTACTATTCATGATATCTCTAAAGAATTAGGAATTGATAGCTCTACCGTTTCTAGAGCGCTAAACAATAGTCCACGAGTTTCTAAAAAAACAAAAGAAAAAATTTCAGCTAAAGCAAAAGAATTAGGTTACCAACGCAATAGCTTAGCTTCTAAATTAAGAACCAACAAAACACATACTATTGGTGTTATTATTCCTCGTATCTCACGTCACTTTTTCGCTTCTGCAATTGCTGGAATTGAAGAAACTGCTTACGATGCTGGTTATGACGTTATTATTTGTCAATCTTTAGATAGTTATGAGCGTGAACAAAAATTAATTGAAACCCTATTAGCTAACAGAGTTGATGGAATTATAATTTCAATTTCTATGGAAACTACAAATTACAACCATTTAGACAGGTACAAAGCCAATGGTTTTCCAATGATATTTTTTGATAGACCTTGCGAAACAGAAAAGAACACCAATGTAATAATTGACGATTTTCAGGCAAGTTTTGAAGTTACTGAGCACTTAATTTTTAATGGTTATAAAAATATTGTTCATTTTTCAGGCCCTCAAACAAACTTACTATATCAAAACAGATGTAAAGGTTACAAAGCTGCATTAAAAAAACATAAGTACCCAATACGAAAAGAATACATAATTGAATCTAAATTAATGGAAGAAGATGGTATCGAAAACGCTAAAAAAGCACTAAATCTGCCAAATGTAGATGCCATTTATTCTGCAAATGATATGGCTGCAATTAGTGCCATGCAATACTTAAAATCGCAAAACATTAAAATTCCCGAACAAATAGCTTTTGCAGGTTTTAGTAACGAACCTGTTTCCGCAGTTATTGAACCTTCTTTAACAACTGTAAACCAACCAAGTTTTGAAATGGGTAAAGTTGCAACCAATATATTGTTTGACCAATTGAATAACAATACAAGAGAAAATAAAACTACCATATTAGAACCAACACTTATTATAAGAAACTCATCTTCAAAAACTAATAATAACTAATGAAGAAATTATATATAATTACCTCGATTATTTTTTATTCAACTCTTGCTGTTTACGCTCAAAACAGCAAAGTTGAATTTAATGGCGAATTAAAAAAATGGCACAAAATAACATTAAGTTTTACTGGTGAAGAATTATCAGAAAATGATGCCAATAACCCATTTTTAAACTACCGCTTAAATGTAACCTTCAAAAACAAAAACAAAACCTACATTATTCCTGGGTTTTATGCGGCAGACGGAAATTCAGCAGAAACTAGTGCTACAAATGGTAAAATTTGGCAAGTACGGTTTACTCCTGATGAAATTGGAGAATGGACTTACAATGTTTCATTTAGAAAAGGGAATCAAATTGCAATAAATGATAATCCTAATGCAGGAGAACCTATTTCATTTAATGGTTTAAACGGAAAATTCAATATTGAAAAATCTGACAAAACTGGTCGTGATTTTAGAAGTAAAGGCCGCTTAAATTATGTAAACAAACGCTATTTACAATTCGAAGAAACAAAAGAATACTTTTTAAAAGGAGGAGCCGATAGCCCAGAGAGCTTTTTGGGTTATTATGATTTTGATCAAACACCACCTTCTCACAAATACGAAGCACACGCAAAAGATTGGAAAAACGGTGATCCAACTTGGCAAAACGGTAAAGGAAAAAATATGATTGGAGCGTTAAATTATTTAGCTTCAAAAGGAATGAATTCTGTATACTTTTTAACAATGAGTGTGCAAGGTGATGGTAACGATGTTTGGCCTTGGAATAACATAAACGAGCGTTACCGTTTTGATTGTAGCAAACTAGACCAATGGGAAATTGTTTTTGACCATATGGAAAAACTTGGTTTAATGATGCATATTGTTACTCAAGAAACTGAAAATGAATTACTATTAGACATTGGTGAACTAGGTGTACAACGTAAATTATATTATCGTGAGTTAATTGCTCGTTTTTCTCATCATTTAGCAATTACTTGGAATTTAGGTGAAGAAAACGGTCCGCTAAGCTGGACTCCAAAAGGGCAAGACGATAAGGATAGAAAGGCAATGGCCAAGTACATTAAAACCCATGACCCATATAAAAATTTTGTTGCTCTACATACGCATGCAGATCCAAAAGCACAAGATCCATTTCTAAACCCATTATTAGGTTACGAGTATTTAGATGGTCCGTCTATGCAAACTCACCATCCAAAAGATGTGCATCGTTTAATTGTAAAGTGGATAAATGAATCTCAAAAAGCAGGTAAACAATGGGTAGTTTGTCAAGATGAAATTGGCCCGGCAGATACAGGTGCAAAACCTGATGCTGATGACCCTGAACACAATGAAATTAGACATGAAGTTTTATGGGGGAATTTAATGGCTGGTGGTGCTGGTGTAGAATGGTATTTTGGATATAAATATGCGCACAACGATTTAAAATGTGAAGATTGGAGGTCTAGAGATATTCTTTGGGATCAAACAAAACACGCGTTAGACTTTTTTCAAAATCACGTGCCATTTCAACATATGAAATCTGCAAACGGATTAACAGATAATTCCAATGATTATGTGTTGGCTGAAAATGGAAAAACATACGTAATTTATCTTCCTAAGGTTGAAAAAACCATATTGAATTTAATAGGTGCAAACTCAAAATTCAATATAAAATGGTACAACCCTAGAGTTGGTGGAGAACTTCAAAAAGGAAGTGTAAAAACAATTAAAGGTGGTAAAAAAGTTTCAATTGGTTTTCCTCCAAATAAAGAAAAAGATTGGGTTGCTTTAATTACAAATACATCTAAAAAAGCTGTTGTAAGTAACTCTAAAAACAAACAAGAAAAAATTATTCTAAACGCGTTATCAGATTTTGAAATTGATCCAACTTCTGAAGCTACTTATTACGTAGACAATCGTAACAAAGCTTTAGCAATAAATGCAGGTAAAAAAACTTTAAGAGATAAATTCGCGAACGCTACAACTATTTTTAAAGGTGCTAATGGAATTTACAAAGGTATGTTAGTATCAATGGCTGAAAATGATGGAGAATCTGTTTATAGAGTTAAAATTAACGGAAACATTGTTTCTACATTTACAAACCCAGAAACAGACAAATCGTTTGAAGAAACGCAGCACAACATTGGTAAAATTTATTTAGAAACAAATGACATTATTGAAGTTGAAGCAAAAGCAGTAACCAATAAAAAAATACCAGAAAACGATGAAACTGCGTGGTCAAGAGGTAGATGGAACTCTATTATTCTTATTCCTGGCGGTGGTTATCAAATTTCAAACAAACATGAAAAAACAACACCTTTTACAGATAAAAAAGGGGTTTTTACTATTGAAGCTGAAGATTTTCATTTTAAAACTTCAAACGGAACAAATAGAGATTGGTATACACGTTCAAACAGTGAAAGCCTTCCTTTTAAAAACTTAGAAAACCACAAAAAAACAGCTAGTAAAAATAGTTATATTGAAGCTTTACCTGATACACGTGTAACACATGATGATGAATTAATTACTGGTGAAAATTTTTATCCGTTACCAGGTTTTGGAGCTATTGTTTCATACAAAGTAAAAATTAAATCTCCTGGCAAGTATTATGTGTGGGTAAAAGCATATTCTAGCGGTCCAGAAGATAACGGCTTGCATGTTGGCATAAACGAAACTTGGCCAGAAACTGGTGCTCGTATTCAACTTTGTGAAGGTAAAAATAAATGGACTTGGACATCTGCTCAACGTGTTCCAGAAAATCATTGTGGTACTCCAAACACAATCTCATTAAATTTCGATAAAAAAGGAGATTACATTATTTCTTTTTCAATGCGTGAAGACGGTTTTGAATTTGACAAATGGATACTTACCAAAAAGAAAAACTTCAACCCAAATAACATTTAATTTTCATTAAAATAACATGAAAACACTAAACTCAACTTTATTACTTATAGCTTTAACACTTTTCATTTCTTGCTCAACAAAAACTTCAAAAAAAGAAAGTAAAATAGACAAAGCTGCTGAACAAATTACACATTTAGTAAAAGATGCTGAAACAGCAAATAGAATTCCTAGAACTTTAACTGCGGAAGGAAAAATGCACTTTGCACATAAAAATTTCGATTGGACTGAAGGGTTTTTCCCTGGTAGTTGCTGGTATTTATTTGAAACTACAAAAGATGAAAAATGGAAAGTAGCTGCTGAAAAATTCCAAAGTTTATTTGAAGAACATAAATTTAGAACTAACAATCACGATTTAGGGTTTGTATTTAATTGCTCTTACGGAAATGGATTTAGGATAACTAAAAATGAGAATTTTAAACAAGTAATGATTACTGCTGCTAAATCGTTAAGCACTCGTTTCAATCCAACTATTGGTTGTATTAAAAGTTGGGATGTAACTGGCGGATGGCAAGCAGAAAGAGGTTGGAAATACCCTGTAATTATTGATAATATGATGAATTTAGAATTATTGTTTGAAGTTTCTAAATTAACAGGTGACGACAGCTACAAAAACATTGCAATTACACATGCAAATACAACATTAAAAAATCATTTTAGAGCAGATAATAGTTCTGTACACGTTGTAGATTACGATCCTGAAACTGGTGAAGTTAGAAACAAACACACAGCTCAAGGTTTTGCACATACAAGTGCTTGGGCTCGCGGACAAGCTTGGGGTTTATACGGTTACACCGTTTGTTACCGATATACAAAAGATGAAAAGTACTTACAACAAGCTGAAAAAATTGCAAAATTTATTACAGAATATAAAGGAACACCAGAAGATGGAATTCCATATTGGGATTACAACGCTCCAAACATTCCTAATGAACCTAGAGATGTTTCTGCTGCCGCTATAACAGTTTCTGCATTAATTGAATTAGATGATTTTTCTAAGAATAATTACCAACCTGCAATCGACAAAATAATGACTTCTTTGGCTTCAGATACATACACTGCTAAAGTTGGAGAAAACAAACATTTTATTTTAAAACATAGTGTTGGTAGTATTCCTCACGGAAATGAAATTGATGTGCCATTAA
This sequence comes from Lutibacter oricola, assembly GCF_900106565.1. Taxonomy (GTDB): domain Bacteria; phylum Bacteroidota; class Bacteroidia; order Flavobacteriales; family Flavobacteriaceae; genus Lutibacter; species Lutibacter oricola. Next base: position 84,349 of record NZ_FNNJ01000007.1, read on the forward strand.
ATTATGCAGATTACTACTATTTAGAAGCTTTAGTTAGACTAAAAAAATAACTTATGAACTTTAAAAATATTTTTTTAACTGGGTTAGTTTTTAGTCTTTTAAGTTGTAAAGCTCAAACTAGTAATGTTTGGGAAGATTTTAAATCTTCAAAAACAACTGGAAATGAAGCCATTTTACCTGATTTTTCTTACGCAGGTTATAAATATAGCGAAGTTGAAATACCAACTGTTAACTACAAACTGTTTGATGTAACCAAATTTGGAGCTATTCCAAATGATTTAAATTCAGATAAAAACGCTATAAAAAAAGCCATTAAAGCTGCTGATAAACATGGGGAAGGCATTGTGTATTTTCCTAAAGGAAGGTATTACATTAATACTCAAAATGATGATATAAGTATTATCGAAATCAAGTCTTCAAAAATTGTTTTTAGAGGTGAAGATAAAGAAAATACCATCCTGTTTTTTGATAAAGATTTACCACCAACTGACCCTAATAAACTATGGTCTTGTCCTTCAGCAATAAAAGTAAAAGCTAAGAAAAATGATAAATTCATCACTAAAATAATTGGAGATTCAAAACGTGAAACTTTTTCTATTAAAGTTGAAGATGCTTCAAAAATTAAAAAAGGAGATTGGATTATTATAAAGGTAAAAAACAATAGTAAAGAACTCATCAAATCTGATATTGGCCCGTTAGAACCTCATCCAAAGTGGAAGAAAATTTTAAATGAAGGTGTTATGGTAAATGAGCGTCATCAAGTTGCTTCAGTAACAGAAAAAAAAGTAACATTGGTTTCTCCAATTCATTATGATATTGAATCAAAATATGGATGGGAAATTTTAAAATTTGAACACGTACATCACGTTGGATTTGAAAACTTAACTTTTGAAGGTAATTGGACTAAAAAGTTTGTTCATCATAAAAATGCCCAACACGATGGTGGTTGGAGTATTTTAAGTCTTTCAGATGCTGTAGATTCTTGGATTCAAAACTGTACATTTAAAAATGTGAACAATGCTGCAAGTATTTCTTCGTCTGCGGCTTGTACGGTAATTAATGTTGATATAAAAGGCAATATTGGTCACGCGGCAATTCACGCATCAAATGGTTCAACAGGAATTTTATTAGCGAAAATTAATGATGAGGCTGGTATGCATCATTCCGTTGGTGTTGGTGGTGGAAGCACTACCGGAACTGTAATTTGGAGATGTACATATCCATCACACACTTGTTATGAATCACACGCATCTCAACCACGTTGTACTTTGTTAGATAATGTTAATGGTGGTTTTTTTACAGGTAGAGCAGGTGGAGCTATTCAAAGTTTACCAAATCACGGAAGGTATTTAGTATTTTGGAATTATAATGAAACCGATGAGGCTGAAAAAGATTTCAGGTTTATAGCAACCAACTCTTGGTATTGGAGAAATGTACCACCTATAATTGTTGGTTTTCACGGAGCTGGAACAACTTTCAAAAAAGATGAAGTTCAAATTGTAGAAAGCAATGGTACTCCTGTAAAACCAGAATCTTTATTCGAAGAACAATTAAAACTTCGACTAGGTAAATTACCAAATTGGATTTCAAAAGAAAAAAAATAGCATTTATATTTTAATAAAATGAAACTAAAAAACACATTACTTATAGCTATTTCATTACTGCTGTTAAGTTGTAAAAGCGAAGTTAAAAAAGAGGTTGTTGTTACAACAAAAAAGCCAAATATATTAATTGTTTTTCCAGATCAATTAAGGCGATACAGTGCTGGTTTTTGGAGCGAAGAAAACTATAAAAAACACGTAGTAGGAAAACCAGATCCTGTATTAACTCCAACCATTGATAAACTAGCAAAAAACGGTGTGGTTTTTACGCAAGCAGTAAGTAATTACCCGTTATGTAGCCCATACCGAGGAATGATGCTTTCTGGAATGTATCCTGAACAAAACGGAATTTGGAACAACTGTAAAAAAGGAAGAGAGCATAGTTTAAAAGATGATATTGCTACCATTCCAGATTTATTTTTCAAAGCTGGTTATAACACTTCTTACTTCGGAAAATGTCATTGGTTAAAAACTGAACCTTTATTTGACGAAAATGGAAACTATCAAGGTACTACAGAAGCACCAGGAGGGCATTATGCAAATACATATGACACTTATATTCCGCCAGGAAAACGTCATAATATCGAATACTTTTACCAAGCTTTAAAAGATGAGCATTTTAATCCTAGAATTTACTCAAACGATCCAAGTACAATTGAAGGTAAAAAAGATGGTGAATTACACTTACCAAAAGTTTTTTCAGCTAAAAATGAAGCTGAAAAAATTATTAAGTACTTAAAAAACGAAAACGGTCAGCGTAATGCAAACAAACCTTTTTGTATGATTTGGGCTTTAAATCCACCGCATAATCCTTGGGATGATGAAAATACAGATATGGAGACTTTACACAAGCATTATGATACAGATAAGTTTCCTGAGATTGATGACAAGTTAGTAGTTAGAAAAAATGCCGATTTAAAAGTTGCTAATTATGCGCGCCATTATTATGCCAACGTTACTAGTGCCGACAATTACATTGGACAAGTTATTGATGAATTAGAAAAAATGGGAGAGCTAGATAATACTATTGTTATGTTTAGTTCAGACCACGGAGAAATGTTAGGTAGCCATAGTAGAACTGGTAAAAATTCATTTCAATTAGAATCGCTATCTGTACCATTTATTGTTCATTGGCCGAAGGGTTTAAAAGCTGATATAACAGATGTGTTGTTCGGAGCAACTGATGTATTGCCAACCGCTATGGGATTAGCAGGATTGTCAAACCAAATTCCTTCGGAAGTAGAAGGAACTAATTTTGCGGAATTACTTCTAAATCCAGAAAATAATTCAGTAAAAAAACCAGAAGACGTTTTAATAATGTTAGGAAATTCTAGAGGTATATTCTCTGGAAAATACACCTTGTGTTTAGAAGAAAATAAAAAACAATGGGATACCGATAAAGGAACCGAAATTTCAGAAGCTTATTTGTACGACAATATAAATGACCCATATCAATTAAATAAGATTGATTTAAAAGCATTGCCTGAAATTTCAAATAAACTATTAAAATCGTTAGGTGAAAAATTAAAAATGTCTAACGATCCTTGGTTTCAACAAAAAAAATATAGCAACCTAATTCCGTATCCAAATAGTTAACTAGCTCATTAATGATCCATTTTAAAAACAGCAGTCGCATAGTTTTATTATTGGTTTCAACATTCTTTTTTATAAGTTGTGAAACTAGCACAAAAGTGCTGTATGCTGATGACTTTGACAAAAATTTAGACAATTGGGTTGTTGAACAAATGGAAGATGGCTTTGTTGAAATTAACAACAAACAATTAGAAATTTCACAAGAAAATGGTGCGGTGGTTTGGTTTAAGCATAAATTACAAACTCCTGTAACCATTGAATATAATATTACTGTTGTAGACAAAGGTGGCAAACATGATAGAGTTGCTGACATGAATTGTTTTTGGATGGCAAATGATCCTGCTAATTCAGATTTCTTTAAAAATTCGGAACTACGCGGAGGTGTGTTTTCAAACTACTTTCCACTAAGTTTATACTATGTTGGTTATGGCGGACATAACAATACAAAAACCAGATTTAGAAAACATTTTGGAAATGGAGAAAGACCTTTAAAACCTGAACACGATATAGAGAATCCTAAATTTCAAATTATTGCAAACACAGCAAATCACATAAAAATAGTGGTTACCGAAAATAGCACTCAATATTTTTGCAACAACAACTTAGTTTACAATATCGAAGATGAAAATTTGTACCGTTCTGGTTATTTCGGATTCAGATCTTATAAAAACCACTTATTGATTGATACTTTCAACATAACAAAACCTTAAAAATGGCAAAATTAATAACACGTATCGGCTTTATAGCTTTAATAGTTTTCATAGTTACTCAATGTAAAATTGAAAAGATTGAAAAAGAGCAATTATCTACAGTCTGTAATCCAATGGATTTAAGTTATAGGTTTATGCCAAATGGTGTTTCAAGGCGCGAGGCTGCAGATCCTACTGTTATTTTATTTAAAGACACCTACTATTTATTTGCTTCAAAATCTGGCGGATACTGGTTCTCGGATGATTTAACAAAGTGGGCTTTTATTGAAACTAACGAAATTCCTACGGAAGAATATGCTCCAACAGCCATTGTTTTAAATAACGAAGTTTATTTTTTAGCTTCAAACGGTAAAAAAAATACAGTTTACAAATCTGCCGATCCAAAAAGCGGAAAATGGCAATTGGTTAAAGATGGTTTAAAGGTTCCAATGACCGATCCGGCATTCTTTTTAGATGATGACAATAAGCTATTTTTATATTGGGGATGCTCAAATAAAAATCCGATTTATGGCGTTGAAATTGATAAAACTACATTTGAATTTATAGGCGAAACACAAGAGCTTATATTTCCTAATCCTGAAAACTTAGGATGGGAAATTCGAGGAGATTATAATACAAAAACTGAAGTTTCTCCTTGGCTAGAAGGGGCTTGGATGAATAAACGAAACGGAAAATATTATTTACAATATTCTGCTCCTGGAACTCGAGAAAAATCGTACTGCGATGGCGTTTATGAATCTGAAAACCCTTTAGGGCCATATACACTTGCCAAACACAATTCTTTTGCTTACAAGCCAGAAGGTTTTGCTTGTGGAGCCGGACACGGAAGTACTTTTGAAGATAAATATGGAAACTTTTGGCATGTCGGAACCATCGCAATTTCAGTAAAAGATAAGTTTGAAAGACGTATTGGCTTTTATCCTGCGTTTTTTGATAAAGATGGAGTTTTGTATTCAAACACTAGATTAGGTGATTTTCCAATAATAATTCCGAAGAAGAAAATTGAAAGTATTGATGATATTTTTCCAAATTGGATGTTACTTTCTTATAACAAACCAATTGAAGTTTCTTCTGAATTAGAAGGGCGTTCAAAAAACTTAGCAACCGATGAAGAAATAAGAACTTATTGGAGCGCAAAAACTGGAAACAAAGGAGAATGGTTTCAAATAGATTTAGAAAAAGAAGTTGAAATTAACGCTATACAATTAAATTTTGCAGAGCAAAACACTAAACTTTTTAATAGACAACCCAATATCTATCAACAGTTTTTGGTTGAATATTCTTTAGACAATAAAACTTGGAAAACCTTAATTGATAAAACAAAAAACAAAGCTGATGTTCCGCATAATTACCTTCAATTAGAAACCTCAACTAAGGCTCGTTTTTTAAAAATTACCAATTATTATACACCAAGCGGAAAATTTGCACTATCAGATTTCCGAGTGTTTGGAAACGGACAAGGAAATTTACCTCAATTTGAAAGAACTTTAACTGGAATTAGAAACAATGAAGACAGAAGGCAAGTTAGCTTAAGTTGGAATACCGATAAAAATGCCTTGGGTTATAATATTCGATACGGTACAGATCCTGAAAAACTGTACCATAACTATCAAGTTTTAAAAAACAACAGTCTAACAATTAGAAGTTTAAACAAACTTCAAAAATATTATTTTACCATTGATACTTTTAATGAAAACGGTATTAAAAAAGGTTCAAAAATTATTGAAATCAACTAACAATAGGTTATTATGAAACAGTTTGTATTCTTATTTTTTACAGGAATTTTATTTTTTAGTTGTGCTAAAAAATATTCAGAAGAAAACATTTGGGAACCAAAAATATTAAAACAATTCAAACAAAAAGGAATAGCTTCTAACCTACCCGATTATTCCTACGCAGGTTATGCTTATGGCGAAAAAAAAATTCCAACAGTTAAAGGAAAAACATACACTATTACAGATTTTGGAGCCATACCAAATGATGAAATTGACGACACAAATGCCATAAATAAAGCTATTGAAACCGCAGGTAAAAATGGCGGAGGAATTGTTTATTTTCCGAAAGGGAAATTTTTAGTGAATACCGATTCTACAAAAACCGATATTGTTAAAATAAACTATAGCAATATTGTATTGCGTGGTTCTGGTTCAGCAAAAAACGGAACCATTATTTTTAGTGGAAGTTCTACACATCAAGCAGAAGATAACAGTCCTTGGTTATCTCCTTTTGTATTTCATACAGGCTTAAATTTACACGGCACATCATCGTTTTTTAATGTTAAAGATTTAGATGTTTTTTCTGAAATTAAACAAGACGTTAAAGCCGGAACTTCTATATTAGAACTAAATTCAACAAAAGATTTAAACGAAGGAGATATTATTTTAATTGCTTTGAACAACACAACGGATGATGGGAATTTAATGAATGATTTAATGCATCCTTTGGAGTTTGAAGAATTTCAAAAAAGTTATTCTGAAGCTGGAATTCAAAGAGCAGCTTCTTTTCAATACCCTGTCGAAATTGCTAACATTATTGATAATTCTCACATTGAACTAAAACAACCTACTCGTAGAGATTTATTATTAAAATACAAGCCAACTATTAGTAAAATGCCAATGCTTAAAAATATTGGTGTGGAACATTTTAAATTCGAAAGTGCTTGGGACGGAAACTACAAACATCACGGTAACAGAGAAATGGATTATGGTTGGGGAGCAATAAATTTGCATCGTGTTGCTAACGGTTGGATTCGTGATATTCATATTGATAATTACACACAAACAACACATTTAGTAAATAGCAGAAATGTAACTATTGAAGACATTAAAATTACGGGAAAAATTGGTCATTATTCACCAAAAATGTATCATTCATCAGATAATTTGGTTCAAAATATTGAAGTTGAAAATGAAGTTACTCACGGTCCTGGTTTAGAAGGTTGCTCCTTTGGAAATGTTTATAGAAATATTAGCTATAAATTTCCTACTCCTTTAGATTTACACGGAATGGCAGATGCAGGATTTTGTCCACCAATGTATAACTTGTATGAAAACATAGTTAATGTAAAACAAATTGCTGGTGGAGCTGCACCACAAAATATTCCACACTCTGGAGAATACAATACTTTTTGGAATATTGGAATGGAAGGTTGGGAAGATGGTGAGTTTCAAGAAATATTTTTCTCTTGGATTTGGAGAGATTCAATTAAGTTTAAAAATGAACTACATATAGATTGCCATAAACAATATTTACGCAGTATTTTAGTAGGAGTTTATTCTTCTAACCCAGAAAAACAACTAAGTATTGAACATAGTTTTAAGGACAGAAGTGATGAGTGGATTTATGTTGAAGGCTTAAATACTAAAAAACCAATGGTCAATTTGTATGAAACTCAGTTAAAATTAAGGCTTAGCAACTAAACCTTTTCTAATTACAATTAATTTTCTCTTTAAGTAGTTATCTAATTTACATTCATTCTAATTAAATAAATACATACTTTTATACCTCTAAATAGCATCTTTTTATTAGAACCATATAAAAAAACGTTATATAAAAAATGCCGCACTAGGTAAACTAAAGACTTTTTTAACACCTCAGTATTGCTTGCATTTTATTGTTGAATAATAATTAAAATTATAATAACCCCTATGAAACAACTACTCAAAGTATGCATGTTGTTTTTTGTCATTAATTTACATGCACAACAAGATCAACCAAACACAAACGAAGCAATTATTTACCAAGGAAAAAAACACATTAATTCTGAGGGTAAAAAATTTAGTTTTGCTTTTGATAAAAACGACAAAATAAAACTAGCTTTTAAAACTGAAAAAGGTAAAAAACTTAAAACAGTAACTGTTAAAAACATTTTTGGAAAAACAATCTGGAAATCTGAAAACTCATTTGAAATAAATCAAGAAATTGCGATTCCTACTGAAGGTGTTTACACTTTTGAATTTAAAGCAAAATCTATGGGAAGTAGAGATGTTTTTATAAACATTTCAAGAGCTAGTAACAAACTTTACAACCCAGCTTGGACAAACTTTAACACTTATAAAAAAGAGTTAGTAAATTACAAAGTAGATAGTATGGTTGGCTATAAAGAGCCAATAGCAGCTAAAAAAGAATTCAAAGTTTTTGATAGGTATTTATACCAAAATATTGAAACTTTTAATTTTCATTCTCAAGTTCTTGGACAATGGGGAAAACATAAATCACAAGCAAAAGGTTACGATTTAGGAATTGATAAAAATCTAATACCTCGCAATGGAAAATTTAAAGGCTATACGTATTCTATAAATTCTACCATTGGAGGAGCAAAACATTGGGTTATAGCTGATGTTACGGTTTCAGTTGGCGCATTATTTTTAAGTCCAGCAGCAAGTTTTGCCGCACACGGAGCAATGGCATTAGTTGGCCCTCAACCAGGAAACGAACCAATCCAATATTTTATTTCAAACAGACATTCCGACATTAATGTTGTTAAAGAAATATACTCTCCAAGTAACAACATAAAAAAAGGTGCAGATAAAGTAGTAGGCGGAGGAAAAAAAATAGGTGGTGCAATTGTAGGAGCATTTAATAAAAAAGCTGGAAAAAAAATAAGTGGAGGAGGTACAGGAATAAAATCCTACAGTGAAAATGATTTAAGTTACACTCAAAAAGGAAAAGTAACTAATTTGTTTATTTATTCTTCTAAACCTTATCCAAACGAATGGTTTATAGTTGCAAACCCAGAAAGAACCCAAGCTAAAAATATTCATATGGAAGCCAATGCTATTTTTTACGCCCCTATTTTTAAAAAACTCTTTGCTAATGAGTTAACCTATGATTTAGAAACTATTGAAGTACCAAAAACAACTTATCAATATTTTAAATCTACAACTTACAGTTCAATTAAAAATTAGTCCCCAACTCATAAAAAAGAAAAAATGCTTCAAAAATATATTTACACATTAACCCTATTTATTTGCTTTACATTTATTGCAAATGCTCAAGAAACCAAAATAAGTATAGTAAAAGGAAAATATACATCTCAAAAAAAAGCTTCAAAATTAAAAACATTTGAAGTTTCTAAAGGAGATATTATTGAAATAAACCTAACCACACTTCATAAAAGAAGAGGATTACATTTATGGGTAAACCAACATCCGGGAGGTTTAACAATTCTTGATTTTGAAGATTTAAAAACTTCAAAAAAAACAATTATAGCACAAACCGACGCTATTTTTCAGGTATTTTACGGAGGAAATAAGCTGGATTTTGAAATTGAAATCGCAAACACAACCAACAAACCTAACGGACCTGGAAAAGGAAAACCTATTGTTGTTCAAATCCCTGACACTTTATACGCTAGCGGTTACGTAAACAAACCTATTGGCGAAAGTTATTCCTTAACTCCTTTTAAAGAAAAAGTAATATTAGGAACAACCATTGAACCAGAACAAATTTGTAACAGAAACTTTTTTACCGGAGTAGATAAAATTGAATTAAACATTCCTAATTTTATTGAAGACGAATACCGTGTTCAAAAATTAAAATCGTACAACGTTACCTTAATTTGCGGTGGAACTTCTATGCAAAGTTCGCTAATGGGAGTTGTAGATGCTGGAATTGATACTTTTGTAGGTTTACCAGGCTTAAAAAGTAAAAACAAAGGAAAAATAGGCAAAGCTTCATCTAACAAACGCTATAAATTCACTAAAAACTTAGATGAACGAAGCGATAAATTAGAAGTTATAAATGAAACCATTGAAATTACACAAGAAGGTGCTGAAGATTATTCTGGTAATGAAAATTCTGAAATACTTGAAAAAACAGCATTTATTGTAGATGGAGGCGTTAAAAAAATAGCTTTGGAAAGCGCTTTAGATGCTACTGGAGCACCAAAAGAAGCTAAAGCCATTATTGGTAAAATAGAATCGTTTCCTAGTGTTAGCGATATGGCTAAAAATGCACTTCATAAAATAACTCCAACTATTAAAGGAAGAGCTAGATTAATTGTTGAAGAAGAAAAATTTGTAAAAAAATCTTTTGCAAAAATACCTTCAACAAAAGAGTTTATTATTCAAAGTGCCATGAATTACGGAAAAAATTCTGGAGGTTGTTGGGATATTCCTGGAGACAATCCTTCACTTTCAGATGGGAAAAACTTCCAAGTATGGAATCTTGATGGTGGATTCGATAGAAAATTCAAATTTACAGATTCTTCAATGCCTGGTTATTATGAAATTCAAGTTAGCTACAGTCCACGTTATCGAGTAAATGTAGACGGTGGACGAACTAAAAACGGTACTAATGTTGAATTATGGTCTAACAACTCAAATAAACGACAAAACTTAAAGCTTAAACATTTAGGCAACGGTCGTTTTAAAATTTATACAAATACTAACAGAGTTTTATGCCTAGATGGAAGAAAAAACCATAACGGTTCTAACATTCATATTTGGGAAGACCACAACGGTGCTTGGACAGAATGGTATTTAGTTGACCCTTATACAAAAAAAGCATTTGTACCAACAAAAAATCATACCATTAAAGTACCACAAAACCATAAACTATCTGATGATGAAGGTGGATTTATTAGTAGACAATTCAAAGTAAATTCAGATAAAAAAGATATTAAAACGCTTCTTACAATTACTAAAAAAACTGCTGAATCCAAAGCTAAACTACTAGTAGAAGCTATTTATGAAATTACAGATTTTACCGATGTAATTAAATACAAAAGAGTAAGTACACCAGTAACAACCAAAGATTTTTGGAGTGCTTATAAAATAAATTATAAATATGCCTTAATGTTTGAAGATCAAGTAAAGGACTATTATAAAATTATTGGTAGTAATTCATCTAGACCAACTAGTGAAGTTGTTGACCCAAACAATGAAAAACAAAAACTTAGATTGTTTAAATACGAACAACTCACAACAACCAAAGCAAACTAGAATTAAAAAGCGGATAAAATTTTAAATTTTATCCGCTTTTTAATTCTAAATATTATAGGTTTTACAAACACCAAAATTAATTATGGGTTAATAAAAGCACCCAGATCTTTTTCATCAATTACTGGATTTGCACCTTCATTTTTTGCTACAATAGCACCAACAGCACAAGCACAATTAATAGCTTCTTGTGGACTAGCATTTGAAAACAATTTATAAATTAAAGTACCTAAAAAAGAATCTCCAGAACCAACTGTATCAACAACATCAACATAGTATCCGCAATTGTGATAGTATTTACCATCAATGAATAATACTGCTCCATGAGATCCTAAAGTAACACAAATAGAATTGGTGTTTGTCTCTTTTGAAATAAATTCAATATTTTGTTCTAATGAATTAAAATTTGACCCCATAAATCGAGAAACCTCATACAGTTCTTCGTCATTCAATTTTATAAAATCAGCTTCATTCATTAATTCAATAAGAGTATCTTCAGTATAATGTGGCTTCCTTAGGTTTACATCAAAAATTTTGTGTTTTGCCACTTTTAATAACTGTAACAATGTTTTTTTTGTTGATTCATCTCTTGATGCTAAACTTCCAAAAACAAAAATATCAGCACTTTTCACCAATTCTGAATCCTCAATAGATAACCGTATTTTATCCCAAGCTGATGGGTATGTTATATCATAAGATGCATTTCCTTTTTCATTCAACCTAACATTTACAACTCCTGTTGGATAATTTTCTTTTACTTGAATTGAGTTTGTAGATATTCCTAAACCATCAAAATACGCAATCAATTCTTTCCCATTATCATCATTTCCAACAGCACTAATAATTGTAGAATCAACTCCAAATGATTTTAATCTTGAAGTAACATTTAATGGTGCTCCACCTATTTTTTTATGCTTTAAAAACACATCAAATAATATTTCTCCAAAACAAACAGCTTTTAATTTTTTCTCTAACATTATAACTCTCTTAAATTAGTATATTCACTTTCATTTAACTTAGAAATACGAATATGTGTTGGTTTAAAAATCATATTTAACAAAAACCCAATAAATAATATTGCTGCAAATAGGGTTGCTAACATAAATCCGTAAGTTGCATTTGAACCAAAAAAATCACTTACCACTCCCATTAATAAAGGGCCAATTGCTGCTCCTGCTGCAGTGAAAAACAAAATAATACCTGCTACAGAACCGTGACTAGATTTTGGAAAGCAACTAATTCCTTTTGAATTTATTGTTGGGTAAATTACAGACATAAATAAACCTGAAAGTGGCAACAAAATAACCGTTGCGGTTTCGCTTACAAAACTTAACCCGTAACATAGAAGGATTATAAAGCTTGAAACTGACATTACAACTGTCCAATCAAACCGTTCTAACATCCAAGCTCCTAAAAAACGTCCACCTGCTCGTAAAATAAAAAATATTGGTAAAGCATATAAAGCAATAAATGTAAAACTACCATCATAACCAGAAATTAAAGTTGGCATCCATACATAAATTGCAGCTTCAACAGCTACGTATAAAAAAGCAGCTAAAGAAAAACCTAACGCATATTTATCTTTTACCATAAGCAACGTTCTCTCTATGTTTATTGGTTCTTCGGTTGATTTTTTAGTGTTAGGGTATTTTGCAAAAAAAGCAATAATTATCAATACTACACACAATGTAGCTGCAACAACATACAACCATTTCCAATCTACATTTCTAGTTAAAAAATAGCTTACTAAAAACGGACCAATAATAGCTCCTACTCCAAAAAAACCTTCAACTATATTCATTGTTGAAGTATGATCATTGGTAGATTTTGACATATCGCCAATAAGAGCTAAAGCACCTGTTTTAAAAATACCAATTGCGACCCCTGAAATAATAAGCAACACTAAGAAAAAACCAAAAGTATTACCTAACAAAAACAAATAAGAATTAATGGCAAACAAAGCCAAGCCAATAATAATAGTTTTTTTTCGTCCAATTTTATCAGCTATAAAACCCAAGAATATTCCTGCTAAAGCAATGGCTGTCATAGGACCATAATGTAATAAACCGGCGGCTGTCATCGATAAATTAAATTCCTTCATTACTTCAGGAATAATTACACCAACAGCATCTGTTGTCATGGCAAACATCATAAACATCAAATAAGTTAACCACTTAATGTTTTTTTGATTGTACTCTGCCGATTGTACTTGCGTATCTTTCATTTTATTTATTTCTATAAAATTAAATAATATTACCGATTAAAATGAGCTGTTTTATAAGTTACTATGAAAAACTAGTTTCCATTTTCATAGCTTTTAAATCTATTAAAAGTTCTGCCCAATGCTCCTTATTTGTCCATTTTATATTTAGCACATCTTCTGAAGTTTCAATTAAATTAAAATCTCCATTAAATGCTTTATGGTTATTCCTTATAATCATTAACTCCTTTAATTTTTTAATTAAAGGCTTTTCTAAATGTGTTTTAATTTCGCTTTTTGTAAAATAATGACGGTTTATATCTCTACCAACATTAGTTTTCTCTAATAATTCCATATCATTTTCACCAGCAAATAAACCTACGTAATAAACTTGAGGAACTCCAGGTACAAAAAACTGAATAGCTCTCGCCATTAAGTAAGCGTTTTCATCTCTACCTAACGCATCAAAATAAGTGCAATTTACTTGGTATAAATCCAAATTTGAAGCTGCTGATCCAGTAGCCTTTAAACTGTTACCTTTGCTATTTGCATGCATTTGATTCACTATTTTATCTAAAATATCATTTTGAATCAATCCTGGTTTTTCATCTTCACCAGCAACATCTACAATTCCAATTCCATCGTGTGTATCTAAAACTGTTAATCCGTTTTTAGGACTCACCTCTAACCATTTTTTAAGGCTAGATGTGTTTTTATTGAATAAAGTATCTAAAACTAACACTGGCAATGCAAAATCATATACATAATCTACTCTTTTTGCAATTTCAATTTGAGTTTTATAATATGAATGTATTTCAACTAATACCTCTATTCCTTTTGCTTTAGCTTTTTCAGTAAGTTGGCTTATAAATTCATAGGTTTCATCTATCATAAAACAAGATGTTCCTTGTTTTTTAATAGCATATCCAGCAGCATCCAAACGAATCATTTTAACCCCTCCTTTTTCAAAAGTATCTAAAATACTTTCCAAATATTTGATTCCAATTTCATTATTTACATCAATATCAACTTGATTGCTAGTAAAGGTTGTCCAAATTAATTTAACCGATCCGTCATTTAATTTAAACATTGAAAAAGGAAGATTTGGACGAGGCCTATAGATTGTCATCAAATCGGCTTCAGTTGCTCCATTTGGAAACACTGTATTATAATTTAAAAATAAAGAAGCATACTCCGATTTTTCACCTTTTTGAAGATAATCTTGAAATTGAATTGATTTAGCTGATACGTGATTTACAATTAAATCTGCCATTATATCAACCTCTTCACTTAAATCTTTTAAATCGTTCCAATCGCCTAATCTAGGGTCTATTAAATTATGATCTATAGGGTCAAAACCTGCATCTTCTCCATCAATAGGGTAATAAAAAGGTAAAATATGCAAACCTCCAAAAAGTCCTTTAAATTCATTTTTGAAGAGTGAATTTAAATCTTGAATACTTTTACATCCTAACCTATCTACATACGTTATTAATTGTATTTTATTTTTCATTTTCTACTTCGTTTATCGGTGTGGGGAATTAAAAAAGTGAACGCTCTCATAGTTTATAAAAAGAACATAACCTAACCTCTTGAGAGCAGTTCACATTTTTAACCATCTAAATGGCTCAGCTCAATTCAAGTTTTTTCTTTTAATAAATATTTATTGGTAAAAGTTAATTTCGAAACCTTTAAAAATTGAAAGGCAGGTATTTATCTGCCTTTCAAAAAATAAACTCAAACATTAATTATTAAGTATGACTAACAATCATCCTTACCGTATTTTAAAATTTAATAACCAGGGTTTTGAATGTACAATCCTCCTGTAAAATCTATTTCTCTTTGTGGTATTGGGTAATATTCATCTCTACCAGATGTAAATTGGGCATTTGCTAAAAAATCACGTTTTGTTTTCTCAACTGCTAAATATCCATTTAACACCTCTTCTGCTTCTCCCCATCTAACTAAATCAAAAAATCTTGGTCCTTCCATTCCAAATTCTAATCTTCTTTCAAACTTTAAAGCTTTTAAAGCATATTCTTTTGAAGTAAAAGTTGGATATGTACCAATATTATAAATATCTGTTGCTCCTGCATCCATTGGCATTGAAGTACTTGCAGCTGCTCTTAATCTAACTTCGTTAATTAAATCTGTTGCTGGACCATATTGATCTAATTGAATCATAGCTTCAGCTTTAAATAATAACAAATCAGCATATCTAATAAAATCAACATTTTTAGAGGTTCCTACAAACGGACCTTCTTTAACATAACAACCGCAATCTGGTGCTTGTTGTTCTTTCATATTCCCAAAATATCCATATACTCCAGGATCTCTAGCCCATGAAAAATTATAAATCATGTCACCTGCTTCATTTACAGTATTTCTATACTTAAAAGGTCTTCCAGGTATTCCAACAGTATGGTCAATTCTTGGATCTAAAGTTATTCCAGCTGTTAATGGTGAATGTCCATTTCCATCAATAGTAGTATAAATATCTTCATTATTAAATGTATCTAATAAAGGTAAACCTTCAGCATTTGTTTTAAATGCATTTACCATATTTTGACTTGCTAAGTGAAATCCACAACATCCATATAAACCTGTACCGTGAGGAGAGTTTAATCCTGTTACATAACTTACACGACTTACTTCAGTTCCATCATTAATTGAAAACTGCGCTGCCCAAATTGATTCTGATCCATTGTCAAAACCATCCATATAATTGTTTCCATAATCAGCTTCTAAACTAGAAGTTACCTCATTAGCATAATCAATTACTTCTTGCAGTCTTGCTGTATTTATTGAAGTTACTTGATGATTGTCATTTTGTTCATAAGCTTGGTATAATCTTAACTTTGCTAAATAAGCTGCTGCTGCATTCCTATCAGCTCTTCCTACTTGATCTTGAGATTGAGGTAAATTGTTATAGGCGAATAAAAAATCATCTGCAATTACATTCCACAACTCTTCATTAGATAAATCATTTGAAGTTTCAAGAATTTGCTCTTGTGTTAACTCTTCAGTTATATATGGAATTTTCTTAAATAAAAGCTTCAACATAAAGTGTGAATGAGCTCTTAAAAAACGTAATTCAGCTTGACGAGTTGTTTTATCTGCATATTCTGCGTCTGGAATTTCATTAATTACTGACAAAGCAAAATTTGCTCTTGAAATTGCTTTATAATGATTTGTCCAAGTTCTAGGAGTCATCCAGTCTCCGTCATCTGCTTTAGTTAAATTATACTGCTCATAATGGTCAACCACATCTACATCACCTCTTCCTCCTCCACCTTTATAGGCGTCATCAGACCTTACACTTCCATATACCCATTGGTGAGTTACAGGACCAATCATTTCATCATTTGCAATTCCTGCATAAGCTGCTACAACTAATGATTCAGCATTTTCTGCAGTTGCAACATTATCAGAAGATAACACTCCTTCTGGCTCATAATCTAAAAAATCTTCGCTACATGATATCAATAGTAAAATTGATAAAAAGTAAGTTATTTTTATATATTTTTTCATTTTTTCAATTCTTAAAAATTAATATTTAAACCTAATGATAGTACTGTTGGAACAGGTATGTTATTGATATTAGATCTTTCAGGATCAGCTCCTATATAATCGCTTGGAGTAAACCAAAATAAGTTTTCTCCTTGCACATACATTCTAAAACTTGACATTCCACCCCATTTTTCAATAATCTCTTCTGGTAATGAATATCCTAGCTGCATATTTCTAACTTTAAAATATGAGTTGTTTCTGTATAAATAATCTGAAGTTTGCGTATCATTATTCACCAAAGAAAGTGAAGGAACATCGGTATTTGTATTTGTTGAAGTCCAAGCGTTTAAGGTTCCTAAACCTGCGTTATCTCTACCTTGTACAAAATTGTTATAGAAAATATAAGAATCTATTCCTATTCTACCTGCAACCCCAGAACCAAATACTGAAAAATCGAAATTTTTATATTCTAAATCAACTCTTACACCATACTCTAAATCAGGTAATGTGGTTCCTAAAAAGTCTCTATCGTCACTATCAATTACATTATCATTATTTAAATCGATAAATTTAATTCCACCTGGTCTTGCTCCAATTTGAGTTGCGTGTGCATCTACTTCAGCTTGACTTTGGAATAAACCATCTGTTTTATATCCAAATATTGAAAATTGTGAATGACCAATAATTGAGTTTTCTGCTGTACCAGGATATGCTGTTCTAACTTCTTCAGGTAGTTCAGTAATTTTATCTTTAAATGCTCCAAAATTTGTTGAAACAGTCATTTTTAAATCATTATCAAATGTTTTTGAATATGCTAATGATAATTCCCATCCTTTTGTGTTTGTTGAAGCTCCATTTAAATATCGAACTTGACCTTCTCCTACAGCTGAAGCAATTGGTGGTTGAATTAAAATTCCTTCAGTATCTCTATTGAAGTAATCAAATGAACCTATTACTTTACCTTGAAATAATCCAAAATCAACACCAAAGTTTACTTCTTTAGTTTCTTCCCACTTTAATCCTGAATTTGCTGCTTGAATTGATACAAAACCTGAAGGTAAATTACCTGTGTTTGCTCCGTTTAAATCATAAGCGGTTCCTACATTGTAATAAATATTGAAAAAATCTGGAACATATACGTTTTGGTTAGGTCCATATCTAGCTTCATACAATCCAAATCTTGCAACATCTCCAATAGACTGGTTACCTACTGTTCCATAACCAGCTCTAAATTTTAAGCTTGAAATTGTTTCGTTATCAGCCAAAAAATCTTCTTCACTAATTTTCCAACCAACTGTTGCTGCTGGAAAAATACCATATCTATTGTCCTCACCAAACCTTGAAGAACCATCACGTCGTAAAGTAAATGACGCTAAATATTTATCATCAAAAGAGTAGTTTACTTTTCCAAATTGAGATAATAATCTATTCCCTGTTGATGTTCCATTAGAACTTCTTGCTCCTGTTGCAGCAGAAAGCGTAAAATATGTTTCTGTTTCAACTGCAAAACCATCTGCAGAAGCTACAATTGAATTTAAATCAGATTTAATAGCTTCTGTTCCTAATAATACATCAAACTTATGTTTCTCATTAATTTCAAAATTATAATTTAATGTATTAGTAAAAGTCCAACTTGTATATTTACTAGTATCATATGTTAAACTATTATTAGCTCTAGTAATAAATCCGTTGGCAACTGTTGTTTCAATATCTTTATCGCTATAATCATTAAAATCAACACCTAAACTAGTTCTAAAAACTAAGTTTTTCATTAAGTTAATTTCAGCAAAAACATTTCCAAAAAACGATGTTCTTTCTGTATTATCCCATCTATTTATATACTGCATGTATAATGGGTTATTTCTATCTGAATAACCTGAACCTAAAGGGCCAGCATAGTCTCCAGTACTTGTATAAACAGGAATAGTTGGAGCTAAGCTAATTGCTAACCCTGGAGTTGGCGCACTACCAACATCTGGAGATGCTAAGGTTTCATCTGAAGTTGAAAATTGAGTATTAATTCCAACCTTTACTTTGTCATCAAACAATTTAAAGTTTGTATTTAATTTAGCAGAATATCTTTCATAACCTGTATGTTCTAAAACACCTGTATTTTTTAAATACCCAACGTTTAATAACGCAAACATTTTATCAGTACCTCCAGATACCGTAAAATCATTATTATAAACAAAACCTGTTTTATAAACTTCATCTTGCCAATCAGTATCTCCAACAGGCACATTAGTATCTCCACCTACATAAGGTTGTACTGTTAAACTATTTAAAACTGGATTGTTAAAATCACCATTCCAATCAAAATTATATATTTCACCATATCCACTATTTGGATCAGCGCCATCATTTACCGATGCTTGAAAAAGAACTTGCCCACGTTGTTCCGCATTTAACATGTCGTAACGTTGAGATTTTTCTGAAAGTACCGATACATTAGTATTGTATGAAACTTTAATTTTCTCACCATCTCCTTTTGGTGCATTTTTAGTTGTAACAATAACAACACCATTACCTGCTCTTGCACCATAAATTGTTGAGGCTGATGCATCTTTTAATACTTGCACAGATTCTATAACACTAGGATTTAAGCTAGACATTACTTCTTGTCTTACAGTTGGTACTCCATCAATAACATATAATGGATCATTATTTCCTAGAGTACTAACTCCACGAATTAAAACCCTACTACTCGTACCACTAGGATCTCCAGATTTTTCAATAAACAATCCTGGTACTTTTCCTTGAATTGCTTGCATTGGATTACCAGAACTCATACTTTGTCCTTCCAATGAAGATACGTCTACTACAGATACAGATCCTGTTACATCTACTGCTCGTTCTCTAGTATAACCTGTTAATACAACAACATCTAATGATTGTGCATCAGGTGTCAAAACAACGTCTATTTTACTTTTTCCATTTAATGGAATTTTTTGAGTTGTAAACCCCACATAACTGAATACCAAAGTAGCATTACTATCAATATTACTTATTGTATAATTTCCATCAAAATCAGTAACAACACCTTTAGTTGTTCCTAATATTGACACAGATGTTCCTGGTAAAGGCGAGCCATCTTCTGAAGATGTAACAACACCTTTTACTTCTAATTTTTGTGCCTGTATTGTAAAAATTGAAGCAAATAAAATTAGAGTTAAAATAAATTTAGTTCTCATAATTCATCTTTATAGTTTAGTTAAAATTAAGTTCATTAATTATCAAGTTTTCAATTTCTATATTGAAATTTTCAGACTGTACTGAAAATGCCTCGATAGGATTTTTTGGAAAAAATATTTCTGTCATAACAGTTTCTCCATTGTTGTAAAATATTTCTATTGAAGTTTTGTCTAATAAAAGCCTAACTTCAAGTTCGTTTTCAGTTGTAGTAAATGGTGCTTTTGAAATTTTTGGAGCAAATTCTTCTGAAAAAGATACATTTCCAGACACCATTCTATCAATAAAGAAAAATTGTTCATTATTATTTAGTCCAAATTTTATAGCATCACCACTTTTGTTATCAAAACAAAATGTATATGTATCTTCTTTTAAATTTTTAATTGTAAACTGAATATCCAAACTTTTAAAATCGATCAGTTTTTTATTAGTTAATAAAGTTTGTTTCCCCTTTTCAATATTTATACTATTTTTCTTTACTGTTTTTGAAATATAGTTTGAGATTTCTTTAACTGGAACAGATTTTAATTGATATTTATTATTGGTTTTTGTAAGCTTAAGTTCTCGTGCAACCGTCATAGAACTTCTCCACTTTTCGGTAGGAACTTTTGTTGCATATTGCCAGTTACTCATCCAACCAATAAATAACTTTCTTCCATCAGTATCTGGAATATTAGACCAAGTTACACCTGCATAATTATCTTTTCCATAGTCAATCCAAGAAGCATTATTAGTATCTAATTCATTTTTAAAGTCTGGATCGATTGTAAAGTTTTTACCATCAAAATCTCCAACAAAATATTGTGTTGCAGACCCCATATTATAACCTCCTTTTCCAACACTTACTATAAGCACCCATTTAACTTCATCAGTACCTTCTACTTGCATAGCAAATAAATCTGGACATTCCCATACACCATCATGAGAACCAATATTTTCTCCAAAATTTGATAAAAGCTCCCAATCTTTTAAATTTTTAGAACTATAAAACATTATTTCTTGACCAGCTGCCAATACCATAATCCACTTTTCATTTACTTCATCCCATACAACTTTAGGGTCTCTAAAATCTTTGATATTTGGGTTTTTTATTACTGGATTATCAGCATATTTTTCCCACGTTAATCCTTCATCCAAAGAATAAGCAATGGCTTGAGATTGAAAATTAACATCACCGTTTTTTTCTTTATCCATATTATGGTAAGTAAACATGGCTATAGTTGGGATTTTACCACCTTTTCCAAAACCAGAAGTATTATCAGCATCAACTACGGCACTTCCTGAAAAAATATAACCTTTCTCATCTGGGTACAATGCTATTGGTTTTTCAACCCAAGTGACCATATCTGTACTAATTGCGTGCCCCCAGTGCATTGGTCCCCAAACATTCCCATCAGGATAGTATTGAAAATATAAATGATAGTAACCATTGTAGAAAAACATACCATTAGGGTCGTTCATCCAATTAGCTTTCGGCGTGAAATGAAAATTAGGCCTATATAATTGTTCTTCTGAAAGCTTTGTTTCAACAGTATTTGATACATCTTGCTTTGTTTTTTGCTCCTTACAACCAATGGTTATAATTAGACCAATAAACACCACAAATAATACTTTAAATTCTTTCATTTGTTTAAGTTTTAATTATTGTTTTATTAATTTTTTAGATAATTTCTCTAATGAAATTCCTTTTGTTTCTGGCATCATAAACATTACAAATATTAATTGAATCAACATCATAAATGCAAAAAAACCAAAGACGGCTCCAGCTCCAATACTTGAAAATAATACTGGTACTAAAGATGGAATTATTGCTGCTAATACCCAATGTACAGAGCTTCCAAATGCTTGCCCTGAACCTCTTAAGTGATTTGGGAAAATTTCAGAAATAAACACCCAAATTACTGTTCCCTGACCTATTGCATGTGCTGCAATAAACATAAATAAGAAAATGGGCATAGAGTTTCCTTCCCAATTAAAAAAGAATGCAATTGAAACTAATGAAAGAGATATTATATAACCTACGGAACCAATATACATCAATTGTTTTCTCCCTAATTTATCTATAAGATATATACCTAATAGTGTAAAAAGCATATTAGTTACACCAACACCTATACTACTTAATAATGCCGAACTTTCCTCTAAACCAGCTTCAGTTAAAATTCTAGGTGCATAATATAAAAATGCATTTATTCCAGATAATTGATTAAAGAAAGCCACAAGAAATGCAAGAATTAATGGATATCTATATTTTTTTAAAAAGATGTTTTCATTAGCAACTGTATTTTCCATTTCAGCCTTAATTTCTGTCATTAACTGCTCTGGATTTTGTTCTGGATTTATAATTTGAAGTACTTTTACAGCCTCTTTATTTCTAAACTTAGTAAGCAACCATCTTGGACTCATAGGCACTGTTAAAGCAAATAATGTATATAAAGCAGCAGGAATAGCTTCTACGCCAACCATCCATCTCCAAGAATTTTCACCTAGACCACTTAGCAAGTAATTAGATAAAAAAGCAACTAAAATTCCAAATACAATATTAAATTGATAAAGACCTACAAGTTTACCGCGGTCTTTTGCTGGTGCTATTTCAGAAATATAAGCTGGCGCCGCTATGGTAGATGCTCCAACTCCTAATCCTCCAATAAATCTAAAAATTGCAAATGTAATTGGATCGTTTGCAAAAGCCGAACCTATAGCAGAAACCGTGTATAAAACACCAATCCAAATCAGCGTATTTTTACGACCAAATTTATTAGTAGGTATACCTCCAAAAAAAGCTCCTATCACTGTTCCCCATAAAGCCATTCCTATCACAATAACACCATGAAATACATCTGAAGACCCCCACAATAATTGTAGTTTTTTTTCTGCTCCAGAGATAACTACCGTATCAAAGCCAAATAAAAACCCTGCTAAAGCTGCAGTAACTGACCATATTAGTATTTTTTTATTCATCCCTTGTTTTTATTAAGTGCTATTTAAATCTATTGGTTTCAATTCTATACTCAAATATATTCACAATTAACATTATTGTTCTTTATATTAACATCGAAATCGATTTCGAAATAACCGAAATCGATTTCGATTACAATTTTAGCTTAAACAATATTTGTTTATTATATTTGATTATATGGAACCAGTAACCCTTAAAAATATAGCTTCAGAACTTGGAATATCAGTTACAACTGCCTCAAAAGCATTAAAAAATTACCCTGATGTTAGTCCAAAAACCAGAAAAGCTGTAGTTGATTTAGCAAAAAAATTAAACTATACTCCAAATTCTTTTGCCGTGAATTTAAGGACCAAAGAATCTAAAATTATTGGATTAATTATTCCTGAAATTGTACATCATTTTTTTTCAAGTGTTATTAATGCAATTATTAAGAAAGCCGAAAAAAAAGGATACTTGGTTATAACTCTTCAATCTAATGAATCTGATAAGCTAGAAGAGAAACAAATTGATTTACTTCTAGACAAACGTGTTGATGGTATATTAATGTCTCTTTCAAATAATAGAAAAGATTTATCACCTCTAAAAAAAATAATAGAATCTGAAACTCCTTTGGTTTTATTTGATAAAATTTCAAAAGTAATTAATTGTTCAAAAGTAATTATTGATGATAGAAAAGCTGCCTATTCAGCTACTAAACATTTAATTAATTCTGGATGTAAAAATATTGCTCATTTTAGAGGTCCTTTAAACCCTCAAAATTCAATTGATCGTTTTTTAGGATATAAAAAAGCTATAGAAGACTATAAATTAACCTTTGACAAATCCTTAATTTATACTTGTGAAAAAGTAACTTATAAAGAGGGTTATAATTTTGCCAAACAACTACATTTAAGCAACAAAAAGGTTGATGCTATTTTTGCAATTACCGATCTTGTAGCAATTGGTGCAATAACCTATTTTAATGAGGCAAACATAAAAATACCTGAACAAATTTCAATTATAGGTTTTAGTAATTGGTTTATGGCTTCTGTAATTTCACCTTCATTAAGTACAGTAGACCAACCAGGAAACGAAATGGGTAAAACTGCTTTAAAGCTATTGTTAAAGGAAATAAAAGCCACAAAAAAAGGTAAAAAAATAGAATATAAAACTATTGTGTTACCAACAGACGTAATTTGTAGAAACTCCACAAAAAAATAAGACCCTCATTTATTCTTCACTAACTTTCATGTAAAAAGAAAAACCCAACTGAAAAATCAGTTGAGTTTTAGTACCTCGAGTGGGAATCGAACCCACACTCCCGAAAGAACTGGATTTTGAATCCAGCGCGTCTACCAGTTCCGCCATCGAGGCTTTTTTGAATTGGACTGCAAATTTAAAAATTTTTTTTCATCTAAAACGTAAAAACTTTAAGAAGATGTTCAATTACTATTTAAATAATTTTAAATTTGCACCCAACAACACACAAAACCGTAAACACAACTAAAAAAAATGGAAAATACTACTCAGTTAGCGCCTAAGATTTTTGCTTGTAGACAAAGCATTAAATTAGCTGAAAAAATCGCTAAAGAATATGGCCAAGAACTTGGTGATGTAAAGATTTCTACATTTAGTGATGGTGAATTTCAACCTGCACTTGTAGAATCTGTACGTGGTAGAAGAATATTTGTTATTGGTTCTACTTTCCCAAATTCTGATAATTTAATGGAAATGCTTTTAATATTAGATGCAGCAAAACGTGCTTCTGCTCGTCATATTACAGCTGTAATTCCTTATTTTGGATGGGCAAGACAAGACCGTAAAGATCAACCTCGTGTAGCAATTGGAGCAAAATTAGTTGCTAATTTAATTCAAGCTGCTGGTGCAACTAGAATTATGACTATGGATTTACACGCTGATCAAATTCAAGGGTTTTTCGAAAAACCAGTAGATCACCTTTATGCTTCAACCATATTTTTACCATACATTCAAAAATTAGGTTTAAAAAACATTACTGTGGCTTCTCCAGATATGGGTGGTTCTAAAAGAGCATATGCATATTCAAAGTATTTAGAAAGTGAAGTAGTAATTTGCTACAAAGAGCGCTTAAAAGCTAACGTAATTGATACTATGGAACTAATTGGTGAAGTTGAAGGACGCCACGTTATTTTGGTAGATGATATGATTGATACTGGAGGAACACTTGCAAAAGCTGCAGATGTTATGATGGAAAAAGGTGCTTTAAGCGTACGTGCAGTATGTACACACCCTATTTTATCTGGTGCTGCTTATGAAAAAATTGAAAATTCTAAATTATCTGAATTAATAGTTTCAGACACAATTCCCTTAAAAAGAGAGAGTTCTAAAATAAATGTTGTATCTTGCGCCCCTTTGTTCGCAAATGTTATGCACAATGTACAAGATTGCTCATCAATTAGCGGACAATTTTTAATGTAAATTAATAATAAATAAATATATAAATGAAATCAATTACAATCACAGGATCTCAAAGAGAAAGCGTAGGTAAGTCGGCGACTAAAGCCTTACGTAATGCTGGAAAGGTACCTTGCGTATTATACGGAGGGGATAAACCATTACACTTTTCAGCTGACGAAATTTCGTTCAAAAAATTAGTGTATACTCCAAATGTATATACAGCAACGATTGAAGTAGAAGGTGCTAAATACCACGCAATTCTACAAGATATTCAATTTCACCCAGTATCAGACAAAATTTTACACGTTGATTTTTACCAATTATTCGATGATAAATTAGTAACAATGAACATTCCTGTAAGATTAGTTGGAACTGCTCCTGGTGTTATTTCTGGTGGTTCTTTGCGTTTTGCAATGCGTAAATTAAGCGTTAGAGCTTTACCTGCAGATTTACCAGACTTTATTAACGCAGATATTTCTAAATTAAAAATTGGAACTAAATTAATTGTATCAGAATTAGCTGATGACAAATTCTCAATTTTACACCCTGAAAATTCAGTTGTAGTGCAAGTTAGAACTGCACGTACTGCTGTTGTTGAAGAAGAAGAAGGTGAAGAAGGTGAAGAAGGAACTGAAGGAGCTACAGAAGAAGCTGCTGCAGAATAATTCAACTTTTACAAAGTATTTAAAAGCGTTGCAAGTTGCAACGCTTTTTTTTTAATTAAAAACTTAACTTTTATTATTTTTGCGCTATGCAAATAACTCGTTTAATTAACTTATTATTCGGTTCAAAAAAAGAAAAGGAATCTACTGAAGATATTATGAAAAAATTCTTAATTGTTGGTCTAGGTAATATTGGTGAAAAATATGACAATACACGTCATAATATTGGTTTTAAAGTTTTAGATGAAGTAGCTAAAAAAGAGGATATTACTTTTGAAAGTCAAAAATTAGGAGCTGTCTCTAAATTTAGATTTAAAGGAAGAACTTTTATTCTTTTAAAACCTTCAACTTTTATGAATTTAAGCGGTAAAGCTGTAAAATATTGGATGACCAAAGAAAAAATAGCTATTGAAAATGTACTAATTATTACCGACGATTTAAACTTACCATTTGGTAGCATTCGATTAAAAGCTAAAGGTAGCGATGGTGGACACAATGGTTTAAAAGATATTCAGGCGGTTTTACAAACCACAAAATATCCTAGATTTAGATTTGGTGTTGGTGCTGAATTTTCTAAAGGTAGACAAGTAGATTATGTATTAGGAAAATGGGATGAGGAAGAATCTAAACAACTTCCTGAACGCTTAGAAAAAGCTACTGAGCTTATTAAATCTTTTGGAACTGCTGGTTTAAATAATACTATGAATACTTTTAACGGAAAATAATAAATAGCAAAGTACTAAAAGCTTGTTGTTTTCTTATTCACTAAACCGTTGTCATTCTACTTTTCTAGTAACTAAATGTTATATAAATCCATATTTCCCTAATTATAACATGGTGAAATGGATTTCTGCCTACGCAGGAATGATAAGAAACAACTTATAAATAAGTACGTATAAACATTATTTTCTTGAAAAAAATGCTGAATTTTGTTACAATTTAGTTTGCGTTAGGGATTGAAGCGGCATCCTTTTTTGTTTTTCTCAAAAAAGATATAGCACAAAGCCCGACCCAAAGGGTAACGCCCAAATAATTAATGTAATTCTATTGAAACAATAAGATTAGTTTGTAAATCTCATTAGATTCTTCATTACGTTATTCACTACATTCAGAATGACAATTTTACAATTAATTATCACTTGCAAACCACTCTGCGTGTGATGTTCCTGTTTCTTGAAGTTTTAGTGAATGTAGTTTGATGGTTTCTGGCAAATGTTTTTTAATTTTTTCGGCAAAATCTATCAACATCATTTCGCTTGTTGGCTGATAATCTACCAAAATTACATTATGCCCACGTGTTTCAAGCTCTTTTGCTAATTCTATATGTGGTGTGTTTTTATTAAAAACGGTTGCGTGGTCAAACTTATCTACAATTTCTGATTTTACAATTTTTTTTAAATCTCCAAAGTCTATTACCATTCCGTATTTTACATTTGAAGTATCTGAAATTGGTACCCCAATAACTGTTACAGATAATTTATAACTATGACCGTGTACATTTTTACATTTACCATCGTAACCGTATAATGCGTGACCTGTTTCAAAATCAAATTGTTTTGTTATTCTAATATTGCTCATAATTATAAATTAATCGTCTAAATCTTTTCTGTTTTTTGCTCTATAGTATGTAAAATATGCCAAGGCTACCAACAATACAAATGGTAAATAGGTTCCAATAGCTACACCTATTTCATAACCGCTGTCTGGTGCATTTTTCATTTTTTCTTCAATATCAACTTCTTGAAGCACTAAAATTATTGTTGCTAACATACTTATTTTTTAAATTTTTGAAGTGCTTTTTTAGTTTCTTCAGATAGCACTAATTTTCCACTAATTTCCGCTCTTTCTTCTAGTAACAAACTCCAATCTTCTGTTCCTTTCCAAAGTACTTTTTTTAAAGAACTTAGAGCTTCGTTAGAATAGTTAGCTAACTTTTCAGCAAAAAAATCAACTTCTTTATCCATCTCGTTAATCGTATCAAAAACCTTTGCATACAATCCTTTTTCTTTTGCCCAATAAGCAGTTTTCCAATTGGTAGCATCTAAAGTTAATTCTGCAAAAGCTGCTACTCCAATTTTACGTTCTACAGCTGGTTCAATTACAAATGGGCCAATACCAATAGAAAGCTCTGAAAGTTTAATAGAAGCTGCCTCAGTAGCGAAACAATAGTCACAAGCCGCTGCTAAACCTACTCCACCTCCAACTGCTTTGCCTTGTACGCGACCAATAATTATTTTTTTACAGTTTCGCATAGCATTAATAACATTGGCAAAACCCATAAAAAACTGTTTTCCATCTTCTAAATTATCAATCGCAATCAATTCATTAAACGATGCTCCAGCACAAAAGGCTTTTTCTTTTTCGCTCTTTAAAACAATAACATTTACATCATTATTTTCACTTAGCAGGTTAAAAGCTTTTGCTAACCTATCTAATAATTCTGAAGGAAAAGAATTGCTAGCTTCGTGATAAAACTCAACCGTTGCAATTCCATTTTGTACGTGTGTATATAAACTTCCGTTACTCATAGGGTTCAAAGTTACGTGTTTTTATGCAAATATTTTCTTCGGAATTTAATTACTAATATCCCAGACCTTAACAGCATCCAAACGGTAAATGCAATCCAAATTCCAACTAGTTTTAAATTAAAATAATCTGTTACTAATAAAACAGGAATAAAGCCTAAAAATGTTGCCACAAGAAGTAAGTTTCTTAAAGTTACAGCTTCTGCTAAACCTTTAAAAATACCGTCAAACACAAATGCTACTGCATTTATTGGCTGCATTATTAACACTATCCAAAATACTTGATAAAAAGCTAACAAAACAGCTTCTTCTGAAGAAAACAACCTTCCAATTGGATAATACAATATCCCACATAAAACAGCTAATAGCAATGCAATTACAATAGAATATCTACACAACTTTATGCTTAACAACCATAATTTTGGGTAGTTTTTTTCGCCCAATAATTTTCCTGAAACTATGTTTCCAACACTTGAATAACCATCTATAAAAAATGCAAAAAACAACCATATTTGAAAAGCAATGGTTTGTGCTGCAATATAACTATCGCCATATTTTGTAGCGTAAGAATTGGCTAAATACAATGCAACATTTAGCGCCATTGCTCTAATAATTAAATTAAGACTTATGGCTAGTAAATTTTTAATTTCTTTATTGAACTTAAATGACAATCTTAAATTAAAAGGAGTTTTTTTCAATAGTAAAATAAGTGCCATTATTGCCATTACAGTTTGCGCAATTACACTTGCCCAAGCTGCACCTTTTACATTCATAGGTTCCAAAAAGCCTTCAATTCCAAAAACCAAGGCAAAGTCTAAACCAATATTTAAAGTTGCTCCAACAATACTAATTACCATTGGCCAAAATGTGTTTTGTAAACCTCTAAACACTCCAAAAACCGAAAATACAAACAAGGTTAACGGAAAACCAATTGCTCTAATTTTGTAATAGTCTACCGAATATTCTAAAATTAAACCCTCAGCATTATACATTCTAAATATTTGCGTTGCAAATAGTAGTGTTACCAAATAAATGGTTGTGCTTAACAATAAATTTATCGCAATAATTTGAGCTGGAAGCGTAGCAATTTCATCTAATTTTCTAGCTCCTAAATATTTTGAAACTGTTGCAGAAATAGCAGAACGAGTTTGTGCTAAAATCCATACTAATGCAGAAATAAAAGAACCTGCAATACCAACTGCTGCCAAAGCTTCGGTTGGGTTTTGCTGAATATTCCCAACAATGGCTGTATCGGTAATTGATAGTAATGGCTCGGCAATACCGGCAATTAAAGCTGGCAATGCTAATTTGTTAATTCCGGCAAAAGTTATGTTTGATTCTTTATACATTATCTCTTATTGCTTTTAATTTTAAAAGCTTGTTGACACAAATCAACGTTTATTTTAATTTTAATATTCTTTCACATTGATTAAAAAAGATTCTTCTCTTGCACTTCGACTCCGCTCAGTGACCTCGATCAGAATAACAAAATTTCTATTTAAACAACCAATTCAAAACAGTAAAACGGATATTTACTTTGTTTTGGAAAATAGATTTTTTCTAACTTTTGATAACCACGTTTTTCATAAAAACGCAGGTTTCTTTTATTTTCTCCAAAAGTATCTAATCTTACCGATTTATAGTTGTTTTTTCTAGCAAAATCTTCTGCAAAAGTCATTAACTGTTGCGCAAATCCTTTTCCTTGAAATTCTGGGTGAACAGCTAAACGATGAATGTATAAATTGTTCTTGTTTTTTGTCAACCACTTTACATTTTCATATTCATCATCTTCAATTTCAGTTAAAACAACAATTCCTGCTAACTCATTTTCAACTTTAATAGTCCAAATTTGATTTAAATCAATATCTTTTTGAAGCACTTGTTGTGACGGATAATACTCGTTCCATTGAAAAATATTTTGCTCAATTAAATGTTGAGCACAACTTTTTGTGAGTTTGTATATTTGTTCTAAATCTTTACTTGTTGCTTTTAAAATCATATTAAATAGATTCTTGCCTTCACTTCGACTCCGCTCAGCCACCACGCAGGAATAACATTAAAAAAAATTATTTCTTTAAAAATTGAATGGTTTTTTCAACAGTTTCAGCTAAATGTTTTGGCATTTTTGTTTCCTCCCAAGGCTGTGAACAACCTAATGCGTGATTCATTTTTTCAATAAAAAGTAATTCGCTTTTAGGGTTCCATTTATGTAAATTTTCTGCTTCAATTGGCGGTACAACTTCGTCTATGTTACCTTGAACTATTAAATGAGGAATGTTTATTTTTTCAACTGCGTTTTTAATTGTTAAACGCTCTTCATTTGCTTTAAAATTGGTGTAAAACTGGTAATAATGTGGCATTTTCTGCTTGGTTCTGGCGTTTTCTATATACGCAACACCATTCATTTTCCATACTGTTCTTTTTAATTTTGAAGGAAATCTAGACCCATAATCTGATACTCCATTCCAAGAAACAACCTTACTTACTTTTTTATTTTCTGAAGCTTTTAAAGTAACAATTCCGCCTCCGCGAGAATGACCAATTAGTGTGATATTATCAGTGTCAATCTCTTTTATATATTCTGAAGTTGAAATCCAGTTAATCACATCCTCTAAATCATCTAATTCTATTTCAAAATTATTATAACCAAACGCTTCTAAATCTGGAAAATCGATTGGGTCTTCAACGGTTCCTCCATTGTGAGAAAAATTAAACTTCAAAAAGAAAAAACCTTCTTCAGCAAATTTTTCAGCGGCCAAATTCCACGCACCCCAATCTTTATAACCTTTATAACCGTGACAAAATATAACCAAAGGCTTTTTTTTGTTGTTTTTATGGTAAAAAACATCAGTTAAAATCGGTTTTTGGTGAGTTGTACTTTTTACTATAAAATTTCTATTTATTTGCATAAGTTATATTTAAAAAGGTGTGTTCTCGTTATTAATAAATGGTACTTCTGGGTTTAAAATTTCTTTTACAATTCTAGAAAATTCAACCATAAATTCTTCAATTTTTTCTGAAGTAATATTATTCTCTTTTTTGTATTTACTGTTCGAGAAATTCATTTTTAAAAATCCCGAATTTAAATTTTTAAATGAAATTATTCCTGCTTCAAGTTGATTGGTAAAATTAAACTTTTTCTCGTTTGTAAATAAAAAGGAATACAACATTACCTGCAAAGCTTTTGTATATTTATACTCGTCGCTTAACATAGAGAAATCCTGAATTCTTAAATCTTTCGCCTCTACTTTACCTGTTTTATAATCTATAATTCTTGTAACTCCATTTAGCTCGTCAATTCTATCAATTTTTCCAACAATTTTAATAGGAAAATCAATTCCTTCAATAGTTACAACTGTAGAAAGTGAAGGTTCTAAATCAACAATTCTTAATTTATTATTTTGAAGTAACTCTTTTTCTTGTTTTAAAAATCGCTTGATATGACTTTTGCATACTTGAAAAATTAATTTGTTTTTACCCGTTTTTATGGAGCCTTTTCTGTAAAACTTATTAAAGTTTTTAAGCAATAAGGTATCTATTTGCTTGTGCATATTTTCAATGTCTTTTAAAAAAACTTCTTGCCCAATAAAAGGTTGATACATTTGGTCTAGAACCTCATGAATAACCGTACCCATTGTGTTTGCAGCAATAGTTTCTTCCACTTCATCTTCTTCTCTAATTTTTAAAATCTTTTGCTCATAAAATTTAACTGGATTATAAATATAATTTGCCAATGCTGAAGGTGAAATTCCGTTTGTAAAAACTTCTTTTAACCTAGCTAATATAGCTTCTGTTTTTTCAATTTGCAGTAATGTGTTTTCTGTTGAATTAATTTTTGGTGTTAACGTTATTTGAGAAACTGTAGGGTTATTAATTTCTATTTTGGTTAAAAACCTACTTTTTTCTCCAGAACCATAACCATCAGTTTCTGTATTATAAATTAAAAATACATTTTTTGCTCGCTGAATTAATCGTTGAAAATGGTACGAAAAAATAGCATCTTTTTCTTGGTACGTTGGCAAACCAAAAAACTTTTTAATATCAAAAGGTATAAATGATTGCTCTCCTTTTCCAGCAGGTAAAATGCCTTCGTTTAACGATGTTATAATTACATTTTCAAAATCTAACACACGCGTTTCTAACATACCCATTAATTGCAAACCTTGTAAAGGTTCACCTTGAAAAGAAAGTTTTTCGTTGCTTAATATTTGATTGTAAAACAACGACAATGTTTTTAGGTTTTTTATGTGATTATAAGTAGTGTTTAATGTTTTTAATTGCTGAAAAACCTGATAGAATCGGAATAAATACTCTTTTTCTACTTCTAAAAAGTGAGGCTTTAAAGCTAAAATTAATTCTAAACATTTTTCTATAACTTTATCTATGTTTTGCGGAAACTCTAATAAATTTAATATGTAGCTAACCTCATCAGCTTCATTTTTATTTAAGAACGATTTTATACTTTCTACTGAAACAAAAATGTAGTTCTCTTTTTTAATTATAGTACATATTTTTTGAAATATCTCTCCATTATTTTTGTTTAAAAAAGAGTTATTCAACAAATTCAAAACATCTTTATAATAAAATTCGTTTGTTGCTGTCTTTTCAAATTTAATCTGATTCAAATGCAACTTAAAAATTGATTCAAAAAGGTTAGCTACAGGTATTTCCTTTAACGGAAACCCCATAGTAATATTAACTGCATTGATTGAACTTGGTAAAGAATTTAGAGATAATGATAATAAATTTTCATCTGCCAAAACCAATGCCGTTTTGCTATAAGAATCTAATTTAGAAAGTAATTCTCCTGCATACTTAATTTGCGAAACACTTTTTGGAGCACCTATAATTTTAGTGTTTTGATTTGTAGTTTTATTAAAACTCCATAAAAACGGATGGTTTTTAAAATATGGCCACTCTTTTTTATACTTTCTTAAAAACACACCTGCTTCATTTGATTTTTGAAGCATACTCTCATTAGCATCCCAATAAATGGATGCTAAGCCAGTATTAAGCATTTCTTGTATAATTTGCTCTTCTGCGTTATTTAAAGCGTTAAAACCCGCAAAAACTATGTGATTATCACTTATTGTTTTTACATAACTATCTAAATTTGCAATGGCTTCTTTATATATTAAACCTTGATAGCCAAAATTATTACTTTTTAAACGTTGCTCTAACTTTTTGTAAAGTTCATGCAGATAATCAAAAAACTGTAGATAATTAACCGAAAGCTGACTTGGTTTTTTATCTTCGAACCAATTATTTAACCGTTTTAAATCACTTAAATTTGAAAAGAACTCATTCGAGTTTACTAAGTAATTATCAATTTCATTAAAGTCATGCAAAGCAATAATTGCCCATTGAGAAAATGCCTCAAACGATTGTTGCTCTTTCTCCGGAACCACTTTTAAGTACACTGAGTAAAACTCGAACAACAGTTGCGTATTGTCTATTAGAGAAAATTCTGCAATTTCCTGAATATAGTTTTCAATACTTATAATTTTAGGCAAAAAAGTATTGGTAGGCAATTTTAATATAACCTCTTCTTTTACAAAAACACACGATCTTTGACTCGGTAAAACAAAAATTAAGTTATCAATTTTTTGATTTTTACTTAAAACATCTTCAACAACACTAGTTATAAACGATTTCATATAATTTTATTTCTTGTATAAAAGTAAAAAAGCCATTTCAATTGAAATGGCTTTTAAACAACTATTTTATTAGAAAATTATTTAATCAATAATTTTAATTTCTACTCTTCTATTTGCTGCTCTACCTTCAGCAGTTTCGTTAGTTGCAATTGGCATAGATTCACCAAAGCCTTTTACGTTTAAATTTAATTGATTTACACCTCTAGTAACTAAATAATTTAAAACTTTATTTACTCTTTTTCTTGATAGGTCTAAATTTGCTTCTTCTGCACCTTGACTATCTGTATGACCTTGAATTTGAAATTTTAAATCCTTATAACCACTCATTAATTCAGCTATTTGATTTAAGTTACTTTCATATTGTTTATAAAAAACATCACTACCAGACTTAAACAAAATACTACTTGCAAGTTCTGTAAGTTTTTTCTCTAAATTTTTCTTTACGTTTACTTTTGGACAACCATTATTACTTAAAACACCTTTTTCAAATTTACATTTATCATACTTATCAACAACTCCATCTCCATCTGTATCTAACTCAGGACAACCTTTATTAGATAAAGGCCCCGATTTAGTCGGACAAGCATCTCGTTGATCTATAATTCCATCTCCATCAGAATCTGGACAACCACCATGTTTAGCAATCCCTTTAATATAAACACATCTATCTTCTTTATCTGTAACTCCGTCACCATCGGCATCTGGACAACCTGCTAAACTTGCTAAACCAAAAACATTTGGACATTTATCTTCTGAATCTTGTATGCCATCATCATCACTATCTGGACAGCCATTAAACTCGGCCAAACCAAATACTGATGGACACTTATCGTTTTTATCATATACACCATCATTATCTTCATCATACCCTCCAAACTTATATATTAAACTTGCAGAATGCTGAAAATGTCTATAATTACTATCTCCAGTAAAATATTTTAATACTGTTTGAACTTTTGCTCCAAATTTATCTGTAAACCAAAGTTTTGCACCAGCACCTCCATTGTATGATATTGCGCTTTCAGAATTTTCATAATTAAACCCAAAACCTCCTAAAAGATAAGGATCAAACCAACCTGTTTCACCAATTATTTTATTTGCATCATATATTGCATTTGCATCTATTGCAATATACTTATCAGATGCTATTGCTTTAACATACCTATTTTTGGTTATTTTATTAATGCTTCCTGAAAGTTCCACATTAAAACTTGGACTTAAATAACGCGCCAAACTTAACTTTGATGGAGCTTTTATATAATTATAGTTTTTATAATCAAAAAACTTCCCTATATCTTTTTTGTTTGCAGAATAATGATCTACTGCATTCACCCCAAAACCAATTAGCCAAGGGTTATCCTTATCCTGGCAATTTCCATTAAAAGAAAATACAGTAACAAATAAAAAAAGTAGGATTTTAGAATGTAAATATTTAATTTTCATAAGTTTAATTTTCACTAATTTAACTTGATATTATTAAAACACAAAAAAAAAGGCAAAAAAAAAGCCATTCATTAATGAATGGCTTCTTTTATTATTTAAAAGGCTAAATTAATTAGTCAATTAATTTAATCTCAACTCTTCTGTTTTCCGCTCTACCAGATCTAGTTCTATTAGAAGCTATTGGCATATCTTCTCCAAAACCTTGAGCTGTTAAGTTAGCTGCAGAAACTCCTTTTGATACTAAGAAATCTTTAACTGCTGCTGCTCTAGAATTAGATAACTCTAAGTTACGAGCTGCACTACCTACACTATCAGTATGACCTGAAATGTTAAATTTAGCAGTTGAGTATTTTTTAATAATAGAAGCTGCTTCAGATAATTTAGAAACTGTTTCTTCTTTGAAACTGTTTTTACCTGTATCGAAATAAACTGTTTTAAATAACTCAGTTAATTTAGCTACTTCACTTTTAGTGATTTCTGGACATCCTTTGTTTGAAGCAGGACCTGCAACTTTTGGACAGTCATCATCTTTATCTAAAACACCATCTTTATCAGCATCTGGCCAAGGACAACCTTTGTTAGCTTTAGGACCAGCAACTTTAGGACAAGCATCTTTTGAATCAATTACACCGTCACCATCAGTATCAGGGCAACCGTTGTTAGCTTTAGTTCCTTTTACTTTAGGACAAGCATCTTTTGAATCAATAATTCCATCACCATCAGTATCAGGACAACCGTTTAAATCAGCTAAACCTGCTACGTTAGGACAAGCATCTTTTGAGTCAATAATTCCATCATTATCAGAATCAGGACAACCATTGAATTCAGCTAATCCAAATACTTCTGGACAAGCATCATCTTTATCAAAGATTCCATCACCATCAGTATCAGTACCACCAAACTTAATTACTAATCCAGCAGAATGTTGGAAGTGTTGTTTAATGTTACTTTCGAAAGCATGCTTATAGTTAGTTTGAATGTTTAAACCAACATTTTCGTTAAACCAAATGTTTGCTCCAAGACCTCCATTTGCAGTACCAGTTCCCCAGTCGTCCATCCAAGTGTAACCTCCACCAACATGTAAAAAAGGATCAAACCAAGCAGTTTCTCCAATTACATTGTTTAAGTCATACTTAAGTGCACCATCAACAGCAAAATAAGATAAGTCGCTAGCAACAACATCTCCAATTTTTTCAATTTTGTTTAAAGTTCCACCTACTTCAAAACTAAATCCATCAGTTAAATATCTACCAACAGATACTCTAGTAATTGCAGGAATAATATTATAATGATCATCAGCATTACCAAATTCATCAAACCATACTGTTGAATTTCCTGCTGGTGTAACCATTCCTTCAATGTTAGTAGGATAAAAATCTACTGCATTAACTCCAAAGCCAATTTGCCATGGATTGTTTTTGTCTTGTGCATTAACTTGGCTAAAACCAACAGTTAACAATACTGCCAAAAAGGCAACTTTTAAATGTTTCATTTTTAAAAATTTAAATTTAATGTTCTCAATATTCATAACTTTAACCAATCTTTATGGCTAAACTTAATAGCAAAAATACAAAATTATCTTAAATATCATTGTTTTTTCTATAGTACTTTCAATTTTTTTCCAATTTTTACAAATGCTTTAATAGCTTTATCTAAATGCTCTTTTTCGTGAGCTGCTGATAATTGCACTCTTATTCTAGCTTTGTTTTTAGGAACAACAGGAAAAAAGAAACCTACAACATATATACCTTCCTCTAACAATAATGCAGACATATCTTGAGATAATTTAGCATTATACAACATAATAGGTACAATGGCTGAGTCTCCTTTAACTATATCAAAACCTGCATCAATCATTCCTTTTTTAAAGTAATTTGTATTCCATTCCAACTTATCACGTAATGCAGTACTTTCAGAAATTAAATCAAACACTTTTAATGAAGCTCCTACAATTGCTGGCGCTAATGAATTTGAAAATAAATACGGCCTAGATTTTTGTCGTAACATTTCAATAATTTCCTTTTTACCAGTAGTATAACCACCCATAGCTCCACCTAGAGCCTTTCCTAAAGTTCCTGTAACTATATCTACACGTCCCATAACTTTTTTCAACTCCAATGTTCCTCTACCTGTTTTTCCAATAAATCCAGCTGCATGACATTCATCAACCATAACCATTGCATCATATTTATCTGCTAAATCACAAATTTTATCTAAACTAGCTACTACACCATCCATAGAAAATACACCGTCTGTAACTATAATTTTAAATCTATGGTTTTGTTTGTTCGCTGCAATTAATTGTTCTTCTAGAGAAACCATGTCATTATTATCGTACCTATACCTAGCTGCTTTGCATAAGCGCACACCATCAATAATGGAAGCATGATTTAAAGAGTCTGAAATAATTGCATCTTCTGCATTTAATAATGGCTCAAAAACACCTCCGTTTGCATCAAAAGCTGCAGCATATAATATGGTATCTTCTGTCTGGTAAAAATCTGCAATTTTTTGTTCTAATTGCTTATGAATATCTTGAGTTCCGCAAATAAAACGAACAGACGACATTCCAAAACCATGCGTATCCATAGTTTGTTTTGCCGCTTTAATTACTTCTGCATTGTTAGACAAACCAAGGTAATTATTTGCACAAAAGTTAATTACTTCTTCTCCTGTATTAATTTTTATAACCGCATCTTGTGATGATGTTATAATTCGTTCTTTTTTATATAAGCCAGCCTCTTTTATTTCATTTAATTCAGCCTGCAATTTTTCTTTTATTGATGAATACATAATTTTAGGTGTTAAATTCGATTCAAATTTACAATTCTTTAATAATTATTTCATTATTTATGTAAATCAATATTTTTTTATCAATTACAAACCCCATGTTTTTTAACACTTGAGCGTAATAATTAACTTGTTGTTCGTGCTTAGATTCTGGTTTTCCTGTTTTATAATCAATAACTGTTGTTTTATTTTTTATAACAACCACTCTATCCGGTACTACAATTTCATTTTTATCTGTAAATATTGATTTTTCAGCATATACAGTATTATTATCTTGAAAATAAACACTCAATTTTGGATGAGAAACTACATTAATTAATACTCTTTCTATTTCAACAAATTCTTTTTTATTAATTGTTCCTTCAAACAAATATTTATTTATTACACCTTTAATATTTTCTTCAACATTTATTTTAGATAGCATTTCGTGTATTAAATTACCATAATCTATTGCGTCTCCTTGATCTGTTTCCCATAAAACAGAAGAGCTTGCTACTACCGAAATATTAACACTATCCCAAGAATTGCTAATAATAGATTCTGGCACAATAGCATTACCTTCTTCTTTTTTGGAAGGAATTATTTTTTGAGGGTTTCCAAATGAATATTCCAATTCATCATCATTATAAACACCAATCTTATTTAAATAATCTACAAATAGGTTTGAAGTATAATTTAACGAATCTTGAGATTTCATTTTTTCTGTAACCACATACAATTGCTCAACTGCACGAGTTAAAGCAACATATAAAAGATTAAAATTATCTAACTCTAACTCTTCTCTTCTTTTATTAAATAAGGCTTCACCAACCTTACCTGTAAAGTTTAATTTTTTATTATAGTTTACTAAAACCGATTTTAATTTAGATTCATCTTCCAAAGGAAACCACACTTTAGGATCAATTTGCCGATATATTTCCATATTATACGGAAATATAACTACAGGAAATTCTAGGCCCTTTGCTTTATGAATGGTCATAATTCTAACCGCAGATTTAGACTCTGGAGCTACAATACTTAAGCTATCTTTTTTCTGCTCCCAATACTCTAGAAAATTTAATATAGATGCTTGTTTTTTTTGTTGAAATTCAAAAACTACATCTAAAAAAAATTGAATATAAGCATCGGCTTTTTCTAATAAATTAAAACTTCTAATTAAATATTCTACAGCAGCATACAGTGGTTGCTGAATAAATAAAGCGTTATTAAATATAATATTATAGTGCTCCAATGCTTTAAAAAACTCTTCATTTTCTAAATGAACCAACTTATCGAAAAATATGTGCTTTGACTCTTCAATATTTAAATATTCAAACAAAAAGTAAAGTAGCTTAATTTTAAGCTCTTTATTTTGCGGGTTTTGAATAACCTCTATAGTGTTAATTAAAAAATTAACAATAGAATTATTCCTAAGTAAAAGAGTTTCCGAAGAAATAATTTCCACTCCGTTACTCGATAAATAATTTGCAACCTCAACACCTTGTTTTCTAGTTCTAACTAAAACACAAACATCGTTTTTTTCAAAACCTGTATCTAAATTTTCAATTATTGAATACACTTTTTTAGCATATACCAAATCTCGTTCATCATCATCTTTTTCTTTTTCAACAAAAGAAATTTGCACAAAACCACCTTTGTTTTTATTTAATTTTTGAGCATTACCTTGATTATATAAATTACTATAACTGGCATTACCAAGAAACTTAGACAAGTGTGTAAAAAACCCATTATTAAACTCAATAACCTCAGAACAACTGCGATAGTTAAACTCTAAATTCTGAAGTGATTTATGTATAAAGAAAGGGTTGTTTTCTTTATTATTTTCTTCAGAAGAAAGAGAAATAAACTGTTCGGCTTTACCTCCACGCCATCTGTAAATTGATTGTTTAGCATCACCTACCAACATTAATTTACCCGATTCGCCTAACTCGTTTTCTCCAGAAATTGCATTGCTAATAAGTGGTATTAAATTTTGCCATTGCAATTCTGATGTGTCTTGCATTTCATCTATAAAATAATACCTAAATTTTTCTCCAATTCGCTCGTAAATAAAAGGTGCTGGTTCATTTTTTATAGTATCGCTAATAATTTTATTAAATTC
The DNA here is from genome assembly GCF_900106565.1 of Lutibacter oricola. Taxonomy (GTDB): domain Bacteria; phylum Bacteroidota; class Bacteroidia; order Flavobacteriales; family Flavobacteriaceae; genus Lutibacter; species Lutibacter oricola. The sequence goes on from NZ_FNNJ01000007.1 coordinate 124,645, forward strand.
AGCATTTAACAATATATTATTTTCAGTTTTTATTTCTTGTAATGAGTTGTTTATATAACTAAGCACAGCCAAAGGCAACAAACCGTCAATAACCAAACCATTAAAAACATATTGACCAAACTTTTGCTCGTACAATTCTTTTGAATCATAATACAATTGCCTTAAATCATTTGTAATAGACTCAATAATTCCTTTTGTTGAAGCATCGCATTTTGCTGTATAAAAATTCTTTTCAGCTTCAATAGACTTGTTTAATCTACCTTCAAACTTTATATCATCAACTTTAACCAGTTTAATTTTGGTGAGTTTTATTAAAAATTTTGGCAAATCGGAATATGAAAATTGATTGTGTTGCAAACCATTGTCTTCAATAAGTTTTAATCCTTTTTCTCCAAGTTTAATAAACTCAGTTTCAATTAATTTATTTTTTTTCTGAAGGTCAAACTTTAAGGTTTCTAATTCAGAAATTGAAATGTTTTTAAACTGCTCTAACTGTTTTGTATTGCTTTCATTTAAAATAATTTTTGCAAAAGACTTTAAATCGTTCGAAATATCCCAAGCTTTATCATTTTCTAATTTTTGAACAGCATAGTTTACCAAGAGTTTGGTTAACTCTTTATTTTCTCCAATTTTTGAAATTACTACATCTACCGCTTCGTTTAATAGCGACTGAGCATCTAACTCTACATCTGCATTTACAGGTAAATTTAAATCGTAAGCAAAAGTTCTAATTAACTTATAGGTAAAACTATCTATTGTAGTAATATTAAAAGCTGAATAATTTTGAAGTATTGAGCTTAAAACTATTTTAGCTCTATTAAAAATCGCTTCCTCGTCTAATTTTAGTTCTTCACATAAAATAGCAAGCATATCAGATTTTTCTTCTTTAGAAAAACCATCTAAGTTTTCTATAACCCTTTCTTTCATTTCACCAGCAGCTTTATTTGTAAAAGTAACTGCTAATATTTGCTGAAATTTATACGGATTTGTGCTACTTAAAACAATTTTAAGGTACTCTTTAACTAATGTAAAGGTTTTTCCGCTACCTGCAGAGGCGTTATAAACTTGAAAATTTGTTGAGTGTTGCATTCATAGAATTTAGAATGCAAGTTAACAATAAAGTCTAGAAATTTTTATTCCAATTAAATCTTTTTCTTGAATTTATCTTAAAAATAACACCCGCACTATGTTGAAAAAAATCGTTAGCATTTAATTTAAGGTGGTGATTGTAATCTGATTGAAAATTAAGTCCAACAGTATCTGAAATCCATATATTAAATCCATACCCAGCAGATAGGCTAACTGCAGAATTTTTTCCTATACTAGAATACCCCATACCTCCTAGAATAAACGGATCAAACCATTTTGTTTCTCCAAAGATATAATTTAAATCATATTTTAATTTGGTATCAATAGTAAAAAAATCATTATCAATTTCAGGAAGACTTGACGAATAAGCATATCCTTTTTTAATTTTATTAGAGGATGCTGCAAGCTGTATAGAAAAACCCTTCTTTAAATGCCTACCCGCAAAAACCCTAAAAAAGGCACCATTCATATTTAAATCTTCAATACTACCATTTAAATAATCTTCTAACACACCTTTTAAAGTACTTGGTGTTCTAATATCTACAATATTAAAACCTCCTCCAATTACCCATTTGTTGTCTTCATTTTGAGCATATAAAATGTTACAGCACAAATGCAGACAACAAAACACTAACAGTAGTTGTTTTAATTTATAATTCATTTCAATTTAGGTTTTAAACAAATATTACCTACTCAACCAATACCTTTAAGACTTAAAAAACAAATATGAGAAATTGTAATTTTTAATATCCTAAAATTATAAAACGTAAACTACTGATAAATATTATGTTATATTCTATTAACGTATTTAATTGCTTTAGTAAAGTCTTCTAAATCATTATCATTTAAAACTAAATGAATGGCTTCATCAGCAACTTTATCAACATTGTCAGTAGGGAATCCAAGACCAACGCAAATTCTTCTCAAAATTATTGCTTCATCTTTGGTTACATCATTATCTGCAAAAATTATTTTTGCGTAATCATGTAACAGTTCAATTCTATCGTCATACCCATGAGGTGTTGTAGTAGGGTAATCTTTATAATTCTTTAATACATCTACAACTTTATCATCTAATATATGTAGTTTACTAGCAACTCTTTTTAATAGTTTTTCTTCACCTTCAGTAATTACTCCATCAGCCATTGCAAGCTTAACAACACTAGCAAAATGATTAATATTATGCTGTTGATCTCCGCTTAAATTAAAATTTGAAATACTCATTTTTTTGATTTTTAGAGACAAATATAACCAAACATATAAAATAACAGCAATTTATATTATTTATCATAATTTTCTAATTAACATACATTTCTAATTTCCCGTTTAAAATCATCCATTTCTGGCTCTCTTATAAAAAATTGAATTGCAGCTTTAACAACCACCTTAGCCTTTTCTACCGGAAAACCTAAACCAATAGCAATTCTATTCATTATCGAGGCTTTATCAACCGTTAATTTTCTATCTATAAATAACATTTTAGTTAAATCAAATAAACGCTCCAGCCTATCATCAAAATTAACAGCGCAACTAATAGGGTAACGTGCTGGATTACTTAATATTGCCTTAAATTCATTTTTAGTAATATTTAATCTTCTAGCCAATCGATTCAATAAAATTGCTTCATTATCGTCAATTTTGTTATCACGCAATGCAAGTCTAACTATTGCGGCAAAATGTCCAATATTTCTTTCGTGTAACCCTGTTGGATATAGATCTGAAATAGACATAATATTACTTTTATAAGGTTCTATTATAAATTTACGAATTATTTTTGGTTTTTACATAAAATACTACCTTTGACAAAATTTAAAATAGTTGAGCAAACAAACTATACTTAAAAACTACGAGCAAATTGTTCAGCAGAAACAGTTAGCTCCCTTACTTTCACAACAAAAATGTCATCTTCAAATTTCGAATTTGGTTGGGTCGTCATTGTCTTTTGTTATTTCAGAAAGTTTTAAAAGTCTAGAGAAACCTTATCTTTTAATTTTTAACGACAAAGAAGAAGCCGCTTATTATTTAAACGATTTTGAAAATCTTTTAAACGAAAAAGATGTGCTTTTTTATCCTGGTTCTTACCGAAGACCTTATCAAATTGAAGAAGTAGATAACGCTAATGTTTTATTACGTTCTGAAGTTCTAAATCGAATCAATTCAAGAAAAAAACCAGCGTTAATTGTAACATATCCTGATGCGCTATTTGAACAGGTTGTTACCAAAGCAGAGTTAAATAGAAACACACTTAAAATTAATGTAGGTGACGATTTAAATCTCGATTTTGTAAACGAAACATTATTCGAGTATAATTTTAATCGAGTTGACTTTGTTACCGAACCTGGAGATTTTTCTGTTCGTGGCGGAATTATTGATGTTTTCTCATACTCGCACGATGAGCCTTATAGAATTGAATTTTTTGGTGATGAAGTTGATAGCATACGTACTTTTGATGTAGAAACGCAATTATCTACCGAAAAATTAAAGAAAATAAGTATTCTACCAAATGTTGAAGACAAAACATTGGATGAAAAACGAGAAAACTTTATAAAATACATTGCTAACGATACCATTGTTTTTTCTAAAAACAAAAGCCTTTTATTAAGTAGACTAAACAAACTATTTTTAAAAGCAGAAGATGCTTTTGAAAAGCTAAACACAGCTATAAACCACTCAAAACCAACTGAATTATTTTGTAATGGTGAGCTTATTGAAAATCAATTAAAAGAACTTTCTTTTGTTGAATTTTCAACCTTAAAAACTTCAGAAAAAAATATTTCTTTTAACACAAAACCTCAACCTTCATTTAACAAACAATTTGATTTATTAATTGAAGATTTTCTAAAAAACACAGAAAAAGGTTTTGACAATTATCTTTTCTGCGATTCTCAAAAACAAGCAGATAGGTTTGATGAAATTTTTAAGGATGTAGAGCAAGAGTTAACATACAAAACCATTGTTTTTCCACTATATCAAGGTTTTATTGATGTTGAAAATAAAATGGTTTGCTATACAGATCATCAAATTTTTGAGCGCTACCATAAGTTTAGACTTAAAAATGGGTTCGCCAAAAAACAATCAATAACATTAAAAGAATTAACCAATTTAGAAGTTGGAGATTTTGTTACACATATAGATCACGGAATTGGAAAATTTGGTGGGCTACAAAAAATAGATGTTGAAGGTAACAAGCAAGAAGCTATAAAACTTATTTATGGCGAGAGAGATATTTTATACATAAGTATTCACTCGCTTCATAAAATTAGCAAATATTCTGGTAAAGATGGTACAGCACCAAAATTATATAAACTAGGTTCGGGTGCTTGGAAAAAACTAAAACAAAAAACTAAAACACGTATTCGTCATATTGCATTTAATTTAATTGAACTATATGCAAAACGTAAAATTAAAAAAGGTTTTCAATACAATCCAGATAGTTATTTACAGCACGAATTAGAAGCTAGTTTTTTATACGAAGATACTCCAGATCAACTTACTTCTACCCAAGATGTAAAAAAGGATATGGAAAGCGAACAACCAATGGATCGACTAGTTTGTGGCGATGTTGGTTTTGGTAAAACTGAAATTGCCATTAGAGCTGCATTTAAAGCTGTAGACAATGGTAAACAAGTTGCCATTTTAGTACCAACTACTATTTTGGCATTTCAGCATTTTAAAACTTTTACAAAGCGTTTAGAAGATTTCCCAGTTACGGTAGATTATTTAAACAGATTTAGAACCGCAAAACAACGTCGTGGTGTTATTGAAGGCTTAGCTGATGGAAGTGTAGATATTGTAATTGGAACACATCAATTAACCAATAATTCAATTCAATTTAAAGATTTAGGTTTACTTATTATTGATGAAGAACAAAAATTTGGTGTTGCCGTAAAAGACAAGTTAAAAACCATAAAGGAAGATGTTGACACATTAACTTTAACCGCAACACCAATTCCAAGAACCTTACAGTTTAGCTTAATGGCAGCGCGTGATTTATCGGTTATAAATACACCACCTCCAAATAGAGTTCCTATAGAAAGTAATGTTATTCGTTTTTCTGAAGAAACTGTTAGAGATGCTATTCGTTATGAAATTCAACGTGGAGGGCAAGCATTTTTTATTCATAATAGAATAGAAAACATTACAGAAGTTGCTGGAATGTTACAACGCCTTGTTCCTGATGCTAAAATAGGTATTGGTCACGGACAAATGGACGGTAAAAAGTTAGAAGAATTAATGCTAGCTTTTATTAATAACGAATTTGATGTATTGGTTTCAACAACCATTATTGAAAGTGGTTTAGATGTTCCAAACGCAAATACAATCTTCATTAACAATGCAAATAATTTTGGACTATCCGATCTTCATCAAATGCGAGGGCGTGTTGGTAGATCTAACAAAAAAGCATTCTGTTATTTTATTACTCCGCCATATCATATGATGAGTGATGATGCTAGAAAACGTATTGAAGCCATTTCTATGTTTACCGATTTAGGCAGTGGAATTAACATTGCTATGAAAGATTTAGAAATTCGTGGCGCTGGAGATTTATTAGGCGGTGAACAAAGTGGTTTTATTAATGACATAGGTTTTGATGCGTATCAAAAAATACTGAATGAAACCATTGAAGAATTGAAAGAAAACGAGTTTAAAGAGCTATACAAAGGAGAAAAAACTGACAAACCAAAAGAGTATGTAAAAGAAATTCAGATTGATACTGATTTTGAAATTCTTTTCCCAGATGACTATATCAATGTAATTTCAGAAAGATTAAATCAATACAACGAGTTAGCTACTTTAAAAACCGAAGAAGAATTACTTCAATTTGAAAAAGAATTAATAGACCGTTTTGGCGAATTACCAACTCAAGTAGTTGATTTATTAAACAGTGTTCGCATAAAATGGATAGCTAAAAACTTAGGTATTGAACGTTTAATTTTGAAGAAAAAAAGAATGATTTGCTATTTCTTGTCAAATCAACAAAGTGAGTTTTACAACACACCAACTTTTACACAAGTTTTAAAATTTGTACAAAGCAACCCAACAACTTGTGTTATGAAAGAAAAAGAAACAAAAAGCGGTTTACGTTTATTGTTAACTTTTATACGTATTGATTCTGTTGAAAAAGCACTAAGCGAACTTCAAAAAATTTAAATGAAAAACCAACATTTAAAAAACATATTAGAATTAAACATTGCTGTAATGTTTATTAGTACTTCCGGTGTTTTTGGAAGAGCAATATCTTTAACACCTTCTATTACAATTTGGTGGAGATGTTTTTTTGCCACTATATTTATTGGTGCATACTGTTGGCACAAAAAATACAGCTTTAAAATTGAAAACAAAAAAGACGGCTATAATCTTATAATTAGTGGCTTTTTTCTTGGGACACATTGGGTAACTTATTTTTATTCGCTACAACTATCAAACGTAGCAATTGGAATGCTTTCTCTATTTACGTATCCTGTAATTACAGCTTTATTAGAGCCTTTATTTTTCAAATCTAAGTTGAACAAAATTCAGTTATTATTAGGTCTTTTAGTTTTAGTTGGAATCTACTTTTTAACCCCAGAAATGAATCTAGATAATAATTACACAAAAGGAGTAATATGGGGAGTAATTTCAGCAGTTTTTTATTCGTTAAGAAATATTCTTACAAAAAAGAATTTATCGCATTTTAATGGTTCAAAAGTTATGTTTTACCAGCTTTTAGTAATTCTAGCTTTACTTTGGCCTGTGTTTTTTACATTCAACTTTAATCCAAAAACATCAGACTGGGCTCAATTACTTGGTTTAGCATTAATTACAACTGCAATTGGACATAGTATGTTTGTGGGCGTTTTTAAAAACTTTACCATTAGTACAGTGAGTATTATGAGTAGCATTGGCCCTATATTTGGAATTATTTTCGGCCTCATTTTTTTGCACGAAATACCAGCTTCAAAAACTATAATTGGTGGAATTTTAATTTTAACCACTGTTGTTATTGAAGGTTTCACTTCGAGAAAAAGTTAACTTTCTTAACAAAAAATTAACTTTTTGGCATAATATTTGCTGTTTTATTAAAAACTTATGCTATGAGTAAATATTTAAAAAATTCAATTAATTGTACCCTTTTTCGGAATACCTTTTTTCGAAAAAATATTAGGGAAAACGAATTTCACAAATTAACTTTTCTTGCACTATCAATTGCACTCAGTGGAACACTTTTAAGCTGTAATAGTAAATTACAAGAACAGCAACAACCTATTGAAAAACTTACGTTTTCTGAAGATATTGTTAAGGAATTAAAAGAAGAATTAGATATCACAAAAAAGCAACTTAGCTATAAAAAACAATTACCAGAACTTAAAGAATCGATTATTTTAAATACTGAAGAAACCAAACTAATACCATCAGAAGAATACATTGAATATAGAATAGAAAATAATGGCTTTATAAATCTAAATTATTTTTCACCTATCGCATTTAATGTAGAATAAATTAGATTTTAAACTCAATTTTAAAATAGTCGTTTATATCTATAACTTGCATTCCTGCAGTTTTGGCAGCTTGTATACCTAAAATTCCGTCTTCAAAAATAAGACAGTCTTTTGGATCAACACTCATTAACTCTGCACATTTTAAAAATGTTTCAGGGTGAGGTTTTGGTTTTGTAATATCATCTGATGTTATTACAATATCAAAATATTGCTTCAAATTAGTTATATCTAAGGTTTGCTTTGCACCTCCACCAGTACTACCTGTTCCAATAGCCATTGGTAAAACACCAAAATATTGCCTAACAACATTTGCAACAACTTCAATTTCTTTAGTTAAATGCGAAACCTCATGAAAATATTCACCTTTTAATTTCCCAACTTCCTGAACATTCATTGAAGTATTATATAATTCATTCAACTTTTCAATTGTTGCCCAACGCGACATTCCTGTTAAACTTAAAAACAGTTCAGCAGTAAAATCTATACCAAAAGGAGATACAGCTCTTCGCCAAGCTTGAAAATGGTTTTGCATAGTATCTGCCAATGTTCCATCCAAATCAAAAATAAGCGCTTTAGCAGTTGAAGGTATTTTAATCATAATTTTTAAATATGCTGTAAAATTAACCATAAATTAGTTCTAGACCTTGTTATTTATCAATTCTTAATAATTATTTATGATGTATAAAATAATTTATAAAAATTACTTTCAATACGTTTAAAATAAAATTATTACTTTTACAAAACTCAATTAAACGTATTTTTTACATTTATAAATCAATTATGAAATATTTAAGCACAATTTTAACCTTATTAATGGTTTCAATAGTAATTAGCTGTAAAGACGCAAAGCCTGTTGAAGCTAAAAAAGAAACTAAGAAACAACCTAACATTGTTGTAATTTACACTGATGATTTAGGTTACGGAGATGTTAGCGCTAACGGCGCAACAGAAATTAACACGCCAAACATTGACAAATTAGCTAATGGTGGTGTTAGATTTACAAACGGATATGCTACTTCGGCAACATGTACACCAAGTAGATATGGATTACTTACGGGAGTTTACCCTTGGAGAAACAAACAAGCTAAAATTTTACCAGGAACCGCACCGTTAATTATTTCTACAGAGCAAACTACTATTCCAAAAATGTTAAAAACTAAAGGATACCATACTGGTATTGTTGGTAAATGGCATTTAGGTCTAGGATCTGGTATGGTAAACTGGAACGAAAGAGTTTCACCTGGACCAAATGAAGTTGGATTTGACTATGCTTATATTATGGCAGCAACACAAGATCGTGTTCCTACTGTATATATTGAAAATGGCGATGTTGTAGGTTTAGACAAAAATGATCCTATTAAAATTGACTACAAAAACAATTTTGAAGGTCAGCCAACTGGTAAAGACAATCCTGAGTTAACTAAAATGAAATGGCACCACGGACACAATAGCACTATTGTAAATGGAATTCCAAGAATTGGATACATGAAAGGTGGAGAAGCCGCAAAATGGACTGATGAAGATATGGCAGACCATTTTTTAAAAGGGGCTCAAAACTATGTGAAACAACATAAAAACGAACCTTTCTTTTTATACTACGCAATGCAACAACCACACGTACCACGTACACCTCACCCAAGATTTGTCGGAAAATCTGGAATGGGACCTCGTGGAGATGTAATTGTTGAAGCTGACTGGTGTATTGGTGAATTCATTAAAACATTAGAAGAAGAAGGTTTATTAGAAAATACATTAATTGTATTCTCAAGTGACAATGGTCCTGTTTTAAATGATGGTTATTTTGATGATGCAGTTGAAAAATTAGGAAAACATACTCCAACAGGAGGTTTAAGAGGTGGTAAATACAGTTTATTTGAAGCTGGTACTAAAGTTCCATTTATAACTTACTGGAAAGGAAAAATTCAACCAACAGTATCTGATGCTTTAGTTTGTCAATTAGATTTATTGTCTTCAATTTCAAAATTAGTTGGTAGTGATATTACTACCGATGATAGTCAAGATATTTTAGATGCATTTATGGGTAAGAGCAAAACTGCTAGAAAAGACTTAGTATTAGAAGCAAACAGAAAAACTGCTTACCGTAATGGTGATTGGGCTTTAATTCCTCCATACAAAGGAAGTCACCTTTTAAAAGAAGTTAATATTGAAATTGGAAATTCTAGCGATTACCAACTATACAATATTAAAGACGATAGAAGTCAACAAAAAAACCTTGCTACATCAAATCCTGATAAATTAGCTGAAATGATTGCCAGTTACACCGCAATTAGAGGTACAGAAAAAGAAGAAATTAAAGAAGTTAAATTAAAATAACATTCAAAATTTATAATTCTAAAAAGCTCAGCTTGTTTTAACAAGCTGGGCTTTTTGTTTTTAAATTGCTTCAAATACTTTACCAGGCAATGGTTTTACAACACCTTTCATTTCAAGATTAAATAATATCGAAGCTATTTTATGAATAGGCATTTTACAATTAACTGAAATTACATCTAATAGTTCTTTTCCATTTTCTAGTAAAAAATCATAAATTAATTGCTCTGTTTCATCTAGCTCTACAAACAACTGTTTTTGAATTACTTTCTGTTCTTTTTCACTAGAACGCCAATTTAACATTTCAATTAAATCATTTGCAGAGTTTAAAATAGCCGCCTTATTTCTCATAATTAGATCGTTACAACCCTTACTATAAGTATCCGTTGTTCTTCCTGGCACAGCAAACACATCTCTATTGTAAGAGTTTGCAATATCTGCAGTAACTAAAGAACCTCCTTTATCTGCAGATTCTATAACAATAGTTGCTTCAGAAATACCCGCTACTATTCTATTTCGTTTTAAAAAATTCTCCCGAATTAGTTCGTCATTATGCCAAAAATCGGTTATAAAGCCACCATTTTCATTTATTTCTGAAACATATTTTTTATGTGATTTAGGATAAATCTCTTCAAATCCATGTGCCAAAACTCCAATTGTTTGTAATTTGTTTTTTATAGCTGCTTTATGCGCACAAATATCTACACCATAAGCAAAACCGCTTACTATTATTGGATCAAACTCTTTCAAGTTGGCAATTAAATCTTCACAAAAAGCTCTACCGTAGCTCGTAATTTTTCGAGTACCTACAATACTAATTATTGGTTGAGAATTAAAATTTATATTTCCATCTTTAAAAATTAAAATAGGCGCATCTACACAATGTTTTAATTTTTCTGGATAATTTTCATCTAAAAAATAATTAACTTCAATATTATTTTGCTGAATGTATTTTAGCTCTTTATCTGCCTCAATTAAATTCTCCTTATCGAATAAATGTTTGGTTTTATAACTACCTATTCCATTAATTTTTTCGATGTTTTGTTTCTTTTCATTCAGCACACTTTTTGCACTTCCGCAGTGCGCTATTAACTTTTTAGCATTGGTATCGCCAATTCCTTTAGCCCTTTGTAAGGCCAAAATATAGCGTAAATCTTCTTCTAGCATATTTTAACAATTTGAGTTTCAATATATAAAATTATTGTTAATAAAATTTTTAATAACTCTTTAAAATTATCTTGCTTTTAATCTATATTTGTTTTGATGACATTAGCCAACTACATAAGCGATTTATTATACCGTTACGAATGTGTAATTATACCAAATTTTGGAGGTTTTGTAACTAAAGAAATTTCAGCAAAAGTTAACAACTACACGCATACATTTTATGCACCTAGTAAAGAGTTATCTTTTAATGCACATTTACAAAATAACGATGGTTTATTAGCAAATTACATTGCTACAGCCCAAAACATATCATACGAAAAAGCGTTAAACTACATTAACCAACAAATTAACGATTGGAAATGTACGCTTGCTTATGACGAGCTTCAAATTGAAAAAATTGGTAGCTTAACTTTAAATAAAGAAGGCAAATTACTTTTTGAACCAGATACCACGGTTAATTACTTAACCTCATCATTTGGTTTAAGTTCATACGTGTCTCCAGCTGTTAAAAGAATAACTTATAAAGAGCAAGTTAGAAAATTAGAAACCGTAGCTCCAATTTTACCTTCTGAAGAAAACAAACGTAGAACACCTGCATTTATAAAATATGCTGCAACTGCCGCTATTATTTTCGCATTAGGAAGTGTTGGATGGAATCAATTTCAAAAATTTGAACACAATAATTTAGTTGCAAAAGCTGAAATTGAGCAACAACAAGTTGATAAAAAAATTCAAGAAGCTACTTTTATTATTGAAAACCCTTTACCTGCCATTACCTTAAACGTTACTAAAGAAACTAAAAACTTTCATGTAGTTGCCGGAGCTTTTAGAGAAGCTGAAAATGCTGAGAAAAAATTACAAGAATTAATAAGCAAAGGTTATAGTGCTAAAATTTTAGGTTTAAACAAATGGAATTTAACACAGGTTGCTTACGCTAGTTTTAACTCTAGAAACGAAGCTATTAACCAATTAAATGCTATTAAAAAATCTGAGTCTAAAGACGCTTGGTTGCTAGTAAAAGAGTACTAAATAATACTTAAATACTATTATTCTAATTTCTTAAAATAGATATATCTTTGCAAAAAACATTTTGCAATGGTAAAAACACCTAAAGAATCGCTTACTGTATTAACTGATATTGTATTACCTGGAGAAACCAATCCGCTAGGAAATTTATTTGGTGGCGAATTATTAGCAAGAATGGATAGAGCTTGTAGTATTGCTGCACGTAGACATTCGCACCGAATTGTTGTTACCGCCTCAGTAAATCACGTAGCTTTTTCAAAAGCTGTTTCAGTAGGAAGTGTTGTTACTTTAGAAGCTAAAGTTACCAGAGCTTTTAAATCTTCTATGGAGGTTTATGTAGATGTTTGGATTGAAGACAGAGAATCTCAACACAGAACTAAAGTTAACGAAGGTATTTATACGTTTGTTGCTGTTGATGATATGGGACATCCTGTTCAAGTACCTCAAATTAAACCAGAAACCGAATTAGAAACATCTCGTTTTGAAGGAGCTTTAAGACGTAAACAGCTAAGTTTAATATTAGCTGGTAAAATGAAAGCCGATGACGCTACCGAGCTAAAAGCATTATTTAATTAACCTTCTGTCATACCTGCGTAGGCAGGTATCCATTATTTTCTTTACTATAAGCTCATCCTTCGCAGGAGTAACAATCTTGAGTTAATCTGTACTATTTCTTAACAAAATAGAGACTTGTCCTTATTTTGTCCATACCCTTTTTACCACTTTTGAATTTTCAATAGTTAGCTTTGAAATAGAAATATTTTAAATTAATTATTATGACCAATAAAACAATATACACCTATTTGTTTTTCATTATTCTTGGAACTTCAGTTTTAAACGCACAAGTTTGGAAAAATCCAGATGCAAAAATTGACGATAGAGTTGAAAGCTTGTTAAAAGAAATGACTCTTGAAGAAAAAGTTAGTTATTGCGGCTCACGTATTCCTGCAATTGAACGGTTAAACATACCAAATTTCGAATGGTATGGAGAAGCTCTTCACGGCTTAAAAGCTTGGAATTGCACGCAGTTCCCTCAAAATATAGCTTTAGGTTCTACTTGGAATCCCGATTTAATGTTTGATGTGGCTACCGCTATTTCGAACGAAGCCCGTGCTTTAAAAAATCAAGGACAGAAAGAAGTTATGATGTTCTCACCAACTGTAAATATGGCTCGTGACCCTCGTTGGGGAAGAAACGAAGAGTGTTATAGTGAAGATCCTTTTTTAATGTCTGAAATTGCACGTATGTACGTGCGAGGTATGCAAGGTAACGACCCCAAATATCTAAAAACCGTAACTACAGTAAAACATTTTGTAGCAAACAATGTTGAAAAACGTAGAGAGTTCAGTCATTCGCTTGTTAGAGATATTGACTTGTACGAGTATTATTTCCCTGCTTACAAAACTTGTATTATAGATGAAGAAGCAACAGGAATTATGACTGGTTTAAATGGCGTAAATGGAGTTCCTTGCTCTGCAAATAACTGGTTGGTAAACGATGTTTTGAGAAAAGAATGGGGTTTTAAAGGTTACGTAATTGCTGATTGGGCTGCCGTACAAGGACTAGAAAAACGTATGCGATTTGCAAAAACACAAGAAGAAGCTGCTGCAATGGCAATTAAATCTGGAATTGATCAAGAATGCTACAGACATAAAACAAAACCGGCGCCGTTTGTTACAGCATTAAAACCAGCTATTGAACAAGGTTTATTAACAGAAGAGGAATTAGATGTTTCTGTAAAAAGACTCTTAAGACTACGTTTTATGACAGGTGATTTTGACGACCCTTCACTCAATCCTTATTCCAAAATCCCTAAAAGTGTTCTTGAAAGTGAAACTCATAAAAAAATTGCTCTTAAAGCAGCTGAACAATCTATTGTTCTATTAAAAAATAATAATATTCTGCCTTTAAAAAAGGATATTAAAAATATAGCTGTTATTGGTCCTTTTGCAGATCGTTGTTGGTTAGGAATTTACTCGGGAAACCCAAAAAGTAAAATTACACCGCTTGAAGGAATTCAAAAAAGTGTAAATGGCAAAGTAAACTATGCTGAAGGATGCTCGGTTACAGGTGCAGATGATGATCAAATAAAGATTGCAGAAGCTGTGGAAATTGCAAAAAAAGCAAATACAGTTGTTCTGGTTGTAGGAAACGATGAATCAACAGCTACAGAAACACGTGACAGACTTTCTTTAAAACTACCTGGCAACCAACATCAACTAATTAAAGCTGTTAGCGCAGTTAATAAAAATGTAGTATTAGTACTTGTTCCTAGTGGCTCTACTTCCATTGGTTGGGAACAAGAAAATTTACCAGGAATTATTTGCGCATGGCCAAATGGACAAGAACAAGGTACAGCACTAGCTAATGTATTGTTTGGAGATGTTAATCCGGGTGGTAAATTAAGTACAACCTGGGTAAAATCAGAAAAACAATTACCTCATTTGCATGATTATAATGTAAAAACCTGGAAAGATGATTACGGCCCAGAAGTTAGTCGAACTTATATGTATTCTAAAACAGATCCACTATATCCATTCGGATTTGGGTTGAGTTATACTCAATTTGAAATTTCAGAATTGACATTAAGCAAAAAAACCATTAAACCTATGAATAATCTTGAAGTTAATGTTAAAGTTTCTAACATTGGCGATATGGATGGTGATGAAATAGTACAAGTATATGTACGTGATGTTGAAGCTGAACATATAGTTCCTATAAAATCATTAAAAGGGTTTAAACGAGTTCATGTACCTGCAGGAGAAAGTAAAACAGTAAGCATTAATTTGCCTTACGAAGCATTTTCTTATTACGATGTTTCTTCAAAAGAGTTTAAGGTTGAGGAAGGAAAATTTGAAATTTTGATTGGTCAATCAAGTGAAAAGATAGTAGCCCAAAAAACATTAATGGTTAAGGGCGGTACTATTCCAAAAATAAGTGTTGGACAAAAAAGTGGCTATTTTAATGCTAAAGATAAAAACCGTACTAAAAACTGGGATTATTTGTACGCTGGTAATAGTATTGGCAATACAAAAAACAATCAAAATAATGATACTGAGTTTGAATGGATAGAATACGAAATTGTGTTTATTGATCCTGGAGTTTATGTAAGCAGTTGGGATGCAGAACTAAACTTTTCCGAGGCTAGCAAAGAAGCTGAAATTGTTAGTTCAATGTCTGGTGTAGAAATTGATTCACATACAATCTTGAATAATCAACGTAAACTTCAAATTAAAATTCCAATTCCACCAGAATATGGTAAACCTGTTCGTTTAAGAATAAAAACAGTTAATGGAAAGGTAAAACATAAATCAATAAAAATTATACCTCCAGGAAATAAAAAACCTTTTGTAATTACCAAAGTCATTGCAAAGTCTGAATAATACGTTCTTAAGAAAATAACAAGTTAAGGTTTCGTCAACCTGAACTTGTTTCAGGTTCTCATTCTGATTGACAACCATTGTAATGAGATTCTGAAACAAGTTCAGAATGACGGCTTAATAGTTCTTAGACAGCCCTATTTCTAAATAAATTTACATTTTATAAATCCAATTTACCGGATTTTCTGTAGTTGTATTTTTAAGTAATACAAAATCTAAAATTGTTTTTGAAGTAATTTTATCAGTAAAAATTGTACCTATAGATTGTTTTGTTTTAACCTTAGAACCTTTACTAACAGTAACATTTTCTAAGTTTTTATAAACAGTTATATAATTACCGTGCTGAATTAAAACTGCCTTTTTATTACCAGACATTATTTGAATAGCCATTACAGTACCATCAAAAACAGCTCTTGCTTTACTGCCTTTATTTGTTGTAATTCTAACTCCGTTACTTTGTATAGTTAACGTTTTTACAACCGGATGCGGCTGTTTACCATAATACGTAGAAACATAACCTTTTTCTACTGGCCAAGGTAATTTACCTCTATTCGATGTGAATTTTGAAGCCAACGCTTTCGCTTCAGCAGTTAAAGCAAATGTTGCTGAAGTACTTTTTTTACCCGCCTTTTTATTAGATGCAGCAATAGCCGCTCTAATAGATCTTTCTATGGCTGCATTAACACGCTTTTCTTCTTTAATAAAACCAGCAATTTGCTTTTTATATTTACTCTCTTTTTGCTTTACTTGAGATAATAAAACCTCTTGAGTTTTCTTTTCTTTCTCTATAGAATTTTGCTCCTCTTTTTTATCGGTTAATAACCTTTGTTTCAAACTTTTTTTAACCGTTAAAGAATCTGTTAACGTTTGTAATTCTACAGTTTTTTGTTGAATTTCCTCTCCTTGCGTTTTTCTATAAGCATTGTATTGTTTCATATATTGAAACCTTTTATATGCTTGCAAAAAATTTTCAGAAGACAATAAAAACATCATTCTATTGCTTTGAGACTTACTTTTGTAAGATTTGTAAACCATATTGGCATAATCCTTTTTTAAAGCCTCTAAATCTCTTTTATTCTTATTTATTTCTAACTGATTTGTGTAAATTTCATTCCCCAACTCTTTGGTTTCACTAGAAATAACAGAAATAATATCCTCACTAATTTTAATTTTATCTTTAATATCGTTTAACTCTCCAACTAAATTTTTTTCTTTACGTTTTGCATTAGAAAGCAATGCGTTTATATACACTTTATCTTTTTGCAACTGTACACGCCTAGCCTCTAAAACTTGTCGTTTAGTTCTTTGAGCTGAAGTTTGAACAGCTATAAATACTACAAAAATGAATAATAGATGTTTTGGGTTGAAACGCATTATTTTAAACTAATTTCTTTATAACCACTTGGTATTGTAAATGGAAATGTTAACTCTTTATTAAACTCAACAGATTTATATTCAATATTAATAGTTGTTAAATCTGCATCATCAACAGCTTCAATATTAATATTTTCTGGAAATTGCTCACCACCAATATTTTTATACTTTGGATAAGAAACCGTTAAAACTTGCTTTTTCTCATCGTTTGATATTGCTTGCTTGTTTATTTTAAAATTATCTGGATTCAAGAAAAATAAAATATTAAACAATTCATTCTCTCTTTTTGGTTTTATTTCATAATCATTTTCAACAATCTTAGAATTGTATTTTCCTTTTTTAAGGTTTAAAACCGCTTGTCCCAATAATATATTCTGAACTTTTTCGTAATCCAGTTCTGTTCCCAACCACTTGCTTAATAAACTAAAATCGCCATCAAAGTAAGTTCTATTTAACTTTTCGTAATAACTAACATTGGTAGGTGTAATTTTTACTTTAGCTAACGGAATTCCAATTTTTGAAGCACTTAACCAAATAGTTTTATCCTTTTCTAATCGCAATCGCACACTTACAGAAACCGAACGTTTTTTATCTTTAAAACGAGCATTCATTTTAGCATAAATAGTTTCTTGCTTAAAAGCTGTATTGTAATGGTTAGAAATTATTTTTTTTGTTGAAATAGAATTAACTGTACTATTTGTAACAGATTTATGTGTTTTACACGATGTAAAAACTAAAAGAAATAATAGTACTGTTTTATAAAAAATCTTCATTTAATTAACCTTTGTTTAAAGCTGCTGCCTTTTGTTTGTATTTTAAAGCTTCTTTGGTGTTGTTTAGTTTTGTATAACTAAAAGCTAATTGATTGTAAAAATCTGCCTCCAAAGCGTTATTATCAAACACAAAATCAATGCCAAGTGTTAAAACGTCAATTGCTTCATTATATTTTCCAAGCTTGTTTAACGCTACACCATTTAACTTATATAATACTGGCTGAGCCGGAAATAATTCCAAACCTTGAGAAACATCAATAAGTAAAGCTTTGTAATTTTGCAATTCTGCCTCTTTATTTAATAATGTTAGTAATGCTTTATAACTCTTTCCTTTTTTAAACTGAGAACGTAAATCTTCAATATTTACATCATTTGACGCTGGTTTTACAACATTAGTGTTTTTTGTAAACGCCTTTTTCCTGCTTGCAATAAACTTTTTATACGATTTAATTCTTCTAGTAGTAAGTGCTTTTTTTTCTATTTCTGAAATTAGTTTTTCAGCTTCAACAAAATTTTGATCTCTAATATATAGCAACACTAATTGATCGGCGCATTTAGGTTTCAGTTCTACTAATTTTTTCTGAACCTCGATAGCTTCTTTCGTTTTTCGTTGCGCTCTTAAAACAGCAACTTTTTGAGCTAATAAAAAATTATTTTTTGGCTCTTTATCTAATGCTTTATTTATAAACAATTCAGCTTCAGCATATTCTTTTATTAATAAAAAGTTTTTTGAAAACTCAAACTCAACAGCAACACTCGAAGGATAAATTTCATAACCTTTTTCTAAATTTTCAATAGCCTTATCGTAGTTTTTAATTGCTTTTTGTTTTAAAGCTTCAAAAAAATAACTTTGAAATTTTAAATCGTTTTCTTCTTCAACGTTAACTTTTGGAACCTCAACATTTTGTTGCGCCCAAGAGTTTATTGAAATACTTACCATTCCAATAAAAAAAACAATATGTAAAAAATTATGCTTCATTTTAAGGTGCAATATACAATTAAATGCTTTTAAATTCCTTTAGGAATGGCATCAATTAATTTTTGAGTATAGCTTGTTTTCGGGTTTTTATAAATTTCATCTGCATCTCCAATTTCTTCAATTTTTCCTTTATTCATTACCACTAACTGATCGGCCATATATTTAACAACCGCTAAATCATGCGATATAAAAATGTAGGTAAACCCAAAAGTCTGCTTTAATTCATTCAATAAATTTAAAACTTGTGCTTGAACCGAAACATCTAAAGCAGATACAGATTCATCACAAATAATTAATTTTGGCTTTAAAGCAATGGTACGTGCAATTCCAATTCTTTGACGTTGCCCACCAGAAAACTCATGCGGATAACGATAAAAATGCTCTTCACTTAACCCAACCTGTTTTAAAATATCTAGTACATATTCTTTTCTTTCTGTTGAAGAATTTAAAATTCCGTGTACTTTCATAGGTTCCATTATAGCTTTTCCAACAGGAATTCTTGGGTTTAAAGATGAAAAAGGATCTTGAAATATAATTTGAACTTCTTTTCTAAATGCCTTAATTTCTTTTTTTGAAAGCGTTGTAACGTCCTTTTGTTTGTAAAAAAACTGCCCGCTAGTTAATTTTTCTAAATGTAAAATGGTTCTACCCAATGTTGTTTTTCCGCAACCGCTTTCTCCAACTAATCCTAAAGTTTCGCCTTCAAACAATTTAAAAGAAACATTATCTACAGCTTTTACATAGTGCTTTTTACTAGATAAAAAACTACTGTTTACAGTAAAATAAGTGGCAACCTCATTAATTTCTAATAATGGTTTTTTGCTATATGTTTTTTTATGAAATTCTTCTCTTTCTTTTGAAGTATAAACAGTTGTATCAATAGTATTTTCAATAAAATTAGAAACTGTAGGTAACTTTTTTAAACGTTCTTTTAAATTTGGTTTCGAATTTATAAGTGCTTTTGTATAATTATGTGTTGGGTTTTTAAACACCTCAATGGCAGCCCCTTGTTCTACAACTTTACCTTTATACATTACTAAAACATTTGTAGCAATTTCAGAGACCAAAGCCAAATCATGAGATATAAAAACAATACTCATATTGGTTTCTTTCTGCAACTCCTTCAACAATAAAATTATTTCTTTTTGAACTGTTACATCCAATGCAGTTGTTGGTTCATCGGCAATTAAAATTTGAGGTTTGCAAGCGATTGCCATCGCAATCATAACTCGTTGCTTTTGACCACCTGAAATTTGATGTGGATATTGATTAAAAATATTCTCTGCTCTAGGAAGTTTAACTTTATTAAACAATTCAATCACTTCCTTTTTTGCCTCAAACTTTGTAATTTTTTTATGTTGAAGTAAAATTTCAATCACCTGAAAGCCACAAGTTAAACTCGGATTTAACGAACTCATAGGTTCTTGAAAAATCATTGAAATTTGATTACCTCTTATATTTTGAAATGCTTTATTTGACGTTTTTGCCAAATTTTTTTCATTAAAAATAATAGAACCTTCTACAATTGCCGTTTTTGGAAGCAACCCTAAAATAGCTAAAGACGATACAGATTTTCCACTTCCAGACTCTCCAACAATTCCTAAAATATCACCTTCATTCAACTCAAAATTAACAGCCTCCACTACTTTATTTACTGCAATGTTCGATTTAAATGAAATGGATAAATTTTCAACTTTTAACAACATAATTTACTTTTATATTCTTTTCAAACATTTGCTGAATTAACTAATACAAATGTAAATTTAACACTTATTTGTTATCATAAATTTAATTTAATACCTTGATAAACAAAAAATTACTAACCTAATCAAATTTTACTATGCTAAAAAAACTACTATTATGTTTTTTTGTTTTTACTCTAAATTATGGTTTTTCACAAACCAATCCGTGGAGTACATCTTCTAAAAACATTTCGACAGCTTTACAAGGCAAAAATGAAATCTCTAACAATTTTAAAGTTTTCAGTTTAAATGTAGATCAATTAAAAATTGCCTTAGCAACATCTCCTAAACGAGGAGGTTATTTACAAAAGTCATCAACTATTATCGAATTTCCTAATGCAAATGGAGAATTCGAGCGTTTTACAATATTCGAAGCCTCTACAATGCACCCAGATTTACAGGCGAGATTTCCTAATATTAGATCTTATGCCGGACAAGGAATAGACAATCCAGCATCCACGATCCGATTTAGCGTTTCGCCTATAGGTTTCAAAAGTATGATACTTACAAGCGGTAGAGATGCCGTTTTTATGGAGCCATATTCTAAAGATCTTAAAGATTATATGGTATATTCTAAAAAGTCTAAAACAGCATCGTTAAATGAATTTGAATGCTTGGTTAAAGACAACGTATCTAATAAAATAAAATCTGGTTTAACAGCTAGACCAAATGCAGACGATGGAATTTTACGTACATATCGTTTGGCAATGTCTGCAACTGGAGAATTTACACAGTATTTTGGAGGAACTAAAGCACAAGCATTAGCTGCAATAAATGCCACTATGACACGTGTAAATGGTATTTTTGAAATAGATTTTGGTGTTACAATGAACTTAATTGCAAATACTGATGATGTTATTTATACATCTGCAAATAGCGATCCTTATACTTCTAGTTTAAATTCTCAATTACAATCTACATTAACAAGTGTTATTGGTGAAGCAAATTATGATGTTGGTCACTTAGTTCATAACGGAAGTAACAACGGTAATGCAGGTTGCATAGGTTGTGTTTGTGTAGATGGCAGCAAAGGAAGTGGTTTTACTTCTCATACAGTACCAGAAGGAGACAATTTTGATGTAGATTATGTTGCTCATGAATTAGGACACCAATTTGGCGGTAACCATACTTGGACATTTAACGGTAATGAAGGTACTAACGCACAGGTTGAACCTGGTAGTGGGTCAACAATTATGGGTTATGCAGGTATTACTGGAGCAACAGACGTACAATCGCATAGTGATCCGTATTTCCATGCAATGACAATTCAACAAATAACAAACTACGTTAAAACAACTAGTTGCCAAACAAATACTAATACCGGTAACAATGTACCAACTGCTTTAGCAGGTTCCGATTATACAATTCCAAAAAGCACTCCTTTTATTTTAACTGGTGACGGAACAGATGCTGATGGAGATAACTTAACTTATGTTTGGGAACAAATGGATGAGAATAACGCTTCATCTACTTACCCAAGTACAACTGCAACTACAGGAGTTGCATTTAGATCTTTTAGTCCTTCAACAGAAAAAACAAGAACTTTCCCACAACTTTCTACAGTTTTAGCCGGAAATACCTCTACACAATGGGAAACTGTACCTTCGGTTGGAAGATCGTTAAATTTCAGATTAACAGTTAGAGATAATGTAGCTGGTGGAGGAACAAATAATAGTGATGATATGGTTGTTACTGTAAATAGTTCAGCTGGACCATTTGTAGTTTCTGCTCCAAATTCATCGTTAACTTGGAATGTAGGACAATTACAAACTGTTACTTGGGATGTTGCTGGAACTAATGGAAGTGCTGTAAATTGTCAAACTGTAAATGTTTTATTATCAACAGATGGAGGTAACACCTTCCCAATCTCTCTAGCTGCAGGAGTTGCTAATGATGGTTCTCAACAAATTACGGTTCCTAATAATATTGGAACTCAAAACAGAATTAAGGTTGAAGCTGCTGATAATATTTTCTTTGATATTTCAAACACTAATTTTGCTATTGAAGAAGAGGTTATTTGTAATGCAACTGTACCAACTAATTTAGCTTCATCAAATGTTGGAGCAACTGGGGCAACTCTTTCTTGGAGCGCTGTTTCTGGAGCAACTTATGTTCTTCAATATAGAGAAACTGGAACATCTACTTGGACACAAGAAAGTACTGGATCAACTTCATTTGATATAACAGGGTTAAATACTTTAACTCAATATGAAGCGCAGGTACAAAGTGTTTGTTCTAGCGGAAGCTCTGTATTTAGTTCTTCTGTAAACTTTACTACTTTAGAACAAGTTTTAACTTACTGTACTTCAAAAGGAAATAATGTTAGTGATGAATATATTGGTAGAGTTGAAATAGGAACCATTGATAATTCTTCTGGATCTGGAAATGGTTATAGTGACCATACTTCAATTTCAACAAATTTAAATAAAGACGAAGCAGTTACAATAACAGTAACACCTACTTGGACAGGAACTATTTATAGTGAAGGTTATTCTGTTTGGATTGATTATAACAAAGATGGTGATTTTAATGATTCTGGCGAGCAAGTTTGGACTCAAGCTGCTACAAGAAATACACCTGTAAGTGGAACATTTACGGTTCCTTCATCTGCAAACGCAGGAGCTACAACAATGAGAGTTTCAATGAAATATAATGGAATTCCTTCTTCTTGTGAAACGTTTACTTATGGTGAAGTTGAAGATTATACTGTTGTTATTATGGAATCTGGTCCTGATACTGAAGCTCCTACTGCACCAAGTTTAACTTCAAACGATATTACAGAAACTACTGTAGATTTAAGCTGGAGTGGTTCAACAGATAATGTTGGCGTTACTGGATATGATGTTTATAGAGATGGAACTTTAATTACATCAACTTCAAATACAACCTACCAAGCAACTGGTTTAACAGCTGGAACAACATACAATTTCACAGTTAGAGCAAAAGATGCTGCAGGTAATATCTCGGCAGATAGTAATACTGAAACAATTACAACCGATGCTCCTGATACACAAGCGCCAACTGCTCCTAGTTTAATTGCTAGTAATATAACTCAAAATTCAGTTGATTTAAGTTGGAGCGGCTCAATAGATAATGTTGGAGTAACTGGATATGATATTTACAGAGATGGAACCTTAATCGCTTCTACCACAAATACTACATACCAAGCAACTGGTTTAGTTGCAGGAACAACGTATAATTTCACAGTTAGAGCAAAAGATGCCGCTGGTAATATCTCGGCAGATAGTAATACTGAAACAATTACAACCGATGCTCCTGATACACAAGCGCCAACTGCTCCTAGTTTAATTGCTAGTAATATAACTCAAAATTCAGTTGATTTAAGTTGGAGCGGCTCAACAGATAATGTTGGTGTTACAGAATATGATGTATATCAAAATGGTATTTTAGTAATTTCCACATCAAACACAACATATCAAGCTAATGGATTAACGGCTGGAACTACTTATAACTTTACTGTTAGAGCAAAAGATGCTGCTGGCAATATTTCTGGTGACAGTAATACAGAAACTGTAACTACCGAAGCGCCAGATTCACAAGCACCAACAGCACCTAGTTTAATTGCAAACAACGAAACTTCAAATTCAATTGATTTAAGTTGGAGTGGAGCAACTGATAATGTTGGAGTAACTGGTTACGATGTATACCAAGATGGAAGTTTATTAACTTCAACAACAAGCACAACATACCAAGTAACTGGTTTAGCTGCAAATACTACTTACAGTTTTACTGTTAGAGCTAAAGATGCTGAAGGAAATACCTCTGCAGATAGTAATACAGCAACTGCGACTACTTTAGAAGGTGCTACAAATTCGACTACTATTTTACACCAAGGATACTTTGAATCTGGCTGGGATGGCTGGGCTGATGGTGGAAGTGACGTTGCAAGATATGGTGGAAGCAGGTCGTATGAAGGAACATATTCAATCAGAATAAGAGATAATTCTGGTGCTGCATCAGCAATGACATTGTCTAATGTAGATGTAAGTCCTTATGACTCTGTTGAAATTAACTTTTATTTCTATGCTAGAAGTATGGAAAGTGGTGAAGATTTTTGGGTTCGTTATTACAATGGTTCATCTTGGACCACGGTTGCAGCTTATGCAAGAGGAACCGACTTTAACAATAATAGTTTCTACTCTGCAACAGTTACTTTAAATAAAGCTAATTATAACTTTGCATCAAATGCAAGATTTAGATTTCAATGTGATGCCTCTGGAAACTCAGATTATATTTACATAGATCAAGTAACTATTTCGGGTATTATTGGAACAGGAAGCAGTAGAGGATTAGATGGAACTCAATACATTAAATCTCTAAACGATATTGCTGAAAGTGAATTTGACATTGATGAATTTACAGTATATCCGAACCCTGTAAAAGGTGAATTTTTAACTATTAGAATGAGTTATAATAGTGAAGCAACTTATAGTTTAACAAACCTTTTAGGGCAAACTATTAAAACAGGAAACGTAAGTGAAACTGTTAATGTTGGCAATTTAAAACCTGGAATTTACATTATTGAAGTAAACGACGGAGAAGAAATAATGAGTAAAAAGTTTATTAAACAATAACAAACAATTTATAAACCTTTAAAACCCGAGAAATTTCTCGGGTTTTTTTATGTAGTTTTGTCAAAATTCTTATTAATGAATTACCTTTCTATAGAAAACATATCAAAATCGTTTGGAGAACTTGAGCTCTTTAGCGGTATTTCCTTCGGAATAAATAAAGACCAAAAAATTGCTTTTATAGCAAAAAATGGTACTGGAAAAACTTCGATGTTAAATATTATTGCAGGCTTAGACTCTACGGATACCGGACAAGTAATTTGCCGAAAAGATTTAAAAATAGCTTATTTATCTCAAGAAGATAAACTAGATGAAAATAGCACCATAGAAGAGGCAATTTTTAATTCGGATAATCCTATTTTAAAAATAATTGAAACCTACGAAAAAGCTCTAAACAATCCTGAAAACGAACAAGCATACCAAAAAGCTTTTGAGCAAATGGAATTGCATAACGCTTGGGATTTTGAAACACAATACAAACAAATTCTTTTTAAGTTAAAACTTGAAAATTTAAATCAAAAAATAAGTTCACTATCTGGTGGTCAAAAAAAGCGTTTATCATTAGCTATAATATTAATTCATAAACCCGATTTATTAATTCTAGATGAGCCTACAAACCATTTAGATTTAGAAATGATTGAATGGCTAGAAAGTTATTTTTCGAAAGAAAAAATTACACTATTTATGGTTACGCACGATCGTTACTTTTTAGAACGTGTTTGTAATGAAATTATAGAATTAGATCAAGGAAAACTTTATACTTATAAAGGTAACTACTCTTATTTTCTAGAGAAAAAAGAAGAACGTATTGCGCAAGAGCAAGCATCGGTTGAAAAAGCAAAAAACCTATTCAAAAAAGAATTAGATTGGATGCGAAGACAACCAAAGGCTCGAACAACTAAATCTAAAAGTAGAATAGATGACTTTTTTGTTATAAAAGAAGAAGCGCATAAACGTAGAAATAACCATCAGGTTCAGTTAGAAATAAATATGGCACGTTTAGGTTCAAAAATTATTGAACTTCATAATATTTCAAAAAAATTCGACGATTTAGTAATTTTAAACAAGTTCGAATATGTTTTTAAAAGAGGTGAACGTATTGGAATTATTGGAAAAAATGGTACTGGAAAATCATCTTTTTTAAACTTAATAACACAACAAATTCCTG
This sequence comes from Lutibacter oricola, assembly GCF_900106565.1. Classification (GTDB taxonomy): domain Bacteria; phylum Bacteroidota; class Bacteroidia; order Flavobacteriales; family Flavobacteriaceae; genus Lutibacter; species Lutibacter oricola. Next base: position 150,745 of record NZ_FNNJ01000007.1, read on the forward strand.
TTGATGCAGGTAAAGTTGTTATTGGCGAAACTGTTAAATTTGGTTATTACACGCAAAATGGAATTACACCAAAACCTGGACAAAAAGTAATTGAGGTTATAAAAGAGTATGGTGAGCAAATTCCGCTTACAAAAGGTAGAAGTATTTCTGCTGCACAATTATTAGAGCGTTTCTTATTCAGCAGAAAAAGACAATACGATTTTGTTGAAAAACTAAGTGGTGGTGAACGAAAACGACTGTATTTATGTACAGTATTAATTCAAAACCCAAATTTTTTAATACTTGATGAGCCTACAAACGATTTAGATATTATAACACTAAACGTACTTGAAAACTTTTTACTAGACTTTCCTGGTTGTTTAATGGTAGTATCGCACGACCGTTATTTTATGGATAAAATTGTAGATCATCTATTTGTTTTTAGAGGTGAAGGTGTAATTGAAGATTTTCCTGGAAATTATACAGATTATCGAGTTTATGAAGATTCTAAACCTAAAGAGGAAACTACAACTGTTAAAAAGGAAGATACTAGAGTAAAAACAGAAAAAAAAGGAAAGCTATCTTATAAAGAACAACGTGAGTTTACTTCTATTGAAAAGGATATTGAAACCTTAAACAAAGAAAAAGCTACAATTGAAAATTCATTAGCTTCTGGCGAAATTGCAGGAGAAAAAATAAACGAAGTTTCCATTCAATTACAAAATATATTAAACTCTATTGAAGAAAAAGAAGAGCGTTGGTTTGAACTTTCTATGAAATTGGAAGGTTAATTATTCCTTCTTGTTCATTTCAACAACCCAAATACCTCTAAGTTCATTTTCGCCATACCCAACTGCTTTATCCATTGGATATAATTCTTTTATTTTAGTTAATGTTTCAGACAAAATTTGACTGTTAGGCTCACCGTGACATTGCATACACATTTTATTAGTTACAATTGGGTAATAACCAACCATTTTATTATCTATATCTTGTACTAAAGGTGTAATTTTTTCTTTATTAACAAGTGCCTTTTTAGCGTTATAAATAAAATTTAATTCGTTATTATTAGCAATATTAATGGCATTCCTCGGAAAGTCTGAAACTCTTTTTATAGTTACATTTAAAGCAGTACCTGCACTGTCTACAATATTAAACGCTCTAGTATTACAAAAAGCAACAGCCTCTTTAGTTCCTTTATTTTTTAGTGCTGCAATTAAATTTTTACCTAAAACAGCTTTTGTTTTCATTGCATACTGCAAACCAAGATCTTTATAACTTACAACTTCGTTTTTTAAATTTTCTAGGTGCATAAATTTTTCATTCTGAAAATGTTTTATGTACCAATCAGGATCTTCAAATTTTGATTGATAAATGTATTTTGCAATTTGTGTAACCTGTTCCTCAGTAAAGTTCATTTTTGGCATTAAACCATACATTTCAATTGCTTCAGGAATTTTTGAATTCTCCTTATTTGGGTTTTCAATAAACATTATTAAACTTTTTATAAAGTCTTCTTCTGAAATGTTTTTATTTTCGGTAATATAATACTCTTTAATTGCAGACATTGGAGGAGCAATTCGTCCTTCAATAACTTTTTTTGGGTTATGACACGCAAAACAATTTGACTCAAGTAGTTGAAAACCTTTACTCAAATCGAGCTGCTCATTTTTAGCTACGGGAGTTTCGTTTTTTGAAATATCTTTTTTAGCTCGGTTTTCACAACCAAAAAGCATTGTAAAAACTAATAGCACAATTAAGTTTATTTTGGCAAATTTAATTCCTTTTTTCATTATTTTAATTTCAAAAATATACTGCAAATTTAAGGGTAAAAGGATATATAAATCTGTGTCTTTTGTTACGTTAAAATAAAAAAACTAAAAACTTTAGCATTTTTTATACGTGTACAATTTCTAGTTCATTTAACAAAGGTTCGTTATTAAATCGCAGTAGTAACTGTGCAACTGTAATGGTATCTTTTTCGCAATAGGTTACAATACGCTCAATATTTTGTTCTTGGTAATAAACTTTACCAACTTCGCTCCCATCGATATCGTCTTTTGGAGATGGAATTCCTAGAATTGAAGTTAACAATTTTAGCGATGTAAAATGTTTGTAATCACCAAACTTCCACAACTCCATAGTATCTATATGAGGTATTTCCCAAGGCTTTTTCCCAAATAAATTTAGTTTAGAAGGTAAGTTTATTTCGTTAATAATCATTCTTCTAGCTATATACGGAAAATCGAATTCTTTACCGTTATGTCCGCAAAGTAAGTGAGTATTTTTATTAAAATGAGTATCCAAAAGCTCTTTAAACTCAAGCAAAATATTTTTTTCTTCTCCATAAAAAGAAGTAACTCTAAATTTTCTTTCTTTTGAAGAAAAACTAACAAAATAACCAACAGAAATGCACACAATTTTGCCAAATTCTGCCCAAATTCCAGCTCGATTGTAAAATTCTTCAGGGGTAAAATTTTCTTTTCGTTGATATTCGGTTTTTTTAGCAAATAGTTCTTGTTTTAATTGAGATAACTCACTAAAATTCTCCGTTTCAGGAACCGTTTCAATATCCAAAAACAAAATACTTTCGAAATTTAATTTCATATTCATAGCTCTCTTTTTGTGCTAAATATAACAAAAAAAGCACTCCTTGAGGAGTGCTTTTATATATTATAAATAAAGAAGACTACTTAATAACTAGCTTTTTTGTAGCTGTTTTACCATTTTCTTCAACGTTTACAAAATAAACACCTGAATTTAAATGTGAAACATTTACGTGTTCATTAACTTCTACCGTTTTACTGTATACTTGGTTACCTAGCATACTATAAATAGTTAATTGCTTATTAGTATTTGAAGCCGTTGTAATTTGGAAACTTCCATTTGCTACTGGATTTGGGTAAACATTAAAACCTTCGATTTGAAGGCTTTTAGCTAATAAAACACCTCCAGCAGCAGAACCAGGACTACCTAAATCACCTCCTGCAACAATTTCTAAAGTAGCTAAAGCCCAATTTGCGCCTGAATTATTAGAAATATGATCTAAACTACTTTGCGATAACTCCATACTTTTTCCAGAAACTATAGGAAAAGTAGTATCATCAAAATCCACTCTATCAATAACAACATTAGAGGAGTTCCTTAATATTAAAGTACCATTAGAGTTTGTTAATGTAATTGTTGATGTGTAGTCGTAATCTGCTACAACTCCGCCATTTGCAGCAGTATCTGAATTTTTAGCCAAAACAACATAACCTAACGGAGGAATTAATAAAGTTCCAGAAATTGTTTCACTAGAATTACCATCTTCAATAATCCACCCACCAATATCTATACTAGCATTAGTAGTGTTAAACAATTCGAAATACTCCCCGTTGCTATCAGAAACAGCAGCCGGATTATTCATCATTTCTGAGATAATAATATCTCCTTCTGCCTGAGAAAAGCCTTTAACAAAGACTATCAGGCATAAAAATAAAATGCAATTTTTTTTCATTATTTTTTTATAATATGTTAATAGATAAGCCAATATACTATTTTTTATTAAATACGTTTTCTTTAAAAAATCAAATCTATTTATAATATATCGCAGCCTAAATTAAACTTTTGTAACTTTATTGTTAGTTAAATGTTATGTTTTTAATTAAGTTTATTTTTTAATTACTCACTATATAATTTATATTTACTTTTGATTGCTGTTTAATAAAGAAAGCTATAACAATATGGAAATTTCGAACCTAAAAATATTACTTGTAGATGATGAACCAGACATTTTAGAAATTGTTGGATACAATTTAAAAAATGAAGGCTATCAAGTATTTACTGCCAGCAACGGTATTGAAGCTGTTGAAGCTGCTATTAAATACAAACCGCATTTAATTATTTTAGACATTATGATGCCTGAAATGGATGGCATTGAAGCTTGTGAAAAAATTAGAGCAACCAAAAGTTTAGAAAATGTATTAATTACATTCTTTACTGCTCGTGGCGAAGATTACTCTCAAGTAGCTGGTTTTAATGTTGGCGCAGATGATTACATTACAAAACCAATTAAACCAAAAGTTTTAGTTAGTAAAGTAAAAGCATTACTAAGGCGTGTTAAAGAAAACACTACAACTGAAACTAGTGATAAAGTAGATGTTGGTGGAATTATTATTGACCGTGAAGAATATGTAATTATAAAAGAAGGTGTTAAGCTTTCTTTACCTAGAAAAGAGTTTGAATTATTCTCGTTACTAGCTTCAAAACCAGGAAAAGTATTTAAAAGAGATGATATTTTAGATAAAGTTTGGGGTAACGAAGTTGTGGTTGGAGGAAGAACTATTGATGTTCATATTAGAAAACTTCGAGAAAAAATTGGAGATAATAATTTTAAAACCGTAAAAGGTGTTGGGTATAAATTTGTAATTAATGAAGATTAAAAAAACCTACTCTTTTGCATTTTTCTCTTCACTTTACATAACTATATTTACAAGTGTAACATTAATATCTTTAGCTTATTTTCTATTCGATATTATTCCAGATTTTTGGTACATATTACTATTTCTTATAATTGTTTTTATATTTACTTTTATTGTAACTCAATTTAGAATTGAAAAGTTTATTTACCAAAGAGTAAAGAAAATTTACGACAATGTTTCTTTACTAGACTCTGCCGATTTTCAAAAAACATCTATTACATCAGATATTGCTACACTTTCTCGTGAAGTTGAAAAATTTGCCAAGGATAAACAACTTCAAATTAAAAACTTAAACAAACGAGAAGGTTATAGACGTGAGTTTTTAGGTAATATTTCTCACGAATTAAAAACACCTCTTTTTACTGTTCAAGGGTATTTATTAACCCTTTCTGATGGCGCTATAAACGACGCAAAAATAAGAGATAAATACATAGATCGTGCTAATAAAGGCGTTGAAAGGTTAATAGCAATTGTTAAAGATTTAGATATGATTTCTAAATTAGAAGCAGCAGATTTAAACATAAACAAAGAGCCTTTTGATATTGTTAAACTGGTTAAAGGCATTTATGATTTACTAGAAATAAAAGCTAAAAAAAGAAATGTAACCTTATTACTAGATAAACATTATCACTATCCAATTATGGTTATTGGAGATGAGGAAAGATACGAGCAAGTTTTAACAAATTTAATTGTAAACTCCATAAAATATGGAGTTATAGGCGGTACAACTATGGTAAGTATCGAAAGTTTTGAAAAAAATAAAATGCTAGTAAAAGTAACCGATAATGGTGAGGGTATCAAAGCTGAAGATCAATCTCGTTTATTTGAACGTTTTTATAGAGTAGACCGAAGTAGATCTAGAGACCAAGGTGGTTCTGGACTAGGATTATCTATTGTTAAACATATTGTTGAAGCACACGGAGAAGAAATTTTTGTAAAAAGCGAACATAAAAAAGGTTCAGAATTTTCATTTACTATCGAAAAGTCGGAAAATTTCTAAATCTACTTTTGTTTCAATATCTTTATTAAAACCTTTATAGTTAGCTACCTTATCTAATTGTTTTAATGTAAATTTTTCTTGCTTAAAAAAAGGTGCAATTTGCTTTTTGGCCATTCTTTTAGCTAAATATTCTTGCTCATTTTGCCCTGGAGTTGGAATAAACACCGCTTTTTTCTTCAATAGAGCAAGATCCATAATTGTAGAATATCCAGAACGCGCAATAACTATTTCACTTTGATTTAAAACCTTATTTAATTTTTCTGAAGTTAAAAAATTAACCACTTCAATATTTTTTGAAGTTTCAATTTTTTCAACAGAAAGTTTACCTCTAACAAATAACACCTTTTTTGAAGTGTTTTTAAGCTCGTTTAACAGCTTTTGCTCCAATAAACTTCTTTGTGGTTCTACACCAGATAAAACTACTGTAAAATTGTATTTTTGAGGTTGTTTTTCAAATTGAAACCTACTTAGAACTCCAATAAATTTTGTTTTGCCTTTTAAACTAGAAATCTGACTTAATTTTCCTGAAAAATTATTTTCACCATTAAAATCTGGCACCCAAACTTCATTATATTTTGAAGCTATTTTTTGATGTGTTTTTGAAGTAAAAAAAGTAGTAATTCCAGATAAAACATTTAATTGATGTGTAATATATACTGAAGGAATATGAGAACAATAAACACCAAACCTATTATCCGAAATTATTCCTAAGATGTTTTCTTCTTGAACAATTTTAGCAACTAGTTTTCTTTCTTTTTGAACCGATAAAAAAATAGTAGGCACATTAAACATTAATTTCAGTTTAAATGTATGCCTACTATTTGAATATTTTACATTGTATGAAGGAAGTTTATAGCTTTTTAGCTGCGGAAACTCCTTTTTTAAAAATTCTAATGCAACACCATCACTTGCTAATATTGGTGTATAATTAGCTTTAATTAGAGCTTTTATAATAGGTACACAACGTGTAGCGTGACCTAAACCCCAATTTAATGGTGCAACAAGAATTTTTTTTTACAAGTCAAAACCAATATCCGTTCTAAAGTTTATTTTATCAAAGCAAATTTTATCTATACTTTGGTAACTTTGTTTTAAAGCTCCTTTAAAATCTTCACCAAAAGAAGTAATTGCTAAAACTCTTCCTCCGTTTGTTACAACTTTTCCGTTTTCTTCTTTTGTACCTGCGTGAAAAACAATAGAATCAGTAACTTTTTCGGTTCCTAAAATCTCTTTTCCTTTTTCATAAGCTTCAGGGTATCCACCAGAAACTAACACCACTGTACAAGCACTTTCGTCCTTAAATTTAACTGTTTTTCCTGCTAATTCTTTTTTTCCTGCAGCAATTAATAATTCTAAAAAGTCACTTTCTAATAGTGGAATTACAACTTCCGTTTCTGGATCTCCCATACGGCAATTGTATTCTATAACTTTTACCTCATCATTATCATAAATCAATCCAATAAATACAAATCCAACGTAATTAATATTATCTTTTTGAAACCCATCAATGGTTGGTTTAATAACCTGAGCATCAATCTTGGCCATTAATTTATCTGTTAAAAATGGCACTGGAGATACTGCACCCATTCCACCGGTATTTAAACCTTTATCTCCTTCTCCAATTCTTTTGTAGTCTTTAGCACTTGGTAATGTTACATAATCTTTACCATCGGTTAAAACAAAACAACTCAATTCAATTCCAGTTAAAAACTCTTCAATTACAACTTTGCTACTGGCTTCTCCAAATTTTTGCTCAGTAAGCATTTCTTTAAGTTCTTGCTTTGCTTCGTTTATGTCTTCAATAATTAAAACTCCTTTTCCAGCAGCTAAACCATCAGCTTTTAAAACATAAGGTGCTTTTAAGGTTTCTAAAAATTTATAACCCTCTTCTAAATTTTCTGCAGTAAAACTTTTGTAAGCCGCTGTTGGAATATTATGGCGATACATAAACTCTTTTGCAAACTCTTTACTACCTTCTAATTGTGCCGCATATTTTTCTGGACCAATTACTAAAGTGTCCTTTATTTCTTCATCATTTAAAATAAAATCTGAAACTCCTTTTACTAAAGGATCTTCTGGCCCTACAACTACTAGTTCAATTTTTTTTTCTAAAATTACCTCTTTTAATGCTGGAAAATCGGTTGGATTCAAATCTAAATTTGTTCCTACGTTTTTAGTTCCTGCGTTACCTGGTGCAATAAAAAGTTCACTTAATAATTCGCTTTGTGCAATTTTCCATCCAATTGCATGCTCTCTACCTCCTGCTCCTAAAATTAATACGTTCATTATTTGTTTAGTTATGTTGTGTGTGTTATTTTCCTTTGCCTTGAAATACTATACCAATAGTACTTATTATTACTTTTATATCTGTCCAAATAGATAAATTATCTAAATAAATTAAATCATACCTAGCTCTATTTAGCATTTGGTCCAAATTATCTGCGTAGCCATATTTTATTTGACCTAATGATGTAATTCCTGGTTTTAATTCCTGAATTTCCCTATACTTAGGTATATATTTTATCATTTCATCCAAAAAAAACTGTCGTTCAGGTCTAGGCCCTACTACGCTCATTTCACCTTTTAAAACATTAAAAAATTGCGGAAACTCATCAATTCTAAATTTTCTTAAAAATTTTCCAAACACAGTAATTCTGGAAGCTTCATCTTTAGATAACAATGGGTCATTTACTGGGCAATCTCCTTTCATACTTTTAAATTTATAAATATAAAAAGGCTTTCCGTTTTTGCCAATTCTTTCTTGTTTAAAAAATGTTTTCTCTTTGGATTCCATCCAAATAATAATAGCTACTAAAGGTACCATCCAAACTAAAATAGTTGAAATAATAACCATAGAAAAAATGATATCAAAAATCCGTTTTGGAAATATGTAAAACTTTTTACTCAATTAGGGGTTCTAAAAAATTTGATCTAATATTTTTTCTGTAATTACATATGTTGGCAATACACCAGTTGTACCAAGCCCTCCAGAAGCTAGTGTACTTCCTGTTTCTAAAGGATTATCTGAAGCATAGTATGCATAACGCACTTTTACTTTTCCAGAAATATTTCCTCTAATTTTTGAAGCTGCTTGAATGGCTTTTTGATAGTGTGCTCCTTCCATCTCTAACCCTGTTACTTTCCAAGTAGAATCATAAAAGAATTTTAAAATATCTTTATTTTGAAGTGAAGTACCTAAAACGGTAACCATAGCTCCCGTATAAACATCTACCCCACAACCTTCAAACATTTTCTTTTTTAATTGATTTTTAAATGGATAGTTATCTGCTGTACCTTCAAACACATGCGATGACGGAATCATAATATCTCCTTTTCCCCCTTCTAAAATACCTGCCTTACCCATAATTGAAACAGATTCAACATTTAAATGATGTTTATTACCGTTTTCACAAATATAAGGTTTCAATAACTCATCCATAGTTTCATAAGCTTGTTCTCCAAAAGCATAATCCATTACAATAATTACAGGTTTTTCTTCATTTTCAACACTGTTTTCTAACTTATAAGTAGTTTTAGAAAAATCAATTTTTTCTGTATCTATAACTTGAACATTTATATTTGTTCCTGAAGTGTCTTTAACATAAAACAATCCGTTTTTAGAAGCGTATTGTTTTACTTGCTTACGTAAATCCTCGTTATCATCTTTACTTAACAACTCAAATAATGCCATTGAGTTATTAGCATCTAATTGTTGTGGTAAAACTATTGGAGCGTAAATAGAATTCATTACACTGTGCATATTTGCACTAATAATATGAATTGGTCTAGATAATAAATTATTATCATCTAACACTTTTTTAACATTACTTGCCCAAAAATCTCCATAAATATGATGGCCAATTCTTTCTCTAAGAACTGGGCTAAACTTAATTGCTCTTTTAGAATTTTCAACACGTTCGTTAATTGCTAAATGACCTAGCCAAAATATAATTTGAAAAAAACGTTGTGGATTATTTTTTTCTCCTAGTTCTTTATGTACACTTTGAGTTTCTTCAAAAGTTCTACCCAAAATGCTAGCAACATGTGCCAACATAATGTCTTGATCATTTTTAGATAATTCTCTGTTATGTAATACTACATCTTCTAACTTTCTCCACTCTCTAATAGTATCCGTTTCTTCTTTAATTAAAACTTTGTCTGCAATTTTATGAGATTCAACAAAAAGAAATGTAAGGTGAGTTAAAATATCATAAATTTCTGATCTACCACGAGTTACCTCGATATTCATTTGGTCTTTATCAATTCTATAACAGTTTCTTCTTCTTTTTGGTGGTACAATTGCTTTAAAATGAGAATTTGAATATCCTTCATCTGCAGTTAAATTAATATACCTACACTCTTCAATACCAATTGGTAATCTTTCAATAACATAAATTAAACCATTAAGCTCAACTTTTTCTTCAGCAATTGAACCGTAAATTTCTGGTCGTAACGATAATAATGATTGCCTAAGTGCTTCTCCAGAAACACCCATTGGCTTATAAAAACCACGGCTAAACAAGTGACGCATAGATATATACAAACGCTCTATTGCGTTAGATGATTCTTGTGCTCTTGTTCTTCCTATTATTTTTGAATTTTGCATATACTTATTTTAGTGTGCAAAGATACAATATATCTATTGAAAGGTTTTATTGTTAATTTGTTAAGAGTTTAAATTTGGAACTCTTAATTTTTTAAAGCCTTACTGTACTCTTTACCGTTTGTTAACACCTCAACAGCTTTTAAAATAGTTTTATCAAACTTTGCTTTTTGCTTATAAACACCTTCAGAGTAATAATATCTTTTAACAATTTCCTCAGTTAATTTAGTGGTAATTTCTTCTTTATTTTTAGCTAATTCTTTTAGTTTTTCTTGTTGAATACTGTTTAACAAAGTGTTATAACTGCTAGTAACGCCTTCACCAACACCATTTTCATTAGCTTTATCCAATGCTTTTTTAAATTCTAATTCTTCTGAAGTTTCAAATTCAGAATTGTGTTGTTTTAAGTAATTTGTTAATGCATTAAACTCTGATGTATTTAAATTAAACTCTTCAGGACTTGCAATTGATTTATTTTTATAATAATAGTTGGTTGCATAATTAAAAAATGCATTAGACCTAAATAAAGCTTGCGTTGTTTTAGTTGTTTTAGGTTTTTTAATTTCAATATCTGGCATTATTCCACCTCCACCAAAAACTGTTCTTCCATTAGCTGTTTTATAGGCTTTTCTACCAGAATCAGAAAATTTAGGAATATCATTTCCTTTTCTGTTTGTATAATCTAATTCTTGAATACATCTACCACTTGGTGTATAATATTTTGAAATTGTTAATTTCATTTGAGTTCCATAAGTAAGTTCTCGGTAACGTTGCACCAAACCTTTTCCAAAAGAACGCTCTCCAATTACAACAGCTCTATCGTAATCTTGTAAAGAACCTGCTAAAATTTCTGAAGCCGAAGCAGAGCGATTATTAATTAATACAACAACTGGTATTTCTAGATCTAATGGTTCATTTCTAGTTTTAAAAGTATCGCTCCATTTTTCAATTTTAGCCTTTGTTGTTACTATAATTTTATCTTTAGGAACAAAAAAGTTTGAAATGTTTACTGCTTCACCTAGCAAACCTCCTGGATTACTTCTAACATCAATAATCAGTTTTTTCATTCCATCATCCTTCAACTCTAGAAAAGCTTTTTTAACTTCACTTGAAGCTTTCCCATTAAATTTTACAAATGAAATATAACCAACCTCTTCCGTTAGCATAGCATAATGCGGTACTGGACTTAGTTCAATTTTTTTACGTATAATTTCAATAGTTAACTTCTTATTTTGTCTTTCAACATCAACAAAAACTTTTGTGTCTGGCAAGCCATTTAATAATGATGAAACTCCGCTATCTTCATAATCACTTACCAAAACATCATCAATTTTTAATATTTTATCTCCAGGTCTAATTCCTGATTTTTCGGCAGGCGAATTTTTTAAAATTTCTCGAATAGTAAGTACTTTGTTTTTATAATGCGAAACAGCACCAATACCTCCGTATTCTCCAGTAGAATTTATTCTAGCTTTTTCTACACCTTGTTCATCGTAATATCTAGTATACGGATCTAAACTAGAAAGCATATGATTGATCGATTTTTCGGTAAGTTCTGCTGGATTTATTTCGTCGATGTAATACATATTTAACTCTTTAAACAAGGTAGTATAAATATCTATTTGCTTAGCTACTTCAAAAAAATTAGACTGAAACCCTATTGAAATTAGTATAGAAACTCCAACAAACACCCCTAAAAATTGCTTTTTAACTCTACTCTTCATCATTTTTAATTTTAGTTAAAAACTTATCTATTAATTTTAAATATGAAATTTCCATAGTTGCATAATCAAGCTCTTCTTTTCCCATAAAAATAAACATACACATATATTTTTTATGTATGTTTTCTGAAATTTTATGCTTGTTTAATCTATAAATCTCACGTATTACACGTTTTATTCTAATTCTTTTAACAGCCATTTTCACATTCCGTTTTGGAACCGAAACTGCAAACTTTATTGGAAAATCTCCATCGTGGTCAATTTCACTATAAATTACTTGAAAAGGATATAATTTCACTCTCTTTCCTTGAATAAATAATTGCTCAATTAACTTCTTACTTTTTAATTTTTCTTCTTTTCCTAATGTAAAACTCATTACTTACTATTGAAGTGACTAAAGTACACTAAACTTTAGAAAAATAGATAATAAGTAGCCAAAAATGGTAATTTACAATTTAAAACTAACAACTAAATACCAATAACACATAGGTTTAATTACTAACTTTGTGTATAACCAAAATTATCAATCACATGTCTCAAGATTTATTTCAAGCACCGGATTATTATAATTTAGACGATTTATTAACCGAAGAACACTTATTAGTTAGAGATGCCGCTAGAGAATGGGTAAAGAGAGAAGTATCTCCAATTATTGAAAATGCCGCTCAAAAAGCAGAATTTCCAAAACAAATTATTAATGGCTTAGCAGAAATTGGTGCTTTTGGCCCTTATATTCCAGAACAATATGGAGGTGCTGGTTTAGATCAAATGAGTTACGGATTAATAATGCAAGAAATTGAACGTGGCGACTCTGGTGTACGCTCAACAGCATCAGTGCAATCTTCATTAGTTATGTATCCTATATACAAATACGGTAGTGAAGAACAACGTAAAAAATACTTACCAAAACTTGCTAGTGGAGAATTTATGGGTTGCTTTGGGTTAACTGAACCAGATTATGGCTCAAATCCTGGTGGAATGGTTACTAATATAAAAGATAAAGGAGACTATTTTTTACTGAATGGTGCAAAAATGTGGATATCAAATGCACCTTTTGCTGATATTGCTGTTGTTTGGGCAAAAAACGAAGAAGGACGTATAAAGGGGTTAATTGTTGAACGTGGAATGGAAGGTTTTACAACACCTGAAACTCACAACAAATGGAGTTTAAGAGCTTCAGCAACTGGTGAACTTATATTTGACAATGTTAAAATTCCGAAGGAAAATATTTTACCAAACAAAGATGGCTTAGGTGCTCCACTTGGTTGTTTAGATTCTGCTCGTTATGGAATTGCTTGGGGAGCTATTGGAGCTGCTATGGATTGTTATGATACCGCCTTACGCTACGCAAAAGAACGCGTACAATTTGATAAACCAATTGCAGGTTACCAACTTCAACAAAAAAAATTAGCTGAAATGGTTACAGAAATAACCAAAGCTCAATTATTAACTTGGCGATTAGGAGCACTTAGAAACGAAGAAAAAGCAACATCTGCTCAAATATCTATGGCAAAACGTAATAACGTGGATATGGCTTTAAAAATAGCACGTGAAGCACGTCAGGTATTAGGTGCAATGGGAATAACTGGTGAATATTCAATTATGCGCCATATGATGAATTTAGAAAGTGTTATTACCTATGAAGGAACACACGACATTCATTTATTAATTACCGGATTTGATATTACCGGAATTCCTGCTTTTAAATAAAAATTCGAGAATTTATAAAACAAAAAAGGCTTCCAAAATGGAAGCCTTTTTTGTTTTATAGAATTAATTCCTATTCAATAATAATTTTTTTAGAAAAACTACCCTTGTAAGTTTTACACTCAATTAAGTAAACTCCGCTAGCAATGCTACTAACAGGTACACTTATATTGTTTAAATTTTTATTAATAACATTCGATGTTACTTGCTGACCTAACATATTGTAAATATCAACATTGTAAATATCTAACATTTTAGGGTTATTAATTTTTATTTCTGAATTTGAACTATCAAAATACAACATAAAACCAGTAGCTAAAATTTCATCTTTAACATCTAAGGTTTCACTAGGTTTAAATACAATTGAATATCTTTCTGATAAATTGGTATTAGCTGGTTGAGTTACCTCAAATGTAGTATTTCTAATATCAAAAGTTTCGTTTGTAACATTGTCTTTTAGATAAATTTCAAAACTATCATCTAAATTTTCAACTTCATCTATTTTAATTTTTAATAAACCTCCTTTTACAGATCGAATTCCTAATGGTATTTCACTCTCACTACTTAATTCTCCTACTGCTTGAATTACAAATTTTCCATCTCCAATAAGCCAATACATATCATCATTAATAATATCATAAATTTCGGCATCATAACCATAATCTACTTGCTCTGTTGTATTTTCATCTACAGTTAAAAGTAATTGCCTATGATCTATTTCTGGACCATCAAAACCAACTCGTATTTTTGGTCTAAGATCTGTAAAGGCACCATTACTTCTATTTGTAGTTCCACCTCTTAAAAATGTTGAATTCGTAGTAGCCTCTGTAACAAACGCTCTTTGGTTATTATTAAATTCTATTATACCACCAGTAGCATTTGCCCAAACAAAGAAACCTTGTCCAACTGGAATAAATTGCCCAGGGTTATCTTTATTACCATCACTATCAGAAGAAGAACTTACATCGCTATGTGCAGAAGCAGGTACAAATCCACCAGCATTTAAAGTAGCATATCCTGCTCTATACTCTCCTAAAGTATGAGAATTACCACCATAATGATCCCATAAATGTATTGCTCCAGTTCTAAAAGTTGTTTGATTATCCATAATAAAAGGAACAACATGCATAGCAGAAGGATAAGGATTACCGACTAAATAATCATACCCACCATTAACTTGTAGCTGTATAGTTCCATTATTAGGTTTTCCTACAAAAACAAAGTTTTGATCTGCAGCTCCAGAGTCACCAGGACCTTTCATTAAAAATCCTTCACCAGCATACAATCTACCTGTGCTACCAATATGGTCCCAAGAGCTATAGTCTGCAGCAGGCAAATTAGCATATTTATACATCCAATGTGTACTTATGCTTATTGGAGTTCCTGCAGCTCCATCTTGACTAGTTGTAAAATTAATTGGAACGGGAGCATTTGGATCCGTACCATCTCTTAAACCATCAGCAATAGTAGTATAATTTCCTGTTCCATTAACTGCAATTTCAGATGCTATTGTTGAAGTTGCTGTATATACAGGTGAAGACCAATCATTATATCTATACCTATTTCCTTCACCTTGCTGGTCTCTTTCTAATATTCCATTTGTACCAACAGTTAAATCACTTTGATCAGTTTGTACTAACTGAGATTCTCCTTGTAAATCTATTTTACCATCTAAACCTAAATAATGTGAAACCGAAATACCATAACCCGTACCTGAACCAGGTGAATAATCCGTAGGATTAGTTCCAATAACATTTAAGTTAAAAGTATCGTCAATAATTAAACCTAAAACACTTCGCTCGCCATTTTTAGTTGAAGGTATTATTGCAGTGTTATTATTCTCTAAATCTACATTCGAACTAATTTGCACTATATTCCAATCTACCGTAATAGCATTATCTACAATAGAAGCCGCTCCTGGTATTGTTTGAACATTCCCATTTGTCCAAGTTGAATTTGTATCCCAATCACCATTACTTGCTGAAACATAAGGCAATGGTGCCGTTTGATAATCTACTGTTGTTAAATGTTTTAAAGCTGCCGTATTACCGTTTCCAGAATTGTCTTTACAATTAGTAAATGTATATGTGCTCATTGGATAATAAGCTTGTAAATTACTCCAAGGAATTGTAATAGCTTTTGAAGGCGTAGTACCAATTGTAGTATTAAAATACGTACCTGCCACAATAGTTGAATTTTCTTCCAATTCTTGGTTCATGATATATCTTAACTCGTCTTCTGTTAAAGCTACATCCCAAATACGTACCTCGTCAATATTTCCTTGGAAATATGATGTTGTATTTGCTTCTTCCCCATCAGCAGCTGCAATTAAGAAAGATTCATTATTAGCTATAGGCTGATTATTTATTGATTTAGTAACCGATGTGTCTTCCACTCCATCAATATATAGTTTTGCATCTGAACCATCAAAAATTACTGCTATTTGATGCCATTCTGTTGTTGGTATTGCAATTGAAGATGTAATACTATCTGAACCTCCATTCCAAGACATTTCAACTCTCCCTGAATTGTTTATACCTAAATCATAACCCGTAGTAAACCCTGCATCTCTTTTTGAAAGAATTGATGCGTTAGTATTATTTCTT
Organism: Lutibacter oricola; assembly: GCF_900106565.1. Lineage (GTDB taxonomy): Bacteria > Bacteroidota > Bacteroidia > Flavobacteriales > Flavobacteriaceae > Lutibacter > Lutibacter oricola. The sequence continues at coordinate 166,824 of NZ_FNNJ01000007.1, forward strand.
TTTATCCAAGCTGACACAGTAAATTCCGAAGAATTTAAATCTAGAGTATTCCCCGCATCTAAATAATTATTTACACCATCAAATTGTATAGATCGTACAAATGTTCTTTCCGGTGCAAAACCAAACGTAATATATTTAGTACCTTCAAATTCATACAAGGCTTCTAAATTAATTCCATTAGTTGTCATAACTCTATATTCAGAAGTAGGATTAAAAGTAGGAGTATCTGAAATAAACATTAAATAATCTCCAGGAGGTGTTAATGTTGCAGAAAGCATTGTTTCAGGAATAGAAACCTTTGACTTATAAGAATCACTTCCTGTTTTTCTAACTTTCCAAGTTCTTTGTACTGATGTAAATTCAACTTCAGTTTCTAATGAACCTGCAGGCAAAATTCCAGAACTCATGTCTACTATAATAGGGCTTGCAGTATTTAAGGACTCATTATCATGACCCCAACATAAGAAGTTCCTATCTGTAGTAAATGTATTTGCATTTAAATTATTAGTAGCTAAAATATCCTCTAAACCAATTGTGATATCATTTACAGTATTAACTGTTTTTGATTGTTTTTGATGTAATTCAGAATTATCATCTCTACCAATTCCAGCAATATTATAGTTAAATAAACCTGAACCTTCACTTGCATCCCATATAACTGTATTATCGGATGCTAAATAATTCATATCAGTATATTCAATCATACTTCCTCTATGCAACGTAATCCCATATTTTATCGCCAAACTAGATAATACTTTTTGTTGATCTAGTGTTGAATTTTTTCCTGAATAACTTAATACTTCTGATATTTTTCCATCTAAATGAGAATTAACACTATGCCCATTTGTAGTAAACCTACCAGTTCCTAGATAGTATTGTAAGTTATTAAATTCATTAAAATTCAAATCTGAACCATTTCCTGATTTTCCAACAGCATTATCAATTTGTTCTCCATTTACATAAATTTCAGAACTATCACCTGCTAAATTAGTTTTTACATTAATTAACATAATACCTCCAACTGTAGCACTAGAATTTTGATAGGCTCTTCCATAAGAAGTTGCATTAGGACCACCAGTCTCTGGAAACGAACTTATAGTATGCGCCATTACAGCATCAGTGTATCTTGCTGAAATTTGACCAAAAGCTAACCCTGTTCCATCTACTGAAAACCCTTCAGTAGCAAATTTTCCCGCCAACGGTTGTTGACCTATATTAACTGCATTATAAGTTATATCTGGCTGTACAACAATAAAATAATCTTGTGAAAAGTAGCCTCCCTTACCTCTCATTTGATAACCGGCTGCATTGTCAAAATTTACAACTGGATTAAAATTAATATTTTCTGTAGCATTATCATTATAAATTGGTTGTGTCGTTGAAATTCCAACAGCATCATTATCCGAAGCCAAATCATTCCATACTGCTAAAGAGTTACCATCTACAGTTGTATTTGTTCCTTTATTTGCTTTTAGCCATAATTTTAGATTAGTTGTAACCCCACCTGGAGCCAATGAAGGATCTGAAGGAGGTGTAATATATTCACCTATAACAAAAACATTATCAAAATTAACACCATTTGCTACTGTACCGCTATCTGACCCAAATTGCACTCTAAAAAGTACATTTGATCTATTATTTAAAGAATTTGGTAAAGATATTTTTGCCTCTTGAAAATCAGAATGACCTGTTTTTGTTGAATTGTATGGATTACCAGTCCAACCATCTATGTTATTTCCAATTCCATCAACATCTGTATCATTATACCAATTATCAATTGGAGATGCTGAATATGCCCCAAGAACCTGCCAAGTTGTACCTCCATTAATTGAATATTCTATATTCATACCGTCATAAGTAGATTCAGTGTTAACTAAATAATCAATTCTAAATTCTAGATTTGTAAAACCTGTTAAATCTATAGTTGGACTTGTTACATATGTTTTTGAATCATTAGCATAACTTGCATAATTACTAGTATACCAATGGCTACCTTCTGTAGCATCTAAGTATGTATTAACACCATAAGTCCATACAGTATTTCCTCCAGGGTTTGTTACCGTCCAGTTCCCATTATTATCATCAAAATTTTCGTAGTAAATAGTATGTGATGTCCCTACTGAAACGGGGGTAAATCCAGTTCCCTCAATATTAAAAGTATATGTACCTTCATCACCATCATTATTTATTATAGAAACTACTGCGTTGTTAGTTACCCCACTTAAAGTTGGAGTATACGTAACTTGGAAAGTTAATAAATTACCCGCTACAATTGTTGACGCTATTGGTTGGCTAGTTACAGCAAATTCACTAGCCCCTGCAATAGCAACAATTGGAGAACCTGTTAAATTTAAATTTGCCATACCTGTATTTTCAATTGTATAAGTAATAGTGCTACTGCTTCCTGTATTTATGGTACCAAAATCTGTTCCGTCACCAATAATTGGAGTATTTGTTCCATTACCAATTATAGAAGTACTTAAACCTAAAACATCAATTTCTGGAATTGGAGTTGTCCCAACACCTTCTACATTAAAGGTATACTCATCTTCATTACTATCGTCATTAAAAATGATAATTGTACTTGTTTCAGTTTGTGTTAAATTTGGATTAAAAGTAATATCAAATGTGGTAAAATTACTTCCCGAAATAACAGATGAAAATGTAATATTACTAACAGTAAACAATGAATTTGAACTTGTTATATTAGAAACTGTTAAATCTGCAGTACCTGTATTTTCTACAGTATAGGTATGAGTAACTGAGCCTGTTGTTATATCAACATTTCCAAAATCTGTATCGTCTGTAGTAGAAATACTTGTATTACCGTCTGCTATATCTGTTGAGTTACCTTGCACATTAATTTCAGGTTGTGGACCTGATGAAATAATATTTACCGTATAATCTTCAGCTTGACCATAACTATAAGATCCACAAGGATTAGTAGGATCTGTATTATATGCTTTCACTACTCTCATAACAGTAGAACCTAATGTGGCAGTAGCTGGCACAGTAATATTAGTTGAGGCTTGAATTCCATCAACTCCAGTTGAGCTAGAAATTGAGCCAATATAGAAAGATTCACCAGTATCTATAAAATCACCATCTTGATTCCAATCATAAAACACACGGAAATGGTTAGTATAAGGACCAGCTGTATTTCCTTCAACAGTTATACTGTAGGTTCCATTTTGGGTAATAGAAGTTGAAACACTAGTAAAATCTTCTAATCCAGGAGTACCATTTACAGTTGCACTAGTCGTATAATTTATAGTATTAAAGGTTACATTAGTTATAGGTTCAACGTCTGATGTAAAAATTAAAGTACTACAATAACTCAAAGTATTAATTGTTGCTACAATTGCTGTTCTGGGTAAAGAAATACAACCTCCATTATTAGCTTCAACATAATATGTAGTTGTACTTGAAATTGAAGGGGTTGTGTAACTTGTACCTGTAGCTAACGCGGTTCCGCCTGAAGCATTTGCATACCAAGAAATAGTTGCTCCACTAGATGCCGTTGCCCCTAATGTAACTGTACCTGTTCCTATTCTAGAATTTGGTGTTGTACCTGTTATTGTTGGAGAATTTACTGTAATAATTACTGAAGCTCTTGATGAACTTGAACAACCAGATCCATTTTCAGATTCGGCATAATAGGTAATTGTGCTTGATGGGTTAACATTAAAATTTGTTCCACTAGCTGATGAACCAATACTTGTGCCTCCTGTTGAAACTGTATACCAATTAATTGTATTTCCTGATGAAGTACCAACTAAATTAGTAGAATCTCCATTACAGATTGTAATATTTGATGAGATTGTTGGTTCAGTTGGAGGGGTATTTACAGTTACTACAGCTGTATTATTAGTAGAAATTGAATTATTACAAGTGCCATTATCTAAATCTGTAATTGTAACTGTAGTAGAACCAGAATTGGTTAAATTAGCGGTATTAAAAGTTCCTACTCCACCACTCATTGTTACTGTAGCTGTTTGACCTGTAGCTGTATTATCTCCTGTTAAATTATACGTTACTGTATAAGTGCCATCTGGTAAGTTTGTAGAATTTGAGTTTAAGGTTACTGCTGTAGAGTTTCCTTGGCAAACTGGAGTACTAACCGAAGTACTTATTAAACTATAAGTTGTGCAAGCTGACCAACCACGAACTAAAACTTCATCAAAGAAAAACCTCTCGTTACTATTTCCACTATTATCTGATATTGAAAATCTTAATTGTGCATTTGTTCCTGTAGGACTATTAATTGTAATTAAACCAGAATTATGATTATTATTTTGTGAAAATTGACCAATTGCTCCTCCGGCGACAAAACTTGCTACAGTAGACCAACTAGCTCCATTATAAAATTCAACAATTATTGCGTCACCATCCTCCATGCTTCCAGCTGGTCGAAAGCTAAAAGAAAAATCTATTGAACTGTATAACCCAGCATTAAATGTAGGAGATGAAGAAGTTTGTCCTGAATTATAAATAACTCTTAAAGATCTAGATCCTTGTATGGTGTTTCCATTGGAAACATACCCTAATCCACCAGCCGTCCATATCGCAGCTGGAGGCGTAGCGTCATTCTCAAAATTTTCATCAATAATTGTTACCTGTGCAAAAGAGTAGTTTACACTTAAAAAAAAGCAAAGCAAAGCTAGAACTTTAACTAAGTTAAGGGTCTTCAATTTCATATCTTATTCATTTTAAGGGTTCTGCAAAATTACATTTTTTTTTATTATAACTTACTTTTTTACTAATTTTCTAATAATAAACTTGTTAGTAGCTAAACTTGTTACTTTTACAAAATACGAGGCAACTTCAATATTTGTAAATTCAACTACTTCAATTTTACCATTTGAATTGTGTTTGGTTAAGTCCAACACTGTTCTACCTAACATATCTACCAGTTCAATATGTATATCATCCCCTAAGAAACCTTGAGGTAACCTAACAGTTAATTTATTTTCAAACGGATTAGGATATAAGTCTATATTTTCAATATTATTTAACTCTTGTTCTACCATTAAAGCATTACTTGTAACTTCAACAATTGCTGTACATTGAGAACTATTATTATTTCCATCAGTTACTGTTAAGATTACAGTATTAACTCCAATATCATTTATATCAAAACTATTTGGTGAAACATTCATTGAAACAATACTACAATTATCTGTAGAACCATTATCAATATCAGAAGCAACAATACTTGCTACTCCAAATTCATCCAACTCAATTATAATATCATTTGTAATACATATCGGCTGAATAGTATCTATATCATCCTCCATTCCATTACAGTTTTCGTCAATTCCATTACAAAGAATTTCTGTTGCATTCGGATAAATAGCGGCATCGTTATCATCACAATCATCTGTTGCTGGTGCTACTAATAAATATCCTGTTGGTTGCTCACAGGCTGTTGTAGTTGTAATTGAACCAAAGAATCCATCTCCGTCATTATCTACACCTGCATACCACGTTTGTCCTGGGAATTCATTTGCATCGTTATCATCACAATCATCTATTGCTGGTGCTACTAATAAATATCCTGTTGGTTGATCACAAGCTGTTGTAGTTGTAATTGAACCAAAGAATCCATCTCCGTCTGCATCTACGCCTGCATACCAAGTCTGTCCTGGGAATTCATTTGCATCGTTATCATCACAATCATCTGCTGCTGGTGCTACTAATGA
>NZ_FNNJ01000022.1 GCF_900106565.1 Lutibacter oricola
CGTTCCGTTTTAATGAGCTTTTTGCGTTTCAATTTATCATTAATATAATTCTCAAATTAATCAGATTTTATTTGTGTTTGATAGAGTAGAAGAGTAATCAGAATTTTTACTCAGCACATTATTTTTCTCGTGCCTCTGTCAAACAAACTATTTTAATCTTAAATGACTAAAATGTGGATTTCAGAAGTGAAATCCGCCATAGTTAGCAACGGTTTAGGATAACCAAAGTTGTGTTTAAGTTATCGCAATTTTTCGTTTATAAAATTAATAAAATAAAAGTTAAGAAACACTCTATTTAGCAAAAAGCAACAATTTTGGTTATGCAGTGTTGCTAACTGTGGCTATGCATTTTGGTGCTAAAAAATCATACGTAGCAATTTTCATTCATAGATGTTTTTATTTTTCAAATTTATCTTTTTAGTTTACTTAATCTTAATTATTTATTTTAAATCGAGTTTCTTCTCACGCCTGAGTTTGTATTCCGTTTTCATTGCTCAAAATCCTCCGTTTTACTTATTTTCACGTTTCAACTAGAAATTCATAGTTGTGCTAAAATCGTTCCGTTTTAATGAACTTTTTGCGTTTCAATTTATCATTTGTTTAATTCTCAAATAATTCAAATTAGTTTCTGTTTGATAGAGTAGAAGAGTTATCATAATTTTCCCTCAGTGAATTATTTTTTTCGTGCCTCTGTCAAACTAACTATTTTAATCTTAAATGACTAAAATGTGGATTTCAGAAGTGAAATCCGCCATAGTTAGCAACGGTTTAGAGTTTAGTTTCGTTGCGTGATTTAGTTCAAAGTTAGTAAAAATGCTCTACATTTGAATAATTAGCGGTTAATCGTACGATTAATAGACCAAGCAATGAAATAAACGCATTGTTAGCTGTAGTTAATCATTGCAATCATTATTCTCATTAAATATTCTTTTTTGAGTTTTCAAATATTCTTCTCTTTCCTTGGTTCTTTTTTCATAATTATAACTTGAGTCACCAATCAAAAATTCATAACTCTTATTATTTCTGATAACAAATAATGTATCAGAACATCTATGTTTAATTAATTTATCATTTTTCTTTATAAAATTTCCAAATTCATTAGGGTTATAATCATAATTAGAACTAGGTTCAATTTTCCAGTGCACAGAATCTCCTCTCATTTTAATCGAGGTGTATCCTTTGTAAAGTATATTATCGTCAATTACTCCGTTTAATTTCGTTGATAACATAATTTCATTTGAATCATTCATTTTTATATAAATATTAGTATACACTAATACTAGAAAAATCATAATGATTGAAGTTAATAATCCTATGAAGATTATGGTTTTTCTATCTTTTGTTTTCTTCTCATATTTTTTCATCTGTGATTACAGCTAACGGTTTTTGGTATGTTTTGTAGCGTGTTTAAGCAATAAATTTAGTAAATATTTACCGACGAAGAAAATCCCTTTAGGATTTTCGTAAGTGTGCTAAAACCAAGCTATAAAATATACCAGTTGTTGGCTACTGTGTTTTTACATTATATAAAATCGTACCTAATTGTGCTTCTCCTTGAGGAAATTTCTCAATAAGTTCTTTCGCTAACGTTTTAGTTTTCTCACAATCTAAATTATTATTCTTACAATTATAACTATAAGCTAATAATAGTTTGTAGTGACCTGTATATTTTTCAGGACATTCTTTAGTTGCTTTCTCATATTGAATAATTGCATATTTCCAGTTTTGCTTTAAAATCATTTTATCTCCTAAATTCATATAAGACTTATAATTTTCAAGTTTGACTTTTTCAGACTTATAAATATTCGTTTCTTGGTTTGTTATCTTTTTCGTTGGACTAAATAAATATAATCCTATTACAATTAAAGTAATCAAGAATAGAATTGTAATAATCAAAGCTCTCAAGTTTTCTCTTTTTCTATCTTTAATTACTTTTTCTCGAATTTCTAAAAGTTCTTTTTCCGAAAGTTTTCTTATATCGAATTCGTCTTTATCATTTCCATAGTATTTATTCCTTAAATATCGAAAGGATTTTTCTCTATTAAACATACCTTTCTTACGTAACAAATTTCTATTGTTTCGTAGAATTGTATTCATAGATTGCATACTTCCTTCTCCTCCCATAATTTTATTCGGACATTGTAGCCAACGGTTTTTGGTATGTTTTGTTGAGTGAATTAGCTATAAATTTAGTAAATAATTACTGATCAAGAAAATCCGATAGGATTTTCGTAAGTAGGCTAAAACCAAACAATAAAATATACCAGTTGTTATGTACTGGCTTTATATAATTCTTTATCAATCAGTTTTCTCAATTCTAAAATTGAAATCAACTCATCTTTCTCTTTTTTCTCATTCACTTTCTCAAAAATCACAGCTCCAACTTTTGAAATTGTATTAAATTCTCCTAAAATATGGTCTAAATATAACCAAGCTAAAGATTCATATCTTTTATCTTTCTCGTTGTAGTTATTAATCAATAATTTAATATCAACTTTTTCTCTTTCGTAATCTACAAAGTAATCAATTTTAATATCTGAAGATCCATAATCTAATCCATCAAAACTCAATCCTATTTCATCTGTTGGTTGTCTAAATTTTTTAATTATCCAATTTTCAAATTCAGGCTTTTTATCAAATAACTTTTGAGTTGGAATAACTCCATCCGACATTCCATCAGGAGTAATTATCAATACGAATTTATCATTTTCATTTATCGTAATCTCTGGAAAAAGTAATGGATTATATTTTTGTAATTCTTTGGTTAATCTATTATAAATCGAGTAATCTGAAAAATCCGAAGTGATAAAGTTTTCAAGTTTTTCCTTGTTCTCGGAAAACCAATTCCAAAATCTTTTTTCTCGTGTTATTTTATTTTTCTTAAAAATATCAAACATAGCATATTTTTTTCGTTCAGGGCTTGTACATAACGGTTTTTGGTATGTTTTGTTGAGTGATTAAGCTATAAATTTAGTAAATAATTACCGACCAAGAAAATCCGATAGGATTTTCGTAAGTGTGCTAGAACCAAACAATAAAATATACCAGTTGTTGTAAACTGTTAATTAATCCGTTCTTTTACCATAAATCAAATAAAATTCGGAAATCTGTTTAATCATTTCTCCATCATAATTGATATTCTTTTTATCAGTTCTCTCGATTAATCTGTTATCCTCATAATAAAACTCACTATCAACTAATGTATCTAAACTCTGACTATTATTTTTTGATTGAATAAAGTCCTTAATTCTTGCAAAAATCAGAGAATCATTTTTATAGTAAAATTCATATTCTCCAACTGAATCATTTTGTTTTGCAATACTTGCTGTTAATCGGTAAATGTTTTTTGATTTATCAGTGAGTTCATAAATTTCAAATCCTGCAACAATTCCCTTTCCAATTATTTCTGTTTCAAATTCTGTAATTGATTCGGTCAAATCTTTTCGAGAATCAATTTTCTCAACATAATTATTTATTTCATCAATCTTATTTGAATTATTACAACTAAAAATCAGAATACAAAGAATTAATAAAGTTGTTAGAGTAATCTTTTTCATCCTTAATAGTTTACAACGGGTTTGTGTATGTTTTGTAGCGTTTTTTAAGCTACTAATTTACTAAATAAAATACTAACGTAGAAAATCCGATAGGATTTTCGTAAATGTGCTAGAACCAAGCTATAAAATATAAACAGTGTTAGCTACAGCCTTATTTCAATCTATTTTCAATATCCATTCTTTGATGAAGAATACGAATAATTTCTATTTGTTTCTCATTTTGGTTAATTTTATAGAAAAGAAAGTGAGATTTAACTTTTGTTCTTAAATAGCCATTTCTCACATAACTAAAATCTTTACCTGATTTTGGGTTCTCACAGATGTATTCAATTTCCTCAAAAATTAAATCAATATACCTATCTGCTTGATCAATTGACCAAGTTTCAAAAGTGTAATTCCAAATTCTAGTAAGGTCGTTTTCAGCTTTTGTACTTATTTTGAAGTTCATTTATTCTGAAACATTTTTGTGCATAGTCTTTAAGAATTCTTTTTTGTCAAAGTTATCAACAAACCCAGATTCTTCTCCTTTTATTAATTCATTGATTAATTCTTTTTTCTTACTTTCTTCTTGTTCGAATAATCTTAATGCAGACCTAACAACTTCACTTGCAGAAGAAAATCTTCCGCTGCTAATTTGTTCTCCTATGAAATTATTAAAATAATCTCCTAATAATATCGATGTATTTTTTGCCATTTTTAATCTTTTTTCAAAGATACCAAGTTTTGGTATTTTTTCCAAATATTTATTCTTGCGTGGTTGTAGCTAACGGTTTTGGGTTTACTTTCGTTGCGTGAATTAGCTCAAAGTTAATTAAAATTCTCTAACATTTGAATTATCAGAGGTTTCTCGTACGATGAACTAATTAAGCAATGAAATGAACCCAGTGTTACCTAAAGTGGTTTTTTATCGTTCTATTAATCTTTTTCAATTTATTTTCATCTAGCGTTATTTTAATCAAATCAGTTTTGTTGCTCAAATCAGAAAGTTGTCTTTTAGTTAGAATTTATCGTTTTAAATACCTTTCAGCGTTTTGAGAATCAATTCGTACCGATTTCATTGCTCAAAATCCGTAATTGTGCTAAAATCATACGTTTCATTGAGTTTTTCTACGTTCCAATTTTAAATTCCGTTTGAGTGGAAAATCGTACCGATTCAATTTTTAATCAACGTTATTTTCAGAAAATCACTCTGAAATTTATCAGTTTAATTTAATCAATCAGTTTTAAAATCTTTTCTCCAATCTGTGGCTCATCCGCCATTTTAGGTAACGGTTTTTGGTATGTTTTGTGGCGTGTTTAAGCAACTAATTTAGTAAATATTTACCGACCAAGAAAATCCGATAGGATTTTCGTAAGTGTGCTAAAACCAAGCTATAAAATATACCAGTTGTTGTACGCAGTTGTTTATCAATAATCTTTAATCGGTTCTCCATAAAAATGAAATTCGCTTTCTGGAAATATTTTTTTCATAACAATACAATAATCAGCAACAATATTATCTCGATTAATAATTCCTCTTGTGTAAATTTTAATTTTTGTAGAGTCTTTACTAATTGTGTAAATTGGATAACTATCTAGAGAATCATTGCTTTTTGCTAGATAATATTCAATAAATTCTCCCATTTTCCAAGTAGTATCATTTTCGTGTATTACGATTTCTTTGAATTTATTAAAACCTTTCTTATTGAATAAATCTTCATTAATACTTGACTCTATTCTGATAGAATCTTTCTGTTTTGTAATAAGTAATCTTTCAGCTGATTGATGCATACAACTTCCAACTCCCATTCCAATTTTAATAGTATCTATTTCTGTCATTTTAATTTTAAAATCTAAATAGTCGGTTTTTAAATCAAAATCAGATATAAATTCATTCTCTTTTTCTGCCAATTTGGATTGACACGAAATCATAATTAATAAAAATCCAAGTAAAATAATCCTTTTCATATTTTTCATTTCTGAAATTGCGTACAACGGTTGCGGATATGAGGCGTTTTAATGCCTTATATGTGCTGTTGTGTTTAGTATTTTATTCATCAGTAAATATACAATTTTTTAAATACGGAGTCTGTCAGCCGCCACAATAAAATGGCTCCAATTAGTGTTTTGTTTTTTTTCTTATGAACTTTATCACCGCGGGATTGATAAAGTTTCGTCATCAAAAAACGGACACCTTAAATTCATCCGAACTTAATCTCAATCTTTAAAATACTACTCAGTGTACTGAAAATCACTTGACTATGTCGTTTTTTTTCAATAACTTCGCCAAACTGTTGTACGTTTCCAACGTTCTGAGAGTGAACTCTCAACGATGTCAATCGAACAGTTTGAGTCGAAATATCCTAAATAGTCTATTCCCTTAGTATTTAAAAAATTGTACTTAATCAAACTTTAATGTGTCCGAAAAATACTATTTGGAACCCAAAAGGCTGATCATATTAAATACAACGGTTTAGGATAACCAAAGTTGTGTTTTGGTAATCGCAATTTTTCGATTTATAAAATTAATAAAATAAAAGTTAAGAAACATTCTATTTAGCA
>NZ_FNNJ01000037.1 GCF_900106565.1 Lutibacter oricola
AATTAATTTTCTCGTGTCTCTGTCAGCCTAACTATTTTTATCTTAAATGACTAAAATGTGGATTTCAGATGTGAAATCCGCCATTGTAGGCAACGGTTTTTGGTATGGAAAGTTGCGTTTTTGTAAACGTAATTTTCCGATGTTTAAATTTAAGTTATTTATATTTTAGAAACATTCTATTTTGTTGAATTTAGCAATTTTTTATACCAGTTGTTGTATGCAGGCTTTACTTTCTATAAGGTTGTGAACAAACATATGTAACTGGTTCTTTTTTTCTTTTAGGATATGCTTTTCTTCTTTCCTCAATAGTTGCATATTCATAAGTGTGTTTTCGATAACTTCTATAATCAATGATGTTAAGAATCAAATCTCTTAAAATGTGATCTAGTTTCAAATAATTAATATACTCCTCTGTTGAATTTTTGCCAAATTCTCCATTATGAACAGCAGTGTGTCTTTCTTTATTAATTAAATTATTTACATTTTCATTAATTGGAATACATCCAAACTTAAAAAGCTCATACATTTTTTCAACAGTACTATTTTTTCGCCTATTTAAATCCCCAATTTTAGAATTAAAAATGCTAAAATTATTTTTGTCATTTGAGTTGATTTGTGGCTTATATGCCTTTAACACTTTTATTAAATTGTCTTTAATGGTATTTTCCCATAATTCATTTGGAATATAATTTTCAATTAAATTTTCATTCGATTTTTGATAATTACTACAAAGTTTTTCTAAAGCATTAATTAAAATTGAATATGATTGTTGTATTCCTGATGTAGTAAATGATGCATTTAATGAAGATATAATAGAAACTAAATCCAGTTTAATATCTGAATGATAAAAATTATTAAAACATTCTAAAAATGCATTTTGAAAAATAGATGAACTATATGAATGATTATCATTAATCGGGATATAATGACTTGTATTTGAAGTGTTTTTCTTAAAAAATGAATAAATGTAAACGATTTGAGAATCAGAACCATCAACTTTATAAGTCTTCCCAGTTAATTCTCTTCTGACATAAACATCTCCTCCGTTTATAAGTGATAGAAAACCAATGAATTGCTTTTTTAATTTTTGATAATGCTTAAATGTTAAAATTCCTTGACCTGAATTTTTAGTAAAGTCAATAGAAATTAAATCATTTGATACTGATTTGCTAAAAACTAAATGAAAATAATTTTCCCTAAATCCATCAATTTGTGCATACATAGAACAACTTGTATGGTCAAAATTTATATCAAAATCATCAACTTCACCATATTGTCTAATTTTTTTCACATCAGTATAATCAGAAAATTTTGTGTTAAAACCTTCAATTTCGATGAACAAAATTGAATCTTCTCTATCACCTATAAGTTCTTTTGAAATATTATTCTCTTTGGTTAATTTTAAATAATTTCTACAGACAAATTTTGCTTTTCGGTTTTTCCCTTGGTAAAGTGAATAGGTTAAGTCTTTAATTTCTATTTTATATCCTTTTTCTGTTTTTCCTGTAAGATTATACTTTTTAGAAAAATCATTTTTCTCAAAAAAATCAACAGGTAGAAATGTTTCAAGAAAGTAAATACCATTTTCTTCAAAAACTAATGCGAATGGAATTTCACATTGTTTCATTTCTCCATTTAAAGTTCCTTCAATTATGGTATATTTTAAATTCAAATTATTTTCTTTTTTCAGCTTGCATACAACGGTTTAGGATAACTAAAGTTGTGTTTAAGTTATCGCAATTTTTGGTTTATAAAATTAATAAAATAAAAGTTAAGAAACATTCTATTTAGCAGAAAGCAACAATTTTGGTTATGCAATGTTGCTTGTAGCAGCTTTGCATTTTGGTGCTAAAAAATCATACGTAGTAATTTTCATTCATAGATTTTTTTAATTCTCAAATTTATCTTTTTAGTTTACTTAATCTTAACTATTTATTTCAAATCGAGTTTTCTCTCACATCTTAGCTAGTTTTCCGATTTCATTGCTCAAAATCCTCCGTTTTGCTCATTTTACACGTTTCAACTAGAAATTCGTAGTTGTGCTAAAATCGTTCCGTTTTAATGAGCTTTTTGCGTTTCAATTTATCATTTGTTTATTTCTCAAATAACTCAATTTAGTTTCTGTTTGATAGAGTAGAAGAGTTATCTGAATTTTCCCTCATTAATAATTTTTTCACGCCTCTGTCAGACTAACTATTTTAATCTTAAATGACTAAAATGTGGATTTCAGAAGTGAAATCCGCTGTTACAAGCAACGGTTTAGGATAACCAAAGTTGTGTTTAAGTTATCGCAATTTTTCGTTTATAAAATTAATAAAATAAAAGTTAAGAAACATTCTATTTAGCAGAAAGCAACAATTTTGGTTATGCAATGTTGCTTGTAGCAGCTTTGCATTTTGGTGCTAAAAAATCATACGTAGCAATTTTCATTCATAGATGTTTTTAATTCTCAAATTTATCTTTTTAGTTTACTTAATCTTAACTATTTATTTCAAATCGAGTTTTCTCTCACATCTCAGTTAGTTCTCCGATTTCATTGCTCAAAATCCTCTATTTTGCTCATTTTACACGTTTCAACTAGAAATTCGTAGTTGTGCTAAAATCGTTCCGTTTTAATGAGCTTTTTGCGTTTCAATTTATCATTTGTTTATTTCTCAAATAACTCAATTTAGTTTCTGTTTGATAGAGTAGAAGAATGATCAGAATTTTCCCTCATTAATAATTTTTTTCGTGCCTCTGTCAGACTAACTAATTTAATCTTAAATGACTAAAATGTGGATTTCAGAAGTGAAATCCGCTGTTACAAGCAACGGTTTAGGATAACCAAAGTTGTTTTTAAGTTATCGCAATTTTTCGTTTATAAAAATAATAAAATAAAAGTTAAGAAACATTCTATTTAGCAGAAAGCAACAATTTTGGTTATGCAATGTTGCTTGTAGCAGCTTTGCATTTTGGTGCTAA
>NZ_FNNJ01000008.1 GCF_900106565.1 Lutibacter oricola
TTCTTTATTGAACCAAAACCAATGGAGCCAATGAAGCACCAATACGATTTTGATTCAGCTACAGCCATAGGATTCTTAAAAGAATATGGTTTAGACAAAGATTTCAAAATGAATATTGAAGTAAACCACGCAACATTAGCGCAACATACGTTCCAACACGAATTAGAAGTTGCAGCCAAAGCAGGAATGTTAGGTAGTTTAGATGCCAACCGTGGAGATTACCAAAACGGATGGGATACAGACCAGTTCCCTAACAATATTCAAGAAACTACAGAAGCAATGTTAGTATTCTTAAAAGCTGGCGGATTACAAGGAGGAGGAATTAATTTTGATGCAAAAATCAGAAGAAATTCAACAGATTTAGAAGATGTTTTCTTAGCACACATTGGTGGAGCAGATACTTTTGCAAGAGCATTACTAATTGCTGATAAAATTATCACTTCATCCCCTTATGAAAAATTAAGAACAGATCGTTACGCTTCATTTGATGCAGGAAAAGGAAAAGACTTTGAGAATGGAAAATTATCAATGGAAGACTTGTACAAAATAGCTCAAGAAAACGGAGAATTATCATTGAAGAGTGGTAAACAAGAATTATTTGAAAACATTATTAACCAATACATATAATTTTAAAGCATTATGGGAGCAACAAACTCTAAATATTTATTAAAGCTAACTATAGTTGCCACTCTTGGTGGATTATTGTTTGGTTATGATACTGCAGTTATTTCAGGAACTGTAAGTTCATTAGAAAGTTTTTTCGTTCTACCTTTTGGGTTGGATGAATTGGGAGCAAATGCCCGTTTGGGATTTGTTGTTTCCAGTGCACTAATTGGGTGTGTTATAGGTGGAATGTCTGGTGGAATTATTAGTAAAAACTTAGGTCGTAAAAATGGATTAATTCTAGCGGCTGTATTATTTTTACTTTCTGCCATTGGATCTTCTATGCCAGAAATGTTGGTAAAACCTATTGGAGAAGGTGACCATACATTTATCTATATTTTTATAGTTTACAGAATTATTGGTGGTATTGGAGTTGGATTGGCATCTATGCTTTCACCTTTATATATTGCTGAAATTGCACCTGCAAAAAGCAGAGGTAAATTGGTTTCTATGAACCAGTTTGCCATTATTTTTGGTATGCTAGTTGTGTATTTTGTAAATTATTTTATTGCTAGACAAGGAGACGATACTTGGTTAAACACTATAGGATGGCGTTGGATGTTTGCTTCGGAAACTATCCCAGCTACATTGTTTTTAATTATGTTATTTTTTGTGCCAGATACACCAAGATCTTTAGTGTTAAAATCTCAACCGGAAAAAGCTTTAGATGTTTTATCTAAAGTAAATGGTATTGAAGAAGGAAAAAAGATTCTTGCTGAAATTCAAAATACTGTAGAAAGTCATTCAGGAAAACTATTTTCTTTTGGAATCGCAGTAATTGTAATTGGTGTATTGCTTTCAGTTTTTCAACAATTTGTAGGTATTAATGTTGTACTTTATTATGCTCCTGAGATATTTAAGAGTATGGGCTCAGGAACTGATACTGCATTGTTACAAACTATTATTGTTGGAGCGGTTAATTTATTATTTACTGTTTTAGCAATTATGACAGTAGATAAATATGGAAGAAAACCATTAATGATAATTGGAGCAATAGGTATGGCATTTGCAATGTTTGCATTAGGGACATCGTTCTTTATGGAATCTGTAGGTATAGGAGCGTTAATATTTATGTTAATCTACGTTGCAAGTTTTGCTATGAGTTGGGGACCTGTTTGTTGGGTGCTGTTATCAGAAATATTTCCAAATAAAATTAGAGGTCGTGCGTTAGCAGTTGCTGTTGCGGCGCAATGGATTTCTAATTATTTAGTTTCTTGGACGTTCCCAATGATGGATAAAAACACATACTTGTTAGAAACATTTAATCACGGTTTTGCCTATTGGATTTATGGTGTAATGGGAGTACTAGCAGCAATATTAGTTTGGAAATTTGTTCCTGAAACAAAAGGAAAAACATTAGAAGAAATGGAAAAAATTTGGGAGAAATAATCATAATTTCGACTTGAAATAAATAATAAAAACAGCTAATTTTTTAATAGAATTAGCTGTTTTTTATTTATAAATGTAAAAAGTACATTTTATTTGCTATAATTTTTAAAAACCATTAAATTTGTGATATGACAGAGCAAATTAAAGTAATACAACTTGTAAATTCAAAAGGATTGACTATACGAGTTTCTAATTTTGGGGCAACCTTAATTAGCGTTGAAGTTCCAACTAAAAACAATGAATTAGTAAATGTTGTAGCAGGTTTAGAAAAACCGAGTGATTATGCTGAAGATTTTTACTTAGAAAACGGCTTGTATTTAAGCAGTTCTGTTGGTAGGTATGCTGGTAGAATTTCTAAAGGTAAATTTTCTGTTGAAGGTAAGGAATATCCTGTTTTTAATGTAGATGGAGTTCATTTACATGGTGGGAAAGTTGGATTTGATAGAAAAATTTGGGCTGTAGATGAGGTTACAGAAGGAAAGAATCCTAAAGTGGTTTTATCTTGTGTAAGTAATGGTGGTGAAGAAGGATACCCAGGAAATTTAAAGGTTAAAGCTATATATGAATTAACTGAAGAAAATGAAGTTAAAATTAGCTACAAAGCAACTACAGATAAAGCAACACCTGTTAATTTAACAAATCACGCATATTATAACTTAAACGGAAAAGATTCAGTTTTAGATCATAAATTAATGATTAATACATCTCACTTTTTAGATGTAGATTCTCAATTAATTCCTTCGGGAAAATTAAATGCTTCAAAAGGAACTCGATTTGATAGAAATGAATTAGAAATTTTAGGAAGAGAAGATTTTACTGGTTTTGATGATACTTTTGTTTTAGGTGAAGGAGGTTTAAAAGCAGAACTTTCTTCAGAAAAAACAGGAATTAAAATGGAGGTTTATACAAACCAACCTGCAAGTGTAGTTTACACACCAGTTCAATTACCTAATTTACCGTATAAAAATGGAGTAACTTATAGTAAGTTTTCAGCAATTTGTTTTGAAACTCAAAACTTTCCTGATGCTCCTAATCACGATAATTTTCCAAACTCAATATTACAACCTGGCGAAGAATATAGTAACGAATCGGTATTTAAATTTAGTTTGTTGTAGAAACTGATTTTTAATACTTATGAAAGCTTTTTTAAGAAAAATAAAATTAATTCAAAATTATTCTTTTAAAGTCTCAGTAAGTAAAATGGATTTTATAAAGATTTTTCGCAAGAATATTGCTGAAGAAAAGGAAGGCTTTAAAATTTTATTTTTTGAAAAATTTTCGTCAGGAAAAAGACATGTTGGCACTGTTGATCTTAATGAGTTTAAGTTACGAAGAAGACGTAGGTTTTTAGAAAAAGATACTGTTTGTGTTAGGGGAAAACTTACCCAGTTGAATAAGGAATTAAAAATTGAAACCGAAATTCAAGGAGCAGCAAATTTTAATTTTATATTATATTTTTTGTTCCTTTTTTGTTACGGAATATTTGTTGTTATTTTTTCTCAAAATTTTTTAAATAAGGCAGAACATCCATTTTCGATAATTTTCATTTGGCTTTTACATGCAGCTTTTGTAATGGGTATACCTTATTTAGTTGTATTAAAAAGAGTTGAAAGAATGAAACGAGAGATGGAGATTGTATTTAAAAATTGGGTTATGGAAGAAACTTTTGGAATAAAACTAGATTTAAAAACAAAGAAGTTTGTGGTTAAGCCTTTAGAGAAAAATTAATATATAAAAAAACAAGAAGCAACTTTTAGAATTATATGTGTTTAACGTTACTATTTTATTTTTAGTTAGAGTTTAATAGTTGATTCTCGTTCAAGAATCGTAGTTTTTACAATTTTAGTTTTAGAAGATGATACTTTATCTTCTTCTATTTCTTTAAGTTTAGCAGCCAAAAATCGCATAGCTTGTTCGCCCATAAAAACACCATGTTGGCTTACCGATGTTACTTTAGGTGTAACATGCTGTAATAACTCGCCATTGGTAAAGCCAATTAACGAAATGTTTTCAGGTATTTTATAGTGTAATTTTTTTAAAATTTCAAGGGTAGAAATAGTTGCTGTTTCCTCTAAACAAAGAAGTGCATCAACCTTTCTACTTCCCAAAACAACTTTTAATAAGGTTTCTAAATCGTCATTTTTACCAACCCTAATAATAAGGTTTTCATCTACTAAAATGTTGTTGTTTTCTAGAGCTTTTTTATAACCTTGTATGCGTAATTTGCCAACACTTGTATGGCTAATTATTGAAACTAGCGCAATGTTTTTTCGTTGGTTCGAAATAAAATATTCAGTTGCATCGTAAGCAGCTTTAGCATCGTTTACAATTACCTTATCACAATTTACTTCATCGGTAACTCTGTCAATCATTACTAAGCCAACATCTTGTTTAATAGCATTTTTAAAATGACTGTAGTTTTGTAGTTTTTGAGTTTCTTCGGCAAGTGAAACAATAAAACCATCAACGGTTCCATTAACAAACATATTGGTAGCGTCTACTTCTTTTTGGTAGTTGTCGTTAGAAATACAAATAACCACGTTGTAACCGTGTTCATTAGCAATTTTTTCAACACCACTAAAAACTTTAGCAAAATAAAGGTTAAGAATGTTGGGTAAAATTAAACCAATAGTATTTGTTTTGTTACGTTTTAAACCAAGTGCAAAAATATTGGGTTTATAGCCATTTTCTTTGGCAAATTTTTGAACTTCTTTTCGTCGTTCTTCACTTATATCATAGCTATTTTTTAATGCTTTCGAAATGGTAGCTATCGAAACATTAAAATGTTTTGCAATGGTTTTTAAAGTGAGTTTTTTCTTCATAAAAAATTGAATACTAAAAGCACTAAATTAATTAATAAAAACGAATTATAGTTTTTAATTTAAACGAAGTTCTAAAGGTAAATTTAACCGAAATAGGAGTTTATAAAGCTTAAGTTGTTTAATCTCCATTAAATGTTATCACTTTTAATGATTTTTTATTGTTAAAAGCTATTCTAAAAAGAATCTTATTGTAATTTGCGTGCTATAATTAAAGTTTAAATGAATCAAGAAATTGAACGTAAGTTTTTAGTAAACGGAGAGTTTAAAAATTTGGCCCAAAAAAGCTATAAAATTGCACAAGGTTTTTTATCTACAGTGCCCGAACGAACCGTTAGAATTAGAATTAGAGATAATAAAGGTTTTATAACTGTAAAAGGTATTGGAAATCGATCTGGAACAACACGTTTTGAATGGGAAAAAGAAATACCTTTAACTGAAGCTGAAACACTTTTAAAATTGTGTGAACCTATAGTTATTGAAAAAATTAGGTATATAATACCTACAAATAATCAATTGTTTTTTGAAGTAGACGAGTTTTTTGGAGTAAATAAAGGTTTATTAATTGCTGAAATAGAGTTGCCAACTGAAAATACCATTTTTACAAAGCCGAATTGGTTGGGTAATGAGGTTACTGGAGATGCTAAATATTACAATTCATCACTTTCAAAAAAACCATTTACTTTTTGGTAAATAATGGCTATATTGCAATAACTACTAGAGAAATTAATAAATTACTTAATATATAATGAAATTATATAAAATATTATTTATTGCATTATTTGTAATTTTTGTTGGATGTAAAATCGAGAATAAAGCAATTAAAGAAACTTCAGATTTAATTCCAGAATGGGTGAAGATTACATATGAATACTCAAAAGATAGTGGAGAGTTTCAAACAGTTCATTTTTTTAAACAAGTAAACGACACAGTAAGTTATTGTGTGTATACAAAAACTGAAGGTTTTTCTTGCGAAACATCATTTGTTTCAACTCTTATTGATAAAAAGGAGTTAACAAAGCAAAAAATTAGTAATAAGTGCGATATTAACTATGAAGAAATTGTGAATAAATATTCTACACACTCCATGTTAAAATCGAATATAATAAAAACGGTTAGTTATACGGAGTCAATTCCAGATTCTATGTTAACTTCAACAAAAAGAATAAAAAAAGGTATTAGTTTAATTGATATTAAAAGAGAATTGGATTCTACAGTTCGATTTGTAAAAATATCTTCTAAAGGCAAGCTTGTAAAAAAATAATATATGGTAGAATTAGCAGGTATTATAATTTTAGGAATTATAGCACAATGGTTTGCTTGGAAATTTAAAATTCCAGCAATTTTACCATTAATTTTAATAGGGTTATTGGTTGGGCCAATTTCAACATTAATTTCACACGATGGTACAAAATGGTTAGAGCCAGTTTGGAATGGAAAAGAAGGACTTTTTCCTGGTGAACGACTCTTTAATTTTGTGTCGTTAGCCATTAGTATTATTCTTTTTGAAGGTGGTTTAACGTTGAAAAAAGATGAAATTTTAAATGTTGGTCCGGCAATAGGTAAATTAATAACCTTAGGGTCTGTAGTTACATTTTTTGGAGCAGGAGTTGCTGCACACTATATTTTTGAATTAAGTTGGGTAATTTCATTCTTGTTTTCAGCATTAATAATTGTAACAGGTCCAACAGTAATAGGTCCAATTTTAAGAAACATTCCATTAAAAAAAGATGTTTCTGCTGTATTAAAATGGGAGGGAATTTTAATTGATCCAATTGGAGCATTAGTTGCCGTTTTGGTGTTTGAATTTATAAGTGTTGGTGCAGGTTATGAATATACTAGAGAAGCCTTAATTGAATTTGGTAAAATTGTAATTATCGGTATGTCAATTGGTTTTACTTCTGGATATGCAATATTTTATTCGTTGAAGTTTAAAATTATTCCTCATTATTTATTAAATGTTTTCACATTGGCAAGTGTTTTGGCAGTATTTGTATTGTCAGATTTATTTGCTCACGAGTCAGGCTTATTATCTGTAGTAGTTATGGGTATGGTGTTAGGAAATAAAAATGTTACGGAACTAAAAGAAATACTATATTTTAAAGAGTCTATTAGTATTTTATTAATATCAATTCTGTTTATTTTATTGGCGGCAAACATTAATATTGAAGATTTAATGTTGTTGTATAGATGGGAGTCGTTAACTCTATTTGCAGTTGTAGTATTTGTGCTAAGGCCAATTGCCGTATTTTTAAGTACTGCAGGTTCTGGATTAAAATTTAACGAAAAACTGTTTATAAGTTGGGTTGGACCTCGTGGTATTGTTGCTGCAGGTATAGCATCATTATTTGGTTTAAAATTGGTTATGAAAGGTGAACCAGGCGCTGAATATATTACACCTTTAGTATTTATGATAGTTCTTGGAACAGTAGTTTTAAATGCAACAACTGCTCGTATTTTTGCCAAAATTGTTGGGGTGTTTTTAAAATCATCTGATGGAATTATAATTGTTGGAGCAAGTAAATTTACTAGGCTAATTGCTAATTATTTAAAAAATAATGGTAGAAGAGTAGTGCTAATTGATAGCAATGTTAACCATATTGAAAAAGCAAAAACCTTGGGCTTAGAAGCTATTCAGGGAGATATTTATTCAGATGAATTGTTGGACGATGTAGAGTTGAACGATATTGGGTATTTATTAGCGTTAACAGGTAGTGCTTCTGTAAATAATTATGCTATTGAAAAATTTGAATCAATTTTTGGTGAAAATGGATCTTTTAGAATTATTTCTGCTGATGAGTTAAAGGATGGTGCTGAAGTTTCAAATGAAAAACTGTTTACACATAAAGATGATTATTTGAATATAAGTGAAATTGTACGAGATTTTCCAATGGTAAATGAAGTAGTTGTAAATTCTGCTGAGAATTATAAACAATTATTGAATGATATAGAAAACGAGGGACAAGCTGTACCTATGTTTTTAAAGGATAACAAAGGTATAATTCATATAATCTCATCACTAAACGAAACTATAGAAATAGAAAAAGGAAACGTATTAATTTACGTAGGTAAAACATTTATCTAGGCTGAAAATATCTTTTATAATGGATTTATTCAATACAGATATTTTTCAAAATAGATTACCTTTTGATGGTGAAGTTATAAATTACGGATTAGTTTTAAACACTAAGCAGTGTCAACAATATTTAGAGTACTTTTTAAACGCTAATTTTTGGAAGCAAGACGAACTTATTATGTTCGGTAAGCATATTACAACTTCAAGAAAAATTGCTTGGTTTGGCGATGCTAATTTTGAATATTTTTACTCAGGAACAAAAAAAATAGCATTAGAATGGACTCCAGAAATACTAGAACTTAAACAACTAGTTCAAGAGAAAACAGGTGCTAAGTTTAACTCTTGTTTAATAAATTTATACCACAATGGTAATGAAGGGCTTGGTTGGCATACAGATAATGAAAAAGAACTAGGCAAGAATCCTATAATCGCTTCGTTAAGCTTTGGAGCAACTCGTAAGTTTTCTTTAAAGCATATTGCAAATAAACAAAAAGTAGATCTGCTTTTAGAAACTGGAAATTTATTGGTAATGCAAGGTTCTACCCAAGAAAATTGGATTCATTCAGTGCCAAAAAGTAAAAAAATAATACATCCTCGTATTAATTTAACATTTAGGTATATTCGTCATAACTTACTGTAGTTTAATAACTTTTAAATAATAATTTCGAAACTTTTAAGCAACACTTTTATTGTTAATTGCTTTGTATTAACCATTTTAAATTATTTTGGGATCTAATAAAAGTAAAAGAAAACTAGATGTAGTTGTTATTTCCGACATTCATTTAGGAACATATGGCTGCCACGCAAAGGAGTTATTAAAGTATTTAAAAAGTATCAATCCCCAAATCGTAATTCTTAACGGAGATATTATAGACATATGGCAATTTAGTAAACGCTATTGGCCAAAATCTCATATGAAAGTGATTAAATATTTAATCGGTTGGGTTTCTCAAGGTAAAAAAGTCTACTATATAACTGGTAATCACGATGAAATGCTTCGAAAATTTGTTGGTTTTGAGTTAGGTTCACTTTTAATAAAAAATAAGGTGGTTTTAGAACTAGACGAAAAAAAAGCTTGGTTTTTTCACGGCGATGTTTTTGATGTAACAATGCAGCATTCAAAGTGGTTGGCTAAGTTGGGAGCTGTTGGTTATGACACTTTAATTTTAATAAATAAAGCAGTTAATTATTTCAGCTCTTTAATTGGAAAAGAAAAAATTTCTTTATCAAAAAAAATAAAAGATAGTGTTAAAACCGCAGTAAAATTTATTAATAATTTTGAAGAAACTGCTATAAAAATTGCTATAGATAATAAGTATGATTATGTGGTTTGTGGGCATATTCATCAGCCAGCATTAAAAGAAATTGAAACTAACAATGGAAGTGTGTTTTACTTAAATTCGGGAGACTGGATTGAAAATTTAACAGCTTTAGAATATTCAGAAAAAGAATGGAAATTATATAAATACAACGATAAACACTATAAAAAAGAGGAAGCTATTGAACATAAAGAGAATGACATTTTAGATAAAACATCGAAAGAGATATTTGGAGAGTTAGTGGCAGATTTTAATTTTAAGAGTTAATGAAAATATTATACGCAGTACAAGGTACAGGAAATGGACATTTAAGTAGGGCTAAAGAAGTTTTACCAGCACTATTAAATAGAGCTCAGGTTGATGTTTTAGTAAGCGGTAATCAGGCAGAAGTAAAGTTAGAACATGAAATAAAATACAACTATAAAGGTTTAAGTTTTTATTTTGGAAAAAACGGAGGAATAAGCTTTGGGAAAACATTAAAAAATAATGATCCAGTTAGAGTACTAAAAGAAATTTTAAAGGTTCCTGTTACGGAATATGATTTGGTTATTAACGATTTTGAACCAATTACTGCTTGGGCTTGTAAAATTCGAGGTGTAAAATGTATTTCATTAAGTCATCAAGCAGCATTGTATACAGAAAATGTTCCAAGACCAAATTTTAAAGATGTAATAGGAAAGTTTATTATTAATAATTATGCGAAGACCAAATATAGATATGGTTTTCATTTTAAAAAATACAACGAAAACGTATATTCTCCTATTATAAGAAATGATATTCGCTTGCTAAAACGAACAAAAAAAGATCATTATACAGTTTATTTACCTGCTTATTCTGATGAAAGAATAATTTCAGTTTTATCTAAAATAAAAGGTGTAAAGTGGAAGGTGTTTTCGAAGCATACAAACAAATATTACCAAAAAAAGAATGTATACATTAAACCAATTAACAGTAAAAAGTTTGAAAAAAGTTTAGCTTCTTGTCAAGGTATTTTGTGTGGTGCTGGATTTGAAACTCCTGCTGAAGCTATATTTCTTAAGAAGAAATTATTGGTAATTCCAATGAAAAATCAATATGAACAACATTTTAATGCTAAGGCATTGGAAGAGTTAGGTGTGCCAGTTTTAAAATCTTTAAAGAAAAAGCAAATTCAAAAAATTGAAGATTGGATACAAAGTGATTCAAAAGTATCGTTAGAATTTCCAAATGAAACACAACAAATAGTAGATCATATTTTGTACGATTTTATTCAAATTGAAGATCCAATACATTTAATTGAAAGTTAAAAGAGATTCTTAGTTTAAACTTTGTATTTTTAAATAAAATAAAAAGTATGAAGAGATATTTTAATGATGGAAATATAAGATGGGGTATAATTGGCTGTGGAGATGTAACTGAAATAAAAAGCGGACCACCATATTATTCAATTGAAGAATTTTCTTTAGAAGCAGTTATGCGACGTGATGAGCATAGGGCAAAAGATTACGCCAAAAGACATAATGTTCCAAAATATTATTCAAATGCAGATGATTTAATTAATGATCCAAATGTAGATGCAATTTATATTGCAACACCACCAGATAGCCATAAATTTTATGGATTAAAAGTAGCTGATGCTGGAAAACCTTGTTGTATTGAAAAACCTCTATCTCCAAGTTATAATGAAAGTTTAGCAATTGTAGAAGCTTTTAAAAAAATAAATTTACCGTTGTTTGTTGCCTATTATAGAAGAACACTACCTAGGTTTCTTAAAGTTAAAGAATGGATTGATTCTGGAATTATAGGTGAAATTAGGCACATAAATTCGAAGCTACATATTCCTCCAAGTAACTTGGATTTATCAGAAGAGTACAATTGGAGAACAGATATAAAAATTGCACCAGCTGGATATTTTGATGACTTGGCAAGTCACGGATTAGATCTGTTTACTTATTTTTTAGGGAATATAAAAGAAGCTCAGGGAGTTAGTTTGAATCAACAAAAGTTGTACACAGCTAAGGATGCAGTTTCAGCTAGTTGGATTCACGAAATTGGTATAACTGGTGTAGGAAGTTGGAATTTTGGAACATATGATAGAGAAGATTTGGTTGTTATTTATGGAGAAAAAGGTCAAATTGAATTTTCTGTATTTGATGAAAATCCAATTAAATTAGTTTCAGAAAGTGAAAATTTAGAATTAAATATTGAACATCCAAAACATGTTCAATATTATCATGTTGAAGCTATGAGAGATTATTTTTCTGAAAATGTTTCGCACCCTTCAACAGGTGAAACAGCTTTACATACAAGTTGGGTAATGGATAAAATATTAGGGAAAATATAATATTTACGTCAACCTGAACTTGTTTCAGGTTCTCATTCTGCTAAATTTCAATTATGATGTGATGCTGAACTAAATTCAGCATGACGGTAGACTAATTTAAAATAATTTAATTAGCATAATTCCAATAATGCGGATTGGTATCATCTGTTTTTTGATTCCAATAATCTTGTGTTACCTTTCTGCCATCCAATGTTTTTAATTTACGTTCAAAAACCCAAATAGTTGGATTAAAAACCATATCGGTTACAGCTACTGTATATAATTGAGGATCCTCCTCAGTTTTTCGTTTTTCTTCCTGAATAACAACTTCTAAACCATTGTGTTCAAGTAATTTTTTTAAAAAGTTTTTACGATTTTCATCAATTTTCTTTTCAACAAAAGTAACTCTTGTATCTCCAATACTTCCAAAGGTATGTTTTCCTGCTAATGCCATAATTCTTAATTTAAAAAGCTACTTAATTCGTAAATATAATCATATAATGGGCTGTATAATCCAAGAACTAAAATACCGACAACGGTAATTAGTAAACCTAAACGCATATAAAGTTTGTTCTTGAAAAACGGAATTGGATTTTCGTTCTTTCTAATAAACATTGCTCTAATTACCAGTAAATAGTAATACAATGAGATAGTTACGTTAACAACAGCTAAAAACACCAATAAGTAATATCCTTTACTTGCAGCTGCAGTAAATAAGAAAAACTTACCAAAAAACCCTGCAACTGGAGGAATACCAGCTAATGAAAATAAGGCCAACATCATTACCAAACTTAAATTAGGATTTGTTCTATACAAGCCATTATAATCGTCCATATTTTCTTTTCCTGTTTTTAATGAAATTGCCTGAACAACTCCAAAAGCTGCTAGGTTAGAAAATATATAAATCAATACAAAATAAACAATGGTTGCAACTCCTAATTGAGTTCCAGTAATTAATCCTAACAAAATAAAACCAGCTTGAGCAATTGATGAGAATGCTAAAAAACGTTTCATGTTTTGCTGTCTCAATGCAAATAAGTTACCTATAAACATTGTAGCTATAGCAACCACGTAAACCATATTCTCCCAAACGTGCATTAAAGGTTTAAAAATAGTGAACATTAAAATCATTAAAATAAATACAGCTGCACCTTTTGAAATAACAGATAAATACGAAGCTACACTAATTGGTGCTCCTTCGTATACATCAGCAGTCCAAAAGTGAAATGGAACCAATGATATTTTAAATGCCAAACCGGCAAAGAATAAGAAAAACCCTAAAACAGTTAAGTTGCTTGCTGAAATAACTTCAACAATTTCATTAAAATAGATAGATCCTGAAGTTGCATACAGCATAGATATACCAAATAAAGATACTCCAGAAGCCAATGCTGCAGACAAAATTAATTTAATTCCTGATTCACTAGAAATTCTTTTTGAAGTCTCAAAAGCAGCTAAAGCCGCAACAGGTAAGGTTGATAATTCTAAGCCAATGTAGAACATTAAGAAATCACCCGAAGAAATCATAAAATACATTCCTAACAATGATGAGAATAATAAAATAAAGAATTCAGTTCCTCTATCTTGATTTACAATTTTTTCTTGTAACCACTCAGCCGATTGTAATAGTAAAATGAAGACACCAATATTCAATACATTTTTAAAGAAATGAATCATATTGTTGGTTCTAAACATTCCGCCAAACAAAGAGCTCTCTTCAATTTGTAAAAAACCAACTGCGGTATGAATTCCAAAAAGAAATATAGCCAAGTGTACAAGACTTCCTTTCTTGTTTTTATGTATAAAAATTTCACCTACCAACAATAACAAGGTTATTGCTAACAGTAAAATTTCGTGTCTCATTAATAAAAAATTACTAAAATTCATTTAGTTATCTATTTAAATATTATAATACTCTTTGTATAAATGGTTGTAAACTATCTAAAATCATATCACTCAACCAAAGTGGTGCAACTCCCATTGCAACAATTGGAATTAGTAATAACAGGATTCCAGTTTTTTCATACCAAGTAACTGTTGGTAAATTTAAAAATGCTTCGTTTTTAACGGGTCCCATTAACATAATTCCAACAACACGCAAAATGTAAACGGCGGTTACTACGATTGCTGATACCGAAATAATAGTTGCTATTCTATAAAACATTCCTTCATTTTGAAATGCTCCTACAAAAATGTTCATTTCAGCAATAAATCCACTAAATCCTGGTAAACCTAGAGATGCTAACCCAGCAATTACATAAATAGCGGAAATAAAAGGAATCACCTTAAGTAATCCTCCTAGTTTGGTAATATCTCTTGTGTGGGTTCTTCCGTAAATCATTCCAATTAAGGCAAAGAATAAGGCTGTCATAAATCCATGAGAAAGCGATTGTAAAATAGCTCCGTTCCAAGCAGTTTTATTTAGCATTAATAATGCAAATAATACCATTCCTAAGTGACTTACTGAAGAATACGCGTTGATGTATTTTAAATCTTTTTGTTTTATGGCTCCAAAAGCACCGTAAATAACACCTGTTGCAGCTAAAATTATAAAGAACCAATCCCAATGCATTGCACCTTCAGGTAATAAATACATAGCAACTCTAAATACTCCATAACCACCTAACTTCATTAATACACCTGCGTGTAACATTGAAACGGCTGTTGGTGCTGATGCGTGACCATCTGGCGACCAAGTATGAAATGGAAATAAAGCTCCTAATACAGCAAAACCTATAAACGTAAGTGGGAAAAATAATTTTTGAGCTTCAAATGGAATATTAACCTGAGCAATTTCAAGAATATTAAAAGTTAAAGCCCCTCCATCTGCATTTGAGTTGAAATATATTCCTAAAACCCCAACCAATAAAACTGCTGAAGCTCCCATAAGCATCAACGTTAATTTCATTGCTGAATATTCTTTTGGACCTGTTCCCCAAATACCAATTAGCAAGTACATTGGTATTACAGCTATTTCGTAAAAAACAAACATTGTAAACAAGTCGATAGAAATAAAGAATCCATAAACTCCAGTGGATAAAACCAATAGAGAGATGAAGAATTCTTTAGGTAAGTCGGTCATTTTCCAAGAAATAAAAACTCCTGCTAAAACAACAATAGCGGTTAGTAAAAGCAAAGCAACCGAAATACCATCAACACCAATAGCGTAATGTATGTTGAATTGTTCGAACCAAACAACATTTTTGGTAAACACCATAATACTATCGTTTATTGCTCTTTCTTTGAAGTAAGCAAAAACTAAATTTATTGCCATTCCAAGTTGAATTAAACTTCCAACCATTGAAACTATACGAGCCTGTTTTAAACCTTTGGTAAAAACCAAAGCCAAAATAGTTAAAACAGGAACGGTGACAAAAAGTGATAAAATATCCATATTTTTTATTCTAAATACTTTTGAAATTACAAAAAATGTCATTCTGAACTTGTTTCAGAATCTCATCATATTGCTCTTCAATTGTTATGTGAACCTGAACCAAGTTCAGGTTGACGATCGTTTTATTTTTTAAATTCTTCATTTTAATTACCCAACATGTAAATAAATACCAAAGCAATTATTACCACTCCAGCAATAAATGCAAATGCATAATCTTGTACTTTACCAGATTGCATTCTTTTTATTTTTTCTGAAACCACAACGGTTTTATTTCCAATACCTTCCATAGTGCCATCTACAATCTTCTTGTCGAATTTGGCAATGTTTTCAGCAACACTGTTAAATAAAATCTTTTTAGTTACAAACATGTAAATCTCATCAAAATAAAACTTGTCCCTAGCCCATTTATATAAAGGTCCAAAAGCCTTCGCAAATTTATCTGATAGGTCATTTTCTTTTTTGTAGAAAATAGTTGCCAGTACAATTCCTGAAACAGCTACAAATGAAGACAACAAAGCTACCGGATAATTGATATGAGTTTCGAAACCAATTTTATCAGCAGATATAAATTCACTAAAAGGAATAAACCCTGAAAAAACAGTAATCAATGCCAATACTATTAAAGGAAATGTCATTGATAAAGGTGATTCATGCGGTGCGTGTTTGTATTGTGTATTTTTTCCCCAGAAAATTCCGAAGTACAATCTAAACATATAAAAAGCCGTTAAACCTGCTACAAAAACGCCAACACCATAAATTAGTTTATTGTGCTCAAAAGCAGCAACCAAAATTTCATCTTTACTCCAAAAACCTGAAAGTGGAAAAACCCCTGAAATGGCTAATGCAGCAATTAAAAATGTAGCATTTGTAATTGGCATATACTTTCGTAAACCGCCCATATCTTTTAGATAATTACTATGTACAGCGTGAATTACAGAACCTGCACCTAGGAATAATAATGCTTTAAACATTGCGTGTGTAAACAAATGGAACATAGAAGCCATATACCCAACACCTTCGTGTCCATCGTATCCAGAAACTCCTAAAGCCAACATCATATATCCTAATTGCGACATTGTAGAAAATGCTAGAACACGTTTAATATCGGTTTGTGTAATAGCAATAATCGCAGCGAATAATGAGGAAAATGCTCCTACATAAGCTACAATGTTTAAGGCGAATCCATCTTCAACAAAATAATACATTGGAAATAGTCGGGCTACTAAATAAACACCTGCAACAACCATTGTAGCTGCATGAATTAATGCTGAAACTGGTGTTGGTCCTTCCATTGCATCTGGTAACCAAATGTGTAAAGGAAACATGGCGGATTTTCCTGCACCTCCAATAAATATTAAAATTAATGCCCAAGTAATAACCGATAAGCCCATGAATGAAGTAGATGCCCAATTTAAAATGGCACTTCCTTCAGGATTATTCAGCGTTTCAAAATCAAAAGTTCCTGTGTAATATCCAACCATTAAAATTCCTATTAAGAAACCTAAATCAGCAAAACGAGTAACAATAAAAGCTTTTTTTGCAGCAGCAACAGCTGAGTTTTTTGTATAATAATATCCAATTAATAAATAGGATGAAACTCCAACCAATTCCCAGAAAATATAAATTTGAAATAAATTGGCAGCTAAAACCAATCCGAACATAGAGAATGAAAAGAGAGATAAAAAAGCAAAAAATCTTGTATACCCTTCATCACCTTTCATATAACCTCTACTATAAATGTGTACCATTAATGATATAATGGAAACTACAATTAACATCATTATTGAAATTGGATCTACTAAAACCCCCATGTCAATTGCAAGCGTATCAGTAAAATTCATCCAAGTTGTTTTATGAACAAGTGTTTGATAAACTCCATTAACTTTTCCGTGAACAAAAAAGTATTGATACGCAGTATAGAATGATAGTAAAGTTGAGGTTGATAAACCTGTAACACCAATATAGCCAGAAACTGCAGGTTTAATTTTTTTGTTATAAATTCCTAATAGTAAAAAAACTACAAAAGGAATTAACGGAATTAATATTATATAAGTAAAATTCATAATTTAATAAGTTTAGAGTGAACTATTAGAAATTAATGTTCTCGTCATTCTGAACTTGTTTCAGAATCTCATCAGAGTGATTGAAAATTTGAGTGAGAACCTGAAACAAGTTCAGGTTGACGATTTTGTTTAAATTCATTGTGTTCCTTTTTACTTTATTCTAATACTTCATAATTTCAGTATCTTTAATTTCAACAGAGGCAATTTGCCTATATAAGTTAATAATAATGGCAACTGCCAGAGCTGTTTCAGCAGCGGCAACGGCTATAATAAATATGGAGAAAACTACTCCTTGTAACATATCCGGATATAAATATTTGTTGATAACAACAAAGTTTATAACAGATGCATTCAATATCAATTCGATTGACATTAATATTGAAATCAAATTTTTTCGTGTTAAAAAACCATAAACTCCAATAAAAAATAGAATTGAGGTTACGGTTAGTATTTCGTAAATGCTAATTCCAGCTATCATATTTTTAAAGTTTGAAGTCCGAAGTCTGAAGCCTGAGGACAAAAGAAAGAAGACTGAAGTTGATTTTTCATTATTTTATATTTTTTCTAAAAGCAATCATCATATTCATTAGATTAAATGATGCTTCATAATATTTATTAAATTCTTGTTCTGTAATATATTCTCTTCTATAAGCTTTGTGTAAACATGTTACAACTTCAGCTAAAGATCTTATGGAATAACCCATAAAACGTTTGAATTCAGGATTTGTTTGTCCTATTGAGCCTTCAGAAATATTTAATGCTATAGAATCTACAGCTCTTCTAATTTGAGATGAAAGATTGTATATTTCTTTATTAGGAAATTTTTCTGACAATAAATTAATGTCTTCTCCAATTTCCATAGCTTTCTGCCAAATCAATAAGTTTTCAAATTTGAATTTCATAATTTATTTATCTTCATTTAAAACTTCCGACTTTGGTCTTCCATCTTCCATCTTTTTCCCTTTCGCAATTACTATGGCTCCAATCATTGCAGCTAATAATAAAACACTTATTACTTCAAATGGTAAAATAAAGCCACCATCTTCATAACTCAATAACTTTAAACCAATTTGTTCTGTAGTAACAGAATTATAATTTTCAACCACATTAAATTGATGTGAATAAATAGTGGTTAAGAAAACCCCTAGACCAATTGCACAAGCCAAACCAACAATTATTTTTTTAGAGAGTTTAGCAACTTCTAATTCCATTTCAATGTGATGGATTAGAACTACAGAAAATATGATTAACACAATAATTCCACCGGCATAAACAGTAAGTTGAATGGCGGCTAAAAAGTTGTAATCAATTAAAAAATAGATTCCTGCAATTCCACAAAGTGTAAATAATAAATAAATAACAGAGCGCAACATTTTTTTGCTTGAAACAGATGCAATTGCCGAAACAATTAATATCACTGCTAAAATGTAAAATATAAATCTTTCCATATGTTTAGTCTTCTACACCAGGCATAATTTTAGATCCTGGTTGATTTAAAACTTTTGTCAGTTTTGTTCTGTCGTAAACTGAATTTTCGTAATTCTGCGCCCATAAAATAGCATCCGTAGGGCAAGCTTCTATGCATAAACCACACATTGTACACATTCCTAAATGGTAAATATGTTTGTCTATCATTTTTTTCTTTTTCCCACTTTCAGGGTCAATTTGTCTGTCCCAAATAATTTCAATAGAACCATTTGGACATGCAATTTCACATTTCTGACAACCAGTACACGTATGTTCATTTTTTTCATTGTGAGGCATTACTACTTCACCACGAAAACGGTTAAACATTTTTAAGGTTTCTCTATTGTCAGGGTATTGTTGAGTAATGGAATTGTTCTTATTATTTAAAAACACCTTTCCGGTAACACTCATACCCGTGAGTAGTGTTTTTATTCCTTTATATATATCTCCAAAATAACTCATAATCTATATTTGAATTGTTAAACCTAGCCAAACTATTAATGCCATAAGCACTATATTTAGTAAGTTAAGTGGTAACAAATACTTCCACTCTAATGTTAATAATTGGTCAACTCTTAACCTTGGGAATGTCCATCTAAACCACATCATTAAAAATACTAAGGCAAATGTTTTTCCTAGAAACCAGAAAATACCTAACCAAGGAATTGATTCTGTAATTCCAAATGGTGATAACCAACCACCAAAAAATACTGTTGTTCCAATTGCTGCAATAATGAACATATTTATAAATTCGGCTAAAAAGAAATAGGCGAATTTCATTCCTGAATATTCTGTATGAAAACCAGCTCCTAATTCACTTTCAGCTTCAACCATATCAAAAGGCGCTCTATTTGTTTCAGCAGTACCGGCAATCATATAAATCATAAATGCAATAATGGCAGGAATATGACCTTGAACAATTAACCAACCGCTTTTTTGAACTTCAATTATTTCTGAAAGTTGTAAAGTACCAGTTAGTAGAACCATAGTTACTAATGATAAACCTACGGAAAGCTCATAACTTATAGTTTGAACTCCACTACGCATAGCACCAATTAAGGCGAATTTATTGTTACTTGCCCAACCTCCTAATAAAATTCCAATAACACCAATTGATGAAATTGCAATTAAAAAGAAGATACCAATATTTATGTCAAATGCTTGAAATTCTTGTGTAAAAGGAAAAACAGCTAACGCCATTAAACTTGAAATAATTACAAAATAAGGTGCTAAATTGTATAAGAATTTATCAGCTTTAATGGTCCCAGTTAATTCTTTTGAAACTAGTTTTAATGCATCGGCCATAGTTTGCAATAATCCCCAAGGCCCAACTCTATTTGGACCTAAGCGCAATTGAAACCAAGCTGCTACTTTACGTTCTAATAACACTAAAAATAATCCCGCAACAGAAAATATTCCTAAATAGATCGCTGCAATTAGGAGCATATTAAAAATGTCATTTTCTACAATGTTTATACTTAAAATCATAATTCTTTATCTATCTATATCAGGAATTACTAAATCTAGTGTGGCCATTGACGCTACTAAATCTCCAATTTTACCACCAACTGCAATATGATTTAACAGTGATAAATTTGAAAATCCTGGAGAACGAAACTTCAATCTATAAGGATTTTTAGTTCCTGTGCTATTTATAAAAACACCTAATTCACCTCTAGCAGTTTCAACCTTTTGGTAAAACTCTCCTTTAGGTAATTTAATAACTGCTTTTGTGGCAACTTTATAATCACCTTCAGGAATATTATCAATTAGTTGTTCAATAATTGAAAGCGATTCCCACATTTCTTGAATTCTAACTTCGTAACGTGCTAAACTATCACCATCTGTTTTTAAGGCTTCATTAAAAGTTACTTTATCCAAAGCACTATATGGATAATATTTTCTAACATCGCAAGAATAACCAGAACCACGTGCTACTGGACCAGAAGCTCCAAAAGAAATAGCATCTTCTTTACTTAAAATTCCAACTCCTTTCATTCTTTTCTGAAAAATAACATTACCTGTTAGTAACTTATCATATTCCGGGATTTTTGTTTTAAAATGCGCTACAAATTCCTTTGTTCTTTTCACAAAATTTGGATGAATATCGAACATTAAACCTCCTGGTATATTGTAGTTCATGGTTAAACGAGCACCACAAGTTTCTTCAAAAATATCGTTTATCATTTCACGATCTCTAAAACCATAAAAATAGGTGGTAAGTGCACCAACATCCATTCCCATAACTCCCCACCATAAACAATGAGAGGCAATTCTTGTTAATTCACCAATAATGGTTCTAATTACCTTTACACGTTCAGGAACTTCTATTTCTAGAGCATTTTCAACTGTTAAACAAACAGCTTCATTATTAATATGTGAAGACAAATAGTCCATTCTATCAGTTAAATGAACAATTTGTTGGTAACTATCTCGCTCGCTCATTTTTTCAATGGAACGGTGAATGTATCCTAAATCTGGTTCAACTTTTTTAATTATTTCACCATCTATGGTTAATAATAAACGCAAAACACCGTGAGTTGCAGGGTGTTGAGGTCCCATATTAATAAAATAATCTTCAGATTTTAAGTTGCTATTTGCAATGTTTGTATCCATTGTTATTTATTTAATAACCATATTAACTTCATCTACATAATCCTTTCTAAGTGGAAAACCTTCCCATTCATCAGTTAAAAATAAGCGCTCCATATTAGGATGGTTGTTGAATTTTATTCCGAAGAAATCAAAAACTTCACGTTCGTGAAATTCTGCTGTTTTCCATATATCAGAAACCGTATCAAACGTTGGATTTTCTCTATCTTCAGTCTTCACTTTAACAACAATTATATGTCTGTGAGTTGTAGATTCTAAATGATAAATTACACCTAAATCCTTACCCCAATCCATTCCGGTAACACAAAATAAGTAATCAAAATTTGTTTCAGAATTACTTTTTAGTTGCTCCATTAGTTGGTGAAAATGTTCAGGTTTTACTGAAATGTTTAAAAACTGAGAGCCTTCTTCAGTGAATTCCAATAGAGGAATCCAACCGTTTATTAAGTTTTGTAATGCTTCGTTAGTCATATAATTCAGTTTTATTTACCTTCATCAAACCCATCAATAGGATTTTCTTTATGTTTTAAACTTTCTGTTCTAATTTTATCTTGAAGCATTAACATACCTTCTAATAAAGCTTCAGGGCGTGGCGGACAACCAGGAACATAAACATCTACAGGAATTACGTGGTCTGCACCTTTTACTACTGAATAGGTGTTGTAAAAAAATGGTCCTCCGGAAATAGCACAAGCTCCCATAGCAATTACATACTTTGGCTCGGCCATTTGGTCGTATAATCTTCTTAGAACTGGAGCCATTTTGTTAACAA
This sequence comes from Lutibacter oricola, assembly GCF_900106565.1. Taxonomy (GTDB): domain Bacteria; phylum Bacteroidota; class Bacteroidia; order Flavobacteriales; family Flavobacteriaceae; genus Lutibacter; species Lutibacter oricola. The sequence continues at coordinate 21,878 of NZ_FNNJ01000008.1, forward strand.
TGGTACCAGCAATAATAATTAAATCTGCTTGACGTGGAGAAGGTCGTGCAACTTCAAATCCAAATCTTGAATAATCGTGTTTTGCAGCACCAGTTTGCATCATTTCAATGGCACAACAACTTGTACCAAAATATAAAGACCATAATGAATTTGATCGCCCCCAATTTATTATTTCATCTAATGAAGTGACAATCATATTAGCTCCATTTCCAGCAGGAATTACTTTTCCTGGAAAGTCTTTAGGAATTACAGGAGTTCTTCCATCATCTCCTAATTCACTTATAAATCGTTTTTTATCTACACCCATTTTAACGCTCCTTTTTTCCATGCATACAACAATCCTAGTCCTAAAATTATTAGAAACACTAATATTTCAATAAAGGCTACGGCACCAATATCCTTAAAAACAACCGCCCAAGGAATTAAAAATGCTACTTCAACATCAAATATTAAAAATAGAATGGCGAATAAATAATAACCAACTTTAAATTGTACCCAAGTAGGGCCAACTGTGGTCATTCCACTCTCATAAGGTTCTCGTTTTTGAGGATTGTCTGACTTATGCGAAATTAAATTCGATAAAAAATTTGCGCCAGCAACTAAAACGATGCCGGCTAACAGAAAAACAATAATTGCTTCTGAGCCCATTTTTACTTGATTTTTTTATTAGTCTACAAAAGTAGTAGATTAATCGGATTAATAGCTAAGTTTCAAAACTTATTTTATTTAGACTGAATAAAAATACGGCATTTACAATATTAGTACTTAAAAAATTAAGAAAGCTTATAATTATTAATTAACAATTATAAGCTTTCTAATTTTAGTATGGTATATATTTTATTTATTCTACCTCGTAAGTTTCACCTGAAAAGAAAAGGTCGTCCGTTTTTTTGAAATTTGAATTTACTTTAACTTCAGCAGTTAGTGCATCCATACGCTCTTCAAGAGTTATGTCGTCTACTGCTCTAATTATTCCGGTAGCAATAGGGTAGGATAACCTAACAAGCATTTGGTGTAGTGTTGGGTCTTTTTCTTTGGCATCATGTATAAGAATATCTTTTTCGGTAATACCATTTTCACCAATTGTTACTACTTCAAGTTTTAACCCGTTAAGAACAATACCTTTGTTTTTTTCTTTTCCAAAAATCATAGGTTCTCCGTGAGTTAAATAAAGTTGTTTATCTTCTCTAACAGCTTTGTCTGTTACGTTTTTAAAACATCCATCATTAAAAATTACACAATTTTGTAATACTTCTATTAATGAAGTTCCTTTAAAATTATGTGATTCTATAAATATTTTAGACATTTCTTTTGGACTGTTTCCGCCAATTCGCGCAAAAAATCTAGCTTGTGCACCAATTGCTAATTCACCAGGTTGAAATGGTTGCTGAATATTTCCGTAAGGAGATGATTTTGTTTTTTGACCAACTAATGATGTTGGAGAGAATTGGCCTTTTGTTAAGCCATAAATTTCATTATTGAACAAAATAATATTTAAATCAATATTTCTTCTAAGTACATGAATAAAATGATTTCCTCCAATAGCCATTGCATCTCCATCACCAGTAATTATCCAAACGCTTAAATCTGGGTTAGCCAATTTAACACCCGAAGCAATTCCTGGAGCTCTACCGTGAATACTGTGCATACCGTAGGTATTCATATAATATGGAAAACGAGATGAACACCCAATTCCTGAAATAAATACCACGTCTTCTTTTTTAACTCCCATATCTGGAAGTGCTTTTTGCATAGATCGTAAAATAACATAATCGTCACAACCAGGACACCATCTTACTTCTTGATCACTCGCAAAATCTTTAAATGTATATTTTTTTTCTGCTGTTGTTGCCATAATTATTTTACTAATAATTGATTAAACTTTTGAATTAATTCTTGATTGCCAAATGGTAAACCTTGAATTTTATTAAACTGAGTTATTTCAAAACCATTAAAATTGATTTTTAAGATTTTAGCAAATTGACCATTGTTTAATTCACATACTAAAATTTTTCTAAATTTAGCCAATACCTCTTTTGTGTTTTTTGGTAAAGGGTTTATATAATTGAAATGAGCAAAACCAATTTTTTTATTACCATTATCTCTCATGTTTTTAACGGCAGAATGTAAAGAGCCATAAGTTCCTCCCCAACCTATAACCAGTAAATCACCAGTTTCGGCAAATTCAGTTTCTAAATTTGGAATGTAATTTTGAACACGACGAATTTTTTCAGCTCTAATATGTGTCATATATTCATGATTTTCTGGAACATAAGAAACATTTCCAGTAACACGGTCTTTTTCTAAACCACCAATTCTATGTTCTAAGCCTTCGGTACCTGGTACTGGCCAATTTCTAGCTAAAGTATCTTCGTCTCTATCATACGCATGCCAGTTTTCGGTTGGTTTTTTAACAATACGATTTTTAATTTCTGGCATATCATTTACAGAATGAATTTTCCAAGGTGCAGAACCGTTGGCAATATATCCATCTGTTAATAAAATTACCGGTGTCATATGCTCTAGAGTTAATTTTGCTGCTTGATATGCAAAATCAAAACAATTGGCAGGTGTACTAGCCGCTAATACAATAACTGGACTTTCTCCATTTCTACCATACATTGCTTGCAATAAATCCGATTGCTCAGTTTTTGTTGGTAAACCTGTTGAAGGTCCACCACGTTGTACATTAACAACAACTAGTGGTAATTCAACCATCATAGCCAAACCTAAAGCTTCGCCTTTTAAAGCTAAACCAGGCCCAGATGTTGTTGTAATGGCTAAATCTCCAGCAAATGAAGCGCCAATAGCAGAAGCAATTCCGGCAATTTCGTCTTCAGCCTGAAAAGCTTTTACTCCAAAATGTTTGTGTTTTACCAGTTCGTGTAAAATATCTGTTGCAGGTGTAATAGGGTATGAGCCTAAAAATAACTCTAAACCAGATTTTTCTGCAGCAGCTAAAAATCCCCAAGCTGTAGCGGTATTACCCATAATAATTCTATAGGTGCCTGGATCCATTTTTGCAGGTGAAATTGTGTACGCCGTTGGAATTAATTCTAACGTATTTGCATAATTAAAACCAGCTTTTAAAACTTTTTTATTGGCTTCAATAACATTTGGTTTCGATTTAAACTTTTTATTGAAGAAAGCTTCTGTATGTTCTGTAGATCTATCATACATCCAATAAACCATTCCTAAAGCAAACATGTTTTTGCTTCGTGTAATTGTTTTATTATCTAAACCTTCAACTCCTTTTAAAGATTCTTTAGTTAAAGAGGTCATTGCAACTTCAATAACTCTATAGTTTTCTAAACTATTGTCTTCTAAAGGGTTTGACTCATACTGAGCTTTTTCAAGATTTTTTTTGGTGAAAGAATCCGTATCAACAATTATAGTGTGTCCAGGTTTTACGGCATGTAAATTTGTTTTTAATCCTGCAGGATTCATGGCGACTAATAAATCAACATTATCACCAGGAGTGCTAATTTCTACGCTACCTATATGAACTTGAAATCCAGAAACACCATATAAGCTACCTTGCGGTGCCCTTATTTCTGAAGGGTAATTTGGAAAAGTTGCTATGTCATTTCCAAACATTGCGGAAGTGTCTGAGAATTGAGTTCCAGTCAATTGCATTCCGTCTCCTGAATCTCCTACAAAGCGTATTACTACTGCTTCGAGAACTTCAGGTTGATGATTATTTTTAGGTGTAATCATAATTTATGTTAATTAGAAAATTTTATTTAAATTTATACAAAATATTTAACTTAAATATTTAAAGTAAAATTAAAGTTAGTTTTTATATAGGTTGATGACTTTTGTCACACTCACTTATATAAATTTATATAAATTTGTAATTATTAAAATTTAAAAAATTAGAAATCATGGCTATTAAAATAACTGATGAATGTATTAATTGCGACGCTTGTGTTTCAGAATGTCCAAACAATGCAATTTACGAACCGGATACAGAGTGGGCGTATGCAGATGAAACTGCGTTAAGTGGAGATGTAACTTTACCAAGTGGTGGAACTGCAGATGCTGATGAAATGAACGAAGCTATTTCAGATGAGTTTTATTTTATTGTAACTGATAAGTGTACTGAGTGTAAAGGTTTCCACGATGAGCCTCAATGTGCTTCTGTATGTCCTGTAGATTGTTGTGTTCCAGACGAGGATCATGAAGAGTCTGAAGAGCAATTATTAGCAAAAAAAGCTTGGTTACACGACGAATAGTATTCAAAAATGTAATTATAAAAAAGCCCTTGAAATTTTCAAGGGCTTTTTTATTGTTTATATAATGGCTTAATCATTCAATTTTAAAACAGCCATAAATGCTTCTTGTGGAATTTCTACATTACCAACTTGACGCATTCGTTTTTTTCCTTTTTTCTGTTTTTCTAATAATTTACGTTTACGAGAAATATCTCCACCATAACATTTTGCAGTTACATCTTTACGTAATGCTTTTACAGTTTCACGAGAAATAATTTTAGCTCCAATTGCAGCTTGTATTGGAATATCAAATTGTTGACGTGGAATTAACTGACGTAATTTTTCGCACATTTTTTTTCCAATTCCATAGGCATTGTCTGCATGAATTAATGCCGAAAGTGCATCAACAGATTGTCCGTTTAATAAAACATCAACTTTAACAAGTTTTGAAGCTTGCATTCCAATTGGATGATAATCGAATGAAGCATATCCTTTTGAAACAGTTTTTAAACGATCGTAAAAATCGAAAACAATTTCAGCTAACGGCATATCAAAAGTTAATTCAACTCGTTCTGGGGTTAAATAAGTTTGGTTTGTAATTTGTCCACGTTTTTCAATACATAAACTCATTACTGGTCCAACAAAGTCAGATTTTGTAATTATTGTTGCTTTAATAAAAGGCTCTTCAACTCTATTTAATTTTGAAGGCTCTGGTAAATCAGATGGATTGTTTACTAATAAAACTTCATCTGGGTTTTTATTTGTAAATGCGTGGTAGCTAACGTTAGGTACTGTAGTAATTACAGTCATATCAAACTCACGTTCTAAACGTTCTTGTATAATTTCTAAATGCAACATTCCTAAAAATCCACATCTAAATCCAAAACCTAAGGCAGCAGAACTTTCTGGAGCAAATACTAATGAAGCGTCATTGAGTTGTAATTTCTCCATTGAGTTACGAAGCTCCTCATAATCTTCAGTATCTACAGGGTAAATACCTGCAAATACCATTGGTTTTACATCTTCAAAACCATCAATAATATTTTGAGTTGGTTGTGCAGCATCAGTAATTGTATCTCCAACTTTTACTTCACTAGCAGTTTTAATACCAGTAATTAAATAACCAACATCACCGGCTTTAATACTTTGTTTTGGTGCTTGTGTTAATTTTAATGTACCAACTTCATCAGCAAAATACTCATTGTCGGTAGCCATAAATTTAATACGTTGTCCTTTTTTTATTTCACCATTTAATACTCTAAAATAAGTTTCAACTCCTCGATATGAGTTGTAAACAGAGTCAAAAATTAAGGCTTGTAAAGGTTCATCAACATTTCCTTCAGGAGCAGGAACACGTTCTATAATAGCTTTTAATATATTTTCTACTCCAAAACCTGTTTTACCACTTGCATGAATAACTTCTTCAGCTTCGCAACCTAAAAGATCTACAATATCATCAGTAACTTCTTCTGGGTTTGCACCTGGTAAATCAACTTTATTTAACACAGGAATAATTTCTAAATCATTTTCAAGAGCTAAATATAAGTTCGAAATTGTTTGCGCTTGAATACTTTGAGCCGCATCTACAATAAGTAGCGCTCCTTCACAAGCAGCAATAGAACGAGAAACTTCATAAGAAAAATCTACGTGACCTGGAGTGTCAATTAAGTTTAACACGTATTTTTCACCTTCATAAATATAATCCATTTGAATAGCGTGACTTTTAATGGTAATACCACGTTCACGTTCTAAATCCATATTATCTAACAGTTGTGCTTGTTCTTCACGAGCAGTAACAGTACCGGTGTGACCTAATAATCTATCGGCCAAGGTGCTTTTACCGTGATCAATATGTGCTATAATGCAAAAGTTTCTAATGTTTTTCATACTTCGTATTCCTGTCTCTTTATTTGGCGCAAAGATAACTAATTATTTATTCAAAAAGTTAAAATAAAATCTAGTCGTGTTTTGGATATGTAATATTTGCTTTTTTTCTGATTTTATCAAGTGTTCTTATTAGGTTTAAACTAACGGTATTTGTTAAAACAGGACTTTCAATTAAGTTGTTGTCCAAACATTCCATTACGTGAATAGCTTCAAACTGATAACCCATATTTGGACCAGGATTAAATGTGATTTTTTCTAAAGTTTCATTTTGAATTAATTCAATAGAATCATTTGAAAAACGCTCGTATTTAATAGTTCCATTTTCAAAAATAAGTTCAACATCGTTTTTGTAATTAGATGTAACACTTGAATTTAAAACAGCATTTGAACCGTTTTTATAGCCAAAAAGCATAGAAATACTTTCTTCGGAACCAGAAGGGCTAAAGTGTGGTATTGTTTCAATTTTATCAGGAATTCCTAATAACATTAAAGCGGTAAATACTGGGTAAATACCTATATCTAATAAAGATCCTCCGCCCAAGTCTAAATTGTATAACCTGCTATTAGAATCAAAAGGTTGGTTAAACATAAAGTCGGATTTAACAAACTTTAGTTTTCCAAGTTTTCTAGTGTTTATAAGTTCAAGTACTTTATTAAATTTAGGTCTAAAAATAACCCAAAAAGCTTCCATTAAAAAGGTGTTGTATTCTTTTGAAGCCAAAATCATTTGTTCAACTTCTTTGGTGTTTATAGCAAATGCTTTTTCGCATAGAACAGCTTTTTTAAAATTTAAGCAAAGTAAAGTATGCTCTTTATGAAAACTGTGAGGAGTTGCAATGTAAACGATATCAACTTTAGGGTCGTTTACCATCTCTAGGTAAGAGCCATAAGCTTTTTCAAAATTAAATTCTGAAGCAAAATTAGTTGCTGTATCAATGTTTCTTGATGCTGTAGCGTATAAATTAGCGTTTGGTAAGTCCTTTAATTCAAGGGTGAATTTTTTAGCAATACTACCGCATCCTAAAATGGCCCAATTATAAGTTTTCATAAGTGTAATGTTTCAAATTCAAATTTATGTTATAGAATTTAAATAATACACTACACTTATAAAAACATTTTTAAATAGTATTAATGAAATTCAACTAAACCAGTAGTAACATCATAAGAAGCTCCTACAATTTCAATTTCTCCATTTTTTTCCATTTCAGCTAAAATTGGACTTTCTTTTCTTATTCTATCAATAGATACATTTACGTTTTCAAAACTAACTTCTTCTATTTGCTCTTGAGTTAGTTCTCCATCTCCTTTACGTATAGAATTTACAGCAGGTTTAATTTTTTCTAGTAAAGGTGTAATGTTACCAAGCTCCACATTTTTACAAGCAGATGTTACAGCACCACATTTTGTGTGGCCCATTACAACTAAAATTTTTGAACCAGCAACTTTACAAGCATATTCCATTGAGCCTAGCACATCTTCATTTACTACGTTTCCAGCAACTCTAACGCTAAAAACATCGCCAATTCCTTGGTCAAAAACTAATTCAGCAGGAACTCTAGAATCAATACAACTAAGTATTACTGCAAAAGGATATTGTCCTTTACTAGTTTCAAATACTTGATCTTTTAAATTTCTTTGTGCTTTTAAGTTTTCAACAAATCTTTTGTTTCCTTCTACCAAAATAGTATGTGCTAATTTTGGTGTTAAATTTTGTTGTGTTTCTTTAGTTTGTGTTCTCATTTTTATTTTTTTTAGTTATGTTTTTCTTTAATCCAAGCTATAGACTCATCAAATGTTTCGAAAATTTGATCTTCCGGTACTAAATCTGGAATGATATCAATTCGTTCCATTAGATATCTAGGTTGTTCTAATAAATCTACAAATAATACTGTAATATCGTGAGCTTGTAACTCCTGTAAAGCATCTTCCATTGCATATAAACCAGATTGATCCATATATTGCATTCGCCCTAAACGAATAATAACTTTTGAAGCTGTTTTTGGTATTTGTTGTGCTAATTGTTGAAAATCACTTGTAGAACCAAAAAATAATGGTCCTTTAATATGTTTAATAAATACCTCTTCTTTATATTCTTCAGGAAAATCAATTTCATCTTTCCAAGATTCTTCTTTTAACGTTTTAACATCAGAACGTTTAGCAGTTAAATCTCCAATCTTTTTCATAAACATTAGCGAAGCAAATACTAATCCAATACCAACAGCATAAACTAAGTTCCAGAAAGTTGACAAACCTAATACAGTAAGCATTATTAGTACTTCCATACTGAATTTTATAGGCCCTATCTTAACATCTTTTGGTAAATAAGGAATTGCTTTTAATCCTTTATAATCCATAACCCCAATACCAACTGTAATTAGTATTCCGGCTAAAACGGCTGCTGGAATTTTAGATGCTAATGGTGCTAATACTAATAAAACAATAAATAACAAAACACCAGCAACCATACCAGAAAGTCTAGTTTTACCACCAGAATTAATGTTTACAACTGTACGGATTGTTGCTCCTGCACCTGGAATACCTCCAAATAATGAAGCAATACTGTTTCCAATTCCTTGACCAATTAATTCTTTATTTGGTTTGTGTTTGGTTTTAGTCATATTATCGGCAACAACACTTGTTAGTAAAGAGTCTATAGCTCCTAAAAGTGCTAGAGTTAGAGCCGTAAAAATATATGGTGTTAAACCGTCTAGATTAAAATCTGTAAATATGCCGCTTTGGAATTGTGGTAACCCTTGCGGAATTTCAGGTATTGGTCGGTAATCTAAGTTGGCAAGCATTGCAATTGCAGACATTACTACTAGGGCAACCAAAGTACTTGGAACTTTTGTTGTTATTCGTTTAAATCCATAGATAATAATAATTGTTCCTAAAGCTAAAATTAATTCTAACCAATTTATATTTTTTATAGCTCTAGGTAATATTTTTAACGCTCCTAAAACACCTGAAGCTTCTTTGCCTGCTAATGTTTTAGATTCTTTTAAAATATCATCTTGAGTAACTTTGTTTGCGCGATTAATGGTTTCTTTAAAGTCTTCAATTACAAGTATACCTTCTCCTGCTTCATCTTTTAAAATATTTTCAAGAATTAATTCTTCTGCTTGTGGTTTAAACTGAGTTACATATTCAGTATCTTCTTTTGGATAGTAACCAATAGATGGTAAAATTTGAGTAACTAAAATTATAACTCCAATAGCTGTCATAAACCCAGAGACAACAGGGTAAGGAATATAACGAATGTATTTTCCTAGTCCAATAACCCCTAAACCAATTTGCATTAGTCCTGCCAACAAGAAAACCATTAAAATAATTGGTAATGCTTTAGTTACATCACCATCATTAGTAGCAATTATTCCTGCAATTACAACCATACTTACGGCTGTCATTGGTGCTGTTGGACCAGAAATTTGCGTGTTAGTTCCTCCAAAAAGAGCTGCAAAAAAACTGATAAAAATAGCTCCATAAAGTCCAGCACTTGGGCCTAACCCTGAGCTAACCCCAAATGCTAATGCTAAAGGAAGAGCTACAATACCTGCAGTTATTCCTCCAAATAAATCACCGCGAAAGTGTTTAAAGTCAAATAATTTTTTCATTTTTTAAATTAGTTTAAATATTAGATAGTGAAATTTATAACCATTTCTGTATAAAATTTTTCAATGGAATTGTTTTCTTTATTAATGTCGGTTAAAGAAGGTAAATGTTCAGCAAAATATTTTTGATGATGTGCACCTTCAATTATTGTTGAAACTAGCATATGTGGATATTGAAAATCAGGTTTAAGTTCTAATAAAATATCACTTACACGTTGTACTACTATTTTATAAGCTTTAAAAAAACCTTTCTTATTTTCGGCATCTACATCTTTTGTGTGATAAGATTTTATAGATTCAGAAATAATAATATTACTTAATAAAGTTTCATTTATATATGGAATTAATGTTGACTCCATAACTGGTTTTGTAAGAATGCTAATAGATTTTAATAAACGTTCTTTTGGAGACTCAACGTTGGTCGTAGCAAAAACAATTTGATATTCAATCCACCTCCAATACCAACTAGTTAAGTAAACTAGCAACATGTGTTTATTTTTAAAGTAGCGGTAAATTGAACTTTCTGGGGAATTAATTTCTTCACCTAATTTTTTAAATGTAAAAGCCTCAAAACCAATTTTATCAATTAATTCAATACTTTTTGAAAGTATTTTTTTACCTAATTCAGATGAGTCAGGTTTTTTACAATATAGCTCTTTATTTACGTCAAAATTTATGTTTAAATTATTCATAAATTACTAAGTATTTATTGTAAATATAAGAGTATTACTAGTTAAAAAGAAATTATTGCGCTTATTAATTTAAATAATTAATATAATAAGTAAGCGTTAGTTGGTTGCTAAAGTTGATTTGGTTTTTTGAAAGGCTACTTTTTTTACTTAGAATCAATTACTTTCATAGTGCTATTAGTAATTAAGTAGACCAGCTAACCCTAATACCAATTAATTGTAGTAAGAAATAATTGTTTAATTTATTCAGTTAATTTCTTAGAAATAAGCACCTCAAAAAAAGAAATTTACAATGAGTATATAAAAGCTTAACACTTTTTTATGATAGTAATACTATTATTTTTAAAAGTATTACTATATTTGCCGTCGATAAAAACAAAAATGAAATGAAAAAAAGAGGGATTTCTTTATTTTTCTCGGTACTTTTTCTGCTATTTATAGGCTTACCAACTATTCTTACAATGGTTGATAGTACTATTGATATTTCATTAGTTATTACTACTCCTGATGATGAAGAAAGCGAAAAGAATTTGGAATTTCAGGTTGTGTTTCCTCAAGTAAAATCAAATAATTCAGGTATTTCAGTATCGTATTTAAAAATTAATTTACTGTATTTCAGTAAAAAATATGGTAAACCGTATCTAGATATTATTTCTCCTCCCCCCGATTATCATATTTCATAAGTCGGTTCAATATATTAATTAGAAATAATCATTAAAATTTATCAAGTTTTAGTTTTGAGTAACTAAAATAAAACTATTTATAGTATGTTAAAAAGTATTAAAAGTGACTTGCCAGCGAGTATAGTCGTGTTTTTTGTTGCATTACCATTATGTTTAGGTATTGCATTAGCTAGTGGTGCTCCTCTTTTTTCAGGTTTAATTTCTGGAATTGTTGGAGGTGTAGTAGTAGGGTCTTTAAGTGGCTCTAAAATTGGAGTTAGTGGTCCGGCTGCAGGATTGGCAGCCATAGTTTTAACAGCAATTGGAACTTTAGGAAGTTATGAAAATTTCTTGGTAGCTGTTGTTTTAGGTGGAATTATTCAATTAATTTTTGGCTTTTTAAAAGCAGGAATTATTGGGTATTATTTTCCTTCTTCAGTAATTAAAGGAATGTTAACAGGAATTGGAATTATTATTATTCTTAAGCAAATTCCACATTTTTTTGGATACGATTCAGATCCAGAAGGTGACTTTGCTTTTTTTCAAGTTGATGGAGAAAATACATTTTCTGAAATTTTTATGGCTCTAAATAATATTAGCCTAGGTTCTACTATTATTGGTCTTATCGGTTTAGGTATTTTATTACTTTGGAGTAATGTTCTATCAAACAAAGGAAAAATATTTCAATTAATACAAGGGCCATTAGTGGCTGTTGTTGCAGGTATTATTTACTTTCTAATAACAGGATCTAATTCAAAGTTTGGTATTAGTCCTTCTCATTTAGTAAGTGTTCCTGTACCAGAAAGTTTAGATTCTTTTTTAGGGCAATTTAGTTTTCCAAATTTCTCTCAAATTACAAACCCAGAAGTTTGGATTGTTGCATTTACAATAGCATTAGTAGCTAGTTTAGAAACTTTATTATGTGTAGAGGCTACAGATAAGTTAGATCCACATAAAAATGTTACTCCAACAAATAGAGAGTTATTAGCACAAGGAACTGGTAATATAGTTTCTGGATTAATTGGAGGTTTACCAATAACACAAGTAATTGTAAGAAGTTCTGCTAACATTCAATCTGGAGGAAGAACTAAAATGTCGGCAATTATTCATGGTCTTTTACTACTTACTGCAGTAATTCTTATTCCTAGACTTATTAATAAAATTCCTCTTTCGGTATTAGCAGCCATCCTTTTTATTGTGGGGTATAAATTAGCTAAACCAGCACTATTTAAAAAAATGTACAAATTAGGTTGGAAACAATCTGTACCGTTTTTTGTTACTGTAATTGGAATTGTATTTACGGATTTATTAGTAGGTATTGGATTAGGTTTATTAGTTGGTATAGTTGTTATTTTATTAAAAAGTTATCAAAACTCTCACTTTCTACATATTGAAGATAAGAGCAACGGAAAACATAAAATTAAAATGGAACTTGCTGAGGAGGTAACCTTCTTTAACAAAGGTGCTATTTTAAAAGAATTAGATAGTTTACCTATAGATACTTACTTAGAATTTGATGTTACTAAAACCAGGTATTTGGACTATGATATTATAGAAATTTTAGAGGATTTTGCATTTAAAGCCAAAGAAAGAAATATTGATATTAAGTTAATTTCAAAAAGAGGTATTGTTGAAAATCCATCTAGTTTTATTGAGTTTTTTCAATTGAGACCTAAGTCTAACATAAGTTTAAGTTAGTAAGACATGAGAAATTTTAAATATAAAATACTCGTACTTTCAGACTTAAAAAAAACAGCAAATTCAACATTAAAAAGTAGTGTAAGTTTAGCTAAGATGATTGGTGCGGAAATAACATTATTTCATGTTAAAGAATACATAGATATTGTAGATAGAGACAACCAATTAACTACAATGCGAACTTTAAATGAAGAGCATAAGAAAACCAAAAAGAAAATAAATGACATTGTTAATAGCTTTTCAAAAGAATACGATGTAAAAATCAATGGTAATTATGCATTTGGAAAAGTGAAAGAAGAAATTCAAAAACAAATAGAAGCTTACAATCCAGATATTATTGTTTTAGGCCATCGAAAGGCGGCTCCTTTTAAATTAATTGGAGATAGCATTACACGCTTTGTACTAAAAAAGTTTAATGGAGTTATAATGATTTCTTCAAATGAAAACGCATTATCACCCAACGAAAAAATGTCCTTAGGAGTATTAAATGGTTCTAATAAAATTATGAAAACTGAGCTTTCTAACGATTTAATGCCGCATACAAAAGCGCCATTAAAATCTTTTAGAATTCTTAATAGTCAAGATGCAACTAAAGACACATCAAAATTAAACGAAGAAAAAATGGTAGAATATGTATTTGAGCAAAACGCGAATGCTATGAAAACACTTTCTTCGTATTTACAAAAAAACAACATTAATTTATTATGTGTAGATAGAGATAAAAATAACGGAAATAACACTGTAAATGCAGAGACATCATTAAAAGAGGTAGTAAGCAAGTTAAACGTTTCGTTATTAGTTTCTGAAGCATAATTTATTTAAAAAAAACAAAACACATATGAAAGCACATACAAGAGAAACACAAGCAACTATGACTCCAGAGAAGTCATTACAATATTTAATTGAAGGAAATAAAAGATTTCAGGATAACTTAAAAGCAAACCGTAACTTATTAGAACAAGTAAATGATACAAGTGAAGGGCAATTTCCATTTGCAACAATTTTAAGTTGTATAGATTCTAGGGTATCTGCAGAATTGGTTTTTGACCAAGGTTTAGGAGACATTTTTAGTGTACGTATTGCGGGTAATTTTGTAAATGATGATATTTTAGGAAGCATGGAGTTTGCATGTAAATTGGCAGGAACTAAGCTTATTGTGGTTTTAGGTCATACTGCATGTGGAGCTGTAAAAGGAGCGTGTGACGATGCTAAATTGGGAAAGCTTACCGGAATGTTGTCAAAAATTAAACCAGCCGTTAATGCAGTAACTTCACCTGAAGACTCTAGTTTAAGAAACTCTGGAAATATAGAGTTTGTAAACAATGTAGCTGAACAAAACGTAATGTTAACTATCGATAAAATTTTAAAGGATAGCGAAGTTTTGGCTGAAATGCAAAGCAAAGGTGAAATCAAGATTGTTGGAGCAATGTATGATATTCATTCAGGAGCAGTAAAGTTCTATGAGCAATAAAATAAAAGAATAAATAAAGAAAATTAAAAAATAAGCTTAACAGATTTAAACCCTGTTAGGTTTATTTTTTTTTGAATAAAAATACAGCTTAATAAGTATCTCAATTGCTACTAATAAACTTGTATTATAAATAAGTAAAAGATAACTCAGCTAAGTATTAATTTTTAAAAGAAGGTGTAAGTTATGCCTTATTCAATCAACTTTTGTTTGAGAAAATAGGAGATCGTAGAAGTTAAAATAAGTATTAATGTTGAAGTTGAATTTTATGGTAAAGGATATTTAAAAATTTACGTAATTTGCAACCTTAAATTTAGATTTTGGTAAAAATAGGAGACATAGAGTTAAATGATTTTCCGTTGTTGTTAGCACCAATGGAAGATGTGAGTGACCCACCGTTTAGAGCATTATGCAAAGAACAAGGTGCAGATGTGGTTTATACAGAGTTTATTTCTTCGGAAGGACTAATTCGTGACGCAGCAAAAAGTAAGAAGAAGTTAGATATTTATGAAAAAGAACGCCCGGTTGGTATTCAAATTTTTGGAGCCAATTTGGATTCTATGCTTCGTACAGTTGAAATTGTAGAGCAATCTAAACCAGATATTATTGATATTAACTTTGGTTGCCCGGTTAAAAAAGTGGTAAGTAAAGGAGCTGGAGCCGGTATCTTAAAAGATATCGACTTAATGGTAAAGTTAACCGATGCTATGGTAAAACACACCGATTTGCCTATTACGGTTAAAACTCGTTTAGGTTGGGATACCGATTCTATAAAAATTGTTGAGGTTGCAGAGCGTTTGCAAGATGTTGGTTGTGCCGCAATTTCTATTCACGGTAGAACCAGAGCTCAAATGTATAAAGGTGAAGCAGATTGGAAACCTATTGCTGAAGTGAAAAACAACTCACGTATGCATATTCCGGTGTTTGGAAATGGAGATGTAAATACACCAGAACGAGCAGTTGAAATGCGAGATGAATATGGTTTAGATGGTGCAATGATTGGTAGAGCAAGTATTGGAAATCCTTGGTTTTTTAAGCAAGTAAAACACTTTATTGAAACCGGTGAGCATTTACCAGAAATTACAATTGCAGATCGTGTAGAAATGGCTAAACGTCATTTACAAATGGAAATAGATTGGAAAGAAAGTGAAATAGTTGGTGTTATGGAAACTCGCAGACATTATACAAACTATTTTAAAGGAATTCCTCATTTTAAAGAATACCGTTTAAAAATGGTTACTTCTGATTCTGCACAAGATGTTTTTAATACTTTTGATGAGGTGCTTCAGAAATTTGCATAACTTTATGCTATGCTAAGAATTATTTTTACTTGTTTCTATTCAATAATTATTACTGGTTGTATTTCAAACACAAATTCTCAAACTAATTTAAAACTTGAAAAAGTTTATAAATTAAATATTTCTGAACCTTCAGGAATAACATTCTACAATAATCACCTATATATTGTAAGTGATTCTAAAAAAAGAGTTTATAAAACAAATTTACAAGGCAAAACTATACAGAAAATTAAAACCTACGTTGCAGATAATGAAGGGGTTTGTTTTAATGATGAAGGAAATTTAGTTGTAGCAAACGAATCTAAAAGAAGGCTTATAGAAATTGATTTAGAAGGTAAAGTTCAGCGTTCAATAAAAATAAAGGGAAAGCAGAAAAATAAAAATAGTGGGCTAGAAGGTGTTTGTTTTGTGTCTTCAGAAAAAGCTTATTTTTTATTGAATGAAAAATCTCCTAAACAGTTATTAAAAATTTCTTCAAAAGGGAAAATAAAAGAAGAAATAAAGATTAATTTTTGCGATGATTTATCTGGAATTTGCTTTGATGAAAAATCAAATTCATTATGGATTGTAAGTGATGAATCTCAAGTATTAATGAATATTTCTTTAAAAGGAAAACTTATTAAAAAACATAAAATTCCAGTTTTAAAAGCTGAAGGCGTTACTGTTGTTAAAAATAAAATTTATATTGTAAGTGATGCCGAAGGGAAAATGTATGTTTTTAATAAACAATAAAAAGCAGCTTGAATTTACTCCAAACTGCTTTTCAAATATATAAAGGACTAATTTTTTATTTTAAATCAAATCTATCAGCGTTCATTACTTTTACCCAGGCATTCACAAAGTCGTTTGCAAATCTTTCTTTGTTGTCATCTTGTGCATAGAATTCAGCATACGAACGTAAAACAGAATTAGAACCAAATACTAAATCTACTCTAGTTGCAGTCCATTTAACTTGACCATTTTTTCTAGAGCGAATATTGTAAATTCCGTTGTCTGTTGGTTCCCAAACGTATTCCATATCCGTTAAATTCGCAAAGAAATCGTTAGTTAAAGATCCTTCATTATCTGTAAATACACCGTGTTTAGTTTCACCAAAATTGGTTCCTAATACACGCATACCACCAATTAAAACAGTCATTTCTGGAGCAGTTAACCCCATTAATTGAGTACGATCTAACAATAATTCTTCTGCGCTAACAACATAATCTTTTTTCAACCAGTTTCTAAATCCATCTGCAACAGGTTCTAGTGGTTCAAAAGATTCTATATCTGTCATTTCTTGAGTTGCATCTCCTCTTCCAGGAGCAAAAGGAACTGAAATATTTAATCCAGCATTGTTAAGAGCTTTTTCAACACCTACATTACCAGCTAATACAATAACATCAGCTATACTTATTCCAAACTCTTCAGCAATAGGTTCTAATACAGCTAATACTTTTGCTAATTTTTCAGGCTCATTTCCTTCCCAATTTTTTTGAGGCTCTAAGCGAACTCTTGCTCCATTTGCACCACCACGTTTATCTGATCCTCTAAAACTTTTAGCACTATCCCAAGCTGTTGAAACTAATTGAGATATTGTTAAGCAAGTGTTTGCAATTTTTTCTTTTACAGCTTCAACATCATAATCACTTTTACCTTCTTCAATAGGATCTTGCCAAATTAAATCTTCATTTGGTACATCTGGTCCAAAGTAACAAGATTTTGGTCCCATATCTCTATGTGTTAATTTAAACCAAGCACGTGCAAAAGCATCAGAAAAAGCGTCAAAATCATCTTTAAACTTCAATGAAATTTCTTTGTAGATTGGGTCAACTTTCATTGCCATATCAGCATCAGTCATCATTGGGTTATGGCGTATTGAAAAATCTTCAACATCAGCAGGTTTATCTTCTTCTTTTATATTTTTTGGTTCCCATTGTAACGCACCGGCAGGACTTTTGCGTAATTCCCACTCATGGTTAAATAACATATCAAAAAATCCATTATCCCATTTTGTTGGTTCTGAAGTCCAAGCACCTTCTAAACCACTTGTAACTGTATAACGTCCTTTACCTGATTTATTTGGGTTAGACCAACCTAAACCTTGTTCTTCAACACCAGCCGCTTCAGGATCTGGTCCTAAAATACTAGCATCTCCATTACCGTGTGTTTTACCTACTGTGTGTCCACCAGCTGTTAGCGCAACTGTTTCTTCATCGTTCATAGCCATTCTTTTGAAAGTTTCACGAACTTGCTCAGCAGTTTTTAATGGATCTGGTTTACCATTTACACCTTCTGGGTTTACATAAATTAATCCCATTTGTACAGCAGCTAATGGATTTTCCATTGTTTCTGGATTCTCTAAATCAGTATAACGACTATCACTTGGTGCTAACCATTCTTTTTCTGCTCCCCAGTAAATATCTTTTTCTGGATGCCAAATATCTTCACGTCCAAAAGCAAAACCAAAAGTTTTTAGACCCATATTTTCATAAGCAATGGTACCAGCTAAAATGATTAAATCTGCCCAACTTACTTTGTTTCCATATTTCTTTTTAATAGGCCAAAGTAAGCGTCTGGCTTTATCTAAACCAACATTATCGGGCCAAGAGTTAAGTGGAGCAAAACGTTGGTTTCCTGTTCCACCACCACCTCTACCATCCGCAGTTCTGTAGGTTCCGGCAGAGTGCCAAGCCATTCTAATCATTAATCCACCATAGTGTCCCCAATCTGCAGGCCACCAATCTTGACTATCAGTCATTAAATTATGAACATCTTTTTTAAGAGCTTCAACATCTAATTTTTTTAATTCTTCTTGATAGTTAAAGCTATCATCAAAAGGATTAGTTTTTGAGTCTTGTTGATGTAAAATATCTAGATTAAGAGCATTTGGCCACCAATCCATTACTGATTCTCCTGCAGAAGTATTAGCTCCATGCATTACTGGACATTTCCCAGCGTTGTTAGATTCTTCTTTTTTGGTAAATTGGCTGTGATCAACAGGACACTTACCTTCACTAGTGTTACTCATTATGTTTAATTTTTATTAATAATCAAATCTACTATAGTTTAAATCAATTAAAAATAAATATCAATAACTTATATTGATATTGTGATCGATTTTTTAAATAGAGTAGCTAAAAGTTAAAACTTTAAGTAGCATATTACTAGTTAGTTATGGAAGTTTGTTTGAGGATGATGATTTTATGGCAACTAACCAGTTTAATAGTGTTTTAATAGTAATTCTATTTAAAAACTCTGAATTTTGATTTCTACAACTATAAATTCTTATTAAAATTAATCAATTTAAGTAGTTATTTAGGAGTTGGTTATCTTAAATATTTATTAAACTTTTATGCTACTAAAGTTACTTTAGAAGTGCTATTAATAAGGTGAATAGGTTACTCTACCAATTTTTTAGAAATTCTGCTACTTGCTATTTTTGAAGCTATAAAACCTAAAACTAATATAGTAGCAATTACAATGCTAATATTAAATAATGTTAGTTTTACAGGGTAAGCAAGGTGAGGGGTAATCATAAATAATTGGAATTTTTGTTGAAGAATAACTAAAATTATTCCAATTGAAATACCAACAAGTAAACCAAAGGCAGAAAGTAAAAACCCTTGAAATACAAATACTCGTTTAATATCTTTTATGGTTGCTCCCAAACTATATAAAGTTTTTAGATTGTCTTTTTTATCTAAAATCATCATAATAATGGCACCAATAACATTGAATAGGGCAATTATTAAAATAAGAGTAAACACTAAATAAGAAACCAAATTTTCAGTATTCAACATTTTATAAAAAACGGCATTTAATTGCTCTCTTGTTTCAACTTTTAATTGGTTTCCAAATTTGTTTTGAAGATTATTAACTATTGTTTTTCTTTCGTTTAAATCAATAACTTTTAATTCAATGGCCGAAATTTGATTTTTGTCATAGTTTAATAGCTCTTGAGCCATTTCGATATTTAAAAAAGTATATTTTTTGTCAATATCTTCGGTGAGCATAAATACGCCAATAGGTTGCGTTTTTATTAAGTTAAACGCATTTTTTGGACTAGAAATGTAACCTTTCCCAGGTTTTGGAACATAAATTTTTAAAGGTTCAGCAAAACTGTACAAGCCTATAGATAATACGTCTGAAATTCCATTACCAACTACTACGCCGTTAGGAATTTTTGTATCCAACCAAGTTCCAACATAAACTGTTGTATCCATATTGTTTACAAGGTTATAATTACTGTCTACACCTTTTATGTATGCGATATGAGTTTTTTCGTTGAAACTAAAAAAAGCACGTTCTTCAATTACTTTAGAGTACGAAGCAATTCCTTTTTCGTTTTCAAGAGTTTGCTGTATTGTTGAATTAAAATTAAAATACTTTCCTTTTGTTGAAGTAATTTTTACATCTGGATCTGATGTTTTTAAGAAACCGATACTAAATTCTCGTAGTCCAGAAAAACCAGACAATACAATAAATAAAGCTAGAGTACCCACAATTACACCTAAAGTAGCAATAAGTGTAATTATGTTTATAGTGCTGTTACTGCTTTTTGAAAATAAATAACGTCTAGCTATGTAAAGCGAAAAATTCAAATTAGCTTTTTTTGTTTAAAATATCAGGGTTTTTAATAGGGTTTCCTTTATTTCCTTTTAAAGCGTCATCAATATCTTCAATATAATCTAAACTATCATCAATATAAAAATCCAATTCGGGCATACGTCTCAATTGATCGCGAGTACGTTTTGCCATTTCATATCTAATAGATGGTGCATTTTCTTGAACACCTTTTAATATAATATCTCTTTTTAATTGAGGAAAAACACTTAAATAAACCTTTGCTTGTCCTAAATCTGATGTAACTTGTACTTTAGTAACAGATATTATTACTCCCTTCATTCCATTACGTGCCGCATTTTGTAAAACCTCTGCTAGATCTTTTTGTAATACACCTGCAATTTTTTTCTGTCTGTTTGTTTCCATAATGCAAAGATAATAGTTAATATTTCAAAAATTAGACTTTAATATTTTTATAACATAATTAGTTAATTAATATAAGTAAAATAAATGCTTTTTAACTGCGTTTTAAACATTTAAACTATTAAATGCTTCAACAATAAAAAAACAAACAACAATTTGTATATTGCAAACTCTTTTAAAAATGATGATAATTGAATAATTCTTTCGAAAAATATCAAAAAAGAAGACTTAGATCCTCTTATTTTTCAGTAATAGTAAGCATTGCTTTGGTATTGTTTTTAGTTGGGCTTTTAGGTTTAATTATGATTAAAACAAATAGCATAGCTAAGCATTTTAAAGAGCAAGTTGCTATTTCAATTTTCTTAAAAGACAATGCAAAAAAGGCGGATATTGAAATTTTACAGGCTGAACTTAAAAAAGCTGAATACACAAAAACTGTAACCTATATTTCAAAAAAAGAAGCTGCAGAAAGTTATAGTAAAGATTTAGGAGAGAATTTTTTAGAATTTTTAGGGGAAAATCCTCTTAAAAACGCCATTGATGTTACCTTAAAATCAGAATTTGTAACACCAGAAAAAATGGCTCAAATTGAAAAAAACCTTTTGATAAGAAGTATCGTAAAAGATGTGGTTTTTGATAAGCCATTGATAGAGTTATTAACTAAAAATATAAATCGTTTAAGTTTTTGGATGCTTATTTTTAGTGGTGTTTTTGCAATTATAGCAGTAGTTTTAATCAATAGTTCAATTCGATTGTCGGTATATTCAAAAAGATTTACGTTAAAAACTATGCAAATGGTTGGGGCAACAAAAAAGTTTATTCGTAGACCATTTATTTGGCAAAGTATAAAATTAGGTATATTTGGTAGTGTTGTAGCAATAGTAGCTTTAGCTGCATTTGTATTTTATTTAAATGAAACTATTCCAGAATTAGAATTATTGGTAGACTATAAATTATATGGAATTTTAGCTGCAGGAATTATTCTTTTAGGAGTTTTTATAACTTGGTTAAGCACATTTTTTGCTACAAAAAGATTCTTAAATTTAAGAACAGACGAACTTTATTATTAAAAAATGAAACAGAAAGAAACAGAAAATAAAAGTGAATTTTTATTTCAGAAAAAAAATTATATGCTAATGTTGGTTGGCGTTGCTGTTATTGCATTAGGCTTTATTTTAATGGCCGGTGGTGGTAGTGACGACCCAAATGTTTTTAATGAAGAAATTTATAGTTTTAGAAGAATTCGTTTAGCGCCAACCTTAGTTTTACTAGGTTTAGGAATTGAAATTTATGCAATTATGGCAAAATCTAAAAAAGCGTAAATGAGTTATATTGAAGCAATAATTTTAGGAATAGTTCAAGGTTTAACTGAGTTTTTACCAGTATCGTCAAGTGGTCATTTAGAAATTGCAAAAGCGATTTTAGGAGATAATTCATTACCCGAAGAAAGTTTAACCTTTACCGTTGTGCTTCACTTTGCAACAGCTTTAAGTACCTTAGTTATTTTTAGAAAAGAAATTGTTGAAATATTTAAAGGTTTATTCCAATTTAAATGGAATGAAGAATTGCAGTTTTCTTTAAAAATAATATTATCTATGTTGCCAGCGGTAGCCATAGGTTTATATTTTGAAGAGGAAATAGAATCGTTTTTTGGAGGTCAAATTTTATTAGTTGGTTTTATGTTAATAATAACGGCTTTGCTTTTATTATTTGCAGATAAAGCTAAAAATACTACTAAAAAAGTAACTTTTTTTAGTGCCTTTGTAATTGGGGTTTCACAAGCGTTGGCAATGATGCCTGGAATTTCTAGATCTGGAGCAACTATTTCTACTTCGGTTTTATTAGGTGTAGATAGAACAAAAGCTGCGCGTTTCTCATTTTTAATGGTTGTACCATTAATTTTTGGAAAAATAGCAAAAGATTTAATGGGTGGTTCAATTTCTTTTGAAAGTAATCAAATAGGTGCGCTAAGTGTTGGTTTTATTGCTGCTTTTGTTGCTGGTTTATTTGCTTGTAAATGGATGATATCTTTAGTAAAGAAAAGTAAACTTTCGTATTTTTCGATATACTGTTTTATAGTAGGTGTAATTGCAATTTCAGTAACTTTATTAGGCTAAAAAGTAGTGAAAACTTTAGAGGATTTTAAAAACGGACAAGTTTTATTAATTGATAAACCTTTAACATGGACTTCGTTTCAGGTGGTTAATAAATTACGTTGGCACATTAAACAAAAGTTTAAAATTAAAAATATAAAAGTTGGTCATGCGGGTACTTTAGACCCTTTGGCTACAGGTTTATTAATACTTTGTACTGGTAAATTCACTAAAAAAATAGAAACCTACCAAGCTCAAATTAAAGAGTATACTGGCGAAATTACGTTGGGAGCAACAACACCAAGTTACGATTTAGAAACTGAAATAAATGAAACATTTTCTACGGGCCATATTACTGAAGAAATAATTAAAAAGACTACCGAGAAATTTAAAGGTGAAATAAATCAAAAACCACCAATTTTTTCGGCAATTAAAAAAGAAGGTAAGCGCTTGTACGAGCTTGCTAGAGCTGGTGAAACTACCGAAATTAAAACAAGAAAAGTTACAATTTCTGAGTTTGAAATAACAAAAATTGATTTTCCTAAAGTTGAATTTAGAGTAGTTTGTAGCAAAGGAACTTATATTAGATCTCTAGCCTATGATTTTGGTTTAGCTTTAAATTCTGGAGCACATTTATCTAAGTTAAGAAGAACTAAAATAGGAGATTTTGATGTTAATAATGGTATGGAAATTGATGAGTTTATAGCTAGTTTATAAGTTATAAATTCTATGAAAAAAATTGTTCTTGTTTCTATATTACTATGTTGTAGTTTTTTATCCTTTTCTCAGCGTCAAATAAATTACAATGTTAGTTTAAGCGCCACTTTAATGTTAAATAAAGATTTTGGTGATTACGAAGACGAAACTCTTTTTGTACCCAATGCTTTAATGGTTAGAAATGGTGTTGATGTTAAGCTAAATAATCGACTTTCTGCAGGTTTAAATATTGGTTTAGATTGGCATCCAGAAATTAGCATATTGGCTGTGCCTTACTTTGCAGATGCTAAATTTAACATAGCAAAAAATGACGATGATCGGTTTTATGCCGTTGCAGGTTATGGTAAATTATTAAAACTAGGCAATGGTTTTGAAAGAGGAAACTACCATAAATTTGGTTTAGGTGTTGAAGTTAGCTCTAGCGACAAAATTGGCTTTCAAATAGGTTTAGATTTTCATCAAAAAACAATTGCTAATTATAAAAACGGCAAACTAAATAGTTTATCTTTTGGATTAGGAGTGTTCTTTTTATAAAAATCTACCCAGCCAACTATCCATTATATTTATTTCCCAATCATGTCTAAATTCTCCAACGGTAGTAACTAAATTATTAAAAACCGTAGTTTTTTTAGAAACACCTTTGTTTTTCATCATTTTTTTAAACTCCTTTAAATCTTTGTATTGAACAAATTCTCCTTGTTTATAACAAACATTTATTTTGTCTAGTAGCATTATTTCGTAACTTTTTTCAAGTTCTAAAATAAAGGCGGCCAACTCGTCATGAGCTTTTAACGATAAAGTAATTTCAGAATCATCTGCAGCAATAGCAATAAAACGATCGTACTTAAATTTGTACCAACAGTTTATAGATTGTCCTTCATTAGTCCAATTATTTAAGAAATTTTCAATTTTTTCTTTTAAAGCTTCAATTTCTTGAGGGTAAAACTTTCTACTAGAAGGAAAAACCCATAATTTACACCAAGCAGGTATTTTTTTATAATCTACAATCATTACTTATTGTTTAAGCGGCAAAGGTATGTCAATAAGTTTAATAATGGCTTATAAAGCCTTTAATAACTCAACAATGTCTTTTTCGGTATTAGCACCTTTGTCTTTATTGTACCAAAGTTGTAGATTTTTCTTGAATTCAGCATCTAAACTACCGTGTTCATTTTTATAATCTGCTACCATTTTTGTAGCTGTAGAAGGTCTTGGACCAAATGAGTCAATAACATTGTTTTCTTCATCAATAACAATTATTTTTGGAATAGCTTGTCCGCCATTTGTTAAAAATCGATTCATTAAAGCTTCGTTTTCATCTCTTAAAACAAGTTTAAGGCTAATGTTTGTAGAGGTTTCCGCAATTTTGTTAACCATAGGTAAAACTTGAGCAGCATCTCCACACCAACCTTCAGCAATAGTTAAAAAGGTTACATTTTTTTTAAGATTTTTTGTAACCAGAACTGTTTCTTCTGAAATTTTTAATTTTTTATCAAGCCTATCCATTCGCTTATCATTAAGCAAACTATAGTTTAACATATCGTCATTTTGTATATTTCCGGTAGATTTTTCTTCAGCAAGTAAATCCTTTATTAGCTTTCTATATGCATTATATGAAATTCCTTTTTCTATGCTATCTTTAAGTAATTTATTCATTATTGTATTGTTTTAATTCTTTGACGAGAATAGTAGTTGTTACTTACAATACAATTTTATTTATTTTTTTTGAATTATTTAAGAACAAAACTCGTAATTAAGTGAATAGATATATTTATTTTTGTTAGAAATAAAAATTAAGTAGTACACTATGGAAAATAATTTTCAAACACCAGATTTTGGACAAAAACAATTAGATGTAAGTCATAATATTTCGGTTTACCTAACAAAGGTTTATAACTGGATGGCAATTGCATTGCTAATAACAGGTGTTGCGGCATATTTTACTGCAGGATCTGAACAGTTTATGCAGCTAATTTTTGGAAACAAAATATTATTCTACGCACTTATATTTGGAGAACTAGGATTGGTAATGTATTTATCTGCTAGAATTAATAAATTAAGCACAAGTATGGCTGTAACACTCTATATAGTTTACGCTATTTTAAACGGATTAACAATGTCGTTTATTTTTATGGCTTATACATCGGCATCTATAACTTCAACATTTATAATTACAGCAGGTACTTTTGGAGCTATGAGTTTATATGGTTATTATACTAAAAGAGACTTAACAAAAATAGGAAACATAGCCTTTATGGCTTTAATAGGTATAATTATAGCTTCAATTGTAAATATATTTATGCAAAGCACTATGATGTATTGGATAATTACTTATTTAGGTGTTTTAATATTTGTAGGCTTAGTAGCATATGATACTCAAAAACTGAAGAAAATTGCTGTAAATGGTTTTCAAAATGACGATAGTATGGAGAAAAGTGCCATTTTAGGAGCCTTATCTTTATATCTAGATTTTATTAACTTGTTCTTGTTTTTACTAAGAATATTTGGAAGTAGAAAATAGGTTTACACTATCTTTTAATGTGAAACAAAAACGCTAAAAGTTGAAGCTTTTTGCGAATAAGTGTATCTTTGCGCCAGTTAATAAAAGATAATATTAGCCAAATTAAAATGGCTTTCACAACATAAAATTAATGAAAAATTACAAACCAAAAGGTAGGTTAGAACCATCTGCATATATAGACGGGATTTTAAAAGGAGATAGAGTATTACTTTCTCGTGCTATTACCATTATTGAAAGTAATTTGGAAAGCGATAAACTACTTGCTAAAGAAATTATACAAGCTATATTACCAAATTCAGGTAAATCTATTAGAATTGGTATTACAGGAGTTCCTGGTGTTGGTAAAAGCACCTTTATAGAAGCTTTTGGAAAGCATTTGGTGGCGGAAGGTAAAAGAGTGGCTATATTGTCTATTGATCCAAGTAGTCAGCGTTCTAAAGGAAGTATTTTAGGTGATAAAACTAGAATGGAAGAATTGGCAAATATGCAAGAAGCATATATTCGTCCATCGGCATCTGGAGATACTTTAGGAGGTGTTGCTAATAAAACTGGCGAAACAATGTTGTTGTGTGAAGCTGCCGGTTACGATGTTATTTTAATTGAAACTGTAGGAGTAGGGCAGTCTGAAACTGCGGTACATGGTATGACAGATTTCTTTTTGTTATTAATGCTTGCTGGTGCTGGAGATGAGTTGCAAGGAATTAAGAAAGGAATTATGGAAATGGCAGATATGGTTGTTATTAATAAAGCTGATGGTGATAATGTTACTATGAGTAAAATGGCAAAGCGTCAATATCAAAATGCTTTACACATTTTCCCTTTAGCTGATTCTGGTTGGAGCCCTGTTGTAAGCACAGCTTCAGCAATTAAAGGAATTGGCATTGATAAAGTTTGGGATGAAGTTGGAAAATTTAAAGAGTTGGTTGATGAAAATGGTTACTTTTTAAAGAATAGAAATCATCAACAAATAGATTGGATGTACAATAACATAAATGAAGAATTGAAACATCTGTTCTATGGTTCAGAAGCTATTTCAACCCAATTAAAAACTTTAGAAAAGGATATTGTTTCTGCAAAAATATCACCTGTAAAAGCAGCTCAAAATATATTGGAAGAATTTAAAAAAACTATATAGTTTAAAAATATCATTCTGAATTTATTTCAGAATCTTAAAGCTAAATAGATTCCTGCCTACGCAGGAATGACAGAAAACAACCAATACTATGTCATACCTGCGAAGGCAGGTATCCAAAAAATTAAACTTATTCTCTTGAATTTATTACCTGTTCAAGAATATATTCAACGCCATTTTCATCATTTGTTTTTGTTTGATAATTAGAAACCTCTTTAACCTTTGGATGTGCATTTTCCATTGCGTAACTAAAGTCTGCTAATTCCAGCATTTTTAGGTCGTTATTATAATCTCCAAAAACCATAGTTTCTTCTTTAGAAATTTTTAATTGCTTCTGAAGAATATTTAAAGCAAAGCCTTTGTTTGCGTTAGAATGAGAAATGTCTAGCCAATTTTTTCCAGAAACAATTACTTGCAAATCATTTTCTAAATGTTGTACAGCAGGATAAATGTTAGTTTCAGAACAATCAAAATTATAAGCTGCAATTTTAAAAAAGGTGTCATCAGTTACTGCAGTTATATCATCTACAATTTCATAAGACGAATAGTAGTTTTTAAACATATTAATAAATTTCTCATCTTTAGTTTCAATATAAGCAGCTTTTTTACCACAAAGAACAATGTAAACATGCTCTAATTTACGTAGTGTATTAATGCAGTTTGTAATGTATTCTGTTGGTAAATTAGAAGTGAATAATTCTTTATCTCCTTCCATTGCAAAAGCACCGTTTTCAGCAACTATTGTAATTTCATTTTGAATGCTTTCATCAAATCTATCTATGATACTAAAGTATTGTCTTCCGCTTGCCGCAATAAATTTAATGTCGTGTTTTTTTAAATTGTTGTATATGCTTAAAAAATTACTGCTAATCTCACTTTTTGA
Organism: Lutibacter oricola; assembly: GCF_900106565.1. Classification (GTDB taxonomy): domain Bacteria; phylum Bacteroidota; class Bacteroidia; order Flavobacteriales; family Flavobacteriaceae; genus Lutibacter; species Lutibacter oricola. The sequence goes on from NZ_FNNJ01000008.1 coordinate 49,716, forward strand.
GTTTAACAGAGTTCCATCCATATCCGTAACTACTAATTTTACTTTTGAAAAATCCATATCTAATATTGAAGTGCAAAAATAGAATTAATCTTAACATTTGTTTTTAAATCAGTATTATTAAATAAATAATTTTTTTATTTTAAACACCCAAGCATAATCTAAATTAACATTTTTAGGAAAATTAATTGTTAAATTTTCTTCTGATTGAGAGAATTCAACTTTTCCTTTATAACCAAGTAATTCAATAGTCTTTACCTTTATTTTTGAAGTGTTTAGGTACTTAATTTTTATGTCTTCTGTTGGTGGAACCAAAACCGTAGCATATAAATTATTGTTATTAGTTGTAAAACGAATATCCTCCTGAGTAAATCCTTTATTTTTTCCTTCAGAAAGATGTCCGGTTTCGGTTTTTGTTGGACCTTCGCCATATACATCGTAGTATTTTGAACCGTAAATAGCTTCTCCGTTTACTTTTAACCATTTACCCATATCTAACAATGTTTTTTTCTGGTCATCAGGAATAATTCCATCTTTTCTAGGACCAATATTCAATAATAAACAGCCGTTTTTACTTACAATATCAACTAAATCTGCAATTAAACTTTCGGCAGATTTTGGTTGCCAATCTTCAACATAATACCACGAGTTTTTTCCAATGGAAGTATCCGTTTGCCAATAAGCGGTTCTTAACGAATCCATTTTACTTCGTTCTAAATCCAGCATATGAGTTCCGGCTTTGTACGACTCGTAGTTTAGATTTTTTGTTTGTAAAACCACATCTTTATCTCTTTTTAATCCTGAATTGTAATAGTACGAAGCTAACTTTTTATGATACGGAGCAAATTCTGGTCGGTCTAAATAAAAATCGAACCAAAAAACATCTGGTTGGTATTTGTCAATAATTTCTTTGGTACGTGGCCACCAAGTATCAGCAAGCCATTCTTTACTTGCAGGAGTATTTGCTGGGTGTTGAGGTGCATAAAGGTCTGCGTATTTTGGATTTCCTGTATCAAAATATTCCTGTTGATTGTAAAAATTCCAGTTGAATGCCAAGTGAGAACTTGCACCAAAAATTAATCCTTGATTTTTAATTTCATCAGCTAATTCTTTAAAAACGTCTCTTTTTGGCCCCATAGTAACCGCGTTGTACGGTGTAATACTAGATTCGTAAATTGCATACCCATCGTGGTGTTCAGCAACAGGAATTACGTATTGCGCTCCGGCTTCTTTAAATAAACTCACCCAATCTTTTGGATTGAAGTTTTCCATTGTCCACATTGGAATAATGTCCTTGTATCCAACTTTGCTGTGCTCACCAAATTTTTCAATATGATGTAGGTAGGCTTTGTGTGGTTTTGTTCCTTTTACTTCACCAGTAATATGGTCTATATGACCTTTATCGTGATACATCCATCTTGAATACCAATCGGAGTTCATTTCAGCTACAGAATGTGGTCCCCAGTGAATAAAAATTCCGAATTTGGCATCTTTCATCCATTGTGGAATTTTATAGTTTTTTAGACTCTCCCAATTCTCTTCATACGTAAATGATTCTTGTTTTACGCTTTTTTCTTTTTTACTATTACAACCAAAAGTTAGAAATATTAATAGCAGTAGAATACTAATTTTTTTCATTGTTTTAAATTTTTGTTAAGTACACGTAATAAGCACCTGCAATAACATTTTTCTGCTTATCCAAAAGTGTTCCTTTTACGGTGTTAAATCCTTTTTTAAGTTTTATATCGAATGTAATTTGTGTATCCGTTTCGGTTATATTTTTTATTGCTGAAAACTCTCCAACTTCAAGTTTTGCAAATGCTACAGGTAAAGATTTCATTTCATTCCCGTAGATAAGTTTTTCAATTTTACCTGTTGAATCAAACGCATCCACTTTTTTATTTTTGAAGGAAGGAATTCCCAGAAAGGTAGTATTAGCTTCACGTGGCCATCTTCTAATTTCAAAATTATACATTCCTTCTGAAGCGACTTCAATTTCCCAACTTCCAGAAAGCGGACTTCCTTTCGCAATTTGAGCGTGATTCCACGGAACTTTTGGTAAATACCAGTCTGAAGAAGAAAGAAATAATTCGTTTGAAACTGAATTTCCAATTATTGGTCGTGGTTTTTCTCTATCGTTTGGAGTTACCAGTTTCCAATATTTTGAATGTGCTTTTTGAATTTTTTTAACAACTTTCGGATACTTTTCAATCACATTATTTTTTTGAGAAAAATCTGTTGATAAATCATACAATTCCTTATTGTCAATCAATCTCCAATTATCCATCATTCCGACAGTTTGCCACCAAGATTGCGCTTTAAAAGTACGTTGATTTTCTACAAATAAAATTCGTTTTGAAAGTGTTTTTTCTGGTTTAAATAACTGTTTTTTAAAACTTCTACCATCAAAACTTACGTCTTTAGGCTTATTTAAATTACAAACATCAATTAATGTTGGAAGCAAATCAATATGAGCGGTTACATCTTTTACTTCAGAATTTTGAGCAATATTTCCATTTGGCCAATGCACAAAAAACAGAACTCTATGACCACCTTCGTAAACTTGTGTTTTTTGTCCACGCATTCCGGCATTGTAAAGTTTTACGCCTGCTGTTCCACCATTGTCAGACATAAAAATAAGAATAGTGTTATTAGCTTTTCCAGATGCTTCTAAAGCCTTTCTTAACTTTCCAATATTTTGATCAACACGATCAATTCCGGCGAAGAAATAGGCAACCCAATCAGAAATTTTCCCTTTGTATTTATCAATCATTGATGCATTTGGAACAGTATGCGGATGATGCGGTAAATAGGTAGCCAGATACACAAAAAATGGTTTTTCATCTTCTGAATTTGTTATAAAATCAATGGCGGAATCAAAAAATACATCTGGAGCGTAACCTTCTCTGTATTCACGCTTTCCATTGTGTATATAATAATCATTTACTCTGTCGTTATAGAAATAATCATCAGTTGTTCCGGTTCCGCCGTCTCCGTGACCTAACCATTCGTCAAAACCTCTGTCCATTGGTCTGTACGGATAATTTGCTCCTAAATGCCATTTTCCAAATAAACTGGTTTTGTAACCTGAGTTTTTAAATACATCTGCCATTGTCACTTCGGAAGCTCTTAAATGATTTCCGCCACATACGGTATGCCAAACACCAACGTTATGTGAATATTTTCCAGTTAATAAAGCAGAACGAGTAGGAGCGCAGGTTGGATCTACGTGAAAGTTTGTGAAACGTACAGATTCTGAATATAACTTATCCATATTTGGAGTTTTTATAACCGGATTTCCGTGACAACTTAAATCACCGTACCCTTGATCATCTGTAAGAATTACAATTATATTTGGACGATTTTGAGCATTCCCTAAAACAGAAAATAATAACAGTATTAAAAGACTGAATGTTCTTGATTGTATGTTTAAGTTCACTTTATTAAGATTTGAATTAAACCGGAAGCATATCCTGCCATTTTTCTTGAATAGAACTATTTGGGTTTGTTCGCTGAAATTTAGCTACATAAGTTTGCCACTCTTCTTCCCTTGGTAGTTTTTGCCATTTTGGACCAATTTCTTCTAAATTGAAATCAGGAATGGTATCCATTATTAAGATAGCTTGTGTTCCGGATAAGTAAATTTCCATATCCTTAACACCAACTTGTTTCATGTTATTTGTAATCTCTGGCCACGCTTGTCCCATACTGTGAACTCTTTTGTATTCAGCCATTAATTCAGGGTTTTCTTCTAGCAATAAGGTCCAAACGAAACGTTTTTTAGCACCAATATCTGTTTTTAATTGTCCTTCTTTGGAATTATAAACCTTCTTTTGTTCAAATTTATAAATTCGTTCTAATGGTGAATTTTCAAATGAAAATGATAGATTTTCTTTCTGAAAAACGTGTTGAAAATCTATATCTGAATTGATGCTTTTTAATGCACTATTCATACTTAAACTATGCAGTGTTGGTACAGTATCTATGAGTAAAAAGAAGTCGTTTTCCTTTTTATAAACTTCAAACGAAAGAATCCCAACTTCTTTCAATTTTTGTTGAATTTCTTCAGAATTTAATTGTTCTAATACTTCAGAAAAAGAATTGTTTTCAGAAGTGATTAAATACGTAAATCTTCGGAACTGATTTTTCATTTGGCTATGCTTTAATGTTTACCTTGTATCCTTTTATTCCGAAGAATAATAGATATACGTAACAGATTAGTGGGATAATGAATGAATATTTAATTCCAGCAGTATCAGAGATGTATCCCATTAGTGGTGGTACAATTGCTCCACCAACAATTCCTAATAAGAAAACTGAAGAACCTGTTTTTGTATATTCTTTTAAATCTTTCATACTTAAACTGAAAATGATAGGGTAGATGATAGATGTAAAGAATCCAACAATTGATAAGCAAGCTAAAGAAAAATGACCGTTTGTTCCAATAGCTAAACTTACCATTGCAAAGGCACTTATACTACAAAATACCAATACGTGTTGAGGTTTAAATCTTTTTAAAATATAAACACCTAACAGTCTTCCAACTAAAACCAAAGCCATAAAAGCTGTAATGTATTGTGCTGATTTTTGTTCAGTTAATTCTGGTAAATTAAACCATTTTGCATAACGAATAATAAAACTTACAATACCAACTTCGGCACCTACATAAAAGAATTCAGCACCAACTCCGTATAGCGTATGTTTGAATTTAAAAATATCTTTTAAAGATTTTTTATCTCCACCTTCTTCTTCTTTAATTACAGGCAATTTTGTAAAAACTACTATCAAAGCTATAACAACCAAAATAGCACCAAGAATTATATAAGGAGGTTTTACTAAATCCGCCTCTCCTGATAGAAATGTATTCAATTCAGTAGGAGAAAAAGCATCGATGGTTGATTGAGGCACATCTACTTCGTGTAAAAGAAGCACTGCTGCCAATGAAGGTGCAATAGTAGCTCCTAAAGAACCAATTGCAGCAGCCATACTTAAACGGCTTGAAGCTCCTTCAGGATCTCCAAGTTTGGTAATGTATGGAGATGCTGTTACTTCTAAAATGGCAAAACCAGCTGCCATAACAAATAATGCTGCTAGAAAAAATGAATATACACGAGTTTCAGCAGCCGGGTAAAACATAAAAGCTCCTACAGCTGCAATTGCTAATCCTGTAATCATTCCCATTTTGTAACCTTTTTTCTGAATATACCACCCTGCAGGTAAAGCCATAACAAAATAAGCACCAAAAAATGCAGATTGAACTAATGATGATTGAAAGTCGGTTAATTGACAAGCTCTTTTTAAATGTGGTATTAAAACATCGTTAATATTTCTACTTAAATTCCAGAAAAACATTAATGCCATTACGATGATTAACGGCACTAAATATTGTGAATAATTTGCTTTTTTTTCTTGCATTGGTATTGTTTTAGGTAACTTTTTAAGTCTGTTTCGTCACTCTGAACTTGTTTCCGAGTCTTAATTTTTATTAATGATGAGATGCTGAAACGAGTTCAGCATGACGAGTTACTGTTAATTAATTTCTATAATCGCTTTGATTAAATCTTTTTCTGAATATAATTTTTCGAATTCGGTTGTAACGTCATCAAAATTTATTCTATGAGTAATGAATGATGTAGCATCAATTTTTCCGGCTTCAATTAATCTAATGATTCTTCCGAAATCTTCTCCCATTGCGGCTCTACTTGCTTTTAATGTCAATTCTTTTTTATGAAAACTTGGATCGTGGAAAACAACATCACCCATAAAAAGTCCAATAAAAACAATAGTTCCACCAGCAGCTGCATATTTAAAGGTATTCATCATTGAAGTTGAATTTCCTGTGGCATCTAAAATTACCGTAGGTAAATCTCCGTTTAAAAGAGTTTTTAATTCTTCTTCAACATTACTTGAGGCATTGATAGTATCTTTTACTTTGGTAATCTCTTGACAACTTTTCAATTTTGCATCATCAATATCCATTGCAATAACTCTTGCGCCTTTTAATTGCACAAATTGAATAGTTCCCAAACCAATTGGTCCACAACCAATTACCAAAACAATATCATTTTCGTCAATATCAGCTCTATCAACAGCATGACAACCTATTGCCAATGGTTCAATCATTGCTAATTGATCATCAGTTAATGAGTTAGTTGCGTGCAAAAATTTAGCAGGATACACAAAATACTCTTGCATTCCGCCGTCAACGTGTACACCTAAAACTCTTAAATTATCGCCACAATTTGGTTTGCCGTTTCGAACTGCTTGATTTACTCCTTCGTTATAATAAGGTTCAACCGAACAACGGTCTCCAATTTTTACATTGGTAACATCATCTGCTACTGCAACAACTTCAACAGCCAATTCGTGCCCTAAAATTTTAGGATAGCTAAAAAATGGTTGTTGTCCTTTAAAAGCGTGTAAATCTGTTCCACAAACACCAATTTTATTCACTTTTAATAACACATTTCCCGAAGCTAATTCTTCATTTGGTTGTTCAATATCTAGTTTTTCCCAGATTCCTGGTTCTTTTAATCGTACTACTTTCATTTTAATTTGATTTAATGCAAGCTGTTACTTCGTTAAACAATTCTTCTGTTAATTTTCCGGCATTCCAATCGTCAATAGTTGCTTTTATTTGCGCTGGAGTTCTTGCTCCCATAACAACTCTATCTGCCTCTTTTATTGAAAATAAATAGCGTTGCGATAAGGTAGCTAGCGACATTCCATATTTATCGGCAACCGCTTTTACTCTAATAGCATTTTCTAAATCTAACTGTGTAATCCATTCTCCATCAACACCTTCTTTTTTGTATTGTTCAAAGCGATTTCCTAATAATGAAAAGTGTAGGGCAGAAGCTGCGTAATAAGCAATTCCCTCATTGTGATATTTTTGAATTTCGCCATTAAATGCAGATAAATTACAAGCATCCATATGTAAAAAACCAGAAACAACATCAAAGTTTTCTTTGGTAACGAAAGGCATAAATTCTTGAGAAGGATTCCCGCCAACACCAATTGATTTTACTAATCCTTCAGACTTAAAACCTTTTAAAGTTGTTAGAATTTCATCAATATTTTTTAAAGGAACTAGTTGAGGTTCGTGTAAGAAAAGTAAATCTATAACATCAAGATTTAAAGTTTTTAAACTATTTTCTAAACTACGTTTTAAACCATCTGCACTGTAATCTAATTTGGTTTCAAAGGCATCTTTTCCTTTTAATCGCCCAATTTTTGTGCTTACAAAAGGCTTTTTACCTTGCCACTCTTTTAGTGCCATTCCTACATAATATTCTGCATTGGCATAAGATGGAGCAGTATCTAAAGCCTCAATTCCATTTTCAAAAGCATAAAGCAATGCATCAATAGAATCTCTTTGGTCTACTTTACCCCAAACACCACCTAAACCTGAAGTTCCGTAAACGAGTCTACTTTCGTTATTAAAAGCAGGACTTTTTGAATGATCACCTGTTATATATGTTGGTTTTTTCATTGTTTTTAATTTAAAAGTTTACAGTTGCACCACCATCTACTGGAAGTACAACACCTGTAATATATTTTGCAGCTTCAGAACTTAAAAACACAGCTGCATTACCAATATCGCTTGTTTGTCCAAAATGGTCCATTGCAATTCGGTTAGTAATTTGCTGTTTTCTCTGCGGATCATTATTGATTGCATTTAAAAACATATTAGATTCTATCCATCCTGGTGCAATTGCATTTACACGTACATTGCTTGTAGAATATTCTGTAACTAAAGCATTTACTAATCCTGTTAGTGCAGTTTTTGAAGTTCCGTAAGCTACTACTTTATCAATACCAAATAATCCTGCCATAGAACCAATCATAATAATTGATCCTTTTTTCCTTTTCAACATATATTTTGCACATTCTCTAGTTAAAGAAAATACACTAATTACATTGGTTTGTAGAATCTTTTCAAAATCTTCATCAGCAGTTTCTTGCGCCATTCCTTTATAATGAATTCCAGCATTGTTAACCAAAATTTCAATAGGTCCAATATTAGTTTCAATATTTTTTACCAAGTTTGGAATTTCCTTTTTATTGGTAATATCATTTACTCGATAATGTGCATTTTTTCCTAATTCAGCAACTGCTTCTTTTAAAACTTCTTCTCTTCTTCCGGTTAAAACTACTGTAGCACCTGCTTCAACGTATGCTTTTGCAATACCAAGTCCAATTCCTGTTCCACCACCGGTAATTAATGCAATTTTATTCTCTAATGAAAAAACTTCTAATCCCATATTATTTTATTTCAGTTAAACAATCATCTATAAAATTGAATCCCCAACCAGGTAAATCGTGTGGTTGTGCACAACCATCTTTAAGCACCATTGGATTGTCAATTAATGGATCTACCCAATCGAACGATTCTGCACCAACTCCGTTTGGGATTGTACATAATAACGGTACATCATAATCTTTGTAATAATGAGGTAATACTGGTAAGTTGAAACTTTGTGCCAATGCTGCACTTTCTCTCCATTTTTCAACACCACCAATTCTTAAAATATCTGGTTGCCAAATATCTAACGCATTTCTGCTAGCTAATTCTCTTAAAGGTAAAGTGTCAAATTCACGCTCTCCCATTGCTAAAGAAATTCCTGCTTGATTTTTCAAAATTTCAAAAGCTTGGAAATTTTGATGATTAACTGGCTCTTCAAACCAATTAATATTTAATTCTTTTGCTTGACGTGACAACTTCATTGCAGATGGTAAATCCATACCTTGATTAGCATCCATCATAATATCAACCTTATCACCAACTGCTTCACGTACCAAACGTAAACGCTCTACATCTGTACTTACTTTTGGTGAACCAACTTTAATTTTTACTGCTTTAAATCCTCTATTGGCGTAATCTGTAACTTCTTCGATAAGTTCGTCAATAGAATAAGAAATCCAACCTCCACTGCCATAAATAGATACTTTTTCTTTACAAACACCCAAAATTTTATGAACAGGTTGGTTTAAAGTTTTCCCCCAAGCATCCCACATTGCAATATTTACCGCAGCTTGAGCCCATCTATTAATACCTTGATTACCAAAATATTCTCCTAAATGATCTAATTTGTCATATACGATTCCCATCTCATTGGTTTTATGTCCAATAATATGCGGAATAACATCTTTCAAAGCTCCAACAATAGCATTTGGCGAATACTGAAATGATAATAAATAAGACTCTCCCACTACACCATTTTCTAGTTGAATTCGAAGTATTAAAAACGAAATTTCTGTTAGCGTATGGGTAGCATCAGATATTGGTTTTTTTAAATTGGTTACTGCTTTGTAAATTTTTACATCTCTAATTTCTAAATCTTTCATTTTAATGCTTTATTAAATAGCTTTATAATTTTATTTAAATTTTATCCAGTCCAGTTCAACAGAATTTTCAACATCGCTTTTAAAAACGCACACAATATTGACAATACCTTTAGGACTATATTTGATTTTTTTTCTAATTGATACCCATTTATTTTGAGTATTATTAATAGAAATTTTTGCAATTAACTTTCCATTAATTGAATTCTCTCGAATTTCAATAATCGGTTTATCAGAATTGCTTTTAACATTTAATTGTATACTTTTTATTTTAGTGTCGAAGTTTACTGCATTGTAACTAACCCAAGCGTTTGGTTTTACATTGGTTATTTTCCATTCTGGAATTCCTGCTTTTTTAGTAAAATCTACTTTTGCATTTTCAATTTTACTATATCTATCTATTTCAATTTTTTTAAGAGCAGGATGAATTCCAACACCTCTCAATGTTGGTTTTACTTTTTTGATAGTTCCATCATTATTGAAGAATAAGCTATCTACACAGGTTGAACGTAGGTTGCCAGCCTTTGAAATATGATTGTAATGATAAAAGAAATACCATTGTCTTTTATAGTTAACTATAGAATGGTGATTGGTCCATTGATCTTTAAATCTATCCATTATTGTTCCCTTAAACTCAAAAGGCCCTAATGGATTATTACTAATTGCATACGCAATTTCTTCTGTACTGTTTTTAGTATCGTAGTTTAGAGGAAAGGTTAGGTAATAGGTTTCATTTCTTTTAAAAACAAAAGGTCCTTCTTTGTATTCTTGAGGTAAACCCTTTATAGCTATAGTTTCACCTTCAATAGATTTCATAGCATCAGAAAGTTTTACAACTTTTAACGAATTTCCTTTTCCTCCTCCCCAATACATATAAGCTTGGCCATCATCGTCTATAAATGGATTTGGATCTATTCCTTTTAAGCCTTTTATATAATTTGGTTCTATTGTAAATGGACCTTCTGGATTTTTTGCTGTAGCAAGTCCCGTTTGACGAAAACCACTTTTGTCAGCTGGTGTGTTAGGGAAATAGTAATAGTAAGTCCCATTCTTGTAGGTAATACAAGGCGCCCACATACCATACCCGTTTTTTAAACCCCAAGGCACATCATTTTGTGCAACAATAACTCCGTGATCTGTGTAATTAACCAAATCTGTTGTAGAGAAAGCGTGATAATCGGTCATTACATGACCGTGATTCTCTTTTTTAGCTCCCAATTTTTCCCATTCAGGATTCCATTGAACATCATGAGATGGATATATATATAATTTATTATTATAAACTCTTGCAGTAGGGTCTGCAGTATAAATATTTGTAATAATTGGGTTTTGTGCCCAACTCTGGATTGAGAAGCTTAAAAAACTAATGAATACTATAAGTTGTTTCATACTGAATTATTGATGTTACAAATATCTCTATTTTGAAGGATGAAATTATATATCATTTTACAGTAGTTGTGCACTATATTGATTATATTAGGTATCAAATAGTTTATTTAATCAATATGATGTTCTTTTTTGCTAATTTTGTTTTATGAAAGCTCAACTAAAACAAGTTACAACATCTCCAGATAATTCATTCAGGGTTAAGCTTTTTGAAGAAAAAGAATTTAAGGCCGAATGGCATTTCCACCCACAATATGAACTCACTTTTATGATTCAAAGCTCAGGAATAAGATATGTTGGAGATTCTATGCAGCAATTTAATAGGGGAGATTTGGTTTTAGTAGGTAAAAATGTTCCGCATTCTTGGAAAACTATTGATGCTAAAAATAAGCCTGTTAAATGCGTAATAATACAATGGGATGATTCATTATTGAACAATTGGCTTGATAAACCTGAATTTACAAGTATTAAAAAACTCTTATCAAAATCGAGTTACGGTATTTGGTTTGATGAGAAAACGGCTCTTTCTTTTGAGAATTTATTTAGTGTTATTTATGAACAAACTCCATTTGAACGAATTTTAACTTTTTTAAAAATATTAGATGTTTTAGCAACAAAGGCAAAAATAAAATTGTTAGCAGGTCCTAGTTTTGGTAAAGACCTTTCGTTAAAAGAAAGTACTAGAGTAAACATAATTAATAGTTATATAAAAGATAATTATCAAAATGAACCTTCGTTAACCGAATTATCAAATAAGTTATCTCTAAGTAAAGAAGCTTTTTGCCGCTTTTTTAAAAAAACTTTTGATAAAACATATTCAAGTTATGTTAATGAATATAAAATAACCATTGCTAGTAAAATGCTAATAGAAACAGATTTGTCTGTATCACAAATAGGGTATGCTTCAGGGTTTAACAATTTATCTTTTTTTTATAGGCAGTTTAAAAAGTACAAGCAAAAATCTCCTAGCTCTTATAGGCAATTATATCAACGAATTTAACATAGTCATGAAGTTTAATTTGCCATTTTTAATTAGAAGTTTGAAGAAGATGTTTTATAAAACACGATAAATATATTGAAAAAACTAAATTTTAAAATGAAATTATTAATACCATTTGAATAATGAAAATCTTTAAACTTACAATTCTATTATTACTACAATTCTTTTTGACTTATGGTCAACAAGAGAAAAAACCAAACATCATTTTTTTGATGATAGATGATTGCAGCGCTGTTGAATTCTCTTGTTATGCAACATCAAAACACCCTTCTGGAAATAAAACTCCAGTAATTGATGCTTTGGCTAAAGAAGGTGTGCAATTTACTACATGTTGGGCATCTCCATTGTGTATGCCAGCAAGAGCCATGTTAATGTCCGGTAAATACGGTTCAAAAACAGGGGTATTTGGCAATAAGTTGAGTAACCATAATCCAAATTTTGCAAAAAAACATAAACCAATGTCTAAAGTTTTAAAAGATGAAGGATATGAAACAGCTATTTCAGGAAAATGGCATTTACCTGGTAATGCAGGGCAAGAAGAGTATGGATTCGATGAATATTCCCTATTAGGAGGCTATTTTAATCCTTTTGAAAGTAAAGTAGTTTGGGATGGGCTTTGGTTTTCTTGGTCTAAACCTTCTGAAACTTTTAAGGATAAGGCAATAATAGGAAGTGAAAAAGGACAATATCCTGCACTCTATTGGAACGGATGTGTAATAAATAATGGTGAATTACAACCTAGTAATGCTAACACTTTTGCGCCAGATATTTGTCAAAAATTTGCATTAGATTTTATTAAAAAAGAACGAGATAAACCTTTCTTTTTATATTATCCAATGGTTTTACCACACGATCCTTGGTTTGAAACGCCGATTGGAAGTAATACTAATAAAAGATCTAAACCTGGTTTTAGTTCTCAAATTAAGCGATTGGAATATTACGTAGATGAGTTAGTACAAACATTAAAAGATGCAAATGTTTATGATAATACAATTATATTTTTTACTGCAGATAATGCAACCTTAGCCAATGGAAAAGGATCTTGTTCAGAACTTGGAGTTCGGGTGCCGCTTATTGTTTTTGGAGGTGCACTTAAAAATAAAGGAGTAAGTGATGTAATGGTTGATTTTACCGATATGTATCCAACAGTTTTGGAAGTTGGAGGAATTGATACATCAGGCATAAAAGAATTAGATGGTGTAAGTTTTAAACCTGTTCTTGAAAACAAACCGTTTAAGGAAAAACCTTATGTATTTAGCTTTTTAGACTTGGAACGTACCGTTAGAACAAAAAATTATATGATGGATGGTCACGGGGGTATATGGAAATGTGCAACATCTGGAAATTTATTAGATTATATTCCTTTGGAGGAAAGTAAAAAAACTCAACAAATTAGGATAGAACTCACCCAGATTATCGAGTCTTTTAAACTACCATCTATTGAAATGTTTGGCGAAGAGAGAATTGAAAAAGCTCGTGGTAACTATAATTGGCCTTCTTTTCATTCAGCCACTTTAGCAGCCTATAAAAATGGTGATAATTGGATGTTTAATAAACGAAGATTAAGAGAATAATAGCTAAGGTAGTCAAGTAAATAAAAAAAGAAACTATGAGATTAACTCCAATTTATACTTTATTAATTTTTTCACTACTAGTATTTACAGTTTCAAGCTGTAAAGAAACTAATAATATGCAATATAATGTTAGCATAAAAGGAAGCGATGCTAATGATGGTTCCGTTGATTCACCATTTAAATCAATAAAACGAGCTATAATTGAAACAAGAAAAAACAATGGAGAGAAAACTATTCTTATTCATCCTGGAAAATACTATGATGTAAATATAAAATTGACTGATAAAGATAATGGCTTAGTTATAAAAGCTGGGAGTGAAGAAGCACCTACTTTATTTGGAGGTGTTAAATTAACAGATTTTAAAACTGAGGATAAATTTATTTATGCTGAAGTGCTCAATACAAGAAATAGAGAATGGGATTTTAGAATAATTCAAGTTAATGGTGATTATAAAGAAAGAGCTCGATTTCCAGAAAAAGGTGCGTTTACTCATTTAAATGTTTTTGATGTAAAATGGTTGTCTTCTGAAGCTGGTGGCTGGGAAAGAAAACCAACGCAAATAGAAAAAACAACACTAAAATATATTCCTGAAGATTTAAATCCTCAAATAGATGTCAATAATGCTGAATTAACTATTTATCACGAATGGGACGAAACACTTGTTGGACTTAAAGGTCATGATAAGGAGAATAATATCCTAAAATTTGACAATGAAAGTCAGCATCCTCCAGGAGCTTTTGCAAAAAGAAATAAAAATGCACAAACTTATGTGGTTTGGAATACCAAAGAAGGTATGCTAAAACCTGGGCAGTGGTATTTAGATAGAACTCGTGAACGATTGTATTATTGGCCTGAAGAAGGTGAAGATGTGTCTAATATTGAAGTAGTTGTGCCAAAACATCAAAATATAATTTTTTTAGAACCCAACACAAAAAATATAACTATTGAAGGTTTAAATTTATCTTCTACAACAACAAAGTTGATTACTGGTGGTTATGGGGCAAATCGTTTTGAAGGAGCAATTAGCGGAAAAAAGGTTAGTAATATTTCACTCAAAAAATTAATTATAAAAAATGTAGGTGGCTGGGGAATTCGACTTAATGGAAACAACATTTCAGTAGAAGAAAGTGAAATATATAACTGTGGTGCCGGTGCTATTTCATTTAGAGCTAATAATTTTAGAATTAAAAACAACAAATTACACGATATTGGTTTAGTGTATATGAGCGCTGTTGGAATTATTGGAGGCGGAAATAACAATACTATTTCTTACAATGAAATTTACAATATGCCATATTGTGGAATAAACGGATTAGGTAATAATTCATTAGTCGAAGGCAATGTAATTCATAATATAAAAACCTTTATGCAAGATGGAGGAGCTATTTATATGTTTGGTCATAAAAACACAATTGTAAAAGATAATGTTGTTCTATCTAAATTAGAATCAGGAATAAAGGTTTATGCATATTATCTTGATGAAGGTTGCGAAAACTGTGTTGTAAAAAATAATCTATCCTATAACGCAGCAGTTCCTGTTCAAGCACATATGACGCGTAAATGCACTTATAAAAACAATGTTTTCCTTGATAAAGGATTACAATCTATTGCTTATGCAAATTCGTCAGATATGGTATTTGAAAAGAATATTTTAGTTGCAGATTCTATCATTTTTAAAGGACCTACAAATACTTCACCTCAACACATTAAAGGTGAATTAGGAAAAGTTATGAAAGGCTATTCCTCTGCTATTGGAATTATCTCTTGGAAAAATAATATTTTCAATAGTGATTCAAAAAGCATAAGATTAAGACAATTAGCACAATATGATGCAGTTGTAGAAGATGAGTTAACTCCAATTGAAGGAACTATTTTTTCAAATGTTGAACTAAAAGGAATTGAAACAGGTCAATTAAACTTAACAATAGATTCAATAGTAAAATTACAAGGAATTCAACTTAAAGATTTTTCTAAAGCAGGTTATAGAACAAACCTAACGGAGCTAATAAATTATTACTATTAAAATTATTTTATACCATTTCTAGATGTTAAGAATTACAATAGAAAACAAAAAGCCCAAACAATTAAATGTTTGGGCTTTTAATATAGTTGAAATTTAAAGCTTATTCTTGCTCTAAATATTTCTCCATAATTGTAATCGCTGATTCTGAAATAACAGTACCAGGACCAAATACTGCAGCTACTTTTCTTTCGAATAAGTAATCGTAGTCTTGGGCTGGAATAACTCCACCTGCAAATACCATAATATCAGGTCTACCTAAACTTGCTAATTCTTCAATTAATTGAGGAATTAATGTTTTGTGACCAGCAGCTAAACTAGATGCACCAATAAAGTGAACATCGTTTTCAATAGCTTGTTTTGCAACTTCTTCAGGAGTTTGGAATAATGATCCCATATCTACATCAAAACCTAAATCAGCGAAACTAGATGCAACAACTTTTGCACCTCTATCGTGACCATCTTGACCCATTTTTGCAATCATAACTCTTGGTCTTCTACCTTCAATTTCTGCAAATTTATCAGCTAATTGCTGTGCTTTTGCAAACGTACTATCGTTATCTACTTCTTTACCGTACACGCCACTTATTAATTTAGTATCCGCTTTATGTCTTCCAAAATGAACTTCTAAAGCATCAGAAATTTCACCTAAAGTAGCAAAATTTTCAGCAGCTTCAACAGCAAGTTCTAATAAGTTACCTTCAGCACCACCAGCACAGTCTTCTAATGCTTTTAGTTTTGCAGCAACTACTTCTGAATTACGTTCAGCTTTTAATTTATTTAAACGCTCAATTTGAGAATCTCTAACAACTGTATTATCAACCTCTAAAATTTCAATATTAGATTCTTCTTCAGTTTGGAATTTGTTTACTCCAACTAAAATATCTTGACCAGAATCTAAACGAGCTTGTTTACGAGCAGAAGCTTCTTCAATACGCATTTTTGGAACTCCAGTTTCAATAGCTTTTGCCATTCCACCAAGTTCTTCAACTTCCTCAATTAATTTCCAAGCTTTTTTAGCAATCTCTTGTGTTAAGTACTCCACATAGTAAGAACCAGCCCAAGGATCAACCGCTTTGGTCATTTGAGTTTCATCTTGAATAAAGATTTGCGTATTACGTGCAATACGTGCAGAGAAATCTGTAGGTAAAGCAATAGCTTCATCCAATGCATTTGTATGTAAAGATTGAGTTCCTCCTAAACCAGCAGCCATTGCTTCAATACAAGTACGTGCTACGTTGTTGAAAGGATCTTGCTCACTTAAACTCCATCCAGAAGTTTGACTATGCGTACGCAATGCCATTGACTTTGGATTTTTTGGGTTGAAAGACTTAATGATTTTTGCCCAAAGCATACGTGCAGCACGCATTTTTGCAATTTCCATAAAGTGATTCATACCAACCGCCCAGAAGAATGATAAACGAGGAGCAAACTCATCAATTTTTAAACCAGATTTTAATCCAGTTCTAATGTACTCCATACCATCTGCTAATGTATAAGCCAATTCAATATCTGCAGTTGCACCAGCTTCTTGCATATGGTAACCAGAGATAGAAATTGAGTTAAACTTAGGCATATTTTGAGTGGTATAATCAAAAATATCTCCAATAATTTTCATTGAAGGTGCTGGTGGGTAAATGTAAGTGTTACGCACCATAAATTCCTTTAAAATATCATTCTGAATTGTTCCAGAAAGTTTGTCTAAAGAAACACCTTGTTTTCTTGCAGCAGCAATATAAAAGGCCATAATTGGTAATACAGCACCGTTCATTGTCATAGAAACAGACATTTTATCTAATGGAATTTGATCGAACAAAATTTCCATATCTAAAATAGAATCTATGGCAACACCGGCTTTACCAACATCACCAGTTACACGTGGGTGATCAGAATCGTATCCACGGTGTGTAGCTAAATCAAAAGCAACTGAAAGTCCTTTTTGACCAGCAGCTAAATTTCTTCTGTAAAAAGCATTTGACTCTTCTGCAGTTGAGAAACCTGCATATTGACGAACCGTCCAAGGACGCATAGCGTACATTGCGCTATAAGGACCTCTTAAAAATGGAGGTACACCAGCAGCGTAACCTAAATGTTCTGCTTCTGAAATATCTTCTTTTGCAAATTGTTTTTTTACAGGGATTCCTTCAGGAGTATTCCAAACGTCTTGATTCTCTGAAGTTGCAGCTGTTTGTTTAACAGCTGAATTTAATTTTATATCTGAAAAATCTGGTTTCATACTTCTTAAGATTTTAAGGTTTTTTGAACTTTTTCCTGAATAGCAGAAAGTGTAACAAGAACGTCAGTTCTCATATTTACAACACCATCTAAACCAGCTTCAGTTAATTCATCCATATTTTTTGGAGCACCAGCTAATAACAATACTTTGTTTTTAGCAATAGCTCTAAATGCTTTTATAAAGTCAACAGCGCTTTCATCATAATCTTGATCTGAACTACAGATAACAACAATATGTGAATCTGATTTTGCACTTTCTGTAGCAGCTGCTTCAGCACTGTCAAAACTTTCTTCTTGGTGAACGTCAAAACCGCTAACACCAATAAAGTCGTAAGCAAAGGCCGCTCTAGCTTTACGCATATTTAAGTTTCCAAAACTAGCTAACTGTACAATTGGACGTACATTAGTTTCTGCTACTAATTCTTCAGTAACTCTACGCATAGCTTCAATTTCTAAAGATGCTCTTCTTGGAGTTAATACTTTAGAATTATCTGCTCCACCTGTTGAAAGAATGTCTGTTGCAACAGTTTCCATTAGGTTAGGGTATTTGTTAATACCTACCATTGGAGTTCTACGTTGGCTAATTAATTTTAATTTTTTCAAACGAATTTCAGCAATTTGAGCTTGAATTGTTTCGTTTTCAAAAGCAGTAAAGAATCCTCCGGCAGCTTCAATAGCTTGGAATAATTCTAATGCTTTTTCTGCAATTTTTGAAGAAACTTCTTCAACATAGTAAGATCCATCAACTGGATTTGATACCTTACCAAAGTAAGATTCTTCTTTTAAAATTGTAGTAATATTACCAGCAATTCTACTTGAAAAATCTGAAGAATCTTTAAATTCTTTATCGTAAGCATCAATTAAAACACCATCTACATTTCCTAAAATTGCAGACATTGCTTCAGTTGTACAACGTAATAAGTTAGTTTCAGCATCAGTAACTGATTTACTCCAAATTGAAGTTTTTGCAGTAACAGTATTTGCAACTTCAGCAACTCCGTATTTGGCAGCAACTTCAGCTAATAAACTGTTGAATGCTCTAAATTTTCCAATTTCAACAAAGTATTCTAAACCAATTGCTAGTTTAAAGTTTAAGTTGTTAAATATTGTTTGTGCTTCAACACCTTTTTCTGAAAGTTTTTCAATTAAGAAAACTAAAGAGTTTAATGTATAAGCAATTTCTTGAACTTGGTTTGCACCTGAATCTAAATATTCAGTTCCAGAAACTGTGATTGCTTTAAAGTTTGGATAATTAGCAGTTAATTTTACTAATTCTGCAGCAGCTTCAACTTGACTAGCATCAAAAGAACCAGTTGTTACATAGTTAGAAATAATACCTGTATTAATGTATCCTTTTAAATCTGAATCTTTTGCAAAAGCAACTAAATCTGTGGCAAATGCAACAGCATTAGAAGCAATCTCAAATGAAACAGTAATTTCGTTTAAATCTATTCCGTTTAAAAGTTCAGCAACAGCAACATTTCCTTCTATAGTGAAAATGATTCCGTTCATTCCTTCTTCAACAGCTTTTATAGCTAGTTTGTTACCGCTTTCAGCAGTTGCAACAGCAACGTTACGATAATTCACTAAAGATTGTGAATTTTCTCCAGTATTTTTAAGCTGCGTGATTTTATTTTCTGTATTGTAGCAAGGTTGAATATTGATACCAGTAAGGTTTTTCCAAACTAGTTTTTTATCAAAATCAGCTCCTTTTAAATCGGCGGTCACTCTTTCCATCCACTGTTCAGTAGAAACTGAAGGGAATTCAGAAAAAAGTGCTTTATTTTTATCGCTCATTATAGTGTGAATTTATTTAATAATAAAAATTTAGAGTCCTAAAATTACAAAATTTAAGGACTCTAAACTCAGTAATTTTATTTAACCATTAAACTACTTCCAAATCTTTCGAAGATAGCTTTGTCTAGTTCTTCTCTTGCATCAGGGTGAGCAACATCTCTTAAAGCAATAGCTCTTTGTTTTAAGCTTCTACCAAATAACTCAGCCACACCAAATTCTGTAGCAACAAAACGAGCGTGAGCACGTGTAGTTACAACACCAGCACCTGGTTTTAATGTTGGAGTAATTTTAGAAACACCTTTAGCAGTTTGTGAAGTAATAGCACAAATTGGTTTTCCTCCTGGAGATAAAGCAGCTCCACGCATAAAGTCCATTTGACCACCAACACCAGAGAACATTCTTGTACCAATTGAATCTGCACAAATTTGACCAGTTAAATCTACTTCAATTGCAGAGTTAATAGCTGTTACTTTTGGATTTTGACGAATTACAGATGTATCATTTACATAAGCAATATCTCTCATTTCGATTTCTGGATTGTCATCCATAAAGTCGTATAAACGACGAGTACCCATAGCAAAACCAGATACAATTTTGTAAGGGTTTACTTTCTTTTGAGATCCGTTTACAATTCCTTTTTCTACTAAATCAACAATTCCTTCAGCAAACATTTCTGTATGAACACCTAAGTTTTTGTGGTTATGTAAGAAAGTTAAAACTGCATTTGGAATTCCTCCAATACCCATTTGAAGCGTTGCTCCATCATCAATAATTTCAGCAATATTTTTACCAATAGCGCTTTCAGTTTCTGATGGTTTAACAAATTTCATTTCGTAAATTTCTTCTTCTATTTCAACACAAGCATCAAAGTTATTGATGTTAATTTGTGCATCACCAAAAGTACGAGGCATTAATGGGTTAATTTGAGCAATAACTTTTTTACCTTGCTCAATACCTGCAAGTACAATATCTACAGAAACTCCTAATGAACAAAAACCGTGTTTGTCTGGTGGAGAAACGTTTACCATAACTACATCTAAGTCCATATATCCTTCACGGAAAAGTGTTGGAATATCACTTAAAAAGATTGGAATGTAATCTGCAGTGTCACCTATGTTTTTACGAATGTTTCCTCCAATAAAAAATGCATTTGTATGGAAGCTATCTCTATATTCTGGAGCAGTATAACCACTAGCACCTTCTGTATGTAAGTGTACTAATTCAACATTTCTTAATTCTGAAGCTCTAGCTACCATTGCATTAATTAATGCTTGAGGAGTTGCAGAACCACCTTGTATTAATACTCTATTTCCTGACTCAATTAATTTAACTGCCTCATCTGCAGTCATTGAATTTGGTATTTTCATTTTTATTATAATTTATTGTATTGTTTGTTTTATTTAACTAGCCTAAGAAACTTAAAATAATACCCGCTGCAATTGCAGAACCAATTACTCCAGAAACATTAGGAGCCATTGCGTGCATTAATAAGTAGTTACTTGGGTCTGATTTTAATCCTTCATGATGTACAACACGTGCACTATCTGGAACGGCAGATACACCTGCTGCACCAATAAGTGGATTAATTTTATTGTCTCCTTTTAAGAATCTATTCATAAACTTAGCGAATAATAATCCTCCACAAGTTGCAATTACGAATGATATTGCTCCTAAACCAAAAATTAATAATGAATCTTTTGTAATAAATATGTCTGCTTGTGTTGAAGCACCAACAGTAACACCTAACAAAATAGTTACAATATCAATTAATTTAGTTCTAGCAGTATCAGCTAATCTTTCAGTTCTTCCAGATTCTTTTAATAAGTTACCAAAGAATAACATACCTAATAATGGTAATGCACTAGGTGAAATGAATAATGTTAATAATAATGCAACCACAGGGAAAATCATTTTTTCCTTTTGAGAAACTGCTCTTGGTGGTTTCATTTTTATTTTTCTATCCTCTTTTGAAATTAATAACCTCATTAAAGGAGGTTGAATAACTGGTACTAATGCCATATAAGAATAAGCTGCAATAGCAATAGGTCCAATTAAGTTTTTAACAGTTGTTCCATCAGCTAATATATTAACACCATTTGCTAATTTAGATGATAAGAAAATCGCCGTAGGTCCATCAGCACCACCAATAATTCCAATTGCTCCAGCTTCAGGAAGACTGAAACCTAAGTATAAAGCTCCAATAAAAGTTGCAAATACACCAATTTGTGCAGCAGCTCCTAAAAGCATTAATTTAGGGTTTGCAATTAAAGATGAAAAATCTGTCATTGCACCAATTCCTAAGAAAATAAGGGGCGGATAAATACCTTTTACTACCCCAAAATATAGGTAATTTAAAACAGAACCAGCTTCATAAATACCTGTTTGGTTACCTGCTACAAAAGGAATGTTTCCTAATATAACCCCTGTTCCAATAGGAATTAACAATAATGGTTCGTAATCATATTTAATACCTAAGTAAATAAATACAATACCAATTATAATCATAATTAAATTTCCAGATGTAGTATTTGCAAACCCAGTATAACTATAAAATGTTTTTATTCCTTCAAATGCTCCGTTAAACATGCTACCACTATCAGCATCATCAACTTGCGTTGTTGTTGCTGCTGGGTTGCTTGTAGAGCTTCCATTTGTGCCTAATCCAAGTGCTGGTCTAATAAAAATCAGCAATGATAAAACACAAAATATTAATATTACTTTTTTCATTTTTTCTCTTTTAGAGAATTAGTTGAATTTCATTTTTGAAAAACAAATAACTCAGAAATTTCTATTCTAGTTCAATCATTAATTCGTCTTGAAGCACTTGTTGACCAACACTAATTTTAATGTCGGTAATTGTACCTGCTTTTTCACAAACAATGTTGTTTTCCATTTTCATTGCTTCTAAAACAAGCATTCTGTCACCAACTTTAAGTGTGTCACCAACTTTAACATCAAGTGATAAAACTACACCAGGAATTGGAGCAACAATTCTAGTTTTTTGAGACTTTGGATTAACTTTTAATGGTTCTGCAGGTCTTTTAGATGCTGCACGAACTAAAGTAGGAGTTTTAGTTTTCTTAATCTCCTCTTTCATTTTTACTGCATACATAGTACCATTAACCTCTAAGTTAATAATATTATCTTCGTGTGATTTTACATTAACTGTATAACCGTTTTCGTTTACTTTGAATTTATATGTTTTCATTTTTATCTAGGTCTATTTTGTGTTCCGTAAATTTTAGAACTCCATGGTGAATATGGTTTTTTAACTTGCTTTATTGTTAAAATTGCGCTTTCGTGATCGTGTTGTTGATCCATATACATATGAACCGCAGCACCAATAGCTGCTGCAATTTCTCCTGTGAAATCTTTATCAGCTTCAACTTTAATTTCGCTAATTTTTTTGTCTTTTCTTTTAGTAATAATTTTATATACATAAAGTAAAACCGGTAATCCGAAATTAAAGAATAATGCAAGCGTAACTAATGCACTAAAAACAATAAATAATCCTGTGAACAAAATAACGTATCCTTCGCTAATTTGGTCGGTAACTAAGGGTAGTACAGTCATTATAGTGGAATGTTTGAGTGTTTCTTAGGTGGATTTACTTCTTTTTTATTTTGAAGTAATTCTAGAGCTCTTACAATTCTAAAACGAGTATTTCTTGGTTCAATTACATCATCAATGAAACCGTATTTTGCAGCCTCATATGGGTTTGCAAATTTTTGAGTGTACTCATCTTCTTTTTTCTGGATAAACTCTTGTTTCTCTTCAGCATCTTCAATTTTTCTAATTTTAGATCCTTCTAATACTTCAACAGCTCCTTTAGCTCCCATTACAGCAATTTCTGCAGTTGGCCAAGCGTAGTTTACATCACCACGTAATTGTTTACAACTCATTACATCGTGAGCTCCACCATAAGATTTACGTAATGTAATAGTTACTTTAGGTACAGTAGCTTCACCATAAGCAAATAATAATTTTGCTCCGTGTAAAATAATTCCTCCGTATTCTTGACCTGTTCCTGGTAAGAATCCTGGTACATCAACAAGTGTTACAATTGGAATGTTGAATGCATCACAAAAACGTACAAAACGAGCTGCTTTTCTTGAAGCTTCAATATCTAATACACCAGCATAATATTTAGGTTGATTTGCTACAATACCTACTGGGTGACCGTTAAACCTAGCAAAACCAACAGATATGTTACGAGCATAGTTTCTATGAACTTCAGTAAACTCACCATTATCGGCAAGAATTGAAATTACATCAACAATATCGTAAGGTTGATTTGGGTTTTCAGGAATAATTTCATTTAAAGCATCTTCTAATCTATCAATAGGATCGTTACAAGTAATAACTGGAGCTTCTTCTAAATTATTAGATGGTAAATAACTTAATATTTTACGAACTAATAATAAGTTTTCTTCATCATTTTCTGCTAAGAAGTGAGAAACACCTGATCTAGTAGAGTGAATTTTTGCACCACCTAATTGCTCAGTTGTTACAACCTCACCCGTTACTGTTTGTACAACTTTTGGTCCTGTAACAAACATATAACTTGTTTCTTCAGTCATAATGGTGAAATCTGTTAATGCAGGAGAATAAACTGCACCACCAGCACAAGGTCCTAAAATTGAAGAAATTTGTGGAATTACACCAGAAGCCATAATATTACGTTGGAAAATTTCAGCATAACCAGCTAAAGATCTTACACCTTCTTGAATACGTGCACCACCTGAATCGTTTAATCCGATAACTGGCACTCCAATTTTCATTGCCATATCCATAACCTTACATATTTTTAATGCGTAAGTTTCAGATAATGAACCTCCAAACACTGTAAAGTCTTGAGCAAAAAGATAAACAATTCTTCCGTCAATAGTTCCGTGTCCAGTTACAACACCATCAGAAAGATAAATTTGTTTATCTAATCCAAATGATTTTGTTCTGTGAGTTACAAACATGTCAAACTCTTCAAAACTATCTTCGTCTAATAAAATATCAATACGTTCACGAGCTGTTAATTTTCCTTTAGCGTGTTGTGAGTCAATACGCTTTTCTCCACCACCTAATTTTGCTTTAGCTCTTTTTTCAATGAGCTCATTAATTTTTTCTTGATTTGCCATTTTATGTGCTTATCTGTTTTTAATAAATGTATTATTTAATATTTTATTTAGAACAAAGTTCTGTAAGTACTCCTTGAGTAGATTTTGGGTGAAGGAAACCAATGTTTAATCCCTCAGCACCTGGTCTAGATACTTTATCTACTAATCTAACACCTCTTTCTTCAGCAGTTTTTAAAGCTTCTGAAGCATCTGGTACAGCGAATGCAATGTGGTGTATTCCTTGTCCTTTTCTTTCAATATATTTCCCTATTGGTCCATCAGGAGAAGTACTTTCTAATAATTCGATTTTAGTGTCACCAACTTGAAAAAATGCAGTTTTTACTTTTTGGTCAGCAACCTCTTCAATACTGTAGCATTTCATTCCTAAAACACCTTCGTAATATTTAATTGATTCTTCTAAGTTTTCAACAGCAATTCCTATGTGTTCGATGTGTGAAATATTCATAATGTAGTTTTTATATGTGTTATTTTGTTTAACTAATTTATTGATACTACAAAATTAACCCAACCCTTATTTTAAAGATATGATGTTTATCATAAAACCCTGAAAACTACTAAAACGTTTTAGTGGTGGTAAGGGTTTGGATACAAGGTTTATATACCTTATTCAAGGTGTTAATTTATATGGGGATATTAAATTTAAAACAAAAAGACCTTACATTTTTTTGGTAAGGTCTTTTTAAAAATTATTAGAGTATTTTGTATTTTGAGTGAAGATTGTTTAACATTTTTTCACTCATTTTTACAATGTCATATTTATGGTTCCAGCCCCAATCTTTTCTTGCGCTAGAATCGTCTATGCTTTTTGGCCAGCTATCTGCAATAGATTGTCTAAAGTCTTCCTTATACTTAATTGTAAATTCTGGTACTATTTTTTTTATTTCTAATGCTAGTTCTTCTGGAGAAAAACTCATAGCCGATAAATTATAGGATGATCTAACTTTTATAGTTTCTGGTTCCGCATCCATAATTTGAATAGTGGCATCAATAGCATCATCCATATACATCATAGGTAATTTGGTTTCTTTTTTTAAAAAAGATTTGTATTTACCTATTAATAGTGCTTTATGGTAAATTTCAACAGCATAATCTGTTGTTCCTCCGCCAGGGTTTGCTTTCCAACTTATAATGCCTGGATAACGAATGCTTCTAACATCAACACCGTATTTGTTAAAGTAGTATTCGCACCAACGTTCACCTGTTTGCTTGCTAATACCATAAACCGTAGATGGTTCCATTATTGTTTCTTGAGGCGTATTTTCTTTAGGTGTTGTTGGTCCAAAAACAGCTATGGAACTTGGCCAAAATATTTTTTTAACTCTGCCTTCTTTTGCGAGATTTAAAACGTTAAACAAAGAATCCATATTTAACTCCCAAGCTTTTTCTGGAAATTTTTCTCCTGTTGCAGAAAGCATTGCGGCCATTAAATAAATCTCATTTATGGCGTACTTATCTACAATATTAGAAATGGAGTTATAATCCATTGCATTTATAAATTCGAATGGCCCTGATTTCATTAATTCTTTATTACCCTCTCTAATATCTGATGCAATTACAGAATTTTTGCCATTAATTTCACGCAATTTTAAGGTGAGCTCAGTTCCAATTTGTCCGCAGGCTCCAATTATTAAAATGCTTTTTTTCATTTATTAATAGTAGTTTTATCTAATTTCAAATATACAGAAATTTAATAATGACATAATATAGGTATTGTTTTTTATCAAATTTATATTTTTTTAGAACAACAGTTTATTTATTAGTATTTTTGACGGTAATTATTTTAAAAATGAAGTACCTATTTAGCCTTTTAATTATTGTTTTAGTTTTTTTAGTTTCGTGCAATAAGTCGCCTAAACTTAATGAAGTTTCTAAAACAAACGATACTATTGTAAATTCAGATAAAATTGTAAGTACAATTAGTACAACCTTAATTCCATCAGCAAAAAAAGCAATCGAAAATTGGAAGGAATATAAAGATCTTGATGAGTTTTTGTTGAAGTATTATAATATTTCGAAATTTGAAGCTTTAACAAATGCAAAAGAATTAACAGGGTTGGTAAAACTAATGAAAGATTCTATTAGAGTAGAGAATTTGAAAAGTTTAAATGTAAAGGCTAGAATTAATGTGCTTGAAAACCAAACTTTAAGACTTGCAGATATGGCATTAATCTCTTCAATATCTGACGAGGAAGTTACCAGTGAAGTACTTAAAATTGTTGAATTGTATGATGCCTTTAATTCAAAAATAAATACAATTTATAAGGCTGAAGAAATTCAAAAAGCATTAGAAATTGATACTGAAAGCCCAGTTCTTTTAGAAGAGGAAAAGGTAACGAAGAGAATTAATTCAACTAGAAAAAAAGCTCCTAAAGCTAAAATTCCATTAAAAAACAGAAAATCAATACAATGAAAAAGGTACTATATTTAATTCTTATAAGTTTTACGGTGTTAGTTGGTTGTAAGAATAACGAGAAAGCGGTTGTTGTAGATAAAGAAGTGGAAAAGGAAGTGATTTGCGATAAATTGGATAAATGGCACGAGAATGCAGCAAAAGCTGATTATGAAGCTTATTTTAATGGAATGACGACCGATGGTGTTTTTATAGGAACTGATGTAACCGAAAATTGGACAATTGATGAATTTAAATCCTTTAGCAAGCCTCATTTTGATAAAGGAAAAGCTTGGAGTTTTAAAGCTGTTGATAGAAATATATATATCTATGAAAACAATGAATTGGCCTGGTTTGATGAGGTTTTAGATACTTGGATGGGTGTTTGTAGAGGTTCAGGAGTTGTTAAAAAGGTAAATAGCCAATGGAAAATACAACACTATGTACTTTCATTGACTATTCCTAATGATAATATTAATAACGTAATTAAAATAAATAAAAAGAAAGACTCTCTATTTTTAAAGAAGTTTTTTATACACTAAAAGTCTATTACTTCTTTAGTATTAATTTTTTCGATGTTTGTTATTTTATTGTTGTCGTAAGTAACTTTTGTAATCTCATCTTTTTTATAGTACATCCAAGTTCCAACTTTTACACCTTTTTGGTAAAAAGCTACGCATTGCCTTGTTCCATCTTCATTGAAACTTTCCCAAGATCCGTGTAAAATTTTTCCATCATCAGTATAAAAACCGTGTTGCATTAATTCTCCACTATTATAATATAATTTAACTTCTAATAAGTCTCCTTTTTTTGCTGTAGTTTTTAACTTTGTGTTTTGAGCGTATGAGCTAATTGAGATAGCTAGAATTGCGAGTATAAAGGCTAATTTTTTCATGTTTTGATTGATTTTTTTGTTTGTTATTTCAAAGTTAAGATAACCTTAATTTAAAAATAATGATAAAAATCAGTCTTATAAAAGCTTAACATTAGAGTAGTTTGTTTAAGCAATTATTTATGATATCATTTTCGTAACCTTTAGATTTTAAATAGTTAAAAACCTTTACTCTTTTTTTATAGCTGTTGCTTTCTTTTACAAGGTTTATTTTTTTTGAAGCTAACATATCTAAGTTTTGGAGATATTGATTTTCGTTAATTTCTTTTAAGCCACTTTTAATATTGTAAGTTGAAATATTTTTAAACTTCAGCTCATTTACAATTTTAATTTTCCCCCATTTTTTTATAGAAAACTTGCCTCTAACAAAAGCTTTTGAAAACCGTTCTTCATTTAAAAAATTGTGCTCCATTAAGTGTAAAATAATGAGCTCTTTGGCTTCGGTAATCATATTTAAATTGTGCAGTTTTTGTTCAACTTCTTTATGACACCTTTCTTGGTATGCACAATATTTTTCTAACAACCTTGTTGCTTCGGTTACTGTATATGTTTTTGAATAGGGCATTTTTTTTGTAAATTCGAAATAAATAAAACTAATAAAAAATAAAAGTATGAAAATTGTTATGAAACAAGTGATTTTATTGATTGTTTATGTCTTATTAGTTAGTTGTTGGCCACCTGCTGATAATCCGCCTATTTATAGTATGTATGAGCCAGAAATAATGACTAGGTCTGATTTTGATAACTCAATAGTACTAAAAGAAGTTAAAGAAATTCAAGAGTCAGGTAAAATATATGTTATTGGAGATTTTTTATACATTAATGATAAAAATTCTGGGTTTCATATATTAAATAATAACAATCCAAAAACCCCATTTAAACAGAGTTTTATAGAAGCTCCTGGAGCAACAGATGTAGCAGTTAGGAATAATACACTTTATATAAATCAAGCAACCGACTTGGTTGTACTCACATTAAATAACAGTACTGGAGGTTTAAATGTAGAAAAAAGGCTGAAAAATGTTTTTCCGGTGATGATGTCTCCTGATGGATACTTTCCAAACATTGAGGATAATGAGGTTGTTGTTAATTGGAAATTAAAATAAGTTATGAAAAAGTTTATTACATATTTTAGTATAGTTGCAGTAGTTTTTTTTAGTTGTGATAATAATGATACAAGTAACGGAAATGTTTCTTCAAATGATGGGCAAGGAGGTTCTTTGGCAGTTTTTGCTCTAAAAGGTAATTATTTATATACGGTAGATTATCAAAATTTAAACGTGTTCAATATTCAAAATGAAAAAAGTCCAGTTAAAGTGAATACTATTAGCATTGGTTTTGATATCGAAACTTTATTTAGTTTTAAAGAATATTTATTTATAGGT
Organism: Lutibacter oricola; assembly: GCF_900106565.1. GTDB lineage: Bacteria > Bacteroidota > Bacteroidia > Flavobacteriales > Flavobacteriaceae > Lutibacter > Lutibacter oricola. Next base: position 78,869 of record NZ_FNNJ01000008.1, read on the forward strand.
TCACAAAGAGGGATGTTTATTTATGATGTTTCTAGCCCGGAATTACCTAAAAAAGTATCGGAATCAAATCATTTTACAGCTTGCGACCCTGTTGTTGCAAATGATGAGTACGCCTATGTTACATTGCATTCAAATACAAACTGTGGAGGTATGCAAAATGAATTGTTGACTTATGATATTGCCGATGTTTATAATCCAGAATTGTTAAATGTAAGAGAGTTAGATGGCCCGAAAGGATTAAGTTTATACAATAATTATTTGTTGGTTTGTGATAGTGATGTGAAAATATTTGATGTTTCCGATCCTACAAACTCTATATATGTTACTTCAATTCCAGTTACGTATTCGTTTGATATTATTGTTAGAGAAAATCATGTTTTTATTATTTCTGAGATAGGTATATATCAATATTTGTTAGATAATGACAATATTGAAGGGTACGAAAAATTAAGTGAGTTAATTTTTTAAAAATAAAAAAACAGCTCAAAAAACTATAAGTTTTTGAGCTGCTTACTATTTTATATTTTTTTAATTATTGCTTATTTCCTTTAATTCTATATTTTAATTTGTTAACTAAGTAAAAACATACTGGTACAATAACTAAAGTTAAGAATGTAGCAAAGGTTAAACCAAATATAACTGTCCAAGCCAATGGCCCCCAGAAAATAACATTATCTCCACCTACATAAATTTTAGGATCGAATTCGCTAAATAATGAGAAGAAATCTATATTTAATCCAATAGCTAGTGGTACTAAACCTAATACAGTTGTTATTGCCGTTAATAATACTGGTCGTAAACGAGATTTACCACCTTCAACAATTAAATTAAATACAATTTCATTTCTTAATTGGTATGTTGCTGGTAATCCCATAGATTCCTTTTTTCTACTCAATAATAATTCTGTATAATCTAGTAGTACTACACCATTGTTTACTACAATTCCGGCAAGTGAAATAATACCTACCATTGTCATCATTATTACAAAGTTCATTTGAAAAATAACTAGGCCAAATAATACACCTATAAAGCTTAAGAAAATAGCTAGCATTATAATTAAAGGCTTAGAAATTGAGTTGAATTGGAAAATTAATAACAATAAAATAAATCCTAGCCCAGTTGCAAGTGCTCCCATTAAGAAGTTCATATTGTCTTCTTGTTCTTCCATTTGCCCAGTAAATTGAAATCTTACATCATTAGGCAGTTCATCAAAACCTTTTAGTTCTGCTTTTACATTATTAACAACTTCGTTAGCGTTATAACCTGCTAATACACCAGAATATAATAATGCTACACGCTCTAAATCTATATGTTTAATAGCGCTAAATGAAGTAGTGTTTTCTTCTTTAACTAAAGCAGCAACTGGAATTTCTTTTATTTGTCCATCGACCATGTCTCTAAACGTAATCTTTTGGTTAAATAAAGAACTCTTATTGTATTTGTTTTCTTCGTTAAAACGAACATTTATGTCGTAATCTTCTCCATCTTCTTTGTATACTCCAGCTTTTGCACCAAATAAAGCTCTACGCATTTGCATACCAACTTGGCTTGCAGAAATATTTAACTCTCCTGCTTTTTCTCTGTCTACATTAACTTGAATTCCTGGTTTGTCTTTGTTTACATCTATTTTTAACTCTTCAACACCGGAGATTCCTTTTTTATTCAAGAAAATTCTCATTTTCTCGGCGGTCTGAATCAATTCATTATAGTCTTTACCAACTACTTCAATGTTAATAGGGTAACCAGCAGGCGGCCCATTGGCATCTTTTTCTACAGAGATTAATACCCCAGGATAGCCTTGAACAGCAGCTTGAACTTCTTTACGTAATTCCTCACTATCTTTTCCTCTTCTGTATTTAAATTCTCTAAGAGAAACGGTAATTTTACCTTTATGAGGCATTTCTGCTGAAGAACCACCATCGGTTTGCACATTTCCTGCTCCTTCACCAACTTGAGAAACTGCAGAATCTACCATATAGTTATAACCAGTGTTATCTACATAATTTTCTAGTACTACGTATACATCTTGTTCAATTTTTTTGGTAATTTCATTAGTTTTAGCAATGTCAGTTCCTTCCGGATACTCTATGTAAACTATAATTTGATTCGGTTTGTTGTCTGGGAAAAATTCAACTTTAGGTTGTGCAATTCCAACTACAATAAACGAAATAAATAATAAAGCAATAGTTCCAAATAAGAATACATATGGCATAAAACCACTTAAAGCAAATTTTAAAAATCTTCTATATCGAATTTCTAATTTTCTTAATATTACATTTTGAAAATAATCTGCAACTTTACTCAAAGCATATTTATAAACCCAAAGCATAATACTCATAAATACCATTAAGGTACCTAACGCTTTTATAGATCCTCCACTAATAAAAATTATTAGGCCTATAACAAATAAAATACCACTGTAAAGTATTAATTGTTTTACATTTATTTCATCCTTTTCACCTTCATCTATTTTCATAAAATGAGAGGTTAAAACAGAGTTAAAAAACACAGCAACAAATAAAGATGAGCCAAGTACTACTGAAAGTGTAATTGGTAAAATCATCATAAACTGTCCCATTACACCTGGCCAAAATCCTAGCGGGGCAAACGCAGCTACTGTTGTTGCAGTAGAAATAATGATAGGGAAAGCAATTTCACCAATACCTTTTTTAGCGGCTTCAGTTCTGCTCATTCCTTCTTCATCCATTAAGCGATATACGTTTTCTACAACTACAATACCATTATCTACCAGCATTCCTAGTCCCATTACCAATGCAAATAACACCATTGTGTTTAGGGTATAACCCATAAGGTTTAATATCATAAAAGACATAAACATTGACATTGGAATTGCAAAACCTACAAATAAGGCGTTCCTAAACCCTAAAAAGAAGGTTAATACACCAACCACTAAAAGAATACCAAAAATAATATTGTTTACTAGGTCGTTAACTTGATTTAGTGTTTTTTCAGATGAATCGTTAGCAATTTCAATACTTACATCTGGAGGAATAATATTGCCTTGTTTAACATTTGCTATTAATTCTTCAATTTGTTCAGCAGCACGAATCATGTTTTTTCCTGAACGTTTTTTAACCTCTAACATTACAACATTTTTACCTGTTGAACGTGCGTATGTTGTTTTTTCTTCTTCTTTGAATGAAACGTTAGCAATGTCTCTTAAATAAATTGCTCCATTTTCAGATTTTACTACAAAATCATATAATTCAATTGGTTTTTCAATTTCACCAATTACACGAATAGTTCTTCTTTGCCCGCTTGCAATTAAGTTACCTGCCGAAACTGTTACATTACCACCAGAAATAGAGTTTAAAACGTCATCAAAACTCACTTTTGCAGCCATCATTTTATAAATGTCTACAGCAACTTCAACTTCTTTTTCTTGTGCACCACGAATATCTGCTTCTTTAATTTGTGGGAAACGCTCAATTTCATCTTGCAAGTATTCTCCGTATTCTTTTAGCTTTTCAACAGGATAATCTCCTGAAATATTAATGTTAGAAATTGGAGTTTCTTCAGCAATATTTAAATCGAATACATCAGGTTCAATTTTAGCTTCGTTATAAGTTGGCCAGTCTTCACCAGCTTTTACGCCATCTACTTCATCTTTTACTTTTTGAAGAGCTTGTTCAACGGTAATACTTTCGTCAAATTCAACAGTAATTATTGAATAATCTTCTTGAGAGGTTGAAGTAACTTCAACAACATTTGAAATGTTTTCTACTTCTTCTTCAAGCGGATCTGTAATCAGGCGCTCAATATCTTCGGCTGTGTTACCGGGATATATTGAACTTATATATATTTTGGTTTCCTTAACTTCAGGGAAATCTTCACGAGGCATTCCGTAATAAGCAGATAGTCCAACAAATAGAAATATACCTACAATTACGTAAATAACTGTTCTGTTATCTATTGCCCATGATGATAAACCAAATTCTTTTTCTGTTTTGTTCTTTGCCATTGGTTTGGTTACTTGATATTAATTAATTGTCCGTCTTTAATTGATCTTGCTCCTTCAATAACTATTTTATCTCCCTTTACAAGACCTTTAGTTACCTCAATATAATCTCCTAAAGATTTATCTGTTTCAATAATAGCTTTTTTTGCTATTGTTTTACCATCTTTTTCGATTGCAACGTAAACATATTCCTGTCCATTTCCATTCTCAGAAATAATACTTAACGGAATTAAAAATGCTTTTTCATTGTTGTAGTCGTTTACACTAATTTTTGAAGTTAAATTAGGTTTAATCATTCCGTTTTTATTTGGAACAGCAACTTCTACGGTAAATGAACGATTATTTGGATTAATAAAATTACTAACCTGTCTAATTTCACTTTCTATAGTTTCACCCAGCATTGGTAAATTTACTTTGGCAAGAGTTCCTTTTTTAACACTTTTCAGGTATTTTTCAGGAACTTCTGCTTGTACATACATGCTGTTTAAGTTTACAATTCTAAATAATTGAGAACCAGCGGCTACAATTGATCCTTGATCTGTAATTATATTGTCAATAGTTCCAGAAAAAGGAGCTCTAACGCTTGTTTTTGCAAGTTGTGCTTTTGTTTGATTTAAAGCATTAATTGCAGATTTTGCATTAGTTTCTGCTTGTAAATATTGAATTTCGGAACCTATTTTTTGTTCCCATAATTTCTTTTGACGATCAAAAGTAGTTTGGGCTAAATCTGCTTGAGCTTGTAATTGAGCAACTTGTTGGTTTAAACCACCATCATCAATTTTTGCCAAGGTTTGTCCTTTAGAAACACGTTGACCTTCTTTAACAAAAATACGGCTTAATGTTCCATTATATTCAGAAAGAATAACAACATTTTGTTTTGTTTTAACGTTACCTTGAAATTCTACATAATGTTTAAATAAAGTATCTTTAACACTTATAGCTGTTACGTCAAATGCTTTTGTAATAGTGTCTAATTTTTCTAGCGCTAAGTTTATTCTTTCTAATTTTGTTCTTAATTCAGAATAATCTGTAGTAATTGCTTTTTTAGCTTCTTTTAAGCCTGCTAAATCTTTACTTTCTATTAAAGTTTCAATTTTGTTAGTGTCTATTTTTACTTTTTCGCCACCTCCACAGCTGCTTAAAACTACAGCGAGTGTAATTAGTAGTATGTTTAATTTAGTTCTCATTTTCTTTTTATGTTTTGTTAGTTTAATGGCTTGTTTAGTGCGTTATCTAATGTTGCTTTACTAGCTATTACATTTAGCATAGCTTGTAAATAATTTTGTTGCATTGAATATAATTGACGTTGAGCTTCAGCTAGTTCAAAACTACTTGAAATTCCTTCAACATACTTTATTTGTTGCTTTTTCTCAATGCGATTAGCTAAAGCTAAATTTTGTTTTGAAGTTTCTAATTCTTCAATATTAAAATTATACTCTGTTTTAGCAGATTCTAGGTTTAGCATTAAGTTTTGCTGAGTTTGTGTTAGATTAGTTTTCGCTTTATCTAATTCAATTTTTGCTTGCTGAGTGCTAGCACTTCTTCCTAGGCTACTAAAAATAGGTACGTTTAGGCTTACTCCAAATAAAGAAGAATCAAACCATTGTTGTTCTTTTTTTAGAAAGTCAAAATTTTGACCATATCCAGCGTAACCAAAGTTTACAAAAGCTGAAAGTGAAGGCAGTGCTTTACTTTGTTCTAGTTTTACTAATAATTCGTTTGAACGCTCTGTGTTTTTAGCTATTTTATAATCTATATGATCTTCTATATTGAAGCTTTGAGCAAGAAAATCGTATTCAGAAGATTTTTGTGCTAAATCATTTAATTTATCGGTTAAAGTAGTATTAGTTTTAATGTCTATACCTAACGTAATGTTAAGCATTTGATAAGCCAATTTTGTTAATCTTACAGTTCTAGATAAGTTACTTTTTATTGAGGCCAATGTAATTTTTAATTGTTCAACATCTTCTTCTTCAGTAAAACCATTTTTATACATTTCATTGGTTTCATTTAAAGTTTTTTCAACAGAAATAATGTTGTTTTTTAAAATTTCGATACTTTCTTCACTTAATAAAACATTTCCGTAGGCATTAATTACAGCTTCACGAATACTTAATTCAGTTTTTTCTAATGAATTTTCTGAGATTTGTAAGTAAACCTTTGCCGATTGAAGACCTACAATGTACGAACCATCAAAAATTAATTGGTTTAATGTTGCCGTTGCTGAAATGTTTTGTTTAGTACCAAAGGCAACTTCGGAAAATTCACCTTCTACACCTCCAAAAAATTCAGCAGGAATTAGTGATACTTGTTGTTTTATCCAGTTTTGATAATCAACTGTAGCGCTAATTTGTGGTAAACCTATAGTTGTAGTTTCCCATTTTTGTTTTTTAGCAATATCTATATCTCTATTTGCATTAATAGCAGAATAACTATTTTTTAATGCATAATCTATTGCTTGTTCAAGAGATAACGAAATGCTTTCTTGAGCATTTATTATCAAACTTGCTAGCAAAGCAAAAGTTATTGTGAGTGTTTTTTTCATTATTAATTGTTGTTTAATTTGGCTAATTGTTTTTCTAATTCTTTAATTCCTTTTGGGGTTGAGATTGCTCTCGTGTAAAATTCTAGCACGTCTATTTCTAATTGATTAATTGTGTTTTTTTTGTAAGTGAATAAATTGTCATCGTGTACACTAAAAATAAGGGCAAAGTAAAATCTTGAGACTACAGATTTTTTAATGTTTTTACGGTATAAACCTTCATTAATACCGTTTTCAATATTTCGTACAATGCAAGCTTGAAATTCTTCAAACTCTTTAACCATTACCTTATCATAAGTTTTTGGGTAATATTTTTTTAACTGAAACATTGGGGATTCATCCGAAGTTTGAAGTAAATCTTTAAATATTTTTTTTACTTCAAAGTTTTCCTCTATGGCATTGTGTCCAATAGCGCAAATACAATTAATTTTCTCTAAACATTTTTCGTGAAAGCTAATAATTGCTTGGTCAACTAAATCTTCTTTATTTTTAAAGTGTTTGTACAGTGTTTTTTTAGATATGCCTAAATCGTTGGCAATGTCATCCATAGTAACACTTTTAAAGCCGAATTTTAAAAAAATTTCACCTGTTTTATCTAATATTGTTTCTTTCATGTATTCTTTTTCTGAAAAAATTTGGAGGCAAATGTACAAAAGGAAACTTTAGAAACAAAAAAAGTTTCCTTAGTTTTAACATTTTAATAACATTATAAAGTTTAATTAAAATAATATTATTGAAAAATGTATTTTTACCGCAAAATTAAATTAGATGACTTTAGAGGGGTATAAAGAAGCATTTCTTGAATATTTAAATGAGAAGGTAGTTTTAAAGCAACCAAAAAACTTATACGAACCAATTATATATATATTAGGAATAGGGGGTAAGCGATTGCGACCTGTTTTAACTTTAATGATTTGTGATTTGTTTGGTGGAGATTCAAAAAAATCTTTTGATGCTGCTTTAGCGGTTGAAGTGTTTCATAATTTTACATTAGTACATGATGATATTATGGATAGTGCACCTATTAGAAGAGGTAAAGAAACTGTGCATAAAAAATGGGATGAAAACACAGGGATACTTTCTGGTGATGCTATGATGATTATTGCTTACCAGTGTTTTGAAAGCTACGACGTTCATTTATATAAAAAATTATTAAAGGTTTTTAATAAAACTGCTCTTGAAGTTTGTGAAGGTCAACAATTAGACGTTGATTTTGAAAGTAGAAATGATGTTTCTATAGACGAATATTTGACAATGATAACCAATAAAACATCGGTTTTAATAGCAGCTGCTATGCAAATGGGAGCAATAATTTCGAATGTAGATGATGAGCAAGCAGAAGCAATTTATAACTTTGGTTTAAACCTAGGAATTGCCTTTCAATTACAAGATGATTATTTAGATACTTTTGGAAATGCTGAAACTTTTGGAAAACAAATAGGAGGTGATATTTTAGAGAATAAGAAAACTTACCTATACTTAAAAGCATTACAAGTTAGCAGTGAAAGTGATGCTAAAAACTTAGTCGAATTGTATAATTCAAACATTACTAATGCTGAAAAGGTAAAACATGTAACTCAAATTTTTGAAAACAATAATATTGGAGGTTTAACTAAACAAGCCATCCAGAATTATACAGATAAGGCATTTAAAGATCTTGAAAAGCTTAAAATATCTGATAAGAATAAGAATATTTTAAAAGAGTTTGGTTTAGGTTTAATGAAGCGATCGATATAATGTTTCTTCAACAAAATGCTTTAGCAGTTGTTAATGCCATTATTAAAGAGGATTTATACTTAAAATTAATAGCGCAATTAAATAAAGATTTTTACTTAGCAAATATTGATTTTTCTTTTTCTGAAGAAAATAATGTTGAACCTTTTATTGTTAAGCTGCAAGAAAAAATTTCGAACTTGTTTTATAATAATTACGATTCTTATTTGAATTTAATATATCGTATAGATGTTTCTGAAAAAGAAATGTTGAGGGTTAATGGTAATTCAGAAACTTTTATTACCCAAATAACACTGTTAATTTTAAAAAGAGAAGCACAAAAAGTTTGGTTTAAAAGTAAATTCTAAACACAGGGCTTAATGCTGATGAGTATATTAAATTCTCATTTTTATCAAATAGTAAGTCGTAGCGTAAGCCTACGGCCATTCTACCTGTTACATATTCTGCTCCAAGGTAAAATGCATCTTGCCAGGTAGGTGAATTATTGGTATATCTAAATTTTTGATTAATGTTTAATTTTTCAAACTCTAATGATACCTGAAATTTTTGAATAGGTTTGTATAGCGCTAAAACACTACCTCCAATTAAATTAGTAGTAGATTGTATAGAAGATTTATTTTTAACATAAACATATGTAAAACTAAGACCTGCACTAAATTCATCTGAAAAATTATAAATAGCACTTGGAGAAATAGCTAAAGTTGAGTAATTACTGCCAAAACCAATGTTAAAACCACCTCCAAATTGTACATTGTCAATAAATTTTTTTGGTTCGGATTTGCTATTTTGTGCATTAATTCCAAAATTAATTGAAATAATAAGTGCTAGTAAGTGTATAGTTTTGTGCATTTTAAAAATTTTAAGCTAAAATAATATTTATTTTATAAACTTTTTTTTGAAATAAAATTGTGCGTAAATTAAATATGTGTTACTTTTGCACTCAGATTTTAGGTCTCATAGCTCAGCTGGTTAGAGCACCTGACTCATAATCAGGGGGTCCAAGGTTCGAGCCCTTGTGGGACCACGTCGTAAAATCGTAAGGCCTTGTAAACGTTAAGTTTGCAAGGCTTTTTAAATTTAAGAAGGATAGTAAAAGTAAGTTTTAATAGTGAATTCAATATTTAAAAAAGGGATGAAATTTAAGAGTTTTTCATTTTAATATTCTCATATTATTTAGTTTTTAAATAATTGAAAGATAGTATAATAGGTTGGCTTAAGTTAATATTTGTATTTTTTTTGTAGTTGAGATGGCATATGTTGTAGAATGTTGTTTGTTAAAAAAAAACTACTATATTTGTAATGTATTTACAAAGTGTATATACAGCCCCTTGAAAATGAACCCCAAAATGAAAAAGAAGATTAACATATTATTGTTAAGCTTTAGCTTATTGTGTTTTGCAAAAGGTTATTCGCAAGCAACACCGCCCCAACCACCAATAGGAGGTAAACCTTCAGGACCTGCCAATCCAGGTAATATATTACCCGTAGATGGAGGTTTAACTTATTTAATTATTTCAGGTATAGTTTATGGTGTATATGAGTTAAGAAAAAAGAAGTAATTCTATTTTTCAATTAGCTTAGCTACATATTTTCCTATAACATCAAATTCTAGATTTACAATAGTTCCATTTTTAAATGTATGAAAATTTGTATGTTCTTGAGTGTAAGGTATAATTGCTACAGAAAAACTATTTTTTCTTGAGTTAACAACAGTTAAACTTGTTCCGTTTACAGTAATCGAACCTTTTTCAATTGTAATATTGTTTAAAGAAGTGTCGTATTCAAAAGTGTAAACCCAGCTACCATCTTCTTCTTTTACATTTGTGCAAGTTGCAGTTTGATCAACATGTCCTTGAACTATGTGTCCATCTAATCTAGCACCTAAAATCATTGCGCGCTCTAGGTTTACTTTGTCTCCAATTTTAGCGAAATTAAAGTTAGATTTATCTAAGGTTTCTTTTATTGCAGTAACTGTATATTCGTTTCCGTTAATTTTTACAATAGTTAAACACACACCATTATGAGCAACGCTTTGATCAATTTTTAATTCAGAAGTAAAATTACTTTCAATAGTAATATGAAAGTTGTCTCTATCTTGTTCAATATTTTTTATTATTCCTAGGCTTTCAATAATTCCTGTAAACATAAGTATGTAATTTTATTTGATTACTTTTGATGTTGTAAAATTAAGCATAATAAACTGCATTAATGGATAAAAATAAAAAAATAAAGGTTGGAATTTCTTTAGGAGACCTTAATGGTATAGGAATCGAAATTATACTAAAAACCTTTCAAGATAAGAGAATGTTAGATTTTTGTACTCCAATAATTTTTGGCGCTACTAAAACTATATCTCAATATAAGAAGCAAACAAATATTAATGTTCCATTTAATGGAGTTATGGATATTGAAAAAGCTGTGCCAAGCAAAATTAATATTTTAAATATTTGGAAAGATGAAGTTGCTTTAGAGTTAGGGAAACCAACAGAAGTTTCAGGGCAATATGCCTTTAAATCTTTAGAAGCTGCAACAAATGCATTAGAAAAAGGGGAGATAGATGTTATAGTAACGGCTCCTATTAATAAAGATAATATTCAGTCTGAAGATTTTGCATTTCCAGGTCATACAGAATATTTAGAATCTAAGTTAGAAGGAGAGAGCTTAATGATTTTAATGACTAACGAGTTGAAAATTGGCTTAATTACAGGGCATATCCCAATTTCAGAAGTTTCAAAAGCAGTAACTCCAGAAGTTATTAAAAAGAAAGCAAATATACTGTATAAAACTTTGGTGCAAGATTTTGGTGTTTCAAAACCAAAAATTGCTGTGTTAGGTTTAAATCCACATTGTGGAGATAATGGTGTTATTGGAAATGAGGATGATGAAATTATTAGACCAACTCTTGTTGAAATTCAAAATGAAGGAAAGTTAGTTTACGGACCATATGCGGCAGATAGCTTTTTTGGTTCAGAAAATTATAAAAATTTTGATGGTGTTTTAGCTATGTATCACGATCAAGGTTTAGCACCATTTAAAACATTATCTTTTGGCGAAGGAGTAAACTTTACTGCTGGATTAGAGAAAATTAGAACATCTCCAGACCACGGAACTGCTTACGAATTGGCGGGCAAAAACAAGGCAAATATAAGCTCGTTTAAAGAGGCTGTTTTTACTGCTATTAAATTGTATCAAAAAAGAGAAGAGTATAAAACTTTGACTAAAAACACGTTAAAAACATCTAAGAGAAGGTAATAAGATTAAAATTTTAATATTTATTTATAATAATAAGTATTATTTTATATCTTTGCACGCTCAAATTAAGGTTCGATATGAAAGATTTAAAAAACTTCAACATTCCTTTTGTAGGTCTAAAAGAAGGTGAACATAGGTTTGAGTATGAAATAAATAAAGAGTTCTTTGATTTTTTTGAATACAATGATTTTAATAATTCAAATGTAAATGTTGATATTTCTTTTTTGAAAAAAGCAACAATGTTTGAATTGGAATTTAACTTTACCGGTTGGGTAGAGGTAACTTGTGACGTATCAAATGAGTTATTTCAACAACCTATAGAGAGTAAATTGGATTTAATTGTGAAGTTTGGTAGTGAATTTAATAATGAAAATGAAGAAATTCTAGTATTACCTCATTCTGAACATACATTAAATGTTGCTCAATATATATATGAAGCAATAGTGTTGGCTGTTCCAATTAAAAGAATACATCCAGGAATCGAGGATGGAACATTAAAATCTGAAGTGTTTGATAGGTTAAAAGAATTTGAATTGAAAGAAGAATCTGAACAAGCAGAAGATAATCAGGATATTGATCCTAGATGGAATAAATTAAGAGATATACTAATTGATAAAAAAGACGCGTAATGGCACATCCAAAAAGAAAAATATCAAAAACTAGAAGAGATAAAAGAAGAACTCATTATAAAGCTGTAGCTCCTCAAGTTGCGATTGATCCTACAACAGGTGAAGCTCACTTATACCACAGAGCACACTGGCACGAAGGAAAATTATACTACAGAGGTCAAGTTATAATTGACGCTCAAGAAACTGAAGCTTAATAACTGTAATTTAAGCGATTAAAAACTCTCTTTATGAGAGTTTTTTTATTTTAAAAAACCTTTTTAGGGTAAAAAATGCCATATATGGTTAAATATTAAAAATAAATTTCATTACTTTGAAATTCTTTTTTAGTAGAAAAGTATAATTAATTATGACAAAAATTACCGCAGCAATTACCGCAGTAGGGAAATATCTACCAGATGATGTTTTAACAAATGCAATGTTAGAAAAATTGGTTGATACGAACGATGAATGGATTACTTCACGTACCGGTATTAAAGAAAGAAGAATATTAAAAGGAGAAGGCTTAGGTACCGGTTATATGGCTACTAAAGCAGCTCAAAACTTAATAGAAAAGTCAAATTTAGACCCAAAAGAAATAGATTTAGTGTTGGTTGCAACTGCAACTCCAGATATGCAGGCAGCTGCAGTAGGTGCATTTGTAGCTTCAGAAATAGGAGCCGTAAATGCTTTTGGTTTTGATTTAGAAGCAGCATGTTCTAGTTTTTTATATGGAATGTCTGTAGTTTCTAGTTATATAGAATCAGGTAGGTATAAAAAAGTATTATTGATAGGAGCAGATAAATGCTCTTCAATGATTGATTATACAGATAGAGCCACTTGTATTATTTTTGGTGATGGTGCGGGAGCAGCATTGTTCGAGCCTAACGAAGAAGGTTTAGGGCATCAAGATGAATATTTAAGAAGCGATGGTACAGGTAGAGAGTTTTTACGTGCTAAAGCTGGGGGTTCTATGTATCCTTTAGATAAAGATACTTTTGAAAAAGGAGAGCACTTTATATTTCAAGATGGAAAAACAGTATTTAAAAATGCTGTATCAAATATGGCTGATGTAGCTGTAAAAATTCTAGAAAGAAACAATCTAACTGAAAAGGATGTAAATTGGTTAGCAGCGCATCAAGCAAATAAAAGAATAATTGAAGCAACAGCAAATAGAATCGAAGTTGATAGTTCTAAAGTAATGATGAATATTCAAAATTACGGAAACACAACTTCAGCAACGCTTCCATTATTAATAGCTGATTATGAAAGTCAGCTTAAAAAAGGAGATACAATTATATTTGCCGCATTTGGTGGAGGTTTCACGTGGGGATCTATCTACTTTAAGTGGGCTTATAATTCATAATATATTTAATAAAAAATTAAACAAACCCAAACAAAAACCAATAAATTATGGAATTAAAGGATATTCAAAACCTTATTAAATTTGTAGCCAAATCTGGTGCAAATGAGGTAAAGTTAGAAATGGAGGATATTAAAATTACCATTAAAACTGGACCAGAAAAAACTGAAACTACAATTTTACAACAAGCAGCTCCAATGGCTGTACCGCAAGTGCCAGTTTCTGCTCCTGTAGCATCTCAAATTGAAGAGGTTGCAACAGGAAACACAAGTGAAAAAGAAGAAAATTCAAACTATATAGAAATAACTTCACCAATAATTGGTACGTTCTATAGAAAACCATCTCCAGACAAGCCAATGTTTGTAGAGGTTGGAGATACAGTAAATCCTGACTCTGTAGTGTGTATTATTGAGGCAATGAAATTATTTAACGAAATTGAATCTGAAGTTTCAGGTAAAATTGTTAAAATTTTAATTGAAGATGGAACACCTGTTGAATTTGGTCAGCCTTTATTCTTAGTAGATCCATCATAATGTAAAATCACAATTTTTAATTCTCAAAATTCGATATGTAAATCGAAATTTGTTTTTTGAATGTTGAAAAATTGAAGAATTTATGTTTAAAAAAATATTAATTGCCAATAGAGGTGAAATTGCTTTGCGTGTTATTAGAACATGTAGAGAAATAGGAGTTAAAACTGTAGCTGTTTATTCAACTGCTGATGCCGAAAGTTTACACGTAAGATTTGCAGATGAAGCAGTTTGTATTGGACCTCCGTCTAGTACAGATTCTTACTTAAATATGCAAGCAATTTTAGCTGCAGCTGAAATTACAAATGCAGATGCTATACATCCTGGTTATGGTTTTTTAGCAGAAAATGCTAAATTTTCTAAATTATGTGAAGAGCACGGAATTAAATTTATAGGTGCAACTGATGAAATGATTAGTAGAATGGGAGATAAAGCTTCTGCCAGAGAAACTATGAAGGCTGCAGGTGTGCCAACAATTCCAGGTTCAGAAGGAATTCTTGAAACATTTGAAGAGTGTGAAAAGTTAGCTGACGAAATGGGGTTCCCTGTAATGCTTAAAGCAACTGCCGGAGGTGGTGGTAAAGGAATGAGAGCCGTTTGGGATAGAAAAGATTTGAAAGAATTGTGGGATGGTGCTAGGCAAGAAGCTTTTGCTTGTTTTGGAAATGACGGAATGTATTTAGAGAAATTAATTGAAGAACCGCGTCATATTGAAATTCAAGTTATTGGAGATTCATTTGGTAAAGCGTGTCATTTATCTGAAAGAGATTGTTCTATTCAGCGTCGTCACCAAAAATTAACAGAAGAAGCTCCTTCTCCGTTTATGACTGTTGCTCTTAGAAAGAAAATGGGAGAAGCAGCTGTAAAAGCGGCAGAATATATTAAATATGAAGGTGCTGGTACAGTAGAATTCTTGGTAGATAAGCATAAGAATTTCTATTTTATGGAAATGAATACACGTATTCAAGTTGAGCACCCAATTACGGAACAAGTAATTGATTACGATTTAATTTATGAGCAAATTAAAGTGGCTGCTGGAGTGCCAATTTCAGGAAAAAATTATTTACCAAAATTACATTCGATAGAGTGTAGAATTAATGCTGAAGACCCGTTTAATGGATTTAGACCTTCACCAGGTAAAATAACTGTATTACATACGCCAGGTGGGCATGGTGTTCGTGTAGATTCTCATGTATATGCAGGTTACACTATTCCGCCAAATTACGATTCAATGATTGCTAAATTAATAACTACGGCTCAAACTCGTGAAGAGGCTATAAGTAAAATGAGACGTGCATTAGATGAGTTTGTTATTGAAGGTGTTAAAACAACGATACCTTTCCACAGACAATTAATGGATAATGCTGATTATTTATCAGGAAATTATACTACAAAATTTATGGAAGATTTTGTTTTAGAAGGTAAAGAGTAAGAAAATACAGATAAGATGTTTAATGAAGGATATGAGAAATCATATCCTTTATTTTTTTATATTTACTTTTAAAAGTACATTATAGATGAAAGATAAAAGGTTACGTGTTGATGGTATTGACAAGATAATTCTTAAGCATTTAATGGCCGATGCTCGTACTCCAATTTTAGGTATTGCTCGTCAAATTGGAATATCTGGAGCTGCAATTCATCAAAGATTAAGAAAACTTGAATCTTCAGGTTTAATTAAAGGTTCTAAATTTATTATTAACCCTAAAGCTTTAGGTTATGATACGCTTGCTTTTATTGGTGTTTATCTAGATACTGCGAGTAATTACAATTCAGTTATAAAAAGATTGAAAGAGGTTACCGAGGTTGTTGAAAGTCATTTTACTACTGGTAATTATTCAATTTTTGTAAAAATATTATGTAAAGATAATGAGCATTTAATGTTTTTATTAAACAATAAAATACAATCAATTAAAGGAGTTATTAGAACAGAAACCTTTATCTCGTTAGATCAGCAAATTGATAGGCAAATAAAACCGTAAGGCTATTTTCTTCCTCCCAAAATTCTTAAAGCCCAATATAATAGCATAGCCAAAGATCCTAAAGCGGCAACTAAATAAGTTCTTGCAGCCCATTTTAAGGCATCTTGTGCTCCGTCTTGTTCGGTGCTAGTAAGCATGTTATTTGTTTTTAACCAAGCTAAAGCTCTATTACTAGCATCATATTCTACAGGTAAAGTTATAAAGCTGAAAAGAGTTGCTAACCCCATCATAATTAAACCAGCAAATGCAACATAAAGTCCTAAGCCAGAAGTTTCGGCAGCACCTAGGGCTAGACCACCTATAACTAACCAAATTGAAAATTTAGATGAAATATTTACAACAGGTACTAATTGTGATCTCATAGTTAACCATTTGTATGCTTTTGCATGTTGAACAGCATGGCCAACTTCGTGTGCAGCAACAGCAGCCGCAGCAGTGTTTCGTTGGCTATAAACAACATCACTTAAGTTTACAGTTTTATTTGCTGGGTTGTAGTGATCTGTTAGTTGACCTGCGGTTGAAATTACTTTTACATCATTAATACTGTGATCGCGTAACATTTTTTCGGCTATTTCTTTACCGCTTAGTCCATTTTGTAATTGAACCTTAGAGTATTGTTCAAATTTTCTTTTTAGTTGATTGCTAACTAACCAACTTATTAAAGAGATTGCTCCAATAATAATGTAATAACCAAACATAATTTTCTTTTTTATAGTTAATATTCGATAAATTTACATCATAAATTATTCCAAAACTAGATGTAAGACAAAATGACAAAAATTCCACACATATATTTAATTTATACTGGAGGTACAATAGGTATGGTTAAAGACTTTGAAACTGGAGCGTTAAAAGCTTTCAATTTTGATAAGTTATTAAAACATGTTCCCGAATTAAATCATTTAAATTGTACTATTGATACTTTTTCATTCGATGTTCCAATAGACTCGTCAGATATGGATATTGAAGAATGGGTGTTTATTGCTGAACTTATAGAGAGAAATTATGAAAAATACGATGGTTTTGTGATTTTACATGGGTCAGATACAATGGCCTATACTTCTTCGGCTTTTAGTTTTATGTTTAAAAATTTGGCTAAGCCAATTATATTTACTGGTTCGCAGTTGCCAATTGGAGATTTACGTACCGATGCAAAGGAAAACTTAATTACCTCAATTGAGATTGCAGCAAAGCAAAATAAAGATGGCAAACCTTTAATAAATGAAGTGTGTTTGTATTTTGAGTATAAACTTTATAGAGCAAATAGAACTGTAAAAATGAACGCAGAACATTTTCAAGCTTTTAGTTCGCCTAACTGTTTACCATTGGCGGAAAGTGGTGTTCATTTAAAGTTTAAGAGGCAATTGTTAGAAAAAACTTCAACAGAAAAAAAACTAGAAGTACGAAAAAGGTTTGATAATAATATTGCTGTGCTAAAATTATTTCCTGGAATAACCAAACAAGTAGTTGAAAGTGTTTTAAATATTGAAGGGTTAAAAGGTGTAGTTTTAGAAACATTTGGATCTGGTAATGCAACATCTAAACAATGGTTTTTAGATTTATTACAAGATGCTGTTAATAAAGAAATTAAAATAATAAATGTTACACAATGTGCTGGAGGAAGTGTTATTATGGGTAAATATAATGCTAGTGTTCATTTAGATAAAATGGGTGTAATTAGTGGTTTTGATATAACTTCAGAGTCTGCATTGGTTAAATTAATGTACATGCTTGGAATGAAAGTGCCAAATAATGAGTTTAAAAGTATATTTGAATCACCATTAAGAGGAGAATTGACTATTTTAGAATAAAAAACAAGGTTTAAAGGTTTAAATTGACTATTTTTTAACATATTAATCTTCAATTCTATGATAAATGTTATTGTATTTTTAAAAAATTAATAAATTGTAAAAAAAACACTTAAAGTGTTTCTAAAATTTTAATAACTCAACATTTTTTCGTTACTTGCCATACGCAAAATAGTGGTTTAAAGAAGTAAAGCTATACATATTAAACAATATAGTTTAACTTCCTAAGGATTTATTATTTTGTAAAATAATTTTATATTTAACCCGTTAGAAAAATTAATAAATTAACTATTACACAATGAAAAGAGTATTTACTATCCTTGCAATTACAGGATTAATGTTATTTGGAGCAGCACCTAAGGCAGTAGCACAAGATGCAACCAAAACTGAAAAGGTTGCGGCTGATGCAACAGAAGAAAAAACATTTCACCAAGAATTAAAACAACGTTTTATTGAAGGTGGACCTTTCTTTATGGGAATTGTATTAGTAGCCTTAATTTTAGGTTTAGCAATTGCTATTGAAAGAATTATTTATCTTAACATGGCAACTACAAACACTAAAAAATTAGTAAATAAAGTAGATGATGCTTTAGCTAGTGGTGGTGTAGAAGCTGCAAAAGAAGTTTGTAGAAACACAAAAGGACCTGTTGCTTCAATCTTTTACCAAGGTTTAGACAGAATGGACGAAGGTGTTGACGCGGCTGAAAAAGCGGTTGTTGGATACGGTGGTGTTCAAATGGGATTATTAGAGAAAAACATTTCTTGGTTATCTTTATTTATTGCTTTAGCTCCTATGTTAGGTTTCATGGGTACTGTAATTGGTATGATTGGTGCATTTGATTCAATTCAACAAGCTGGTGATATTTCTCCAACAGTAGTAGCAGGAGGTATTAAAGTAGCATTATTAACTACAGTATTTGGTTTAATTGTTGCAATTATTCTTCAAGTATTTTACAACTACATTATCTCTAAAGTAGATAGTATTGTAAACAACATGGAAGACGCATCAATTTCACTTGTTGACCTTTTGGTTAAACACAAAAAATAATATAAATTATGAGTAAGAAATTTTCAAAAATATTAACTTTAGTAGCTGGGCTAATAGGGTTGATTGGTTTCTACTTCTTCATAAGAATTATGATGGAGGGAGATGAAGCTATCGAAGCTATGCTTGCCGATGATACTATTAAAGATAGCATAGTATCGCCATTTATTACTTTTGCTAAGTTTACATTGATTGCAACAGCTTTACTTGCTGTAGTATTTTCAATTGTAAATATGATTAAAAACCCTCAAGGTTTAAAAACTACCTTAATTGGTGTTGCAGCTTTTGGTGTTATTTTAGCAATTGCTTATATGACTGCTTCTGATGCTGCTGTATTAGATGTTAGTGGTAGAGTATTAGAAAATGGAGAAGCTGGAAGTGTATCAAAATGGGTAAGTACAGGAATTAACTTTAGCGCCCTTTTAGGTGGTGTTGGATTGTTATTCTTTTTAATCGATTTTGGTAGATCATTTGTAAAATAAATTATTATGGCAAGAAGAGAAAATGGAGAAATAAATGCTGGTTCAATGGCAGACATTGCGTTCTTGCTTTTAATATTTTTCTTAGTAACAACAACAATGGATGTTGATTCAGGGATTTCTCGTAAATTACCTGAAAAAAGTCAAGAAAAGCCACAAGATGTTATTGTAAAACAAAAAAATGTTTTAGATATCGTTGTTAACCGAAATAATTTAATTTTGGTTGAAGGAACTGATTTTGTTGATGTAAAAGATATTAAGAAAATCGCAATGGATTTTATTGATAATGGTGGTGGAATTGGAGCTCCTAAAGATGGTAAACCTGGAGAGCCTTGTGATTATTGTCAAGGTGCTAAAGACCCAAATTCATCAGATCATCCAAGTAAAGCAATTATTTCGTTACAAAGTGCTCGTGGAACAACTTATGGTATGTATGTATCTATTCAAAATGAAGTAGAAAAAGCATATAATGAATTAAGAAGCGAATTAGCGAAAAAGCTTTATGGAACTACTTATAGTCAATTATTAAAAGATTATAAAGATAATCCAAGCGAGAGTTTAAAAGCGAAAATTGATAATTTAAAGGGTAAATACCCTCAAATTATCTCGGAACCTGAACCACTAAAATAAGAATATCAGATTATGAGTAAATTTAAAAAGAAGAAAAAAGGCTTACCTGCAATTTCTACTGCATCATTACCTGATATTGTATTTATGTTGTTATTCTTTTTTATGGTATCTACAACAATGCGTGAGACTGACTTATTAATTAAGAAGCCAGCTTTACCAGTTGCAAGTGAAGTAAAAAAATTAGAACATAAAAGTTTGGTAAGTACTATTTATGTAGGTAAATCTAAAGATGGTAAAATATCTGGAGATAAAATACAGGTAAACGATAAAATTATCGATGTTAAAGATGTTCCTAACTTTATTTTTGCTGAAAGAGCTTTACGTAAAGAAGAAGAAGTTAAATTTATGACTACTTCTATTAAAGCTGATAAAGAAGCAAATGTTGGAACAATACTAGATATTAAAGAACAATTAAGAGATATTAATGCTCTTAAAGTTAGTTTCTCTACGTCAAAAGGAAATGACATAAGCGGAAACTTTTAATAAAGTTTTTTAAATCTTTAAATATTAAAAAAGGCAATCATATAATTGATTGCCTTTTTTGTGCTTTATATATTATATTTGTTTTATGGTTAAAAAGCTTTTTTTCATTATTTCAATATTGTTTGTTTGTAATAATTTGTATTCACAGCAAGTAAAAGATAGTATTGATACAAAGTATTTGGAAGATCAAATATATGTTTCGTTTACTTATAACTTGTTATTTAACAAGCCAAAAAATATAGAGCAGAATGGTTTTTCTGGTGGCTTTTCAATTGGTTTTATTAAGGATATACCTTTAAATGAAAAGCGTAATTTTGGTTTAGGTATTGGATTAGGGTATAGTTATAACGCCTATATTCAGGATTTGCAAATAGTAAACAACAATAATACATATACCTTTTCTAAAGCTGAAAATATTAAAACTAATAGACTTAGTACATTTGCTATAGAAATGCCAATAGAGTTCCGCTTTAGAAACTCTACACCTACTAAATACAAGTTTTGGCGCGTTTATGCAGGAGCTAAAATAGCGTATTTATACTCTTCAAGATATAAGTATAGTGGACAAAATGAGGCATATACCATTAAAAAAGGAAAATATTTAAATGATTTAGAATATGGTGCCATGCTAAATGTTGGTTATGACGCTTGGAATTTATACGTATACTACGCGTTAAACTCGCTTTTTAAAGATTCGTATATAGAGAGTGAGGAAATAGAAATGAATGCATTTAATGTAGGTTTGAAGCTTTACATTATGTAGTAAATACCAAATACAATTGCTTGCGAAATAAAACCTAGAAAATAGCCAATAGTTACTTCTTTAACAGTATGCGCTTTAAGAGTTAATCTAGAAGATATTATAAATCCACTTAGTATAAATAATACAATAAAAATTAATATTAGGTTAATTTTAAAGCTGTAACTGAAATACATTAAAAAACCAATTAAACCACTTATACCTATACTATGTAGGCTTGATTTTATTTCTATATGAAGTAGAATATACGTTAAAGCTATTGCTAATCCATATCCAAAATAAAAAAGTGCTAATAAGTCAACAACAGTTGTTTTAAATAGCCAATTACCAATTATTGCACAAATACCAAAAAACAACGTAGTAGGAAACTTGCGTTCTTCTATTGTTGCAATTTGAAAATTTGTGATCATTTTGAGTGATTTTAGCATAAAAAGTAAAACTATTGGAAACACATATGAACCAATAAAAATAACAGTGAGAATTGTGTGTTCTTGAACTTTAAATATATGCTTAGGTATAAAAAGAAAATATATTAAAGCACCAATAATTGGAAAATTTATTGGATGAAAGAAATATGAAATAAACTTTGAAAATTTCATACTAAATCTCTTTACGTAATCTCGCTACAGGTATATCTAATTGTTCTCTGTATTTTGCAACTGTTCTTCGAGCAATAGGATACCCTTTTTCCTTTAATAAGTTAGATAATTTATCATCGGTTAAAGGTTTTCTTTTGTTTTCTTCTTTAATAACAGTTTTTAATATATTTTTTATTTCTCTAGTTGAAACATCCTCTCCTTGTTCATTTTTCATCGATTCAGAGAAGAATTCCTTAATTAATTTAGTTCCGTAAGGTGTTGTTACATATTTACTGTTAGCAACCCTAGAAACTGTTGAAACATCCATATCAATAACATCTGCAATGTCTTTTAATATCATTGGTTTCAATTTACGTTCGTCACCAGTTAAAAAGTACTCTTTTTGATGATGCATTATGGCATTCATATTTAAAAGAAGTGTTTGTTGACGTTGTTTAATAGCGTCAATAAACCACTTTGCAGCATCTAGTTTTTGTTTAATAAACATAACTGCATCTTTTTGAGACTTCGATTTTTCCTTAGAGTCTTTATACCCTAAAAGCATATCGTTATAATCTTTAGAAACATGAAGCTCTGGAGCGTTTCTAGAATTTAGAGTCAGCTCTAATTCCCCTTCAACAATACGTATAGTAAAATCTGGAACAATTTGTTCTGCAATTTTATTGTTACCAACGTAAGATCCACCAGGTTTAGGATTTAATTTTTCAACTTGTTTAATTGCATCCTTTAACTCTTCTTCCGTAATATGGAATTTTTGTAATAGTTTTTTGTAATGCTTTTTAACAAAATGTTCAAACGAAGTTTCTAAAATATCGATTGCAAGATTTCTGCTAGGCTTTTCTTTTTTACGTTTTAATTGAATTAGTAAACATTCTTTTAAATCTCTAGCAGCAACACCAGCAGGATCTAATTGTTGTACTATTTTTAACAATCGTTTTAATTCCTCTTCAGTAGTAAAAACATTTTGTGTAAATGCTAAATCGTCTAAAATATCTAGTAAATCTCTTCTAATGTAACCACTTTCATCAATGCTACCAACTAAAAAATCTGTTATAATTTCTTCGTCTTCAGTTAACCTGTAGGTGTGCATTTGGTTTTTTAAGTACTGTGTAAATGAAGTACCAGATGCATATGGTACTTGCTTGTCATCATCATCTACCGAGTAATTATTACTTTGTGTTTTGTAATTAGGTATTTCATCGTCACTTAAATATTCATCAATATTAATATCTTCTGCATTTATAGAATCATTTCCATCATCATAAGCGTCATCATCTAATTGATTGTTCGCTATTTCTTCAACCTTCTCTTTACCGCTATCTAAAGCAGGATTTTCCTCTAATTCTTGTTTTAAACGTTGTTCAAATGCTTGTGTAGGCAATTGAATCAATTTCATTAATTGAATTTGTTGAGGAGATAATTTTTGAAGTAATTTATATTGTAAACTTTGTTTAAGCATAGATTTTTTTAAGTTATACCGAGGTAAAAATACAAAAAAACATATTACGGTAAATAATATGTTTTTTTAGTTTTAGAACTCTGCGTTTTGTGGCGTTCGTGGATAAGGAATAACATCTCTAATATTACCCATTCCTGTAGAGAATTGAACTAAACGTTCAAAACCTAACCCAAAACCACTATGCTCTGCAGTTCCAAATTTACGTGTATCTATATACCACCAAAGTTCTTTTTCGTCGATATTTAAATCTGAAATTTTTTGTTTTAATACATCTAAACGCTCTTCACGTTGGCTTCCACCAACAATTTCTCCAATACCAGGAAATAGAACATCCATTGCACGTACTGTTTTTCCATCATCATTTAAACGCATGTAAAACGCTTTAATATTTGCAGGATAATCAAATAAAATTACAGGACATTTAAAGTGTTTTTCAACTAAAAAACGTTCGTGCTCACTTTGTAAATCTGCTCCCCATTCGTTAATTGGAAATTGGAATTTTTTCTTTTTGTTTGGTTTGCAATTTCTTAAAATATCAATTGCTTCCGTATAGCTTACACGTTTAAAATTGTTTTCAGCAACAAAGTTTAAACGTTCCAGCAAAGTCATTTCACTACGTTGGTTAGCTGGTTTTGTTTTTTCTTCTTGCGTTAATCTATTATCTAAAAACGCAATATCATCTTTACAATGTTGTAAAACGTATGTAATTACAGATTTTATAAAATCTTCAGCAAGATCCATATTGTCATCTAGATTGTTGAAAGCAACTTCAGGTTCAATCATCCAAAATTCAGATAAATGGCGTGTTGTATTTGAGTTTTCAGCTCTAAATGTTGGGCCAAAAGTATATACTTTACCCAATGCCATTGCATAAGTTTCAGCTTCTAATTGGCCAGAAACAGTAAGGTTAGTTTCTTTTCCGAAGAAATCTTTTTTATAATCTACATTTCCATCTTCATCTTTAGGAACATTATCTAAACCTAAAGTTGAAACTTGAAACATTTCTCCTGCACCTTCAGCATCTGAACCAGTAATAATAGGTGCGTGGAAATTATAGAATCCGTTCTCTGTAAAATATTTATGCACAGCAAATGAAAGAGCCGATCTAACACGCATTACAGCACTAAACGTATTAGTTCTTACACGTAAGTGAGCGTTTTCTCTTAAAAACTCGAAACTGTGTTTTTTTGGTTGAATAGGGTATTCATCTGGATTAGATTCTCCAAGAATTTCTAATTCAGCAACTTTAATTTCAACAGTTTGCCCTTTACCTTGGCTTTCAATTAAAGTTCCTTTTATTGATACTGCTGCTCCAGTAGTAATTTTTTTTAAAATATCTTCAGAAGTATTCTCGAAATCAACAACACATTGTATGTTGTTAATTGTTGAACCATCGTTTAAAGCTATAAATCTATTGGCTCTAAAAGTTCTAACCCAACCTTTAATTTCAACTTCTTGTAAAAACTTATCTGAACTTAAAAGTTCTGCAACATTGCTTGTAATCATCTTTTAAATTTTTAGGTTTACAAAGATACAATTACAAATGAAAGTTAGAAACTTTGAAAGTTAAACTTTAAGCATTGTTGTGGTTATTTTTCATCTTCTGGAGGTAAAATATCTAAAGTTGGTTCTTTAAATATTTTTTTGTTAGCAATACTTTTTTCTAATGAAAGTAATAATGAAGGTAAAAGTATAAGATTCGATATCATTGCAAATAGAAGAGTTATAGAAACTAAACCACCTAATGCAATAGTTCCACCAAAACTAGAAACTGTAAATACTAAAAATCCAAAAAATAAAACTATTGAAGTATAAAACATACTTACACCAGTTTCGCGAAGGGCTCCGTAAACAGATTCTTTTATACGCCAATTATTTGCTTTTAGTTCTTGTCGATATTTTGCTAAAAAGTGAATTGTATCATCTACCGAAATTCCAAAGGCAATACTAAACACCAAAATTGTAGATGGTTTTATTGGTACGCCTAAATAACCCATTAAGCCAGCTGTAATTAGTAAAGGAAATATATTTGGCAGTAATGATATTAATATCATTCTAAACGACCTAAACATAAATGCCATAAAAATTGCAATTAATAGTACGGCTAACGAAAGTGAAATAACTAGGTTATTAATTAAAAAATGTGTTCCTTTTAAGAAAACTAACGCTTTTCCGGTCATTGATACGGTGTAATTTTCTTTTGGAAATTCTTTGTCTATTTTTTGTTGAATTCTATCTTCAATTATAGCCATTTTATCTGTACCAATATCTTTCATAAAAGTGGTCATTCTAGCAAATCTACCTGTAGAATCTACATAACTCTCTAGCATGTTAGAATTTTCGGTAGAGTTTTTTGCGTAAGAAAGAATCCAGTTTTTTTCTTGATTATTTGGTAATTGATAATATTTTGGTTTTCCGCTATAAAAGGCTTGCTTAGAGTATTTAACTATGTTTAAGGCAGAAATAGATTTGGAAAGTTGAGGGATTTCGTTAATTGTTTCATCTAACTTTTCCATTTTTTTCAAAGTAGAAAGTTTCATAACACCTTTTTCTTTCTTGGTGTCAATTAAAATTTCTAGAGGCATAATACCTCCAAATTCCTCTTCAAAAAATACAATATCTTTAAAAAACTCTTTGCCTTTTGGCATATCTTCAATTAAGCTACCAGAAACTTTTATCATGTAAACACCAATTATACTTACAATAATTATTGAAGTTGTAGCAATATAAACAGCTATTCTATGATGTCTAACAATAGATTCCATCCAGTTTACAATAGCATCAATCCACTTACGTTCTAAATGTTTTAAATGCTTTTCTTTTGGCAATGGTAAAAAGCTATACATTATTGGTATAATTAATAATGCTAATACAAATATTGCCAAAATATTTATAGATGCAATTGTACCAAACTCACGAAGTAACTGACTTTTTGTAAAAATAAATGTTGCAAAACCAGAAGCCGTAGTAACATTTGTCATTAACGTAGCGTTACCAATTTTTGAAATTACGCGTTGTAATGATTTTGCTTGGTTACCGTGTTTTTTAACTTCTTGTTGGTATTTGTTAATTAAAAATATAGCATTAGGCACTCCAATAACAATAATTAATGGCGGTATTAATGCCATTAAAACTGTGATTTCATATTGAAATAAACCAATAAAACCAAAAGCCCAAATTACTCCAATACTTACTACAAGTAGTGTAATAAAAGTAGCTCTAAAAGAACGGAAGAAGAAAAAGAAAATAAGTGCTGTAACTGCTAGAGCTAAACCAACAAACATTCCAATTTCATCAATAATGTTTTGAGCATTCATGGTGCGTATATATGGCATACCTGATACTCGTATATTTACATTATAATCACTTTCAAATTTTTCTATAGTAGGATTTAAAGAGTCAAAAACAAAATCTTTTCGTGCAGCTGTGTTTACTATGTCTTTACGCATATAAACAACGGTTCTAATTGTACCAGTTTCTTTATTGTATAAAATGTTGTCGAAAAATGGAAGATTATCAAACAATTCATGTTTAATATTTTGAACTTCTTTATTTGTAGTTGGATTTTTGCTGTATAAAGGTTCTACATCAAATTTCTTTTTAGTAGTGTTTTTCTTTAATTTTTTAATATCACCAATTGCTATGGTAAAATCTACTTCACTAAAACTGTCTAACTTTTTAGATAAATTATTCCAGGCATTAAATTTATCTACATCAAAAATTGTTGAATCTTGAACTGCTAGAATTACTAAATTTCCTTCTTCGCCAAATTGTTCTAGAAACTTGTTGTATTCTACATTTACTTCATGATTTTCGGGTAAAAGATTGGCTTCAGTATATGAAAAACGCATGTTTTCCATTTGCTGAGATAAATAATAAGTAAAGGCTGCTATTATAATAAGAATAATATATCTGCCTTTTAAAATAATTCTAGATACTGACGTCCAAAAATCCATTCAAAAAATTTTTGCAAAGTTAGTAAAATAGTTGAGCTTTAGATGCTTTGTTGTTTAAAATCCTAGCCTAAACTTGTAAGTTAATTTTACAGCTAAATTATCACTTACTTTTAAATTTTGGTTTGGCCCATATCTATAAAAAGTACTGAATCCTAAACCTTTAAAAAGTTCGTTTAATTCAATTCCACTTTCAAAATATCCCTTTTTTAAACTTTTAAAGGTAATATTTTTATGGTATGCAATATTATCTATAGTTCCTAGAGCAGTTCTGGTTACTAAAGTAACTTGTGGATGAAACTTTTTAGTAATTTTAAATGGTTTTAATTGATGTTTAATGTGTAGTGCAGAAAACCTATCCGAAATAAACTCATTATAGCCCATAGTTTCAAAACTATTTTTACCTGCAAATGTAATTCGGTTAAACCAAGGGTTTTTTTGAGTATAGTTAGGAGTTGTGTTGTATAAATGCGTAATAGGTGCATCTCCAAAAACAATACCTCCTTCTAATAATATTGAGGTTGTGGCTTTGCGTAAGCGTTTTATTTTATGAAAAATTCTTAAGTTAAACTGTGTAAAACCAAAATCACTATCTAGCATGTTTTTAATACTCTTAGTTGCTTGAAAAGTAATTTGAGGGTATTCATTTTTAATAGTAAGCTTACCAATAGGAGAATTCATATATTCATTCTTTGGGTTATATTGAATGCCTATTGCAGCTGTTGTTAAGTTATATTCATTTAAGTTTTTATCTCCAGAAACATATTGATAATCGAAAAGAGGTTTGTATTTACCTGTGCTAAATTGAAGTTTTGCTTCTAAATTTGGCTGAATGTCATGTGTAAGATACCCTTTAATGGTTTTGTAATTGTAAAACTTACTTATGTTTAAGTTTCTTGGATTAACAGGAGAAAATGAGGTGTTTTTTGAAATAAAATTTAGAGATGCTGCTTCAGAAATGTCATTTGTGTAATTTGCACCAAACCAAGTGTTATAATCTTTATTAAGTCTTACAGCACCACCAAAGCTGTACTTAAATTTGTTATCTTTTGTACCGTAAGCAGCATAAGATTCAATTCTAAATTTGGTAGAAAAATTACGATTAGTAGCTCCTCCAAAACCTAATCGTAAACCTTCGTAATTGTTTAAGTTTATAATTTTACCCAAATTTAAATTTAAGTATTTGGTTGGATATTCACCTTTTAAAATGTGCCTGGCTAAATTTATTTTTTTATCTATACCTTCTTCTTCAGCAATACTATCTAATTTATAATAAGTTGTAATTCCTCTTTTGGTTATTGAATCAGTACGGTAAGTGTTCCAAAACTCGGTAGGTTTTTTATGTGCATCCTCATTAAATTCTAATGTAGAGGCAGAGTTTTTAACCTTAACGGTAGTATTAATTTCAATATTTGAATTTGTTGTTTTTGAAATAAAATAAGTAATGTCTTCTGGTTTTTTACCTTTAGGTTTAATAATTGAATCGTTAGGTTTATTGCTAGAAAACTTAACAGCACCACCAAAAAGCAGCATTTTTTTACTGTTATTACCTTTTTTTAATACAATGTTTTGATTGGATGGAAACCAAGTTTTATATGCTTGTTTGTAAATATAATCTTGCTCTGCCTTTACGTTTACAACACCTTTTAGTTCAGCAATTCCTTTTGTTATTGCAAAAGTTTCTGTATCTAAATATAAAAGACCTTCAATACCTAAGATGTTCTTTTCATCTTTAGGTTTTGGTTTAAAATAAACTACATACGTTTTTTTATTTTGAATTTTTGTAGTGTCTAATATTTTATAATTGTAGTGTTTTAGAGCGTTAGTAGCTATTGGATTTATATATTTAGTTCCAGCAATAGAATAAAACTCATTGTAAAACGAAAAATCTTGAAACGTTAAAGCAAGAATTTCATATAATGGTTGTTTTAAGCCTGCCATTCTAGAAGCTAAAATAGTTTCTTTTTTCTTTTTTCCCTTTTGAAATTTAAATTCAGACACTTTTTCTGAAATAAATAAATGTTGTACATCTATTTCTTTTTTGAATTTAAAATTTGTAGAATCTAATTTTTTAAATGTTTTTTTTCCTTCTTTTAAAACATAAATGCTATCTATTTTATTACTTATTGAATCTGGATTTGCAGTAACCAAAACCTTGTTGTAAGCATTAAATTTAAATGTAGCTAAAGATTTTTCTATGTTATTTTTCGATTTGTTTTCTATTGTATTTCGTATAAGTTGAAGTGCAGGGTTTTCTTTGGCAGTAATTAAAACTTCGTTTAAATTTTCAACAGATGGTTTTAATTTAATTTTTACAAACTTGTCTTTATTAGTAATATCAATTTTAACACTTTTATATCCAACATACGAAACTTCAATAGCTGAAATTGTAGAACTAGATTCTATTATAAACTTCCCTTTTGTATTGGTTAAAGTTCCAGAATTTGTATTTGTTATTACAGATGCGTAGGGCAGTGGGTTATGATTTTCGCTATCTATAACAATACCTTGTATTTTGTTTTGCGATATAACAAGTATAGGAACTATTAAAAAAAAATACAACAGTTTATTCATAGGTTAGTTTTGTAACTGAAACAAATATAATAAAGTAAAAAAGCACTCGATTGAGTGCTTCTTATTTTGTGAAAAGTTTAACGAAGAATGTTAAACCTTCATAATTTCTATATCTTTTATTTTGTATTGCTCATCAACAATAGCAATATATTTATCTGTTAAGTTTTGAATGTCAACCTCTGCATTGTTTTGCATATCTTCAGAAGCGTCAGATTTTTTAATTTCTTGCATAGCTTCTCTACGGTCGTTTCTAATACTAACTTTAGCGTGTTCTGCTTCTGCCTTAGCTTGTTTAGAAAGTTCTTTACGTCTTTCTTCAGTTAAAGCAGGTACATTAATAATTATAATTTCACCGTTGTTCATTGGATTGAAACCTAAATTAGCAATCATAATTGCTTTTTCGATTTCGTGTAGCATATTTTTTTCCCAAGGTTGCACAGTAATTGTATGTGCATCCATAGTTCCAACATTAGCAACTTGAGTTAGCGGAGTTTGACTTCCATAATAATCAACAGTAACACTTCCAATCATTGCAGGACTAGCTTTACCAGCTCTAATGTTTCTAAATTCTTTTTCTAAATGCTCAATAGCATTGTTCATTAATTCAGTTGTGCTTTCAACTATAAAATTTAATTCTTCAGTCATAATAGAAAAATTTAAGTGTATTTTTTATTTATCAACTAATGTACCAATATTTTCTCCAGAAATTAATTTTTCTAAATTTCCTTTGGTATTCATATCAAAAACTACAATTGGTAAATTGTTTTCTTGGCTTAAAGCAAAGGCTGTCATATCCATTACTTTTAAACCTCTATTCATAACATCTTTATAAGTTATAGATTCGAATTTTGTAGCGTCTTTATCTTTTTCAGGATCTGAAGTGTAAATTCCATCAACTCTGGTTCCTTTAAGTATTGCGTCTGCTCCAATTTCAATAGCTCTTAATACTGCAGCAGTATCTGTTGTAAAATATGGGTTTCCTGTTCCACCACCAAATATTACAACTCTACCTTTTTCAAGGTGTCTAACAGCTCTTCTTTTAATAAACGGTTCAGCAACTTGTTCCATTTTTATTGCAGTTAGTAAAC
The DNA here is from genome assembly GCF_900106565.1 of Lutibacter oricola. Lineage (GTDB taxonomy): Bacteria > Bacteroidota > Bacteroidia > Flavobacteriales > Flavobacteriaceae > Lutibacter > Lutibacter oricola. The sequence goes on from NZ_FNNJ01000008.1 coordinate 109,734, forward strand.
GAGTAATAATACCTTGGTCTTCTAGAGCACTTTGTAGAGCTAAACCGTTAATAACAGTTGCTAGCATACCCATATAGTCACCTTGTACACGATCCATTCCGTTACTAGCACCAGAAACACCTCTAAAAATGTTTCCACCACCAATTACAATTGCAACTTCAATACCTTTATCAGTAATTTTTTTTATTTCTTCAGCATATTCTGCTAAACGTTTTGGATCTATTCCATATTGGCGTTCTCCCATAAGAGCCTCACCACTTAATTTTAAAAGAATTCTTTTGTAAGCCATAATTAATTTGAAAGTTATGCAAATATAAGATTTTAATTATTTAGAATTTATATTTTTTAAGTGTTGAAATAAAAAAAGCCTTTCTAAGTATATAGAAAGGCTTTTTTAAATTGTATAATAAGATATTACTTATACTAAAGAAACTCTTTTAAAAGCTGTAACTTCTACACCAATACTATTAACGTATTCTGCAACAGTTTTCTTTTCGTCTTTAATAAAGTTTTGATCTAATAAACATTGCTCTTGATCTAAAGTAGTGTTATCAGAAATAAATCTTTCTAATTTTCCAGGAAGAATTCTATCCCAAATAGCTTCTGGCTTACCTTCAGCTTTAAGTTCTTCTTGTAATTTAACTTTAGTAGCTTCAATTACTTCGTCACTTAATTGAGATCTAGAAATAAATGTAGGAATGTTTTTTAACGTTTTTCCTAATCTTCCTAATTCAATATTTTCTTTTTCAATAACAGCAATTCTAGCTTCTGTTTCTGAAGCAACAAATTCTGGGTCAAAATCTTTGTAAGATAATATTGAAGCTCCCATTGCAGCAGCTTGCATAGAAATGTCTTTAGCAACAACATCAGCACCATCTACACTAGCAGATAAAGCAGATACAGCAGCAATTTTGTTTCCAGCGTGAATGTAAGAACCTACAAAACCACCTTCAACAACTTCAAAAGTACCAATTTCTAATTTTTCACCAATTACACCAGTTTGCTCAATTAATTTTTCAGCAACAGTCATTCCTCCAAAATCAGCTTCCATAAAAGCTTCTTTAGAGTCACAAGTAACTGCAATTGCAGCAAATTCGTGAGCTAAAGCAACAAAAGCGTCGTTTTTAGCAACAAAATCAGTTTCACAATTTAATGAAATAATAGCACCTTTAGTGTTACCTTCATTAACTTTAGCTATAACAGCACCTTCTGAAGAATCTCTATCAGCTCTTTTTGCAGCAACTTTTTGTCCTTTTTTACGTAAAATTTCAATTGCTTTGTCAAAATCTCCTTCTGCTTCAACAAGTGCATTTTTACAGTCCATCATACCAGCTCCGGTAGACTGTCTTAATTTATTTACTTCTTGGGCCGTAATTTTTGCCATATTAATATTATTTTTTGTTGAACAAATGCTCAACTATTTTACAATTATTTTTTTTCTTCAGCTTTAACTTCTTTAGCTTTTGTTTCCTCAGCTTTAGGAGCTTTTTCTTTGCTTGCTTTTCTATCAGCTAAACCTTCTGCAACAGCATCAGTGATATAACCTAAAATTTTATCAATTGATTTAGATGCATCATCATTCGCAGGAATTACATAGTCTACACCTCTTGGATCAGAGTTTGTATCAACCATAGCAAAAATAGGAATGTTTAATTTTTGAGCTTCAGCAACAGCAATGTGTTCTTTTTTAATGTCAACAATAAAAATTGCACCTGGTAAACGAGTCATATCAGAAATAGAACCTAAGTTTTTTTCTAATTTAGCTCTTTGACGGTTAATTTGTAATTGTTCTCTTTTAGATAAAGCGTTGAATGAACCATCTTGTTTCATTCTGTCAATAGAAGACATTTTTTTAACGGCTTTTCTAATTGTTACAAAGTTTGTTAACATACCACCTGGCCAACGCTCAGTAATGTAAGGCATGTTAATGCTTGTAGATTTGCTAGAGATAATTTCTTTAGCTTGTTTTTTTGTAGCTACAAAAAGAATTTTTCTTCCTGAGATAGCTATCTTTTTTAAAGCATCAGCTGCTTCGTCAATTTTAGCTGCAGTTTTATAAAGGTCAATAATATGAACTCCATTACGCTCACCATAAATATATGGTGCCATATTTGGATCCCACTTTCTTGTTAAGTGACCGAAGTGTACACCTGCGTCTAATAATTCTTTAATTTCAATATTTGCCATTTGTATTTAGTTTACGTTCCGTTGAGACTTAGCAATAGGGAAGTAGCGCAATCGCGATCTTCCCTATTTGGATGCTAAACTTTTTACAGTCATTGACTGATCAACGACAACTTTGTTTTAATTTTATTTTCAATGAACCACCAAATAAATTGATGAACCAATAATGTAAACGGATTAACGTTTTGAGAATTGGAATTTTTTTCTTGCTTTCTTTTGACCGAATTTCTTACGTTCAACCATTCTAGAATCTCTAGTAAGTAAACCATGAGGTTTTAATAAAGATCTATTTTCTTCATTAATTTCTATTAATGCTCTTGAAATTGCAAGTCTAATAGCTTCAGCTTGACCAGTAACACCACCACCGTAAACATTTACTTTTACGTCATAAGCGTCAACATTATCTGTTAATGCAAATGGTTGCTTTACTTTATATTGTAAAGTTGCTGTTGTTAAATAGTCGTTTAAATCTTTTTTGTTAACAGTAACTTTTCCAGTTCCTTCAGTAACATAAACACGAGCTACAGCTGTTTTTCTTCTACCTATTTTGTGAATTGTACTCATTATCTTAGATCGTTTAAGTTAAGTGCTTTTGGTGATTGAGCTTCTTGATTGTGCTCTGCACCAGCATATACATATAAGTTTCTGTAAAGTGCGCTACCTAATTTGTTTTTTGGTAACATACCTTTAACTGCTTTTTCTACAAGACGCGTAGGGTCTTTTTCGAACATTTCTGTTGCAGTTAACGATCTTTGTCCACCTGGGTAACCTGTGTGACGGATATAAGATTTGTCTGTCCACTTTTTACCAGTTAGATTAATTTTTTCTGCGTTGATTACTACCACATTGTCTCCACAGTCTACGTGAGGAGTGTAATTTGGCTTGTACTTACCTCTAATTAGCATTGCTACTTTAGAAGCTAGACGACCCAACGTTTGCCCGTCTGCATCAACAACTAACCACTCTTTATTAGCAGTCTCCTTGTTTGCTGATACTGTTTTGTAACTTAATTTACTCACAATTAAATTCTTTGTTATTGTTAAACATTTGTTTTATCTCCCTAAAAAGGGAGTGCAAATGTACAATTAATTATTTATATAACAAACAGCGTTTTAGCTATATTTAACTGTTCTTTAAAATAAGTTGCTTTTTTATCTTAATGTGCTTCTAACCAGTTTAATCCCTCGCCTAAATCTACAGTTAAAGGAACAGATAATTTAAAAGCGTTTTCCATTTCTGTTTTAATTAAAGTAGTTAAGGTTTCTTTTTCGCTATTGTGCATATCAAAAACCAATTCATCATGCACTTGTAAAAGCATTTTAGAATTAAAATTTTGTTCTATAAGTTTTTGCTGAATTTTAATCATTGCAATTTTAATTATGTCTGCAGCGCTACCTTGTATTGGAGCGTTAACAGCATTTCGTTCATCAGCCGATCGAACAATTGCATTTTGAGAGTTTATATTTTTTAAATACCTACGTCTTCCTAATACTGTTTCAACATAACCATTTTCTCTTGCTAGATCTACTTGTTTTGCAATGTATGCTTTTAACTTTGGAAAGGTTTCGTAATAATTATCTATTAGTTCTTTAGCTTCTTTTCGAGATTTTTTTAATTGTTGTGCTAATGTAAAAGCTCCTTGACCGTATATAATACCAAAGTTTACAGCTTTTGCATCGCTTCTTTGAGAGCGTGTAACCTCTTCTAAAGGGATATTAAAAACTTTTGCAGCTGTAGAGGCGTGAATATCTTCTCCTTTATTAAAGGATTCTATCATACTTTCATCTTCACTTAAAGCAGCAATAATTCTTAGTTCAATTTGTGAATAATCGGCTGCTAGTAGCGTATAGTTTTTATCTCTTGGTACAAATGCTTTTCTAACCTGTTTTCCGCGTTCTGTTCTAATTGGTATATTTTGTAAGTTTGGATTGTTAGAGCTTAATCTACCTGTGGCAGCAACTGCTTGGCTATATGTTGTATGAATTCTATTTGTAGTTTTATTTACTTCATTAGGTAAAGCATCTACATAAGTATTTTTTAATTTAACTAAACCTCTCCATTCTAAAATTTCACGGACAATTTCGTGTTCAGCGGCAAGTTTAGATAAAATTTCTTCGCCTGTAGCATATTGTCCTGTTTTGGTTTTTTTAGGTTTTTCAACCAGTTTTAAATGATCAAAAAGAACATCTCCTAATTGTTTAGGTGATGCTAAGTTAAATTCAACTTCAGCTTTTTTATAAATTGAAGTTTCTAATGTTACTATGTCATTGTTTAAGGCTTCAGAAAGTGAATTTAAAAACTCACTATCCATATTTACACCTTCTAATTCCATTGAAGCTAATACCTTTAATACGGGTAATTCAATATTATTGTATAACTTGGTAAGATTGTTTTTTTCTAAATCTTCTTCAAAAAGTTGTTTTATTTGAAACGTTAAATCGGAATTTTCTATTGCGTACGTAGCTTGTTTTTCAATTGGTATTTGAGGAAATGAAAGTTGGTTTTTTCCTTTTTTCCCGATTAGAGATTCTAATGTTTGTGGACGATAGTTTAAATAAGTCTCAGCCAATACATTTAAATCGTGTCGCATATCTGGGTGTAATAAATAATGCGCTAGTTTGGTGTCAAACAATTTACCTTTTAATTGTATGTTGAAATTAATTAATGTTTTGCTGAAGTCTTTAATGTTTTGGCTAATTTTTTCGATAGCTTCATTTTCGAAAAATGGTTTTAAGTCTTCTAGTATTTCTTTTGAATTATCATCATTAATTATAATGTAGTAACCTTTTCCTTTTTCGTAAGAGAAAGAAATTCCAATAATTTTAGTTTCAAAAAGTATATCGCCTTCAGTTTCTATATGAAAAGCAACTGAAGTTTGTTCTTCTAATTTTTTAATAAATAACTTGCGAGCTATTGGCGTATTAATATATTGGTATACTTGGTTTGTGTTTTCAGCCTCATTATAACCTGAGTTTGTGTCTGTGCTTTCGGCAGGTGCGGCAAATAAATCGAATTGTTGACCTGTTGAAGGAGTAGCTTTTTTTGAAGTTTTAGTATCTGAGTTGGTTTCTTCTGTTTTTGGTGCTACGTTAACGTTGAAAATTTTAGACATGCTTTCTGCAATTCGTCTAAATTCTAATTCTTTAAAAATTTCATTTGTTTTTTCAAAATCTGGAGAGTTCAATTCGAAATCTTGTTCATGAAATTCAACAGGGCAATCTAAAATTATGGTAGCTAATTTTTTTGATAGAAGTCCAAGCTCTTTATTAGCTTCAACTTTTTCTTTCATTTTACCTTTTAACTCGTGTGTGTTTTCTAATAGCCCTTCCATACTTCCGTAGGCTTTTAAAAACTTTTTAGCAGTTTTATCTCCAACACCTGGTAAACCTGGAATATTGTCAACTGCATCTCCCATCATTCCTAAATAATCTATTACTTGTTCAGGTCTTTCTATTTCAAATCTTTTTTGAACTTCAGGAATTCCCCAAATTTCAATACCATTACCCATTCTAGCAGGTCGATACATAAAAATGTTTTCAGAAACTAGCTGAGCAAAATCTTTATCGGGTGTTACCATATAGGTTTGGTAGCCTGCTTTTTCTGCTTGTTTAGAAAGGGTTCCAATTAAATCATCTGCCTCGAAACCTTCTTTTTCAATAATTGGAATGTGCATTGCTTTTAATATTTCTTGAATATATGGTACTGCAATTTTAATAGCTTCAGGAGTTTCTTGTCTGTTTGATTTATATTCGGGAAAAGCTTCGTTTCTGAGGTGAGAGCCTCCTTTATCAAAGGCAACTGCTAAATGATCTGGTTTTTCTCTTTTAATTACATCTAATAAAGAATTAGTAAAACCTAATATGGCAGAAGTGTCCATTCCTTTAGAATTAATTCTTGGATTTTTAATTAGAGCGTAATAACCTCTAAAAATTAATGCAAAGGCATCTAGTAAAAAAAGTCGTTTTTGTTGCATAAATGGCGCTTTATTGTAAATATTTGGTAAAATATGATTAATGTCATTTTATTTTTTGGTTTTTCATCTTAAATTTAGGGTATCAATCCCTAATCCCTACAAGATGAAACAAAACTATTTTGTTTTATTAACTATATGTATCTTTTATTTGCAGTCTGTTAGATGTCAGATTGCAAATGAAGGAACATTGCAAATCAATAATTCTACTACAGTTTATTTTGGTGCTGAATATACAAATAATTCAGGCGGAATTCACAATTGTCACGGTGATTTATATTTAAATAGTAATTTTATAAATAATGGAATTACTTCAGCTAATTCAGGTACAACTATTTTTTCAAGTTCATCTAATTTAATTCAAACAATTTCAGGAGATTCAGATACTTTTAACTTTTATAATTTAACAATAAATCAGACAGCCGTAAATAATAAAGGTGTATTGGTTTCTGATAACATAGGTGTTTTAGTTAAAAATGCTGTTAATTTAACCGATGGAGATTTAAGGCTAGCTGGTGAATCTCAACTTGTGCAAACTCATACAGGAACTAGTTTAAATACATCTGTTTCTGGAAAATTACATATTGATCAGCAAGGGTATGCTTCAGCATATGGCTATAATCATTGGAGTTCACCAGTTAATAATGGTGGTGTTTTTATATTTAATAGTGCATTGTATGATGGTACAGATGCAGATTTAAACCCATTTGATTCTCAGCAAGTTTTATTTAATTCAGGGAGTCCTTATAATGGGTTACCTTCGGTAATAGATGGTTCTGGAAATGTTACAACTCCGTTAACAGTAAATACAACTTGGCTGTATAAATTTTCCAGAGGAGGAACAAATGATTATGGAAGTTGGATTAAACTTGACGAAACAAGTGATCTTGTTCCTGGTGAGGGTTATTTAATGAAAGGAACTAATACTACTGATCCAACTCAAAATTATGTGTTTAGAGGAACTCCAAATGATGGAGATTATTCTTTTCCTGTTGGACCAGATGAATCTAATTTATTTGGAAATCCTTACCCTAGTTCTTTAGACGCAAAAAAGTTTATAGAAGATAACATATCTGTTTTTGATGGTACACTTACTTTTTGGGTAGAAGGCGGGTCTCCGAGTCATTATTTATCAGATTATGTGGGAGGTTATGCAACAAGAAATTTAACAACAGGAGTTTCAGCTTCTGTAAGCCCTTTAGGTGCTGGTTTTGGTTCTGCCGATAATAGTGTTCCAACACAGTTTATTGCTGTGGGACAAGGTTTTTTTATTAATACAGACGCTGAAGGAACTGTAGACTTCAAAAACTCACAAAGATCATATAAAAGTGAGGCTTTAGGAGAAACTATTCATTATAGAACTTCAGAAGAACAAAATAGTTTTATAAGAATTGGTTATGAGGATCCAGAAGGTTTTCATAGACAAATAGCACTTGGGTTTTTGCCAGGTTCTGTTGCGGATTTAAATTATAACCAAGGTTATGATGCTTTGATTTCAGATGAGAGAGAAGATGAATTGTTTTTTGTTATAGAGAATGATTTATCTAAGAAATATGTAATTCAAGGTGTTGGTGAATATAGAAGCACCTATGAGTTTGATCTAGGATTAATAATGACCGAAGAAGGATCACACACAATAATGTTGGATGGAGTTGAAAATTTTAATGATGATGTTTTTATTAAAGATGAAGAATTGGGAATAGTGTATGATTTAAATGAAGAAAACTATAATGTACTATTGTCTCCAGGAAGTTATTTAAATAGATTTAAGTTGGTATTTATAAATAGTGGAACGTTAAATGTAAATGACATTGAGCAAAAATCTTTAAATGTGTTTTTTAATTCTATTGATAAAAAAATTACAATTCTAAATCCAAATTATAAGAATATTTCTAATCTAAATATTTTTAATAGTGTAGGTCAAAATGTAATGAGTCGCTTTATTAGCAATAATATATCAGATAGAATAGAATTGCCTTTTAATGTTTCAGAAGGAATTTATTATGTGAAAATAATTGTAAATGGAAAAGAAGAGAGTTATAAAATTTTAAACCTATAAAAATGAAAAAAGGATCATTTAAAATACATTTAATACTTTTTGTATTATTGTTTTTTACGGTAAACATTCATGCACAAGTTGGGGTTGGTACTACAACTCCTGACGCATCATCAATGCTAGATGTACAATCAACTACAAAAGGGATGTTAATTCCTAGAATGACAACAACACAAAGAGAAGCGATAAGTTCTCCTGCAAATGGATTATTAGTTTTCGATACAGTTACGGATACTTTTTGGTTTTATTCAATTGCTTGGGAAGAGCTGGTAAGCGGATCAGCAAGTACTAGTATTAAAGATGCCGATGATGATACAAAAATAGAAGTTGAAAAAAATGCCGATGATGATAAAATTAGATTGTCAACTCTAGGTAATGAAAGAATGACTATTGATAAAGATGGTAATACTAGAATTGGTGACGGAGTAAATAACACTTATATTGAAGATGACGGTTCTTTAAGTTATGAAGGTACAGCAACACGTTATGATGATTTAAAAGTACCTGTTTTTTCTACAAATAGAGACGGGTCTAAACCACCAAATTTTTATTGGTTTCAAGATGTGAATGGTGGAAGTGGTGATGGAAGTCAAGGTGTTTTTGCGTATTGGTTTGATAAAAATAACGAGGAAGAAGTGTATTTTATGGTGCAAATGCCACATGGTTGGAGCGAAGGAACTGATATTTACCCGCATATTCATTGGTCTGCAAAATCTAATGTTGGCTCAAGTAAAGTAAAATGGGGGTTAGAGTATACTTGGTCTAATGTTGGGGATGCTTTTGGAGCTTCGACAATTATTTACGGAAGTGATCCTGTTGCTACTTATGCTCCTATTTCGGCATATGAACATGCCATTACTCCATTACCTACAATGTCAGGTACAGGAAAATCATTATCAAGTATGATAATATGTAGAGTTTTTAGAGACGCAACAGATAGCGAAGATAATTATGGAGCTGATGCAGGTTTGTTGGAAATTGATTTCCATTATCAAATAGATTCAGATGGAAGTAGAGAGCAGTATGTAAAATAAATTGAACGTTAAAAACTTCATAAAAATATTTTGTAAATATAAAGAGTCGTAAAATAAAATTAGATTTGTTTTATGATTAAATGGATAATTCTTGTTGTAATCCTATTTTTAGTAGATTTTTATGCTTTTCAAAGTGTTAAAAATATTACTAAAAATAGGGTTTTTATTGTTGGGTATTGGTTAGTTTCGTTATTAATAACTGCTAATTTTATTTATAGAATTAATACTATAGATGGTTCTAAAGGAATTGGTCAGCCCGTAATGTTTGCTTTTGGCTTATTGGTGTTAACTATTGTTCCAAAAATAGCATTAATGTTGGTTCTTTTTGCTGAAGATATTTTTAGGGTTGGAAAACTTATTGTTGGTTTTTTTACTAGTAATTCTAATTCTGGGCTAGTAGAAAGAAGAGAGTTTGTTAGTAAATTAGCCTTAGGTATAGCTGCAATTCCGTTTACTTCTGTTTTGTATGGTATGGTAAAAGGTAAGTACAATTACCAAGTAATAAAACACACTTTATTTTTTGATGATCTTCCAGACGCTTTTGATGGCTTTAAGTTAACTCACTTATCGGATATTCATAGCGGAAGCTTTGATAATGCTTCTAAAATAGAATACGGAATAGATTTAATAAACGAGCAAGCATCGGATGTAATTTTGTTTACTGGAGATTTAGTAAATAATTTGGCTGAAGAAATGGATGAATGGATTCCGTATTTTAGTAAGTTGAAAGCTAAGGATGGAAAATATTCAGTCTTAGGGAATCATGATTATGGAGAGTATATACGTTGGGAGTCTAAAGAAGCTAAAGAAAATAATTTTGAAGCTGTTAAGCAAATTCACCCAAAAATGGGTTTTAATTTGTTGTTGAATGAAAGTGTTTATTTAGAAAGAGGAAATGATAAAGTTGCTTTGGTTGGAGTCGAAAATTGGGGAACTAAATTTAAAAAAGCAGGAGATTTAAATCTCGCTTCATCTAAAATTAATAAAGAAGATTTTAAAATTTTAATGAGTCATGACCCATCTCATTGGGAAACTGAGGTTAAAGAGAATGATAAAAATTATCATTTAACATTGAGTGGACATACACACGGAATGCAATTTGGAATTGAAATTCCTGGTATAAAATGGAGTCCTGTTCAATACGTTTATAAGTATTGGGCTGGCATTTACAAAGAGTTTGGTAGATATATTAATGTAAATAGAGGTTTTGGATTTTTAGCATTCCCAGGTCGTATTGGAATATGGCCAGAAATAACAGTTATAACCTTAAAAAAATCAAAAAGCTAAATTTTACACATAGAATTGGGCTAAAATTGTTATTTAATTAATGATATGTTTAAAAATGTGAAATAAAGATAATTCACATTAATTTAAATAGTAACTACTTGGTTGTTATCAAAAAAAGTACCAATTTCACGGTTCTTAAATTAATTATGGCAACAGAAATTTTCTTATTAAATATATCAGGTCAAGATAAACCAGGTTTAACTGCAGCATTAACTGATGTTCTTTCAGAATACGGAGCAAAAATTTTAGATATTGGTCAAGCAAATATTCATGATACGCTATCATTAGGTATGATGTTTGAAATTCAATCTGGAGAAAAATCTGCAGCAGTACTTAAAGATTTACTTTTTAAAGCGTATGAGTTAGGTATTACTGCAAAATTTAATCCTGTATCTTTAGATGATTATGAAAAGTGGGTTACACTTCAAGGTAAAGACAGGTATATTATAACCATTTTAGGCGAAAAATTAGAAGCAGAACAAATATCTGAGGTAACAAAAGTAATTTCAGAAAAGAATTTAAATATAGATTCAATTAAAAGATTAACTGGACGTTTGTCTTTGGTGAAAGAAGAAGAATATCCTAGAGCATCTATACAGTTATCTATAAGAGGAAAAATTGATTGTAAAGCTGAATTTACAGAGAAGTTTATGCAAATTTCTCAAGATTTAGATGTAGATATAGCTTTTCAAGAAGATAATATTTATAGAAGAAATAGGCGTTTGGTATGTTTTGATATGGATTCTACGTTAATTCAAACTGAGGTTATTGATGAATTAGCTATGCGCGCAGGTGTTGGAGATCGGGTAAAGGAAATTACAGAATCTGCAATGAACGGGGAAATTGATTTTAAAGAAAGTTTTAAAGAACGAATGAAGCTTTTAAAAGGTTTAAATGAAGATGTTTTAAAAGATATTGCGGTTAATTTACCTATTACAAAAGGAGCAAGACGATTAATTGATGCGCTAAAAAGTTACGGATTTAAAACAGCTATATTATCAGGTGGGTTCACTTATTTTGGACACTATTTGCAGAAAGAATTAGGTATGGATTATGTGTATGCCAATCAGTTAGAAATTGAAGATGGTAAACTTACAGGTAATTATTTAGGGCCAATAGTAGATGGTGATAAAAAAGCAGAATACCTTAGAGAAATAGCTAAAAAAGAAGGGATAGATATTGGTCAAACAATTGCAGTAGGTGATGGGGCTAATGATTTAGCAATGCTTAATATTGCTGGTTTAGGTATAGCATTTCACGCAAAACCAAAAGTAAAAAACAATGCTCAAAGTTCTATTTCAAGTATTGGTTTAGATGGTGTATTGTATCTTTTAGGTTATCACGATAGGCAAATAGATTTACTTGATTAAAATTGCTCTAAATAGGTAAAATTGCCTTTATTCAATTAAAATGTTACATTTGTAAGTATACAACTCCTTATATTATAAGGTGTTTGTTCCAAAAAAAGAATGAAATATGGCAAAATTTGGAGAATTAATTAGTTCAGATATACCCGTTTTAATCGATTTTTATACGGAGTGGGAAGAAGATACCGATAGCTTACATAGTAAGCTTAGAGATGTTGCTGCTGCTTTAGGTGATAAAGCCAAAGTTATAAAAATAGATATAGATAAAAATGAAACTTTAGCTAATGCCTTGAGAATAAAAGGGAATCCAACTTTTATTATTTATAAAGATGGTGAAATGAAATGGCGCCAATCTGGAGATCAGGATGCAAATACGCTTATTAGTCTAGTTGAAAAGTATTATTAATCTAAAGCGTTGAATTTATATCCTTGTGCTGTGTAATACTCTAGTATTTGCGGTAAAACAAATTTTACTTTATTAGCAGCTTTTATGCTGTCATGAAAAACAATAATACTTCCATTTGTTGTGTTTTCTATTACATTGTGTAAACACTTTTCGTTTGAAATTTCTGTATCGAAATCGGCACTTAATACATCCCACATTATAATTTTATACCCTTTTTTACGAAGCTTTTTACTAACACTAAGTTTTAATTTTCCGTAAGGAGGTCTAAATAATTTACTATTTTGATGTTTTGATTGGTTTATTTGTGTTTCTGCTAAATCAACATTTTTTAAAAACTCAACATCTGGCGTGCTCGAACTTTTTAAATGGTTATTGGTATGGTTGCCAATAGAATGTCCTTTATCAATTATGTTTTTAAAAATATTTGGATGTTCTTTGACATTTTTTCCAATGCAAAAAAAAGTTGCTTTTGCATTATATTTATCGAGTTCATTTAATACCCAATTTGTAATGCCTTCGGTTGGACCATCGTCAAAAGTTAAATAAATTGTTTGTCCTTTCTTTTTAGAAATACTCCACACCCATTTATTGAAAAAAAGTTTAACAATATTGGGTGTTTTAACAAAGTATTTTTTCATTATTGTAATTATTCGTCTTGAATTAAAAAGTCAAAAAGTTTTAAGTAACTAATATACTCATCTTTTAAAACAGTAGCGTAATTCTCATCGTCATATTTAATGGCTGTTTTTACAAGCTGATCGTACATTAATAAACTACGTTCTAATTGTTCTTCAATACTATTGAAATAAGACTCGTCAAACTGGCTGTAGTATGTTAGTTTTTCTTGGAATACAGTTTTTAATTCATTAGATAGTTTTCTAGCCTTTTCTTTTTTATCTAAAGCATAATACAAATCCAAATAAGGTATAAGCATACTGTGGTGTCCAAACTTGTCTACCGGCATTTTTTCTAAAGATAAATCTAAAATTTCTTCAGCTTTGTCGAGCTTCTTTTCAATAAGTAATGTTTTAGCTAAACGCTCCATATTATTTCTGTATGAAACGGAATTTTTACGTGTTTCAGGATCTAAATAAATGCTATTATCTGTAATGTTTCTCCAATCCCAATTTTTAACATTTTGATACATAATGTCTGAATTAACACGGCCCATTTCAAAGAAATTCCCATCGCTAGGTGTATAAATAGGAACCAATCTATATGTCATACCATCAAGCTGTAAATAATCTTTCATCCAAATATATTCTTCAGGAGCTTGAGCACCACCAGTAAAATAAATTGGTTTTTCCCAATTGTTGTTAGCTATAATGTCTAACATTAATATTCTATTTTTTGTTAGAGTTCTTCCGAAGTTAATATCAATATAAGGTACAATTAAATCTGCATCTTTTTTAGCAACAATTCCACTGCGTAAAACAGCTTCTTTATCTACAGGAATTCTAATTTTGTTTGAAGGCAATATTTTTTCTGAAATACCATCGTCATCAAGATCATATTTAGTAATCTCTTTGTCGCTTTCAATCCACTTCATTAAATAATCTAGCGTAACGGTAGAATCTTTTAGTTGAGGTATTATTTCTTCAAAATAATAAGCTACATCTAAAGTTCCCCATTTGTATTTGTCATGAGTAAGTTTAGACGGAATAGGGTCCGCTTTATATGTTTTACGCTTCATTTGGTCTATATACCAATCAGTTTGAAATAAACTAGTGTTAATTAGCTTAATATCCGTTCTGTAATTTTCAACCTCTTGCATGTACCAAAGTGGAAAAGTGTCATTATCTCCAATGGTAAACATAATGGCATTTTCTGCACAAGAATCTAAATAAGCTTTTGCATTTAGGTGAGAAGTGTAACGATTAGATCTATCGTGGTCGCCCCAATTTTCTGCAGCCATTAAAGTTGGTACAGCCAATAATGAAATTACCGAAACTGCTATTGCTACAGTAGTTTTATTTGCGTGTTTTTTAAGCCCTTCATATAAAGATAATACTCCAAAACCTATCCAAATTGCAAAAATATAGAAGGACCCAACTACCGCATAATCACGTTCTCGTGGTTCAAACGGTTTTGGGTTTGTATAAAATATAATTGCTAAACCTGTAAAAGCAAAGAATAGTAATAGTACATAAAAATTTTGCTTGTCCTTTTTTAGATGGAACAATAGCCCAATAATTCCCAAAATAAACGGTAAGAAATAATAAGCATTTCGACCTTTATTTTCTTTTATTTCTGAAGGTAAATTAGATTGTGGTCCAAGTCGCATTTCATCAATAAACTTTATACCGCTAATCCAATTACCATTTTGTAAATCTAGTTGACCTTGTTCATCGTTTTGTCTACCAACAAAATTCCACATAAAATAACGACCGTACATATACCCAAATTGGTAATCAATCATAAAGGTTATGTTTTCTAAAAAAGTAGGTCTACGCTTGCTTTTTTGAGGAATACCGGCAATTGCTTTGTAGTTTTTTATTACAGAAGGATCTGGGTTAACCATTCGGGGAATAAAACCTTTGTGTTTACTGCTCCAGTTTGGTAAAGCGTCTTTATAATTATTTACAATAATGTATTTACCTTGTTTTTCATCTTTCTCATATTTAGGCTTATCGTCTTTTGAAGGATTTTTTTTATCCTGCTCTCTGTTGTAAGCTAAAGAGTAATAAGTATCGTAAAAAACATTGGCATCACCGTATTGTTCACGATTGTAATACGCTAATAATTCTCTAGCGCTCGATGGGTTGTTCTCATTAATTGTAGTATTAGCATTTGCTCTAATTGGTAGCATTAACCAAGAAGAGAATCCAAGCATAATAAACAATACTGATAGAATTAACGTGTTTGCACCAACAAGTTTCTTTTTGTGTGTGTATTGAATTCCGAAGTAGAACAATGCAACTACTAAAACACCTGCAATAATACTTCCTGAGTTAAATGGAAGCCCAATAGAATTTACAAAAAATAATTCTAAAGCACTAAAGTATTTTAAAGTGTATGGGAATAATAATTTAAAAACAAATGCTAATACCAAAATTGAAACTACATTGGCAATAGCAAAAAGTTTAATGTTATTAATGTCGTATTTTTTATAGATATATAAGAAGACAATAGAAGGTATTACAAGTAACGATAAAATGTGAACACCAAATGATAAACCAACTACAAAGCTTATTAAAAGTAGCCACTTGTTACCTTGCGGTTTGTCCATTTCACTTTCCCAACGTAAACCAAGCCAAAATAATAGAGCCATTAAAAACGAAGACATAGCGTAAACTTCACCTTCTACAGCGCTAAACCAAAAACTGTCTGAAAACGTATAAGCTAAAGAACCTACAACTCCACTACCTAAAATGGCAATAGATTTACTTTTAGAAAGTTCTAATGGGTTTTTTACTAACTTTTTGGCTAAAATTGTAATAGTCCAAAACATAAATAGTATAGTAAAAGCACTTGCTAAGGCAGACATGAAGTTGACCATTTTAGCAATCTCAGTTACATCTGTGGTAAACATAGCAAAAAACGCTCCAAGCATTTGAAATAAAGGAGCTCCTGGTGGATGCCCAACTTCAAGTTTTACAGCTGTTGATATGTATTCACCACAATCCCAGTAGCTAACTGTTGGTTCTAGTGTTAGTGTGTATGTTAGTAATGCAATTGCAAAAGTTACCCAGCCAGCAATTGTATTCCATTTGGTAAAGTTGAAGGTGTTCATATATATTTTTTTAACCGTGGCGAATTTAATAAAATTAAACTTAATTATTGAGAATTAGAACGGTACAAAGCTAGAAATAAGTATTAAAGAGTTGTTAAAAATATTTTTATGAAAAAAAGTGAATATTTATTTGCGGAATTAAATATTTGCCTTAAATTTGCAATCGCAAAAATGACCTATGGTGTAATGGTAGCACTCCGGTTTTTGGTATCGTCAGTCAAGGTTCGAGTCCTTGTAGGTCAACAACATTTTGCAAAAACCCTTTAAACTTTATTGTTTAGAGGGTTTTGTTATTTTTATAACTTTTTTTTGAAATGATTTTTTATCTGTAAAAAGTTTATTCCTTGCTCTAAAATAAAATTATTTTTTTGACAATTTATTGTAAAATATTAATTGTCTATTATAAAAAGAGCCACTATAAAATTTCATAGTGGCTCTTTTTATATTGTTTTTAATTTTAGACTATAAACCAAATGCATTTGGTAAAGCCATTGATATTTCTGGAATAAAACTAATAAGCATTAATACAGCTACCATAAGAGCTAAAAATGGGAGTAGGGGCCGTATAACCTTTGTAACGGATATTTTGGCAACACCACTACCTACAAAGAGTAAAGTTCCTACTGGAGGAGTACAAATACCAATACATAAATTTAATACAATTACAATTCCAAAATGTACTGGATGCATACCTAAAGTAGTTACAACTGGCAAAAATATTGGTGTAAATATTAATACAGCAGGTGTCATATCCATAAACGTTCCAACAACTAATAAAATAAGGTTGATAGCTAAAAATATGGCAAATTTATTGTTTAAAGATTCCAATAAAAACGAACTAATCATTTCTGGAATACCTTCAAAAGAGAATAACCAAGACATTGCCATAGATGTACAAATTAAAAACATAACTACAGCCGTAGTTTTTGCACTAGATAACAGTACAGATGGAAAATCTTTAGTTTTCATATCTCCATAAATCAACGAAAGTACAGCTGCATATAGTACTGCAATTACCGAAGCTTCGGTAGCAGTAAAGATTCCTGCAACAATACCTCCAACTACAACAACTAGTAATAGTAAACTAAAAAATGCTTTTCTAAAATAAGTCCATATTTCACGTAATGTAGAACGTTTTCCTTTTGAATATCCTTTACTAATAGCTATAAATGCTACATAACCCATAATAGCAAAACCTAATAAAATTCCAGGTAAATACCCTGCAATAAAAAGGGCAGCTACAGAGGCTGTTCCTCCACTTGCCAAAGCATACACAATTAAAATATTACTTGGTGGAATTAATAACCCAGTAGTTGATGCTGTAATATTTACAGATGCACTCAATGTTCGCGGATAACCTTCTTCTTCCATTCTATCTGTCATAATTGAACCAATTGCAGATGCAGCAGCAACTGCAGATCCAGAAATAGCACCAAAAAGCATGGATGCTAATATGTTTACATATGCTAAACCTCCTGGAAGACTAGCAACTAAAGATTTCGCAAAATTTATGAGTCGATTAGCAATTCCTCCTCGCTTCATAATATCACCGGCGAGAATAAAGAAAGGTATGGCTAGTAAAGCAAAACTGTCAATACCAGTTGTCATTCGTTGTGCTATGGTTGTTAAACCTGGCATTTTATCAATATTCAATAATAAACTTAATGTAGTAGCTATTCCAATACTATATGCAACCGGTACTTTAAGCAATAAAAGCGTAAAGAAACTAACAAATAAAACGATAATACTTATAACTTCTATACTCATAATTATAGGTTGATTTTGTTTTTGTAAATATTTGAAATGTGATAAATTGAAAAGCACATAATTAGAAAGCCACTAAAAGGTAAAATAGCATAAATATAACCTAAAGGAATTCGCAGTGTACCCGATAGTTGTTCTAAATGTAAAGTAGTGTAAACTAAATTTAAACCTCCAACAACCATAACTATAAGTGCAAAAAGAAATATTAATATTTCTATAAGAACAGAAACTTTTTTCTTATTCTGATCATTTAATTTATCATATAAAAAATCCATAGATAAATGTTCTCTTTTTCCGTTTAGATAGGCAGCACCTAAAATGGTCATCCAAATTAAACAGAATCTAGCAAACTCTTCTGTCCAAGTGAACGATGTACCTAATAGATATCTTGAAAACACTTGAAACAAAACGTCTAAAACTAAAAGTCCAAAAACGATGATCATAAACCTTTCAAGAAATAGGCATACTTTATTAAAAATAAATTCCGATTTATTCATAATTAATTATTTTTAATTTCATTAACAATAGGAGCCATTTCTGGAAACTCCTTTAAAAATTCTTCAACAACAGATTTCGATTTTTCAGCAAATAAGGATTTGTCTGGAATAATAATTTCTACACCTGCTTTTTTTGAAATGGCCATACATTCTTCAACAGATTCATTCCAAAATATTTTTTCTGCTTGTGCAGATTCGTCTGCCGCTGCTTGTACCCAAATTTGTTCCTGCTCCGTTAAGCTCTCCCAATATTTAGTACCTATTAAAAGTACATCTGGGATTGATGAATGCTGATCTATTGTATAATATTTACAAATTTCATAATGATTAGATGATACAAATGATGGCGGATTATTTTCTGCACCATCTACAACACCTTGCTGAATAGCAGTATATAATTCTCCATATGACAATGGAGTTGCCGATCCACCCAAAGCATTTACCATATTAATTGCCATTTGGTTATTCATTACTCTAATTTTTAATCCCTTTAAATCTTCTGGAGTTCTTATGGCTTTGTTACTAGTGTAAAAACTTCTACTTCCGGCATCATAATAACATAGACCACGTAACCAAAACTTAGATCCTTTTTCTAAAATGGACTTACCTATTTTTCCTTCCAAAACCTCAAATTGATGCTCTTTATCTCTAAATAAATATGGAATTCCTAATATGTGATATTCTGGCACAAAATTAGATAAGGTTGCCGCACTTACTTTAGTTGCTGCTACACTACCAATTTGTAATAACTCTAGAACTTCACGTTCAGAACCTAATTGTCCATCTGGAAATATTTTAACACTTAAAGTTCCATTAGATTTTTTTTCTAATGCCTTTTGAAATTCCAAAATACCTTTATGCACTGGATGTGTTTGAGGTAAAGAGTGTCCTAAGTATAGAACTTTAGTGCCGTTATCTTTTTTGCAAGATGTTATTCCTACAAAGAGAAAGACAATAAGAATTAATTTGTACTTCATAAGTTTATGCATTTTTGTTTGTTTAAAAGGAGTGTAAATATAATCAATTCAAAACAAATA
Organism: Lutibacter oricola; assembly: GCF_900106565.1. Lineage (GTDB taxonomy): Bacteria > Bacteroidota > Bacteroidia > Flavobacteriales > Flavobacteriaceae > Lutibacter > Lutibacter oricola. The sequence continues at coordinate 129,069 of NZ_FNNJ01000008.1, forward strand.
CAATCGATTGTATTTTTATGTTCTTTTTAAAAATTAAAATAATTTTTTGCATTATTATAGCAGATATTCTCAACAATTTTTCCAAAGAAGTTAATGTCGTTTGGTAATTCTGCTCTTTCAATTTGCTTTCCTAAAATGTTACATAGTATTCTTCTGAAATATTCGTGACGAGGAAACGATAAAAAGCTTCTACTATCCGTAAGCATCCCAATAGATCTGCTTAACAATCCTAAATTAGAAAGTGTATTTAATTGTTTTTCTATTCCGTTTTTTTGGTCTAAAAACCACCAAGCCGCACCATATTGCATTTTTCCAGGAACTTCACTTGTGTTGAAATTCCCCATCATTGTGGCTAATACTTCATTATAAGCTGGGTTTAGATTATAAGTTATAGTTTTAGCAAGTTTTTCTTCGCTATCTAATTGATTTAAAAACTTAGATAAAGATTTAGCTATCGGAACATCTCCTATTGAATCGCAACCAGCATCGGCTCCAAATAAATTTTGAAGGCGTTTATTATTGTTTCTAATTGCGCCTAAATGATATTGTTGTGTCCAACCTTTCGTGTAATACTTTCTAGCTAAATAATGAAGAATACACGATTTATATTTCCCTAAATCAGAATCTGATAAGGTTTCATTATTTAAAAATTTGCTGAATATTGTTGAAACTTCTTCTTCATTATAATCATCTACAAAAAGGTTTCCTTCTACTCCGTAATCAGATAATCGACAACCATTGTTATGGAAAAATTCAATTCTTAAATCAATAGCTTTTAATAAGTCTTCAAAGTTCGAAATTGAAATAGCAGTACTTTTTTCAAGTTTCTCGATATAACTTCGGAAGTTTTCACTTTCAATTAGAAACAATCCGTCAGATCTAAAAGTTGGTAAAACTTTAATGTTAAAATTCCCTTTTGCAATTTGTTGGTGATATTCTAAATTATCTGTTGGATCATCAGTTGTACAAACCACTTCAACATTCATATCCTCCAATAAATTTGCTGGAGTTTTTTTAGCTAAAATTTGATTTGCTGCTTCATAAATTTCTTTTGAAGTTGAAGGTTGTAATAAATCTTCGATTTCAAAATAACGTTTTAACTCTAAATGAGTCCAATGAAACAATGGGTTTCCAACGGTGTATGGAACAGTTTCGGCCCATTTTTCAAATTTTTCTTCTTTGGTAGAATTTCCAGTCACAAATTTTTCATCAACACCATTTGCACGCATTCCACGCCATTTGTAATGATCGCCACTTAACCAAGCATCTGTAATATTTATCATTGGTTCATTCTCTGCTATTTGCTTTGCAGATAAATGATTGTGATAATCTATAATTGGCATTTTTGAAGCAAACTGATGATATAATTTTATAGCAGTATCAGTTTCTAACAAAAAATTATTATTTATAAATGTTTTGTTTTTTGTGAAATTCATAAACTTAAACTTTTTGAAATTCCTAAGTTTAACCCTCTCAATTCTGCTAAACCTCTTAACCTACCAATAGCTGAATAACCAGCATAATTGCTTTTAGTTTTTAAATCACTTAACATTTGATGTCCGTGATCTGGTCGCATTGGAATTGAAACACCTCGTTCTTTTTCAATTTTTAAAATTGATTTTACAATTTCAAACATATCTGAAGAGCCATCTAAATGATTGTCTTCATAAAAGCTTCCATTAGGTTCTCTTTTTACATTTCTTAAATGAAGGAAATGAATGCGGTCTGCAAATTTTTCAATCATTTTTGGAAGGTCATTATCAGGGTTTGCACCTAATGAACCAGTACAAAATGTAATACCATTTGAAGGACTATCAATAAAATTTACCAAATCGTCCAAGTCTTCTTCGGACTTTATAATTCTAGGTAATCCCATAATATCAAAAGGTGGATCGTCTGGATGAATTGCCATTTTTACACCGTTTTCTTCAGCAACAGGAATTATTTCATTTAAAAAGAAAGAAAGATTCGCTTTTAAATCTATGTGAGAAATGTTTTTATATTGAGCAATCATTTCTTTAAAAACAGGAATGGTTAAATCGTCTACAGTTCCAGGCAAACCTTTTAAAATACTATCTTCTAAAGCTTGTTTTTCTTCAGAAGTCATTTTCGAGAATTTAGTTTTAGCTTGCTCTAAAATTTCTGGAGTATAGTCTTTTTCAACACCATCTCTTTCCATTATATATTTTTCAAACACAGCCATTTCAACTTTATCAAATCTTAAAGCAGTGCTTCCGTCATTTAATTCCCAAAAAAGTTGTGTACGAGTCCAATCTAGAACTGGCATAAAATTATAGCATACATTTTTTACACCACATTTTGCAATGTTTTTAATGCTCTGCTTGTAGTTTTCTATGCGTTGTAAATAATCTCCGGTTCTAAGTTTTATATTTTCATGAATTGGAATGCTTTCGATAAAAGACCATTTTAAACCAGTATTTTCAATAACTGATTTTACCTTCATTATTTCTTCAACTTCCCAAACCTCTCCATTTGAAATATGGTGTAAAGCTGTTACTACACCAGTTGCACCTGCTTGTTTAATATCTGATAATTGAACTTGGTCATTAACACCAAACCATCTAAAAGTTTCTTGCATTTATATTGTCTTTTTCTCTGTTCTAAAATTTATACGCCACTAAAAGCACTAAAACCACCATCAACTGGAATAACAACACCAGTTATAAATCTTGAAGCATCACTACATAAAAATTGTACTATTCCGTCTAATTCTTCAGCTTCACCAAAACGTTTCATAGGTGTTCCATTAATAATTGTATTTCCTCTTTCTGTATATGATCCGTCTTTATTGGTAAGTAAAGCTCTATTCTGATTTCCTATAAAGAATCCGGGTGCAACAGCATTTACTCTAATTTTATCTCCAAATTTAGTTGCCATTTCAACAGCCATCCATTTAGTAAAGTTTTCCATTGCAGCTTTAGATGCCGAATAACCAGCAACACGAGTTATAACTCTATCAACTGCCATTGAAGAATAATTTATAATTACACCTTCTTTTTGTTTAGACATTACTTCGCCAAAAACAATTGAAGGAATTACTGTACCGTTTAAATTTAAATCAGTTACTGTTTTAAAATCTTCCATTTTTAAATCGAAAATGGTTTGATCTGGGCCAATTGTAGCACCAGGCATATTTCCTCCTGCAACATTAATTAAAGCATCAATTTTTGGAAACTGTTTTAAAATAGTATCTCTTGTAGCTTTCAAAGAAACTTCATCTAAAATATTAGCTTCAAAACCTGTAGCAGTACCACCATTTTTTGTTATTTCAGTAACTTTTTTATCTATAATAGCCTGGTTTCTACCTAAAATAATAATACGAGCTCCAGAATTTGCTAAACTTTTAGCAATTGAGCCACCTAGTATACCAGTTCCTCCAGTAATTATTATAACTTTGTTTTTTATGTTGAATTTATTCATTAATAATACTTTTATATTAGAAGAGTTGTCTTTAAAACTCAATTTACCGTGTGCGTACACGCAAAATTAGGAATAAATTTTAATTAGAACTATTTTTTTATAATATTTGTACTGAAAATTAGATAATTAAAAAGGTATGATTACCATTAAAGATATTGCCAAAATTGCAAATGTATCTCCAGGAACGGTTGATAGGGTTATACATAACCGAAGCGGTGTTTCGGAAAAAACAAAAGAGAAAATTCAACAAATATTAAAGGAGCATAAGTTTAAAATAAATACAGTTGCTCGCTCTTTAGCACTACGAAAAAAGTATACAATTGCCGTTTTAATACCGGATTTTGATGAAGCTAATTTATTTTGGAAGTCACCATTTATGGGGGTTTCTAAAGCCGCAGATGAAATGTTGCATTTAGGAATGAGTATTGAAGTTTATAAGTTTAACCAATTAAAAGGAGAGACGTTTGTAACTGAATACAAGAAAATTTTAGAAACAAAACCAGACGCTGTTATATTTTCACCTTATTTTATTGAAGAAACATTAAAATTTACGGAAAAACTAGACGAAATTAATACGCCTTATATTTTTATAAATTTAGATGTTGATAATTTAAATAACCTTTGTTTTATTGGTCAAGACGCTTATCAAGGAGGGTTTACTTCTGCTAAATTAATGCATATAAGTACTGGAGGTAAAACTGAGTATTTAATATCGTTAATAGCATCTAAATTATATAGTAATACTTTAATTGAGAATAGAATTAGAGGGTTTAAAGATTATTTTTTATTGAAAAACATTGATGCGAATTACACTACATTTTATTTGGAAGACTTAGATGATGAAGGTGTTGTGAGTTTAAAACTAAATGAAATTTTAAATGAAAATCCTGAAATTAATGGTATTTGGGTGCCTTCTAGTAGAATTTCTATTATTTCTAACAGTTTACCTTCAAATAAACTGAATAACTTATCTTTAATTGGGTTTGATACTACAATTCAAAACGTAGAATGTTTAAAAGATGATAAAGTTACTTTTTTAATTTCTCAAAAATCGTTTAACCAAGGTTATAGGGCTATAAAAACAATGGCAGATTATTTAATTCAAAATAAAAACCCTTCTAAAAAAATATACTCTCCAATAGAAATTATTACTAAAGAAAATGCTGAATATAGCCAGCAAAATAAGTGGGAGTATAAGAAGGAGAATAATTATTAATATTTTAAGTGGTTATACAAAAAAAATACTTCCTCCATCATATAAATAATCAGTTCCTAAACAAATAACTTCTTTGCCAAGGTTGGTAATATATTTATTTAATGCATTGCCATTTTTATGTTTTAAAATGTTTCCTAAAAAGAATACTTTGTTATCCATAATACCCATTGTGCCACCTATAAATCCGTGTTTATGATCTTCAATTTTAATTTGTGAAGGTTCAAAATAAAATGATTCTATTTTGTGTTTTGCAAGTTCTTTTATAATTCCTTTGTCTGATGTAATTACAGTATCTTTTATAGTAAACATACTACACCTAGTATACGCTTGAGGTAGGTTTACCATTGTTTTATCTAAATGTTTTTGTTGAATAGCTAAATCGGGCTTATTGGGCTTGCAGAAAAAATAATTATTGTTTGTTAAACAATTGTACAATACACTATTATTTAAGCTTTCGTCTACATTTTTATTTCCGAAGTAGTATTTAGCTTTAATAGTATCGAGGAAATTAATAAGTTTTTTGGGAGCGTTTGGAGCTATTATTAATCCGTTTTGATCTTGAAAAATAAATATGTCTGGATGTCCGGAAATAGAATTGTAAGTAATGGCATTACTTGAAAACTCGAAAATTCCTTCAACATATTTTTCAAGGTTTTTTTTAATTTCTAAAGAAACTCTATGATCAATTATTGCATACATTAAACTCAAAATTAGTTAATGTTGCATCACTTACAAATTTTACATCACAACCATTTTCTAAAAGGTATTTTCGGTTAATTCCTTTGTAGCCAATGGCATAATTTAGTTGGTTTTGTGCAACTTTAATTATTGATTTTCCTTTTGGTATTAATTTTTCGTGCAAATAATCTTTCCATAAAGCAGATAAAACCATTTCTTTAAATGAAGGATGAATTGGACCTGCAATTAACGATTTACCAGGTTCTAATTCTTCAGAAGGGTGTAAGCCAACTCTTAAAACTTTAATATTTGCTTTTGTAAAAATTTTCAAGGCTTCTTTACTCCAAACAATTGCTTCATCCATAGAAAGCACTTTGTAATCACCTCTATTGTACATTTTTTCGAGCACAGTATCTTTAACTACAAGTGTTGGGTAAATACGTGTTGTATCGGCTTTTAGGCGAACAATGTCTTTTGCTGTTTGAATAGAAAGGTTTAAAGTGTCGTGAGGTAAACCTAACATCATTTGTAGGCCAAGTTCAAAATTTCGTTGTTTAATTAATTTTGAAGCTTTTTCTATAGCATCGAATTTATGCCCTCTACCAGATTTTACAAGAACTTTGTTGTTTGTAGATTGCGCTCCTAATTCAATAGCTGTAACACCATATTTTTCTAAGGTATCTAAAATTGGATTTGTAATATAGTCTGGTTTTGTTGAAATTCGAATTCCTTGAACTTTACCTTCTTTTACATATTTGTAAGCTATTTTTAGGTAGCCAATCATTTCATCTTTTGGAATGCCGGTAAAACTTCCGCCAAAAAAAGCAATGTTAATTTCAGTTCCTTCTGAAATAGTTTCTAAATAGTTGTCTATTAAAGTTTTAATTTCTTTTGCTGATGGAATTGACAACGTGTTACTAATTTTTTCTTGATTGCAAAACACACATTGATGTGGACAAGCTAATTCGGGAATAAATATGGGTATGTTACAATGCTTTTTACGACTCATTTTCTATTTTTAAAGGTGCAATTTTATTAAAAATAAGCAGCAAATTTAACCTTATAAGTTGATGAGTACTATGATAAAAATCAAGAAGGTTTTTATTTTTTCGAATTTAATTTTGATGTGTTTTATGATTAGGAAATATCGAAGTTTAAACGAGAAGATTTAACCAATACAATAAATAAACTTTTTACTTAATCGACAATAATTAACCATTCATCGATACTTAAATTTTACTAATCTAATTTTAAGTTTTAGGCTATTATCTCGCCATATATTTGCAGTGTAATCAACAACAAGGTTGGACATTTATTTAACAAAATATATAAAACATTAAAAATTTAAGTATTATGAAATTCTCAAAATTAGTATTCGCAGCAGTTATATTTATCGCAACTACAAGTACTTTTGCTCAAGACACAGAAAAAGATTCACATTCTTTAAAATTAGGTGTTCCACAAGTAGCATTATTAGATATCGAATCTACAGCAGCTAAAGCAATTTCATTAAAAGCAACTGCACCAACAGAAGCAGGAGAAAAAGTAGAATTCAACCAATCTAACAGTGATTTATGGTTAAACTACTCTTCAATAGTAGGTAACGAATCTTCAAGAGCAATTACAGTTCAAATTACAGATGGTGATGTACCAAGCGGAATTGACTTAACAGTATCTGCTAATAAATACGAAGGAGATGGAGAAGGAACAATGGGAGAAATTGCTGAGAAAAGTATTGTTTTAAACAACAAAAAAGCAACAAACATTATTAAAGGAATAGGAAGTGCTTATACTGGAAATGGCGCTAAAAATGGACATAACTTAACCTACAGAATAACTCAAAGCGAAGATAAAGATGCGTATGCAAACTTAAACTTCGATGAGTCAACAACACTAACAATTACTTATACATTATCTGATAACTAATAGAAAGTAAATAGATTGAATTAATAAATAGATTTTTAACAAAAGGGTAGAAAAAGCCGTTGCAATTGCAACGGCTTTTTTGTGTTTAACTAAATTTTTGAATAAAAAACTTCCCTAGTAGCATGCATACTAGGGAAGTTAAACTTAACTCAACTTATTATGTTATGGTCTAAGAGATACTTTAGAAACACTTAAATTATCCATATGAAATTTTAATCTTTTATCTGTTCCAACATTGTAACCTCTAATAAAGAAATTAACATCAGCATCGTTTGCACCTGTAACAAACACATTGGTATAAACCCATTCTCCAATAGGAAAATCTTCTTTAAATGTTGTAACAAGAGCTTCAAAACTCCAGTCGCTTGGGTAAATTCTTATGTCAGATTCGAATACGGAATCATTTAGAGGGTACGGAGAGCTTACAAAATCTTCTGTAACATAAATCCATAGTCCAAATTCATAAGCTTGGCCTGCTACAATAGGAACTGTAACTGCGTTACCTCCAAGATCGTTATGACCAATAATCATACCTCCATTTTCGTGGTATTCAACATAAGCACTTTTAGAGCCATCTTGAGCATTTGACGAAGAAACCTCTAAGTCGTACATTCCCCAGTTTCCTCCCCACCAAAGGTAAGGCCATTGTGTAGCTGTTGTATTTTCAAAACTATAGTCAAAATCAGTGTCTTGTAAAATGTTGTAAGTTTCAAATTCTAACGCTACATCTGTAAATGCAGTAGCTGCTACAGCATCAGTAGTCATTAATACTCCAGGAGTATAACTAACAGTAACAATATCGTTATTGTAAACTCGATCACCTTCAAGTGTTAAAACTACATTTGTAGCATCTGAAGCATCAACAGAAGCGTTTGCTATGGTTGCAGGTATAGAATTGTCTCCATTATTAATTGAAACTGAAAAGTTAGCTTTGTCTAGAGTAAAAGCATCCATTTCTCTACTAAATAATAGTAGAATTTCACCATCTTCATTTGCTGTAACTTTTTCCAAATCAACTGGGTCTGTAGACGGAATTACTTTAATTAAATCTTTAAAGTAAACTGTATCTCTTCCTTCTGGTCTTGCTCTTGAAGCAATAAATCGAACATCATATACACCCAATTTTTTGTACTTTATATCTATTGAGTTTTCTTGCCCTTCAACAGTTTCAGGATCTCCGCCTTCTAAAGTCCAATTAAAGTTTTCAGGACCACCTATAGTTGATTGTGAAAATCGTACAGACTTACTTGCTGTTACTTCATTTTCAGCCATATCAGCTAAATTTAAGGCAGCTCCAGTACTTCCATCTTCATTAATGTAATTTGCAGTAATAGTTGCATTCAAATAATCTAAAACAGTAACTACAATTGTTGTGTCTAAAGATTTTCCTTTTATAGTTTCTCCAACATAGGCATCTCCTTTAAATTCTTGATGCAAGTTAACGTCGTAAATACCTGCTTTATTAAAGTAAGTTTTTACTGTAACTTCTGTAGATGTTATATCGTTTTCAGAATCTATAATATCCACAACATTTTCTGGAAAAGTCCATTGTCTAGAAGTAATACCTTGCGATACATCAGAAAATGAAATTTTTCCGTTTACTTGAATGGTGTTTTCAAAGTCCATTTCAGAAGTATAAATCACTTGGTGATTTGTTTCTGATAGTTTTACGTCATTCTCATCTTCACAAGAACTAAATGTTATTGCAAAAAGTACGAATAGTATATATATATTAAATGTTTTAATTTTCATAATTCGCTGTTTAGTTGTTTAATTGATCGTTAGCTTGAACTTCTCCAGCAGGAATTGGGAAATAATTGTGCTGACTAGGAGTGTAAACATCAGAACAAATTACAAAGTCTGGTCTAATTCGTTCTTTAATAAATAGAGGTGCAATTCCGGTTCCATCGTTACCAATAGCTGCATTCTTTTTAACGTTTAAAGCTTCAATATTATCGAATCTCCAAACTTCATCAGCACGTAGTTCACTAAACACTTCTTGTACAATTCCCCAACGTACTAAATCTTTCCATCTGTGTCCTTCAAAACAAAGTTCTAGAGGTCTTTCTACTCTTCTTAAGTGTGTCATAACTGTTTCTGAACTTGCAGAAACCATTGGTCTTGTTCCGTGAATTTCTTTACTAATATGTAGTTGAGGGAACATTCCAGCATTATCATCCATATATTTTTGAAGTGTTATTACACCTGCACGTTTTCTTATTTTGTCAATATATTCAATAGCTATATCGTAGTCTCCATTTGCTTCAATAACAGCTTCGGCATACATTAAATAAACATCTGCTAACCTTATATGTCTAAAGTTAATACCAGACCTAAATTCGGTGTCTTCAGCATCTAAATGATACCAGTTGCTATGTTTTTTTGTGTAAGCACTTTGTCCGTATGCCCAACCAGACATATCTTCTACTAGTTTGTTATAATACAATCCTTCATAATCAATAGGAGCAATGCTAGCATTTAACCTTTTTGAGTGTACATTACCATTGTTAATTGGGTTTGTAGGATCAACTTCATCAGCTAAAAACATTTCGTGCAAATAATAAGTTGGCATAATACCATTGTATCCACCACCTTCTAAATGATGTCCAATACCTCTGGCCATTGTTGAAGCTTCTGCTCCAGTTTCATTTGGGTTATCATCTATAATATTACCGTTAACACCAGGGTTTAAAGTTGATGAGTAAGAAACTTCTAAAATTGATTCAGAATTAAATTCATTTTCGTGGCTAAAGTTGTCGATAATATTATTTGTTAAACTGTAAATTCCAGAATCTATAACTTCTTTAAATAAACCAGCCGCCATTGGGAAATTTTTATCAAATAAATAAACTTTTCCTAGTAAACTTGTCGCTGCTCCCCAAGTAATTCTACCTATATCATCTCCAGTCCAAGTAGTTGGTAAATTAGCTTGTGCAAATTGTAAATCTGGAATAATAACTGTTGAATTTACATCGCTTATTGTTGAAAAAGGTTTTGAAAGATCTTCAGATGTTTCTGCAACTTGAGTGTGTATTACTGCACCACCATAAGAGTGTACTACTTGAAAATAATAGAATGCTCTTAAAAACCTAGCTTGCGCTTCGATTTGAGCCTTGCTATTACCTGTAAAATTAGAATCTTCAGCATTTTGAATATACTGTATTACCTGATTTGCTCTAAAAATACCAACATATAGTTCGTTCCATTTTCCAGTAACAGAATTTGTAGCATCATTTTGGTTTAGGTTTCTAAAGGTGTAACCTGCATTCCAAGTTTCACAACCTCCTATATCAGACATATTCATTTCTGGTAATAGACCACCTGCACTTAGGTTGTTGAATTGTAAGGCGCCATATACAGTGGTTAACGCGCTGTTAAACTGACTTTCTGAACTCCAGTAAGTGTCCTCAGTAATTGCATTCGGATTTACTTGTTCTAAAAAACTATCTTCATCACAACCAACCAAAATTATTGCTGTTAAAAGAAGAAATTTTATATAAATATTTTTCATCATTATTTAATTTTTATCGGTTATTAAAAGCTTAATTGAACACCAAGCATAAACTGACGAGTTACAGGGTAATTTCCTCTGTCAACTCCACGAGTAAAGATTCCATCTCCACCAACTTCAGGATCATAACCATCGTAGTTTGTGAAAGTAAAAGGATTAACACCTGTTATATAGACTCTTGCTTTTTCTATACCTGTTTTTTCAACTAAGTTTGGTATTGTGTAACCTAGGCTTAAGTTTCTAATTCTAAAGTATGTTCCATCTTCAATAAAATAGTCTGATCTTGCTCTAACATTGTTATGTAATGAGTTTAATCTGTCTGTTGGAATGTCTGAATCTGGATTTTGTGGAGACCACATATAGTATTGATCGGCGTGTCTTCCTCTAGAGTAAGCGTGTAGTTTGGCTCCATTGTAAATTTCGGCACCGTAAGAATAGTATCCTTGAACAAAAAAGTCGAAATTTTTATATTCTAAATTAACGCTAATACCTGCTTCAAATTCAGCTTGTCCAGAACCAGCATACACTCTATCATTATCATCAATTTTATTATTTCCATCTTGATCTACATACATCATGTCTCCTTTTTGAGCACTACCGTCAATTAATTGATATGCTGCTAATTGTTCGTCATTTTTAATAACACCAGCGTGCTCTACTAAGAAAAATGCACCAGCTTCGTAACCTTCAGCTAAAAATGTAGTATAATCCGTATTTTCTCCATTTGTAACTATAGGACGTGCATTTGCATAACCTCTTTCAATACCGTTTAAATCGGTTACTTTGTTCTTGTTTTTAGTGAAAGTAGAAGAAATATTGTATTTCAATCCGCTAGCAGTTTCATCTTTATAACTTAAAGCTAATTCAATACCTTTATTTACCATGTTACCAGCATTAATAGTTTTTACATCGTAAACACCTGTTGCTCTTGGTTGGTAAGTTCCTGTTGAAGGAGGTAGTCTTTCTTGAAGAAGCATATCTTCTTTATCGTTTTGATATAAATCAGCAGTAAAATTTAATCTATAGTCTAACATTGTAATATCTATACCAATGTTTTTAGAAATAGTAGTTTCCCATTTAATATTTGGATCTACATATCTTCTTTGAATTGCACCAAAATTTAAGCTTTCATTTGGCCCGTATGGGTAATTAATTCCAGATTCTATAACTGGACTAAAAGAATAAGAAGGAATATCTTGGTTTCCTACTTCTGCCCAACTAGCTCTTAATTTTACACTATTTAGTTTTTCCCACTTTAAGTTTTCAAAAAATTGCTCTTCATGAATATTCCAACCAGCTGAAAAACCTTTAAAATTACCATATCTATTTTCTTCTGAAAACTTAGAAGATCCATCACGTCTAATACTTGCAGATAATAAGTATCTGTCGTCATAGTTATATTGAGCTCTAAATAATTTTCCAGAAAGCGTTCTTTCTTCTTCAATACCATTTGGAGTAATACCTTCGCTACCACCACTAATAATTTCTAAAGAATTTCCAGATTCTTTGCTGTAAATTACACCTGTACCAAGAGTTTCGCTATTGTATTTTTCGTAAGATAATACAGCAAGTAAGCCTACTTTGTGTTTTCCAAACTCTTTATTATAGTTTACAATGTTTTCAATAGATTGTTTTGTGCTCCAGAAATAATCTTTATTTAATGAAGCTTTTTCATTTGAAGCACCAGCATTGTAACTTCCATCTCTATTGTAAATTAAATATTGTTTTTGAAAAAAGTTTCTTTCTGAATCCCAGCTATTTCTACCTAAACTTATTTTGTAATTAAGCCCTTCTAAAATTTCATATGATAAGTTTACAGCAATGTTTGAACTTTTAACTGTAGTCTCATCAGTATTTCCTAATTGTTTAGATAAGTACCCATACTGTTCGGCATTTCTAACAGGAATTTGAACACCATTGTCACCTATTGAAGCTAAATCTGCTAATGGTGGTTGCCAAGGTTTTTGAGTAATAGCATATTCGTATAATCCCCAAGGTTCTTGATCTCTATTTTCTTCGGTAAAACCTAAAGTAGCATAAGCTTTAAATTTTCCTTTTTTGAATTCACCAGTAATTCTATTTGTAAATCTATTAAATCCAGAGTTTATTAAAACACCATCTTGTTTAAAGTATCCTGTGTTAAAGTTTAAGGTTAAGTTTTCGACACCTCCAGAAAGAGAAAGGTTATAATTTTGAATAAGAGCATTGTTATTCTGAACATCACCAACAAAGTCAGAATTATAATCTAAAGCATCTTGATTAAAGAAGAAAATTAAAGGATCTCTACCCAATGCTTCTAATAAAACCTCTTCAGTATACATTTGCTGTTCAGCATTCATTAAAGGTGTACCGGAAGTAATGTTTTGAATACCAGTATAGGCACTAAAGTCAATTTTCATTTTACCTTTAGAACCTTTTTTAGTGGTAATTAAAATTACACCGTTAGATGCTCTAGTTCCATAAATTGAAGCAGCAGCACCATCTTTTAGAATATCGATAGATTTTACTTGCTCTGGAGCAATGTTTGGGTTTCCTTCAAAAGGAATTCCGTCTACAACATATAATGGTCCTAAAGATCCTGAGCTAACAGAACCTAAACCTCTAATTTGAACATTGGCAGCAGCTCCTGGTCGTCCACTAGCAGCTTGAATGTTAACACCAGCAACTTGACCTTGTAGAGCGGTTGCTAAATCAGATGTTGCTGTTTTTGCAATAACTTCTTCGCCAACATTAATAACCGCACCTGTAACTTCTTTTTTACGTTGTGTACCGTAACCAACAACAACAACTTCGTTAAGAGCAGCTACATCAGACACTAAAGTAATATTTAGGTTTGTAGTTGTACCAATAGTAACTTCTTTGGTTTTAAACCCCATATAACTAAATACTAAAACATCGCTTGTGTTTGCTTTAATTTCAAACAGTCCATCAAAGTCTGTAGTAGTACCGCTATTTGAGCCTTTAATAATTACACTTACTCCTGGAAGCGGATTTCCATCGCCAGATACGGTACCTTTAAGTGTAAGGCTTTGTGATTGAATAACTCCTATGCTAAGTAATAACATAGTTGTTATTAGATAACATTTAGTTTTCCAATTAACTAGTAATTTGAATTTCATATATCAGTTCTTTTTAAATTTAGATATACAAATTTTATTATAATTAGCTGAAATCTAGTTGGTTTCAACTAGACCAAAACTGTACAAAAAATAATAATTTTAAAAATTGAACTAGACTAGAACTAAACTTTTATATATTTTTTAATTTTTTAAGTATTGATAATCAGCAATTTAAAAACAAGTTAAATTTGAATGGGTAAATGTGTTGTTGTTTTTGGTGTAAGTTGTAAATAGACTCTTTTAGATTTTGTTAATAAACTCTTCTAAATTGTCTGCTCGGTCTAAGTTCAGTTTTTTTCGAAGTCTATATCTTGAAGTGTGAACGCTTTCAACAGAAATTCCTAGAAGTTTAGCCATGTCTTTACTTGGAAAATTAAGCTTAACTAATGCGCATATTTTTTGATCGGTTTGGCTAAGTTGTGGGTACTCTGTTTTTAGTTTGTTGTAAAAACTTTGATTTATAGCGGTAAATCTAGCTTCAAATTCTTTCCAATTACTATTTGGGGTGCCTTGAATTGATTTTAGCATTCTTTTAATAACATTTATATCTATATTTTCCTTTTGGTTAGATATTTTCTTTTTTATGCTAGAAATAAATTCATCTTTTTCAATTAACCTTAAAGCAGATTCTGTTAATTCTTTGTTTTTTAATTCTAAAATTTCGTTTTGTTTTTGAGTTCTTAGTTTTTGTTTTTCTCTAAGAATTTTCTTTTCAAGTTTATGTCTATTTCTAATGTGTTTACCCCAAATATATGCGTAAAGAATTAGAAAAATTAAGAATACTGTTAGAATAACCGTTTGAAGGAAAGAGGTTTTTTCTTCGTGCTCAAGTTGAGCAATATGTTTTTGATTTATTAGGTCGTTTTGCTTGTCTTTTTCTATTCTATATTTGTCTTTTATTTCTAACAAATGTTTGTTGTTTTCGCTTTGACCCCCAAATATTTCTTCGTTTCGTTGTTTTGTAAGTTTTAAATATTTGTAGGCTTCTTTTAAATTTTGTTGTTCAAAATATATTTCAGAAAGAGCTTCATAAGCAATTATTCTATAATTAATATGAGTTTTTGATTCTTTTGAAATTTGAAGTGATTTTTTAAAATGAAAAATACTCTGTTTTTTGTCGTTTTTTAGTCTGTATACCTTCCCAAGTAATGCATTAATAATAACTAAATAAGAAGGATTGTTCTCTTTAAAATACAGTTCAGAAGAGTTTAATTTACTAAGTGCTTTTTTAAAGTTTCCTTTAGTAGCATCTAAAAAAGCTTCTTCAGGTACTAAATAAAAACTCTCAGAATCTGGATAATTTATTTCTTTTATTTGGTAGCAGCTGTCTAAGTATTTTTTAGCAATTATGTAATTACTATTTGTTCTGTATAAATTTAATACGGCAAAATAGTCGCTTTGTAAATATGAATAGTTTGTTTCGGATTTATCTTCTTTAAGTAAGTTTTTTCTTATTGAGATAGAATGGTTAAAGTATTTTAAAGCTTCATCATTTCTTTTGTAAAAGCTATAGAGCCAACCTAACCCTTGGTAAATACTAGCTGTGCTAAATAAATCATTAGATTTTTCTGCTAATAACAATGCTTCCCAATATCCGTCATACGATTTTCCATAATTAACACTATGTGCATATAATTCAGAAAGTTGAATTAAAAAGTTAATTGCAGAAAGTGTATCTTTTTTAATTAGATTTTGTTTGTAGCCTTTTTCGAAGTAAAAAGCAGCGCTGTCTGGTTGTTTAAATTTTAATAAAAGAGCTTTAGATAGTGTGCTGCTAGTTAATTTTTTTTCTTGGCAGTTTAAGGTGTTTATTACTAAAGTAAATGTAAAAAATAGGAATATGTAAATCTTATTAAAATTCATAAAAGTCTATTTTGTATTGTATTCAAAGGTATGTAAAATTAAAAAGTTGTGAGTCTGTTTTTTTAAAGTGTGAAGTATAATAACGTTTGAAAACAGTATTTTTTAACTTGAGGTTGGTGCTGTTTGGATACTGTTTTTGTTGAGTATAGTTGCTATCTTTTGTTGATTTTAAAGGGTTTGTGGTGTGTGTTTTTAATTATTAAAATGTTTAATGTGGTCTAGTTTTATTCTATACGATATTTGCTTCGTGTTGAGTTTTTGTCTAGTTGTAAATTAGTTGAATGGTTTAATATTTTTAAAATTTGTAGTGTTGAAAAATGTTTTTATCACCTAAAAAACACACTAATAATGACACGAAGAATTTTAACCTTTATATTGTTTTTAAACCTGTTTACTTTTTATGCGCAAACAAATGTTACTGTAAATTTAAATGTAAAACATTCTGTAGGAGAAGCTTCAACTTTCGATAGATCAAAATTTATGGTTATCCATGCAAATTCAACCGAAAATGAATGGAATGGCGATAACTTTACTTCAGATTTGAAAGACCATTTTTTAAATGGTTACGATGTGTATTTGGGTAGAGATACTGGAGGTATTACTTGGAATATAAATCAAATTCAAGAAGATCCGGCAAGAACTGGATTTGCAAACCCAACCGAAATTGCTTCAAGAGGGTTAACTACAAGAAACAATTTTGCAAACAATACAGATATTCATCAGTATGAAGTTAGAAAAGTACATAATGTTGTTGGAGCTCAATTGCATCCGTTTTGGACTGGCGAAAGCCAAAAAGAAACTGGTCAAGGTTGGAAATTTGCTAGTCCAACTGCCACGGGAGAATATATGGGGCGTTACTTTAATGAATTTCACGGAGATAACGGACAAAAAGTGCCAACATATATAGAGGTAATTAACGAGCCTGCTTACGAAGCTTTGGGCGGAAAAATGGATTATTCTAATTCCATACAAGAAATTGCAGATTTTCATGTGGAGGTTGCTGATGCTATAAGAGCTCAAAATTCGAATTTAAAAATTGGTGGTTATACAACTGCTTTTCCCGATTTTGAAGTTGGTGATTTTCAGCGTTGGAATAATAGATGGAAATTATTTATGGATGTAGCTGGTGAGAAAATGGATTTCTGGTCTATTCATTTATATGATTTTGGGTCAATTCGTGGAGGTGAGAAAGAATTACGTTCAGGAAGTAATGTAGAGGCAACTTTTGATATGATGGAGCATTATAGTAAGCTTTCGTTTAATGAAGTGAAGCCTTTTGTAATTTCAGAATATGGAGCACAAACACACGATTATAATAATGAAACTTGGAGTTCCTATAGAGATTGGTTGCATGTAAAAGCTTCAAACTCTCAGTTAATGTCTTTTTTAGAGCGTCCAGAATCAATTGCTTCAGCAATAAACTTTGTTATTGTTAAGGCAGAATGGGGTTATAATACAGATAAAGATATACCTTATCCAAGTAGATTAATGCGTAAAACTAACGAGCCAGATAGTTATACTGGACAATGGGTTTATACGGATATGGTTAAGTTTTTTCAATTATGGCAAAATGTAAATGGTACCCGCGTAGATTCTATAACCGATGATTTAGATATACAGGTAGATGCTTATGTAGATGGAGATAAAGGATATGTAATTTTAAATAATTTAAATTTTGAAGCAACTACAGTTAATTTAGATGTGTTTGATGCTAGTAATATTAATGTGTCTTCAATTTTAAAAAGACATTTAACCTTGTCTGGCGGAAATACAACGGTTTTAGAAGAAGAAACATTTAATGCTGCAATTTCATCTGTTGAAATTGGAGCTGAGTCTACAGTTATTTTGGAATATACTTTTGACAGTGCAATTACAATTAATAAAACTTCCAAAGAAACAAAGTATTACGCAACTTCTTATTTAAAACCTATTGTAGCGAACCAGCCAAATACATTTAATATTAATAATGTAGTAAAGGGTTCTTTTGGTGAAGCTGTTTTACGCGTAGGTGTTGGTAGAGAACACGGAAAGTCTTTACATCCATCCGTTAAAATAAACGGACAAACTATTGAAGTGCCAAATGATTGGAGAGGATATGATCAAGCGCAACGCGAACGCTTTTTTGGAGTGTTAGAAATTCCAGTTTCGTTTGGAGAACTACAAGAAAATAATACTGTTGAAGTTGAATTTGGTGATGCTGGCGGACATATAAGTAGTGTTAGCTTACAAGTTTTTAATTTTAGCGATAATATTAGAGTTTTTGATCCTTTAAGTCTGCCTTCTAATAATTTTGAAATTAAAACAATAGGTTCTACCTGTACAGGAGAAAATAATGGAAAACTAGAAATTAAATCGGTAAAAAGTTTAAATTATGCTGTTACCATTATAGGAGATAACTACAATAAAAATTTTACTTTTACTAATAATTTAAATGTTGAAGGTTTAAAACCAGGAACATATACGGTTGAGGTGAAAATTGATGAATTTCCAGATTATAATGCACGGTTTATAATTGAAATAACCGAGCCTGAAGCAATTTCTGTATCTTCAAAAATTGATATTTCAAGTAAATCGGTTGTTTTAAAATTAACTGGTAACACAAACTATATTGTAAATATAAACGGTAAAGAAGTTGAAACTACATTTAACGAAATTAGCCTGCCTTTGAATTTTGGAATTAATTCTATTTCAGTAAAAACAGATAAAGAATGTCAAGGAGTGTTTAATGAAAAATTAATGCTTGAAAATAGCTTAATTTTATATCCAAATCCAACCGAAAAGCAATTTTCGGCTTATATGCCAAAAGAAATGATAGGTGGAGAAATTTCTATTGTTTCTATGAATGGATTGTTAGTTCATTCTCAAAAAATAGTTGATGAAAATCAACAGGTAGACGCTAGTAATTTGTCAAAAGGTGTGTATATAGTTAAAATCTCAAACAAAAGTAAAATTCAGTTGCAATCTAAACTAATCATAAACTAAATGAATACAATTAAAAAAATAAGTCAACTAAAGCTAAGTATTTTACTTTTTATAAGTATTATTTTATTTAGTTGTAATTCAACAATAAAAGAGTCTGAAAAAAGAAATGCAGATTTTAATTTAAATTGGGAATTCTCACTTTCTCAAAATAATGTTGAAATAAGTAGTATTCCTCAAGCAGAATTTAAAACATTAAACTTGCCACATGATTGGGCGGTAGAGAATGAGTTTGATAAAAGTTTAGGAGATGACGCTATTGGAACGGGGTATTTGGCAAGTAAAGGTTATGGGTACTACAAAAAAACTTTTGATATTCCTTATGATGAAAACAAAGTGACTTATATTTTGTTTGATGGAGTTTATAATAATTCTGAAACATATATTAATGGAAAAAAATTAGGTTTTCATCCATATGGCTATTCACCTTTTTACTATAATATTTCAAAGTATTTGAATAAAGATGGAAAAAATAATGAGATTTCTGTTAAAGTTGATCATACAAGGTTTGCAGATAGTAGGTGGTATACAGGAGCTGGAATTTACAGAAATGTAAAATTAATTACGGCTAATAAATTGCATATTCCAGTTTGGGGAACTTTTGTAACTACACCTAAAGTTTCAAAAAACAAGGCAACAGTTAATATTGCAGTTTCTGTAAAAAATGATTTTTCTTTGGAAGAAAGTGCAACTGTAAAAACAGTGATTGTAGCAGCAAATGGAAATGCAATTTCTTCAAAAAGTTCTGAAATTAAAATAGCGTCAAATTCTTTAGTAGAAATTAGTCAAAACATAGATATTGTAAATCCATCATTATGGAGTGTTGATAATCCAAATATGTTTAAAGCAGTAACTTCTATTATCAAAAATGAAAAAGAAATAGATTCTTATGTAACCGATTTTGGAATTAGAAGTATAAAATTTGATGCAGATAAAGGGTTCTTTTTAAATGGGGAGAACATGAAAATAAAAGGTGTTTGTATTCATCACGATGCTGGTATGGTTGGTACCGCAATTCCAAAAGGAGTTTTAAAAAGAAGGTTGAAAATTTTAAAAGATGGAGGTGTAAATGCTATTCGTGTTTCTCACAATCCAGCTTCTACAGAATTGCTAGAGCTTTGTGACGAATTGGGGTTTCTAGTTCAAGATGAATTTTTTGATGAATGGGATAACCCAAAAGATAAGCGTTACAACCAAAACGAATCTAAAAGTACCGATTATATTACACGTGGTTATGGAGAGCATTTTCAAGAATGGGCAAAAAAAGATTTACAGGCGGTTGTGTTAAGTCATAGAAACCACCCTTCAATTTTTCAATGGAGTATTGGAAATGAAATTGAATGGACGTACCCAAGAAATGCAGCAGCAACTGGCTTTTTTAACAATATGAGTTGGAGTGGAAACTATTTTTGGTCTGAACCTCCTTATACAACTACAGAAATTAAAAAGCAACTTGAAACATTGCCTCGAGGAAAATACGATATTGGTAAAACCGCACAAAAATTATCAAAATGGACAAAAGAGTTAGATGTTACGCGTCCGGTAACAGCAAACTGTATTTTACCTTCAGCTAGTCATTTATCGGGTTATGCAGATGCTTTGGATATTGTTGGGTATAGTTACAGAAGAGTTTTGTATGACTACGGACATAAAAATTACCCAAATAAACCAATTATGGGTACAGAGAATTTAGCGCAGTATCACGAGTGGAAAGCAGTGTTAGAAAGACCGCATATTTCTGGTGTTTTCCTTTGGACAGGTTTCGATTATATGGGTGAAATTAGAGCACCTTGGCCAACTAGAGTCCAACCTTCAGGATTGTTAAATACGGCAGGGTTTACAAAAGGTTCGTATCATATGATGAAAATATTGTGGTCTAGTGAGCCTCATATCTTTTTTGCAACTCAAAATATTGAAAAGTCATTAAATAAAATTGATGCTAATGGAAAAATAGCTCCTAAAGATCCAGAAAAATGGAAAACACAATTGTGGGAATGGTACAATATAAATGAGCACTGGAATTATGCAAACGGAGAAATAATCTCTATTGAATTATATTCAAACTGTGAAGAAATTGAGCTGTTTTTAAATGAAAAATCTTTAGGATTAAAAAATCTTGCAGATTTTGAAGATCATATATACAAATGGGGAGTTCCTTTTGCTGAAGGTAAATTGGTAGCTAAAGGTAAAAAAGATGGAAAGGCGTTTGTTCAAGAGCTACATACAGCTAGAAAATCATCTGAAATTACGTTAGCTTCTGAAGAAAAAACTATAAAAGCTAATAATTACGATGTTTCGCATATTGCACTTCAATTGGTTGATAGTAAGGGCAATCCTGTAAAAACAGATGATAAAGAAATTATTTTTGAAATTAAGGGTGAAGCCAAATTATTAGGTGTAGATAATGGATGGAAAAATAGTATTCAAAAATTTCAAACTAATGTAAATACTACACATCAGGGTAGAACACTATTAATTATTCAAGCAAAAGATAAAGCTGGTAAAGTTGAGGTTGTTGCAACTTCAAAAGGAATGGAATCTAAGAGTATTGTAATAGAGTTACAATAATTAATTATATTATTTAAGCGAAAATTAAAGGCTGGCAAAGTGTAAAAACGGAGTTGGCCTTTTTTAGATTTTTAAAAGTTAAATAATAAATATTACTTTTGTTGTTTGTAAGAAAAGATATATGAAAAAAGAAAAAGTTGAAGTAAAATCATCATACAGTGTTCCAAATTTGGAGCGAGGTTTGTTAATTATTGAAATGTTGGCAACTCAAACTAAGGGAGCAACATTAACTGAAATTATTCAAACTTTAGCTATTTCTAAATCTAGTGCTTTTAGAATTGTTAATACATTAATTTCTAAAAATTACTTACAAAAAAATGAAACTACAAAAAAAATAACTCTTTCAAGAAAACTTCTAACATTGGGAATATCTTCAATGAATGAGCAAAGTATTGTTGAAATGTCTATAGATGTTATGCGTGCTTTGCGAGACGAGCTGAAAGAATCGGTAATGTTAGGTGTTATTTTAGGTGATAAGGGTACTATTTTAGAGCAAGTAGCATCTTCATATCCTGTAAAATTATCAGTAGAGTTGGGTACTCAATATTTTCTGCATAGTTCGGTTGGTGGAAAATCTGTTTTGGCGTATTTGCCAGAAAGTGAAACAGATCAAATATTAAAGGGTAAAACCTTAACAAAATTTACCGAAAATACAATTACTACAAGAAAAGAATTTAAGGAAGAGCTTCGAAAAGTTAGGGAATTAGGGTACGCAATTGATAATGGGGAAGATATACAAGGTATTAATTGTGTGGGTGCTCCAATTTTTAATGAATATGGATATCCAGTAGCTTCAATTTGGATAACAGCGCCACATGGGCGAATGCCATCAAAAGAATTTGATTCTAAAGGAAAGATTGTTGCAAAATACGCGTTAGAAATTTCTAACAAATTAGGGTATTTAGCTGGTTAATTTTTTTTGAAAAATTCTCTTTTTTTTATTCGTTTTGTTGAGAATTTTTCGCTGTTTTTTTATTTTCTTTTTAAATAATTCAAAAAGTAAATGCTTTTTGTTGAAAATGAACTCTTTTTAAATATTATTGTTTCTATTGTTCTCAAAATCTTTAAGTTAGCTAGCTAAAAATAATTGTTTTTAGTGAAGATTATATTTAATATATGTTGTATATTTGTTTCAAATGAGAAACTAGTTTACTATTTGAAACAAATAATATAATGAAAGCAACACAATACGAGGGTAATAAAACCTTCACAGTAATAGAGAAAGAAATCGAAGCTCCAGCTAAGGGAGAAGTACGAATTAAAGTAGCATTTGTAGGGGTTTGTGGAACCGATGTTCACATTTATCACGGAATGATGGATAAGCGAGTGAGTATGCCAGAAACTATAGGTCATGAAATGTCAGGAATTATTGACGCAGTTGGAGAAGGAGTTTCAGA
>NZ_FNNJ01000025.1 GCF_900106565.1 Lutibacter oricola
TATTCTCGTTTTTTGTCAAACAAGAGGACAAAATTAAACTCATAATAATCAAAGTGTAAATCTTTTTTTTCATAGCGTTTTAATCTTTTTTTTTTTCATTCGTACCATTAAGCACAACGGTTTTTGGTATGTTTTGTGGCGTATTTAAGCAACTAATTTAGTAAATAATTACCGACCAAGAAAATCCGATAGGATTTTCGTAAGTGTGCTTAAACCTAGCTATAAAATATACCAGTTGTTGTACCACGTTTTATATTTTTTTTAAATCCTTAATCGTAAGTATATCAGTCAATTTATCAATTCCAATTTTTGAAATGTATCGAAAACTAAATTCGATTAATACAAATCTCCCAAATACAATTCCCATTGTTGCAGGAACAATCAAGCCAATTGAATCTTTTATTCCATTTGTAATAATCTCAAATAGAAAAATCGAAAAAGGCATTAACATCAAAATTGAAAACATTACTTTAAATGCTTTATGAATTCGAATTTCAATTTCTCCAACTTTTCCGTTAAATTTTCCATCCAAAACGCAAACTGCTCCAATACCAATTTCAGATGATATTAATTTGAATCCATTATCGTAAACTTGTCCACGAAACTCTTTATTTGTCCAATCGGAAACTAATGAATCAGTGATATCAGTTTCTAATTTTAAATTTTCCTTCGATATTGAGAAATCACTTCTCAATTCGGCTGTAAATTCTTTAGTTGGAAATAATTTCATTCATTCGTAGGTTTTTCCTCCAATGTGGTACAACGGTTTTTGGTATGTTTTGAAGCGTGTTTTAAGCAACTAATTTAGTAAATATTTACCGACCAAGAAAATCCGATAGGATTTTCGTAAGTGTGCTAAAACCAAGCTATAAAATATACCAGTTGTTGGCTAAAGTTATTTATCATTTATAAATTCGAAAGAATCAAAAAACTTTCTTGTTGCTTTATTCAAGGGAAAACTATCTTCTTTAGAAGTTAAAACTTGCAATAAATAGTATGTTGAATCTTTTACAATCAATCTATAGGTAGCAATCGAATTATGATTTTTAAATTCAAACTGCATTTCTCTTCCTATTCTATTATTTAATTCTATTTGTTTATCATAAATAGGATCATTTCCAGTCAAGTTTTTAAAGTGTTCTTTCTGCCAGTTGTAAAATTCAGTTAATTGGAATTCACCTGTTTTCAACTGGTTAAAATTTACAAAGGATGCAGAATAACCAAAGTTTAATTTATTTATTGAATCTTGAAGATTTATCCTCATAGCAGTACTTTTTCTTTTGATATTTTCATTATCAAAATAATCACCAGCTTGTCTTTTAATTTCTGAAGTTGGAAATTCAATTGTAAAAGCTTGATTTGAAGATTCAAATAGATTCCATTTATTAATCGGGTCATCAACAATCAGAATTTTGCTTTCTTTTTTTGTTTGACAACTTGTAATAATAAAAAGAATCAATATATATCGTAAGTGTTTCATTTAATTTTAGCCAACGGTTTTTGGTATGTTTTGTGGCGTGATTAAGCAATAAATTTAGTAAATATTTACCGACCAAGAAAATCCCTTTAGGATTTTCGTAAGTGTGCTAAAACCAAGCTATAAAATATACCAGTTGTTGTAGGTAGTTTTTCTTATTTTATCAATAATGTTAAATTAAAATCATCTTTTATTTCACTTTCTACATTTTTATTTTCAATACTTAATTTGATATTTTCGATTTTGTATTCTAATGAATTTTTATATTTCTCAAAATCCAATCCGAATGGGGTTGAATGAAAATCTTTAGATTTATTTTTTATCATTTTACCATTTTCATATATCTGGTAAAACATCATACTTGGACTTATAATATCTTTCTTTGTGAAGGTGATATTAATAATAACTTCTTGATTATTATTCAATTCCTCCTGAAAAATATCACAAAAATCTACAGAAAAATCTAAATGAATTAGAATTTCATCATACTTAAAAATGTTTTTATTGTTTTTACAATCTATAGTTCCTCCAATTGCGCTATAAGTTTCATCAACAATTTGGTGGTCATAATTAGTTTTTATTCTCTTATTAGTTGAACAAGAAATTAAAATGTTTAGTAAAATTAAAATAATATATTTCTGCAATTTTTCCATTTCATAAATTACCTACAACGTTTACGTATATGGAAAGTTGCGTGTTTGTGTGCGAGGATTTTCCGAAGGAAAATCAGAAGCTAGCAAACACGCAACTAACTTTGGTTTAGCTAAAACTAGCAATTTTTTATATACTTTGTTGTAAGTAGTACTTTATTTTTTATTCTTTAACGTAAACGGTTTTGTCAAAAAATAATCTTCGTTCAAAACCTTTTCCTTTTACCTTACCTCTTTCAACAATTAAACCTCGAATTCTCTTTTTTCCAGATGTTGAATATTCTATTCCAAATTCCGCAATATGATTTAAAGGCAAATCTAAATTCAATAATTTGTCATTAGATATTCCGTCATTTTTTAAACTATGAAACGTATCAAGTTTTATTTCTGATAGATTAGAAAAGTCCTCTTTTAATTTTTCTTCGTCTGGAAGTATAACAAACATATCAGATTCCCATTTTATTGTTGGTTTAGTTAAAGTAAATTGCAATTTAGTTACTTTACCTAATTCAGTTGTGTCCATTATAAAAGTATCGAAGTAATTTCCACCAATTGTATCATTTTTTTTGTCTACAATCCATATTTGATTAGCATATTCTTTTCCATTAATGTTAATATATTCGACTATACTGTCTTTAATGTTTTCATCTGCTACTTTGAATTTTCTTATTCCAATTCTGTTTGTCGTTTCTGTTAAAGAAGTTTTTTTATTGTCTGATTTACAGGAAAAAATAACAATGCACAAAATCAGTAAAAAGTTGAATTTCATTGGTTTTTGGGTATTACTTACAACGGTTTTTGGTATGTTTTGTTGAGTGATTTAGCTATAAATTTAGTAAATAATTACCAACCAAGAAAATCCGATAGGATTTTCGTAAGTGTGCTGGAACCAAACAATAAAATATACCAGTTGTTAGCCAATGTTTTTTAATCGTTCAATTTCTTTTTTTAGTTTTTCAAGATGGTTTCTATATACTTTATGATATTTATGATTTTCAAGGTATTCAATCATTTCTTCTATTTCAATGTTTAGTGGTGATTCTTTTAGGTTTTTATTAATCTCATCAAAACTGTCTAAAGATTTTAAAAATTTTAAAGAGTTAGTTGCATTACTTAAAGTTACTCGAGCTCTTTCTGTTTTTTCAGATTTTAACCAATCATAAGTTGATCTAATAAAGTCCGTAAAAGAATCAAAATAATTAGCGTCTAAAGCAAAAATTCTACCTTGTAAATAATAGACGCTCGCATCAACTTCTGCAATCATTTTCGAGTTTTTTGTTTCTAATATAGCTATATCTTTCTTTATTTCAGACATTGTTTTGTTAATTTCAGATTTATTAAACTCTTTAAGTTCTTTAATCTTGTAATCGAAATTATCGTTCATTTGCTTTGTTATAAAACTCGTTAAATCTTTTAAACTTTTTCTTTGAAATAATTGAACTAAAACTGGAACTATAATCCCAAGTACAGAAATAACAATAATTAGTTTTAACCAAGCAGAATCATAAAAATCATTAACTTGACTTATTAATTCTTGTTTTTCATTTAATTTATATTCAAGAAGACTCAAATTATTTGAATTCAATATTGAATCAAATTTATGCTCTAAATAATCAATTCTTTTTAGTAATAATTCTTGATTTAAAGAATCTTTCATAGTGTTTTTTTTTAATATTGGCTAACGGTTTAGAATAACCAAAGTTGTGTTTTGGTTATCGCAATTTTTCGTTTTATAAAACTAATAAAATTAGTATTAAGAAACATTCTATTTTACTAAATGCAACAATTTTGGTTATGCATTGTTGGGTAAAGTTTATTTTAATTCCTTTGGAATATCCTTTTCAAGAATGTATGTGAAATTATCAATAGTGAAAAAATCTTGCCTAGGTTTTAGATAAAAGTAAAATCTAGTTATGTTGTATTTTTCATTATATGGAGTTTTTAATGTTCTTTTGACTAAATCTGTTGAAATCGCAACTTGAGATATAGTCTTATCATTTCTCACAGTTTTTAAAATAGTCATATTTGGAATTAAAACATTAATCTCTTTTCCGTTTTCTAACTTACCGACAAGATTATATTCTACATTTTTTTCAATATGAAGTTTTTCAATTTCATCTTGTAGTTCATATCCTCTTGACCAATTATCTTTCCAATTTCCATCTCCTTCTTTTCCAAAGTTATATTCATCTGCGTAATCTTTATTGAAATTTGGATTTTGTTGTTTTATTGTAATTTGTAATCTCATTTTTCATTTTTTTTCATTAAAGTTTTTAATCCAATCATCTATAAATATTCTAATCCCTTTAGATGCTAAAATCATATAATGTGTTCCTGCTATTTTCTCCTTTTCTGGAACAAACTCATCATTTTTTCTAATTCCACCAACTAATGTTTCTTTGTCCTCAAAACGAAATGAAGAGTATAAATGTTGGTTGCTTAAATGAACATATCCGCTACCAATTTTATAGATCTCATTTGTCCATTTAAATCCTTTAATTTTCTTTAATCTTTTTACTAGCTCTGAATCTCTTAATTGTTTCTTTTTGTTGAAATCATACATCATTGATATCTTTTCCCCTTTACGAACTTTTTCTGCAAATTTTTCGTAGTGATATTCACATTGAGTTGATGCAAATAATCTTAATAGGCTGTCAAGATTTAATCTTACTAGAGGAGCTGCAGTTATATAATTACTGTCTTTTACTAATGAAATATATCCTCGATTCAAGTTAATTGTTCTATTTAAAATCGAAGTACAGAAAATTGAATATTCAGTTGTCATTAAAGTTTCAAGCAATTCTTTTCCAGATTTAATTAATTCATCTCCCTCATTGTTGAGTTCATTCAATAAATCTTCTAAATTCTCTTTCATTTTTTTCGTGCAATTTTACCCAACGGGTTTGAATATGGTTTGTTGCGTGTTTAAAGCACTAATTTAGCAAATAAAAACCGAATAGGAAATCCGATAGGATTTTCGTAAATCGGCTAGAACTAGCAATAAATTATATGCGGTGTTGGCAAATCGTTTTTTATTCCCAACCTTTAATGTTTGAAAACGTTTCATAATCGCATCCAGTATCATATTCCAACTCTTTATTCATTCGTTT
>NZ_FNNJ01000056.1 GCF_900106565.1 Lutibacter oricola
CAACGGGTTTGTGTATGGTTTGTAGCGTGTTTTAAGCTGCAAATTTACTAAATAAAACACTAACGTAGAAAATCCGATAGGATTTTCGTAAATGTGCTAGAACCAAGCTATAAATTATAAACAGTGTTGTACCCAGTTATTAATTTATATTTTGTTTTATTCATTTTACCGATTTTTTCAAATAAGTTCAATTCAACACCTTTTTTTAAATCTCTACTTGCTGTAGCAGAAGAAATATCTTTAAAAATATCCATATAATCTTTTCTTGTAAATTCTAGTTTATTCAGTGAACTAAAATATTCTAATCTGTCTTTTTCATTTAAAGTTCGATTATTGAAGTTCAGTAACTCACTTATGGATATATCAATTACCTTGAGCATATATTCAATGAATTTTGTAGATTTTCCGGATTTGTCGGATTCAGATAATGCTTTATAATATTTTTCTTGATCTTTACTAATCAATGTTTCAAATGGTAAATATTCAAATACAGGATATTTTTCCATAAGAATAAGTGTTTGCCATAATCTTCCCATTCGACCATTTCCATCTAAAAATGGGTGAATGAACTCCATTTCATAATGAAATACACAACTTTTGATTAATTCAATTTCATTTGGATTTTTCAAATACTCAAAAAGGTCTTTCATTAAGTATTTTACATTTTCATACGGAGGAGCTAAATGTTCAACTTTAGTTCCTTTTACAATTCCAACTCCTTGATTTCTATATTTTCCAGCATTTTCAATTAGATTACTCATTAAATCCTTATGTGCTTTTAAAAAGGATTTTTCGTTTAATGGATTGTATTTATCTAAATTTTCATAAATATCAATGGCGTTTAAAACCTCTTTAATATCCTTTTTTGGTCCAATTACTCGTTTATTTTCTAAAAGAGCAGTTATTTGTTCAACGCTCAATGTATTTCCCTCAATTTTTAAAGAAGAATGAATTGTTTTAATTCTATTCTGTTTTCTCAAAAGAGTAGAGGGTTTATTTAAATAATTTGCGTTGACTTCTCCTATTTTTTCTGAAATTGAAGTTATTAATCTTAATATTTCTGGAGTTATCTCGTAAGGTGGTTTCAT